>CAZOVG010000003.1:0-315743 GCA_964583335.1 uncultured Pseudobdellovibrionaceae bacterium | reverse complement strand
ACGAGAGGACCGGGGTGGACGTACCTCTGGTGTACCAGTTGTTCCGCCAGGAGCAGCGCTGGGTAGCTATGTACGGACTAGATAACCGCTGAAAGCATCTAAGCGGGAAACTAACCTCAATACTAGGACTCCCTATCAGAGCCGTTGTAGACTACGACGTTGATAGGCTGGGTGTGGAAGCGTGGCAACACGTGAAGCTAACCAGTACTAATTGCTCGATCGGCTTGAATTCTTATCCGCAAAGGTATAATCCTTCGGGATTGTCCTTTACGGGTCACGCGCAGCGGTCAATCCGTTGATTTTGACAGGCGATTTGTAAGACATTTTTTTTGAATATACTTGGAACACGATGAGTTCGGATGACCCGGTGGTTATAGCGAGAGTGCAACACCCCTTCCCATCCCGAACAGGACCGTGAAACCTCTTAGCGTCGATGGTACTGCGTCTTAAGGCGTGGGAGAGTAGATCGCTGCCGGGTCTTCCGAGCTCATCTCCGTTTCAAACCTGTTTGCGAAGTTACAAAGATTAAGCGGCCCTGCATCCTTGATGCGGGGTTTTTTGCTTTTAGACCGGGGGTTCCGGAGTATAGATGCAGTAGCCGTGATCGTCCGTTCGGCCCGTGTCGATAAAGCCGTTGCGGGCGGCGACGGCTCGCGATCTCGTGTTTTCGGGGCGGATGGTTGTGAGAATTTCGCCTGAGAAGCCCGAATTGCTCAGATACTCACGCCGGGCCTGATAGAGCTTATCGACCAGTCTTTGCCCGCGATAATCGTCGGCGATTTCCGATCCGGCGAGGAGGGCGGCTGTTTTCCCGTTGGCGTTTACCATCTGGATCGAGGTCTGCCCGATCATTTTGTTCCGGTCATACAGGCCGAACATCACAAAGTCATCCCGAGCGGCTGTTGCGCTCAACAAGTCCTGCCACGTTGCCGAATCCTCCGGGTCTTTTCCGGCCAGAAGGCCGCTGAAATGATGCGGATCACTGAGGCCTGTATAAAAATCGCGGTAGTCCGCCCAATCGCCTTGGCCGATTTGCCTTATGGTTATGTGCGAATTTTTACCGAAATCTGCCTGCATGGGGTCGATCTTATCACGGACGGCCCCAAAGCGCCAAAAGCACAGCTGTCCGCCCTAAAACAAGCTCATCTGCCCGTCCTCGGGGATGCGGCGGAAGTGCGCGGTCGAGAGGGGCGGCAGGGGCTTATCGAGGCCGTATTTTTTGGCGTTCTGTTTGAATGTTTGCGCGATCAGGTCGGCGTAGGGGCCCTCGCCCGTTTTGCGAACGCCCCAGCGCGTATCGTTTAATTGTCCGCCGCGCAGGTCGCGGATGCGGCCCAGAACGCGGTCTTTTTTGAGCGGCAGGTTTTGTTCCAACCAGTCTTGAAATAGCCCTCTGAGCCCGTGGGAGAGGCGCACGACGATATAGCCCGCCGTTTGCGCTCCGGCCTCGCTTGCGGCCCTTAGCAGGGCGGGCAGTTCGTGGTCGGTCAGGCCGGGGATCACGGGTGCGGTCATGACGCCCACCGGGATTCCGGCCTTCGCCAGCGTTTCGATGGCGCGGAGGCGGGCGGCGGGGCCGGAGGTGCGCGGCTCCATCAAGTGGACTAAGTCCGGTTGGAGGGTGGTCAGGGAGATATAGGCCCTTACCCCGTTCCAGCGCGCCATATCCTGCAGAATATCCAGATCGCGGGTGATGAGGTGGTTTTTGGTAATCAGGCCGACGGGGTTGCGGAATTCCGCCAGCACCTCCAGACACTTGCGGGTGAGGTGGAGTTTTCGTTCGACGGGCTGGTAGCAATCGGTCACGCCGCTCAGGGCGATCGTCTGCGGGGTCCATTTTTTCGCGTTGAGCTCGCGGCGGAGCAGGGCGGGTGCCTCGGTCTTCACGAAGATTTTGCTTTCAAAGTCCAGCCCGGCGGAGAGGCCGAGATATTCGTGGTTGGGGCGGGCGAAGCAATAGATGCAGCCGTGTTCGCAGCCCCGGTAAGGGTTGAGCATCACGCCGGGGCCGATGTCGGGGCTGTCGTTATAGACCAGCACGGATTTGCTGTGGTCGCGGAAAAATTCGGTCTTGAGGGGGCGCGGCGCGTCCTCCGCCGGGTCGCTGGGCCAGTCGGCGCCGCTCGCCCCTTCGCCGCTGAGGTCCAGTTTTTCAAAGCGGCCGACGGGGTTGGCGGCGGCGCCCCTGGCTTTCAGGGGGATGGCGGGGGCGTCGTTTCGGGCGGGAATCGTCATTCCCTGTTTATAGCATGAATTGGGAAGGCGTTCTAGTTTTGTTCTTTTTAGTCTTGCTTGTCTGAAATTTGGGGGCGGGGTACACTTTGGTTGTGAGTTCAATCCCGGACTCCTTCGTTTCTTGGGGGCAATATGAAAAGCGTGCCGTCTTATATCGTCGTTCTGAGCGGTTTTCTGGTCGTGTCGCTGATGATCGTGGCGCTGGCCTATGTGTGGTTTCCCGAGAGCGTCTCGGGGCAAACCTTTGTGAAGGTCGGGGTGAGCTTTGCCGTGCTGATGATCGGGGCGGTGCTGCTCTCGCTCATGGGGCGCGTGATGGGCTGTTCCTCCAAGGAGGGCAACAGCTGTTGCCCGCATCAGGACAAGGCCGGGGGCGAGCCGCCGGCGGGCGGGGCAATCTGATCCGCGAGTATGTTTGGCTGAACGGGGAGCCGCTGGCGGAGATTGATGCCGGATCGCCCGAAGTGCTGACCTATCTGCATACGGATCATTTGATGACGCCGCGCTATGGCACGAACGCGGGCGGCAGCACGGTCTGGACTTGGGATTCCGGCGCATTCGGCAAAGAAGCTCCAACAGGAACGACCACCGTCAACCTCCGCTTCCCCGGTCAGTATTTCGACGCAGAGAGTGCTCTTTTTTACAACTGGCACCGATACTACAACTCGGTTATCGGAGACGGTATATATCGAGCGATAGGATCGGGCTTGATGGTGGCATAAACACCTATCTTTATGTACTTGCCAGTCCTTTGGACTTGATTGACCCTGATGGACGGACTCAAAAGCAAGTTGACGAAATAGCCATTTTCGTGCGCCACAATACTGGCTTACCGGTACCAGAGAGAGACCCCCTAATGCAGCTGGACTGTGTGACAGCGAGCCTGTCCGCGCAAGGCGCATCCCAAAACGTTCCAAGCACCTGTGACTCTCCCATCAAAGGCAATAGAGGTTTCACTTGGTTGAGTAGTTCCTCACAGGAGAAAGTTGCAGTAGATGTCGACTGGTATGGGGCGGAGCTCGCATGTAAAGACATGTTTGAACTATTGTTGACAGTTACGCACGAAAGCCTCCACATTGCTGGAGGCAGGCTAGGCGAGTTCAACAATGCATTTGACGTTGTCACAAGGTCGCATGACTTGTTGACGTTGAAAGCGAAAGCCATAAGGGGCGAGCTAGCCCAAAAGTTCTACAGAGAGTTTTGTGGGTGTGACAGTTGCCGAAAATGATCCACGAAATACGCCTTGTCTATCGAGGCAAGAGAAGTATTGCAAAAATGTATAGCCATAAATTTAATATCAGTACGGCTAGAAAATTGCTTCTTACGGCATCATTTGTGAAATCAGCTCCTTTTGATAGCGTCAGGAGATAAACAGAATAGACAAGAAATAAGATATTAACATCGAGAAAGCCGCCTAATGAGAGCGTAGCGCCAGCGCCCTGCCTTATGGAAAGGGAAAGAAAGCTAATCGCCAAAATAAAAAACAGTAGAAGTGCTGATAAAAGAGAAAGTCGAAGTGCGTACATGGCGTGAACCAAGGGAAGGAATCGAAATGTGACGGCCATGCGGTTGTTAACCAGAGAGTACGCATAGTAGGCGAATACTGGTAGAAGCATTACTGTTGAGCGAAGGAGGCCAAACACATATTCCATGAAGATGGAATCATCAGTGTTCTTAATAGTGATGTGAAAAGCTTCTGTAGTGGGCTGGGTAAACGAAAAGTAGCATGCGTATACAGCCACAACCGGAAAAAAATGCTCGGACCAAAAAGTATTGTTGTTTGGCGAAGAACTATTCTTCCAATCTAGGAACCACGTTCTTAGTGCGAGCCAAAACATTACAGAGCCTAGCTCTACAGCACTGGGAGGCGCGATAAGTCTTGAAGCGTATGCCGGGTGGTCATAGACAGCTAGCGAGAACAGCGCACCCTCCAAAATATCAAGTAGTACCTTTGCTACTTCAAGTCCGATAAAAATCGCCATCGAACCAAGCACGAAGGAAGTTACTAGTCTCTTTGATTGTTCTGCTTTCAGCATTTGTTATTCGGATATAAGTTTCCACTCTACGTTTCTACAGTATGTTCTTGCGCATCATCGCACAAAAAAAATCGTACTTCTCCAAGGAGTATGCTGAGCGCGGATTGTCATGCTCAATAGTAGGATCGCAAAGTGAATTCATTGAGCAACACTTGATGTGGTCGCGTTACGCATCGGGTTCGTGCCCCACATCTTTGCCGCGTCTAGGGCGTCGCGGCGATGACCCGCGCGGAACGCGCGGTCCGATCCCCAGATAGGCCTCCTTGACCTTGCCGCGAAGCGCCTCCGGTTTCGCGTCGCGTTCGCGGTCACGGACATGGCATTGTGCACGTCTTAGGGGCTAAGCGCTGGTTTCTTCCTTGAATTTTTTGATCGCCTTGATCATGTCGTTGATCGGCGGGAGGATCATGCGCTCGTATTCGATCTGCTGGTCCACGCTCAATTTCCGGCTTTTGAGAATGGAGAGGGCGAGGGCCTGCGCCATGTCGTCGATCTCGGAGCGTTTGATGGCCTTTTCGATCTCCACCTTTTCGTGGGCGGCGAGTTTTTCGACCGTGTGGGTCAGGATCTTGACCACCGTCTTGTCCACGCGGGTCAGGCGTTTCTGGAAGTCCTGGCGCGTGATCGTCACGACCGTGGTGGGTTCGAGCGCCTCGTAGCTGAGCACGATCGGCGCGTCCACCATCAGGCACAGCTCGCCGATGATCGTGCCGGGGCCGTGGCGTTCGACCTCGACCTTCCGCCCATTAATTTCCATAAATGATATGATCAAGCCGGCCTGAATCACGTAGGCGCGTGAATTTTCCTCCCCCGCCTTGAGGAAGATTTTTCCGGCGGGGATGGCCGAGCGCTCAAGAACGTCTGCGGGTTTGTTCATGGTTTCAGAGGCCGCTATTACACTCAGAACATAAGGAGCCGCGCCGGACGCGGGCGGCTGTGATCCTGCCACGCTAACAGCTTTCCCGGGGCAAATGAAGCCGACGCGGAGGGCTTGCGGGGGATTATCCATAGGCTAAACGCCCTTCGGTTGCCTTTTTGGATGAATTTGTTGTTGCGAAGGGGCAAAAAAACCGTTAAATCCTGTCATTGATCTTTGGAACTTCTGTGCTTTTACTAAAGCTCGAGCATTTCTAAAGAGCTTGTTTTAATTTTTATTTTTGGAGAGTTCTCGAGATGGAACAAAGTGGTGTCGTAAAATGGTTTAACCCGAACAAGGGATTTGGCTTTATCGTGCCCGATAATGGCGGCCCGGATGTCTTTGTTCACATTTCGGCTGTCGAAGCGGCCGGTTTGCAGACCCTCAAAGAGGGGCAAAAGCTCCAGTACGAGATTCGCGAAAATCGCGGTAAAAAAGCTGCTGCTAACCTTAAGGTTACCGGCTAAGCTTTTACGTCGGAATTTTGGACGGGGGGCGGTTTTGTGCCGCTCCCCGTTCTTTTTTGTCCGGAATTTCGTTGCGGTGCGTCACATTATTTGTGCTTTGCAGCGCATCGTTTGTTTGGTGAAGGGGCGGGAAGCGCCGTAAAATATCTCTCACATAAGCCCATGCAATGACGTCAATGTCGGGAGGGTATAATGAGAGCCTATGCTTCTGCGTCCGGTGGTGTGATGTTCGTTCCTGACGAACTTGAGCGCACCATTCCCAAGGTTAGAAAAAGATCGTCCAACGACAATGCGGATGACGTTCTGGACCTTGCCGAGAAGGATGGCGGGGACGATTAATTCACCCCCGGCTCCTTGCCTTGTATATTCTTTAATTCCATATCTTTGCACTTAAAAACGCGATGTATCATAGTTTGGCGGCCGGCGTTCCGGCCGCCAAAAAAATGTCTTGCCGAGGCCTTGCGGGCAACGTATAACGCATGATCTTTTGGCCATTGAAGGCTAATGGAGAGGCTTGTTGTAATTTTTTACAATCGGGCCCGGGACAAACGAATTGCCACGCGTTTCAGTGGGTTAAACCCACCCGTCCTGTCGAGTAAGCCGGTTGAGAAACGGTTTTACGGTTTTCCGGATTGATCCGGGTGCGTTGATCCTAAAAATATCAAAAGTGAGGTTTTAATGTCGCTCATCTCTCTCGTCATCACGCTTTGCGGGTTCCTGGCTCTTTTATATTGTGTCGTGGCTGCGAAACAAATTCTTTCAGCCGATACCGGAAACGAGCGCATGCGCCAGATTTCGGGCGCGATTCAAGAGGGCGCGGCGGCATATCTCAACCGCCAGTACACCACGATCGGGATCGTCGGTATCCTCGTCGCCATCTTGCTGTTCGCGCTTTTGGGCGGGCATGTGGCCCTTGGCTTCGTGATCGGCGCCGGATGCTCCGGGCTTGCCGGTTATGCCGGGATGATGATGTCGGTGCGCGCGAACGTGCGCACGACGCAGGCCGCGACCGTGAGCATGGAAAAGGCGCTGGACATCGCGTTCAAGGCCGGAGCCGTGACCGGGATGCTGGTGGTCGGTCTTGGGCTTCTGGGCGTAGCGTTTTATTATTTCGGCCTGCAGGCCGCGTTCGGTCTCGACGCTGCTGTGGGTGCCGAGCGGATGCATATCCTGCGCAAGATTCTTGAGGGCCTTGTGGCTCTGGGCTTCGGCGCGTCCCTGATTTCCATCTTCGCGCGTCTGGGCGGCGGGATCTTCACGAAGGGCGCCGATGTCGGCGCGGACCTCGTGGGTAAGGTCGAGGCCGGGATTCCCGAGGACGATCCGCGCAACCCCGCCGTTATCGCCGACAATGTGGGCGACAACGTGGGCGACTGCGCCGGGATGGCCGCCGACCTGTTCGAGACCTATGCGGTTACGGTTGTCGCGACCATGCTGATCGCGTTCAGCGCGTTCGCGCCGTCGGTCGTCGAGTCGATGATGATTTTGCCGCTGTTGATCGGTGCGCTGAGCATTATCGGGTCCGTCGCCGGGACATATTTCGTCAAGCTGGGGCCGAGCCGGAACATCATGGGTGCTCTTTATAAGGGCTTTATCGCCAGCGCGCTTATTTCCGCCGTTCTGATCGCTTTGGGTATGTACGGCATGGGCATTCCCGCCGATCTGCCTTTGGCGAACGGCCGGGTGCTGGGCATCAACGACCTTTACATGTGCGTTCTGGCCGGTTTGGCCGTTACGGGCCTGTTGGTCTGGATCACGGAGTACTACACCTCCACCGCGTTCCGTCCGGTTCGGACGATTGCCAAGGCTTCGGAAACGGGCCATGGCACGAACGTCATTCAGGGACTGGCCATTTCGATGGAAGCTACCGCAATTCCGGTTCTGATCATCTGCGCCGGGATCTGGGTTGCGTTCACGATCGCGGGCCTTTACGGGATCGCCATCGCGGCAACCGCGATGCTTTCGCTGGCCGGGATGGTCGTGGCGCTCGATGCCTACGGTCCGGTGACGGACAATGCGGGCGGGATCGCGGAAATGGCCGAGCTGCCCTCCGAGACGCGCGAGACGACCGATGCGCTGGATGCCGTGGGGAACACGACCAAGGCGGTCACCAAGGGCTATGCCATCGGTTCCGCCGGTCTGGCTGCGCTGGTGCTGTTCGCGGGTTACACCGAGGAGATCAAGCACTACCTGCCGCAATATGCGAACATCACGTTCCCGTTGCAGGACCCCTATATCGTGATCGGCCTGTTCCTCGGCGGGTTGCTGCCCTACCTCTTCAGCGCGATGTGCATGACGGCCGTGGGCCGCGCCGCATCGTCTGTCGTGGTCGAGGTGCGCCGCCAGTTCAAGGAAATCCCCGGCATCATGGAAGGCACCGGCAAGCCCGAATACGGCAAGGCGGTCGATCTTCTGACCCGCGCGGCGATCAAGGAAATGATCATTCCTTCCCTGCTGCCTGTGGCTGCTCCTGTGGTGGTGTTTGCGGTCGTGACGCTGCTGAGCGGCGACATGATGGCGGGCTTCCAGGCGTTGGGCGCGATGCTGCTGGGCACGATCGTAACCGGGTTGTTCGTGGCGATTTCCATGACTTCGGGTGGCGGTGCTTGGGATAACGCCAAGAAATATATCGAGGAAGGCCATTACGGCGGTAAGGGCTCCGAAGCCCACAAGGCCGCCGTCACGGGCGACACGGTCGGCGACCCCTATAAGGACACCGCCGGTCCGGCGGTCAACCCGCTGATCAAGATCGCCAATATCGTGGCGATCCTGCTGGTGGCGATCGTCGCCAAGTTCGTGGTCGGTACGTAATTGCCAATCTCTGAAAACTATTCGAGCGGGGGCCTTGCGGGGCCCCCGTTTTGTTGTTGGCGCATCGGAGGTTCAGGCGCATCGCGCGGTTTGTGGATAAGCGGCGCTTCGGATTTTTGATTCAAAACAGCCGGGTGCGCTCGAAGATTTTTTGATCTTTTGCATTTTCATATTCTCCCCGATCTGTGGATTTTCCCGATCCGGCTTTCGGACGAAATATAGATTTCATTTCGTAAAAAATTGTTTTCAATGGTTTATTCGGCTTGGTGTGTTTGTGGATAAGCGGGGGCCTGCCCCGTTGATATATGAATGCGTACGTTTCGGAATTTTTTCGATCAGGGCGTTTCGTTTCCGTTTAAAATATTAGAATTTTGCGGGCGTACGAGGGGTGCGCGGTTATCCACATGAGTTCGGTTTGCGTCTATCTGGCCCGTCCAAGGGTTCAGTTTTCCTGATGCCAGAAGGGGCGGTCGATGAGCGGTGTGGAGGGGGTGGCGCGTTCCTGCGGCGCGATGATGCCGGAGAGATAGGCCGCGCGGCCCGCGTCTATGGCCTTGGCGAAGGCCAGCGCCATTTTCACCGGATCGCCCGCCTTGGCTACGGCGGTGTTCAGCAAGACCGCGTCGTACCCCATTTCCATCGCCTGCGCGGCGTGGGAGGGGGCGCCGATGCCGGCGTCGATCACGAGCGTCTTTTCGGGGAAACGGTCCCGCAGGAGTTTGAGTTCGTAGGTGTTGTTCAATCCCCGACCCGAGCCGATGGGAGCCCCCCACGGCATGAGGATATCGCAGCCGAGCGCGGCGAGGCGTTGCGCGAGGATCAGATCCTCGGTCATGTAGGGGAAAACGCGGAAGCCTTTTAAAATGAGCTGTTCGGTTGCTTCTAAAAGGCCGTAAGGGTCGGGCTGGAGGGTGTAATCGTCGCCTATGACCTCCAGCTTGATCCAGTTGGTGCCGAAGATTTCGCGGGCCATTTCCGCCGTGGTGATGGCTTCGGCCACCCCATGGCATCCGGCGGTGTTGGGCAGGACGGGCACGCCGAGGTTTTTAATTATGTCCCAGAATTTCTGGCCCTTGCCCGCCGCGTTTTCCCGGCGCAGGGAGACGGTGATGAGGCCCGGCCTTGCAGCCTCGATCACTTGGCGCAGAATTTCGGGCGAGGGGTATCCCGCCGTGCCCAGAAAGAGGCGCGATTGCAAGATGGTTTCGCCGATAGCGAGCGGCTGGGCCATATCGTGTTCTAGCCCCCCTGCATCGGCGCGACGATTTCGATCTTGTCGCCGCTCTTGACGGTGGTTTTAGCGTGTTGGGAGCGGGGAACGAAGGCGCCGTTGACGGCGACCGCCACGATTTTCTCCGCGTATCCTTCTTGTTCCAGAAGGTTGATGACCGGAATTTCGGCCTTAAGCGGTTTTTCGACGCCGTTGAGGATGATTTTCATAGTCTCTCTCCTTGTTGAACAGGGGTATCAGGGTGTTCTCTTTGCCTTCGATCATATCCTTAATGCATGCCGCCATCGCGGGGGCCAGCAGGAAGCCGTGGCGGAACAGGCCGTTGGCGCGGATCGTTTGCCCTTCGCGGCTTATGCGCGGCAGGTTATCGGCATAGGCGGGGCGCACGCCCGCCTTCATCTCCAGCACCTCGGCGTGGGCGAAGGTGGGGTGGAGGCTGTACAACGCGCTCATCAGCTCCAGGCCGGAGCGCAGGCTGACGTGATCGTCGGCGCTTTCGATAATCGTCGCGCCGATCATGAAGATGTTTCCCTCGCGCGGAACGATATAGAGCGGATAGCGCGGGTGCATCAGGCGCACGGGGCGCTTCAGGTTGAACTCCGGGTTGCGGACGATCAGGATCTCGCCCTTGACGCCGCGCAGGTCCGGCTGGTCATCCTGCGCGCCCAAGCCGCGCGCGTCGATGCGTATGCCCGGCGTGCCGCCCGCGCTTTCTTTCTCGGTCAGCGTCACGTTCTTTTCGTACACCGCCTTGACCAGCGCCTCCATCGTCTTGCGGGGGTGGAGGTGCGCCTCGCCCTCGATCAGGAGGCCGGTTTTAAAGCGTTCGGCCAGAAGGGGTTCGGTGTGCGCCAGATCGGCGGGCGTTCCCGCGTTATCCGGCGGGAGAACGGCGCGGAGGCGTTCGAGCATATGGCGGTCCTCGGCGTGGGCGAGGAGGAGGCTGCCTTGCTCCTGGAATTCAATGCTTTTGCCCGTTTTTTCTGAAAAATCCCGCCAGAAGGCGATGCTTTCCAATCCGGCGGGGATGTAGACGGGGGGCAGGTGGTCGCACTCGCAATAGGGGGCCAGCATTCCGCCCGCCATGCGGCTTGCGTTATCGGCGGGGAAGCCCGCCGGGTCGATGATCGTGATTTCGGTTTCGGGGAAGGCTTCGGCCAGCAGATAGGCACAGGTCAGGCCCATGACGCCCGCGCCTTCGATCGTGATGCTCGTGATTTCGCCGTTTTCCATTCCTGCCTCTCACGCTCCCCACGCCGGCATGATCCGGTTCGGGTCCGAAGGGTTTGCTCTCAGCGCCTTAAGTTCCGCGCACCCCCGGTGAGTTGTTCCGAGGGCCAGAATAGGGGAGCGGGCGCTTAAAAGTCAATCTTGGTTGACCTTGGCAAATAAAATGGGCTAAATCGAACTGTATATTGAAATAATATTTTACAATTTTTGAGGCGTCCCATGGCCAAAAGGTTTTTTCTTATCGCGCTTTCGCTCGTTTTTTTCTTTTCCGCCACCGCCGCGCACGCGGGTCTGACCGGCAAGGTGCTCGGCGAGTTGGGCATGGACGAGCAGACCCAGAATATGGGCGACGCGCTGCAGTCTGAACTGACCGCCTATGCCGGGACATTCGGCCGAGGCAAAGTTGATACTGTGCGTGGGGCAAGCGGCGCAATGGGCGAACTGGCGCTCAATTCCGGGGAGTTGATCTGTAACAGCTGGATCATCGGGTTCAGGGTCAAAATCCGCAATATGATTATCGAGAACGGGCAGCTGGACGGTGAGGCCAGAGATCAGCACCTGCAACTCATTCAGAAAATGCAGGATTTTGCAGCCAAGCTGGAGCGCGAATGCGCACGGGTCGGGCTTTTGGGGCCGCAGGGGCCCACGGGGCTGGTCGGCGATAACGGCCAGCCGGTCGATGTCGCGCCGCCGGAGACCACGGATGACGGTCGCGTCAAGCCGCGTGACGGCGAGACGATCGCCGACGAGATTTGCCGCCGCAAGTGCGCGCGCGAGTACGCGAAGATGCTTCAGGAGGAGCGTTTCCTTGAAGACGGCGAGGAGAGCAAGCGCTGGTGGGACGAGCAGGTGCGCAACAAGCAGGCTGCGCTCCGCGATAACCAAAAGCGGCTTGAAGAGTCGCAGAAAATTTTCCGCGAGACGGAAAAAATTCTCAAAAGGGGCCTGAGCGGCAACGCCTCCCGGGCGCAAAGGGACGCCTATGAGCGGGCGGGGCAGCAAAACGCGGATGCGCAGCGGAATATCGACCATTTCGGCCCGCTGGTCGAGCGGGGGCGGCAGGAGCTTGAATCCGCACAGGCCGGAGCCCGTTCGTCGGCTGATTACGTTCAGCGCCAACGGCAGGTCTATGAGAACGCCCGCGATGCGTATTACAACTGTTTGAAGAGTTGCATCAAGTCTGCGCAGGACGCGGGCGAGGCCACGACTCTGACCTGTCCGGCCGGTTACGGTTGCGCAGCGCCCGCCGAGGGGCAGAAGAGCGCGGCGCCCGTTCAGAAGGGGGCTTGCGTGGTTCCCAAGGCTCCGAAATCCATTCTTGTTGGCGCGAATAGCGAGGTCGGCTCCGGCGCGGCGATGAAGGACAAGATCAAGGGCCAGGCGAAGGGCATGGCCATGGGCGCGCTCAATAACGTGCTGGGCGGCAGCGGTATGTCGCTGGGCGGCGGGGGCGGCAAGGATAAGGGCCCCAAGACCCAGAAGGACCCGACCAAGGGCAAATTCATCGCCACGGAATCGCAAGGCGTCGAGCTGGGCGTGCGGACGGGCACGACCAAGAAGGGGCAGGTCCTGATCAGCGCCAAGATTCTCGAAGGGCCGGGCGACGGCACGTTCCACGCGATGTGGCTTGAAGACGGGATGGGGCAGGTCATTCTGCCCAGCGAATACCTGATCTTTTCGCTATACCGCGACTGGAAGCTGACGGTCTGGTGGACGCATGACCGCTGGGTGGACGGCGAGCATGTTTTGCACGAGGAGGGCAAGGAGGTCACGGTGGGACGCGACGAGCTGGGCGCCTTCGGTACGCGCTATCAGGGGCCGGAGGGGGCGCGCAACAGCATCTGGAGCCAGCAGGGCTTTAATAACGCTTCGAAGGGCATCCAGACGCTTGGGGCCGTTTTCCCGTTGACGGTCGAGCAGCTTATGGCCAGCCCTTGCCCGTATTATCTTCAGACGCACGTTACGCTGCCGAAGGAAGATCCGGTGCGGACCGTGCCGTTCCTGCACGAGATTCCGGTGATGGGGGCGCTGTTCTCCGACAAGGACGCCAAGAAGAAGGCCAAGGACCTGCAAATCATCATCCAGCCGACGATCATCCGCGACGCGCAATAGGGCGGTTTTTCAGTCTTTTGGGCTGTTTTTTCGCTCTCGGGCGGCGGTTTTTTGAGGATGGCGGGAAAAGTGGCCGCAGACCCTTGATTTATGCGGCTAGTCCCTATATAACCCAACTCACCGGAGCAATCCGGCAATTCTTAGGTGACGCGGGGTGGAGCAGCCCGGTAGCTCGTCAGGCTCATAACCTGAAGGCCGCAGGTTCAAATCCTGCCCCCGCAACCACTTCTTTCTCCGATAAAATCCGATATGGTCCATAACTCATTGAAAGATAAGTTATAAACACGCATTTCAATCCGATGCGGTCCAGAATTGTTTTTTAAATTCCAAGAATTTTCAGGGTACAGTAAAGGGTATAACCAGTTCGATTTTGTTTCTGTACCCTAAAAAAGGAACTGGTCA
Source organism: uncultured Pseudobdellovibrionaceae bacterium (assembly GCA_964583335.1). Taxonomy (GTDB): domain Bacteria; phylum Pseudomonadota; class Alphaproteobacteria; order Micavibrionales; family Micavibrionaceae; genus JAGNKE01. The sequence continues at coordinate 302,303 of CAZOVG010000003.1, read as the reverse complement.
TGCCCAAACTCATTAAAAAGCTTAGTGAAGCTGAAATTCGTTCTGCCCAGCCGAAAGACAAACCATACAAACTTTGTGATGAAGGCGGGCTGAGGCTGCTTATTCGTCCAACAGGTGCCAAAGTCTGGCAATATCCTTATACATTTCAGGGTAAAACCAATACTTATACAATCGGTCCCTATTGCCCTAAAGGCCGCCCAAGTTATGTGGGCACAGCTCAGGCTAGAAAGATACGTGATGAAATCAAAGATTTGCTTCAGCAGGGCATAGACCCGAATAAGCATAAACAAACGCAGCACTTTAATTCTTCAGAAAAGTCGAAAACGACTTTTGAGGCCGTCGCGCGTGAGTGGCATGGTAAAGGCGTTTGGGTGCCTAAGCACGCAAAAAACATACTGCGCTCACTGGAAGATGATGTTTTCCCCCTTATTGGCTATAAGCAGCTTGAGCAGATCACGGCCGCAGAGATCATTGCGGTCATCAGCCTTGTTGAAAAGAGAGGAGCGCCTGATGTGGCCAAGCGCATCTGTCAGAGATGCGAGGCGATTTTTGATTATGGGCTTTTGAAAGGCGTTTGTTCCAATAATCCGGCAGCGGGACGCTCAAAATTCATCAAACCGCCGAAAAGGAAGCACCGCCCTCATTTGAAAGAGAGCGAGTTGCCTGATTTTCTCATGAAGCTGGAGGGCTATCACGGTCATAGTTATATTCGCTTAGCGTTGAAATTGCTGGTTTTAACATTTGTGAGGCCGGGAGAACTCAGAAATGCGGTGTGGGAGGAGATTGATTGGGAGCACAAGCTATGGCGTATTCCGGCTGGCCGCATGAAAATGGACCGTGATCATGTTGTGCCTTTCGCCAGTCAATCAATAGCGATCCTGCAAGAGTTACGGGGGTTTACAGGCCACTCGGATTATCTTTTTCCAAGTCTTCGGACTCCGCATAAGCCCATCACTGATGTGACGCTTCTGAAGGTTTTGCAGATTTTGGGGTATGGGGGCGATAAAAAGATTACGCCTCATGGCTTTAGGCATACGGCTTCGACGATTTTGAATGAGCGTCGATTTAATAGAGATGTTATTGAACGGCAGCTTGCCCATGCTGATCAGGATAAGATCAGAAGCACGTATAACCATGCAGAATACTTGCCTGAGCGCAGGGAAATGATGCAATGGTGGGCGGATTATTTGGATGATATTGCGTCAGGCGGGACTGTAATCACGGGTAAGTTTGCCAATCGCAAAAGCTAAAAAATCCCGGCTTTGCCCTTTTCAAAAAGCAGCTTCCACTCCAAAAAAGTTTTACGTTCCGCTTCGGAAACCTTGCTACGCCCGAGATAATTGCCGTGGATTTGATCTTCTTCGGAAGGTCTGCGCGGTATAAATCCGACTTTAACCTTCCATTCCCCGTCTTGTGCGGCTTCCTTCATATCGTCTTTTGATTCAAAATCATGGCTATAGGATACCCCGATAGCGTAGAGGTAATCATCTCTATCCAGAGTAAATTTTTTACCTAATATCTGGACGGTCTGACCCTTTTTAAGGTCAATGCGTTCAACGCCCAGAACTTTAATGATACGCCATTTTCCTTTAGATTCCGAACTTAGAAGCATTCCTTCGGTCAATCGGGCCTGTTTATACTCTTTGGGGAAAAACTCAGTCCACTCTTCCTCACCCAAACAGGACCATTTGAAGGTTTTTAAACAAAGCGCATAAATCATCCTGTTTTTTGTTGTAACTGGTTCCTCATCTTCTACAGTTACAATTTTACCGCCTTTAATCTGTATGGAATCATGCCCTTCTAAAGTGGCCTTATGACCGTGTATCCATCCCGGCTTTGCGCCTGATGTTTCTATCTTTTCTATGGCGAAGGTCTTGGTGTCCAGCCTGTAGACTGGGGTTTCTTCATATTTTCGTTCATCCCGATAACCAAGGTTTCCGACTATGTAGATATAATGGCCCGCCAGCGTTGCTGAATGGAAATCCGTAGGCGGGAAAATCTCTTTCGGGTAGGTGTATATATCGAACTCGCCGTTGCCCTTATGGTGAAAAACTTCGTTATAAATGCAGAAATCCGGGTCATAGTAATCTTCATGCTCCCCGCCGATTTCGATGAAATCGCCGCTCGGGAGCCTATTTATGGATTTGCCAAAGCGGTTGTAGCACCAGACGGGTGGGTCAGATAAGTTTTCTGTATCTCCGAATATATCGCGGGCCTTCCATGCGTTGCAGTTTGCTTTTACCATTTCACGCCAGAATTTATTCTGACTCAGTTCCGGGTTTTTTGTGCCGAAAACCTGGTATTTTGAGCGCAGATACCCCTCTTTTGTAATCTCCGGCTGTTCAATTTTTCCAAAACCGAGAATTTTGCCTCTGACTTCGGCGCTGGTTTCATTAAGGTCATCGCCCGCTTCAAAGAGGATCATGGCAATTTCTGGGTTTTTGGCGTGTCCAATCGCTGTTGTTGGTTCATATGCAGAACGATCCTTTTGAAGCACATCGGCTCCCGCTTTTACGAGCATCCTGACACATTCCACCGCGTTGTGGGATACGGCCTCAATCAGGGGAGTGTTTCCAAACTCATTATATTCGTTAATATTTGCACCGTTTTGAATGAGGTATTCAAGCATGGTCGCGTCATCCTTAATATAAAAGGCGTATTCAAGTGCAAGCATACCGCAGCGTCCGCGTTCTTGGAGACTTGAACCGTATTGCATCAGCAGGGAGACTTTTTTAGGTTTTCCGGCCTGAATGGCCAGATGCAGCGGCGTGCGGTCCCAATAATCTCGGGCCTTAATATCCCCGCCCTGTTTCAAGGCTTCCTCAACATCATCAGGGTTGCCAAAGGCCACGGCTTCAAAAAGAGGCGTCCATTTTAGCTGCTCTTTGGTAGCCCCGTGATCTATCAGAAGCTTTACGACGTCAAAGCGTCCGGTCCGGGCTGTGACATTCAGAGGGGTTTCATTGTAAGGGCTTCGTTCATTCGGATCAGCGCCGGATTCAAGGGCTTTCTCAGTCTCGGCGTAAAGGTCAGGCTCATTATTGTAGACCAGTTTTAAAAGGGACATCGTGTTAGTTATTCAGACGTTATTAGACATTATGGGACAAAATTATTTGTCATGGCCTTCATAGCACATTAAATTTTGATCTATGACAAATAAATTGCCTGATCCTTTAAGTACCAGTCGCGCTGGAGGTGTTCTTATTTCAAAAACGAAAACTATAGAAGAGTATCGGGGCAATGCTTGCGACTGTAATCATTGGGGCAAAATGGCCACATGGGCTTTGCCGCAAGCTCACTTTTTAGTGTTAGGCTATGAACCGCCCGATAATGATCTCCAAGAGCATCAACGTCTGATGAAGGCCTTAAAAGCTAAAAATAACCCGAATTTTAAGGGCATCATAGGTTTATGGGAACTCATCGAGAATGCGTATTATGCCAAGACGCTCGCTTTTAATGTTTACCCTGTAGATTTTTTAGAGTGGGCTAAAACGCATGATATCGATTTCCCACAAGAGCTTTATGACACAGTAAAAAAATATGAGCAAAAAAGGCTTGGTACTGAGCAACCGCAGGACGAAAGCCCACTAAGTTTAACGGAAATGGAATATATACCGCCTTATCTCAACCTTATGTTAGAAGCTGTTAAGGCTTTAAAACTTAATCCGAAAAAGCGGATTCTAGCTCAGGAGATTAATAGTTGGCTTTCAGATCACTGGCCTGCCGATTTGGAGGGAAAGTCTGATCGAATTATTGAAAATATGGTGACGCTTTTACGGCGTCCGCAAGATAAAAAAGGCGGAAATATCGCTTTTGAAAAGGATTGATTCAAACCGAAGGTCGCGACCTTTAACTTATTATTTTAAAATAGAAAAATATAAGGTCGCGACCTTGATTTAGGTAAGCTCGGAACCCTAGCAATCTTCAAAAAATATACAGGATACAGTTGGATGGCTCTGTTTTTAACAAAACGGAGTTGATGCAAAATGACCCATCCCATCCTTCCCGAAACTGGCTTTGTCCGCTTACCAACGGTCCTGAAAGTCATTCCCGTCAGCAAGTCCACATGGTGGGCTGGCGTGAAAGACGGGCGGTTTCCCAAACCCGTCAAGCTGGGGCCAAAAACAACCGCGTGGCGAGTTGAAGATATCCGGCGGCTGATTGAGAGACACCGGGGATAATCTCATGTCGCGTCGATTATACCCGCATAACCGCGTAAGGTACTGGTACGCCTATGAGCTGGAGGAAATCTCCGTCCTCTTCTCCGATAAGGGGCTGCATATCCAGACCGTACGGAAATGGATCAACAAGGCTGGTCTTAAAACTGTAGATGTGGGAAAGCCTGCTTTAGTCTACGGGCAAAATTTGATTGATTTTCTGAAGCGTCACAACTCTAAAAACAAGCGCAAAACCGTTTTTAAGGAATTCTATTGCCTTAAATGTCACGACTCCCGGCCCATTTGCCAGAATAAGGTGCGGGTGGCCCATGAAGGCAAATACATTAAACTCTGTGGGCTTTGCCGCTCCTGCAAGAGTTTGATGTTCAAGAGCTATAAACTCTCGGAATATCCAACAATCAAACGCACCTTTTATCTGGTTGATGTTTTGGAATTATACGATTGTGCAACTCGCACCGATAAGACTCACATTCATGCTCAAGAGTCTGAGCGCTCAAGTGAGTCCGGGCAGGGAGATTTATTCCATGTCTGAAGAGAAGGAAAAAGCCCTGTTCAACCCGGCTAATGAGCGGATGAAATATAAATACCGCATTCATCTGCGCCGGGTGGGGCAGCGGGATGAAAAGACCATTCTGGCGGCACTTAAAAATATTCGGGAGTATGAGCGATTTATTGATTTTGCAGGATTCGAGGTTTTTAATGAGGGGGTAGCGGATAAATATGTCCAGAGTCTATTTTCCAGAACCCTATCGCTCTCCTATATTTCGGACAATCTTAAGGCCTTGCGGGACTTTCTGAACTGGCTGGAGCGGCAAAGAGGATACCGCAGCAAGATTAACTTTAACCACATAAACTATCTCAATATTTCCCGTAATCAACGCAATACGGCCAAGGCAACCGAATATCAGAGAGCCTATAAATACGAGCAGATCATTGCCGTAATCCGCGCCATGCCAGAACAGACCGATAAGGAAAGGCGTGATAAGGCTATTGTTTCCCTTCAGGCGCTTTGCACTCTCCGCATTTCAGAGCTGCGGACGGTAAAGCTTAAGAGCCTGATCGAAGAGGATGGGGCGCATTTCATTTATGTTTGCCCCAAGAATATGAAAACAAAATTTGCTAAGACCCGCACCGCCGTCTTTGTGCCGCTCCCAGAGGATATCAAGCTGAATGTCCTGCACTGGAGGTATACTCTTTTAACGCTGGGTTTTAAGGACAGTGATCCGCTTTTTCCGGTTATTAATAACAGCTTTAATGGGCAGAATCTTTTGCAACAGGAGGTCAGCAGAGCGGAGATCAAATCCGATACGACGATCCGGGCCATCTTCCGGCGGGCATTCGAAAGTGCGGGATTGACCTACATCAACCCTCACTCATTCCGCAAAACTCTAGCCCGGTTTGCCCAGACCCAAAGCCCCGCTTTCTTGAATGCCGTGCGCCAAAATCTGGGGCATAGTTCGATTGACACGACTTTAAACAGCTATGGGCAGCTTTCGGCGGCGGAGCAGAGGGGGATTATTGCGGGGACTGGTTTCTTGTTCGATAAGGCCAAGAAGTAGAGGTGTTCTTGTCGTTTTTTAGGTACAGGTAGGGGTATAGTCTCATGGTTAGAGATTGAAAGTTCTGCATTCTGAGAGCGATAATTGTTAATGTGGGTTGCCGAGACGGTAAGCGATAGATTTTGGGTATTACCCCCCTTTTGTAATACAGCAACTTAAACTGTCGCTGTATTTGAAGGTGTTTACTCTCGACATTAAATCAAATCAAGGTAGGCGACTACAATGCAAATAAGGGTATCTTGTTTCGAGTGAGGTCACAAATCCCCTGATACTATCTGTATCTCTCAAAAAAAGTGCTTCTTTACAAATTAAAAGAAAACTTTTTTAGTTTGCGAAACAGCATTAGTGCGGTCTGTGAGGCTCTAAACCCAAGAAAATCAAAATTTAAAACCTACGCGTGCAATATCGTCTTGTTCCATCCTTCTTTTTCCTGTAATTTTTTTAAAATATATAAAATGAAAGGTAAATCAAAGGCTTGTTGTAGGCGTTTTCGTAGAAGTGATATTGATCAATAGATAGCAGAACAAACTCAAAAAAGAGCATAATATGACCAAGTTTTCCTATCCAATAATTGATCTTTTTGCTGGCCCGGGCGGTCTGGGTGAGGGGTTTGCCCATCTGAAGAAAAAAAATCAGCCTGTTTTTAAAACGGTGGCCTCTTTTGAGCGTGATCAATATGCGCATCAGACCCTTTTGCTGCGACATTTTTTTAGAACGTTTGATCCTGACAGTCCTACAGCCGATTACTATCGCTACCTGTGCGGGGATATTGAGCATGCGAAGCTGGCAGAGATTTATCCTGAGCAATGGAGTGAAGCCAGTTCTTCTGCTCTCCAGATTTCTCTGGGGGCTGAAACGCACGATAACGTAGAAAAAATCATAAAAAAGAAACTGAAAGGCCGGAAAAAATGGGTTCTGGTTGGTGGACCACCCTGCCAAGCGTATTCACTGGTAGGCCGCTCCCGCCGGGCACATGATCCTGAATTTGAACAGGACGAAAAACATTTTCTTTATAAGGAATATTTGAAGATTATTACTGATCACCGTCCTCCGGTCTTTGTCATGGAAAACGTCAAAGGGCTTCTTTCTGCAAAAGTCGATGGAAAGCCGGTACTGCAGAAAATCCTAGGAGACCTTGCAAAGCCAAAGGCAGCCGTAGGCAGAAAAGACAATAGCCTCAGTTACCGGCTTTATTCTCTGTCGGAAAAAGGTGCGTTTCAGGAAGAGGCCGACCCGTCATCCTTTATTGTAAAGGCAGAAGAATACGGTGTCCCCCAGGCACGGCACCGGATGTTTATCCTGGGAGTCCGGTCTGATCTGAATATTGAGCCGGAAATACTTGATAAAGAAACAGCCCCTTCTGTTGAAGATGTTATCGGAACCCTGCCCAGAATCCGCAGTGGCATTTCAAAAGGGACGGACACGGCAGAGAGATGGCAAAAGCTCATCAAAAAAACAGTCGAAAAAGCCTGGTTTAAAAAACTGGGAGCATCCAATGATGTTTTTGCGCTGATTACGAAAGAAAAACTGAATGGACACACGGTTTTTCCTGAAAGCCGCTCTTCCGCAGTATATAAAAAGCCAAAAAAAATGCAGTCTTGGTTTGAAGATGAACGCCTTTCGGTTTTGACCAGCCATGAATCCCGGTCGCATATGGAATCCGACATTGAACGGTACCTGTTTGCCTCAACCTTCTCTCTGGCCAATGAGATATCACCCAAGCTGGCTGACTTTCCCAAACAGATTTTGCCGCTACATAAAAATGTTGAAGAAGGCCGGGCCGGAAAAATGTTTTCAGACCGCTTCCGCGTGCAGCTTCCGGGGCGTGTTTCAACGACAGTGACCTCTCATATCTCAAAAGACGGGCACTATTTCATTCATTATGATCCTGCGCAGTGCCGAAGCCTGACAGTTCGTGAAGCAGCCAGGCTTCAGACATTTCCGGATAATTACCATTTTGAGGGGCCGCGCACATCCCAGTACCACCAGGTTGGCAATGCAGTGCCTCCGTATCTGGCTTCTAAAATAGCGAAAATTGTTGAAGATATTCTGGCTGGCATGGAGGACGAATAATGGCAGATATTCTCACTCCCGAAAAACGCAGCTGGAACATGTCTCGGATAAAAGGCAAGAACACAAAGCCGGAAGTGCTGCTGCGTTCTTTGCTGCATCAGGTCGGTTTTCGTTTCCGGATTCACGCTAATAATCTGCCCGGTAAACCTTATATCGTCCTGCCGCGTTATAATACGGTCATATTTGCGAATGGCTGTTTCTGGCACCGTCACAAGAACTGCCAATATGCATACAGCCAAAAATCAAGACAGGATTTCTGGCAGGAAAAATTCTCACACACCGTCCAGCGGGATCAGGAAAAAACCGAAAAACTGCTCAAGGATGGCTGGCAGGTGCATACAGTATGGGAATGCGAACTTAAAGAAAGTCCGAATGAGGCTTTAAAAAAGGTAATAAGAAGGATGTGTGTGGATGAGTTCTATAGTGCAAAGAATTAACAATCCACCTGATGCAGCGTCCCTAATGCTGACAGCCAGAAGTTTTGGAAAATATGATTTGGCTGCAGCTATTGCTGACTTGATTGATAACAGTATTAAGGCAAAAAGTTCGTCAATCGAAATTACCTGTAGTTATATGGACGGCAAACCAGAAGTTCGTATTCGTGATAACGGAGAGGGGATGTCTGAAGATGAGCTTATGATAGCTATGCGTCCAGCATGCGTTAACCCTGCTGAAGAAAGATCTCCTGACGATTTGGGGCGGTTTGGATGGGGTATGAAATCGGCATCATTCTCACAATGTAAAATTCTTACTGTAGTGTCTAAGAAAGAAGGGAAAATTACAGGAGCCCGTTGGAACTTGGATGATATTGATGAGTGGGTAATGGATGTTTACAGAGGGGAAAAGGCCGAATCTAATCTGGCTAATCCTTTCAGTACCCGAACGGGAACGGAGCTCATATGGAACAATTGCGATAGATTATCAGAGGTTTTTTCTATTTCCAAAGAACAATTCAATGACCTAATAATGTCAGCCAGAAAAAAACTGTCTCTAATATTTCATAGATATTTAGTAGGGGAGCTGGGTTTAAATCGAATTGATATTGCATTGAATGGGACTCCTTTAGATAAAGTTGATCCTTTTTGTTCACAGCATGACGCTACAATACCATTTTCTGATGAAGTGATTAATTTGCCTGAGGGAAGCAAAATCAGAATGACAGCATATGTCCTTCCCCATTTTTCAAAGCTAACGAATGAAGAATATGAGAAAGCTGGGGGAGAGGAAGGGTATGTCAAGAACCAGGGTTTCTACATATATCGAAACAAGCGCTTAATTATTCATGGTACTTGGTTCAAGATAGCTAAACATGGTGAGCTATCGAAGCTGGTCAGAGTCCGCGTTGATATCCCAAACTCCTTGGATGACATGTGGAAGATTACTGTCGATAAATCTGATGCGCAATTACCAGCATCACTAAGAGCCAGAATGAAGGATTTAATTGATAAATTCAGAACAACATCGACCAAGGTGTTTAGGTCCAAGGGAGCAAAAATAGATAGAGAAGATACTGACTCAATATGGTCAAAGTATGCGCGAAATCAAAAAATAAACTACTTCATTAATAAGGACCATCCTTTGATAAAAGCCTTTGCTCGCTCTCTTCCTCAAGAAAAACAGCAAAATTTAGATTCGATTTTGAAACTAATAGAAACTCAAATGCCCTTGGATGCTATGTTTTCTGACATATCCTCGAAGCCGAAGGATATTTCACAGAGCTTCTCATCAAGAGAAGAGCTTTATGAATCGTTTAAAAAAACCATTCCTTTATTGATGGCTGAATGTGAGGGGAAAGTAGACTTAATAAATTTGCTGAAAAGAACCGAACCCTATTCTTTTAACTGGCCACTGGTTGAAGAGTTTTTAAAAGAGGAACAGATTTTATGAGTATAGACCTAGACCCGGTAGTATTGTATTTCAAATCCCACCTGCCTTTGGGTCAAAAATATACAGAAGATCGAATAAAAGGCTTGGTGTCTGAAGATAAGTTTTTTGGTGGAGGTAAACTTTCCGAAGAACAGCTGCGCTATGTTGTTCGAGAGCTAATATCCAGCTTTGATATTGTTCAAAATATTGGCCATACCATTAGAAGCAAATGTGATCCATGGTTCATTCCCAGTAAAAAGGATATAAACTTTTATTATTGGGATCGCTTGAAAAACTACATGCTGGCCAACGAAACTTTGCCTCCAAATGTAATATCGACATTAGATAGGGATACTGACGAGATACTAGATTGCTGCGGCAACCCCAAACATCTAGGCTCTTGGGCGCAAAGAGGCATGGTTATTGGACATGTGCAGTCAGGGAAGACAACAAACTACTCAGCGGTCATAACAAAAGCTGCCGATGCAGGATACAAAATCATAATTTTGCTTGCAGGTATTACGAACTCTCTTAGATCTCAAACGCAGCAACGGTTAGATGAATATTTTATTGGAAGAAAGTCAGTGTTCCAAGCGGCTGCGGAAGAGCCTATGGAAATTCTGAAATATTGTAATGAAAAGCGTGATCCAGCTTATGGTACGTCTCGAGAGCAGGACTTTAATAAACTCAGTGCTACCAATGCCGGTGTTAGTTTGGCCTCTCTTTCTGAGCCTATGATTTTTATTACAAAGAAAAATAAATCTACTTTAGAAAATTTGGATATATGGATCAAAGATCAACACCATGGACGAAGAATAGATTACCCATTGCTCCTTATAGACGATGAGGCTGACAATGCTTCTATCAACACGCATCAAGATCCAAGGCGATCAACGACGATTAATACCCTTATAAGAGAAATATTGGCAAACTTTTCAAAGTCTACCTACATAGGATATACAGCAACGCCCTTTGCCAACATTTTTATTGAGCCAGACTCCCAGCAAGAGATGGAGGAGGAAGATTTATTCCCGAGGAACTTTATTAAGGCGCTTGAGCCACCAACAAACTATTCAGGTGCGGAAAGAATATTCATTGAAACAGGGGATCTGTTTCAAAGGACAGTAAGGCCCGTAGATGATTACGTGAATATTCTTCCCTTAGGGCATAAAAAAGAAGACGCTCGTGATTTGCAGATTTTGCCAGAAAGTCTTTTAAAGGCAGTTAGAGTTTTTCTTCTTGCAAGAGCAATCCGCGTAATTAGAGGTGATGGGCACAAGCACTGTTCTATGATGATAAATGTAAGTCGCTTTAACGATGTACAGGAAAAAGTAGAAGGTCTGGTTTATAGCTATCTGCAGAATCTAAAATCCGCAATTGCCGTTTCAGCGTTATCCGAAGAGGCAAATGAAGACCCCCATATAAATGACTTAAAAAATACTTTTGATGAAGAGTATGCATACATAAATGAGAACTTTGGAGAAATTCTAGAAGTGCTTCATAGCTCAGCTTCTTCAGTTGTTGTTACTACAGTCAATATGAGAGGAGGAAAATTAGATTATGATAAGCATAAAAAAACTGGGTTGCATGTTATAGCGATTGGTGGCTTGGCGCTTTCTCGAGGGCTTACACTGGACGGCTTGGTAGTATCATACATATTGAGAAACGTGTCAGCGTCTGACACGTTAATGCAGCTAGCTCGCTGGTTCGGATATAGAAAAGGTTATGAAGACCTCTGTAAGATATACCTACCGCAATCTGCCATAAATCACTATGCGCAAACACACATAGCAATTGAAGAGCTTTGCAGCGAAGTTTATAGAATGGAACAGTTGAATATGACGCCTTATGAGTTTGGACTTAAAGTCAGGCAAAGCGAAACAGGTATTAAGATAACTGCTGCTAATAAAATGAGGACCGCATCTGATCTTATATTAGCTCAAGACTACTCTGGTCAGCATATAGAAGCACATGCCATATACAACGACAGTAAAGTTAATGATAAGCATAAAGAAGCTACAAGGAAATTTTTCTCTGAAATAGGTCCTTTCTCGAAACCTCTAACGGATCAGCATGGCTATTATTATTGGGACAGTGTTAATGGAATAAGTATCTTCAATTTAATAAAGGAATTTAGTTTTCCTGATATCTGTGTCCCTTTCGCAAACATATCTGGAACTAGCACACTGATTCTTGATTACATTTCAGACAGGCTCTCTGCGGATTTAAAAGACTGGCATGTGGCAATAGCTGGGCCTAGAGCAAGGTCTACTTTGCCTGTTCTGGATGACCTTATACTTGGACTGGAATTAATGGCGCGTCATAGATCTTCTGGTGACATTATCAAAGGAGTTTTTCGTGCGACACGCACAAAAAACAAAGTGGCTGATCCGGGGGACGCAGCTATTGGCCTTTCAAATGATCAAAAGACTGCTGCCATTAATTCAGGGATAAAAGGCGACAGAAAGTACTGTCTCTTAAGAGAAAAACCTCTTTTGATTGTCCATATCTTCGGCGCAACAAAAGAGGATTGTAAAGATTTTAACTTAGGGCCTCATTGCTTTTCTTTAAGCGTTTGCTTTCCTACAACTGAAATCAGATCTAAGGAAAGAAAATACAAAGTCAACAAAGTGTTTAGGAATTCGTTTATGCAGCCTATTGAGGATGAGGAGGATGACGACGAAGAGAAATTGATGGAGAATCCAACACTATGAGACCTTGGGATGAAATTTCTAGACCAAATACCAGCAACTCATATTCTGTACGGCTGGCTGATCCAGACCATGCATACGATTTTTACTGGGGAAAAGACCACAAGGGAAATTTGGTTTTTCGATTTTTAGGCGAATTTGATGTCGAACCATTTCAAGATATTCCGCAGATGCAGGGAATTTACATGAATTTTGGTTCTGAAACTGAAAAATCTCACTTAACACTGATTTTAGACGATATAGAAGATGAAAGCATTTTCTATCTTTTGTGTAAAAGTCTTATGGAGGCAACGAATGTTATTTGGCTAGGAAATGATGAAGCGGCAGTCAGAGTTCTGATTACCCATTTATCAAGGTGGCAAAGAGTTCTTCAGAGGAGAAAGGACGCTAGGGAGCTCACAATAAATGAGCAGGCTGGTCTATTGGGAGAGCTTTTAGTGCTACAAAATTTTTTCTTCAAACATTTGGATTTACACATATCAATTTCTTCATGGACAGGCCCTTTAGATGATGAACAAGACTTTAGCTATGGCGATAGCTTAGTGGAGGTTAAAACCAGCCGTGCGTCTAGAGACAGAAAAATTAAAATATCTTCAGCAGATCAACTGGATTCTGTTTCTGGGCAAATAACATTGGTTTTTATTGGAATGGCTCAAGCGGATAGAGAGCATGAAAATGCGATGTCCTTAAATCAGATTGTCTCTCAAATCCAAGAATGTTTCGTAGACGACCTTTCTACCAGAGAGCTTTTTGAAACAAGGTTAATTATGAGGGGGTATGAGCCTCTTCCTGCATACGATAGAATTTTTTTTGTTCCTGCTACTGAGCAGTTCTATTCGGTAGAAGGCTCTTTTCCTCGTATATGCTCAAGCGCAGTGCCTGCGGGGGTTGCTGACGTAAAGTATTCAATCACCTTAGAAAGCTGCGCCCCCTGGCTGATCTCTGAGGAGCAGGCAGCAGAAAGGGTTTTCTCATCTCATGGTTGATATTTCAGAAGCATACAAAGAATTTCAAGATGATGTTCTTAGAACAGCAGAGATAAGCGGAGACCTCAAGGAAAGTTCTTTCTTTGAGCTTTATAGACAGGCTGCTATGGACAATGGAGATATCAGTGACATTGAGTATTGTCCTGTCATTAATGAATCAAAAATGTTCAAGATTGACGGTTACTGGTTTGTACAGGAACAAGGAGAGCTGACTTTAGTTGTTAATGATTTCAATGATGATCCTGAGCTTCAGTCTCTAAATGCGGGATCACTGGAAACTCTTTTTAGAAAAGTGGAAAGGTTTTTTAAAAATGCTGTTAGGCCTGAGTTCATTAACAATCTTGATGAGGTGAGCCCCACTTTTCAAGCTGCATATCTGATATATTCTTCACTCTCAAGCATTCGCAGAGTTAGAGTTGTTGTTTTCTCGAATGCACGGATGGCTGTTCGTAAAGAGCTTGTTACTATGAAAGAAGTTGAGGGAAAAAAGTTTTCATTTAGCATTCTTGATTTTCAGCGCTATCTGGATATTGAAAACTCGAGACACGGTTTTGATAACATAGAAATTGATTTTGAAGAGATATCTGGAAGTACTCTTCCTTGTTTACAGGCGCACTCTGGTACTGATGAATACGCTTCATATCTTGTTGTAGTTCCAGGGGCATTACTTGCGCAAATATATGGATTATATGGAGCTAGGCTTCTTGAGCAGAATGTAAGAACGTTTTTGCAGGCAAGAACTAAGGTTAATAAGGGGATTATTAAAACCCTGATAACAGAGCCGAGTAAATTTTTTGCATACAATAATGGCTTAACTGCTACGGCGTCTGACATAGAATTAATAGAAACCTCTTCTGGAACAAAAATAAAATCAATTAAGGATTTTCAAATTGTGAACGGTGGCCAGACAACGGCTTCCATTCTTTATGCGCAGGATAAGGAGAAAACTGACTTAAATGATGTGTATGTTCAAATGAAATTGTCGGTTGTCAGGCCTGAATTAGTAGAAGAAATTGTTCCATTTATATCAAGATATGCGAATACGCAGAATAAAGTTAATGAAGCAGACTTTTTCTCGAGTTCTGCCTATCACCTTGAAATGGAGAAAATATCTCGAAGGCTTTCGGCTCCGCCCAAGGAAGGTTCTCTGTTACCAACAAAGTGGTTTTATGAAAGAGCAAGAGGTCAATACAAAGACAAGCAGGCATATATGTCTAAGGCCGCTAGAAACAAATTTCAGGCCGAATATCCAAAAGACCAAATGCTTGATAAGACCGAGCATGCTAAATATGAAATGACATTTTATTGCATGCCTGACGAAGTTAGCAAAGGTGCTCAAAAGTGTTTCTTGGCCTTTGCTGATCAAATTGAGAAAAAATGGGAAAAGCATCCAGAGCTGTTTGGAGAAGGTTATTTTAAGGACAGCATGGTCCGGGTTATGATCTTCAGATGGACAGATAAAATGGTGGCAAAATCTGAGTGGTATAAACTGGATAGGGGCCATAAGGCTCCAACAGTAACGTACACGTTAGCAGTTGTTGCCCATTTATTAAAACAGGAAAAAATGCAGCTCGATTATAGAGCTATATGGAGCAGGCAGACTGTACCAGAAGAGTTGGCGGATTTATTAGAAGATCTGGCTCCTAAGGTAGCCGATATAATAAAAGATTCCCCAGAAACTGTTAGAAATGTTTTGGAATACTGTAAAAAGCAGGTTTGCTGGGCAACAGTTCAAACAACAATAAAAGCTGACGTTAAGAGGCGTTTGAAAGCGTGCATTGTGGATCTTGATGAGATTGCCGAACAAAAGAAAGATGATAAAAAGTCAAAAATTATGGACGATGGAATAGATGCTCAGAAACGCGTGTTTGAAATATCGGGGCCCGAATGGAGCAGAATACTAGCAGAGGGTCAAAAAAAGAGAATTTATAGCCTCAAAGAAGCGGGGATACTAAAAGCAGCCACACAAATACCAAACAAGTTGCCCTCTGAGAAGCAATGTATTGCATTGGTTGAGATTCTTGAAAAGGCTGAGGAGGAAGGCATAGTGGTAAATGGGTGATAAGCAGAAACGCCACAAACCTTCCAACAGTGAGCCGTGGTCCGATGACGAACTCAGGATAGCTATAGAGGGTTATATTTATATGCTGCGCCTAGAGCTGTCTGGCGTTGCCTTTTCAGCAGAAGAGATGGCCAAGTTTTTAATGCAAGGCCCACTATCAAAAAGAAATGATGCTTCCATCCGGTACAGAATGAGGAACATCTCTTATATTTTCAGCAATAGGAAACTGCCGATCCTAAAGGCTTACTCTCCTGCATCAGGTGTAGGTTCAGGTGTCAGACAAAGAATAGAAAATTTCTTAAATGAACGTTCGGAAATTCTTTTTCTGCTGGCAGAAAAATATAAGAAAAAAGAGAAAACCCTCAACACCACCACACTTGATGAAGTCTTTTCTAGACTAGATTATCTTGAAAAAAATTTACCAGAAATAAAAAGAAAAAGTAGTATCGGCATAGGGCATAACAATCCTCCAGAATCCATAGAAGAATCATCTGCAAGCATCGAAGATGCAAAAAAAAGTATAGAAAATATAAGAAAAGAGCTTAATTCTTCTTCGCCAGATATAAAAAAACTTGAGCAAGGTAAAAACGTACTTGTAAAACTTGGCTTGGGAATAGCAACTTGCTTTATAGGCGGAGGCTTGGCATATGCGGGAGAGATGTTGTTAGGCCCGAGTATAATAGACAGTATCGAGGCGGTAGTATCCTTTATTCAATCATTTGGTTAGTATAGATTACGTAATCATTCCTCCGGCTTCCGAGTGGCTATAACGTCATCGCGATTATAGGTCAGGATGGCGTCTTTGATGGCCTGTTTCACAGACGGATCCCGTTCCCGCAAAAACATGACGTACTGCACGACCGACCATTGCGAGCCGGAATCGTCCTCCTCCCACTGGAGATCGACCAGATGCTCGTGCTTGCAGATCGCCTTTAATCCGTAGCCGGACACGGGCAGAATCAGGCAATCCTTCACCGGCTTCTACAGATCGTAAAGTGGGCCGTCATCCGTCAGCAGCATTGCATTCTCTCATCAATCCAACAAAAAACCCGCTTTTGAGGGCGGGCCTTATATTACAAATCTGTGATCTCGTAACATTCAGCCAGCGTGAAGATCCGCAATAGAGTTGCGGTTCAAGAGAGGGGCTGGCTTTGCTCAAAATGTTCAATCATGGAGGCAACCATAAGGGAAGTTTCTGATTTTTGCAACTTTGTCCTGCACGAAATCTGCACCGAGTTTCAGGAATAATTCTGCAAACCCGCCATAGCCCTTGCACTTCATGATGCGACAAACGGGGTATGAGATTATTATGCACAGCTCGATCCATCGCTCCCCATTACGTTCTTCTGGCCGTTGCTGCAGCGGTTTTGGCCTATCATCCCGTCTTATGGCTAGTGCAGACGTGGACGGACCCTTCTTATGACTCCAAAGGGTTTCTGGTCTTTCTTGTCTGTTTGGGCCTGTTTTTGTGGAGCATCACTAGTGATCGGGTGACTTGCCGTCCGGTGGACTATAGAAAGTCGCTTTTCTTTCTGGGGCTTTCGGCAGGCGTCAGGCTGATCGGACAGGTGCTGGCCGTCAATGTCATCGGGGCGGCGACGCTTCTGGTGGATGTCTATGCGGTTTCTCATCTGTCGCGTCTTCAGGACCGAGCGCGGGCTGTTTCTCCTTTCTGGCTGGCCGTGTGTTTCGGCTTTTCCCTCCCTCTGGAGCGGATCGTTCAGAGGGCCGGAGGTTATGGCCTGCAGCATCTCTCAGCTGATGGCGCCTGCTTTGTTTTGGGCTCCATATTCGACAAGGTGACCTGTCACGGCGTACGCATTCTTCTGGATAAGAAGGATGTGCTGGTCGATCTGCCGTGTTCGGGGGCGCGGTCGGCTCTTCTTCTGCTTTTTTTCTACGCCTGTTGCGCGGCGGTTGCACGGTTGAAAGCCGATAAAGCCCTGCTTGGGCTGGTTATAGCGGTAGCTTCGGCGCTGTTCGCGAATATGCTTAGGATCTGTCTTTTGGCTGTTGGTATTGCCTTTCCCATAGGTGGTCTCGATGTTATGGCGCAACCGGCGCACGATCTGATCGGTTTTGTCACGTTGGGGCTAGGGAGTTTGCCGATCCTCATCTGGACGGGCCGTTACGCGGCCAAGCCCGAACGGCTGCACCCTGCGCTTGACCGCGCCCGATGGATTGTTCCGGCAAGCGTTATGAATGACGGTTGGTGGCTGAATACTCCTGAAGACAGGAGCAAAGCAAGAAAGCCGATTTTTCTTGGGCTGGCCTGTATTGTCTGCGCTTTGATGATCACGAACCTGCCGCGGCAGCCGGTCGATGTAGTGCGTCAGAATATTCCTGTGTCACTTCCAAATAGCCTTGTCGGCTTTGCGGCTGAGCAGGTTGCTCTCTCGGCGCAGGAGGACGCCTATTTTACCCAGTATGGCGGTTCGGCCAAGAAGGCCGCATACGGAGACCACAGCCTTCTTGTCGTGCGGAGTTCTGCGCCCTTGAGACATTTGCACGCGCCCGACGAGTGCTTGCGGGGGCTTGGTATGAGCGTCGAATATATGGGGGTCGTCTATGACATGCTTCCAACCGCAATTTACAAGGCCACAACACCGGATGGGCAGAGTTATCGCATCGCCGTCACGTTTATGACGCAGGATGGCGGCGTTATGACCACAAATGTCTCAGAAGCCGTCTGGCGCTGGATGCAAAATCCGGGGCAGGTCTGGACCGCCGTGCAGAGGATTTCATCCTGGGAAACGGCTCCTCACGCGAACGAAGCCTTCGACCGGGCGCTGATGGCGACCCTTGATCTCACACCCCAGAAATACCCCATAACACTTGCATCAACAGGAGTTGAAGAATGAAAAGTCTTAAAAGCATGCTCATGATCGTGGCGTTTTTTGTTTGCTGGCCGGGGGCGGTTCGCGCGCAGGAAGCCGATGAGCTTGGCGGAACCATCGAAGCAGAGATCGATGGGCGTTTGATCCAGTTTCCCTCTCTCAAGACGGATATCGACGCGGATATCAACGGTGATCTGGTTACTGTAAAAATTATTCAGGTTTTTGAAAATCCCACGAATGTTGCCCTTAATGCCCGTTACCTGTTCCCGTTGAACCAGAACAGCGCCGTATTCGCCATGACGATGGAGGCGGGAGGCGAGATCGTCAGCGCAAAAATCCAGCGTAAAGAAGAAGCCCAGAAAACGTTTGAAGCGGCAAAAAAGGAGGGTAAGGCTGCTTCGCTTCTTACGCAACACAGGCCGAATATGTTTGAACAGAATATTGCCAATCTTATGCCGAGCCTGCCGATCACGGTGATCCTAGAATATACGCAGCACGTTCCGAAAGTCGACGGCTCTTATGAACTCGCTTTACCCATTGTGGTTGGGCCGCGCTATGAGCCAGAGGGAATGGGGCAGGCGCCGGAGGTCGCGGATAACGGTGTGGTTTATGGCTCAATGAAGAGCACGAGCACATCGGCCTTCGGCACCTGGGAGTTGGAAAGCCCGGTTGAGTATCCCGATGTGACCGGTTTAACCCTGCCGGACGCGATTGATGCAAAGCGCGTATCCATCAAGGTTTCGCTTCAAAGCGGGATCGACATTCAAAACGTGGCCAGCGCGACGCACAGTATCAGTGTTGAGGGCGATGCAAGAAACAAACTTGTCACACTGCGCGAAGGGCGCGTGATCGATAATGCCGATTTTGTGCTCCGCTACACTCTTGCCGGAGAGACTACGCAGGCTGGATTTATGGCCACGCGGCAGGATAAGGAAGGCTTTTTCAGCCTGATGATCGAGCCGCCGGAACTTCCGAAAGAAAGTCAGATCAGCGCGCGGGAAATGGTCTTTGTCCTCGATACTTCGGGCTCGATGAGCGGCGAGCCTATCGAAGCCAGCAAGACTTTTATGCACCAAGCGCTGAAACATCTGCGGCGGGGCGATACGTTCCGCATCATTCGCTTCAGCAACGATGCCACCGAGTATGCGTCTGCGCCTGTTCCTGCTGATCCCGCGCATATTGAAGACGGGTTGAGATACGTCGATGGGCTTTATGCCGATGGCGGAACGGAGATTCCCACGGCGATCCAGCAGGCTTTTTCGGTTCCCGAGCAACCCAACACTTTGCGGATCGTTGTATTCCTGACCGATGGATATATCGGGGACGAAGCCAGTGTTCTGCGCCAGATTGCGGGTCTTATCGGCAATGCTAGGATTTACGCCTTCGGTGTCGGTACATCGGTCAATCGTTATCTGCTTGAGGAAATGGGGCGGCAGGGCAGGGGCTTTGCGCGTTTTATCGATCCGACAGAGAATGTTCAGGATGCCGCTATTTCGCTTGCGAAAAAACTTAATGCACCGGTCTTGACGGATATTAGCATCGACTGGGGAGGTATGGATGTTAAAGACATTACGCCTGACACAATACCGGATCTGTTTGCCGGAGACTCCTTACGTGTTCAAGGACGGTTTTCCGGGCATGGTCAGCATACGATCCGTGTGAATGGAAAGGTGCAGGGGCGGGCGGCTTCTTTGCCTCTGGAGATTACGTTGCCTGCAGTGAATGATCGCGGCAGCGGCAAGGCTATTCCCCTCAACTGGGCGCGTTCCCGGATTTCCGACCTCATGCGTCACCTGAATACGCCTACCGAGGTGCGGACGGCGAAAGTTTCCGATGATGCTCTCAAGGAGCAGGTGGTCAAGTTGGGGCTGGATTTCTCGCTGATGACCCAGTGGACATCGTTCGTCGCGGTTTCCAAGAAAGTCGTAAATGCACGCCCTCAGGATACGCGCGAAGCGTCGGTTCCTCTCCCTATGGTTAAGGGTGTCACGGCGATGGCTTATCCGCAGGCATTTTCGGGCGGCTCCGTTCCAGAGCCTGCCACAACGGGCGGGCTCTTTATTTTGGGAGGCGCGGCGGCAGCCTCGTTAAGACGTAAAAGGAGGCGCGCGCTGCAAAGGAGAAAGAAAAGAACACTGGGCGTGGCGAAGCTGCCTTTCTGCCAGGCGGACTCCGTTTCTGCGCCAAAAATCCATGCACAAGGGAACTCACAGTCATGAGAAAAAACTTATCGTACCCCCGGGCGTCCTTCAGGTTGAAAATAATCTCAATTTTTCTATTTACCTGTCTTGCCGACTTTTTATTTTACGGCCATCCGATAGGCTGGACACTTGGCCTGTTTGGGGTGCTGCTGACGGCTGGATTTACTGTCATCCATTGCAACGTTCTCGATAGCTGGACCGGACGGGCTATTTTACTGCTGACGGTGAGCGAAAGCCTTATTCTGATTGAAAAAAGTAGCCTTTTGAGTTTTATCCTGATGCTTACGGGGATTGTCAGTCTTGTGCTTTTGTCAAAAGGCGGCTGGCGTCAGGATGCCATAATTTGGGCGCGTAAAGTGTTGGATTTCTGGATGTTTTTATTGAATCCCTTAAGCAAGGCCGCCTGCGCTTATCACAGGTACCGCCGCCGATATTTGCCCCAGAGCACGATGTCGGGATTTATACGCGGCTGGTTCCTGCCGGTTGGTCTGTCTTTGGTGTTCATTATGCTTTTCTCCAACGCGAACCCGATTATCACGGGCTGGATTTCCGCATTGAACATCAACTCCTTTATAAGCTTTTTATCTTTCTGGCGGCTATTTTTCTGGTTTTTTGTCGGCGGCTTCATTTTTGCCGTCATCAGGCCGAAAATCATATCTCAAAAGGTGAAAAAGACTCAGGTTCTGCTTGAGGAAGCCCGGACTAAGCGCATGCGCTTTTCAGAATGGGCCTTTACAAAGGAAGCTGTTTTAAGGTCTCTGGTTATTTTCAACCTGATATTCGGCTGTCAGACTTTGTTGGATATGAATTACCTCTGGGCCGGAACGGAGTTGCCTAGAGGGATTACCTATGCCCGGTATGCCCAGCAGGGAGCCTATCCACTTATCGTTACTGCCCTTCTTGCGGCGGTCTTTGTTCTGATCGCGCAAAACGCGGGACCAGATGTTTCGGGTTCGAAGCAGGTGCGTGGCCTGATTTATCTCTGGGTTGCGCAAAACGTGCTTCTGGTCGTTTCGTCCATTTATCGGACCACTTTGTATGTAGAGGTGTATGCCCTGAGTTACTGGCGGGTGGCGGCGTTTATCTGGATGGGGCTTGTGGCGAGCGGTCTCTGCTGGATTATTGTCCGCAGCATGCTGAACAAATCCAACAGGTGGTTAATTAACGCGAATGTTCTGACCCTGCTTGGTGTTCTCTATATCACCAGCTTTGTGAATATCGGAGGGCTGATTGCGGACTATAACGTCGCGCATTCGCGCGAGGTCTCTGGCAAAGGCGTCAATCTTGACGTGGATTACCTGACGGCGATCGGAAGCCCGGCGATCCCCGCACTCAAGAGATATTCTGAAAGGATAGACGCACCACTTTCCGATACGTCTGTCGTTTATGCCATGATCCATTCCCTGCGAAGGGATATGGACGACTGGCGGCGGTGGACTTATAGTGAATATCGACTGCTCAAATCCTTGGAAAGAAAAGAAGAATGGCAAAAACAATTCTAGTGGTTGATGATGATCCGCATATTCGGGATGTGGTGGTCTTTGCCGTCGAAAAGGCCGGGATGGCCGCCAGCGAAGTCAGCGATGGTCTGCAGGCGCTTGAGAAAGCCAAAGGCAATCAATACGACTTGATTGTTCTGGATATCAATATGCCGGAGATGGACGGGCTGGAGGTCTGTAAGGAATTGCGTAAGACGTCCGATGTACCTGTTCTTTTTCTTTCCTCCCGCGACGAGGAGATCGACCGGGTGCTTGGTTTGGAACTGGGCGCCGATGACTACCTTACCAAGCCTTTCAGCCCGAGGGAGTTGGTGGCGCGTGTTAAAGCGATCCTCAAGCGTGCGCAGCCACCGGCTTCCAAATCCGGCGAAGGTGTAACCTGCGGTGCTTTGAAAATTGATCCGGTTCGGCATCAGGCGTTTTGGGCCGGGCAGGCGGTTGACCTGACGGCGACGGAGTTTTCCATCGTGCATGGCATGGCCCAATATCCGGACCGGCTTTTTACGCGTGATCAAATCATGACGATGGGGCATGGTGCACATACGTATGTCAGCGACCGGACCATCGACAGTCATATACGCAATATACGTAAAAAATTCGCAGATAAAGGTTGCGATAGCCTGATTACGACTCTGCGCGGTGTGGGATATAAGCTAACGCCATGAAAAAGCCCCTGAAGGCCCGAATCCGCCTCCGTACGATCCTTCTGATCGTCAATATCATGGTTTTTTTACTGCCCTTGGGCGGTGTGATGTTCTTCAGGCTTTACGAAAATGCGCTTGTGCAGCAGACTGAAAATGAACTCATCACTCAGGCTGCGGTTCTTGCCGCCGTCTACAAAAGCGAAATTCTGAAACGCCTGGCGGAAAGCGAGATTTACGGGGTTCCGGCCGATCCGGCCAGCATCACAAAGGTTGATGACTACTATACGCCCGTCATACCGCAGCTTGATCTTTCGAAAACGCAGGTGCTGCCGCCCAGAGGTGACGGGAAGCCCGGTAACTTTGCGGCTCCGTTTGCGCAGGAGGTCGGGCAGGCGCTGATCCCGCTTATTACAGAGGCGCAGAAGACGAATTTATCGGGTATCAAGGTGCTGGATTATAACGGCGTTGTCGTCGCGGGGCGGCAGGAGGTCGGGCTGGATTTATCGGATGTGCCGGAGGTCCGGCGCGCCCTTACAGGATTTTACACGAGTGTCATACGCGAGCGCATTTCCGACGAACCGCCGCCGGCATTGGCGTCGATCAGCCGTGGCACAGGTATCCGCGTCTTTGTTGCGTTGCCGATTGTGAGTGAAAACCGTGTGCTAGGGGTCGTCTACCTTTCGCGTACGCCGCAAAATATCCTCAAGCATATGTACGCCGAGAAGGGTAAGATTATCGTCGTTGGGCTGATCCTTGCGGGAGCGACGTTGCTTATAGCGCTTCTTACCTCTTCCATGATCTCCCGCCCTATCAACAGGCTGATCGATAGGACCGAGCGTTTTGCCGCAGGGGATTCCAAAGCGCTTTACGCGAAAGAAGCAGGAGGCGTGCAGGAGATTGAACTTCTGGAGGAAAGTTTTTCGCGGATGGCGCAATCCCTCACGGAACGCTCGGAATATATCCGCACTTTCGCGATGCATATCTCGCACGAATTCAAGACGCCGATTACCGCCATTCAGGGTTCGGCGGAGCTGCTGCTTGATCATCTTGATGATATGGATGAGGCGAAAAAGCGCCAGTTTCTGGACAATATCATTTCTGACAGCGACCGCCTTAAAAGACTGGTTAGCCGTTTGCTGGAACTGGCACGGGCGGACAATATCACGGCTTTGGATGATTCCTGCTCTTTGAGTGAAATTTTGCAAAATGCCCGCCAGAGATACAACGAAATTCTTAACATCGCCCTGAATCAACATGCCCAGTACACAGTCAAAATATCAGCGGAAAATCTTGAAACCGTCCTGATCAACATTTGTGACAATGCCGTGCAGAACGGCGCTGATACCTTGCAGATCGACGTGCGTCAGCAGGAGAACTTAGTTGTCGTCCTGCTGCAGGATAATGGCAGGGGGATCTCTCTGCTCAACGCTGCCAAAATCTTCACGCCCTTTTTCACCACGCGAAGACAGGACGGCGGAACGGGGATCGGCCTTGGCATCGTTACGTCAATCCTGAATGCCTATGGCGGCACGATCCGGCTAGTCGATGGACATGACGCTTCCATGGGTGCCTGTTTCGAAATTACGTTACATGAAGCGAAGTAAATAAAACTTGATTTTATGAATTCATTCATGATAGCAAAACGCTCCTCTCAAAAAAGGGAGAAGCCGATGAGAGATATTGTTAGACATTTCAGTTAGCCGATCCGGCGGACAATGCGAACAGGCATGGTGCGTTTATACATTCGCGTCAATCCATAGCCTAAACTCTCTTTAATTTTACATTATCCTACGGACGGAGCGCTTTAAGGGCTCTTTCGCACGCGTGATGCTGCGAGGGAGTCTGTACGCAATTCCTGCGCCTTGCGCAGGGGTTTCGCCAACGCGTTTCAAACAGGAACACCATGAAGATTTTTAACAAAGCACACGGTCGCTGTGCCTTGCGCACGGCTTTGACTTTAACACACGGGCGTCCGGAAGGACTCAAGCAATTATGACTCGAAGACATATAAACAGGCTGGAAGGTTTAAATCCGGCTATTAAAACACATATCCTGCGGTTGGGCTTTGCCGATCGCAGAGCTTATTTCCGGTGGTGTCACCGGAACGGCTTCAAACAGGTTTTCAAAAAGAGTCTGCAGGAACGGCAGACCGAGATCGCGCTTCGCGAGCGTGAGCTGCAAAACCGCGCACAAGAGGTTCGTGTGCACCACAACCCTGTGGCTTTTATTCGTGAAGCCTGCCACAAACGGGTGCAGACGGAACAGATGAGCCGCCGGGTCTGGCGCTCGATTGCCGAAAACCTTGCATTCGACGATGCGAATACCGAATTCCAGAACGGTCTGGCGGAGTTCCTGATCTGGCTTCATAAAAAATCCGATTTCCTGCTTGCACAGGAAGGAGGGTGGTGTCCCTATCTGCGTGCAGCGACGCGGCTTTATCTTTACCGTAAGAGCTGGGTTCGGGAGCCGAAAGCGTGGCAGCCGCGATCTTATAATCCAGACAAGCAGTTTGCTTCGCTCGCGCAGCATCTTTTTGTTCGCTATCCGGTCCCCTCTTTCATGGAGGCTGCCTGGTTTGATACACGTGACGACGGGGCGTTAAAGCGCCGGTGGTATATCCATTTGGCGGTGGGGCAGAATATGCGAGCTGCTCCTGAACTGCCTGTGCCTTTGACAAAAATGGTTGCTCATTATTTTATTCAGGCTCCTTCTTCCTGCGGTATTCTTGAGGCTTTTAGGTGGGCGCAGGTTAGGGCTTTGGGAGGCGATGAAAGGCTGGCGCTGGCCGTGGCCAAGACATGGCTAGGTCAAACCTATGAAAACTCTGCATTCTGGGATTCCGTTGTCCGCTATTTTATCGAGCAGCCGAATCTGCCGCACGGGCAGATTCCCGCGATTGTCGATTTCTTGCAGGCGCAAAAGTTTAAAGTCCGGGAGTGTGCTGTCGGTCCCGGCATTGTGGAAACGATCCAGCCTCCTCAGCCGAAGTTGAGGATGCATGGCCGTTCGATTATTGCGCTTTTGAGTCAGGTTGAGCGCTGGCAGAGGGAGGAGAAAAAACTAGCTGGTGTACAGAATTTGTACTTTAAAAAATCCGGGATTAAGGAGTTTTTGTGGTCGCCGACAAAAAGTCAGGATGAATACTGGACGATCCGCGAATTGCTCTCGGGCGCCGACCTGATCCGGGAAGGGCGGACGCACAACCATTGCGTAGCCACGTATGCGAAATATTGCGCCTCCGGGGCATGTTCTTTATGGGCGCTGGAGCGCTATCACAAAGGGAAGGTTGAAAAATGCCAAACGATTGAGGTCGATGAGGATCGTGAAATCGTGCAGTGCGCGGGTCATAACAACCGTGATCCCTCCAAAGAGGAAATGAAAGTTGTCCGCAAGTGGGCGGAAACGGGTCGCCTGAAGATTTCGCCTTGGGTTGTGGCTGTTTGATTATTCCAGCTTGCGACATAAATACTGATAAATCTGGTTGCGATTTTAGATGGCATCAGTTCAATTCCTGATTTCCTGTGGATGGTTTTCAGGGTATGGGAGGGGGTATATCTAAGGCATTATTTAGAAAAAACTCTTTGTTTACAAGGCTTAGACAGAAAAGCTAGTTGCTGCCCCCGCAACCAATTTTTCCAATTTTAAAATTCTTCTGAAAAATTCAGTCGCGCAGGACGTCCGAAACGCGGGAGCTTCGTTCTATGTATCCCTGATCGTCTGCGGCCGGATTGGGCGCGCTTTCAGTGTGCGGCCTATACCATCGAGCCCGCATAGAGCCAGCCCGTGTAGGCGCAGTATGCCGCCAGCATTCCGAAGCCTACGGGGCGGCCGATACGCTGGCCGAACCAGAGGAGGGCCGAGAAGCACAAGGCCACAGCTAGCATGATCCATATATCGGAGGAGGCAATCTGCCCTGTCATGGGAATGGGCTCGACCATCGCTGTTACACCAAGAATCGCGAGAATATTGAAGATGTTGCTGCCTAAGATGTTGCCGACGATAATATCGCTTTGCTTGCGCATCGCCGCAACGACTGCTGTGGCCAGTTCCGGCAGGGATGTTCCCACCGCGACAATCGTGAGCCCGATGACGGCTTCGGACAAGCCGAAGTCTCGAGCGAGCGCGATTGCACCTTCCACAAGCAAATATGCGCCACCGACGACCAGGCCCAACCCTACAACGCTGTATACAAAGGCCATGGGCGCGGGCAGGAGGTTTTCGCCGTCAACATTTTCAATTGCGGTTTCGGCGTTGTCCGGTTTTTTACGGTCTTGTATGCAGCACCAGGAAATGTAGGCAACGAGGCCCGTAAGCATAAGCAATCCGCTGATGAATCCGAGCGCTCCATAGAGGGTTAGCGCGCAGAGCAGGAGGCTGGCGCCAAGCATGGCGAGCACATCGCGTCTTACGGCTTGTGCGTTTTGCACAAAAGGAAAAATCAAAGCCGAAAGCCCTATGATCAGAAGAATATTCGCGATGTTGCTTCCGACCACGTTTCCAAGCGCGATCTCGGGCGCGCCTTTTAAAGCCGCGCCGACCGAAACCGTCATTTCCGGCATGGATGTCCCGAAGCCGATAATGACAGCGCTCACGAGAAGCTGTGACAGGCCGAAGTGACGTGCCAGCGCGACCGCGCCCTTGATCAGGGCTTCACCCCCCAGAAAGAGCAAAAACAGACCCGAGGCAATCAGCACAAAATCAATCATATTCCTGTCTTTCCTTAATCGCTCATGCCATGCTTGCGGGCAGGGCATGAGGCGTGACGTTTAACTAAAACTCAAAGATCTCCATGATCCTTGAGAACACGCCCTCATCTTCGCGATCGTTGCGCCCATCACGGTTATGAAGATTTGCCCGGTTATTCCTGGAGTCCTGAGGATCATGGGCGCGCCTTTCGTTTGCGGCCTCTTCCTTCAGAAACGCCATGAGTTTTTCCAACTCTCCTTTATCGAGCCAGACGCCACCGGTCGTAGGACAGACATCGATTTCGATGCCGTAACGGTTGATCTGGCGCATGGGAGAGCCGTCGATAGGGGAGGTCAATAGGGGCATGATTTCTTCCTTTTTGAATGTTGATGATCAGATTTTATTTTTCCATTTTATCTGGAATTCGATTTCCTCTTCACCGTTGCCGCGCTCATGCTCGATGTTAAAAATGGCATGCTGGGGCACGTAAATGCGCTCTCCGGCAATTTGGATGTCGAACCGCTCTCCTTTTTCGAGGCAGTCGGCCAGTCGGCGCAGCTTTTCGACAAATTGCGCCGTGCTGTAGCTCTTCTCGATATCGCGGCTTTCCTTTTTTGCAACACTCATGGTTTTTCTCCTTCGTTGGCTGATTTTTAATGATTATGGGCCGTGCGTCTGCGCGGCATCGTGATTTTTACCGGCTGCGGGCGCCGTTTCTCCGCTCCTTTTGCGCCGATCTGGATTATCCGCTCCAGCCGGTCTCTGATCGCGAGGCGAATTTTCTTCAGTTTGATTAGACGCCAGCTGTCAGGCCATAATTTTGATTGCTCACGCTCGATTTCCTGCTGGATGCGAGCGGATTTGAAGAGCAAAGATTTGAAGAGTTTGTCTGACATATTTTCCTCCTAATGGTTAGACATTTTTCAGGAGGTTTTCGGTGTCAGGTTTTTGGAAAGTACGAACCTACACCGGAAAACTTGCTCCCGATGCGGTCCGACATCGCAGCAGAACGTCATCTTGTTCATACTGCCAGAGGGGCCCGGCCCGCGTTATGTTTTCAGGATATAATCGCCGCGATCCTGATTTCAATCGAAAAGCGACTACGATGAGAAAAATCTATAGATTTATGCTTTTTATTAAAATTTCTTATGATGATTGTTCCAGGGACGAGACGATATGGCCGGCCAGCATTTTTCCGGCTTGTGAGAGGCGCTCCTTCTTGATGAGCGCGATTTCCGCATCGGCCAGATGGGGAAGCTTAACAGGGGTGCGCACGACGGTCAGGCCTTCGGGGATCATGTCCTTGGGCAGGACGGTGATTCCCAGGCCCGCCTTTACCGCGGCAATCGTTCCGGCGAGGCTGGGGCTTGTGTATGTGATATTCCACGGTTTGCGGGAACGGTCGAGCGCGGCCAGGGCCCGCGCACGGTATATACAAGGTTGCGGCGAGAGCACAAGAGGGATGGGCGTCCTGATCTGATAATGCTCCGCGCACGCCCAAATCAAGGGTTCCCGCCATACTCTGGTTCCGCCCTTTACACGCTCCGGGTCGCGTTTGACGAGTATCATGTCATAATCACCTTTGCGGAAGGCGCTGAGCAGATTCATCGTGAGGTCGCAGCGAACATGAAGTTGCACCAAGGGGTGGTGTTTTGTGAAGTTGGCCAGAATCTCGGGCAGATAATGCGTGGCGAAGTCTTCGGGTGTGCCAAGGGTAATCTCGCCCTTTACCTCGGGTTGGTTCAGGCGGCTGTAAGCCTCCCATTGCAATTCGACCATGCGTCTTGCATAACCCAGAAATATCTCTCCCTGTTCGGTCAGGGCGACCTGCCTGTTGCTGCGTTCGAACAGCTTACAATTCAGGCCCTCTTCCAGTTTCTTGATTTGAAGGCTTACCGCAGACTGCGTGCGGCCGACAACCTCCCCGGCCTGGCTGAAGCTCCCAGTCTCGGCGATCGCAATAAAACTTTTGAGCAGCAGCGTATCAACGTGGAATGGCATGACAAGAAGCTATTTAAAAAACTTATTGACCTTCCGGTAACATATCAATTTTATGATCGCTTGTGAAGCAGGGTTGCGGAGACCTTCAGCTTAAGAAAAATCGTTATTAGTGCGATGATGCCGATTTCTTAGGCCAGTATTTCTTCGTGCGCTCGACAACCTGAACCACGATAAAGCCGATCACGATTCCGAAAATGAGGCTCAGAGAGGCTTCGAGGGCCCACGCTGCAAAGCCTTCCAGATGCAGTTCATGTACGAGGTGCAGCATTTCGTGGTGCAGGAAGGGGATGGCATGGATGATGATGCCGCCGCCGACCCAGAGCATCGCAGCGGTGCCGATGTAGGCCAGAACTTTCAGCAGGGCGGGCATGCCTTTGATCAGGCCGCGCCCAAAGGCGCGTGTGGTCCGGTTGAATTTATCCTTAGCGAGGTGAAGGCCGATATCGTCCATCTTCACGATCAAGCCCACAAACCCATAGACCCCGGCCGTAATCGCTACGGCGACGACAAGAAGCGTAAAAAACTGCGTCAGGAACGGCTCCGTTGCGACAACCGCGTATGAAATCGCCATGATTTCGGCGGAGAGGATAAAGTCGGTGCGGATGGCCCCGCTGGTGCGGATTTTTTCAAGCTCCTCAGGTGTGATAATCTCGATTTTTTCTTCATCGACGTGGGTTTCTTTATGAAAGAAGCCGTGCACGATGTGGTGAAGCTTCTCATAGCCCTCGAAACACAGGAACGCTCCACCGATCGCGAGCAGGGGGGCGACGGACCACGGCGCGAAGGTGCCGAGCAACAGCATTGCGGGCAGCAGGAACAGCAGCTTGTTCTTGATCGAGCCCTTGGCGATGTTCCAGATAATCGGCAATTCGCGCTTGGGGCTGAGGCCGACCACGTATTTAGGGGTCACGGCGGCATCGTCGATTACGACCCCGGCGGCCTTGGAACTGGCCTTGAGCGCTTGCACCGCGACATCGTCTATGGAGGCGGCGGTGACCTTGACGATGGCGGCGATGTCATCGAGGAGGGCAAGAAGGCCGGAGCTCATGCGGGTGTGTTCCTTTCGAAAGGCTGGGGCTTTTAGGAGAATGAAGCGATCAGGGGGGCTTGTAAATAGCGATTCCGCGCTTTGATCTCAGTCTGTACGCCAAAGAAGATGTCGATCAGCGCTGTGCAGCGCACGGCGGCGGGCCAGTCCATCATTCGCAAGGGGGTCTTTTGCCGAAGGAGCCTATCATCCCAATCCTCTGGTGCATGCGGGAGGCTTTCCCTGGTCGTTAGTATGGTCAGAGATTTATGCGGGTTCGTTGAAAAATCGCCGGGTGCGGTTGGCGAAGGCGACCAGCGAGAGCATGACCGGAACTTCGACCAGAACCCCGACGACGGTTGCGAGCGCGGCGCCGGAATTCAGACCAAACAGGCTTATGGCGACGGCCACGGCCAGTTCAAAGAAATTTGACGTGCCGATCAGGGCGGCCGGAGCGGCGATCTTAAAGGGCACCCGCCAGAGATAGGCCCAGCCGTAGGCGATGGCAAAAATGCCGTAACTCTGGATCAGGAGCGGGAGGGCGATCAGCGCGATGATCGCGGGCTTTTCCACGATGGTCTGAGCCTGAAACCCGAAGAGGAGTATTACGGTTGCCAGAAGGCCGATTACGGAGAACGGCTTGAGCCGCGCGGTGAATTTGGCGATGCGGTCCGTTTTGCCCGAACCATCGAGGCTTTTGCGCGTGATGTATCCGGCGGCCAGAGGGATGACGACATAAAGAAGGACCGAGAGCAGAAGCGTTTCCCACGGGACAACGATGTTGCCGATGCCCAGAAGTAAAGCTGTTAACGGGGCGAAGGCGAAAACCATGATGATGTCGTTGATCGAAACCTGAACGAGCGTGTAGTTCGCATCGCCGCGGACCATCTGGCTCCAGACAAAGACCATGGCCGTGCAGGGGGCGACGCCCAAAAGGATCATACCAGCGATGTATTCGCGGGCATCTTGAGGATCGACAAAATCGGCAAACAGATGTTCGAAAAAGAGAATGCCCAGCGCGGCCATGGTAAAGGGTTTGACCAGCCAGTTTATAACAAGGGTAATGCAAAGCCCCTTGGGCTTGCGGCCCACATCTTTGAGGCTGGCAAAGTCGATATTCACCATCATCGGGTAGATCATGACCCAGATGAGTATGGCCACGACAAAGTTGACGCTGGCGTATTCGAGGGCGGCGACCGTCTGAAAAAGTCCCGGTAGGGCGACGCCGAGCGTCACGCCTGCGGCGATGCACAGGGCGACCCATAAAGAGAGATAGCGCTCAAACAGGCCGAGGGGAGAGGTCGTGGGTGTGTTCATGGATGTAGGTTTCAATTCTGTCTTTGAGCATTGTGAAGGCGGTGTCGAAGGCCGCGTCGATTTCGCCTGGGGTTCCGGTGGCCTTCGCGGGGTCGGGGGTGCTCCAGTGCAGTTTGGTTTTGGCGCCGAAGAAGACCGGGCAGGTTTCGGAAGCCGCAGCGTCGCAGACGGTTACCACGAGATCGAAGTCGCGGCCCTCGAATTCGTCCCACGATTTACTGTGCGGGGCGCCGGGGTCGATCCCGTGCCGTTCGAGGGTTTCGATGGATTTGGGGTGGACGTAGCCTGCCGGGTTGCTGCCCGCGCTGACCGCGTTGATTTTTCCCTGTCCGAAATGGTTGAAGAGGGCTTCGGCCATGACGGATCGGCAGGAGTTTCCGGTGCAAAGAACGAGAATGTTCATGGATTGCCGCCTTTCTAACAACAGCCGGTGCTTGCGGCGCAGGCTTTTTCGGTTTTTTCCGATTTAGCGGGGGGCAGGCCGCAGGCGTCGAGGGCGAGGCAGGCCGTCTGTTTGTTGGTCAGGATAAATTCCCGCCCGTCGAAGGCGAGGCCGAACTTAGCGATCGTGCCCTGCTGGTATTCTACCTCGATCTCCGGGTCTAGATTGCCCAGGACCTTTTTAGAGATATCGAGGATGCGCAGAAATTTTTCAGGAGCGAGGCGGTGCTCGTAATCGTTTGCCGTCCATAGCTGGAAGTTCGCGACCTGTTCCGTGCGCTCCGTGCCGCCGCAATCAATAAAATGCCGTGTCACCAAACCGACTTCCGTCAGGTGGAAATGTTCGGGGACCGCGTTGCCGTCGGGCAGGCGGAAGGTCAGCGCGCCGAGCGCGGACAGATGGGTTTTGATTTCCGAGATTTTCATACTTTTTTCTCCTTAGGGGGGCAGCAATCGGCCAGTTCGATGATCGAGCAGCCGGATTTTTTGTCAGTGCGGATGCTGGCAAATTCGACGCTGCAGCAATCCTTGACCAGAAAACCGATCAGGTCGCGCATGAGGTCGAAATTGGCAGTATAGATGATGGAGCGTCCCGTGCGTTTCGAGGTTACGAGGCCCGCGTTGCTCATGTGATTGAGATGGAAGGAGAGCGTGTTGTGCGGAACGTCCAGAGCTTCGCTCAGCTTTCCGGCGGGAGCGCCCTGTGTGCCGTGTTCGACCAGAAGACGGAAAACCCTCAGGCGCGTTTCCTGCGAGAGGGCATCGAAGACGATGATGGCCTTATGTATGTCCATATTTCTAGAGTAATAGACATATAAGCTCTAAGTCAAGGCGTTTCTATTATATGGTCTGGGAGGGGGCGGCGGTTTTTAGCCTGACAGATCGTAGGTGGAGGGCGTGTCGCTGGCTTCCTGCGCGGGTTTTTCGGTTTTCGGGTCGGCTTGCGACTCTGCGCCGTTCACGCTCGGAACGGCCCCTTCGAGCGCCCGCACATCGTGCACGGACATTTTCAAAATGCGCCCGAGACGTCTGTTTTCCTGATCGGCCATGCGGTGTTCCTTTCCGTAATGATCCTGACTCTACCCCGGACATCTGATGCGTTGCAAAGATTTTTGTCGTCGGTGTTGGGGCGTAAAGAAAAAGGGCGGAAGATTTCCCGCCCTCTTGAAAGCCTATCTA
Source organism: uncultured Pseudobdellovibrionaceae bacterium (assembly GCA_964583335.1). Taxonomy (GTDB): domain Bacteria; phylum Pseudomonadota; class Alphaproteobacteria; order Micavibrionales; family Micavibrionaceae; genus JAGNKE01. The sequence continues at coordinate 269,036 of CAZOVG010000003.1, read as the reverse complement.
TGCCAATAGCGACTATGCCGCCTGTGGCAACTTCACTTGCACGTTCATGCCGCCACCGGCCTTGTTCATATGGTCGTGAACATGGTCGATGAGCAGGTCGGTGCAGTCGTGGAAGAAATGGTTGGCGCCCTTGATGATGCGGTAATCAATCTGTATGCCCTTCTGCTGTTGCAGTTTGGAGACAAACTCGCTGACCGACGGTTCGGGCACCACGTCGTCGCGCGATCCGTGCAGAACAAGGCCCGAAGTGGGGCAGGGCGCGAGGAACGTGAAATCTTCGGTGCTGGCCGGAGGGGCAACGGAGATGAAGCCCTTGATCTCGGGGCGGCGCATCAGCAGCTGCATGGAGATCCACGCGCCGAACGAGAAGCCCGCAACCCAGACATAAGGGGCGTTGGGGTTGATTTCCTGCATCCAGTCGAGCGCGGAGGCGGCGTCGCTCAGCTCGCCCTCGCCGCGGTCGAATACGCCCTGCGAACGGCCTACGCCGCGAAAGTTAAACCGCAGGGTCGAGAATCCACGTGCCACGCACGCCTGAAACAGCGAGTAGGTGATCTTGTTGTTCATCGTTCCGCCGTGTTCGGGGCTGGGGTGTAAAACCAGAGCCAGCGGCGCATTTTTAATTTTTGAATGGGAGTAGCGGCCTTCCAATCGGCCAGCCGGACCGTTCAGGATAACTTCAGGCATAAAGTACCTCTTTTTTTCTATGGGCGCATGAAGCGCGCCCGATCCCCGTGAACACAAAAGAAAGATAACGAAATCAGTCTTTTTTCATTTTCCGAACGGGTAGCGTGGCATAATGTTCGGAAACAGATCAAAACCTGTTGATCTTTCACAGGGTTTCTATATTAAAGATTTGAAATGAAGTCCACAAATTTATGACAAGTCATTGAAAAATAATGTGGATAATGCCCTTGTGGATCAGGCGAAAAGCCCATGAAAGAGCGAATATACCTCGATTATAATGCCAGCGCTCCGCTGCGGCCTGCCGCGCGTGAGGCGATGCTGGATGTTTTAAATCTTGGGGATTTGGCGCTGAACGCGTCTTCCGTGCATTATTTCGGGCGGGCGGGGCGTAATCTTCTTGAGGATTCGCGGCGCTCCGTGGCTGGTCTTGCCTCCGTCCCGCCCGCTCAGGTGATTTTCACAAGCGGCGCCACGGAGGCCAACAATGCGGTTATCCAGCATTTTTCCCGGCATTATCCCCAGCGGCGCATTTTGGTGTCGGCGATGGAGCATCCGAGTGTCTTGAAGGCCGCGCCGGAGCTGGTTCCGATCCCCGCGACTCCGCAGGGGCTGGTCGATCTTGGTGCATTGGAGGCGCTTCTGGCGCGGGATGGCGGTGCGGTTCTCGTGTCCGTTATGGCGGTGAATAATGAAACGGGCGCGATACAAAACGTATCGGAGATATCGGCAATAGCACGCAAATACGGCGCGTTCGTCCATTCCGATGCGGTGCAGGCCGCAGGACGCATCCCCCTCAATCCGCAGGAAATGGGGGTGGATTTCCTCACCCTGTCCTCTCACAAGATCGGCGGGCCGCAGGGCGCGGGCGCGCTGATCCTCGGTTTATGCGGCGAAACGCCGACGCTGCTTTTCGGCGGCGGGCAGGAGCGGGGCGCGCGGGCGGGTACGGAAAACCTTCCGGCCATCGCAGGGTTCGGCGCGGCGGCGCAAGAATCGTTGGAGCGCATGAACCATTATCAAGCGCTGGGCGGCTGGCGCGACCGTCTGGAGCGTGACATTCTGAGCATCACCCCCGATGCCGTGATTCATGCAAAAAATACGCCGCGCGTGGCCAACACAACCTTGTTCAGCCTTCCCGGCGTGTCCTCCGAGACGCTTTTGATGGCGCTGGACCTCGAAGGTGTGGCGATCAGCAACGGCGCGGCCTGTTCCAGCGGGCGGGTGGAGCCGAGCCATGTGCTCACCGCGATGGGGCTGGGCCGCGATCTCGCATCCTCCGCCTTGCGTATTTCGCTGGGCTGGGCTACGAAGGAGGCCGATATCGACAGGTTTCTCGCCGCGTGGGCAACCGTCACAGCCAGAGTCAAAAGGAACGGGCCCGCATGAGCAGCATTACAGTGATCGCCAAGGACGGCTCAAAGCGCACGATCGAGGCGCAGGAGGGCTGGTCCCTCATGGAGATCGCGCGAGATGCGGGCGTGGCGGAGATCGAGGGCGTGTGCGGCGGCTCCATGGCTTGCGCGACCTGTCATATGGTCATCCATCCCGACTGGGCCGCGCGGGTGGAAGCGGCGGGCAACGAGAAGACCGGCGAGGAAGAAGACATGCTCGACCTCGCCCATCAGGTGCGCGAAACCTCGCGCCTCGGCTGCCAGATCCGTATGAGCGCCGCGCTGGACGGTCTGGTTTTTGCAGTGCCCGGCGCGAAAACCGATTGGTAAGTTCAGTTTGATTGGAAAGGATTTTGACGATGATCCGGCATATCGTTTTTTTCACCGCAAAAAATCCGGAAGATGTAGACACGATTTACGCTGCGCTCAGGACGCTGGAGACGATCGAGGGGAACTGGACTCTGACCGTCCGCAAGAACGAAAAGATCGATCAGATCGGCAATGATATCGACATTGTCGTTTATGGCGAATTTCCTGACGAGGCGTCGCTGGAACTCTATAAGAACGATCCGGTCTATCATATGTCCACCAAGACCGTCCGCCCCCTACGCGACAAGCGCTACGCGGTGGATATTAAGGGATAGGTTTTATTACTCCTCGACTAATTGGTCGCATTCTTCTTTTAAAAAGCTGTCATCGGGATAGGTAAAGTATTCTTGCGCACCAAGACCATCATATGTTGAACATACCTCGCCATACTGAGATTTTTCTTCAGGGTTTATGGCTACACGTCCAGTGATAACGTATTGCCAACCTGTTATTGTTTCCCCTTTATCAGGATCAAAAACCGGATAGATAATTTCACGATAGACCGTATCGCAAAAATCGGTATCGCGCTTAATCTCAATCAGCCAGTGATCAAAAGAGCCGCTCTTTTTCTCCTGAAATAAAAAATTCAAGGGCTCTGATACTCTATGAGAATAACAAACCCTTTGGTTTTTGTTGGTTTTTGACTTGTGATAGTGAGTAAATAAGCAGGACAGAACTCCAGATTTTTGTAATTCACAATCATATTTTATGGCTAAAGGCAGTTTCGGTTCGCGTTGAAAAAGCCTCTTTTGATCACGAAAATATCCTGTTTCTGGTGCGTCCTGAGCAATGGCTAAGTCAGTACCGATTGCGATAAGAAAGACTGTAAAAAGGGCATATGTATATGTACGACTTTGCTTACCCATAAGATCGCACAATCACTGAAACGCATTCACGGGTTCCCCGCCGACATCGTGCATGAACCGTCCGCCCAGAAGGCATTTGCCCCATTTCCCGGTATCGCAGCAGGTTGAGGAGACGATTTTTTCCACCTCCGCCCCCGGCGTTAAACCGGCGCAGGCATCGGGCTGCGCGGTGGGATACATATAGGTGCTGCCGTTTTCGAGCGTGACCAGCGCCCCTTTGAAAAACCGCAGCATAAATTCCTCACTCATCTGTTGAGCTTGCTCGGGCTGTTTGAGGCGTTGGTCGGTGAGCGGGTCGATCGCCTCGCAAGATTTTACCGTGATTTTCACTTGCGCAGGTTCGCCGCCCACGCAATCGGCCTTCGCCGCGAGCGGAGAAAGCGTCAGGATGAGTAACGCCAAAAATGTCGCAGCTCGATAAATAGGGACCATCCTATGCATCTCCCTTTAGGTTTCAGGAGAGTATAAGCCTAAAGGCGGCCTCGATCAGAGGGATTTTTTTATAGCCCCGGGGCGTGTTCGTCCGGCGCCGAAGAGGGCGCGGCGGGGCGATGGACCGGGAGCGACTCGAGCAGCCGTTCCCGCGCGTTGTTGTAGATCCGCTCATAATCGGAATCAGGCTGGCCCAGCCCGTAAACGGAGCCGGAACGGGTTACGACCTGCGCCTGGCCGTCCACGCGGGCGACGATGGGGGAGGTGCGGATATCCTTGATCTTGCCGTTATCCTCGGCCACGCCTACGACGTACATCGGGGTGGTTTCCGCGTCTTCCGGGGAAAGCGGGGTGAAGTTCACAGGGTGGGCGGTCAGGGACCAGTGTTCGATGGTTTTCATAACAAGAAACTCCGTTTTACTCAGTGTAGCCGCAAGGGAATAAAAAACCCTTACCAGCCCCGATTGGCCATGCGCATAGAGGCCTCGATCTCGGAAATTTCCGTGCCGCGCATCGCTTCGCCGAGGCCTTTGGAGGCTTCGAGCACCATTTTCGGGTCGTTGTAGTGGGCGGTGGCCTTCACGATCGCCTTGGCGAAATTCGCGGGGTCTTCGGATTTGAAAATGCCCGAGCCGACGAACACCGTCTCCGCGCCCAGCTGCATGCAGAGCGCCGCGTCGGCGGGGGTGGCGATGCCTCCGGCCGCGAAATTCGGCACGGGCAGGCGGCCCAGCTCCTTGACCAGTTTGACCAACTCGAACGGCGCGCCGAGATTTTTGGCCTCGGTCATCAGTTCCTGATCGTCGAGGAGGGTGATGCGGCGGATATCCTGATTGATCTGGCGCAGGTGGCGCACGGCCTCCACGATGTTTCCGGTGCCCGGCTCGCCCTTCGTGCGCATCAGGGCCGCGCCTTCGCCGATGCGGCGCAGGGCTTCGCCCAGATTTTTCGCGCCGCAGACGAACGGCACTTTAAAATCGTGCTTGTTGATGTGGTAATCCTCGTCGGCGGGGGTCAGCACCTCGGACTCGTCGATGTAATCGACGCCGATGGCCTCCAGAACCTGCGCCTCCGCGAAGTGGCCGATCCGGCATTTCGCCATGACGGGGATGGAGACCGTGTCCATGATCGCCTGAACCAGTTCGGGCGGGCTCATGCGGGCTACGCCGCCGGCCTTGCGGATGTCGGAGGGAACGCGCTCCAGCGCCATGACCGCGACCGCGCCCGCATCCTCGGCCACTTTGGCCTGATCGGGGGTTACGACGTCCATGATGACGCCGCCCTTGAGCATTTCGGCCAGCCCGGTCTTGATATTAATGACGTTTGTGCCTTTATTCGGGGAATTCTTGCTCATGTCCGCATATTCCTGATAAAATCTGTCCGCTTAGGGGCGGTATTTATGCACAGAAACCGCCGGAATGCAAAGGAAACATAAAGAAAAACTGATGGACCGGCGGCGGTCCGGCGGCGGGGCAGGAATGAGACCCACAGACGAAGAGGCGTTGGATTTATTCGCGGAATTGCGCGAAATGAGCTTCGCCCATAAATCGGAGAGGGGCCAGCGGGGCTGTGACCTGCGGGCGCACAAGGCCTGGGAAATTCTGGCCGAGCGCGGCTATGAGGGGCTGGCCAAGATCTGGATCTACTCTCCGCCCGACGCGGACGGCCAGATCGGCAAGAATATCCGCGCCCCCGTGGAGCCGGACTTCGGCCTTGGACCCGACGATTATAACGAAAAGGGCCAGCCCAAATACCCCGAGCGCGACGAGCCCAACCCTTACAACGTCCATGCCGGCCTGCGGGTGCCCACCTCAAGCGGACGGCTGCTGGTCTTCGATCTCTATTTCTACGACGCGCCGCCCGATCAGGAGCAGTGGCTGGAGGATTTCAAGCCCTTCGAGCCGGGGACGACCCTGAACCACAAGATCACCGACCCGGATTACGTCTATTTCACCGATACCGACCAGCCCCTGCCGCCGCCCGGCTCGCTCCGGCGGCTTTGGCGGAATACCAAAGACAGCGTGGCCGTGAATTTCGATCTCAAATTCATGCAGAGCCACCCGCTCGAACACCCGCTCTCCGCCCGTTGGGTCTTCGAGAGCGCCCCCGCCCCGAAGGTGGAGCAGGACGCCGAGCCGCCGTAAGGGCACGGGCCTTGCATAAATTAAACCGCCCTAACATAAAATCATCGCGTTTTTGCCTGATTTTCTTGAAGAAAATCCTTGAGAGGCCTATAACTAAAGTTAAGGGGTAAACGAATGCGATGTCTGGTCCGTAAGCTGCGCGTTTGCGGGGCAGGCGGGAATCCAAAGCTAGAATGGAGATTTAGCATGAAAAAACTTATCCTTGCTGCCGCTGCTTTATTGATTGTGCCTCAGGCCGTTTCGGCGCAGGCGGGGGCGCAGCCCGTGGATTATGTATTCCTCACCGAGTGTGCGGCCGTCTATTCCATCAAGGCCGAAGAGACCATGGGCAAGCTTCCGTCCGACTATACCGATAATTATTATCTTGTGGCTGCGAGCTTCTATGAGAAGGCTGTGGGCGGCGGCGGAAATGAAATGAAGGGCATCTACAAGCAGAAGCTGGACGAATTCAAAAATGCCTCCGACACGGTCGCGAAGCAGTATAAGCGCGCGGTGGAAAAACAATGCACTGCTGCGGCGCCCGATCACGGGATCAAGATCAAGAGATAATCCAGCCGCCGCGTTTTTTGACGGGCAGTGGGGTGGACTTAGTCCGGTGGCCCCGCTGTTTTTTGATAAATCTTTGAAATTGCTGGAACGCGGGTGGGCTAAGTCCGCTCGCGTTGGTGGGTTGACCGCTTGCGCTCCGGGTGACGGAGTGGACTTAGTCTACACCATAGTCATAAAAAAAGGCGCACTGCGCCTGTTGATGCTGTGATTATAGCGCACGGCGTGCGTTTTGGCAAAAATTGACAGCCTAGTCAGGCGCGTGGTCAAAATGAGGGTATGAGGGTTCGTTCCATGAAAATTTATGGTCTTATGGTTTGCGCCGCGCTGGTTTTGCTCGGTGGCCCCGCCGTTGCGGGCGACAAGGGCTTAAAGCCCTATAAATGTCAGGTTAGCGCAAAAAATGGAGAAGAGTGCTCCTTCTGCAAGACAGAGGAAATGTGCGCTAAGGAAGATGAAGCTCTCAAGGCGTTATCCGAGGCCAAGACCGTTACGGCATATACCCTTATTGGTCTTAGTCCGCAGAGCCCGCGCGGTGCTGGTTATGAAGAAAAAATACACGGACACCCAATTATTGCTGAGAAAAAGCTCGACGGGAATCTAGCCCAAGATGTAACAGCGGCTTTTGAGAGTAGTATCGTGAACCAGATGAGCCTTGGTGCGTGTTTCGAGCCGCGTCATGCGCTTACGGTCAATACCGAAAAGCACCGCTTTGATTATTTGTTATGTTTTGAATGCGCAGGCTTGGCTATTTACAAAGACGGCAAATATATAACAAAACTTGGAACGCACAGAGATTATAGCGGGTTGAATGCGTTTATGATTAAAGCGGGCTTGCCGTTGTCGCCTGATTACATGGAACAGAAAAACTAAGCTATCTTTCAGTCTCGTTTGGAATTTTAAAACGCGCCTCGGCAAAATCAATTTTGCGCCTCCATGCGTCTTCCAGTGTCATCTTGCTTACGCCGCAATGGTTCAGGGAGCACGAGCGGGGCTGGGGGCCGTCGATTAGCGAGATACCCCACACCGTGATGTCGCCGTCTTCCTCGCCTATCCCAAAACATAAGCAGGGATGATAGGCGCAATCCTCGTAAATATCGCCGGGCTGGATGCGTGGGGTAGATTCATTGGAAATCATAAGGATCAGCCAAAATTAATTGCCCATTTTTTTCCAAAATTTTGAAAACCCCACGACCAGGAATAATAGTATCTTCTCCTGAAGGGTCTTCTATTCTTACTTTCATCCAAACTATAATGTCGGTATCTAGCGGCAATTCTTTTGGTTTTATGTCCGTGGCAAGGCCTTGAATGTTTTCGCCATAAGTAATCTCTTCAGGAAGCGTTACATAATCCGTTAATTTAATTCCCAGAAGTTTACCCGTGTACTTAACCCGCCATATATCTTTGCAACGGTCACCGTCAGATGCGCATACACTAAGCTCTTGAAGATAAAAATTATTTTTATCCTTTCTTTTAAAAGAAAAACTTTCATAAATGCCGGAATAAAAATTCCTGAATGTAACTTGTCCGTTTTCAAGGGTTACATCGATATAAAATTTTCTGATTGAGCAGGCTGAAAAAATCAGGCTGCACAAAATTAAAAAAAATATTTTTTTCACATCAAGCCGCCTTCTTCTCCGCCTTCAGCAATCCCTCCCGGCGCAAGAGCGCGTCGGGGTCGGCGTCGCGGCCGCGGAAGTCGCGGTACAAAACCGCCGGGTCTTCGGAGCCGCCCTTGGCCAGCAATTCACGGTAGGCTTGCGCGCTTTTGCTGTCGTACAGGCCCTTTTCCTTAAACAGCTCGTAGGTGTCGGCGTCGAGCACTTCGGCCCATTTATAGCTGTAATACCCCGCCGAATAGCCCCCGGCGAAAATATGGCCGAAGGAGGTCGAGACCGGCCCGGCGAGGCGCGGGAAGAGGGCGCAATCCTTCATCGCGGCGTCCTCGAAGCTTTCTACGTCGGTGATTTTATCGGGGTTTTTGCTGTGCCACGCCATGTCGAGCTGCGCGAGGCCGATCTGGCGCAAGCCGCCCCAGCCGACCATGAAATTCTGGGCCTTATTCAATTTCTCCACCAGCTTGGCGGGGATTTTCTCGCCGGTCTGGTAATGTTCGGCGAAGGTGTCCAGCACGGATTTCTCATAGCACCAGTTCTCCTGAAGCTGGGAGGGCAGCTCCACAAAGTCCCAGCGGACGTTCGTGCCCGCGACCGCGCGGTAGGTGACGTTGGAGAGCAGGCCGTGCAGCGCGTGGCCCATTTCGTGGTACAGCGTCGTGACCTCGCCGTGGGTCAGCAGGGAAGGCTTGTCGTTCGTCGGCTTGGTGAAGTTGCAGACGATGGCGACCAGCGGCCGCTCCACCTTCCCGCGCCAGAGGCCCTGATTGCGGTAGGTCGTCATCCACGCGCCCTGATTTTTGCCGGTGCGGGGGTGGAAGTCGGCGTAAAACGTGCCGACGAACGCGCCGTCGTTTCTGTTCACCACGTTGAAGACCTGAACGTCCTTGTGCCAGACGGGGTATTTGCCGTCGGCCTTTTCGAATTTGATGCCGAAGAGCTTGCTGAAATGATCGAAGCAGCCCGCGAGGACCTTTTCGAGCGGGAGATACGGGCGGAAATCCTCGGACGTGAAATCGAAGAGTTTCTTGCGGAGTTTTTCAGCGTAATAGCCGACATCCCACGGCATGAGTTCGTTCAGCCCGTGTTCCTTTTCAGCAAATTTCTTAAGCTTCGCGAGATCCTTTTTCGCGGCGGGCTTATAGGCCTTCTTCAGGGTCTTGAGGAAGTTCATGACCTCCTCGGGCGATTTCGCCATGCGTTCCTCAAGCACGTAATGCGCGTGGGTCTTATAGCCCAGCAGCTTCGCGCGTTCCTTTTTCAGCTTTACGGTTTCGAGGATGTTGGCGCAGTTGTCATACTGGTCCTTCCACGCGCGTGAGGCGTTGGCCCGCCAGATTTTTTCGCGCAGGGCGCGGTTGTCGGCATATTGCAGGAACGGGCCGAAGCTGGGGTAATCGAGGGTAAACAGCCACTTGCCCTTATAGCCCTTTTCCTCCGCCGCGTGGGCGGCGCTCTCGATGGCGCTGTCGGGCAGGCCGGAGAGGTCTTTTTGATTGTCGATAATCAGTTCGAACGCCTCCGCCGATTTCACCGTGTTCTGCATGAAGGCGGGGGAGAGGGTCGAAAGCCGCTCGGAAATCTCGCGCAGGCGGGTTTTCTTCTTTTTGCTCAGTCCCGCGCCGCCGCGCACAAAGCCCTTATAGGTGTCCTCCAGCATGGTTTTCTGCTCGGCCGTGAGCTTGAGCGTGTCGCGTTTGTCGTAAACCGCCTTGACGCGCTTGAACAGCTTGGCGTCCAGCAGCACGTCATTGGAGAATTTCGCGCCCAGCGGCCCCATCTCGGCGGCCAGCGCGTGCAGATCGTCGCCGCCCATGGCGGAGAGCTGGTTATAAAAGGCCGAAGAGACCTGATCGAGCGTCTCGGAGGCGCATTCCAGCGCGACCAGCGTATTCTCGAAATCCGGCTCGGCCTTGTTATTCTTTATTTTTTTGATGTTTCTTTCCGCCTCCTCGATCGCCGCCTTCAGGCCGGGCATGTAATGTTCTGTCCGGATGCGGTCGAACGGAGGGGCCTGGTTGGGGAGGGGCGATTTTTCTAGCAGCGGATTGGCAGACATATGGTAAAACCTTTCGGGTTACAAACACTCTAGTCATAAGAAATATGGAGCAAAATGAGCACGGTGCCAAGGTCGGAGCGGTTTGACGACGTGTATTTTTCCGCAGAGGACGGGCTGGCGGAAAGCCGGCATGTCTTTATCGAGGGCAACGATCTGCCCGTCCGTTGGGGCGACAAGGATTTCAGGGGAAATTTCACCATCGCGGAGACGGGGTTCGGCACGGGCCTGAATTTTCTGGCGGCGTGGCAGTTCTGGAACAGCTTCCGCATCCATAACAATCCGAGGCGTCTTGAATTTATCTCGGTGGAGAAATACCCGGTCAATAGCGGTTTCATAAAGGATGTCCTGTCCGTCTGGGCGGATGAGTTGGGTGACTGCCTTCCGATCTTCTGCGACCTCTATCCGGTGCCCAAGACGGGCGCTCACGTCATCGACGTGGCGGAGGATGTGCGCCTGACGCTGCATATCGGTGATGTGAACGAGGTTCTGCCGAAGCTTAATCTTGATGTGGATGCCTGGTTTCTGGACGGGTTCAGGCCCGCCACCAACCCGGAGATGTGGACGGAAACGGTGTTCGCGCAGATGGCCCGGCTGAGCCATGCGGGAACGACCTTCGCGACCTTTACGGCGGCGGGCGAGGTGCGCCGGGGCTTGCAGAGCGCGGGGTTCGAAGTGACCAAAATCAAGGGTTTTGGACGCAAGCGTGATATGCTGGCCGGAGTTTATTCAGGACATAAGGGCGGATGAGAGTCGCGATACTGGGCGGCGGGCTGGCGGGTACGGCTTGTGCCTACATCTTTAAGCTTCACGGGCTGGAGCCTGTGATCTATGAGGCCGCCGATACGTTGGCTCCGGCGGCGTCGGGCAATTCCGTGGGGTTGTATAACCCGCGCTTCACCGCCGGGCGCGGGCCGGAGCAGGAATTCTACGCCGCCGCGTTCTTCGAGGCGCTTAAACTCTTCGAGACCCTCCCGGGCATCGAGTGGAACCCCTGCGGGGCGCTGCATCTGGTGAATGACGATAAAAAGGCCAAGCGGTTCCCGCAAACCGTCCACAGCTGGGGCTGGGGCGCGGACGAGATGCGGATGCTCAGCGCTCCGGAGGCGTCGGAGGTCGCGGGCGTGGCGCTGGAGTTCCCGGCGCTTTATCTGGCCCGGTCCGGCACCGTCTCGCCGCGCAAGCTCTGCGAGGCCTATGCGCAAGGCGTTGAGGTGCATCTCAATCATCCTGTGACGGACCTTTCCGCGATTGAGGCCGACGCGCTCGTCCTGACGGGCGGGATGGGGCTGGTGAAGTTCCCGGAGGCCGCGCATCTGCCGCTCAAGCCCGTGCGGGGGCAGATCACGTATATCGAGGCGAGCGCGGACTCCGCGAAGCTGCGCTGCACGGTCGGTTATGGCGGCTACGTCACGCCGGTGATTAACGGGGTGCATTGCGTCGGCTCGACCTTCCAGCGCTGGCTGGACCACAGCGAGATTATCGGGCAGGACGACCTTGATAATATCCTCAAGCTGCACGACCACGTGCACGCGTTCCGTGGGCTGCATACGGTCGAAGGGCAGCGCGCGGCGGTACGCACCACCGCGCCGGACAATTTCCCCGTCGTGGGGGCGCTTGATCCGGGGCGCAGGCTCTATATCTCCACCGCGCACGGTTCGCACGGGATTCTGAGTTCACTGCGCGCCGCGCAGCTTCTGGCCCAGCTTCTGACGGGCGGCAAGGCGGGGTACGCGCTTTCTGGCGAGTTGATGGGGGCGCTCTCTCCGGGGCGGTTCGCGGTCTAGATTTTTCTTTTAATATCAGCGCATTAGAAATTCTTTACGAAATCTTACTCTTTTCCCGGCATCATTAACTTGACGTATTATAACAACGGACCATGACATGCGTGATCTGATCCATGATTATTTGCGCCGGGACGATGGCGGGACCGCCATCGAGTACAGCCTTATCGGTACGGGGATTTCCATAGCGATTGTCGTTACGGTTTACCTGATCGGGGAGGACGTCACGGCCCTTTACGAGGGCTTCATCGGCCTGTTTACATCCTAGAGAGATTTTTTGGCGTTTTGGCTCCGGATCGTCCGTATCCGGAGCTATTGGCTTTGGATTAAATCCTTATCCTGCAAACTTTAAACACTCGAGACCTTTCTTCCTGTGCTAACCTTCCTCCGCCAAAAACCTTAAAGGCTTGTTTTGGACCGGGGATGGGCGACACCATTTTTTATTCTTCGTTAATTGCGGCTTCTGTTGCTTTCGTCCTTGTCGCGGTCGGGATGGTTCCGGCCATCCGTCTGGCTTCGCGCTCGGGCTTCATCGACGCGCCGGGCGGGCGCAAGATTCACGACCGCGCCGTGCCGCCGATCGGCGGGCTGGTCATCGTTCCGGCTTTCGCCGCCGTTTTCGTCTTTTCCGGTTTCGCGGGCGGGGGGCACTGGCCCTTGTTGCAGGCTCTGGCGCTGCTGCTTGCCGTTGGGGCGGCGGACGATTATCGGCCCATCAAGCCGTGGATCAAGTTCGGAGCGCAGGTCGTGGCGGCGTGTGTGGTGGTCATTCCCGGCGGCGCGCAGATTGCTACGCTGGGCAACCTGTTCGGGTTCGGCGGGGTCTGGCTGGATATCTTCGGTATCCCGTTTTCGATCATCGCGATGGTGCTGTTCATCAATGGCATGAATTTGATCGACGGGGTGGACGGCTTGGCGGGCGGGATTGGTTTTCTGGCGTTTTTCTGGTTCATACTGGCGTGCGTGTTGAAGGACAATCTTGTTTTGCTGCCGGGACTGATGATCTTTGCCGGGGCGTTGCTGGGGTTTCTGGCGCATAACATGCGCACGCCCTTGCGCAAGAGGGCCGCCGTTTTTCTGGGCGATTCCGGGAGTTTATGCCTTGGTTTGCTGATGGGGTGGTATGCGATCAAGATGGCGGATTACCGGGCGCCCGTTATGGTGCCGATTTCCGTGGCGTGGATCATCGGCTTGCCCGTGTTCGACGAGTGCGCGCAATTCTATCGCCGGGTGAAGGAGGGCAAGCACCCGTTTAGCGCGGACCGGGGGCATCTGCATCATCATTTTCTCGATGCCGGGTTTACGCCGGGGCAGACGACGGCGGCGATTTTGCTGATCGTCTCGGGGATGGGCGCGTTCGGATATCTGGGCATCCTTGCGGGGGTTCCGCAATATGTTCTGGCGTATCTTTGGATCGCCGCTTTGCTCGGGCATATGGCGCTGTCCTACAGGCCGAAGCGGTATGTGCGGATTTTGAGCCGGGCGCGGGGGATGTTCGGTCCGGCTAATTCAGGAGCGCCATGAGGCTGATGTAGTCGATCATGAACATCATCAGTAAGGCGTACCCGGCGACGACCAACGGAATTTTAATACTGCGTCCTATAAAAAAGGCCACAGCGCAGAGAAAATAACAGACAAAGATCAGTTCAAGAACGCCGGCGTCCGAAATGGCGTGAAGGCCCGTCCAAACCATCAAGTGAAGCGGCGCCAGGACAACAAGCGGGATGATTTGCAACCAGTTTACGCCTGTTATCAGGCGGGGAAAGTGTTCCAGACGGTTCCACCATTTGCACAAGAGGTAGAGCAACAGGACTTGGAAGATGTTGAAGAATACGATGCGCTGGGCGTCGTTGTAAATCATGGTGTGCACGGGGAGCGAGGATAGCTTTTCATTTTCTCCGCGCAAAAGGAGCATCGCGCTGCAATTCAAGGAAAAACCGATCAGGACGATCCAGAAGGAGCGCAGGGTTTCCTCCAGTGTATTAGAGAAGCGCGTTATGCCATTTTCCAGAAAACAAGCTATTTCCAGCGTGCCAGTGAGGCATCGTTTCCATTCGTCTCTTGGGATCAGAAGTTTGGTTACGGTCATGAGGACAATTTAATCGCAGTTTACCGGGAACGGGAGCGCTAATTTTTTAAAGCGGTCGTTTTTTGTTCGTTTGCACAGGGGTGTGGATAAGAGCCCTGCAGACGGAGTCTGTGGATTGACGGTTAGGGCAGGCGTTTTTAAGCTTTAAGACACACATACACTTACTGCTTAGAGATAATGCGCGCGACGCCGCCTGTTCGATTCTGTTTTTCGCGGACGCTGTTTTTCGGTTTGTCCCTTTGTTCTTTTTTCCTGACAGCTTGCCAGACAACCTCTCTTACGCTTGATCCGCGCTTTGCCAAGGCGATCGGTCGGCCAGCGGCGAGCGAGGCCGAGAATTCCGGTGCTGCTCCGTCTGCCGCCGCATCCGTTTCAAAGCCGCCTTCGAAGCCGACCAGTCAGGGCCAGCCTGCCGCGCAAACTTCGAAAGATGTTATCGCGGAGGTCAGTACGATCCTTGACCGCAAAAGCAAGTCGAAGATTTCGCCAGAAGCCTTGCTGGAAGCCGATGGGAATATGAATATTGTCGAGCAATCGCAGGATTACGACCCGGCGGCGGAGCATATGAAGGCGCGCAGCGGCGTCGATACCGGGCGAAAGACGAAGTCTGCGGATCTGGCGCCGCATTTTGATCCGGATGTGGCCGAGGATAGCGACAAGACGTTCAGGGTTCTGAAGATTCAAAAAGGGGATGTGCGCGAGGGGCCTGTCGCCCGGACGCCTGTGCCTTTGCCTGAAGTCAAAGAATTTTCCGCGCCAGAGGTCGAAGTGGCACAGGTCGCCGTGCCGACTCCGGCGGTTGCCGAAGCGTATGCTGTTTCTCCTGCGGGTGGGCCGCCCCTCCCTCCGCCTGCCGCCGCTGAGACTCCGGCTAAGGTGGCTTTGAGCGATGGTCGATCTGCGGGTCCGCTGGTTATTCCGGGGCGTAAGCCTGCTCAGGTGCGCGGGACTGTCGCACAGATCGAGCCTGCCGCCGGGGCGGCGCAACCGGCGGTGGTTTCCGCGCCGATTTTGCCGGGACGCAAGCCTCTGCCGCCAAGGTCGGAAGCAGCGCCCGCGCTCAACACTCAAGCGTTGAGGCCAAAGCCGACGTTTATGCCCGTCAAGCTCAAGCCCTTACGGGAGAATGCTGAGGAGCTGCTGCCTGCGGAGGCGGGGCGGATCGTGCGGATGCGCAGCGGCGAGGATTCCGGGCGGACGCGCGTGGTGTTCGAAGTGCGGGGCGATGTGCGGTTCGAGGCGCATCTTGATAACGGCCGGAAGCTGGTGCGCGTCGATCTTGAGGGGGCGGACTGGGCCGCAGGGGAGGGCGTGGCGTTCCATGAGCTTTCCGTCGTGCGCGGGTTCCGCGTCGAGCGCTTGCCCGGCGGCGGCACACAGGTGCTTTTAGAGCTCAAAAAGGACACCAAAATGCTTCAGGCCGCTTCGCTGGGCACCGACAAGGCCGGAATCACGCGGATTGTGATCGACCTTCGCAACGGATAAGCGTCTCTTTTCCGTATATTATCCGGCTTTCTTGCGCTTTTTCGGGGATTTTCGTGTATGATCCAGACGGTTTGCGGTTTTTTCCGCAGGGTTTCGGTCAACGGTGCGTAGTACTTTTAATTAACAGTCACTAGAAAGGGTCTGACTTATGAAAAAATATCTTGTTCTCAGCGCTTTGGCAGTCGCTTTCGCCGCTTCTCCCGTTTTGGCGGGCGATCACGGCGACGATGA
Organism: uncultured Pseudobdellovibrionaceae bacterium; assembly: GCA_964583335.1. Taxonomy (GTDB): domain Bacteria; phylum Pseudomonadota; class Alphaproteobacteria; order Micavibrionales; family Micavibrionaceae; genus JAGNKE01. The sequence continues at coordinate 253,340 of CAZOVG010000003.1, read as the reverse complement.
CGGCCACAAACACAAAAAGGGCGGCCATCACGGCAAGATGATGGATAAAATGTTTGAGAAGGACGATCTGGACGGCGACGGTGCGATCTCCAAAGAGGAGTTCGACAAGGCCGGGACCTCACGCTTTGATGCGATGGACGGCGACAAGGACGGTAAGGTCACCAAAGACGAAGCCAAGGCCCATATGGAAGCCAAAAAGGGCGAGTGGAAAAAGAAAAAGGCAGAAAAGGCCAAGGTCGGTTCTGACGACGACAAAGGCTCGGATGATGACGGGCCCGGGGACGATGACGACGGCAAGACCGACGATTGATCGTAACCTGTAAATCTTGAAGGTGGCACGCTCTATGGCGGGCGAACCGGATGTAAATTTGAGCGACGAAAGCCTGATGGCCCGCATATGCGCGGGAGACCATGAGGCTTTCGCGCACCTTGTTCGCCGCCATTCGCGGATGTTTTTTGCCGCCGCGTACAGGATGTGCGGACATCAGGAGGAGGCCGAGGATATCGTGCAGGAGGCATTTGTGAAGCTCTGGAAAAACCCGCATAGCTGGAACCCCGAGGCCGGCGCGAAGTTCTCCACGTGGTTTTACCGGGTGGTGACCAATCAGGCGCTTGATCATATGCGCCGCAAGCGTCCACAGACCGAGATTCCGGAAACTCTGGGCGATGACAAGCCGGATGCGCTGGACCTGCTCGAAGAGGGGCAGCTGCAGACGAGCCTTGAGGGCGCGATCCAGAATTTGCCGGAGCGGCAGAAGGCGGCCTTGAATCTGTGTTTTTACGAGGGGCTGAGCAACAAGGAGGCCGCCGACATTCTGGGCGTGGGCGTGAAGGCGCTGGAGTCGCTTTTGATGCGGGCGAAGGCTGCGCTGCGCGAGGAATTGGGGCGTAAAGGGTACGATGTGCAACATAAAAAGTATGGATGAGGGGCAAAACATGGGCGAAGATATTGATGCAATTTTGAGCCGCAGGCCAATTCCCGAACCGAGGGCGGATCTTGCGGCGCGGATCATCGCGGAGGCGGCCCGTCATCCGCAGGAGCGCGGGGCGCAGGGGCGCACAACCCAAAACGGCGGCGCGGCTTCGGGCGGGCTTCTGGGCGGTTTACGCGACTGGTGGAACGATTTCGCGGACGGGTTCGCTTTGCCGCAGCCCGCGCTGGTCATGAGTCTTGTTCTTCTGCTCGGCGTCGTGGCCGGGGGGTACGGGCTTGACGGCGGCGCGTTCGGAACCGAGGAAGAGGACGCGCCCTTTGGCGTGGTCGTTCTTGACGCGATGGATATGGAGGGGCTGTCATGAGCCGGACGGTGAAGATCATTTTTACGCTTTCGATCATCGCAAACCTTCTGGTGGCCGGGATGACGCTCGGGCATCATTACCGCAAGCCGCACGGTTCGTGGTCGGCGCAGTTCGAGGAGGGGCTTTCGCCCAAGGGCGCGGAGATCGTGCGTACGACCCTTAGCGGCGGGCGCGAAGAATTCAAGGCCATGATGCGCGAGATGAAAGCGGCGAAGGAAGAGTTCGTTGCGGCGGTTAACGCGCCCGATTTCAACGAGGCTTCGTTCGATCAGGCTTCGGGCAAGGTGAAGGATTCGGTTGCCAAGCTTACGGAGCGCCGCTTTTCGACGCTGAAAAAGATCGTTCTGGCCCTGCCGCAGGAAGATAAGGCGCGGTTCGCCGACAAGTTCATCCGTTTGATTCAGGGCTTCGGAAAGTCGCCGGGCAAGCCGCATCACGGTAAAGGTGATTGGGGCAAGGGTGATTTGGGCAAGGACGGGCCGAAGAGCGCACCGCTCCCTGCGCCGACGGAGTCGGGCGCGGACGGTTTCCCGCCGCCTCCGCCCCCTGTGGAATGACGGATTACGCGTTTACACCTTCTTGAGAGGGGCCCTGCGGGGCCTCTTTTTTTGGGGCGCTTTTATATGGGTTCAGGTGGGGGTGTGCGCGTCTTGATCTATTTTAGCGTGGTCGAAGTTTCTTATCAGTTGATCCATAATTCTGTCGATTGTCTGCATGTCCTGCAGGGCCGCATTTCCTGATGGGTCAGCCCCCCCCTCAACGAAATCAACAAAGGTGACTTTAGGACCTTCTTTTGTCCGGGTGATCATGTAGTTACCTAGTCCTTCCGGGTCACCCTGGTATAATCCGTTCTTGCCCAACTGCTCATGGATGGCGCGGATCTGATCACGAATCTCCATCAGTTCCTGTTGATTCAAGCGATTGCCGATCAGCAGTTCGTCCAAGCCTTCGCCGTGTATACGTCTGAACTGGATGTAACAGCGTCCCTCATGGCGTCCGGCCTCTAAAGCGCGCTGCACAGGGAGGTCCGGGATGCTGTTTGCGTTGCTTAATGTATGAAACTCGCGCATGAGGTCGGCATTCGCTTCTGGATCGCCGTTGGTGATTTTGTAAACGGTGTCGTCCGGGCCTTCGTGAATCGCCCCGGTGCCGCCGCCGCTAATCTTTTTGCCGAGTTGGATGCCCATATCCCGCTTCTTTATCCTTTAACGCCATTATAAGGGCGTTGCCCTTGGGTTGCCAAGATATTCATGTTTCGCCGCTGTTTTCCGCCCGGGAAGGTCATGGTTTCGCTCCGGCCTGTATCGTCATTCCGGGCAGCTCGATGGCCGGACCTTGCGGGCGCGCCGGTTGCGGGAAGGCCTGGTCCACGAGGCCGAGGGTCACCTCCATCGCCGCCTCCTTGGCGGTGCGCTCCAGATATTGCCGTGCGTAGGTCTCGTCGTGGTTGGTGTAGTTGAAGTTGTTGAAAAAAATCAGGTTCGTGTGGCGGAAGGCCGGGTGGTCCTCGGGCAGCGTGTCGTTAACCAGACGGTCGGCGTAGAGGCCGTCTACGGCGTGGCGCATTTCCTCGTTCACGGTGAACAGGAATTTTTCGGCCACGGCGCGGGGCGTGTCCGTGGGGTCGCGCAGCAGAAGCTCGGGATAGAGGGTCGTGCGCAGGACGACGTGCTCCTCGCCCCGGATGCCGTGGACGCCGCCCGCATAGCCGTAGGTTTCGTTTTCCCGCATCGTTTCGGCGGGTGCGTAGATCGTGGCGACGTTGCCGTTCCCGAGTTCGGGTACGCCGTAAACGCGGGCATAGATTCCCGCCATGCGCTGTGTGATGCTCTCGCGCAGGCGGTGCTGTTCGAGGAAGGCTTGTTCGTTCGCGGAATCCAGAAGCGGTCTCAGCCTGCCGATATCGGTCATCAGGGGCTCGTTCCCGCGAATGGCGGCCAGAACCTCATCCCGTTTTCCGGATTCCCAATCCTCGAACGCGCCATCTGTCTCGGCGCGGGCCATCAGGCGCTGGCCGATCACGTCGCCAAGGTAGGTGGGAGCGGAATTATCAAGGGCGCGGCTGAGACTTGGGTTGAGGCGGGTGACCTGCTCGCGGTTCAGGTTCACCATTGTCATGGCCGCCGAGAGGACGACGAGGGCGTCGGCGTTTCCATATTTCCACTCGATCTCTTCGCCTTTCGAGGTTCTGTCTACGATGCTTGCGGCGTCGGCGACGGTCATTCCGGCGAGTTGCGGGTGGTTTTCGATCAGGCGGCCGAGAATTTGGCGGCGGCTCTGGATTTCGTTTTCGGGCGCATAGAAGCCGGGGGCGGCGTTCGAGCGGGCCTCCAGCGCTGCGACGAATTCGCGTTCGAGAGCGGCGAAGCCGGATTGCGCGTTGAATTGTCCGGCGAGGCGGGTTGTCAGGCTGCGGTCGAGCTGCAGGATGCGGTCCACGTAATCGGCCTCGGAGAGGGTCCCGGCTTGGAACGCGGTGCGGGCCGTGCGCATGCCGGCGAGGACGTCCTCAAGCTTGGCCGGGGCGGGGCGTTCGATGGCAGCGGTGTCCGTCGGTTCCGTCATCGTGTTCCTCAGGGCCGTCCGCGCGGTGTGACAGGATCGGGGGTTGCCGGGCCGGGCTGCGGCGTGGCTGCGGGTTGGGGGAGTGCGTCTATTACGTCCTCCGCGATGAGGCGCGCGCTTTCCTTGGCGGTTCTCTCGACATATTGCTGGCTATAGGCCTCGCCCTCTTCCGCGTAGTAGACCCTGTTGAGCAGGATCAGGTTGGTGTGGCGGAAGGTCGGGTGATCTTCGGGGATGCGGTCGTCCACCAGGCGGTCGGTGTAGTGCAGATCGACGCTGTGACGGAGTTCCTCCATTATGGTTTGAAGGTAGTCGGAGGTCACGTCGCGGTCGCCGCTGATGACCGGGTCTTCGAGCAATTCGCGGTAGAGGGTGTTGCGGATGATCGCGTAATCGTCGCGCCGGATGCCGGGAACGCCGCCCGCCGCGCCGATGGTTCTGTCATCGCTGGTTCGTTCAATCGGGGCATAGGTGGTGATCACGCTTCGGCCGTTGAGCCCGCGCACGTCATAGACCCGGCGGTAGATTGACGCCATATCCTCTGCGATGCTTTCGCGCAGGCGGTGCTGGCGAAGGAAATCCCGTTCGTCAGTGCATTCCAGCAGGGGTTTGAGCGCAGCGATATCACGCATCAGGTCACGGTCGCGGGTGATGGCGTTTAAAATCTGCGCTCTTTTTTGTTCTTCCCATGCCAGAAACTCGCTGTCTTCGGTCACGCTGGTCATAAGATTTTGCGTAAACTCATCCACGGTTTCTTCGGTCAACTCGGACTGGATGTCGGGATGTTCGGACGTGAGGCGGTCTTTATTCGTTTGAAGCACGGCCACAATGGCCGTTCCCAAAATGGTGAACTCGATTTGGCCGTATTTGCGTTCGAATTCCTCTTCGGGCATGGAGTCGCCTACGATCGCCACCGCGTCTTCGTAGGTCAGGCCGGAAAGCTGGGGGTGTCCTTCGAGATAGCGCTGGAGGATCGCCCGGCTGCTGGCGGCCTCGTTTTCCTCTTTGAAGAAGCCGGGCGGGGCATCGGAACCCCTGCGGATACGGTCGATGAAGGTCTGTTCCGCGTCCTCGGCAGGGAGGCGGCGGGTGAGCGGGCGGGTCAGGCTCTGGCGGAATTCCTCGGTGCGCTGGCTTTCGGGCAGGGCGGTGCGGATGCCCGAGCGGAGGTTGAAATTGTCGGCCAGCCGCAGGGTGAGTTTTTGGTCGAGTTCGATAATGCGCTTGAAATAGTCGTCTACGCCGAGTTCGGACGCGTCATAAGCCCGGCGGGCCTCGCGCATCTGGGCCAAAATATCGACCAGCCGCTCCGTGGGAGCGGCGACCGTCTGGCCCTGCTGTTGATCTTCGTCCGCCATTATCTAACCCGCCAGTATTGTACTGGTATGTGTTTTTTTCGTTTATTTTAATGAATTCAATAATTTATGTAAATGTTTTTGTCCCGGACGGCGTTTTTTAAGGGTTTTTCCCTTTTATAACGAGGTGTTACAGCCCGGGGGATCTTATGGGTTGGTTACGGCCCAGCGCTTAAATTCTCATCGGCGGCGGCAGAGGCAGAGGTTCCTCAACATACGGTCCGCGTTCCAATACGGGCGGGGGATTGCTGAGGGTATCCATATAGGTCAGCCGCTCGCTGATATCCTCGCTGAGGAAGGTGATTTCCGCCGCAAGAAGGCCGCCTGTCGGTAAACGGTGCAGCGTGCTGAGGGTTATACCATGCTCATCATTGCGCAGGATTTGCGCATTCTGGCCGAGAACGTCCGTACCCACGCCCGAGCGGCCGGAGTTATCGAGGCGCTGGAGGTCTTGGAGCTGTTCGGTTGTGAAGCTCATATTAAACCCTACGGGGGGCGGCTCTATGCCCATATCCTGATCGATTTGGGATTGTAATGTCAGGGTCTGAAAGACCTGAATCGGGCCGTTGTCGGTTTCGTAAAGGCTGCCGGGGTAGGCGAGCAGGCGGACAATTCCTGCGGCATCGTTGAAGCCACCCCTCTGGCTGTCTCTTTCATATTCGGCCATCTCGTCCTCATGCCTTTTAATTTTGTCATAAGGCTAGCAAGATTTTTGCGGGAGCACAAATATGTAGAATCCGGCGCGTGGAGGGCGCGCCGGAGGGGGGTATGTTTTATGATTGTTTTTAAAAGTTTAGCGCAGGACGGCTTGAATTGCTTCGCCGGGGTATATGCTGCGGAACGCGTCGTCCAAATCCTTCGGGTGCGCCATGAGGCGGAAGAAGATCGGGCCACAGAGCATGTCCACCGCCATCGCGTCGTTGATGTCCTCGCGGAACTCGCCGTTTCGACGGCCTTCCTGAAGGCTGTACTTGATCGCGTCCATCAGGGGTTCAAGCAGGTTGTCCTTGAAAATTTTCTGAGATTGCTCGTCGGCTTGCGCCTCGCTGAAGAGCTGGGCGATGGTCTGGCCGTTGTGGCTGTCGAGCATGCGGATAAGCTTGTCGAGCTGCATGACGATCGCCTCGGCGTGGCTGCTGGCCGTCGGAAGGGGCGTTTGCATGCCCGGCTGGCTGGCGAGCGCGTCCATGACCACGGCGGTTTTGTTCGGCCACCAGCGATAAATCGTGGTTTTGCCGACCTTGGCCTTTTTGGCGATGGCCTCGATGCTGAGTTCCTGCACGCTTGTTTGCAGCAGGAGCTTGTTTGTAGCGTTCAGGATAGCCTTGCGTGATTTCTCGCTGCGCGGGCGTCCCTTACGCGCCGTACCAGAATTTTCCATTTGATCCTCCACACGACATGCGGCCCGGACGGGCCTTTGCCCTTTGATAATGAAAACTTATCGTTGCGTATAGGACTATAAGATTGTCCGATTCTTCGCAAACGCGCAAGAGCGGAAGTGCAAAAAATTTCACAACGGCCTGATGCTTTTATTCATCCGGTCAGATATCAACAAAGCTTGGCCGTGCATGCTACTGAACCAGATGCACTTTTTATGATTGCCAACAGGGTGTGGGTGATTTTGTGTGTCAGTGTGTTCCGCTCTGGAATGTGCGCGGGGCGGGGTCGATTTCGACGATCCGGCCGTTGCGGTATTCGAGAATCGACAGGCCGCGTTCAGCCACGCCGTCGTTGCGGAAGCGGAAGATGCCGTCTACGCCCGCGAAGCCGTTGGGGTTCATCAGAGCGCTGCGGGTGAAATCGACCGTTCCGTTTTTCTGGAGACTCATGCGCGAGAGCGTCGCGGCGAGCGCTGTGGCGTCATAAGCCAGAGAGGCGATGCGCGGGGGTGTCGCGCCGTAATAACGGCGGTAGCGGTTTTCGAAGTCGGAGCGCGATTTGGGCGGCGGGGCCGCGAACCATGCGCCGGCGAGCGAGGCGTCGCTTGCGAGTTGCGTGTCATCCATCAGGCCGGTGCCGAGGCGGCGGACCTGCGCGGGCGGCAAGCCATAACTGTTCAGTGAGCGGCCGATGGAGCGGGCGAGGTTGCCTCCGGCGGGGATCAGCACGGCGTCGAAGGGTGCGCCGAGCGCGTTGCCCATAGATTGGCGCTTGTCGTAATCGGTGAAATTGCGAACCAGCAGGGAAAGGTCGGCAGCTTGCGGCGAGAAGCGCATCGTGCGGGTTCCCGATATGCCCGCCGCGCGTTCAGCCTGGCCGTAGGCGCTGACCACCGCGTTGCCGTAGCTGTCGTCGGGGCTGAGGACGCCGAAGCGGGTGAGGCCCTGGGTTCTTGCGTATTTCACCACGCGAGAAACCTGATCGAAGGGCAGGAAGCCGATCAGGTAGGTTTTATCACGTGCCAAGGTCCAGTCGGTAGAGAAGGCGATCATGTTGACGTTGCTTCCCGCAAGGACGGATTGCGCGCCGCGCACAGAATCGGCGAACACGGGGCCGAGGACGAGTTGCGCGCCGTCCTGAAGCGCCTGTTGCGCGGCCAGCTTGCCGCCCTGTTCGGTGTCGCCGGTATCTTTGGGAATCAGCTCAAAATTCTCGTGACCAAGGTCGAAAAGCGCCATTTGAGCGGATTTGAGAAGGGCCTCGCCCATCGCGGCGTTTTTGCCCGAGAGCGGGAGGAGGATGGCCACGCGGACCTGATTGCCGTCCGCCGGAACAGGGACATCATCCGCTGCGCTGAGGGCGTTGGGGTCGGCCTGCGCCGGGGCCACGCCGGCCTGTTTGTAGGGGGTTCTGCCGCTGCCGCCGCAACCCTGCAGGAACAAGGAGACGCATACCATGAACGCGAAGAGCATAAAGCCCGATCCGGCGTTCTTCGAGAGGGGGGTATATTTCCTGTGCATGTTCTTGCTATTCTCTCTTGCTTTGAATTGGTTGCGGCTTGTTCAAGACACACTACATAAAAAGACGTTCAAAGACTACTGGCCACAGGAGGTTTTTTTGAAAACCAAAAAAGAAAAAAACGAGTCCGGCGGCGTGTTGCGGGGAAAACCTAAAGACAAACAAGTACGCTCGGAAGAAAAGCTGAAAAATATTCTTAAGAGCGGGCTTTATATTATTGCAACGCCTATCGGAAATTTGCGTGATATTACGTTGCGGGCGATTGATACGCTGCGCGATTGCGATGTGGTTTTATGCGAGGATACTCGGGTCACGCGCACGTTGTTGCAAGCGCATGATGTTCGTACGCCGATGGTTTCTTATCACGACCACAGCGACGAGACGAAGCGCGGGCAAATTCTGGCGCGCCTTAGGGAAGGGCAGGCGGTCGCGTTGGTCAGCGATGCGGGGATGCCGCTGATTTCCGATCCGGGGTACAAGCTCGTGCGGGCGTGCATCGCGGAAGGGATTTACGTCACAAGTCTGCCGGGGGCGAACGCGCCGCTGGCGGCCTTGCAGCTTTCCGGTTTGCCTTCGGACCGTTTTTGTTTTCTGGGTTTTCTTCCGGCCAAATCGGGGGCGCGGCGCAAGGCGCTGGAGCCTTGGAAAGAGGTGGGGGCCACGCTGATCTTTTTCGAGAGCCCGCAGCGGCTGGCCTCGATGCTAGCCGATCTTGACGCGGTTTTGCCAGGGCGGTATGTGGCGGTGGTGCGGGAGATCACCAAGATGTTCGAGGAGGCTCGGCGCGCAAGCGCGGCGGCGTTGATCGCGCATTATAACGAGGCCGGCGCGCCGCGCGGTGAGGTGGTCGTTGTTGTCGGTCCGCCGCCCGAAAAAATTAAAAAAGCTGGGGACAACCATCACGAAGAGCGGTTGCGGAGCTTGCTTGCCGATATGAAAACCAAGGACGCTGCCGATACGCTTGCGAAAGAGACAGGTTTGTCCCGCAAGGAGGCTTATGCGCTAGCGCTTCGTCTGGTGCAGCCTGACGCGTGATTTATGCCGGAGGGGCGGCCTATGGGGCCAGTTCAGAACCAGAAAAAAAGAACTTACGACAAGGGCTTATGGGCCGAGGGGCTGGCCTCGGTCTATCTCACCCTGCGCGGGTATAGAATTTTGGCGCGGCGTTATAAAACCCCGCACGGGGAGATCGACCTGATCGCCTTGCGCGGCGACGTTCTGGCGATTATCGAGGTCAAGGCGCGGGGCACGGTGGAGCGGGCGCTTGAATCCGTCGATCTCCGCACACAAAGGCGGATTGTGAACGCCACCCTGATATTCCTTGCCGAACACCCCGAATATGCGGGGCGCATCATTCGTTTTGACGTTATGGCCGTTGAAAGCCCTATGAAGATCGTGCATCTGGACAATGCGTGGGACGCGGGGCCATAATATGGATATTCGAATCGGTTTTGTTTATGTTTTTCGCATCATACCAACGGATCTGACTTTTTCATTCGTACCCTTTACATTGGCGCTCGCCGCTATCGGTTTCACCCCTTTCAGAAAAAACGGGAAAAGATCATGAAACATTCTGTGTTTGTCCTTTTGGCCTCCTCTTTGGCTCTGTCGTCCTGCGCACTGGGCGCGGCGGCGGGAGTCGGCGCGGTTGCGGGTGTCGCCGCCGTGCAGGAGGGCGGAATTTCCCGCGCGGGTAGCGATGCGTGGATCCAGACGCAGATCAACGATCTGTGGCTCAAGCACGATTTCACCATGTTCCGCAAGCTGGATTTGACCGTTAATCAAGGGCGCGTGCTGATTACCGGTGTCGTGCAGAATCCTGAGCACCGGGTTGAGGCCGTGCGGCTGGCGTGGCAGCCTTCCGGGGTTAAAACCGTGATTAACGAGATCAAGGTCGCAGATAGTGACGGGATTGTCGGTTACGCCAAAGATTCGTGGATTACGACCAAGCTGCGCACGGCTTTGCTGGCGGACAGCGAGATCGAATCCATCAATTATTCCATCGATACGGTGCAGGGCACGGTTTATCTGATGGGATTCGCGCAGGATCAGGCGGAGCTTGACCGGGCGATCGATATTTCACGCACGATTTCCGGCGTTAAGCGGGTTGTGAGTTATGTCAAGTTAATCGGTGCGCCGGAGGGGCCGGAGAATCTGCCGCCAACATACGGGCAGGGTAATCCGGGCAACAGCCGCCCCGGTTATAACGATCCCGGGTACGGGCAGAGCGGTTATAATGACGATAGTCCGAGCTTTAATCATGACAGTCGCGCGGATTATAATAATTCCCCTCAGTCGGGTTACGGCTACGGCGCCGATCAGCAAACTGCTCCGGCGGCCTCCGTGCCTTCCGTTGCCGATGGCGAGCCGATCAACTGGAAACAGGAAAGCATCTATGAATGACGTTCGATCCGGACGGGTATCTGTCTGAGATTTCGCGGCTGGCGGATCACGAGGTCAGCCTTGCGCATGCCGCGCTGGCGCTGGCTTGTCCGCGCCTGAAGCCTTCGTCCTACGGGCGCTATCTGCATCATCTTGAGAAAATCAGCGGGGAGGTCGAGGCGCGTTACCGGATATTGATCGAGGCCGGGAGCGACGACGATTGCGGGGTTAGGCTGGCGGCGCTCAAGCATATACTGTGCGATCGTTATGCCTACAGCGGCGATTTCGATGCGATGAACCCGGATAACGCCTCGCTGGTGCGGGCCATCGACCGGGCGAAGGCGGCGCCGATCTGTCTTTCCATATTATATGTCCATGCCGCTCGGGCGCAGGGGTGGGATGTGGCCGGGCTTGACGTGCCGGGGCTGTTCGTGTGCCGGATCGAGCATGGCGGGCAGAGGATCGTGTTCGACCCGTCGGACCATTGCCGGGTGATGGAGGCCGCCGATCTGCGGGCGATTGTCAAATCCACGCTGGGCGCTCAGGCCGAGCTTTCCGCGAGTTATTTCGAGCCGGTCGGGAACCGGGAGTGGTTGATCCGGTTACAGAATTTTGTGAAGCTCCGGCAGATCGACGCGGCTGATTACGAGGCGGCGCTGGAGAGCGTGGAGCGGATGCGGTTGCTTTTTCCCCATGAATTCAGGTTGTTGCTGGATGCCGGGGTTCTGTACGCTAAGACCCATAAAACCGCGGAGGCCATCGCGGCGCTTGAGGATTATATCGCCAAGGCGCCCAGCGCGCGCGACCGGCACGATGCGGGGCTGTTGCTCCAACAATTGAAAGAGGAGAGCGCAGGCGGGTGAAAATCTTCTTATAAGTCGATTTGATCGTCCGGTTGTGCTTGAAAGCAGCGTGAGAAGTGAATATTACTATGGCTGTCGCAGGAAAGCGAATCGGGATGCGTATATATTTCCGGGCGGTGCGGATAGCACCCGACCCCTGCGGCTTTACACATGATGGATTCAAAGGCTGAGTCGAAAAGGAGACCTAAAAGATGAAAAGCCGTTATTTGATGGTATTTTGCGCAATGCTGGCGTTGAGCGCCTGTACGAAAGACAAGAACAAGGGCGATGCAGCCAACATGGGCGGGCAGGATGTTATGGCGAGTGATTGGGACAGCACGGGCGCACCGACGCCGGGTTCCGAGGCCGAGTTCGTCCAGAATATCGGCGACCGCGTATTCTTCGATTACGACAGCTATGACCTGCGCCCGGAAGCCCGCGCCACGCTTGAGGCGCAAGCCCGTTGGCTCGGCCAGTATTCCAACCTCAGCGTGACCATCGAAGGTCATGCGGACGAGCGCGGAACCCGCGAATACAACCTTGCGCTCGGCGAGCGCCGCGCCAACTCGGTCAAGAACTACCTCGTGGCTCTTGGCGTTGACGGTTCGCGCATCAACACGATCAGCTACGGCAAGGAGCGTCCGGCCGAAGTTGGTTCCGACGATTCCTCGTGGGCGCGTAACCGGAGAGGCGTGACGGATATCCAATAACCGTCCGTGTTTGAAAACATGGTCCTTAGACGACGTTTTGTTTACAGAGTTGTTCTTTGTTCGGCTGCGGTCTTGGCGCTTTATGCGTCGGGGCCGTTGCCCGCTTCCGCGCAGAATGCCGCCGCCACAGAGGTGCGGATTCAGGAGCTGGAGCAGGAAATCCGCAGGCTGAACGGCGTTGTGGAGGAACAAAACTATGAGATCAACAGTCTCAAGGCCCAACTCGATCAGGCGATCAGCGATCTGACGCTGCGTGTCCGTTCGCTTGAAGGCGGCGGATCTGTAGCGTCTTCGGGCGGAACCGGCGGTTACACTGGCGGTGGGGATTCCGGTTACGATCCTTATAACTCTGCGCCGACGCAAGACCCCATGGGCAGCACGTCTGTGGTTCAGCCTACGCCGCGACCGCCATCCTCTTCATTTAATTATGTCCCGCCGGACAATTATGCCAACGATCCGAACGCTACGGCGCAGGCCAATGCTGCGACCGGAACGGGCAGCGTGCCCTTGCCTTCGGATACGCCTCTGGTCGCTTATGAGAGCGCCTTCGCGCTTTTGAAGAAAAGCGATTTCAAGGGGGCGGAAGTGCAGTTCGCCAATTTCCTTAAAAGTTTCCCGACCAGCGATCTGGTGCCCAACGCCAAATACTGGTACGGCGAGACGTTTTATGTGCGTGGCGAGTATGAAAAAGCCTCGCGCATTTTTGCCGAGGGCTATCAGGATAATCCCAAGGGTGGGAAAGCCGCCGACAATCTTCTGAAGCTCGGGCTTTCGCTGGCCGGACAGAAGAAAAAGGACGATGCCTGTATTGCTTTGAAGAAGCTGGAGGAGGATTTCTCCAATACTTCGGGGCCGATCATCCGCCGCGCCAAGCAGGAAATGAACACTCTTGGCTGCTAAACGCCTTGCCTTGGGTGTGCCGATCCGGCATGAAACATTTTCCGACATTATGACCGCTCGCTTCGGTGGGCTTGAGGCTTTTGACGGGCGCGGGCTGGCCGTGGGAGTCTCCGGCGGGCCGGACAGCATGGCGCTGTGCTTTCTTTTGTCCCGCTGGCTTTCGGATCAGGGGCCTTCCAAAAAACTTGCCATCCATGCGCTCACGGTCGATCACGGCTTGCGCGCGGAATCCGCCAAAGAGGCCAAACAGGTCAAGGCCTGGGTCAAGGGCTGGCCGGGTGTCGTTCATAAAATTCTCACATGGGATCACGAAGGTGAGAGCGTGGATAGCCGCATTCAGGAGGAGGCGCGGACGGCGCGTTACGGCTTGATGTGGGCGGAAGTGCGAGCCCATGGGCTTGGTCATCTTTTCCTTGCGCACCACCGCGACGATCAAGCGGAAACGGTGCTGTTCCGACTGGCCCACGGGTCGGGGCTCGACGGGCTTTGCGGGATGGCGGAGCGGCAGGCGTTCGGAAGCGGTTTGACGCTGTGCCGTCCTTTTCTGGATTTTTCCAAGGCGGATTTGGTCGCAACATGCAAACATTACAAGGTGCCGTTTCTTGTCGATCCCTCGAACAGCGCGGAGGCGTTCGCGCGTGTACGGCTGCGCGGTTCTATGACGGTACTGGAGCGGGAGGGGCTGACGCCCGCGCGGCTTTCGGTCACGGCGAAACGGTTGGCAAGAGCGCGGGCGGCGCTGGACGAGCTGGCCGCGCGGACGCTTCAAGAGGCTATTATCGAAAATAAACCCGACCGTATCGTTTTGTCATATTCCAGTTTGCGGGCGATGCCAGACGAGATCGGATTGCGTGTCGTTCTTTCGGTTATGGCGATGCTGGTGCCGCCCATCCCTTACGGGCCGAGGCTGGAGCGCGTCGAGGCGCTTTTTGATGATCTGATGAAACCGGAGCGGTTCCGTAAGCGAACTCTTAACGGAACGATCTTCGAGCGCAAAGACAGGGACGGGACGGTCATTCTGTCTCTGGAAAGCGCGGCCAAGCGAAGGAAAGTTGTAAAAAAGCCGTAAAATCGGCAAAAAAGCCCGCAAAAAATGAGGAATTGTTCAGATTTAATATGTTATGTTTGCTTATGCTTTCTCAGTTTTTTTTTCAATAACAACCCGGTGGTTTCAGAATGAACCGTAATATCGTTGTCTGGTTGGGCGTTGCCCTTGTGATCATGTTTCTCGTCACCCTGATGAGTCAGGCTCAGGATCCGCTGATGCGCGGGGCCAAGGAAGTGGCTTATACCGAATTCGTGCAGCAGGCGAAGGCCGGGGCGGTGAAGGAAATCACCATCAAGGGCGACCGGATTACCGGGCAATACACAGATTCCCCCGAGATGTTCTATACGACCATTCCGTTCATGGAGAACGCCATCGACCGCGTGATCGGCACTTCGGTCAAGGTTAACGTGCGGCAGATCGAGCAGCAGGGCCTTATGGCGCAGCTGCTGATCACCATGCTGCCGGTCGTCGTGATCGTCGGGGTGTGGGTGATGTTCATGCGGCAGATGCAGGGCCGCGGCGGCGGCGGCGCGATGGGCTTCGGGAAATCCCGCGCGAAGATGCTGACCGAGCGGCACGGGCGCGTGACGTTCGAAGACGTGGCCGGGATCGAGGAAGCCAAAGAGGAATTGCAGGAGATCGTCGAATTTCTGAAGGACCCGCAAAAGTTTCAGCGTCTGGGCGGGAAGATTCCCAAGGGCGCTTTGTTGGTCGGATCGCCGGGTACGGGTAAGACGCTGATCGCGCGCGCGGTGGCGGGGGAGGCCGGCGTGCCGTTCTTCACCATTTCGGGTTCGGATTTCGTGGAAATGTTCGTGGGCGTGGGCGCAAGCCGTGTGCGCGACATGTTCGAGCAGGGCAAGAAGAACGCGCCGTGCATCATCTTTATCGACGAGATCGACGCGGTGGGCCGTCACCGGGGCGCCGGATACGGCGGCGGGAACGACGAGCGAGAGCAAACGCTCAACCAGTTGCTTGTGGAGATGGACGGGTTCGAGACCTCCGAGGGCGTTATCATTCTGGCCGCCACGAACCGGCCGGACGTTCTGGACCCCGCGCTGCTGAGGCCGGGCCGTTTCGACCGTCAGATCACCGTGCCGCTGCCCGATGTTAAGGGGCGGGAGAAGATTTTGCGTGTGCATATGAAAAAGGTGCCGTTGTCCAACAATGTTGACGCCGCCGTGATCGCACGGGGTACGCCCGGATTTTCCGGGGCGGAGTTGGCCAATATCGTGAACGAGGCCGCCCTGATGGCCGCGCGCAAGAACAAGCGCGTCGTGACGATGGAAGATTTTGAATCCGCCAAGGATAAAGTGATGATGGGCGCGGAGCGTCGGTCGATGGCGATGAACGAGGACGAGAAAAAGCTTACGGCCTATCACGAGGCAGGGCATGCGCTTGTGGCGTTGCACGAGCCGGAGTCCGATCCTGTCCACAAGGCCACAATCGTTCCGCGCGGGTCCGCGCTGGGGATGGTCATGCGTTTGCCGGAAGGTGACCGCTATAGCTATTCTCTGGCCAAGATGCGGGCAAATCTGTCCGTCGGGATGGCGGGCCGTGTGGCGGAGGAGCTCATCTTCGGAAAAGATTATGTGACCAACGGCGCGTCCGGCGATATCCAGCAGGTGAGTTCGATGGCGCGGGCGATGGTCATGCGTTGGGGCTTGAGCGACAAGATCGGCATGGTGAATTACGGGGAAGACCCGAACAGCTATCATCCCCGCCGCATTTCACCCGAGAAATCCGCCGAGATCGACGAAGAGGTCCGCCGTTTCATTGATGACGGATATCAGCGCGCAAAGCAGATCATCACGGATCATCTTGAAGATCTTCATAAGATCGCCAAGGCTCTGCTTGAGTATGAGCTGCTGTCCGGCGACGAGATCAAGGCTCTGTTGCGCGGTGAGGCGATCATTCGCGATGATCCAAGCGACTCGCAGGCTCCGCCGCCGTCGCGCCCGTCCGTACCGACAAGCGGGACGTTGGGCGGTGGCAAGCCGCAGGAAGCCTGATCCTAACGATCAAGGCCCTCATTCTTATCTGGTGGGTGAGGGCGTGTGAGTGTCGATCTGCGCATCCGCCTCTTTTTCCGTGTGGCCGATATGGTCGCCGGTGAGGGCCAGATCGCGGTGCGGGTGGTTTTCTATGTATCTCAGATATTGTTCCATCATTTCGCAGAGTCGCTCTTGCCCCGGCGGGTCGGCGATCAGGTCGTTGCGGATTTCAAAGCCGAAATAAGACACGCCGGTATTCTGCATCACCATCGGCGCGGCGGTGATCGAGACGCGCTCGGGCAGGAAATAAGGCTGGCGGTTGATAAAGCGCAGGGGGCTGCGCTCGGTCAGGAATTCGGTTGAGATCCTTGCGAGCGGGTCCTGTTCGTCCAGCGTGAGGATGCCGATTTCGCTCTGGCGTTGGCGGCCCAGCCATACGGGGGAGAAGGAGTGCATGTCGATGAGAAGGACTTCGCCGAATTTCTCGCGGGTTTGATTTACAAGGTCGGTCAGGGCGTTATGGTAAGGCCAGTATACCGCGCTCATGCGGGCCTCGCGTTCCTCGGGCGTTAAAATGCCGGGGGCGTTGCCGGGGATGGGCATATCCTCGTGCTCGGAGGAGGTTTCCGCGATAGCCTTATCGGGCATGCGGTTGGTGTCGGCGACCAGACGGGAGTAATTGCTCCAGATAAAGGAGGCGGCGGGCAGGCGCGGTATAAGGCGCTGGAAGAGCGCCGCCATATTAAGGTCGCTGGCCTCGTGGGCCTGTTCGAACCATTTTTTGTCGAGGCCCAGAGGTTTTTCGGGGTCGCCGGGGACCGCAAGGCCGTTATGGGGGCCGGAGAAGATCACGGGGCTGTCGCCCTTGAGCACCGTGACGGGCTCTGGCAAGGCGGAAGCCGTTGAATTATCACTGGAAAGACGAGAAAAGCTACCCTTCATACCCCGCAGACACCCTGTCGATTCTGATTATTATTTATTCTTGAAATGTGCCATAAGTCTTTGGTTTAGACAAGAAAATCGTTGAAAAAGCTTGCTCTCAAGTGGCATGGCGTTGTAAATCCCCCCGGTTAACGGTTTAATGAAGGCCATGAGCAAAAAGACCCAATATTTCGGGACAGACGGGATTCGCGGCAAAGCGAACCAGTTCCCCATGACGGCGGACATGGCCCTTCGGGTTGCCATGGCAACGGCGATCGTCCTGCGCGACGCGCGGAACGGCGGGCATATGGATCGGGCCGTCATCGGCAAGGATACGCGGCTTTCCGGATACATGCTTGAGCAGGCGATGAGCGCGGGGTTCGTGGCGATGGGGATGGACGTAATTCTGGTCGGGCCGATTCCGACGCCGGGGATTGCCGGGCTGGCGCGGTCTTTGCGCGCGGATGTCGGCGTGATGATCTCCGCCTCGCACAACCCGTATACGGATAACGGGATCAAGCTGTTCGGGCCTGACGGGTATAAGCTGGACGATTCCATCGAACAGCGGATCGAGGAGATGATCGGACGGGATTTGAGCGCCGATCTGGTTTCGCCGGAAAAATTGGGGAAAGCCAGCCGCCTTGACGATGCGCTGGGCCGTTATATCGAGTCGCTCAAGCGGAGCCTGCCGCGCCATGCGAATTTCGACGGGCTGAAGGTTGTTGTGGATGCCGCGCACGGGGCGGCCTATAAGGTCGCGCCGCAGATTTTGTGGGAGCTTGAGGCCGACGTGGTGTCCATCGGCTGTCAGCCGAACGGGCGTAATATTAACGAGGGGTTCGGCGCTACGCATACGGCGGCGCTGCAACGCGCTGTCGTTGAGCAGGGCGCAGATATCGGGATCGCGCTGGACGGAGATGCGGACCGTTTGATTGTCGTGGACGAGGGCGGGGCTGTCATTGACGGGGACCAGATTATGGCCTCTCTGGCGTTTTCTATGAAGGATAAGGGCACTTTGCGCGGAGATTGCGTGGTGGCCACTGTGATGTCCAATCTGGGTTTAGAGCGGCTTTTGCAGGAGCGCGGGCTGAAGCTTTTGCGCACGCCGGTGGGTGACCGCCATGTGGTTGAGAAAATGCGTGAAGAGGGCGTCAATCTGGGCGGGGAGCAGTCGGGGCATATCATTCTTTCGGATCATGCGACCACGGGTGACGGGCTTTTGGCGGCGTTGCAGGTCCTGAGCCTTGTAAAAGAGCAGGGACGTAAGGCCAGCGCCGTTTTGAACCAGTTTAAGCCCTTGCCGCAAATCCTCAAGAACGTGCGGTTCGAGAAGGGCGGAAAGCCCATGCAGAGCGAGGCCGTCAAGACCGCCATCGCCAGCGCTCAAAGCCGCTTTAACGGCTCGGGACGGGTTCTGGTGCGGGAATCCGGCACGGAACCGCTGATCCGCGTCATGGCGGAGGGGGACGATCCCGCGCTGGTCGAGGGCGTCGTTAATGATTTGTGCGAAGTGATTGAAAAAGTCGCCCGATCAGGCTAACCATTACGCTGTAATTTAATTCCGGGACAGAGCATGAGCAACGATAGCGCCGAACTCGCCCTGCTGCCTAACGGCTTCGAGGATCTCTTGCCCCCGCAGGCGGATGTCGAGGCGCAGTCGATCAGCACCCTGATCGCGACGTTTTCATCTTTCGGATACCGCCGGATCAAGCCGCCGCTGCTGGAGTTCGAGGACAGCCTTCTGGCGCCCGGGCCGGGCGAGCGGCTTTCGGGCGAGACGTTCCGCCTCATGGATCCGGTGACGCACCGGATGCTGGGGCTGCGTTCGGATATCACGCCGCAGATCGCCCGGATTGCCGCTTCGCGCCTTTCGCGGGAGCCGCGCCCGCTGCGCCTTACTTATGCCAACGATGTCTTGCGCACCAAGGGGAACCAGTTGCGCACCGTGCGGCAGTTTTGCCAGGTCGGGTGCGAGATGATCGGAGACGATCAGGCGGAGAGCGACGTCGAGATCTGCGTGCTGGCCATTATGGGACTTAAGGCGATCGGGTTCGGGGCGGTGACTCTGGATCTGACCGTTCCGGGTTTCGTGGCCTCGCTGATCCCCCACAACCTTAGTTCCGATGCCGTGGCGACGATCAAACGCGCGGTGGCACAGCGTGACCGGGATTTGCTTGCGACCCTTCCCAAAACCGATGTTTCCGCGCTTTCGCATGTCATGGATATTTCGGCGGGATCGAAGCAGGCGGAGGCGCTGTTCACCGCGCTCAAGGACGATCTTCTGCCGCCCGCTTTGAGGGCCGATGTTACGCGCCTTAAAGAGGTTTGCGCAGGCGTTGAGCGGGCGCTGGGCGAACTCGGCATCGGCGATGTCAGCGTGACGGTCGATCTACTGGAGCAGGTGGGGTTCGAGTACCATAGCCATCTGGGATTTGCGTTGTTTTCGCCCAAGGTGCACGGCGAGCTGGGGCGCGGCGGGTGTTATGACGTGCAGTTCGGCAAGAGCGGCAAAACGGAACCCGCGAAGGGCTTTACGCTTTATATGGATACGATCCGCAAGGCTTGCGCGGGCGTGCAGCCGCCGCAACGCGTTTTCGTGTCCGCAGGGACGAAATGGTCGGATATTCGTGCGCTTCAAGATCAGGGATGGACGATCGTGCGCGGCACGGGCGGCGCGGGCGATACGGTTCGCGCGGAATGTACGCATAAATATGAGGGCGGGGCGGTTGTTCCCGATCCTAAGGCTTAATATCACATGGAGATCATAACAGCATGAGCAGCGTGGCCATCATCGGCTCCCAGTGGGGAGACGAGGGGAAAGGGAAAATCGTGGATTGGCTTTCGAGCCGCGCGGACGTCGTGGTGCGCTTTCAGGGCGGGCACAATGCCGGGCATACGCTGGTCATCGACGGCAAGGAATATAAGCTGAGCCTTTTGCCTTCGGGGATTGTCCGGCCCGGCAAGCTTTCGATTATCGGGAACGGCGTTGTGGTGAACCCTACGGCCCTGCTCAAGGAAATTAAAAACGTTCAGGCCAAGGGCGTTGAGATTTCGCCCGAGAATTTGCTGGTCGCGGAGAACGCCAACCTGATCCTGCCCGTGCATGAGGAGTTGGACGAGGCGATGGAAATCGCGCGAGGCGGAACGCCGATCGGCACCACCAAGCGCGGGATCGGCCCGTGTTATGAGGATAAGATCGCGCGGCGGGGTATCCGTGTCTGCGATCTGCGGTATCCCGATCTTTTGCGTGAGAAGCTGGAGGCCATGATGCGCCATCATAATATCCTGCTCAAAGGGTTCGGCATGAAAGAGATCGACCCGGGCGCGATGTTTGACGATTTGATGGCGATTGCGCCGGAGGTTTTGCGATATGCCGGCGTTGCGTGGTTGAAGCTGGATGCGGCCAAGACGGAGGGCAAGAAGATCCTGTTCGAGGGTGCGCAGGGGACGATGCTTGATATCGATCACGGAACCTATCCTTTTGTCACGTCCTCTAACACCGTGGCGGCCTCGGCGTCCTCCGGGACGGGCATGGGCGTGAATGCGATTAAATATGTTTTGGGAATAACAAAAGCCTATACGACACGGGTCGGCACAGGGCCGTTCCCCACGGAGCTGACCGATGAGACGGGCGAGTTTCTGGGGCGGCAGGGGCGCGAGTTCGGCACGGTGACCGGGCGCAAGCGCCGTTGCGGATGGTTCGATTCCGTCATGGTGCGGCAGGCCGTGAAGCTGTCGGGGATGCACGGCATTGCTCTGACCAAGCTGGACGTTCTGGACGGGCTGGACGAGATCAAAATTTGCGTGGCTTATGAGCTGGACGGCAAGACGATTGACTATTACCCATCTTCGCAGAGCGATCAGGCCCGCGTGAAGCCGATCTATGAGACGGTCGAGGGCTGGAAGGAAAGCACGTATGGCGCCCGGAGCTGGGGCGGTTTGCCCGCGCAGGCGGTGAAATACGTGCGGCATATTGAGGAGCTGATCGAGGCGCCTGTGAGCATGCTGTCCACCAGCCCGGAGCGGGACGATACGATTCTGGTCCGCGATCCGTTTCAAGGATAATCTCTGATCTTACCCTAAAATCGGCGTGGGCAGCGCTGTGTTTGCGGTGCTGCGCGTTTTACTTTTTGGGTTAACGCGTTTAAACTTTTTTGGTTACGCCTGTTCCGGGTTTCATGAGGCGTGACGAGAAAGCTGTCAGGATGACGGCGAGAAGGAGTTTGTTGCGCGATGTCGGATTCATCTCCGCGCGAGGTCGCTGGTGAACAAAAAGCGCATGTCAGCGGCGGGCGCACTGCGGATGGTCAGGTGTTGCTCGGCAGGAATATCCGAATAAATCCGCGTGAGCCTCTGCCTCATCTCGATCAAGGGGGGGTGCGCGCCTATGCCGCCGTCGAGCAAAAGCCCGACCGCGCCGTGAATTGCTATGCTCTGATCTGTCAGGACGGGCTTGTTCCCCGGCGCAAGAGCGCCTCGATTTATAAAACCATACGTGATCCGGGGCTGAGTCCGCTTGTCGGGTCGGGCGTCGTATACTGGCCTCCTTCGGAGGGGCAGCGTTACGTTTTGGTCCATGAAAACATTACGACTGCGCCCGTTTGTGCCAATAAATCGCAGTTGTGCCTGGGGTGGCGGCAGGACCGCACGCTGGATCTCGTATTCAAGTCGCTCTTCAAGGCGATGGCAGAAATGGGAAAACAGAATTTTTTTCACGGGTTTATCTCGCCGGCCAATCTTTATGGTGTGCGCGGCGTTTCGGACGCTGTTGTTCTGGGCAGTCCTCTGGCTTCTCCCGCCGGGTATCTTCAGCATGTTTTGTGCGAGACGATCGAGCGCGGCATGTCCGAGCCGATCGCGCGCGGGGCGGGGAGCGCTGCAGACGACCTTTATGCGTTCGGGGCGACGCTGGCGCTTGCTATCCGTGAGCCGGACCCGGCGTTCATGGCTCTGGGGCCGGAGGAGATTCTTGCCGGTAAGTTTGAAGAGGGCAGTTATAGTTTTCTGATCGGGCGGGAGCGATTGTCCGCGCCTGTTCAAGATTTGCTGAAGGGTATGCTCAGCGACGATCCGCAGCAGCGCTGGAACATCGACGATGTCGCGGTGTGGATTGGCGGGAAGCGGCCGCCCTCTCATCAGGCGCAAAGAAAACGCAAGGGGGCAAGGGGCCTTAACTTTGTGGGCAAAAATCATTTTTTTGTCCCGGAGCTTGCCTTTGACGCCGCGCGTGACCCGGAGCTGTTTTCACGGATGGTGGAGGACGGACAGATCGAGCAGTGGCTGACCCGTTCGCTTGACGATAAGGAGGGGCACGAGCGTTATGAAATGGCGTTAAAGAACGTCAAAAATCAGGGGCGCGATAAAAATTACGGGCATTTGGTGACTTCGTATATTCGTTCCGCTTTGATGCCCGAGTGGCCGCTGTTTTATCGCGGGCGTATGCTGAATTACGAAGGGTTCGACACAGCTTTGGCGCAGGCCTTCGAGAAGGGCGAGGATCTCAAGATTTTTCATGAGTTGATTGAAAAGAGCGCTTTTGTGAACCAATTGTATATGCAGGAGGCCAAGGGGATGCCGGTGTCCCGGTGGCTTAAAGTTTATGAGGAGTGCCGTCTGGCGCTTAAACAGATGCGGGCCGGGTTCGGGCTGGAGCGTTGTCTTTATTTGCTGAACCAGAACGTCAATTGCCTCAGTCCCAGGTTGAAGGGCTATTTCGTCACGAATGCGGAGGAGCTTCTGTATGCGTTTGAATCCATCGCCGAGCAGGGAGGGCAGCGCGATTTGTTTCTTGATCGGCACAGTATCGCTTTTCTGTGCGAAGTGGATGCTCGCTGTGTCGATGGTTTTCTTTTTGAATTGAACTCTCCCGAGCGACACAAGCAGATTTTAGGAAACATCAAATGTCTCGCGCAGGTTCAGAAGCGTTATAAAGTCTCTTCGCTGCCGCATCTGGCCAAGGCGTTTTCCGATATGTTGCCATACGTGTATGAGCGGTTTCACGACCGTACCATACGCGGCAATGTTGAGGGGCAGGTGAAATCTGCGGCCCGGGCGGGAGATTTGGCGGCGATCGCGGCGGTTTTAGAGAATGAGGATACCATGGCCAGGGATATGGCCAATTACAAGCGTGCGATGCTGGAATATTACAATCTTACGCTTGAGCATCATGAAATCACCGAGCAGATGAAAAACAAACACGGTTTCGGGCGGGCGGATGCGCATGCAATTTCCGCCATGGTTTCAGGGTTTATCGCGTTCCTTCTTATGGTTATGGCTGCGCTGTCGTTTGTGGCGGGGCAAGCGCCGTGGGTGTTTTAGGAGATCGCTCAGATGGCTGCTAAAGAAAAGAAGGCGAAGAAGGAAAAGAACGGGAAGGGCGGGATTGCGAATCCCGGCTTGAGTTTTTCCGTCATCTGCCTTGTGATTCTGGGGCTTGTTTCGCTTCCGGCCTTGCTTTTGCTTCTTATCGGTATGTTGCCGACGCTGGGGGCGGTTCTGGCGGCGGGTGAAGGCGGAGGACGGGGGGCGCGGGCGCTTTCTGTCGCGTTTATGAATTTTGCCGGCTGTTTTCCGTTTTTGCTTAAAATTATCGTCAGTCATATGGGATTTGATAAAGGGATCGAGATTATCGCCGATCCGATGGTTCTTGTAATGATTTACGCTACGGCGGGTATGGGTTATGTTCTGGATGCCTTTCTTTCGGGGTATATCTCCAGCTTTCTTTTTTCCCGTGCGCAGGTGCGGCTTGTCCAGATCGAAGCCCGGCAAAAAGATCTGGAGCAACGTTGGGGGCCAGAAGTGACCGGAAAAATCCCGCTGGATGAGGAGGGGTTCCCCCTGCCACAGGATGCGAGCCGGATCGTCAAGAAAGAGGGGGCGCGTTAACCTTTTGTTTAAGGTCTAGAGAGTATTATGGCATATGGGCTTTTTGTAGTATGGCCCTTAATAGGTTCAAACGGAGCGGCGCGACCGCTTTTTTTGTGCCCGGAAACTAGAACCAATTTGTATTAAAATTAAATAAAAACACGGCGTTCGGTGCAAAGATATGCTTCGTTTTTTTAGAAAATGGCTTCGGAAGGATGACGGTGCGACGGCTATCGAGTTTAGCCTTGTCGCTATCCCTTATTTCATGCTCAGCCTTGGGATCATGGAGTTGTCGCTGATGTATGCTTCGGCCAGCTTGCTGGAGGGGGCGACGGATTCGGCGGCGCGGTTGATCCGTACCGGGCAACTCCAGCAATCGCAGGATGATCCGGAAACGCAATTCCGAACGGCGATGTGTAATTTCGTCAATGTGCTGATCGACTGTAACGATGTGACCATCGAAGTGCGCACGATGAACAGCTACGAAGATTACGAAACGCTGGTCCCCGTATTCGACGAAGACGGGAATATGGTTTCTCAAGGATTTGACGCCGGAGGTTCGAACGACCGCGTCCTGATCCGCGTCGGCTACCGCTATACGATGAAAACGCCGCTGGTCGGGCCGATTTTGAACGGGCCGGATGGCGGTACGCTGTTTATGTCCACGATTGTTCTGCAAACCGAACCTTATGAGTTTGAAGATGCTGCTTCATGATCTTAAATCAGGGTCTTTTCTGTGCTCCGCCCGGAAGTTTTTAGGGCGGTGGCTGCGTGATGAGGACGGGATCGCGGGCACAGAAGCCGCTATGATCTTTCCGGTCATGCTGGTCTTGTTTCTCGGGCTTTATGATGTGGGGAACGGGATTCTGGCGAACCAGAAGACCATCCGGGCCTCACAGATCGTGGCCGACTTAATCGCGCGGAATAACATTGTGACTACGTCCGCCGTGAACGAGGCGGTCAAGGCCGGGGAACTGGCGTTCGAGCCCCTGTCGAAAGCCACTTACGGCGTTGATATCGTCAGCATTCGGTTTGACGACGACTCGGGCGATCCTGAGATTGTTTGGCGCGATACGCGGAACATGACCGCGATCCCCGATGTTTTCGACCGGGTTGAGCCTTTGGCCCTGCCTGGGGAGGGTGTTGTGGTGGTTGCCGTGACCTATAGTTTCGAGCCGGTTTTCGCCGGATTTGTTGTTGATACCTTTAACATGATGGAGATCGGGTTCAGCCGCGGACGCAGCAGCCCGGTCGTCAATCGTGAATAATCGTGCGCGTGATACTGAAAGGAAGTGTGCGTCATGACCAGTGTAAGCCCTTTTGAGAGACTCTTAGGCGGATTCGGCGCGTTGTGCCGGCGCTATTGGCGGGATACGACCGGGACGATCGTCGTGGCGTTCGGCATTATGGCGCCGCTTATGATCGGTATGGCGGGGATGTCGCTGGATTACGCGCAGGCGTATCTGGTGCGCGCCCGCCTTGCTCAGGCTCTTGACGCGTCGGCTCTGGCGGCCGCGGCCTATTCTTCCAACGAGGCGGAGATCGAGCAGCGTGTTCAGGACTTTTTCGATGCGAACTATCCCGAGTACAAGCTGGGTGTGACGTTCGATCCGATCGTGCAGGTGGTGGGGGATGAGGTGCGCGTGACGGGGAATGCGACCTATCATACCATGTTCCTTAAGGTTTTGGGGATCCACACGATCGATGTTTCGGCCGCAACGATCGTCGTGCGTGAAATTCAGGGGCTTGAAGTCGCGCTCGTGCTCGATAATACGGGTTCGATGTCGAGCAATAACAACATACAGGCTCTTAAGACCGGCACTGTCAACTTCATCAATATTCTGTTCGATAACGCCTCCAAGCCGGAGAACGTCAAGATCGGCATGGTGCCGTTCGCGAACAGCGTGCGCGTCGGGCGCTACGGTCTGGGGCAGAACCCGGACGGCACGACCTATGCTGACGGGGAGAGTTTCGTGACGCTGCCGAGCGGCGTCAGCTATACGACCAACCGGAGCAGCACGACGGGCTGGTACGGGTGCGTCGTGGAGCATAAGGAGAGCGGCTACACGGCTTCGGCCACGCATGTCGCCAACTCCTACGGCCAGCTCTGGAGAAATGGAACGCCCTGGAACGGTCATGGCTGGAACCCGGCTGTCACCAACAACGACCCCTATGATTATGACGTTCTGGACGAATATGAGGGGCCTTGGGACATCTATATGTTTGGGAAAGTGATTTCGAGCGGGCAGACCTGCTCAGGAACGGGCTACGCCACCAGCCGGTGCAGTAACTGCAACGCCAGCACCGGGGCGTGTCAGGCCACCTATTGCTATTGCCGGAATAGCAGCACGACCCAGGGGTGCCCTTATGCCACGATCATGCCGCTGACCAGCGACAAGGACGCGCTGATCGATCATGTCGATACGATGCAGCCGGACGGCAATACGCTCGGTAACATCGGGATGACCTGGGGGTACCGCGTTCTTTCACCCGAGTTTCCGTTCGAAGAGGCCCAGCCCTGGGATAACTTCTTCTGGAAAAAGGCCATCGTGATGATGACCGACGGGGACAACACGGAGAACGGCACTTACTCTTCGTACTGGGTCACCGCCAAAAACAATATGACCGTGACCAAGTTCAACGACCGGTTCGCGGAGACGTGCGAGGCGCTGAAGGACCAGGGGGTTCAGATCTATACGATCACGTTCACCTCCGGCATCAGCAGTTCGACCAAGGACTATTTCCGCGATTGCGCGAGCAGCGAAGACCAGTATTTCGATGCGCCCACGCAGGAAGAACTGATCGACGTGTTCGAGACGATCGCCCGCGAGCTGAGCAATCTGCATATCAAGGGATAAGCGCACAGCAGCCCTGTTAGAATCTTTTCAATACACCCGCGGGCTTCTGCGGGTGTATTGTTTTGGGGGAGACTTGGAAATACTGATGCGTTTAAAAAAATACTACGGCAACCAAAGTACTTTTAAAGTAAACTTTCTTTATTTTTGTTATATTACTTGTTGTATAAAATTTTATATAAATACTTTTATAATTTATTCTATAAAAAAAAATCCAAAGGCAGTAATTTTTAAATTTTACTTGGGCATTTTAAGGTTTTTTTAATCATGCCCGGGGTAAGATGAATTATCGGTTAGGCGCTTCACGGGTTTTTAGAGATAGCCGAGATGAAGCCAACAGACAGACTTTTACAAAGGAGATAGAACATGTTGACCAAACTGATTGCATTTAAAGAAGCTTACCTCAAGAACGAAGATGGTGCGACCGCTATCGAGTACGGCTTGATTGCCGCCGGTATCGGCCTTGCGATTTCCGTGGTTGTGTTCCTGCTTGGGGACGACCTCGTTGCGATGTTCGAAAGCATCCAGACCGCTCTGACGTCCTAATCGTCACGTAGCGATCACAAGAGTTGTTGGTTTTTTCCTTCTTGTGAAGAACCTAAATACCGAAAAGCCCGCCATCGTATCTCCGGCGGGCTTTTTCTGTTTTGTGAATTGTCGTTGACAGATTTTGATGATTCGCAGCTTTCAATTTTTTTTCCACCGCTTTTTGAGTACTCTTTTGTCCTGATGGTTTTGCTCATTCTTTTTCTTTTTTCGATTTTCGTAGCGTTAGGGGCGGGCGTTTTGTCGGGTCTGTCGGATGTTCGTGGCCTCACGATTCCCAACATCTATAGCGTTATCGTGATCGTTTCGTTTCTATTCGCTTATGGGGTTTTGTGGGTAAACGGTAGCGAAAAGGCCGAGTGGCCGATCGTTGCGCATCTGCTTTCCGGGGTATTGACGTTTTCAATTACCGCCTTATTGTTTTCTTTAAGAATGCTGGGCGCCGCAGATTCGAAGCTCGCTACGGGCTATGCGCTGTGGTTCAGGTTGAGCGATTTGCCGTTGTTTTTGGCTTATATGACGCTCGCCGGCGGAGTTATGGCGCTCATCTCGCTGGTGATCATGCGCAGGAAGCCGTTTTCGGCGCCGCGCGAGGGAGGCTGGATTTTCCGCCTTCAGAGGGGCGAGAGCAAGGTGCCCTACGGGGTGGCTATTTTTGTCGGTGCCTTTGCAGCCTTTTTAAAGGCCGGGTATTTCAGTGGCGATTTTTTGGCGGCCTTTTTGTAGGCGATGAGCGTATGAAAGGCGGCCTGTTTTTATCTTATTCTTAAGAAAAAAACTATATTATGGAATGTAGTTTTTTTGTCCTGTGTACCTTCTGCGTTCTTGCCTTCTGGGTTTGTATCAATCTGAGTTCTTCTGTGTGACATTATGAATGTACCCGGTTCCGCTAGGGGTTTTGGCTTTATGAATAAGAATATACTCATCGTTCTTGGGGGCGCCGTGCTGGCCGCGGTTCTGGTCGCCGTGCTCGTTCAGGTTTCCCTGGGCGGCAAGAAGGGCGGCAGCACCAGTTCGGAAATGGTTGAGGTGCTTGTGGCGTCGAATGACCTTAAGGTCGGTCAGGAGTTGAAAGAGGGCAATTTGCGCTGGCAGGAGTGGCCTAAGTCCGCGATGTTCCGCGGCGCGATCCAGCGTGAGGACGAGCAGGAGGCCCATGAGGCTCTCACCGGGCGGTTACGGCGTGATGTCGCCAAAGACGAGGCTGTTCTGAAAAGCTTTCTTTTACGCGAGAGCAGTGGAAATTTTGTTGCCAACAGCCTTGAGCCCGGCATGCGCGCGATGGCGATCAAAGTCGAGGCCAAAACCATGGTCGGCGGTTTTATCAAGCCCGGTGATTTTGTCGATGTCGTCATGACTTACAAGCTTGAGATCAAGGCCGACAAGAACGAAGCTCCCGGGCTTCAGGCGCTTGTGAATATGAATGTGGACAAGTGGGCTACGGAGACGATCCTGCAGCGTGTCAAGGTTCTGGCGATTGACCAGATGGCCGAGCAGGATGACGACAAGGATAAAGTCGAGGTGGCCAAAACAGTCACTCTGGGCGTGGATGCCCAGCAGGCTGAGAAGCTCGCGCTCGGCTCCGAGTTTGGCAAGATTACATTGGCTCTGCGCGCTGTGGGTGACGATGTCGTGCGTGAGCGCGCTTGGCCGACAGTCACGGATGCCCGCATGACCCACATCGACGACGAGATTCTTCACCAATACAGAACTATGAGCACGGATACCGGCATCAAGCGTAATGTTGTGAGAATTTACAACGGCACCTCCGGTTCCAAATGATCTGATTTCTGCGTCCTAATTTTCTGAGTTTCTAAGCAAAGTTTTTAAGTGCAACGGCTAGATATCTGAAAGACAACAACTATGAACGGGTTCGGTTCCAGATTGCGCGGTATGTTCGTTTTCGCTGCGCTGACGCTGGCTTTCGTCGCGGGTACGGGCGGGTTTATGACCGCCTATGCCGAGAAGGGCGATCTGCGGTCAATTCTTGATGAGCAGCGGGCGATTGCGCCTACTGACATTCCGCTGGGCAAGGCGGAGATCATCGTTCTGGACAGCCCGGTTTCCGACATTCTTGTGGCCAACCCGGCCGTCGTCGATGTGCAGGCCATTCAATCCGACCGGCTTTATGTTGTCGGCCTTACGGTTGGGGACACCAATATCATAGCGCTGGACTCTGTCGGTAATGTTGTCCGCAAGGTCGACGTTCATGTTTCCTACGACCTTCAAGCTATTCAGTCGCTCGTAGACCGTCTGTTTCCGAACGAAAAGGCCAAGGTCGGGTCGGTTCACGACCAGATTTACCTGACGGGTACGGTTTCAACCCCGGATGCGGCCTCGAAAATCGCCAATCTGGTTGCGCACTACGTAAGCGATCTGCAGGACAAGGATAAAAGCGCCGACGAGTTGATTTCCAATATGCTGGAAGTTCGCGGCGAGCAGCAGGTCATGCTTCAGGTTAAGATCGTCGAGGCGACACGCAGCGTTCTGAAAGAGCTGGGCGTCAATACCAACGCCAACGATCCGAACGAACTGTCCGCTGTCGAGCTTTTCGGCCGCAACCCGCCTTCCCGCCTGATCGACGGGACAGATGCCATACAGTTTGGCGGCGCGGAGGGGCTTGCGCTTTCTCAGGATGCGATCGGGACAGCCGGACTTCTGTTTGACACCGGGCTCAAGGGCATAGGCCAGATCGGGCTGTTTCTTGATGCTCTGGAAGAGCAAAACCTTATCAACGTCCTTGCCGAGCCTAACCTGACGGCTGTGTCCGGGCAGCAGGCCGGATTCCTGGCGGGCGGGGAGTTTCCGGTTCCCACGGGCCGGGACCAGTTCGGGAATATCACTATAGAATTCCGTGAGTTCGGTGTTTCGCTTAACTTTAAACCTGTGGTTCTGTCGGATAAGCGGATCAGTCTACAGATGAATACCGAGGTCTCATCGCTGGATTCCAGCAACGCCGTCGTTCTGGCGGACCTTGTCGTGCCGGGGTTGGATATCCGCCGGGCGCAGACGACCATCGAGATTCCGAGCGGCGGCAGTCTTATGATCGCCGGGCTTTTGCAATCCGATGCGGCGAAGGGGCTTTCGGGGCTGCCGGGTATTAAAGATACCCCGGTGCTGGGTAAGCTTGTTTCTTCTGACAGTTTCCGCCGGAATGAGACTGAGCTTGTGGTTATCGTAACCGGATATCTTGTCGGCGCGTATGCCGATAAGGAGAAGGCCATAACCGTCAGCAAGCGGGAACAGGGGCCTTTGGCCGAAGTTTTCGCGCGCAACGTGCGCCGCAAGTACAATGTCGAGGATGAGTCGATGTTTTCGGCCTCCGGGACTTACGGTTATATGCTGGATTAGAACGGGGCGGGGGTTTTTCGAATGTCTTTACGATCGGGTTTGAAGGTCAGGGTTTTGTTGGCGGGGGCGACCGTTGCGTTCGCGCCGGTATTGCTGGGCGGATGTGAGATGTATGCGCCCGGAACGCTCTCCACTGAGAAAATTCAGGTTCGGGAGAAGCCATACTTTCTTGATGTTACTGCCCGGGAGGCGGATGACGATCTGGCGGCCAGCGTGGCGCACCATCATGCCCGCCACTCTGACGGGCCGATGCGGGTGACTGTTACCTATGACCCCCAAAATTACCGCAGTACGGCGATGATGGCGACCCAAAAGGCCGCCGATCTGGCCCGTGCCTTGCGTGGGCAAGGTGTGGCGCAGGTTGATGCGGATATCCTGCCTGTTTCCGGACAGGGCGACGAGTCGCGTGTGCTGATATCGTATGACGCTTATTCCGCGCACGCGCCTTCAAATTGTACGACCATGCCGGGAACGGAGAGCGCTGTCGTTGAGCCTAACGCGGATTACCGTATGGGCTGCACCGTGCAGACGATGATCGCGCGGCAAGTTTCCAGACCCAAGGATCTTCAGGGGCAGGGTAATCCCGGCCTCAACACCGAGGGGCGGAGCGCGGGCAACATCGTTGACCTTGTGCGGTCCGGCGCCGAAAATAAAGAGCTGGGTGGCGAGTCCGCTTCGGGCCAACAGTAGTTTTTTCATAAGAGCAGATTCGAGCCGGCTCTGCGTTGTCAGGGTCGGCTTTTTTCATATTCCATTAACCCCTTGTGACATTAGGATATTTTTAAGGCCCGGGTGATACAGTGTGCGCAGGGAAAGAACGTCCTACACAGTTCAAAATGAGCAGATCATGCCCGGTTCGCGGGCGGCATACAGGTAAAAACGGATGAGCGAGGCAGACGCCCAAGCTACAGATATCCTTCTCCCCTCGGCGGCCGTCGCAGTTTTTTCGCGCGATGCCGAGACGTTGCGCCATTCCGGTGAAATCCGCAGTGACTGGCGTTTTGCACGCGTGGCGCTTGATGTTACGGAGGGCGATGTCGAAACGGCGATCCGGGTTTTTTCGGACCGGGAAGCGCCAGCCCTCATCATTATTCAGACCGAAACGATCGACGAGGCGTTTCTCGGGCGGCTTGAGACTTTGTCGGGCCTGTGCTCGCAGGATACAGCGGCGGTGATTATCGGGCCCGTGAACGACGTGTATCTTTATCGCAGTCTGATTGAAATGGGTGTCAGCGACTATCTGGTCCGCCCCGTTATGAAAAACGTTATTTCAGAAGTGATCGCTAAGACCCTGATCGTTCGGTTGGGCGTCAGCGGGAGTCGGCTTGTGGCGTTTCTGGGCAGTAAAGGCGGCGTTGGCGCGTCCAGTATTGCGCAGATCATGGCGCTGGGCGTCAGCGAGCTTATGGGGCAGAAGAGCGTCCTGATCGATTCCTCTGGGGGTTGGTCGTCTTTGAGCGTTGGTATGGGGTTCGACCCCGCAGGAACGCTGCGCGAAATTTCCCGCGCAGTGGACAAGAAAGATGAGGCGGGCCTCAAGCGCATGTTCATAGAACAGGGCGAGCGGCTGTCTGTCATGGCGGGTGGGGGCGATGCGCTTTTGGACTCCACGATCGCGCCCGACCAGTACGAGCGTTTTTTGGATATGCTCATGGTCAAGGCCCCCGTGGTTTTGGCTGATTTGTCGGCTTCGGAGCCGGGTTTGCGCAAACTTTTGATTTCCCGGGCTAATCATATTGTTCTGGTGTCTACGCCGACCCTTACGTCTTTGCGTTTCGCGCGCAGCCTCATTAAGGAGGTTTCCGATTTGCGCGGTGGCGGCAAGGAGGAATTATCCCTGATTATTAATAAGGCCGGACAGGCCAAAGCTTACGAAGTCACGAGTTATGAAATTCAGAAGGCCGTCGAGCTGGCGCCTTCGGCCAGTGTGCCTTATTTGCCCGCCCTGTTTATGGGGAATGAGAGCGACCTGCGCCAGGTGCTGCAGGACCGCGAGGGGCTGGAGCTTCTCAAAACAACCTTGCTGCCGGTCATCCGCAGGACCGTTGCGGTGGATTCCGACGGTTATCTGGACGATAAATCTGACAAAAAATCGGGTCTTTTAGGGAGTTTTTTAACCAAAAAGAAGTGAAAATAGAGGAAAAGCGCGGAAAATCCGCAAACTCATACGGGAAATATCATGTTCGGCAAAAAGCAAACCACAGGAGGGGTGAAGCCCCCTGCACCGAAGACCTCGGGGGGAGAAAAATCCGCCGGGGCGGAGCGTTTGGCGCCGACTATCGAAACGCCTTCCCAGGCTCCCGCCGTTCCTCCGCTTTCCGCTACGCCCCTTGTTCGTGACGATGCCCCGCCGCTTTCCGCGACTAAGGCGTCGTCCTCCCATCCTGCCGATCATCCGGCGTCTGAACACATAGGGCCGGTATTAGCCGCGATCGAGCAGAGCCTCGGCGGCAGCGAGGCCTCCGCGCCCGCCGCACACGCTCCGCCCTCCAGCGAAGCCGCAGCTCCCAAGCAGCGTAAAACGATGGAGGACGACGTTCTTCTGCCTGAAAAGGCGGAAGAGGAGGAGGGACGTTCTCACGGCGATTCCATCACCACGCTGCGTCTGCAACGCTGTCGAAACCGGATATGGCTCGATTTGAGAGACGGGATTGATCTCAAGGCTCTGGCCCGAATGGATGCCAAGGCGGCGCGCGATGAAGTTTATTCTGCGGTTGCGGAAATTTCGCGATTCAGAAATCTTGATCTTACCCCTGCTGAATTGCACAGCATCGCCAAGGAATGCGCGGACGATATGCTCGGCTTCGGTCCGCTCGAAGAGCTGCTGGAGCGCGACGATATCGCGGATATCATGATCAACGGACCCGACATTACTTATATTGAGGTGGGTGGCAAGATCGAGCGGACCGGCGTCAAATTCCGCGACAGCCAGCATCTGATTACCATTTGTCAGCGGATCGTGGGTGCGATTGGGCGGCGTGTTGATGAAGCCAGCCCGATTTGCGACGCGCGTTTGCCGGACGGATCACGGGTGAACGTTATTATCCCGCCGCTGTCCGTAGACGGCGCGGCGATGACCATTCGGAAATTCAAGAAGGACAAGCTCACGCTCGAAAAGCTGTTGGAGTTTGGTTCCATGACGCCCTCGTGCGCGAAGTTGATTATGGCCGTGGGCCGCTGCCGGGTGAACGTGCTGGTTTCCGGCGGTACGGGTTCCGGTAAGACGACGATGCTCAACTGTCTGACCCGTTATATCGAAGCGGGCGAGCGGATTATCACCTGCGAGGATGCGTGCGAACTTCAACTGCAGCAGCCGCACGTGGTGCGCCTTGAGACCCGCCCGCCGAACCTTGAGGGCGTGGGCGAGATCACCATGCGGGACCTTGTGCGAAACTGTCTGCGGATGCGCCCCGAGCGGATCATCGTGGGGGAGGTGCGCGGACCTGAGGCGTTCGACCTTTTGCAGGCGATGAATACCGGTCACGACGGCTCGATGGGCACGGTGCACGCCAACAACCCGCGCGAGGCGATTTCGCGTATGGAGAATATGATCGCCATGGGCGGGCTTAACCTGCCCCAGAAGGCGGTGCGGGAGCAGATCGCCTCGGCGGTTAACGTCATCATCCAGGTGCAGCGTCTGCGCGACGGATCGCGGAAAACCACCCACGTGACCGAGATCACCGGGATGGAGGGTGATGTCGTGACGATGCAGGATCTTTTCTATCTTGAAATCATGGGCGAAGACGAGAAGGGCAAGCTGATTACTCGGCAGCGCTCATCCGGCCTGCGTCCAAAATTCTACGATCAGGCGCGGCAGTTCGGGGTCGAGCAGCTGGTTCTCGATGCGATGGAGGAAGCCTACGGGTAGGAAACGCCATGACGCTGGTTCAGATCGTTCTCATCGCATCGATTGTTTTCCTGGTCTTCGGGGTCGTCGCGGCTGTTCTCATGAACAAGGACAACAAGACCCGGGAAGGTAAGCTGGCGGTTATACGCGGAAGCTCCGGCAACGAAAACAAGAGTAACGAGCGTGACGTGCAGAACAGGCGGCGCGCCGAAATCGCCCGGAAGCTCAAGGAAAGCAAGGACGAGGAGCATAAGGGCAAAAAGAAAGTCACGATCGCCATGAAGTTGGGGCAGGCGGGGCTTGAAATTACGCCCAAGCAGTTCTGGTTGTTGTCGTTTCTGTGCGGAATCGGCATGACGGCCGGGGCGTATTTCTTAGGTATGTCGAATTACGTCATTGGCCTTATGCCACTGATCGGGACTCTGGGCGTGCCCCGTTTTGTTCTGAGGTTTTTGATTAAGCGCAGGCAGAAAAACTTTCTGGCTGAATTTGCAGACGCGCTTGAGGCGATCGTCCGGCTTTTGAAGGCCGGTATGCCCGTTTCCGAGGCTGTCGCTATGATTTCGCGTGAATTTGAGGGGCCCGTTGGTGAAGAAATGTCCCGCGTTTACGACAAGCAGAAAATCGGTATTCCGCTGCATGAGGCGGCGCTGGACGCCACGAAGCGGATGCCGCTCACGGAAATGCAGATGTTCGCTACGGGCCTTGCGATTCAGGCGCAGACGGGGTCGAGCCTTTCGGAGGTTTTAACCAACCTTGCCAACGTCATCAGGGCGCGGTTCCGGCTCAAGCGCAAGATCGTCGCGCTTTCGTCGGAGGCCATTGCGTCTGCCTCTATTATCGGGGCTCTGCCTATTTTGGTGGCCTTGGGGCTTTATTTCCTCAACCCCGATTACATCATGATTTTGTTTACCACCCCGACCGGGAAGTGGCTTGTGGCCGGGGCGGTCGTTTGGATGAGCATGGGCGTCTTCGTGATGAAGGCCATGATCAATTTCAAGGTTTGATTTTTTGAGAGAGTAGGTGCCGCCATGGATCTGGACAATGAAACAATCATCACGGCGCTGGCCTCTTTGGGGGCCGCCGCGACCGTCATCGGGATCGCCTTTCCGTATCTGCAAAATTCCGACAAGAAGGAAAAATCCATCGCGATCATCGAGAAGCGCCGCAAGGATCTTTACCAGCAGACGCGCGATGCGAGCCGGAACCGGGGGCAGGAGGTGTCGCTTTCGGCAAAGGATTCGATGTCCAGCTTTTTCCGCGTGCAGCAGCTTGCGGGTAAGATGGGTGAAAAATTGAGGGAAAAGCTGCTTCAGGCGGGCATCCGGAATCCCAAGGCACCTTTGCGGTTTATGATCGCGCGGGTCGTTTTGCCGGTCCTGTTCGTTGTTTTGGGTATGCTTTTCCTGTCGAAGATCCCCGAGGAAAAACAGTTTTCCGACGGCATGGCTTCCGTCATCTTGCTTACGGCTGCTCTGGCGGGGTTCAAGTTGCCGGATATTCTTATTAAAAACATGATCCAGAAACGCCAGCAGGAATTGAACCTCAGTTTTCCGGACTCGCTCGACATGATGCTGATCTGCGTGCAGGGCGGGATCGGGCTGGAGCAGACGATCGAGCGCGTGGCTACGGAGGTGGCGGAGCATTCGCCCATTCTGGCGGAGGAGCTTGGGATTCTGAGCGCCGAGATGGCGATGCTGAACGACCGCCGGCAGGCGTTGCAGGATTTTGCGCGGCGCGTGGGCAGCGGGGCGGGGAAATCCTTTGCAACCGCTCTGATTCAGGCCGAGCAGTACGGGACCTCGATTTCGCAAGCGATGCGCGTGATGTCCGAAGAGCTGCGCGACATGCGCATGGCCGAAGCCGAGCGGAAGGCTGCTGCCTTACCGCCCAAGCTTACGGTGCCGATGATTTTGTTCTTCCTTCCGGCGCTGTTCATCATCATTCTCGGTCCGGCCGGGATCAAGGCGGCCGCAGCCGGAGTCGGCGGCTAGGCTTATTCCGCGCTGAACTGGTCGAAGGCGCGCAGAGCGTCCGCCGCGTACATAAGGGTCGGTCCTCCGCCCATATAGACGCACATCGCCATCACTTCCGCCACTTCCTCTTTCGTTGCGCCCAGCTTATGCAGCGCCTTGGTGTGAAAGCCAATGCAGCCGTCGCAGCGTTGCGTCACGCCGATGGCGAGCGCGATGAATTCCTTGGTCTTTTCGCTGAGAGCGCCGTCGGCGGTGGCGTTTTTTGAGAGGGCGTAGAAGCCCTGCATCGCATCGGGGGCGAGCTTTTTCAACTCTCCTATATATTGCGAGATGTCTTTCGTGATCTGTTTGTAATCTTTTGCCATTGTTTTTCTCCTTTACAATTTATATTTTTATGATATCATAATTTTATGAAATGTAAAGTGCAAATTACAGGTGACTCATGAAGGGTTTGGACAAGATGCTGGAAAAGGCCGACGAGGCCGCCGGGTTTCTCAAGGGGCTGGCCAATGCGCATCGGCTGATGATCCTCTGTCAGCTTGCGGAGGGGGAGAAGAGCGTCAGCGAATTGATCGAGGCGACGGGGATCGCGCAAACCTCGATGTCGCAGCATCTTGGCAAGTTGAAGGCCGAGGGGATCGTCGATTTCCGGCGGGAGCACCGGACGCTTTATTATCATATCGCGCACGAGGCGGTTATGACCATCATGGGCACACTTTATGAATCGTTTTGCAAGGAGAGATGAGATGACGCAAACAATCAATGTTCAGCAGGCGGCAGATTGGCTGGCGGCGGGGGAGGCGATTCTGATCGACGTTCGGGAGCCGGACGAGTTCGCGCAGGAGCATATCGTTTACGCGCATTCCGTGCCTCTGGCCTCTGTTGGGTCGCTCACGGAGCAGTTGCGGATTCCGCAGGAGCGTAAGATCCTGTTCCATTGCCTTAAGGGCGGGCGGGGGCAGCAGGCTTGCGCGGTTATTGCGGGCGGTGGGCGCTGTTCGCATGCGGTTTATAATATCGAGGGCGGGATTTCCGCTTGGAAAGATGCCGGGTTTCCGACCGTTTCGCTTGGGCCTGCGCCGCGTTTTTCAATTTTCCGGCAGGTTCAGATGATCGCCGGCGCGATGGTCGCGTTTCTTGTTTTGCTCGGGTTTTCCGGGATCATGCTGGGGTTCGTTCTGGCCGGATTGATCGGCGGGGCTTTGTTTTTCGCCGGATATACGGGGTTTTGCGGGCTTGCGATGTTGCTGGCCAACATGCCTTGGAATCGTCCGACGGCCACTAAAAAGGGGCCGTGTTGCGGCCCCTGATTGAAGGATTAAAGAAAGCCGATTAAGAGGTTTCGCCCAAGGCGCGGACGATGCGCAGGTTGCGCTCGATCTCTATGCGGTCAGGCGAGAGGGCTTGCGCTTTTTCCAATATCTGTATGGCTTCGTCGATGTAGCCTTGCGTGGCCAGATTGAGCGCGAGGTTGTTCATGATCGCCGTGGGGTTCCCCTTCCAAGTTTCCAGACCCTTGCGGAATGCGCGTTCGGCGGCTTCATGCTTTTCTTGAGATTCCAGAGCTATACCGAGATTTTGATACGCGATATAATCCTGCGGGTTCTTAATGACCGCTTGCTGGGCATAGGTTTCAGCACTCTTGAATTTGCCGAGAGCCAGTTCGATGGAGGACATTTCAGAGATGATATGCGGCTGTGCGTCCGGTGCCTTCGCGAAAGGTGTCAGAACGATCGCTGCGCGGTTGGCATAGTCGGATTGACGCAGGGCCTTGGCGTATTTGAAGGCTTTGTCAGGGTTGGTGCTGTCCTGCTTGTACTGGCGCTCCAGCGCGAGCAGGGCGCCCGTGAGGTTGACTTCGCCGCCTTCGGCGAGCGCCTTATCGATGGCCGCGTCGATTTTAGCGCTTTGCTGCTGCTTAGCCAGATCGGCACCGTTTTTATCGGATCCTGTGGTCTGGCAGGCGGTGAGGTTCAGCATGGCTGCGGTCAAGAGGACCAGTGGCGAGATTTTCTTCATGGTTTTCAGTTTCCAGTGAGCTTAGTGGTGTTGCTGTTGTCCAGTTTTTGTCGTTTGTCGTTTTATCCTTGGTTTATTCCTCTGTGCCTTGTTCCGCGGCTTCTTCATCAGCGGCGGCATCGGCTGCAGCCTTTTCTTCGGGCTGCGGAGCGTTATCGGCGCTTTGGTCTTCTCCGCCACCAGCGCCGGGGACATCTTTATCGTCTACAGAGATTTCCTCCGTTCCCAGCATGATTTTATGGCAGGTGTCAGGACAGAAGTAGATGTTGTTTTCATTGCAGTTTTTGCTTCCGCCACTGCGGCAGGTGTTCTTGACACGCACGTAGTTTTGTTCCGGTCCCGCAACGATGATCATGCGCCGCATCAAAATTTCGCCGTTGGATGCCATGACGGTGAAATAGGTCGCGCCCGGATTGCGCGGGATGACCACGAGTGTGCGGGTGGAGTCGGCGATGACATTCGCGTGTTCGGGGTTGCCGACGACAACGAGGCCTGCATCTTTGTCCAATTTAACAAGATGGGTGTCGTCGGGGCTGAGATGAATGGTCGGGTGCGTGGTTTCCTTAAGCGTCGGTAACCCGGCGGGTGCGGAGGCCTCGGTCACGACCTGCGGCAGGTCGGCGGGCGGTTGCGCCTGTTCGGCGGCCCATGAGGGCAGGGATGAACACGCGGCAAGAACGGCGGCCACAGCCAGCAGCCGGATTGACGCATAGAGTTTGCCCTTGGGCTTCGCATTGGTGTCTTTCATGACGAGTATGACCTGATTGGCGGAGCGGGTACGCAAAAGAACAGAAAAATAACAACACGTTATTATAACGCGCTAACGGGTTGGGCGCACCCCCTTTTTGTTCAAATTTCTGACAAAACTCCCATAGATTTGCGGCTTATTGGTGTTATGAAAATCTTAAGAATTATCTGGCGGTTTTCTGCCATGTCTGCCACCCGATGTCGTAAGGTTTGAGCGCGCCGAGTATGTCGGTAAGGCTCAAGATGCCGATGCAGGGCACGGCGCCGGGGGGGATTTTCTCCCCAGCGGCGAGTTTTTGGGCGATCAGGGCGGCGGGCGTGGCGGGGATGTTGAGGCCGTGGCCTTGCTTTGCGGTCAGATCGAAGCCTATGGCGAGCGGTGCACCTTGTTTGTCTGTTCCGCTCAGGGTCATATAAAATCCACTCCGATCCGTGCCGAAAATGTCGAATTTTTTTGCCAGTTTCAAAAGCGGTGCGGCAAGCGGATCGAGCGATTTTACAACGTGCCACCGTACGGGCCAGCTGAGTAGCCAGAGGCCGAGGTGCAGGGCGGAAAGTTCCGTGCCCGCACGGAATTCCAGCGTGCGCAGGCCGGGATAGCGGGCCGGGAACAGCTGAAGGTCGGGGATGTCGCAGTAGCCAAGCGGGCGGCGGCCCAGACCGGAAAACTTGTGATATTTCAGACCCTGCCAGCCGTGGACGATCTGCATTTCGCCGCCGATGAGGGTCTTGAAGGGTTTTCCGGCGTAGCTCATGACGCCGTGGGCTGTCGCCAGGCCCATCCCCGTTTTCTGGGCGGTGCTGATGCCGTATTCGATTGTTTCGAGCGTTTTGAAAGCGGGCCTATATTGCTCGATGACGGCGGAGGACAGGGCGGGGACGGAGCTTGCCCCGCTGATGATGCAGAGATTTGCGATTTTCGCCTGTTTGTCCAATGTGCCGATTCCGGCTACGAAGTCGCGCCCGTCGGCGAGGTCGATGTAGTGGCTTCCGTGTTCAATGGCGGCCTTTGCGAGGCTGTAATCCTGATCCTGAAAGGGGCCGGCGGTATGGATCACGATGTCGGGCCGCGCGGTTTCGAGCAGGCGCGCGAGGTCTTTGCGGATGTCGGCGGCGCAGGTTTCGACCGGGTTGGCCGATTGGAGGGTTTTTGAAAAGGTGCTCGCTTTTTTGCCGTTACGGCCCGCGAGGATGAGCGCGATGTTGCGGTCCGGCGCGAGGGCGCGGGCGATGAGGCTTCCGAACTGTCCGTATCCTCCGACGATCAACACGCGTTTCATGGGTTGCCTTATTCTGGTATAAAGGGCGCAGGTTTATTCATACTCGGAAAGCGCACCCTATGACCGATCCCGAAGCCCGCCGCCCGCTCAAGGTCCGCAAGCTTGAAGCTGTCCAGAAGGCGGCCACCATCTTATCGCAAAAGGATGTTTCCCCCAACCAGATCTCGCTGGCCAGTATGGGCTTTGCCGCGCTGGCCGGGGCGGCGTGCGTCGGAATGACGGCGTTTCCGGGGTTTTTGGGGTTTTTGTTCATGCTGTTGGCGCTGGCGGGCATTGCGGGGCGGGTTTTGTGCAACCTGTTCGACGGGCTGGTGGCTGTCGAGGGCGGGAAGAGCACGCCCTCGGGCGAGTTGTACAACGACGTGCCGGACCGGATCGCGGATGCGCTGATTTTCGTGGGTATGGGGTATGCGGTGTCGTTTGGATTGTTCGGGGGCATTCTCGGGTGGGGCGCGGCGCTGATGGCCGTGATGACGGCTTATGCGCGGACGCTGGGCCGCAGCCTCGGCGCGCCTGTGGATTTCTCCGGGCCGATGGCCAAGCCGCACCGGATGGGCGTGGCGGCGGTTGCTATTTTTCTGACTCCGTTTGAGGGGATGATGTTTTCGACCGGGACGCTGCTGGCCTTCGCGCTGATCGTCATAATTGCCGGGAGCGCCTTCACGGTCTGGAAGCGATTGAGCGCGGCGCACTGGCATTTGGAGTCGGGGCCGGGGTTGCAGGGCGGGCCGGAGGGCGAAGATGTTTAATCTCACTCCCTCCAATCCCGTTCATCTCAGCATCGCCGGGGTTTTCGGCGTTCTGATCGTCGCCAGCGCGATCGTTCATATACTCCGCCGCAACGATACCGAAAATCATTACGGGGAACTGGCGGCGCGGGTCAAAAGCTGGTGGTTCATGATCGCCATTTTCTCGCTGGCGATTTTGACCTCTCCGGTTGTTTCGGTGATTTTCTTCGCGTTTTTAAGCTTTTTGGCGCTCAAGGAATATTTCTCCATCGTGCCGCTGCGGAAAGCCGATCGGCGGGCGTTGTTCTGGGCTTATCTTGCGATCCCGGTGCAATATTATTTCGTGGCGAACGGGTTGTATGGGCTGTTCATCGTGTTCATCCCGGTGTGGGTGTTTTTCCTGCTGCCGTTCCGCCTGATCATCGCGGGTCAGACGGAGGGTTTTCTGGACTCCACGGCGAAGATCAGCTGGGGCCTGATGATTACGGTTTTTGCGATCTCGCACGCGGCGATGCTGATGCAGTATTCCACCGCGTTGCAGGGGCATGTGGGCCTCATCATGTTTCTGGCGGTTTTGAATCAGGGCAACGACGTGGCGCAGTATGTCTGGGGCAAATTGTTCGGAAAGCACAAGATCGTGCCGAAGGTCAGCCCCAAAAAGACATGGGAGGGGTTTATCGGCGGGGCTTTGACGACTATCGCCGTCGCCGGGTTGATCGCGCCGCTGCTGACACCGTTTTCGCTGCCGTTCGCGCTGTTCATGGGGGCGGTGATCGCCGTCACCGGATTTATTGGGGACGTTACGTTCTCGGCGCTCAAGCGCGATTTGCAGATCAAGGATTCCGGCAATCTCATTCCCGGTCACGGCGGGATTCTGGACCGGATCGACTCGCTTTCGCTCACCGCGCCGCTGTTCTTCCATTGCGTGCGTTATTTCTATTACGTGGGGTAGGGCATGAGCGAACCCAAAGCCAAGTCCGATCTGCCCCGGCAGCTCTTTTACGTTCTGATCGTGCGGCCCGTTCTGATGATCCTTCTGGGCTTAAGCGTGCGGCACCTTGAGCGGCTCAGCGTCAAGCCCCGGCAGATCATCGCGGCGAACCACAATTCGCACCTTGATGCGCTTGTGCTGATGAGCCTGATCAAATTCCGCGATATTCCGAAGGTGAAGCTGGTGGCGGCGAAGGATTACTTCTGCAAAACGCCCTTTCGCACGTGGCTTTCGCTTAATCTGATCGGCGTCATTCCCATCGAGCGCAACGCGGCGGAGGGGACGGACCCGCTGGCTCCGGTCATTCAGGCGATTGAGGAGGGGTATACGGTGGTGATGTTCCCCGAAGGGACGCGCGGCGAGCCGGAAAAGCGCCAGCCGCTTAAATATGGCGTCGCCAAGCTCGTGCAGCAGATGCCGGATGTCAGCGTCACGCCCGTCTTCATGCACGGGCTGGGTAAATCCCTGCCGCGCGGGGAGGCGCTTCTGGTGCCGTTCGTGTGTCAGGTCAATGTCGGTGAGGCGCTTTCGTGGGGCGGTGACCGGGCGGCGTTCATCGCTTTGCTTGAGAAATCGCTGTCGGACCTTGAGGTGGAGTTGGCCCCGAAAGGCTGGGATTAGCGTTTCTTCTTTTTCAATTCCTTTTTGATCGCGTAGCTGACGGGGCAGATCTGCTGCATGTAGCTGTTCACCGTGTTGATCAGGTTGTGTTTGGCCAGCGCGTAGTGAACGAACTGGCCCTTTTTCTCGCTGACGACCAGCCCGGCGTTTTCGAGGATGCTCAAATGTTT
The DNA here is from genome assembly GCA_964583335.1 of uncultured Pseudobdellovibrionaceae bacterium. Taxonomy (GTDB): domain Bacteria; phylum Pseudomonadota; class Alphaproteobacteria; order Micavibrionales; family Micavibrionaceae; genus JAGNKE01. Next base: position 210,431 of record CAZOVG010000003.1, on the reverse strand, counting down.
GGAGAGGGAGGGTTTGGTGATGTCGAAATGCCGCGCCAATTCGCCCGCCGTCAGCCCGCCCTCGGAGAGATAGGCGAGGATTTCGCGGCGGACGCCGGAGGAGAGGGCCTGGAAGACTTTGTCGATCATTTTACGGCCTCCAGCTTTTTGGCTTCTTCCTTGGCCCAAGCGATGAGGGATTCTTTGTCTTCTTTACTAACCCCGAAGCTAAACTCACCCTGTTTTATGGCAGCCAACAGATATAAAGCCTGCTCTCCTACCGTTGTGTCGTCTTTTGGAATAGTAGAAAAAACAGGGCTCGTTATTTTTGCGCTACGTTCCTTGTTGTCTAATTGCGATAAAAGGTAAGGAATATCATTTTTGGATGGCCAGTCCGGTATTTCGGTGCTTACAGACAAGCCTTTTATATCCTCGTCTTCGCCGATCCAAACAAAAGTATGTTTTTTTAGCACGCCTATAAATTCTTCGGCGTTCATCGCTTTTATCTCTCTCCGGCTTAAAGTTTCAGCTCTGGCAATCCGCTCATTAATCCACTGCTGATCGTATTGCGGTGTATCGGCGTAAGCGATGAAAACAGACATGTTTGCCGTTGCTAACAGCATGATAATAGCATTGCTTATTATTCGTCTGTATAACCTGATCATCGGTTGACGGTTTTGCCTTTGTATGATATTTAGCTATTTAGCTAAATGATGATACCACTTGCGCGGCAGAAAGGCAAGGCGGGCGATGTTCAAAACCGGACGCGACGAGGGGAGACTATTTTCTGCGCCCGTTCGCGTTGACGCTCAGGCCGATATCCCTTACAGCACGATCCGCAATCAGTTGGGGGAAGACGCTTGGGCGCGGCTTAACCCCAATATCCGCGCACGTTTTTCTGCCGATCCGAAGGAGGGGGAAGTCGTTGCCTATTCCGGGCGGATGCACACGGTGCGGCGATCAAAGATGGGCTGGCTGTTCGCGCAGCTGACGCGGATCATCGGCAACCCGCTTACGCCTTATGCCGGGTCGGACGTGCCTATGGATGTGGAATTGACCAAAAAGCGCGGCAAGCGCGGCGTTTACTGGGAGCGGACCTATTATTACGAGGGGCGCAAGCCGTTTGTCGTGGTTTCGGTCAAGAAGGAGTCGCAGTCCGGCGAGATGCTGGAATGCGTCGGCGGCGGGTTCGGGATGGTACTGGACGTTTCGGAGGAAAACGCGGCGCTGCATTTCCGCAGCCGTTATTTCTTCTGGCAGGCCGGGCCGCTGCGGGTACGGCTGCCGCGCTGGCTTGCGCCCGGCGAGACGCATGTCGCGCACGAGGATCTAGGCGGCGGCGATTTCGTCTTCCGCCTGTCGATGGTTCATGCGCAGCTGGGCGAGACGTTTTTTCAGGAGGGCGTCTTTCAGGCGCGGGCGGCATGAGCAAGGCGGTGATTTTGATTGTCTTCGGTCTCGCGGGCCTGGCGCTTGTGGTATCTTTTTTTTATTTCAACCGTTCGGATATCAGGGAGCCGCTCATGGACCGCGCCCGCGCAAAGATGGTCGAGACGCAGATCGAGGCGCGGGGAATCCGCGATCCGCTGGTGCTGGAGGCCATGCGGGCGGTGCCGCGCCATCGCTTCATGCCGCCGACGCAGCAGGCGCGGGCTTATGATGACGGGGCGGCGGCGATCGGTCACGGGCAGACGATCTCCCAGCCCTATATCGTGGCGCTGATGACCGAGCTGGCCGCCGTCGGGCCTGAGGATGTCGTCTTCGAGGTCGGCACGGGCTCGGGCTATCAGGCCGCTGTGCTGGGGGAAATCGTCAGGGCTGTCTATACGGTGGAATATGTTGAGGCGCTGGGGCTGGAGGCCAAGGCGCGGCTCGCGGCGCTGGGCTACGGCAATGTGCATGTGCGGATCGGGGACGGGTATCAGGGATGGCCGGAGCATGCGCCGTTCGACGCTATTCTGGTCACGGCGGGGATTGACCATGTGCCCCAGCCGCTCATCGACCAACTCAAGCCCGGCGGGCGCATCGTTATTCCGGTGGGGCCGGAGGGGCAGACGCAGGAGTTGCGCGTGATCGAGAAGACTGACGATGGAAGCGTAACGGAGACCACGACCATTCCCGTCCGGTTCGTGCCGTTTCTGGGGCCGAAGGTGGCGGATTAGTCTTTCCCCGCCGGTTTTGGAAAATGATCGGGGGTCGGGATCACTGAGACGGGCGATTTCACGATTTCCGTGGCCGGAAAGGCCGCCTTTAAATGCTGCCACGTTATGTAAGCCGCAGCCGTCGCAAAAAGCAGAAGAATCCCAAAAAGCATGTTCCAAAGCATAGAGTTGACAAATGTTCCCGAAGCGTTGGACAGGGGGTTTTTAAAATTCCGTTCCAGAACCATCCATTTGTAGAGCGTCGCAGACGCCCAGCAAAACAGAGGAACCGTCACCGCAAGAAGCACAGCGAAGATTCCGGCCGCCCAGCCTTGCTCGGCTGAGAACACGATGAAAAGCAGCGTGAGAAAGATCGCGTATGCCGCAGCGATCATGAGGTAGAGCGTTTTGTCGTTGTGGATGTTCATGCCGATATTCTCATAAAACCCCGCGTTCGAGGCCGAGTTCGTCCTCCAGGCGGTCTTTGTCGTCGTCCGTGGGTTCGCCTGTGCCGGAGGCGACGATGGCGGCGTATTGGCCGGGACGGAAGCCGGGCCGCGCGGATTGTTCGAGGAAGGTTTCCACTTCGTCCGGCGCGACGGTGACGTAGCACCAGATCGCTTCGCCCGCCGCGTTGTGGCCCTCCAGATAAAAGAGAAGATCGAAATTTTCCGTAACGGCTTTTTCGGTCAGGTGCATGGGCCAACCGGGGAGGATCAGGTTGCGGGTTTGGGCGTTTGGTCGTTGTCGTTGCCGAGCGCGTCGCGCATGGCTTGAAGGATTTCAAAGGCCGTGGTTTTTACGCGCTCGCGCGCCTCGCGGGAGCCGACATTCTCGCGGAACGCATCGAAGGCGTCGCGGAAGCGCTCGACCAGAGGGTTTTGTCCCATCTTGCGGGCGAGGAACTGATAGAGCGGCTGCGGGTTTTTGGCGATGATGCCGCCATATTCGACGATGGGCGGCTCGGAGAATTGCAGGTCGCGTTCGGGCGCGGCGTAGATGTCTTCCAGAGATGTCAGGTGGCCTTCCTCTCCGATCGCGCGTGCCCAGTCGTCGCTGGGGATCGCGGCCTCGAAGGATTCGCGTTGTTTCATGACCTTCACAAATGACGGATTGATCCCGCCGAAGGGGTAATTCTGCGCCAGAAATTCGGCCACGTCATAGGGGACGTTGACGGCGGCGAAGGCGTCGGTCGGGCGGCGCAGCAGGGTCATGGCCTTTTGCAGGGTGACTTGCTCCGGGCCTACGGCCTCGAAGATATGGCCGCCCTCAAGCGGGCTTTCGATCAGGCGAGCGGCCTTGGCGAGGTCGCCGATATAGAGCGGCTGGAGCTTTTGCTGGCCCGAGCCGAGGATGGGCATAAAGGCGAGGTTGGCCAGATGGGGGAAGGTCATCGGGCGGCCCCAGTCGGGCGTGTCGGGGTTGAAGACCGTGATCGGGCGGACGCTGATCCAGTTCAGCTTGCCGGAAAATTCCTCCAGCGCCATTTCGGCCTTGCGCTTGGACCCGGCGTAGGTCAGCGGCTCGGTCTCCGAGCGGGCGTTGGTTTCGGCGTCGGGGTTTCCGGCGGTGATGGTTGAGACGTAGACCATGCGGTCGATGCCGGAGTCAACGGCGGCCTGGGCCATGGCTTTGACGGGGCGGTAATTAACGTTTTCAAAGGTCAGGCCGATGGAGGGTTTTTCCTCGATGATGCCCGCCATGTTGAACACGGCGTCGATCTTGTTCCTTTCATAGGTGCCCCGCCAGAATTCGGGCGTCCATGTCTTGGGTTCGCGCAGGTCGCACTCTTCGAAGCTTACGGTGCGGCCGGGGTAACGCGCCGCGATCTGCTCGACGTCCTGTTTGAATTTTTCGACGTTCGCGGCGTGGTGGTTCAGCACGAGATCGTGCCCGTTTTGCAGCATGCTTTCGATGACGGCCAGACCCAGCGATCCCGCTCCGCCGACGAGCAGTACGTTTTTATGGAAGCCGGGGTCGGCGGGTTGTTTTTGCAGATGGATGTCGCGGGTTCGGCGTTCGTGCCTCAACACCTGCAGCGGGTCTGCGGCGAAGGCTTCGTCGCTGATGTCCTGTCCGTCATAGGCGGCGTTTTTCGCACGTTCCGTTTTTAAAATTCCGTCGATCACGTCCGCCGTGCCGGGGACGAGCAGGGCTTTGTTCGCGGTGAAGTCGACGCGGATATCGGTGGCGTTTTCCGCCGTCACGGGCATCTCCCGGCGTTTCGCGCCGTAAAGCTTGAAGGCGAGGGAGAGGTCTTCGTCTGCGAACACGGTTTTATCGGTGAGGCCGGGGAAGGAGAATTTCGTGCCGCCCACATCGTAGAACGGCTCGAAGACATAGTTTTTGGTGTCTTGATCCTTCGCGGAATAAAAGAGCGTGAACTGGTCGGGGCGAATACCGGACTCCTTAAAGAAGTCTACGAACTCTGCGAACCATGCGGAATTAAGGGGCACGCGCTTTTCGCCGCCCTCGAAAAAGGGTTTTTCTTCGGCGGTGCGTTCGTGGTCGTAAACGGGGACGAAGATCGGCTTTACGGTGCGTCCGTCGGCATAGCGGAGCTGTTCGCAGGCCTTTTCGATGATCTGCACGCGTTCGGCGAAGGTGAAGGGGTTCTTTTCGGCGTTGCGGTCGGCGTTGCAGGAGCCGAGGAAGATCACGGGCTGGACGTTTTCGGCGACCATTTCGGCGAGGACGTTCTGGTGGCCCTGATGCCACGGCTGCGCCCGGGCGATGAAGCCCGCATATTGCTGCTGTGGTGAGAGCGTCTTATCCATACCCCTGTTTCCGCCGCTTGTTGTTTTTTTTAACGCATACGCCAAAGGCGCCGCATTGGTCGTGCAACGTGCTGTCAGGATAGCTTAAAGAGTTGGGAAATCACAAGAAATTTATGTGGTTTTTGTGATTTGATGTTTGTTTTATTTGATTTTTGGCTGTTTGCTTCTTAACAATGTTATAGTGTGTCTCCAAGAGTAAAGATGTTTACCGACAGGACAGAAAACCATGCACTGCTTTAGCCACAGAGATGTTTCTGCAATAGGATTATGCAAACATTGCTTTAAGGCTGTTTGTGGGCAGTGTGCGCAAGACATGAAAGAGGGGTTGGCTTGTTCAGAGGGATGTTCCGTTTATGTACGGGAGTATGAAGAATCTATGGAACGTTCAAAAAAGATTTACGGTATCGGCCATCGCAAATCTAGGATGCCGCCTACTGGTGTTATGATATGGTTTCTATTCATGACTATAATGTGGTTTTCGTTCTTGGCTCCTTACCTTCTAAAGGGGGAGTTTAATGCCTCAACTTTGGCAATGGCCATTATGTTTACCATGATTTTTGGCCTTGTTTATTACAGTGCCAAAAGAAGTGGAATACAATGTTAGCTTCAGGCGTTTTCTAAACTTTATTAGCTAATTCCTTGCGTACATCATCGACATGGCCGGGGACCTTGACGTTGCGCCAGATGGCGCGGACGACGCCCTTTTCGTCGATCAGGAAGGTGCTGCGCTCGATGCCCATGTATTTCTTGCCGTACATGCTTTTTTCGGCCCAGACGCCGTAGCGTTCGCAGACGTCGCTTTCCTCGTCGGAGAGGAGGGGGAAGGCGAGGCCGTATTTCTCGCGGAATTTTTTATGTTTTTTCAGGCTGCATTTCGAGATTCCGTAGACCGACACGTTCAGTTTTGAAAAATCGGGTAGCGCGTCGTTGAAGCCGCAGGCCTCGGCGGTGCAGCCGGGCGTGTCGTCCTTGGGATAGAAGAACAGCAGGATATTTTTTCCTTTATTTTTCGAAAGGCTGAAGTCCGCGCCGCCATCGGCGGGCAGGGTGAAGTCCGGGGCGGGTTTGCCGATTTCGATTTTTTCCTTGCTCATGTTCTTTTCCTTACAGTTTATGCGAATAGGCCTTTACAGGCGCTTGCCGAAGCTGGGGTTTTTAAGCAGTTCGGCATGGCCAAAGCTTTGGCCGTCCTGTAAAACTAATTAACTGTGTTAATTTTCGTGTTCTGGGGGCACGGTGTTACATCAATCCCTGAAAATTTCCGCGCGGGCGTTTCGCTGGGCGCTTTTCGGTTTTGTGTCCATCCTGACGGTCTTTGTGCTGTTGGCGGCGGTTTTGCTCGTGCGGATCGCCTCAAGCCCGCTGGAGATCGGGTTCGCCCGGGCGTATATCGAGAGCACGCTTTACGACCCGGACACGGGCAATCACGCCACGATGGAGCAGGTGTTTCTGTATTGGCCGGATTTCAAGGACGCGATCCATCTGGTTCTTAAGGGCGGAAAAATTCTGAACAAGGACGGCGCGACCCTTTTGTCGGTGAATGAGGTTTCGCTCACGCTGTCTAAAACTGGGCTCGCCGGGGGGCGCGTCATGCCCAAGACGATCATCGTGCGTCAGCCGCAGCTGCGCATCACCCGCCATGCGGACGGCAAGGTGGATATCGGTTTTGGCGGCGGCGGGGAGGTTGGCCCTGAGCCTGCAGGGCAGAAAGAGGAAATCGCCCGGATACTGGAGGCGCTCTCGCAGCCCGACAAGAATGTGCGGACCGGGCATCCGCTTTCGCGCCTGCGCCTTCTGAAGATCGAGGGTGCGCGGCTGATGGTCGAGGACCATATCATCGGGCTTTCGTGGTTCCTGCCGGACTTCGACGCGGCCCTGCGGCGCACGAGTGAGGGGCTCAAGGCCGATATGACGATCGACCTTCCTGACGTGCGGGGCAAGCCTTCGAGGTTCGGCCTGCTTTTGAATTACGACCGGGCCCAAAAGGATTTCGATGTGCTGGTTGATATCCTCAATCTGGACGCCATGGTTCTGGCCGGAAAGCTGCCCTCGCTGGATGTTCTTCGGGATCAGGATCTTGTCGTGAACGCGGTTTTGCACACGTCTTTCGGCCAGGATTTCCAGCCCAAGCACGTCATCCTGAAGGCTTATTCCGAGGCCGGAATACTCTATCATCCCGAGGTCACGCGCAAGCCGCTTCCCTATAAGGGGTTGAGTCTGGGGGCGGTTTATGTCAACTCCACGGGCAAGTTCGAGTTGCGCGATACGTATGTCACACTGAATGGTGTCACCATCAAAGCGCAGGCCGATCTGGTCAATAATCAGTTCCAGTCGATTACCGGACCGCTCAGCATCCGGGTCGATCATGTCGAGCACGCCCAGCTTGATCCGCTGTGGCCTGAATTTTTACGGGGGGATAACAGCGAGCTGTGGATTTTGCAGCGTATGTCTAAGGGCACGTTCCGCGATGTCTGGGCGACGGCGGAGCTCCGCGCGACCAAGCAGGGCGCCGCGCCGCCGCCTGACGCTGTCCAGCCGCCAGCGCCCGGAGAGGCTCCGCCTGAGGCGCTGCCCGTTCAAGATGACGTGCAGCCTCCCGCGCCGAGCGGTCTTGCCGAAGGCGAAGAGGAGTCCGCGCCGGGCTGGGCTTTCGATGTCGATAACGTGCAGGCCGGCTATGCGTTTGAAAATCTGAGCGTGGATTACCGCGCGCCGCTGTTTCCGGTTACCAACTCCAAGGGCACGGGCCATTTCGATCTCAAGACGGATATTCTGGGCGTCAAAGTGGAGTCCGGAAAGCTCGGCGCTCTCGATCTTCTGGGCGGCGAGATCGTTCTGGGCGAGGTGGTTGCGGAGGGGAAAGGCTCGGCGGATATTTCCGTCAAGCTCAAGGGCGGCTTGCGGGATGCGTTCGCGTATCTTTCCGAAGACCCGATCAACCTCCAGAAGAACAAGAAAATCGACCTGAAGCAGGTCAAGGGCGAGGCCGATCTCGATGTCAGGATGATCTTCGACACCAGCAAGCCGGTCATGATGGATGAAATGGATGTTCGGGCAACCGGGACGCTTAAGGATATTGTTATTCCCGATGTTTTGCGGACGCTCGATCTCTCGGGCGGGCCGTTTGCGCTGACGCTGGAGGATAAGAAGGTCGCGCTCAAGGGGAAAGGTCAACTTCACAGCCGGGATATAGACCTCAACTGGGAAGAATTTATGGTCAGTAAGGGCAAACCTTATAAGTCGAAGGTGACGGCCAAGATCGCCGCCGATCCGAATTTGCGCCAAGAGCTGGGGATCGTGCTGGATACGTTTTTGGAAGGTTCGGTTCCTTTGGAGATCACCTATACCACGCACAGCGACGGCAAGGCGGTGGCGGATGTGAATGCGGATGCCAAGGGGGCGCGGTTCTTCATCGATCCGTTTGATTATGAAAAGCCTGTCGGCGAAGAGGGCAGCGCGCGCTTCAAGGCGCACTTCAAGGACGAGCAGATCACCGAGATTACCGGGCTTACGGCTAAGACGGCGCGTTTTACGCTGGATGAGTCGCAACTTACGTTCAAGGGCAAGGGGGCAGAGACGTATCTGAGCGGCGGGAAGACGAAACGCTTCCAGTTGGACGAGACGGATGCCGGGCTTGACTTCACCATGGACGAGAAAGGGCAGGTCAAGATCCTGTTCGACGGGGCTTTTCTTGACATGCGGCCCTTCATGGACGCCGAGCCGCCGAAGGCAGAGGGGTATACCGATCCGCCCTCCGTGGTGTCGGTTTCGGCCAAGACTCTGCGGACGTCCGACAAGCAGACGGTCAGTGACGGCAAGCTTTATATCGATATCGACGCAGAGGGGCGTTTCAACCAGTTCGAGATGGACGCGAAGGTCGGCAAGGGCGATATCTATCTGCGCTTCAAGCCTGATCGGGAGGGGAAGAAAAAATTCTTCCTTGAGGCGACGGATGCGGGGGCCACGCTCAAGGCGTTTAACGTCTATAACGGCATGAAGGGCGGCACGATGACCGTTTCGGGCGAGCCGGTGAAGGGTGTTTATGACCGGAATTTCAGCGGGACCGTTGAGATCCGTGACTTCACGGCCAACGACGCGCCGAGCCTGACGAAACTTTTCAGCATCCTGTCGCTTTCGGGGCTGATGGAGGTTTTGCAGAATGACGGGCTGGCGTTCACGCGGCTGGAGGCGAAGTTTAACTGGGTCTACCGGCGCGAGGGGGCCTTGCTGGTTCTGAAAGACGGGCGCACCTCGGGCAATACCCTTGGTCTCACGTTCGATGGGGAGTTCGACAATGCGCGGCAGACCCTTGACGTTTCGGGGACGCTGATCCCGCTTTCGGGCATCAACAAAGTGATCGGTAAAATTCCGCTTGTCGGCGATATCATCACGGGCGGTTCGGGCAGCCTTTTCGCCGCGACTTATAGCATCAAGGGCAAGATGGCCGATCCGGTCATTTCGGCGAATCCGCTGTCGGTTCTTGCGCCGGGGCTTCTGCGGCGGATTTTGTTCGAATAAGTGCGGCGGCTCGGCGCGGACGCCATTGCAGCAGGTTTTCGCGGTTGGCCAGAGCGATCACGTTTCCGCTAACGATCAAGGCTATTCCCGCAAACGCGCTGGTCGTCCAGACATAATTCTCGAAGACTGTGGAGATGGCGAGCGCGACAATCGGGATCAGGATCGTCGAGTACGCCGCCTTGTCCGCGCCGATCCTCTGGATCAGCGTCAGGAAGCAAGCGAAGGCCAGCGCCGAGCCCAAAACGGCGAGATGCAGGAGCGAGAGGATGTAAGGGGCCGTGAATTCAAAGTCGAGCGCCGCGCCGCTGAGTATGGCCAGAATGAAGGAATAGAGCGCGCCGTAGGCCATGCCGTAGCTGTTGGATTCGATCACGGGGATGTTGTTGCGTGTGTTCCTGAGCGAGACCATATTCCCCAGCGAGGCGCTGTAGGACGCGGCGAGGCAAATGATGATTCCCATAACTTTTGTATCGCCGAGGCTTAAGGTTTCGATCTCCGGCCAGAAAACGAGGGTTATGCCGATCAGGCCGAGGAAGCTTCCGGCCAAAACTTTGGGGTTGAGGGGAATCTTGAAGATGATCGCCTGATTGAAACTGTTCAGAAGGCTCATGGACGAGAAGACGACCGCGACCAGCCCGGTGGTGAGGAAGCCCGTGCCCCAATAGAACAGCAAGTAGTTCAGGCAGAACAGGAACAGGCCCTGCAGCGCGATCCAGCCATGCTCGCGGCGTGTGAAGACGGCCTGTTTCAGGCGGCCCGTCAGCGCGATGAACGCAAAGAGCGCCAGGGAGGCCAACGCAAAGCGATAACTTATTGAGAGAAGCGGATGAACAACGCCGAGCTGGAAGGACACGGCGAACCATGTCGATCCCCAGATCAGAACCGTCAAAGCGTAGAGAAGGGCGTTGGACATCGATCCTACACAACGCCAAAACCCGCTTTGAGGCAAATCAAATTTATATGAGCGGGGTTATCGGCGCTTATTTCGGGATTTTAACCAGCGCGTGGTGTTTTTTCCCCGAGGAAATCTTGATCGCACCGTCTTTGGAGAGATCAGAAATTCCGACCGTCTGCTCGACGCCGCCGACGGGCACGTCATTTACGCGAGCGCCTCCACCTTGAATCAGTCGGCGGGCTTCGCCCTTTGAGGCGCTGAGGCCCGTTTCAACCAGCAGGTCAACGACGTTGGCGCCGCGCTTAAGGCGGTCGATCTCGATTTCGACGGTCGGCAGGTCTCCGCCGACGGAGCCCTTTTCAAAGACTTCTACGGCGGTGGTCTGTGCCTGAAGAGCGGCGTGCTCGCCCCGGCACATGCGGGTGACCTCGAAGGCCAGGATTTTCTTGGCCTCGTTGATCTCCGCGCCTTGCAGGGCTTCGAGCTTGCGGATTTCATCCATCGGAAGCGTCGTGAAGAGCTTCAGGAAGCGGCCCACGTCCGCGTCCTCGGTGTTTCGCCAGAATTGGTAATAGTCATAGGCGGAGAGTTTGTTCTCGTCGAGCCAGACTGTGCCTTCGGCCGTTTTGCCCATCTTTCCGCCCGAAGCGGTGGTCAGAAGCGGCGTGGTCAGGCCGAAAATCTGCGCCCCGTCCTTGCGGCGGGCCAGTTCGACGCCGTTGATGATGTTGCCCCACTGATCGGAGCCGCCCATCTGGAGGATCACGCCGTAACGGCGGTAGAGCTCCAGAAAATCGTAAGCCTGCAGGATCATGTAGTTGAATTCGAGGAAGGTGAGCGGCTGTTCGCGCTCCAGCCGGTTCTTGACGGAATCGAAGGTTAGCATCCGGTTTATGGTAAAATGCGGGCCGTATTCGCGCAGGAAATCAATGTAGTTGATGTTTTGCAGCCAGTCGGCGTTGTTCAGCAGCTTGGCGTCATTGCGCCCGTAGCCGTACTTAAGGAAGACGGAGAGAATCCACGTGATGCCCTTGATGTTCGATGTGATCGTGAGATCGTTCAGCATCTTGCGGCCCTCGTCCTTGCCGGAGGGGTCGCCGATCTTGGTGGTGCCGCCGCCCATGAGGGTGATCGGCTTGTGTCCTGATTTCTGGAACCAGTAGAGCATCATGATCTGGACGAGCGAGCCCGCGTGCAGGCTGTCCGCCGTCGCGTCGAAGCCGATATAGGCGGTTTGCGAGCCGGTGCAGAGCTTGAGGTCCAGCCCTTCGAAATCACTGCACTGGTGAATGAAGCCGCGTTCGGATAAAATATTTAAAAAATCTGACTTGTATGTGCTCATAATACGATTGGCGCGTAATCTTGCGCGCCGCCTCAAAACGGATAACCGCCCCACATGATACAGAAAAAAATCCATCGCGCAATTGGACTTATGTCGGGAACTTCATTCGACGGCGCAGATATCGCCCTGATCGAGACGGACGGGGAAGGGCTCGTGCGCCCGCTGGCTTCGGAGGGGTATGCCTATGATCCGGCGGACCGGGCGGCGATCCGCGCGGCGCTGGGGCGGCGGGAGCAGGGGCCGGAAACGGCGGCGGCGGAGCGGATTGTCACCGAACGGCATATTTCCTTTTTGGCTGATTTTTTGGCCAAATATAATATTGATAAACAGAGTGTTGACGTGGCTGGCTTTCACGGACAGACGATTTTTCACGATCCCGCCGCGCGGTTTACGTGGCAGATCGGGGATGCGCAGGCGCTGGCGGATTCCTGCGAGATTCCGGTGGTGGGGCAGATGCGCGTGGCCGACGTGCAGGCGGGCGGGCAAGGCGCGCCGCTGCTGCCCCTTTATCACCGGGCGCTTGCGCATGATTTGGCCAAACCGATGGCCATTTTAAATATCGGCGGCGTTTCCAACATTACATGGATCGGGGCGGGCGATATTCTGGCGTTCGATTGCGGGCCGGGGAACGCGCTGATGGATGATTTTATGCTGAGACGTACAGGCCATGCGTATGATGCGGGCGGCCTTATCGCTTCCTCCGGGCAGGCCCGTGAGGCGCTCATTTATGAGTGGCTGGCGCATCCGTACTTTTCGCTCAAGCCGCCCAAGTCGCTGGACCGCGATGCGTGGCGCCATGCGGATGTCGGCGAGATGGATGATGCAGACGGGATGGCGACGTTGCTGGCGTTCACAGTGCGGTCGATCGAGGCGGGGTTTTCCTTGTGTCCGGCCCTGCCGCTGGCGGTTTATGTGACGGGTGGCGGACGGCGCAATGTTTATATGATGCAGAGGCTGGGCGCGGTTCTCGGTGCTCCGGTCGCGCCCGTCGAGGCGCTGGGCTGGGACGGTGACGCGATCGAGGCTCAGGGTTTTGCTTATCTGGCCGTGCGGTCACTGCTCGGCTTGTCGCTTACGGAGCCCGGAACGACGGGGGTGACGAAACCCCTGACGGGCGGGGTTTTGTATAGGCCGGGAGGATGAGGTGCGTCGGTTTTTGCTGATCGTTTTCGGTTTGATTCTGGGCCTTGTGGGGGCTGCCGTCGGTTATGTGACGTATCGGCTTTATGTCATTCTTCCCGACAACGTCGCTCCGTCGCAGGCGGAATATCAGCAGGCCGCGCTGGATTTGTTGAAGCTGACCTCAAGGCCGCGAGATTCAAAGGTGATTTGGACAAGACCGAAAGTTTCTCTGCCTGAGTGGATGAATTTTTCTTCTGAGGCCGCGAGAAAATTGTTTGCCCGGCTATCACCCGAGAGATATGAGCGGGTTCAAAGGGATTGGCATGTGAATTTTTTCTTGGCGTCTGCATGGGTGGGCTTGCGATGGAGCGAGAAAGAGAAGCTTAGCACTATTCTTCATGAGCAGGGGTATGGGCCGCACGCTGAATGGAGAGGATTGGAGCAGGCTTCGCAGGGTTTTTTTGGAGCGCCCGCAAGTGATTTGTCTATACCTGAAGTGGCTGTTCTGGTCGTTAACTTGCGGGCGTTTTCTAATTATGAACCTTGGTGTAGCCGTGATCTTGTGAAGGAAAAAGTCTTAAAGCTTCTGGAGCGCTATAAACAGGCTTTTCCTGACGCTCAATTTGATTCCGAGCAGATGTTTTCGCGCCTTAAGCCGGCGCCCGCATCTATACCTGTCGCGTGTAGGCCATGAAGTTTACCGATAAATCTTGATTTTTCCGTCTGTTAGTGGCTTTGTTCGGGGCATGAGCAGGATCATGGTTCCCAACAAGGCCGGGATTGAGGAGGCCGCGCGGATACTCAAGGACGGCGGGCTTGTGGGCTTGCCGACCGAAACCGTGTATGGGCTGGCGGCGAACGCGCTTGACGGGGCGGCGGTCGCCAAGATTTTCGCGGCGAAGGGGCGGCCCCAATTCAACCCCCTGATCATCCATTGTCATAATTTTGAACAGGCGGCGGCGCTTGTGGAGATGAGCGCGGATGCGCGCGCGTTGGCGGAGGCGTTCTGGCCGGGGCCTTTGACGTTGATCCTGCCGCGCAAGGCGGGATGTCCGGTCAGCGATCTGGCCGGGGCGGGCCTGCCGACGCTTGCGGTGCGGGTGCCGCGTCATGAGGCGGCGCTGGCCGTCATCAAGGCGGCGGGGTTTCCGCTGGCCGCGCCGAGCGCGAATAAATCCGGATCGCTCAGCGCGACGACGCCCCAGCATGTGGCGGAGGCGTTCGGGGATGAAATCGGGCTTGTTCTGGCCGCCGGGGCGTGCGCGGTGGGGCTGGAATCCACGGTGCTCGATCTTTCCGGCGATGCGCCTGTCGTTTTAAGGCCCGGCGCGGTGAGCGCGGAGGAGATTTCCGAGGTTCTGGGCCGCGCGGTCGGTTACGATCACGGCGACCACGACGCGCCCAAGTCGCCGGGGCAGACCTTAAAACATTACGCGCCCGCGATCCCTGTGCGGATCAACGCGATCGACCTTATTCCCGGCGAGGCGTTGCTGGCGTTCGGGCCGATCAAGTTCATGGGCATACGCGGCGGCGGGGCGGCGAAGGATTTGCCGGAAGATTCATACCGCAATCTCAGCGAGGCGGGCGATTTGCACGAGGCGGCGGCGAATTTGTTTTCCATGATGCGCGCGCTCGACCGGCCCGGTCATAAGGCGATTGCGGTGATGAATATTCCCGAGACCGGGCTTGGGGTTGCACTTAATGATCGCCTGCGCCGCGCATCGCGGGCTTCGATCGTTTAGCTTGACCCGCTTCACTCGTCGCTTATGTACGGTCTGTACACTGCGCTCCTCGTTCATAGTTCAATCTAAACGCTCTTTGCCCGGATTTTTCTGGCGTTTTTTCGTTTTCAGGGGCGGATTTTGGCTGTAATCTTGGGTCAGCAAGGGATTTTTGCATGGTTTTTTTGAGAACAATTCAGGTTTTTTCATTCTGCCTTATGGTTTTTTGCGGGGAGGCGGCGTTTGCGGCCGCGCCTGCGCCGGAAGCGGCCCCGGTCGCCGACCCGCTCAAGGAGACGGTGCGGCTGGCCGCGCAGGTGGATGCGTATAATGTCTTCTGCAAGGGCGAAGACGGGCTGGGCGCGGGCGTGATCACGCGCTACGGCGAGGCGGAGAGCGCGGAACGCAAGGCGGCGCTTGAAAATCTCCGCGCGAAATCGTTCGAGGCGATGACAGCGCGGCTGAACGAGAAAAAGATGGAGTGCGGCGGCGCGGATTATCTTATGGAGAAGCTGACGGTCATGCAGCAGCTCAAGATCGTGTTCGCGCAAATTCTGGGCGTCGATCCGCATACGCAGAAGCTGGACGGGTCACCGATGCCGCCCCCGCCCGCCGATCTTGGGGCGTCGGCGCCCGGGCAGGGGATAAGTCCGCCCGCCGTCCCTGCTGAATGATGAAAGTAGATTTTTAGATCATATTTTTTCTAGCGCCCTTGAATAAAAACAGTAATTTAAATTTTTTTATAAAATATCGATGCGTTTCGTATTTTGGGTTATAAAAAACTTTACCCGTTTTATTCCACAGGTGCGGCGCTCACGGATTATCCGATGCATGCAGGCTTGCTTTCGGCGTGTTATAAAAGAGGCGATTTAAACCTTCGGTGAGGGCGTAAAGATGGACAATTCAACGCAGATAATCTCACAGGACGACGAGTCCGCGCTGAAATATTATCTCTCCTGGGTTGCGTGGCCGGGGCTGTTTACGCTGTGCATGACCCTGACGGGGGTCGGTTTTGCGTTCGGTGCGCCGATGAGCGCTTTCATATTCGCCTATATCCTGTTGATACTCAGTCTTTTTTTCCTTGAGCGGTTCATGCCTCACGAGCCCGCATGGCAGGAGGCGGACGGGCAGACCTTCGCCGATATCGCGCATACGCTCACGACCAAGGGGACGGTGCATACGCTGTTTCTTTTTTCCTCCGTCATTGGGCTGACCGAGATTTTCCGGCCCGCAACGGCGGACGGTTACGGGCTGTTCGGGGCGGAGCTGTGGCCGCGCAGCTGGCCGATGTTCTTTCAGGTGGCGTTCGCCGTCGTGATCGCGGAGTTCATGTGCTACTGGTCGCACCGCACGGCGCACGAGATTCCCGTTCTGTGGCGGTTTCATGCCGTGCATCACAGCGTGACGCGCCTGTGGTTCGTTAATACCGGGCGGTTTCATTTCATGGATAGCCTCTACCGCGTGCTGATGGGGATGATCCCGCTGGTCCTTTTGGGCGCGCCGATGGAGGTGCTGCAATGGCTTTCGGCTGTCACGGCGTTCATCGGGATGCTCACGCATTGCAATGTCGAGATGCGGTTCGGGTGGATTTCCTATGTCTTCAACACGCCGGGGCTGCATCGCTGGCACCATAGCCGCGATATCCGGGAGGGCAACAAGAATTACGGCGAGAACGTCGTGATCTGGGACATGCTGTTTGGCACCTATATCAACCCGCAGGACCGCCGCCCGCCCGCCGATATCGGGATCGGCGAGTTCATGCCCGCGAAGTTCACGCACCAGCTGCTTTGGCCGTTCCTGAGCAAGCAGAAGCGGAAGGAATTCAGGGCGAAGGCACCGGGGATAGGAAAAAGGAAGACGGGGTAGCTTTTTGGGAACTTTCCAAATTTATTTTGATCCCAGCAAACTTCATCAAACTGAACCCGGAGGTGGTAGCGGAACAATCACAGCCCCTTTTTATTTTGATTGGGGAGGGTTTCAGTTTCCAGAAAATGGGTGGGTGGATTACCCAGTTATGCCACTTGGGTTTTGGATGCTCAATTTCTCCCAACTTATTAAGGGAGAGGTTCAGGTTGGACTATTGGATTTTATGTGCTGGGATGCCGAGGCTCGTCGTGTGGTGTATTTCAAAAAGCTAGATTCTAAGACTTTTGAGTTTGAGTGTGTTCTCGAGACTTACAAGCCTATGATGGAGAGAAGGCTTGGTGGTGTTCAATATGTAGGCGTTAGTACTTTTTATTCAGAATTAGTTCGTGTTTCGCAGGATATGCTTGATGGTTGTCTTGAGCGGGGCATTGTAAGTCCGGGTCTGAATACATTAAGGAACGCATTAGAAAAATTTAAAATGTTGGATATTGAACGGTCCAAGCACTAAAGGAGCAGAATTATGGGTTATTTCGACGGGCTGGTCAGCGGCTCATTCAAAACGGACGCGGCGGGGAACAGCGTTTTTTACCCATGGGGGATCATGGGCAAGGGGTATATCCTGCGCACGGTCGCGGAGGAGGAGAAGCTGCGCGGGGCGCTCAAGCTCAACTACATGATCATGCTGCCCGCGATTATCATCATCCAGATCGCGGTGGGGGCGTGGCTCAATTTCATTCTGGTTCCGGTTTATATCGTGCTGTTCACGCTGTGGGTTCATCATACGACCCGGGGGCTGGAGCGTTCGTTCGAGAAGATTACGGTGGCGGAATCCTATAAAAGCTCGGCAAAGGCGCATAATCTGCCGACGCTGATCCTGCTTGAAATCTTTGCCATCGGGTTCGTCGCGATCGGGTTCTGGATGATCGCGGAGGGAGAGCCGATTATGGTTCCCGTGTTTTGTATTGTTCTGTTCGGCGCGGCGGCGCTGGCGATCGGGTATATGATTGTGCAGAAGGTCAAGGGGTAGGTGATCCTTCACTTTAAATTTTTCCTCTAATCAATTTGTTTCATTTGTTTTTCTGGCACAGTTCATGCAAAGTGTTTTCGCAGCATGCATCCGTCTGGAGAGACCCCAATGTTTGGTTCCAAAAAAACCGCCCTCGTCACCGGCATCGCCGGGCAAGACGGGGGATATCTTGCTGAGTTCCTCATTCGCAAAGGCTACAAGGTTCACGGGCTTGTCCGGTGGGACAGCTATATGGACCCCGCCGACGGGCTGAAGCGTCTTTCGGCGCTGGGGCTAACCGATGCCGCGCTGACGCTGCATCAGGGCGATATGACCGACGCGCAGGCCGTGACCGCGCTGATCAAGGCGATCAAGCCCGATGAAATCTATAATCTTGCCGCGCTCTCGCATGTGGGGGTGAGTTTCAAGACCCCGGCGGCGACGATGGAGATCAACACCAAGGGGACGCTGGCCATACTTGAGGCGATCCGCCTTTTGGATATGGAAAAAACCGTGCGGATGTATCAGGCGTCGTCGTCGGAAATGTTCGGTAGCGCGCCCGCGCCGCAGGACGAGAATACGCCCTTCCAGCCTTGCAGCCCTTACGGCGTGGCGAAGCTGGCGGCGTATTGGCTGGTGAAAACCTATCGCGACGCTTACGGGATCCATGCCTCCAACGGCATTCTGTTCAACCACGAAAGCCCGGCGCGGGGCGAGGATTTCGTCACCCGCAAGATCACGCGGGCCGTGGCGGCCATCGAGGGCGGATCGCGCGAGGTCCTGACGCTCGGTAATCTGGAATCGATGCGCGACTGGGGCCATGCGCGGGATTATGTCGAGGGGATGTGGCTGATGCTCCGGCAGCAGAGGCCGGACGATTACGTTCTGGCGACCGGGCAGGCGCATTCGGTGCGGGAGTTCGTGGAGCGGGCGTTCGCGCAGATCGGCACCACCATCGTCTGGAGCGGGGCGGGCGTCGAGGAAACCGGGCGCGACAAGCGCACCGGGCGCTTGCTGGTCTCCATTGACCCGGCGCTGTTCCGGCCGAAGGAGGTCAATCATCTGCTCGGCAACGCGCGGAAGGCGCAGGATGCTCTGAACTGGCTGCCGAAATATTATTTCGACGATCTGGTGGCCGATATGGTCAATGCCGACCGGGCGCTGCTCTGGCGGGAGGCCGGGGGAGATTCCGTATGGAAAATGACTGGCTGAGCGTTCCCCATGCGCTTGCGGGCAGGCGCGTCTGGGTGGCGGGCGAGACCGGGATGGTCGGCTCGGCGCTGGTGCGGCGGCTGCGCTCTGAAAGCGTGCATTTGATTTCTGCGCCCCGCGATGCGCTCGACCTGCGCGATCAGGCGGCGGTCAATGCGTGGATGGAAAAGAGCAGGCCGGAAGTCGTCGTGTTCTGCGCGGCGCGGGTCGGGGGGATTCTGGATAATTCCCTGCACCCGGCGGAATTTTTTTATGACAATATGATGATGACGGCCAATATCCTCCACGCGGCGTATCAGGCGGGCGTGGGGCGGCTTTTGTATCTCGGTTCCTCGTGCATCTATCCCCGGGACGCGGCGCAGCCGATGACGGAAGATTCCCTGCTCGGCGGAGCGCTGGAGCCGACGAACGAGGCGTATGCGCTGGCGAAGATCGCCGGGGTGAAGATGGTGCAATTCTACCGCGCCCAATATGGCTGCGATTTCATTTCTGCCATGCCCTGCAATCTCTATGGGCCCGGCGACCGTTACGATGAAACGCGCTCGCACGTTATTCCGGCGCTGATTTTAAAGGCGCACGCGGCGAAGTTCGCGGGGGCGCCTCTGCGCGTCTGGGGGAGCGGGCGGGCGTTGCGCGAGTTTCTTTACGTGGACGATCTGGCCGATGCGCTTGTGTTCCTGCTCAAACATTATCACGGCGCGGGGCCGATCAATGTGGGGAGCGGGGTTGAAACCTCGGTTTCCGAATTGGCCGAAAAGATAGCCGATTGCGTGGGATGCAAGGGCGGTGTTGAATTTGACACGTCCAAGCCGGAAGGTGTACTCCGTAAAGTCATGGACAGTTCACGGATTTTTTCGGCGGGGTGGCGGCCCGCGACTTCGCTCGATGACGGGTTGACGCGGGCCTATGCGGATTATCTCGCGCGGGGGGCGCATGACCTCGCGGCCTGAGATCGTGCCCGTCATTCTCGCGGGCGGGCGGGGGCGGCGGCTGTGGCCGCTCACGAGCCCCAAGCGTCCCAAGCCATTTCTGTCCCTGCGCACGGGATTGTCTTTGTTCCAGCGCACGGTTTTGCGGGCGCGGTGTTTCGCGCCGCCCGTCATCGTCTGCCACCAGGATTACCGCGCTCTGGCTGTCCGCGACCTCGCGCATATCAAGACCGAACCGCGCACGATCATTGCTGAGCCCGCGCACCGGAACACGGCGGCGGCGATCGCTATGGCGGCGTTTCACCTCAAGGGGCAGGGGCTTTTGATGCTGGTGCTGCCGAGCGATCATGTTTTGAAGAATGTGCGGGGGTTCGAGAAGGCGGTGATCGAGTCTCTGGCTTATACGATCGAGCATATGGTGTTGCTGGGCGTGAAGCCATCGGAGCCGGAAACGTCTTACGGTTATATCGTTACCGATCCGTCGGCGCCGGGGGCGTGCAGGCCTGTGCGCGTATTTGTGGAAAAGCCGGATGCGGGCCGGGCGCAGGCGCTTATCGAGGCGGGGGGGTGTCTGTGGAATACGGGGATGTTTTTGACGCGGCCCGGTATTTTTTTGCAGGCGCTGGAATGGGCCTCGCCGGAACTATATCAGTCCTGCCTCCTTGCTTATGAGGGGCGAATTCAAAAAAATAAAATTTTTCAGCCTGATGCGGCGCTCTATTCAGAAATAGAATCCGTTTCCGTCGATTACGCCGTGATGGAAAATGCCTCTTCGTGTTACGCGCGGGAAATGGACGTGGAATGGAGCGATGTGGGGACGTGGCGGAGATTGCTGAAGTGGCGATGGTCCGAAAGGGGCGGCGATTCCTAAAGGTCGCGGGCCATGTCGGGCGCATCGACGCTGACGTCGTTATCAATCACGCCTTTTTTCTCCAGCTCTTCGCGCACGTGGCCGCGTTTTTCCGCGAACCAGTAGAAGACTTCCGAGCCCAGCGTCGCGAAGCTGAAGGTCAGAATGGGGGCGCTGGTCTCCACGCTCCAGTTGTTTTTGGCGAGGTCGGTCAGGGTCAAATAGGCGAGGCCGGAGACGGAGATCATTCCGGCGGCCAGATTGGTCCGTGTCTCCGCGAGGTTGGCGATCTGTTTGATGCCGGGCAGGTTCAGCACGGCGTTCTTGAATTTTTCGGTCGGGTTTTCCTTCTCGCGGACGAAGAAGGTGATCGCGCTGCCCATCAGGTCGCTCGCGCCCGCCGCGAGATAGCCCATGGAGCTGTTGATGTTGCCGCTGGTGAAGTCGGCGGCGGTCATGACCGCGCTCTGGAGGGTGTAGCCGATGGTCGAGGTTTCGTGCGGGTAGTCCTTGATGTTGGCCGCATCCTTCCACTCGAATTCCTTATCCTGCGGATTGTGTTCGTCCCGGCCCCGGATCGGGTCGCCGTAGCGGATCAGGATGGCATCGGCGCTGAGGGCGGCGCCTGCCGCGATGATTAGGGCTGGGTTGCCCGAGCGCACGCCCTCATAACCCAGCGCGACGCTGCTGACCGCCGAGAGCACGCCGCTGACCTTGGTTTTGTTGGTGCTGCAGAAATCGCCTACGGCTTTTCCGGTATCGACCAGCACGACGCTGGCGGCGTGGCTGATCTGGTGCATCGGATCGGGCGAGGGGGAGACATAGCGCTTGAAGAGATCGACGAGGCGGTAGATCAGCATTACGCGGCTCGTTCACTCAGCTTTTCAGGGTCTGAATACCGATATTGGCCATCGCGCGGCTGCCGTCCGCCGTGAGGTGGAGATTATCGCTGCTGATGTGCGACGCGGTAATCTGCGCGTCGGTGGCGGCGTATCTTATGCCTGCGGCTTCGGCCTGCTGGCGGTATTGTTCGTTGACGCGCTCCATCGTCGCGGTCCAGCGCTCGACGAAGCCTTCCTGACGCCACGCGGCGCTGCCGCCGGTATAGGCGCCCTTGGGGGCGTTGAGGCCGAGGATCACGGGTTCGGCGCCCTGCGCCTTCATCTGCTGCGCGACTTCGATCACGCGGCGGGCGTAAGCCTCGATCTGCGCGTCGGACTGGCCCATCAGGGACGCGACGTCGTTCGTGCCGAAATAGATTATTGCCACCGAGCCTGCGGGCACGTTTGTTACCGCTTGCGGTCTTATGGAAGTCATAAATCCTGCGCCGGGGGTGCCGAGATTGACGACATTATTAAAAGTGCCGGGGCGGAGGCTTGTGGCCATGCCGTGCGCAATCGAGTCGCCCCAGAACACGGCCGTGGTGTTGGGGGCCTGAATTGCGGCTCCTGTTGCCGTGGTCGGGGTCTGCGCTGTGCTGCTCTGGAAACGGAACGCGTTTTGATCGGGCGACGTTTCGGGGTAAGCGGTGGTGGCGGGCAGGCTGGTTTGCGTGGCCGTGGCGGTGGCGGTCGGGGCGAGGCCGCCGAACAGTAATGTCATCAGGCCGTTGGTCCATTCCGTATTGTTTCCGGCGAGCATGGTGTCGCCTTCGGGTTCGGTCGCTTCGGGGCCGTCGCCGTCTTCGTCAGGGGTTTCCCCGTCTTCCGGGGCTTCGCCGTCTTCGTTTTCGGGGGAGTCCTGCGTTTGCGCGTTTTCGGACTGCATCAGCTTGTTCAGCCAATCCAGGATCATTCGCATAAAGCTTTCGTCGTTGAAGCCTTGCCTGATCGCCACGTGCGTTCACCCCAATAATAACCCGGCGCGGTTTTTTGATTCTGTCTTTCGCGCTCATGGCCAGATTATCATGGCCGCCCCGGAATATGCAAAGAGTATTGGGGGTTATGGGGGAGGGGTGGGTGGAATTTATTCCTTTTTCAATCCCTTATCCTTCAGTGTCGCCGCGATGGACGCCAACGCCGCCTCAAACCCATAGGGCGCGTTGGCAATAAACAGGCCGCTGCCGTAGAGGGCTTTCCAGCCTGCGCCGGTTTCGGGGGGCGGGGCGAACTGCACCTCGAACGTGCCGGATTTGGGAATGTTGAGGGCCGTCAGCGCCTTCACCATCGGTTCATGCGGGCGGGCGGGGAGCAGCGGGTACCAGAGCATCAGCACCGCCACGGGCCATTTCTTCATGAGCTTTTCCGCGATGGCGGGCAGATCGGCGTATTCCGTTTTGATCTCATAGCTGGGGTCGATAAAGACGACTCCCCGGCGCGGCTGCGGCGGTGCGAGGGCCAGAACGGCCTTATAGCCGTCTTCGCGGGTGATTTTGATATTTGTTCCCATAATCTGCTGGCGTAGGTGGATGACTTCGCCGGGGTGGAGTTCCATCAGGTGGATTTTATCGTCGGGGCGGCAGAAAAACTGCGCGATGGCGGCGGAGCCGGGATAGGTGTTTTTGCCGTATGTTTTATGCGTCTGGTCGAGTACGCGCATGAAGGGGTGGGACGGCGGGAACCAGTTTTCCTTGAGCATCCGGTGAATTCCCTGCGCCGCTTCTCCGGTTTTCTGCGCCTCCGGCGCGTTCAGGTCATAGTAGCCGCGGCCCGCGTGGGTTTCGATGAAGGAGAGGGGTTTTTCCTTGCCCGCCATCAATTCGAGAAGCGCGGCCAGCGCGGCGTGTTTGTGAAGGTCGGGCAGGCAGCCCGCGTGGTAGATATGTTGGTAGGAGAGCATGTTTTTCTTCCGCGCTGTTTCATCCACAGCCTGTGCATGAAATTGTCATAAGAGTAGATTTATTCTGTATTTTAAATAATAACCGTATGATTTCAAATGGTTTTTTTGGATTTTTTCTTGACGGGCGCGGCGAATCCCCTCACACTTAACATATAGTCTTAATTTATTTCGATTCGTTAATTTTATTGAGAGGTGGGTATGTTTAATCCGCATATTTCTGTCCCTTCGAGAAATACAGATGAACAGGGTAATTGGGAGAAGGATGTCCACGGGGTCGCGCTTGAGCCTTGTGATGCGCTTGAAGATCCGATGGGGCTTCGTGCCGTCTTCTTTCTTAATGACGACAAGCCCCTGACCCGGCGCACCAATAGCTATTGCGTGGGTGCTTCTTACTTGCGCCAGAGGCTTGAGGGTATACGCCGTGCCGGGTTCGAGGCGCCGATGACCGCTCGGGCGATCGAGATGCTTGAGGATAGTCTCAAGGACCGAAAAAAGGGTATCAGCGCTTAATTTTTCCTGTATTTGTTTTCATAATTACCGTGCAGGCTTTTCACGGCGGCTTTGTTTTGGCATAGTTTTAACCAGTTTTCCTTAAGCTGTTTCTATAAACAGCGTCCCCTCTAGTCATAACCGAGCGCCATGAGACAATCGACCAATCATCTTCTGATGATCGAGCCCACCGAGTTTTATACCAATCCGCAGACGGTGGAGACGAACGCCTATCAGGCCGAGCGGGACGACCGTTCGCGCGCCGAGATTTCGGCGGCGGCGATCCGCGAGTTCCGCGATTACCGCGACGCGCTGGTGCAGGCGGGGGTGATGGTGACGACGGTGCAGGGGCACCGGGGCTCGCCGGACATGGTGTTTCCCAACTGGGCGTCGGTCTATGATGACGGGCGGATGGTTTTGTATCCGATGCTTTCCGAGAACCGCCAGAAGGAGCGGCGGCCCGATATTATCGAGATGCTGAAGAAATCATACCCCGAGGTCACGGACTGGAGCGGGTACGAGCATGCCGGAAAGTTTTTGGAGAGTACGGCGAGTATCGTATCGGATCACGTCAACAAGATCGGTTATGCCGCGCTGTCCAAGCGCACAAACCCGGAGCTTGTGAAAAAATGGGCGGATTTCATGGATTACGAGGTGATTATTTTCGAGACGGAGAGCCATGCAGGCATTCCCGTCTATCACACCGACTATCTTATGTATGTCGGGACCAGCATGGCGGCGTTGTGCGCGGAGTGCATCTTACCCGAATACCGGGAGACGGTGCGGGCGCGGCTGAGCGCGACGCACGAGGTCATGGAAATTTCGATGGCGCAGCTGCGGGCCAATTGCGGTAACGCTCTGGAGGTGGTCGGCGCGGGCGGCGACCGCTTGCTCACGCTTTCCGATTCCGCGCGGGCGGCGCTGGACCCCGCGCAGCTTGAGATGATCGGGAAACATTTCAAGGGGATTGTCTCCAGCCCCATCCCCGTGCTGGAGAAATACGGCGGCGGGTCGGCACGGTGCATGCTGATGGAGTTGTTCTGAGATTTTTTTCCGCTTTTTGTGAAGTGCTTTTTACTTCAGTGAAAGCATGACGTATAATACAACTATAAGAGGGCAGATCGTTGTATTTTCAACGGCCCGACGAACGATTTTTTTATGAGGGTTTTATGATCCCCGCCGAAGACTATGACTTTCAGCCCGCCGAGAATTCCGCACATTACGTCCGCGCCATGGAGAGCCTTGTCGGCATCGTTCAGGACCTGTCGCATGCCCGCGAGATCGAGGGTGTCATGGCCATCGTCCGCAAGGCCGCGCGCGAACTGACCAAGGCCGACGGGGCGACATTCATCCTGCGCGACGGCGACAAGTGCTTCTATGCCGATGAGGATGCCGTCAGCCCGCTTTGGAAGGGGCAGCGTTTTCCCATGGAGAGCTGCATCAGTGGCTGGGTCATGCGCAATGCGCGGCCCGCCGTTCTGGAGGATATCTATAAGGACGCGCGGATTCCCATCGACGCCTATAAGCCCACCTTCGTCAAAAGCATGGTGATGGTGCCGATCCGGGCGGAGCAGCCCATCGGCGCGATCGGCAATTATTGGGCCGAGCCCCGCAAGCCCGAGAAGGAGGAGGTGGCGATTTTACAGGCTCTGGCGCATGTCACGTCCGTTGCTATGGAGAATGTCGAGCTTTACAGCCGTTTGCAGAAAAAGCTTCGGGCTCTTGAGACGTCGAACCGTGAAATCGTCTCTTTCGCGTGGGCGGTCGCGCATGATTTGCGTTCGCCGCTGCGGGCCATCGACAATCTGGCCGACTGGATCGCCGAGGATTTGCGGGACGGCGACGGGCAGGCCGCGCATGAAAAGCTCAAGACGCTCAAGGAGCGCGTCGGCCGCATGGAGGATCTTCTGAACGGCATCCTTGAGTATTCACATCAGGAGGCGCATCTTGATTCCCGGACCTATGACGATCTGGTCCGGGGCGACGCGGTGATTGAGGATCTGCGAGGACTTGTTGATATTCCCGCCGAGTTCCGCCTGGCCTTTGAAGATAATTTCAAGGACATCCTCGTGCCGCGCAAGCCGTTCGAGCGGGTTCTGACCAACCTTGTGGACAACGCGATCAAGCATCACGACCGCCCGCAGGGCGAGGTGGTTGTGTCGGCGCAGGATTCCGGCGCCTATTACACCGTATCGGTGCGCGACGACGGGCCGGGGATTCCGTTCGAGTATCACGATAAGATCTTTGAGATTTTCCAGACGCTCAAGCCCCGGGACAAAAAGGAGGGGAGCGGGATCGGCCTCGCGCTCGTGCGGAAGACGCTTGCGGCGTATGGCGGCGAGATTTTCGTGGAGAGCGGCGGACGCGGAACGGTTTTCCGGTTCACATGGCCGAAAGTTTTATATAGAAAGCAATAAGTGGTTGCAATCATGATGAATCATACCATCCCCATATTGCTAGTCGAAGACGATCAGGTCGATCAGGAGCTGGTGCGTCGTAAATTCAAGGCGGCCAATATCGCGAATCCTCTCTATATCGCTAATGACGGGGTCGAGGCGCTCGACATGCTGCGGGGGCACTGGAACGTCACCCCGCTGCCGCAACCTTGCCTCGTGCTTCTGGACATCAACCTGCCGCGCATGAGCGGCTTCGAGATGCTGCGCGTCATGCGGAACGATCCGCAGTTGAAACGGAACGTCGTCTTCATGCTCAGCACTTCGGCCCGCCAGATCGACATCAATCTGGCCTATGACCTCAACGCCGCCGGGTATTTCTTCAAGAAGGACATGGATTCCCTGATGTCCATTCTCGGCGTGTTTACCGAGTATAACCAGTTCGGCGCGGCTGTGCGGGACGAAAGCGGCGCGTCCGAGCAGGCTGTCTGATCTCTGATTTCATGGAAGAATGGTGGGCGGTACAAGGATTGAACTTGTGACCCCTTGCGTGTCGAGCAAGTGCTCTACCGCTGAGCTAACCGCCCACTCTGTGCGATAAGATGTATCAGGTAATCAAAAACGCCGAAAAGATCAAGCGTTTATAAGCGACGGACGGGCATAAATCGGGATTTTTTGAGGAAAACCGCGGATCAGGCGGCCAGAATTTCCTCGATCCGGTCCACGAGTTCGCCCAGATGAAAGGGTTTGGAGAGCAGTTTGGTTTCGCTGACCTGCATTCCCGAACGGCCCAGCGCCATGGCGGCGAAGCCGGTGATGAACATAACTTTGATATCCGACTGGATTTCCATGGCTTTTTGGGCCAGTTCGATGCCGTCGATGCCGGGCATGACGATATCGGTGAGCAGGAGGTCGAATTCCTCCCCGTCCTCCATGATCTCAAGGGCTTCGAGGCCGTCGAGGGCGGAAATGACATCATGTCCGGCGCGGCGAAGGGCCAGCTCAAGGAAATTGAGCATGGATTCGTCGTCTTCGGCGAGCAGTATCTTGGCCATTCCGCGCTGTTTATCCCCTTGTCGTCTTGGAGTGTAGGGGGGAAGGGGCTTGCTGTGCAAATACAAAAAACGGGCGGGAGAGGTGTCAGATGGCGTTCAGGAACTGTCTGGCGGCCTGTTCCCAGGTGTAATTCTGCCGGACATGCTCGATGCACCCCTCCGGGTCGCCCCGGGAAAGGGCCAAAAGAGCCGCATTTTCAAGGGAATGGTCGTCGAGCGCGCCGAGGCGGGGGTCGGTGATGATGTCCTTGGGGCCGGTGACGTTATAGCCCGCAACGGGCAGGCCGCAGGCCATGGATTCAATCAATACGATGCCAAACGTATCGGTTTTTGAGGGAAAAACGAAGACATCGGCGGAACGGAAGTGGGCGGCGAGTTCGCGCCCCTGTTTTGTACCTGCGAAAAGGGTGTCCTGATATTTTTTGCTCAGCCGCGCCCTGACCGGGCCGTCGCCGACGATGACCTTGGAGCCGGGCCAGGGCATCTCCAGAAAATCTTCAAGGTTCTTTTCGATGGCGATCCGGCCAACATAAAGCGCCACCGGGCGTTTGAGATTTTCAAACAGCGTTTTGGGGCCGGGGTTAAAGAGGCTGGTATCCACGCCGCGCGACAGACGTTTCATCGGTGCGGTGAAGCCCCAGGCGCGGAGTTGGTTCTCGACGCTGGGGGTCGAGACCATTACGGCGCTGGACGCGTTGTGGAAATTCCGGACTAGGCGGATCGCGCCCTGATGCGCCGCTTTATAAAGCGGGGGAATCAGCCATGCAAAGCGACGTGCGATATAGTCGGGAAACTGGGTGTGGTAGGAGGTGGTGAAGGCGCGGCCGTGGCGCAGGCAGTATTTTCGGGCAGCCCAGCCGAGCGGCCCCTCGGTGGCAATGTGGATTTTGTCGGGCGTGTATTCATCGATCAGGCGCTTAAGGCGGCGGTAGGGGCGCACGGCCAGTCGTATTTCGGGATAGAAGATCATCGGCAGGGTCGCCGGAAAGTGCGCAGGCCCGATTACCTGAACATCTATGCCCAGTTTTTCCAACTCGCGCGAGAGGTATTCGTATGTGCGGACCACACCGTTGATCTGGGGGTGCCAGGCGTCTGAAACAATCAGAACTTTCATAGACTTTTTACATGCCGGGTTCTAGACTTGAGCTATGCGATTCTAGACGCGCCGGTCCGAATGCTCAACAGATTTATCCTCTTGCGTTCTTTTGCCTGTATTTTGCTTGCCTGCCAGCCGATGACTGTGTGGGCTCAGGACGTGTGCGACGTCAATTACGAGACCATCACTGCGTTGTTCGAGCCGGGCTTCGGGTCATACAGCGTTTGGGAGTCTGTGCTGAGCGAAGGGCAGCGGCGCGAGGTTTTCAAGTCCGTCGTCGATATGGGGGCGGGGGCTACACTTGCGGCGGGAGAGATGTCCCCTCTGCCGGGGGTTAGCCCCGTCGTCATGCTGGCCGGGTTCGATAAGCGCGGGCGCGTGACTTGGGAAAAATACCATAATGTCAGCGCGGTGACGGAGGTTGTGAAAATCCTCAAGGCCGGAGACCGGATCGTTCTGATGGCCAACAGGGATCTGAAGGGCGAAGGTAAGACGGTCTGGCTCGGGTTTTTCGACGATCAGGGCGGCTTCAAAGATCAAAAGGTGATCCGCGAAAAGGGCCGCGACTTGATCGGTCGGGACATGGCGCTCAGCCCGGACGGCAAGCGGATCGTGATCGCGCTCAGCCATGAAACGAAGGGCGGAACGGCGGAGAAGCCCGTTTATTCCTACAGCCCCGAGGTCCGCATTTTCGACGCGAAGGGGAAATTTATCATCAAGCGCGCCTATGTGATGGGGGCCAGCGCCGAGATTTTGGGCATCTCCTCCGGGCTTTTCGGCGAGGAGAAGGGCGAGGCGATCATCGCGACGGGATATGTCGATTACGAAGGCGGGCGCAAGTCGGGGTGGATCATGCGGCTGGGGCCGGATGCGGCGATGGTCTGGCAACAGCCCTTTTCGCGTGGCAGCCATGCGAAAATCAAACGTTCGTCCGGTTATCAGCGCGATTATATTCTTACGCTTGGAGACGCTCTGCCGACCGATGGCGGAAATGTCGGAAGCTGGCTGATGCTGCTGGATGCGTCCAGCGGGCAGGTGAAGTGGCAGCGTTTTTTTAACGGCGGCTATCATTATTACGCTGCCGATATCGCCGTGCATCCGCAGGGGCCGATCGCCGTGATGATGCAGGCGCGTGCGC
This sequence comes from uncultured Pseudobdellovibrionaceae bacterium, assembly GCA_964583335.1. GTDB lineage: Bacteria > Pseudomonadota > Alphaproteobacteria > Micavibrionales > Micavibrionaceae > JAGNKE01. Next base: position 181,124 of record CAZOVG010000003.1, on the reverse strand, counting down.
CGGGGGAGAAAGACCCGAAGGCACCCAAGGTGCCGCTGATGGAGGATGACGGGACGATCATCGGCAAGATGGATTATGTTCATACGCTGCTGTTGAATCCGCGCGGCGTGACGCTTTCGGGCGAAAGCTATTTTAAGGGCTTTGGGGCGAACGCCTATCAGCTTGTGATTAGCGGGGACGGTCGTTTCCTGATCGCCGGAAGCGCCGAGACACCCTATGCCGAGATCTATCAGAAATTCGCGGGGATGAACGATCCGCCCGCGAGCGGTGAGAGCGCGGTTTTAACGAAGGCGGGGTTGCCGGGAGCGGAGCTTACGGTCGGCACGCTGCCGACGAACGGGCAGGCCGCCGCGCCTTCGTCTAATCTGCCGGAGGCCGCTGTGCCCGACGGTTCGTTGTCCGGGCTGGCGCTTTTGAACAAAAAGGCCGCAGAATCCGTAGAGAAAGAGGAAGCTACGCCCGCGCCGGCGGAGGAAGTCGCCCTGCCTCAAACGACGTTGGACGGATGGGTGTTTGCCGGAAACGGGCCGGAGGAGTATAAGGACCCGTGCATTAAACCGGAAACCGCCTTGCCTTAGAGTATGCGTTATGAATGAAACCGACCCCGAAGATCTCGCCGTGGACGACGTGTCCGGCGAGGATATTCTTGAAATTGTTATCACAGACGAGCATACCGGGCAGCGCGCCGACAAGGCTCTGGCCGCGCTGTGCCCCGATCTGTCGCGTACGCGGCTTCAGGCTCTGATCGCGGAGGGGCAGGTGTTCGTCGATGACGAGGTTCTGGGCTCGGCCTCGCGCAAGCTGGAGGCGGGGGATGCGGTGCGGATCATCATGCCCGCGCCGGTGCAGAGCGTGCCGGAGGCGGAGGCGATCGCCCTCGATATCGTTTATGAAGACGATGATCTTCTGGTCATCAATAAGGCGGCGGGGATGGTCGTGCATCCCGGCGCGGGGAACTGGACCGGGACGCTCGTGAATGCGCTGCTCCATCATTGCGCGGACAGTCTGTCGGGCATCGGCGGCGTCGTGCGCCCGGGCATCGTGCATCGGTTGGATAAAGAGACCAGCGGATTGATCATCGTTGCGAAAAACGACAAGGCGCACCGTTATCTGGCGGAACAACTTTCGGATCGCAGTCTGAGCCGGACCTATTTCGCGGTCGTGCTGGGCGTGCCGTTTCCCATTAAGGGCATCGTTGATCGGGCCATCGGGCGTGACCGCAACAGTCGTCTTCGGATGGGAACGACCGGGACGGGCTTGCGCGACGCGCGGACGCATTATCTGGTGGCCGAACGGTTCGGGGAGGCTTGCGCGCTGGTCCAGTGTGAGCTGGAGACCGGGCGGACGCATCAGATCCGCGTGCATATGCAGCTTCTGGGGCATCCGCTGATCGGTGACCAGCTTTATGGGCCGCAGCGCACGGCGCTGGCCGCCAAGCTCAAGAAAGGCGGCTATGAGCCGGAGGTTATCGAGGAGATCTGCGCCTTTCCCCGGCAGGCGTTGCACGCGGCGGCGCTCCGTTTCATCCATCCCCGGACCAAGGAGGAGATGGAATTCGAGGCGGAGCCCCCGGAGGACCTTGTTAAACTATTGAAAATGCTCAAAAAATAAATAAGTTTGCAATTTACATAAAATTTTATCTATCATGGAATTATAGGATTATGGAATTGAGCAGGGGCAACCTTAAAATTCTGTCCTAACCGATGAACAAGATGTAACCCAATACCTTGTACTGAAGATTTTAGAATTGACCGGGGGCGTGACGGGACACAAGAGAACCCATAAGGGGCACCTCCAAACCAAACACTAAAAAATGCGAACTGAAAAAACCGCCTTCGGGCGGTTTTTTTATTCTGAGGCTTGTAGTTTCCCAATATTTTATTTGCAGCGCAGCAAATTATCGAAATATTGACGGCTGATTTGCTATGTTGTTTATTACAGGAAATAAAATATTTTTGAGCGGGCTTTGAGCATGTTTAATCCTGAACCTCCTGACGATCTTGGCGCACTGACCCTTTCCGAGGCCGTGGCGATTTATGAGCAATTGTCGCCGCACAAGCAGCGGCTGGACGAGGAGGGGCAGGACGCGCTTAAGGCCGCGATCAAGCGGATCACGCCCGCGCAGCAGTTCGTCGTCGTGACGCAGGACAGCCAGTTCGGCGGTATCCACGAGCGGTTGTTCGATGCCGTGCATGCGCCGAAAAGGGCCGAGCAGCTTGTTGCGCGGCTGGGCGATCCCGGTACCAACAAGCTGGCGATGGCGATGGCGGTGCAGGATGAGGGCGGGAAGTGGTTCCCTACGGCCGTGGTCTATACGTATTGGAACGATCAGCCGCAGTTGCCCGACCGGATCAAACCCATTTTAAAATCTCCGGTCGTTCCGTTGAACGAATCTCCCAAGGTGATCGTGCCTTATACGATTTCCTCCAACTTTCCGAAGGCGGGGGAAACCCTGATCGGGAATGTTCACTCTTATGTTTATTCACATGCTCCGGATGCGGTTTTATCCACGCTGTCGCCGTTGCGGGCGGGGAACAAGGGGTTTGCCAGTTGGCTAGCCGAGCAGGGGATTGTCAGTGTCTCAGTCGGGGGGCAAGAGCTTAAGGAGTATGCGTTCGATTACCTGATGCCGGTGCAGGGCGCGAATGGCGGGATTTTCCGCAGCAACGATCCGGTGCAATCGTTCCATATGGCGGGGATGGGGGCGCTTTTGGCGGCCATCCGGCCGACCAATCAGGACAGCCGCCTGGATCTGGAACTGGCGCACGGGGTGATGGCGAATTATGTCTATCCCGAAGATCCCGAGATTTTGCGCATGAACCGGGAGCGTTTCGTGCAGCAGGGGATTCTGACCGTTTCGCCCGAGTTGGCGGAGCAGATTCCCGAGCGGTATCACGACCGGGTGTTCGTGCAGCCTTATCAGCCCGAGGGGCGGGCGGTGGATTTCACGCCGGAAGACTTTACGCCCTGAATCTTATTCCACAATATCCGTCCAGTTCTCCGCCAGATGGTCGAACGTGAACGGCTCGGTCAAGGCGTAGAGGCTTAGGGGTTTGTCGATGATTTGCCCTGTATTCCGTCCGAAGGGTTCGGCGCGGAGTTTAAAGGCGCTGCCGTCCGGCACGTAGGGGGCGCCACCGAGCGGGAGGGTGAGGCTGACGCCATGGAAGGCGTGGGTTTCGCCGCCGAAGAGGTCGATATCCGCGTTATCGGTCAGCGTTACGAATCCCTCCAGCCTTGCGCCGTTTTTGAAGGATTTCTCCAGTCCCGCCGTGAAGCCGATATCCCCGGCCAGATAGCGCCCGGCCTTGACATAGGCCGTGATGTTTTCACCGGGCCAGTCGTACCAGGCGTTCAGGTGCCCGGTGAGGGCCGCGTCCCCGGTCAGGCCGAGGTTGAGAGATGTTTGCGGGTCGCGCTTCATGGCCTGCCATATTTCAGCGCCCAAAGCGAAGCGGGAGCGGAAGGGGCGATAGATGATTTCGGCGCCTGCTCCGGCAACCATTTCCTCAAGATATCCGGCTGTCAGGCTTGTGTGTATTTCTGGGGACAGGCTGTGGGTTGTTGCGGCATAAAGCCGGTCGAGCCCGATGGTGCGGCCTGCGAAACGGCCCACATCGGCGCGGCCAAGCTGCGGGGCAGGGGATTTTCCGAGGCGGTGGAGATTATCGCCGAGGTTCAAACGGAACGCGCCGCCGAGGGTCATCAGGCCCAGAAGCTCGGGCGCGCGGGCTTCCGCGATCAGCGAAGAGCGGAACAGTATCCCGGTATCCTCCTCCGCGAGACTGATCTGGTTATCCTGTGTTATCCATAGGTGTGGATAAGGCGATTTTTTAGTTATCCGTTGCGGATCGTTTTTATTTTTATTGCGAGCAGTTGAGATTTCAGTGTTTTCCCAGATTTCTTGCGGACTGCCCTGTTTTTCAAGGGAAATTGCCCGCTCTAAATCCGAGCGCATAAAACGCACCGATGGTCCGCGCAAGCCCAGGGAGATCAAGCGAAACTCTAAAGCTTGTATGTCTGTGCCCGTATGCGGGGCGACGGCGCGGGCCGCGCGGCCGATCTGCTGGGCGGCGCTGCCGGTTTGCGCGAGATGGAGGTCGGCTTTCGCGATGCCGCCGCCGATGTCCACAGGGCCTAAAAGGAGATCATGCTCCGGTCTTCGGTCGATGCGCTCCGGTTCGGGTTCGGGGCCGTGCAGCGCGTAATATGTTTCCGGCGGATCGTAGGTTTTTTCCCGGAGCGGCCAGCTGGCCGGGTTCGCCTGGAGGGTGAGGCGGCCCATTATTTTATCCGTGCCTTGCATGGCTATACCCGCGCTGATCCATTCGGCGGGCGTATAAGACAAGCCGGCGGACCACGGCGCGGGGCGGTCATAGCCGAAGGCCGCATGTTCGGCGGCGTATTTGTCGGCGCCGTAGTCGAATTTCAGGGAAAGCCCGTCGATCGGCGTAAAATATTCCAGTCCCGCGAAGAAACCGATCTGTTTTCCCGTAAACCACTGGGAGGGCTCGTTCGCGCTCTCGCCATCAAGGGGGCGGGAGTCCGAGAAATGGCCGCCCAGAACGCGCAGCGGGTTTTTGAGATGTGCGGCGCTGGCGAAGCGGCCCCATCCGAGCCCGGCGGTCAGGTCGAAATCGCCGAGCCGTTTGGAAAGCGCCAGATATTCGCCCGCCATGCGCTTGTGGCCCAAGGCGGATTGGATTCCGATTGAGACTTCGGGGGTGCGCGGGCGTTCGCGGGCAAGGCGGAGCTTGATGTCCATGCCGGGGTAGAGGCGGTCGGCGGAGTCGCGCAGGTTTGAGACTTCCGCTGTCTGGCGCAGGTTGATGTAAAGTGGCGCGGCGATCTGAATTCCCGCGAAGCTGTGGATATAGGGATCGAGGGTCGCGACTCCCGCGCGGATCGTTCCCGGTTCATCCATGCGGGCGCTCGGTACTGTGTTCAGGCCCAGAGATCCGGTCAAAAAGGGGCTGGGGCGCGCGTTTTCCGCGTGAGTGGGCGTTGCACTCACGATCCATGTGCTTGCGGCGAGCAGGAGCACGCCCAGCTTGTTGCACGCATTGTTGAAAAGCATGTGGATATATTGTGGAGAAACGCTCAAGAGAACTGATATGACAATACATTAAAAACGAATCGAGTTGTACAGTTTTTCAAATTTTTTCAATTTATGCGGGTTCTTGTGATTTTTTCTCTGCGGTTTAGGCGCACGTTTTTGGTGCATTTGCGGATCATAAAAAGCCATGATTTTTCCACGGTTTTTTATTCGCCGGGTCCGCTTTTCACGCGCGGTGCGATCATGTAGTCTTAACTGGCCATGAGTGTTTCGCATTACGATTTATGTGTCGTCGGAGGGGGAATCAACGGCGCGGGGATAGCCCGCGACGCCGCCGGGCGCGGGCTATCTGTCATTTTGGTCGAAGGGGACGATCTGGCGAGCGGTACGTCTTCGGCGAGCACTAAGCTTATTCACGGTGGTTTGCGCTATCTCGAACATATGAATTTCCGGTTGGTCCGCGAGAGTTTGCGCGAGCGGGAGACTTTGTTGCGGACTGCGCCGCATCTGGTACGGGGTATGGATTTCGTGCTGCCGATGGGCGGTTCGGGGCATCCGGCGTGGAAGGTTAAGCTCGGGTTGAAGCTTTATGGCTGGTTTGCCGGGAAAACGCGGCTTTCGCGGTTCCGTACGGTGCCGAATTTTGCGGCGGAGGCGTTCGGGGTGCCCTTGCGGCCTGAATATAAGCGTGGGTTCGTCTATTCCGACGGGTGGGGCGATGATACGCGCCTCGTGGTTCTGAACGCCGTGGATGCGGCGGAAAACGGCGCGGATATTCGTACCCGCACGATCTGCACGGGCCTTAAGGCCGAAAGCGGCAGCTGGGTTGTTTCCTTGCATGACCGGATTTCCCAGAACAACTACAGTATCCATGCCTCCGCCGTTATCAACGCCACTGGGCCGTGGGCGCGGCGTTTCCTTGAGGGGACGGGGCTGGACGAGAACGACCCCGATCTGCCGAAAGTTCGGCTGGTGCAGGGGAGCCATATCATTTTGCCCCGGCAGCACAAGGGCGAGGAGAGTTATATCCTGCCGCAGCCGGACGGGCGGGTGGTGTTTGTTATTCCTTATGAAAAAGATTTTACGCTGGTGGGGACGACGGAGGTCGATTTTACGGGCGACCCCAAGGATGCGATGGCCAGCGAAGATGAGATGGCCTATCTCTGCGCCGCCTACAACAAGACGTTCAAGGCCCCCGTGCTGCCCGAAGATGCGATTTTTACCTTTAGCGGGGTGCGGGCGCTGGTCGATCAGGATAAAAAAAGCGTCTCGGCGATTTCAAGAGATTGTCGAATATATCATCATAAGCGCCTGTCAAAGCCTCTTATTTCCGTGTTTGGGGGTAAGCTCACGACTTACCGGGCGCAGGCGGAGCGGGCTGTTGATCTCGCGGTCGATCTGATCAAGGTCGTGGCCGACCCGTGGACGGCGGATCAGCCGCTGACGGGCGGGGAGTTCGATGGCGGCGATCTTGGCGCGTTTATCAACAGGCAGAAGGCGCGTTATCCGTGGCTGCCTGAAGTGTTGCTTAAGCGTTATGCACAGGCTTATGGGGCGCGCATGGATATGATTCTGGAGGGCGTGGATTCGCTATCCGGTCTCGGGATTTATTGCGGGCAGCACGTGTACGAGGCGGAATTGCGGTATCTTGTCACGCATGAGTGGGCGCGGACCGAGGACGATGTCTTGTGGCGGCGCTCAAAACTCGGTTTACAAGTCACGGATGAGACCGCCGAGAATATTGCCAGCACGCTTTCCTCCATAGTAGCATAATCGCAGGGCTTGATTGTTCGTCTGAACGATTTTGTCCGAGGGCGTTCGCCCGTCTCTACCTCGAGCCGTCCGGCTCATCTTTTTAGTTTTTTGATTGGTGTCTGATTTTGAGTCCGGTTTTGCGGGGTGTGCAAAACGCTTTTTGGATTCATCCTTGGATTCATATCAATGACTTAGGGGTTTTTATTAAAGTTAAAGTTTATCTGTCTGTGTTTTCTCTCTGAGTTTCATCGGTATGTCTGCGTATCTTCTTTCTATCGATCAGGGCACCAGCAGTTCGCGGGCGATCGTTTTCGATCAAAACGGCGAAGTGATCGCTGTGCGCCAGAAGGAGTTGGCGCTTCACATGCCGCAGGACGGGTGGGTCGAGCAGGACCCGCATGACATTCTCAAGGACACGCTGTGGGCCCTTCGCGGCGTGGTTCAGGACCTCAAGGGGGAGGCGTCGCGGATCGCCGCCGCCGGGATCACCAATCAGCGCGAGACGACCATCCTCTGGGACCGCAAAACGGGGGAGCCGGTCTATAACGCCATCGTCTGGCAGGACCGGCGCACGGCGGATCTGTGTGCCGCGTTACGGCAAGCGGGCGTGGAGGGGGCGATTGCCCGCAAAACGGGTTTGCTGCTCGATCCGTATTTTTCCGCCACTAAAATCAAATGGATACTGGATCATGTTGAAGGGGTTTCGCAGCGCGCGGCCGCCGGGGAGATCGCCTTCGGCACGGTGGATTCCTTCCTGCTCTGGCATTTGACGGAGGGGCGCGTACATGCCACCGACGCCACTAATGCGTCGCGCACTATGCTGTATAACATACACGAAAAAAAATGGGACAATGACTTATTGGACATGTTTGGCGTTCCCATAGGGATTCTGCCTGATATATTGGACAATATTTCTGATTTTGGCCAAATAGACAAGCGTACATTTGGCCAAGAATGCCCAATATACGGCATGGCGGGCGACCAGCAGGCGGCGCTGATCGGGCAGGGATGTTTTTCGCCGGGGATGGTCAAGGCGACCTATGGCACGGGGTGTTTTGTGCTGATGAATACCGGGGCGGAGGCGCGCGTGTCCGCCAACCGGATGCTGACCACGGTGGCTTATCGGCTTGGCGGCCAGACCACCTATGCGCTGGAGGGGGCGATTTTCAACGCCGGGACGGCGATCCAATTCCTGCGTGACAATCTCGGCTTTTTCCAGAATGCGGCGGAGAGCGAAGCGCTGGCGGGCTCGGTTCCCGACGCGGGCGGGGTCTATTTCGTGCCCGCCTTTACCGGGCTGGGCGCGCCGTACTGGCAGCCCGGCGCGCGGGGCGTGATTTCCGGCCTTGCCCGCGATACACGCAAGGCGCATATCGCGCGGGCGGCGCTGGAGGCGCAGGGTTATCAAACGCGTGATCTTCTGAGCGCGATGGAGGCCGATTGCGGCTTTGCCGCGCCGGTCATCCGGGCCGACGGGGGGCTGGTCGGAAACGCGCTGGTGCGGCAAATGATCGCCGATCTTATGCAAAAACCGCTGGAGGTGCCGAAGGTGCGCGAGTGCACGGCCTGGGGCGCGGCGTGTCTGGCCGGCGTCGGGGCCGGGGTGTTTAAAAATCTCGAAGAGACGGCCGCGCGGAGGGTGGCGGCGCATGTCCATGAACCCCGGATGAGCGCGCAGGAGGCGCAGCGTCTTTATGAGGGGTGGCAGCTGGCCGTCGCGCGGAGCCTGGTCGGTGCGTAGGGGCGGATGATTCAGTTTGCGTTTTTGAATCTTCGGGGTCAGATTTGGTTGTTCGCAATTTGGCTCTTTGAGCGTCTGATTAAAACGCCGGAATGAGTCATTTTCATATTCGAGTTTCGGTTTGTTGGGGGGGCAACCTTCAGGGTTTCGGTGAGGCGGGCGTGATGCGGTTGCGTTTTCCGGGTGCGGGTTGGATCAGTTTCCTCTGGGGGGGTGCCGAGGCGACGTTTTTCTTTTTCGTGCCGGATGTGTGGCTGAGCCTGGTCGTGTTGACGCGGGGGCGGGCGGTGCTGGGTTCGATCGCGCTGGCCACGGCGGGGGCGGTTCTGGGCGGTTTCGTGATGTACGCGTTCGGCGCCCATGGGTTTGCGCAGGCTCAGGCGTTTCTGGACGCCATTCCGGCGATCAGCGGGGGGATGATCGCCGAGGCGGGGCGGCAGATGCAGGGCGGAAACGCCTTCGCTGCCATGCAGGCGGGCAGCGTTTCGGGGGTTCCGTATAAAATCTATGCCGTGTGGGCCGGGCATCTGGGGCTCGACCCCGCGCAGTTTGCGCTGATCAGCGCGGCGGTGCGCAGCCTGCGGTTCGCGCTGGTGGTCGCGTTCGCCTGTATCGTTGGCGCGGCGCTGCGGCGGCGGCTGGCGCTGCGGACCGTGTTGCGGGTTCACGCGGTTTGCTGGATCGCGTTTTACGGCTATTATTTCTATGCGCTTGGGTTTTAGGTTTTGGGCGTCTTCAAGGGGAGTCTATAAATTGAAATTTATAGTTTTACAGGCGGCGCTGCTTGTTGTTTTTTGTACCCCTTGCTTTGCGCAAGAATGGCCGGGAACGGGCGTTTATTCAGATCAATACGCCGACAAGAATGCTTCTGGTTTAGTTACCCTCTATTATGAATGCCGACCGCCTGAAAATATGCGGATGTCGTGTCTTTTAACGACAACCACTTTGCTTAAGAGCCACAAGGAAGGGCAGAGTCAGACCGAACAGAACAAATGCTCTCTATTTTCAACGACTGAGTTGAGTCACTTTGTTTTTAGTGCCGACGTGAAAACACAAAACGCAGCGTGGGTTTCGACAGTCAATATTGATGAGCCATGCAAAGTGGTTTTTGTTAAACGATTTGAAAAGCAGGAACAATGGAAGTTTTTTGAAAAGGCCGAGGTTTTGAATCCGGAATCTACATATTCAGAAAAACAATTTTTATGTAAGGACTTTGTGTCGAGCGACGTCAATGAATATACAAAACAAGGCCAAGCTCATTTTGAATTTGGCTGCAGTTCAATTACCGTCAATAAAGAAGCGCCTTAAATTGGCGCACACTAAGATTTAAGTTGCGATTGGTTTTCTTAAAGCGTTTGTTCTATGTGGGATTTACTGAGGCAGTATCTCTTAAAATAATAAGGCAAAAAAATACCATGCTTACTTGTATCATTAGGGTGCACATAGACTTGGATCTCTTCGCCCTTTTTGGGTATATCTGATCCTACATGCGCTTTAAAAATTACATCCGAACTTCCATTTAATTCTTGTCCTTCATCATCTACAAATGAATAGTCTATTCTCCATCCTTTAGGCGCGCGCGGATAGTAATCTTTACCAAATCGCACTGATTTGATTACTCCTTTATGGATTTTTCCCTTGGTATAAGGCAAAGAAAACATATAGATAGCTCTGCGCAAACTTATAAAACTGCCCAAAAGCCCAAAGCATATAAAAAATATGAATGTAATTAAGAGGCTATTTTTTACCAAGACAATCGCAGTGACAACTCCACTACAAATAAAAGAAAACCATACATTCTGATTTATTTCTTTCAGCGCTGCTTCGTTCAAATCGCCCTTCGCCCGAAGGTCGGCGATCGTCTGTTTTAGTTCTTTTGGATAAAAAAGCTCGGCGATCATTACGTGCATGCAGGTTTAAGTGGGCATGCATATTGCTTAACACCCGGCTGGCCGGAGGGCAAATTTAACGTTTTGCTCAGTTCCTAACCATCAAAACCCTTAGTGGGCTTCGCGGGCGGGGCGGGCGGCTTTTCGGGCTTTGCCTTGGCCGGGGCCGCACCGGCGGTCACGCCGAGCTTGCTTAAAACCGCCTGGCCCTGTTCGGATTGCGCGAAGGCCTCGACCATCGCGGCCAGTTCGGTGCCGCCTCTTGCGGAGAAGACTTCCATGATTTTATTCACGCCGCTTACGGGGTCGCCCGTGTTGGCGATGACCTTGAGGTCGGCGGCTTTCAGCGCCTGCGCCTGTTCGATGCCGACGGCCTGCGTCGCCTCGATCTGGCGGATGGAGATAAGATAGCTTTGGTAGCCCTGATTGCTGCCGATTTCCTTGGCGAGTTCGATCTGGGCCTGAACGGGGGCGAGTTGCATAGCCTTTTCGGCGTCCGCGCGGGCGCCGCCCTCGATGGTGATGCCCTCGGCCTCGCGCTTTTTGGCCTCTAGCTGGCCGTCCGCGCGCAGGATCATGGCCTGTTTGTCCTCGTCGGCCTTAACGACGTTCATGTCGCGGGTGATTTCGGCGCGTTTGACGTCGTTGACCTGGACGACCGCCATTTCCTTTTCCTTGGTTACGCGCTGCTGGTCCTTGATCTCCTGCGAAGCGCGTTCGTTGGCGATGCCCACGACCTTGTGCTTTTCGGCGGTGCGCTCGCCCACGGCCTGCTGGGCTTCCTGATCCTTGATGTCCCTTGCGCGGCGGGCCTCGATCTCGGCGACTTCGGCGTTCTTGATGTTGTCGGCGACCTCGGTGCGGCTCTGCATTTCGATCAGGGATTTCTTTTTCTCCATGATGTTATGGATGACGCGGTTTTCGGAGGCGTCGCGGATGTCCATCAGCTCGATATTCTTGACCGGAACGACGCCCCAGCTTTTGAGCTGGTCGTTCACGGCTTCGGTGAATTGCTCGCCGTAGACGCTGCGTTCGAGCATGATTTTATCAATATCGTGGGAGGCCAGAATCGTCCGCACCGCGCCCTGGACGATCGCGCGAAGCTGGTTTTCGAGTTCCGAGAAGCTGGCGACCCGCTGGGCGGCCAGATTGCTGTCGGCGATGCGGAAGAAGGCCACGATATCGACGACGAACGGCACCCGGCCCACGTCGTAAGCCTCATAAGCCACGAGCTGAATATCGAAGACGGAAACGGGCATGACGATTTTGGTGATCCCGAGCAGGGGGAGCCATGAGGGCCATTCGTAGTAGGTGTTGCCGTTGTCGGTGTCTTTTCCATAAGATTTAGTGGATTTGCGGGACTGGACGATATGCACCTCATTCGTGGGCACGACCCGCCGGAGCAAGAAGGCCAGAACGACGATCAGGCCGAGAACGCCGCCCAGAGCGCTCCAGATCATGGGCATATCAAATTCAGGCAAATCCATCCCGGGCATCCTTTTCCTTAATCGTGACAGGATGCAAACTTTGCTTGGCAAAGCCTTGGGTTGTCAAGGGGAATAAGGGGTTAGCGCCCGGGGGCCGGGCGTTTCGGGGGCGGAGGGCCGGGGTTTCGATTACAGGCCGGTGACGGTGGCGTTTTCCGTATCGACCATGAGGGTGATGACCCCGTCGGTGTAAACGTCATAGGTCTCGCCGCTGTTGGTCGCGGTTCCGGTGCGGTAGAAGGTGTTGCCGGACGTGTTGTTGAAGTGCAGGGAGTCGTTACCGTCCATATTGATGTAGAGCGTGCGGTCCATGTCGGTCATGCCCAGAACGCTCTGGTAATCGAGGTCGATGACCGTCGCGGCGCCGTTGTCGGTGTGGAGGGTCTCGATGTTCTTGATGATCGCGTTGTCGATCAGGGCGAAGTCGATATCGCCCGCCGCCGCGTCGAGGCGCAGAACGTCGCCGGGGTTGGAGGAGGAGGAGAGGTTGTCGCCGCCGCCGTCGATCAGAAGGCCGGTCGTATAGGTTTGCAGGTCGTTGACCGCCGTCGAGGTCGTGAGGCGGAACACGTCGCTGCCTTCGCCGCCGTAGGCCTTGATGTCGTGCATCAGGCCGAGGATGAGGCTGTCTGCGCCCGCGCCGCCGTGGATGAAGTTGACGGTGCCCGAGGTCAGGGTCACCGTGTCGTTGCCGTCGCCGGCCATGACGCGGTTGTTGTTCCCGGCGATCGAGATGGTGTCGCCTCCGGCATCGCTGAACACGGTGTTGCCGTTCGAAGAAATCATGACTGTGTCGGCGACGTTTCCGGACGAGCTGAAGACCTCGTTGTCCGAGACCATGATCCCGGTGAAATTATCCTGCACGATCGTATCGAAGGTGATGGTGACGCTGCTGATGATGGCGTTCGAGGAGTCGCGGGCTTCCACGGTGAAGATGTGGTTGCTGCCGTCCACGAGGCCGTTGAAGAGAATATCCATCACGCCGGTGGCGTTATCGAAATCAAAGTCGGCGATGCCGATGCTGATGGGCGGGTTCAGGACGGTGTAGGAGGCGATGTCGCCCTCCTGGTCGCTGAAGGCCTTGCTGAAATCATAAGACCAGAGGTTGCTGTTAGACGCGGCGAAGTAGTTGCTGGCGCCGACGTTGTTGGCTTCGGCGTTGGTCAGGATCACGCCTTCGTTGATGTTCGTGACGCTCAGGTTCGTAGCGTCTGCAATGACGTTGCCTTGAAGGTCGGAGGCCGCGAAGAGAAGGTTGAATGGGTTCTCGAAGTCCATCGATACGCCCGCCCGCAGGGAGACGAGGAAGGTCGTGTCGCTCTCACGGACAATGTCAAAGAAGTTGTTGGACAAGCCCACGAGATTGATGTTCGCGAAGTTTACGAATTGTGCGGTCAGGCGGGCCACGGCCGCGCCCGAGTTGTCGTTTTCCGCAAAGGCCAGCCTTTCGACCAGAACGGCGATGGGCGGGGTCACGGGGGCGAGGTCCGCCGATACTGGGGGCAGGAAGCCTTGCGTGCCGGAGGAGACGGAGCGTTCCTCGAAGCTTTGCTCGACCAGTTGGACGGCGAGCGATTGACTGCCCGTCGTCGCCGGAACGATATCGTCGCTGAACAGGTCCATGTCGTCGAGGAAGGACTCCTTGTCGGTCTTCTCGTCTTGTTTTTGTTCACCGTTCTTCTCGGTGGCGTTTTCCTGGATCGTGGAGAACAGGCCCGTGGTGACGTTGGCGATCGTGGCGTAACGCTCGCCGACATCCTTGGCCGAAAGCTGGCCGACCAGTTCGATCTTGCCCTCATCGGGCTTGAATATGGCGGTTTCGAATTCGCTTGAGAGGGTGAGGCTGTTGCCGTTGTTGTCGGTCAGGACGATCGCGCCCTCGATCACGGTGATTTCGCCGGTGTCCACGTTTCCAACGATAATCGTCCCGCGAATCCCGATGGAGCCCGCAGGCGTTTGAATTTCCACGTCGTCGGGGTCTTCGCGACCGATCAGGCCGGAGGTGAAGACGAACACGCCCTTGAGCACCGAGAAATTGGTCTTGCCGCCGCTGGTCGCGGGGTCGAAGACATACTGGTCGATGGCCATGCGCGCGTCGTTGGAGACGGCGAAGGTGCTTTCGTCGATGAAGATGATATTGACCGCGCCGTCCTCGCTGGTCTCGATGATATCGCCCTGATAGATCGGGCTGCCGACGCCGAGCGTCTCAACCTTGCCGTTGGTGCGGGTGACGGTCGCTTCGCCGCTGATTTCCTTGACCGCGCCCACGGGGCTGACATCCGTGACGCTGGCCGTGGAGGTTTCGGCGTATTGCGCGGTGTTCTTGAGGAAGGATTCGACAAGCGCGGGGGTGAGGGCGCTGCCGTCCGGCGCGGTGAGCATCGGCGGCTGGGTCTGCGCGAAATAATTCTCGATGACGATCGTGCCCTGCGGGCCTTCGATCACAAGGTTCTGGCCGTCGCGCGACAGGTCGGCATCGCGCACGAAGGAGGCGTCAGGCAGGTCGAGCGACGGGCCGTCGATTTGCATCCTCAAGGGCTGGTGGCCTTGCTGTTCGGGCGAGCCGGAGAAATCGTCGATTACCTTGTAGGCCATGTGTTGCCCCTTGATATCCTTGTCAGCGTGTCAGGTTTGTTCTTGGCTTAATCGTTTAAAACATAAATGTAATATCGTTTTTTAGCGCTTCCGAAGAGGCGCATCATCTTCCTCATATATTAATATAGTAAACCTTAAGGATAACTGAGGATTGCATAAAAGAAACATAAAATTTTAGCGATAATGCCGGATTAATGTGTTTTAAAACAGTGACTTATTTCCTCCTTTTCGGGCGTAGACGGCTTTCTTTTGAAATTTTATGAAAAATATTTATGTTTCTGATGCATTTGGCATTAATCACTTTTCCCGGAGCCCGGGCCATGCGAATTTATAACGTAAGCTTGCGTGGGGTTGTTTCCGGAGAAGGGATGTTTAACAGGATCCTCAATTTTACCTTGTTCGTTCTGGCGGTGGTTTATCTCTACCGTTATCAGACCATGAGCGTTATGGATTGCGACGCGGCGGCGCAGGATGTTCCGGTGTTCGTGCAGGTTTCGATGCCCGATCCGGACCTCAATACCGAGTTGTCTTATGCGCAGATCACACAAAAATTCCGCAACGCGCATGAGAATTTGCGGGCGGGCGGGTATGTGCAGGCGCTGGGGGTGACCGAGTTCGCCATGCAGGTGCAGTTCGGTTTGCAGTTCGTCGAGAAGCTCAAGAGCTTTTCCGGGCAGATGTGCCTGGTGCCGCAGAAGGTTGAGGTCAAGCTGGCGCTCAATCAGACGATTTTTCTGGGTAAGAGCAGTACGCGCAGTCGTTGCCAGTTCAAGACGCTAATGGATCACGAGATGCGGCACGTCACGATCAACCGTGATGTTGTGCAGAAAAACATTCCCAAATTCGAGGCGGCGGCGAAGGAGGGGCTGGCGGAGTTTGCGCAGCAGCAGGGCTGGGGCCCCTATGATTTCGGGCAGTCCGAAGTTAAAAAGCGGACGCTGGACACCTACATGCAGGCGGCAATCGACCGCACCCTCAAGGCTACTGAGCGCGAGCTGAACGCCAAGCAAAGCCAGGTGGACACGCCCGAGGAGTATATGCGGATCGGGCGGGTTTGCCGCTGGTGACGCGGGTGATCGCGCCGCTATGTGGCGCTTTTCCTAGCCGCTTTCGAGGCTTTTGCCCCGTTTTTTTGGGTTTTCCGGCGTTTGGAATGCTTGACAAGGGGCGGGCGCGGGGGCATAAAAGCAGCCTGATCTGTTCCTCGATAGCTCAGCGGTAGAGCAGGTGACTGTTAATCACTTGGTCGCAGGTTCGAATCCTGCTCGAGGAGCCATTTCCCCTGATAGTCGATCCGAAACATCTTCAGGCTCTGGTGGTTTGCGTTTTTTCTCCTTCAAAAGGCTTGATCCGGTCAATCAGTTTTCCTGCCTCGCGGCGGACCTCCATCATATCGTAGGCGTTTTGCAGGCGCAGCCAGTATCCCTCGGACAGGCCGAAGTAGCGGGCGAGGCGCAAATCCGTATCCGCCGTTACGCCCCGGCGGCCGCGCACCAGTTCGTTGATGCGGTTGGAGGGGACGCCGATCGCCTGCGCCAGCGCGTTTTGCGACAGGCCGAGGGGGGCGAGAAACTCCTCTTGCAGGATTTCGCCGGGGTGGGGGTTTTTCAGAAATTTTGTCATGCTCATATTCTCCTAGTGATAGTCCACAATTTCAACATCGTGGGCTTCGCTGTCCTGCCAGACAAAACAGATACGCCATTGATCGTTGATCCGTATGCTCATCTGGCCAATCCGGTTGCCCTTCAGCGGCTCCAAGCGGTTTCCGGGCGGGTTTTTAAGGTCGTCCAGCGTTTGCGAGGCGTCCAACTGGCGCAATTTCCTTAAGGCCCTGTCCTGAATATCGCCGGGGAAGCCCTTTGATCTCAGGCCTTTCCAGATTTTTTCCGTTTCCCTGCACTTGAAGGATTTAATCATTTTATGATCTTATCGTAGCATTTTATACGTTATCCGTACAACAAGAATATAGGGCTGTTTCTGGGCGGGGTCAAACAGCTTTTTGATCCGTGCGATCCTTATTTCCTCTCGACATTCGGGCCGCGCTCTGGTTTAAGCCCTGTGCTGCGGGCTTGCTTTGATTCTGGTCCGCGCTATGCTTGTGTCCAGCCACGGAAAGGAACATTCACATGGATATCTCTAAAATCAGCATCGGGGTGAACCCGCCGGACGACATCTATGTCCTCATCGAGATCCCGCAGGGCGGGCATCCGGTCAAATACGAAATGAACAAGGAGTCGGGCGCGATGTTCGTGGACCGGTTCCTGCACACCTCCATGATCTATCCGGGGAATTACGGGTTCATCCCGCATACGCTTTCGGAAGACGGCGATCCGTGCGACGTGATGGTGGTGGGGCAATCCCCGGTTATTCCCGGCGCGGTGATCCGCTCGCGTCCTATCGGCGTTTTGCTGATGGAGGACGAGAAGGGGCTGGACGAGAAAATTCTGGCCGTTCCGGTGGACAAGCTGCACCCGTTTTATTCCAAGGTGCAATCTTACGAGGATCTGCCGGAGATTCTGACGGAGCAGATCGCGCACTTTTTCGAGCATTACAAAGACCTTGAGAAGGGCAAGTGGGTGAAGAACATCCAGTGGGCCGGGCCGGAGAAGGCCAAGGCCATGATCCTTGAAGCCATCGCGCGGGCGAAGACCCAGAAGGCTTAAGTTTTCCTAAGATCAAGGCCCGTGGCGCGGCGAAGCGCTACGGGCCTTTGTTTTTGTGCGGGGCGGCGTTCAGCTTATTCCGTTCGCGGCCAGTTCGAGCGCGGGCGCCGGGGCGTCGTCAAGGATTTCCTTGTGGTAGCGGCCACCATCTCCCTTATAGAAATGGACAACCTCCGTATTGCCCGCCGTGTCTTGATGCGCGAGCAGCCAGTCGTCGGAACGGCCCATCAGGATCGCCTCGATCGAAAGCACGCCCAGACCGTGCGTCACGGCGATGCGGGGCTGGCCGTCCTTGCCTGCCTCCCGGAGGAAGCGGCCGACGCGGTCGATGACATCCAGAATGCTCTCACCCCCCGGCGGGCGGGCGACCAGAGGACCGTTCAGTTTAAGATCTTCTTGATAACGCGCGAAGGCTTCGGGGCAGGCTTGCTGTCTCTCGGCGTCGGTGAACAGGCCGTCGAACTGTCCGAATTTTTGCTTGTCGATGCGCCTGTCGGGCACGACATCCGGCGTGTAGGGCAGGGCGAGCAGGATGCCCTCTCCGGTCTGGAGCGCGCGCAGGGAGGTGCTGTGATACAGGGCCGCCACGTGGATATTAAAGGCCCTCAACAGTTCGCCCGCATGGGCGGCCTGCACGTGCCCCAGGTCGGTCAGGGGGATATTGTCGTCGCCGCAGATGCGGTACTGGTCGATGTCGAGCTGGCCCTGCGACTGGCCGTGGCGGGTGACATAGATATGTTCGGGTCCGAATACGTTTCGGGAATGGGTTTTGATCAAATGAGCCACGATATCTTCTCCATAGGCGGTTTTAGCGCCTGAGCCTTGCTGTTTTC
Source organism: uncultured Pseudobdellovibrionaceae bacterium (assembly GCA_964583335.1). Lineage (GTDB taxonomy): Bacteria > Pseudomonadota > Alphaproteobacteria > Micavibrionales > Micavibrionaceae > JAGNKE01. The sequence goes on along the minus strand of CAZOVG010000003.1, from coordinate 163,105 downwards.
ACAATTCGGAGGGAAATCTGGGATTTTCCCGCCGGGTTTCCAAAATTCGGATACCACAGGCGGATTGAGCCGTACCGTGGCGCTTTAGCTTTGTTCATGCGGTGCAAGCTGATCCTTCAAATTCCGCAGCTTCGATCAAGAAGCCATAGATTTGTTAGCGTAATACGCCTTTACGCGTCAAACATTTTTGGTAGATTTTTAAGGTTTTTGAGAGATTTTCTGAGGCGCATTTCACCTTATTTTATGTGCGTAATCGGCTGAAAACCGCGAAATATTAGGGTTTCGGAAAACAAAAATTTGACAAGGGCGGTGGAACCTGTCATTAATCCCGCACAGTTTGACGAACGCTTACTATGAGAAACGAGCTTACAAGAAAATAAAGTATCAGTGCTTAGCAACGATACGTGAACGTTAAAACCTCACCTTCATTTTCCGAAAAGTTCAAAACATTATAGGTTGGTGCCTTCTATCAGGCTTAAGAAAGCGCTCCTGCGTTGTTGCAGGGCGCACAATACATATTTGAACGTTAGGAAAAAATATGACGACGACTACCACTGGAACTGTAAAATGGTTTAACGAGCAAAAAGGCTTTGGTTTCATCCAGCCCGACAACGGCGGCCCCGATGTTTTCGTTCACAAGAGCGCGGTTGTAAAAGCCGGTATGCGCACCCTTAACGAAGGTCAGAAGGTCAGCTTCGACATTCAGAACGACCCGAAAAGCCGCAAGAGCAGCGCAGCGAACCTGCGGGATGCCGCTTAAGACCTCATAAGGTCCATTTAAATTTTTGCGCCTGTGCGGCGGCAGTCTTTTTGCCGTCGGGCAGGGGCATGAGTCCAAACATTTTAAAAAAGAAGAACGATAATGAATAATTTTGAAGGCTTCGGCCTTTCACAAGATCTGAACAGATCGCTTGTAAAAATGGGCTATACTGCGCCCACGCCTGTTCAACAACAGGCGATACCCCTGGCCATGCAAGGCCGGGATATTCTCGGCTCCGCACAAACGGGTACGGGAAAGACGGCTGCGTTTGCCATTCCGCTGATTGAGGCGCTGCTGCGTTCTCCGCGCGGTTCCGCAATGGTTCTGACGCCGACGCGCGAACTCGCCAAGCAGGTGCTTGACGTTATCCACCAATTGCTGGGGCATCAAAGCCCGATCAAGACCGCCTTTATCATCGGCGGAGAGTCGATGGGTAAGCAGATGAGCCAACTCCGCGCAAAGCCCCGCATCATCGTGGGTACGCCGGGGCGCATCAACGACCATCTCGGGCGCGGTTCGCTGAACCTGCACGATACGGCGTTTTTGGTTCTGGACGAGACGGACCGGATGCTCGATATGGGCTTTGGCGTGCAACTCGACAAGATCCTCAAGTACTTGCCTGCTAAACGGCAAACCTTGATGTTCTCGGCGACGCTGCCGCAGGGCATTATCCAGCTTTCGAGCAAATATCTTACGAACCCGGAGCGGGTGTCGGTCGGCGCAACGAATGTGGTGGCGATCAACATCAAGCAACAGATCGTTCGTATCGATCAGGAGCAGAAATACGGCGAACTGGTCTCCCAGCTTCATGAGCGCACCGGTTCGGTCATCGTGTTTTCGAAGACCAAGCACGGGGCAGACAGGATTGCCAAAAATCTGCGTCGTGACGGGTTTGAATCCGAAGCGCTGCACGGCGATCTGCGCCAAAGCAAGCGTACGCAAGTGATGCAGAATTTCCGCAGGAAGAGTTTCCGGGTTCTCGTGGCGACCGACATCGCCGCGCGCGGCCTTGACGTTCCGCATATCGAGCATGTCATCAACTATGACCTGCCGCAGGTGGCGGAAGACTACATTCACCGCATGGGCCGTACGGCGCGTGCGGGGGCGGAAGGCTCCGCCGTGTGCTTCATCTCGCCGCAGGACGGCCAGAAGTGGCGCGCGATCGAGCGTCTGCTAAACCCCGGCGCGGCCAAAGGCGGCGATGGCAAGGGTGGCTCTGACGGGAAGAAGGGCGACCAGCCTTTCAACAAAAAGCGCAGACCTAACAAACGCCGTTTCCGCAACAAGGGCCAGCAGGGCGGCCAGCAGAGAATGGCGGCCTGATTATTTCAGCGCTGTTTAGAGATTTAAGGACGCAGGCTTGAGAGAGCCTGCGTTTTTTATTGCCGAGAGGCTCAAGCTTTGCGGTTCGCGTATTTCATAATCGTTTTGAGCAAGCCGGGGAATTTGCCCTCGATATCCTCGTAGCGCACAGTGTTCTGATGCTCGACGCCCTGTTTGACGGTGCGGATCAGGCCCGCCTCGCGCAAGACCCGGAAATGGTGCGAGAGCGTGGATTTGGGGATGGACCCGCAGGGGGAGGCCTCGGAGCAGGACAGGCAGCCCTTATCGCGCATGAGCTTTTGCATGATGTTCATGCGCACTGGGTCGCCCAGCGCGTTCAGGACGTTCGGCAGCGTTATATCTTCGTTCGACGGGTGCACGAACTTGCTCATAAAAATAATGATAACAGACCGATTGACATGGTACAATAGTTCATTATTATTGAACTAACGAACCAATCGTAAACCTAGAAAGAAAAGAGCGATACGATGAGCAACTTATTCGATCCTATTCAAATCGGCGCGCTTAAACTGCCGAACCGGATGATCATGGCGCCCTTGACGCGCAGCCGCGCCGGGGGCCAGCGCATTCCGAATGAACTGATGGCGGAATATTACGTGCAACGCGCGTCGGCGGGCATGATCATCAGCGAGGCCACGTCGGTTACGCCGATGGGCGTCGGATACGCCGATACGCCGGGCATCTGGTCGGCTGAGCAGGTCGCGGGCTGGAAGGTGATTACGGATGCCGTGCATAAGGCGGGCGGGCGGATTTTGCTCCAGCTCTGGCATGTCGGGCGGGTGTCCGACCCGATGTTTCTGGATGGGGAATTGCCGGTCGCGCCCAGCGCGGTCAAACCGGCGGGGCATGTGAGTCTGGTACGTCCGCAAAAGGCGTTTGTCACACCGAGGGCGCTGGAGACCGGAGAAATCCCCAGCGTAATCGAGGCGTTCCGCGTCGGCGCGGAAAACGCCAAGAAGGCCGGGTTCGACGGCGTGGAAATTCACGGCGCGAACGGCTATCTGATCGACCAGTTTTTACAGGACAGCACCAATCAGCGCACCGACGCCTATGGCGGCAGCCTTGAAAACCGGGCGCGGTTGTTGCTTGAGATCACGGACGCGGTGATTTCCGTGTGGGGCGCCGACCGCGTGGGGATGCATCTCGCGCCGCGCGGGGATGCGCATGACATGGGGGATTCGGATTTGCTTTCGACCTTCACTTATGTCGCGGAGCAGCTGGGCCGGCGCAAGATCGCGTTTCTCTGCGCCCGCGAGGGGCAGAGGGACGACTGGTTCGCGCCCAAATTGAAAGCGGCCTTCGGCGGGGTTTATATCGCCAACGAGGGTTTCACGTTCGAGAGCGCCGATAAGGTCGTTCGGGAGGGGCTGGTTGACGCGGTGGCGTTCGGCAGGCTGTTTATCGCCAATCCCGATCTGCCGGAGAGGTTTGCGAGCGGCGCGCCGCTCAACGATCCCGACCCCTCGACGTTCTATGCGCCGACGAGCAAGGGATATACCGACTATCCGTTTTACGAAAAGATGCAGAAGACGGGGATGTAGGGGCTTTTTCCGCCGCCGTTTAGAGATTTTAAGGACGCAGGCTTGAGAGGGCCTGCGTTTTTTTTGTCCGATGGTGTTTGATAAATAATCAGAGAAAAGCCTTTCTAGATAGTATTTTTGTTTTTGCTTTTTTTAATTTTTACCCAGTGTGCCAATTGAGGAATATTCCCTATCACCTCAACCATATCAAGCTTTTGAATCATCATTCCTAAAGTAATAGCAACGGAGTCTGTAAAAGTTTCTATTAAAATAAGGCTTTCAGCATCTTTGGGTGTTCCACTCATTCCGTTCATGTGAAAACGTGGTGGTGCGCCGCCGTACATATCCATTATTTCTGGATACCGCGCATGAATATAGTTTGAGTAATTTCGATATACTCCTGACATAAGCGTTTTTATATTTATATCCTTGAATCGGCCATCAGAACCTGTGATGCCCTCCTTTTCCATGTGGCGATTTATTTCTTTATGAACATCCTCTTGGCGAATTGAAGCTCCTTTAAAATCATCTGGGGTATTCCTATGAAAATCCTCAAAAAAACTATCAACGATTTCTTTTTGCTTCTCGGCCAGGTTATCTTCCTTAAGGCCTGATAATACAAACTCAATTTGCGTGTTGCACTCAATTATTGTGCGAATTAGTACACATACCTCTTGATTGAATCCTTTTTCGGCTAGAGCAACAGCTGCATTAAGCCCACTTATTGCTCTCACAGCTTTGAGAATGCAAAAATGCTTCGCTGTAGGCTTTCCGTAGCGAAACCCTGCGTGTTGTATACCTGAGTCATAATATAGAGGAGGCGATACTGACCTTTCAAAACAGTCAACAATTAAACTGAATTGTCTTATATGTTCGCTAATTTTATCAAATTTGCTTTTCATATTTTTTCAGAAAAAATGGTGGAAGGGGTAGGATTCGAACCTACGTACTCCGGAGAGGGCAGATTTACAGTCTGCTGCCTTTAGCCACTCGGCCACCCTTCCACTCTTGAAACGAACGGGGCCAGAGCCCGCCCGTAAAATTAGCGTCCCTGAAGAAAAGAGATTTTGCATTTGATGTCAAGTGTGCAAATGTCTCAAGGCAAAAAGAATTGGGGTCAAGCGCATGAAACACCGCCTGCATAAGGGCCATAAAAAGGGCCCGCACAAACCTGCCCGTAAGCCCGATCAGGCGCATGATCCGGGGCCGCAGAAGGCCTATAAGCGGCCTACGCTGTATGGTTTTCATGCTGCGCGGGCGGCGTGGCTCAACCCCGAGCGGGTGATCGAGGCGCTTTACCTGACCGAGCAGGCCGTTAAGGGCTTCGAGGAAACCATACAGGAGGGGCGCGGCCTCGGTCTGCGCCGCCCCAGCCCGGAAATCATCGACAAGGGGCGTCTGGAGAGGCTTCTGTCGCCCGGGGCGGTGCATCAGGGGGTGGCGCTCTGCGCCCAGGCTCTGCCCGAGCGGGACCTTACCGACCTTATCATCGCCGCGCAGGGGCGGGGGCGGACGGTTTTGGCCATGCTGGACCAGGTGACGGACCCGCATAATCTGGGCGCGATTTTGCGCAGCGCCTGCGTCTTTGGGCTGCACGGCGTGATTCAGCAGAAAAAGCACGGGGCGGAGTTGGACGGCGTTGCGGCCAAGACGGCCAGCGGCGCGGCGGAGCATGTGCCCTTGGTGGACGCCACGAATCTTACCCGCGCGCTGGACGAGCTCAAGGAGGCCGGGTTCTTCGTGATCGGGCTGGACGAGCGCGGGGAACGCACGGTGGGCGAGGCTTTGGCCCCCCATAAGGGCGATTCTTCGAGAATCGTGCTGGTTCTTGGGTCCGAAGGGGAAGGGATTCGCCGCCTGATTCGGGAAAATTGCGACGTTTTGGCCCGTCTTCCGGCGCCCGGACCGATCCAAAGCCTTAATGTTTCCAACGCGGCAGCGGTAGCGTTCTATGCGGCTTGCGGGGCGTAAGGAACTGATTCTGCCTTTGTTTTCGGGTTTTTCTGTCAAGCCAAAAATGTTTTCTAAAAATCATTTAAAATTTTGACAGGCCGGAAGCGTTGCTGTTACACTGTGTTTAGTAAAGACAAGAACAAGCGCTCCTGCTAAAGGGGCCGAGTCGAAAGGGTTTTAAATGTTCATCGCGACTGCTATCTTGGCTACATCTGTTGCCCTGTATGTGCAAGTTGCTTCTATGCGCAAAAAACAAAGAATTACAGCCCGGGTCCATAAAAATAACAATGGACAAAGAGGATCCGGATACGGTAGATAAAGTCAACCCGCTGCTAACGAAATTATCTGGTAGTTTCGTTAGCTTATCACCCCAACCTCAAAGGCCCCAGTGTTCTACGCCGGGGTCTCTTTTTTTGTGCCGAGCGGATCGCATTTTCCGGCTCCGGGACGGTCGGCGGGGCGTTTATTTTTTTGCCAAAACAGGGCCAATCGGCCTATAATTAGGGTCATAAAACACAGGCGGGTTTTGCCATGAGCAAAAAGTCGAATTTCATGAATGTTGCGGCGGTGGCCTCCGTGATCGTTCTCACGGGTTGCGCGGCGACCGATCAGCAGGGCGAAACCCGGGCCGATGCGCAGGGCGGCCAGAGCGTGACCGTGACCCAGCAGCAGGACGGGCGTTCCATCACAATCGAGCGTAGGCCGGGCGCCGAGGGCGGGCTTTCCATTCCCGCGCAAACCGTTACGCCGACCGTCAAGCCCGACGATGCCAAAGGCAAGAAGCCGACCGGTGACAAACCCAAGGATGAGACCGGGGCGCTCAAAATCGAGCCGCAGGCCGGAACCGATAAGACCGTGATTTCGCGCGAGCCAGGGGCGGCGGGAGGGCTTCGAATCCCCGCGCAGGTGATCGTGCCCGAAGTGAAAAAGAACGAAAAGCCCGAGTCGGATCCCCCGGCCGGGCCCGAATTATAACCAGCGTGCGGGGCGGGGCGGAGCGTTATGGCTAGAGGATTTTGGTCCGATCTCAGAAGTCTGTTCGTAGACGACTATAAAGAAGGCGTCCGCGAAACTTCGGGCGTGCCTGTGGTCTTTATCGACCCCGACCGATTCAACCGCGAGCATTTCGACAAGACCGGAACCGTCCACCCGGACGATGCGAGAAAGATGCGCGAGATGCTGGAGCAGCAGATGCCCGGCATTACCAGAGGGATGTCGGATTCCGATATGAACGCCGCGGTCTCGCAGTCGCTTAGCCTCGGGCCGTTCGCGGTCCGCGCGGAAATCGTGCCGCCGGCGGGGTCTACGGCTCCGCCCGCACCGATCTGTATCGTCAACGAGCCCGGCAGCCGGCTGAATCACAAGAACGAGATTATGCCGCTTTTGTCCGCGCAGGATATTAGCCGGATCCGGGAGATCCCCGGGTGGAACGACCATTGGGAGCGAATTATCGGCATTCATGAAGGCGTGCACTGTAACCAGCCGCCTTTGAACACGGCGGGGATGACCGCCGATCAGATCGCCGTGGCCGTTCTGGGCCGCGAGGTCGAGGCCGACCGCGCCGCGATCAACTGGGCGCGGAATAACGGGCTGAACGATATGGCGCAGGCGATGATCGATTTCCGCGCGCTGGGCGCGGCAGGTGATCCCGAACATGCTTCGGCCATTTTGATCGACAGGCCGGGACCGGCGACGCAGGCGCATATCGACGCCTCGCGCACGTTCCGGGCCGAGATGATCAACAAAGTCGCCGCCGATCAGGGTATTTCCGCCGCCGATGCGGGGCGGATGCTCGACGACCGGCCCGAGGAATTCAACGGCCATCTTAAACGCCTTATCGGCAACGGCGCGTTCGACGGCCACGCCAACCCGCATGTGAAGGAATCCATTGAGGCGTTCTCCGGCGCGGTGCAGCGGCAGATCACCGACCGCCGGGTCGAGCGCGAGCTTGAGCAGCAGCGTCGCTTCGAAGGGAACGACCGTCACGGCGCGCTTGAGGAGTCTTCCCCGGTGCTTCGCGCGGCAGGGCCGGATACCGCGCCCGTGCAAACGGCGAGCGCCGAGGTTGCGCCCGAGGAGGCCGCCCCTGTTCAGGTCGCCAGCGCCACACTTTCGATGCCCAGCGCCCATGCGGATATGGATGTCAGCACCATTCGCGGCGGGGCCGCCGTGGTGGCCCTGGCCGACGGCGATCAGGCGACTATTAAAATCGGAGGCGTCAGCGCCTCTGCGTTTTTCGCCAGCCATGCCGACAACGACCTCGCGTTGCAGCGGATCGCGCTGGAGCAGGAGTCGGGTATCAATCTGGAGCGCCAGTTCCAGCAGACCGGCCCGGCGGTTTCCGCCTCCGCTTACGGCGTCGCGTAGTTTTCTGAATTTCCGGTTTTAGCGGATAGGGTTTTTTTGAAGTGTCTCTTGATCGGAAAAAGCCATCAGAGCTTCTAGGCGAAGCTTGTGAGGCCTATCAGCAAGGTGACGTCAGCCGCGCTTTGGTTTTGATCCAACAGGCCATAAATAGTAACCCCAAGCACTGGTATCTTTTAGCGACCAAAGCGGCTTGGCTTAGCGATATGCCTAAATACGCTGACCAAGCTGAGCTTTTGTTTATAGAGAGCATCCGTTTGAATCCGTGCCAGCCGATACTGCTTAATTTACTGGGGGCTCTTTATTACAAACGACAACAATATGAGTTGGCCATACAACAGTTTGAGCGTTCTCTTGAATTAAGGGAAGATTTTGGCACTTTAACCATGTTAGCGGCCGCAAGCATGCAAGTCGATGTGGGGCAGGGCTTAAAATATGCTAGTCGTGCACTTGATTTAAACCCTGAATGGGATGAAGCGCTTGCCATAAGGGAGCGGGCTCTCAAAATTCTCGGAGAAGATTTGTAAACCCTAAATCAACCCCTCCGGGAAGTCGCGCAGGTTCGCGTCCTCGCGCGGGTCGTAGGGGGGTAGGTCGGGGTCGGTGCGCTGTTCCTGCATATAGAGGTTTTTGGGCACTTCGCGGTCGTCGATGTAGAATTTGGGGTAACCCTCGGCCAGATGGCCGTCCTCGGTCCAGTGACGCTCGATTCCATGCAGAAACCCGTCTTTCCAGCTGCGTTCGCCGATAATCGTCTTCTGGTCCTTGTTCAGCCACCATTGAAAGCCGTGGAGTTTTCCCTGAGCAAGGGAGTGGATTTCGGCCACATAAACCACGCCGTCCTCCTCGTCCTGCTTGCGCCATATATCGCGGCCTGTGCCGTCTTCGAGCGTATAGCTGCCCATGAGTTCGCCGTCTACGGTCCATTGCCTCGCGGTGCCGTGGACCTTGCCGTTTTGGTAAGGTTCGGAAAGGCTGAGGCAGTCGGGGGCGTACCAGTACCATGTATATTCCGTGCCGTGCTTGCGCATGTCTTTCATCGGGGTTTCGATGATGAGGCGGCCGTCATGGTCGAACTGGCGGTATCCCACCAACTCCCCGTCCAGAATATATTCCCGACGTTCGTAATGGATATTGCCGCCCTGTTGACGTGCGTTTTCGTCTTCGGTGTAGAAAGAGACGACTTTTTCCTTTGCCTCCGCCGGGATATCCGAGCGGTAGGCCTCATGGGCCGGGGTTTTTTCCGGCTCGTCATCGGGGGTGGGCTTTTCGGCGATCATGCTCATGCGGCCATCAGGCTCCGCAGGCTGATTTGCGGGCGGGGGCCGATGTGGCTGATGACCTCGGCGGCGGCCAGAGCGCCGAGCTTGGCGCTTTCCTCAAGCGAGCGGCCATGCGTGAAGCCATACAGGAAGCCGGCGGCGAACTGGTCGCCTGCGCCTGTTGTGTCCACGACCTGTTTGACCGGGGCGGCGGGAATGGCAAATTCATTGCCCTTGGATACGACGACCGCGCCCTTAGCGCTGCGGGTCAGGACGGCGACCTCGCAATGGTTGCCGACGGCGCCTTTGGCGTCCTCGAAATTGTCCTGAAGGTAGAGGGATTTGATCTCTTCCTCGTTCGCGAACAGGATGTCCACGTGGTTTTGCACGAGGGTAATAAAGTCGTGGCGGTGGCGGTCCACGCAGAACGGATCGGAGAGCGAAAGGGCGACGCGGTGTCCGGCCTCGTGCGCGTATTCGGCGGCGGTGATGAAGGCCTGTTTCGCCAGTTCGCGGTCGAAGAGGTAGCCCTCAAGGTAGGTGATCTTGGCGCTTGAGATCAGGTTGCGGTCGATATCCGTGGGGCTGAGTTCCACGCTGGCACCCAGAAACGTGTTCATGGTGCGGTGCCCGTCGGGGGAGACGAGGATCATGCAGCGGCCTGTGGGCGGACCGGCGATCAGGGGCTGGGTGGTGTGGTGGACGCCGATCTTTTTCATGTCGGCCTTGAACGTCTTGCCGAGCGCGTCGTCGGCGACCTTGCCGATGAAGGCGCCCTTGCCGCCGAAGGAGGCGAAGCCCGCCATGGTGTTGGCCGCCGAGCCGCCGGAGGTTTCGACCTTCTCGGGCATCTGAAGATAAAGCTCGACCGCGCGTTTTTCGTCGATCAGGGTCATGGCGTCGCGCTCCATGCCGTATTTGGCGCATTGATCGTCCAAAAAGGCGTCGTCCACCCGGGAGAGAACGTCCACGAGGGCATTGCCGACGGCGACCAGATCGAGAGTTGCTTCAGACATAGTTTTTTCCGTTCCTTGTGCGTTTTCGAAAAATATTGTTTTATCTTCCTATCTCTCTACAGGAAAAGCACAGGAAAGGGCAATTCCGTGGCCGCAAAAACCCGTAAAAAAAGTGCCGGAACGGCTGATATCCGCCTTGTCGTGGTCGTTACCGCGCTTGAACTGGCGGCCGAGAAGCCTTGGGAAGATGTCACTTTGCGCGAAATTTCGGCCCGTTCCGGGGTTTCCCTGGAGGACATACGGACGCATTTCGAGGACCGGGGCGACATTATCGCGGCGCTGGGGCGCATCATGGACCGCAAGGTTCTGGCGGGCGTTTCGGCGGAGGCGGAGGATTCGAGCAGTATGCGCGAGCGGCTGTTCGATCTGCTGATGGATCGGTTCGAGGCGTTGAACGCCTACCGGGAGGGGGTGAAGTCGGTCCTGCGGAGCTTCCGGCTTGATCCCAAGCAGGCGGTGATCTGCATGCCGCATATCTGCCGCTCGATGAGCTGGATGCTGGAGGCGGCGGGGGCGGACACGGCGGGCTTAAGCGGGGCGGCGAAGGTCGCAGGCCTGAGCGGCATTTATCTCAAGGTGCTCAAGGTCTGGGCGGAGGATGAAAGCCCCGACCTGCCGAAAACCATGGCGGCGCTGGACAAGGCGTTGGGCCGTGCCGAGGCGGCGGTGAATACGCTCAAGGGGCGAAGCGGCGGCGCGGACGCGGACGATTGATTTTTCCAATCCTGAATTATTTTTAAATTTTTTTCCAAGGACTTTATTTTTTGCTGCGTCTCACATCCGAGTGCATATTTTTTGAGGCCGATATGACAGCAGCCGCCCTTTTTCAAGCGTTCGTGCGCGACCCGCGCCATTTCCAGATTACGACGCTTTCGAGCCTTGTGGCGTTGCAGGTGTTCTGGGCCGATTTCGGGCCGACCGGGCTGGTGGTGCTTCTGGCCGTGGGCGGGTGCCTCGCCTTCCAGTTTCTTTTTTCCCGGCTATACAAGGCAAGGGTGGATTTGCGCAGCGCGCTGATCAGCGGGTTGTCGCTCTGTATTTTGCTTAAGGCGTCTTCGGTGCTGTTTTATCCGGTCGCGGCGCTTTTGACGGTGGGCAGCAAGTTCGTGATCCGGTTTCGGGGCAAGCATGTGTTCAACCCGACCAATATCGGCATTGTGGCGCTGCTGTTTCTGGCGCCCCATGATGTCTGGGTTTCGCCGGGGCAGTGGGGGCAGGCGGCGTGGCTGGTGTTCTTGCTGTGTTGTTGCGGGTTGCTGGTGCTTTATCAAATTCCCCGGCGCGACATGGGGCCGATGTTCCTTGTGATCTGGGCTAGCGTTCTGTTCGGGCGGGCGCTGTGGCTGGGCGACCCGCTGGAGATTCCCATCCACCAGTTGCAGAGCGGGGCGCTGCTGATCTTTTGCTTCTTCATGATTTCCGACCCGAAGACCATTCCCAACCGCTTTAGCGGGCGGGTGATTTTCGGCCTGCTGGTCGCTTTGGTCGCCTATTACATCCAGTTCAAAATGTTCCGCACCGACGGGCTTCTGATTTCGCTGGCGCTGGTCAGCGCGTTCACGCCGCTGATCGACATGCTCTTGCCCGCGCAGGGCTATAACTGGGGCGACCGTATTCAAAAATTCAAGCACAAGGAGGCACTGCCATGCGTCAATTCCACACCCTGAAATTCTTCAGACTGAAATTTTTCGGGCGAGCCTTTATGGCGCTGTCGGTTCTCGGGCCCGGGTTTTCATCGGTTCCGGCGCAGGCGTTTTGCGGGTTTTACGTTTCCAAGGCGGATTCGAGTCTGTTCAACAAGGCGTCGAAGGTCATTCTGGCGCGGGCGGAGAACCGCACGGTCATCACCATGGCCAACGATTACCGGGGCGACCTCAGGGAATTCGCGATCGTCGTGCCGGTGCCGGAAGTCTTGCAGGAAAACCAGATCAACGTGGCGGAGTCGCGGATGGTGGACCATGTGGACGCCTATACCGCGCCGCGCCTCGTCGAGTATTACGATTCCGATCCGTGCCAGCCCGCCTATCGCGACATGATGGCGATGACCGCGATGGAAAAATCCTCCGGCGCGGATGCGGCGGATTCGAAGCGGGCCGCGCGGACGCTGGGCGTGACGATCGAGGCGGAATATACGGTGGGCGAGTACGATATCGTCATCCTCTCCGCCAAGGACAGTTCCGGGCTTCTGACTTTTCTGAACCGCGAGGGTTACAAGCTGCCGCGCGGGGCGGACCGGATTCTGGGCAGCTATATCAAACAGAATATGAAATTCTTCCTCGCCCGGGTGAACCTGCAGGAGCAGTGGGGGACGGGCTATACGTATTTGCGCCCGCTGCAGATCGCGTTCGAGTCGCCTAAATTCATGCTGCCGATCCGGTTGGGTACGCTGAACGCCGACGGGCCGCAGGATCTGCTGCTGTTCACCCTCACGCGCCACGGCCGGGTTGAGGCGGCGAATTACCGCACGGTGAAGATTCCCACGGATGTGAACCTGCCGACCTTTGTGAAGAACAGCGAGGAGTTCGGCGAATTTTACAAGGCGATGTTCGATCAGGCGGTCGAAAAGGAAAACATGAAGGCGGTGTTCCTCGAATATGCTTGGGACATGGGCTGGTGCGATCCGTGCGCCGCCGACCCGATCCCGAACGAGGATCTTTTGACCCTCGGGGCGTGGTGGCTGAACATGCCGGTCACCTCAAACTGGCAGAACCGGGGGATCATGCCGCCGCAACAGGCGCCAAACGTTTATATCACGCGGATGCACGTGCGCTACGATGCGGAGCGTTTCCCCGAAGATATTGTTCTGAAGGAAACGGGCGACCGCGATAATTTCCAGGGGCGATATGTTTTGCAGCACCCGTGGACCGGTTCTGTGAACTGTGCGGCGGGTCAGGAGTATCGGCGCAGCCTTCCGCCCCGGTTCGAGCAGGAGGCGCAGACGCTGGCCTCTCTGACGGGCTGGAATATCAACGATATCCGCCGGAAGATGAAGTATGACGGGCAGGCCCCCGATCCCGGTCCGTGGCCGAGACCTGAGCCCGAGCCGATTCCCGTGCCGGGGCCTAGACCTGGGCCGGGGCCGCGCCCGTGGTACGACGATATGTGGGGCAAGGACTAGTTTTGCTTCCGCCGGCCTCCCCACACGGTCGGCGGGCTTACCACCGGAAGGGCCGGATTCGTCCGGCCCTTCTTTGATTCGGGCTTTGATTCGATTCTTTGATTTTGCCGGGCGGGCCTACGCCGGCATTCAGGACCGGGTTGGTCCTGTTGATTGCTTCGGCCCGGAAACGCTCGATTTTTTCCCGGACATGACCTAGGTCAAGGATAGGGTGGTGATAATCCTTTATTCGGCATAGAGGGTGCGCAGGGCGCGTGTTAAGCTGTTTATCAGCAAAATATGCAGGAAAGCCTTGATCTTCGTGTCCATCGGGACTAAGACAGGCAAAAGGCGAGGACAGTCAGAATGACGATTGATTATGACCGCGAATTCCAAGAATGCGTCGATAAGGTCAAGCAAGAGGGGCGCTACCGGGTTTTCGCCACGATGGAGCGGATCGCAGGGCGGTTTCCCCGCGCCAAATACCACGCGCCGGACGGTTCGGTCCGCGAGATCACGATCTGGTGTAGCAACGATTATCTGGGCATGGGGCAGCACCCCGTCGTCCTGAAGGCCGCGCACGATGCTCTGGACGCCTGCGGCGCCGGGGCGGGGGGGACGCGCAATATTTCCGGCACCACGCGCTATCACGTCGAACTTGAAGCCTCGCTGGCCGATCTGCACAACAAACAGGCCGCGCTGGTGTTTTCCTCCGGCTATGTCGCTAATCAGGGCGCGCTCGGTACGCTGGCCCGCCTGCTGCCCGATTGCGTGATCTTTTCCGACGAGCTTAACCACGCCTCCATGATCCACGGGATGAAGGAGAGCAAGGCCGAGAAGAGAATCTTCCGTCATAACGACGTCGAGCATCTCGAAGAGTTGCTGAAATCTGTCGATCCGAAGCGGCCCAAGCTGATCGCTTTCGAATCCGTCTATTCGATGGAGGGCGATATTGCGCCGATCAAGGAGATCTGCGATCTGGCCGAGAAATACAACGCTATGACGTATCTGGACGAGGTTCACGGCGTCGGGCTTTACGGCGCGCGCGGCGGCGGCGTCGCCGAGCAGATGGGCCTGATGGACCGGATCGACGTGATCGAGGGGACGTTCGGCAAGGCTTACGGCGCGATGGGCGGGTTCATCACGGGCAGCGCCCCGGTGGTGGATGCTGTGCGCTCCTATGCGTCCAGCTTCATTTTCACGACCAGCCTGCCGCCCGCCGTTTTGGCCGCCGCGCGGGCCGCCGTGGAGCATCTCAAGGTTTCGGACGTCGAGCGGATGCGGATGCGCCGCAACGTCGAGCTGTTCAAGGATTTACTGACGCGGGCGGATTTGCCTTTCCTGCGCGGGGAGAGCCATATCGTGCCGCTGATCGTCGGGGAGCCGAACTGCTGCCGCGAGGTGAGCGACATGCTGCTGCGCGACTATAATATCTATGTCCAGCCGATCAATTTCCCGACCGTGCCGAAGGGCACGGAGCGGCTGCGCCTCACCGCCACGGCGGCGCATTCCATGGAAGACGTGCGGTTTATGGCCGGGACACTGGAGCATATGTGGAACAGCCATCACGCGCTGCGGGCCGTGGCTTAAATCTCCGTTTCAGGCTGACAATAAAAAAGGCGCGATGATCGCGCCTTTTTCGTGAATTTTTTCAACCGTTACGACGGGTCGTGGTTGAGGTCGATCAGGTAGGGCACGTCCTGACCAAGATGTTCCACAGCGGAGCGACGACCATTATGTTCGGATACGCGCTGGAACTCCTGATTGCTGCCACGGTAGACGACCTTGTCGAGCAGCGGGCGCTTGTCATCGGTGCTGCCGTGGGTCATGACGGAGAAGGTGAGGGCGTCTTCCGCCGTGTATTCGTCTACGGCCAGAGTGACCTGCAGGCTTCCGTCTTCCCTTAAGACCGCGTCAATGTTGCTGGCGTTGCGCTTGAGGTCGTTGAGCGCGTTGAACTCGCGCGCGGGCGTCACGTCATGGATGCCGAACTCGGGTAGGCTGGTCGACTTGTTCGTGAACAAAGCCGCTAGGCGCGGGTCGTGCGTTTCAATTTGTACGATAAAATAGCCGGGATCCTGGCGGATATCCTTTTTGGCTTCGGCTTCGGCGCCGGATTCTTGAGAGACGACTTCAGACATAACACACCCCTGTTCTTTAGAGTTTTTTGCGGCATTGAAATACCGATGCCGAATCCTTTATTCAGCATGACCAAAAAAGTATCATTTGGCGGTTTTTTATGTCAATGCAAATATTTTGTGTGCGCTGCAGCAGCGCGTTTAAGCAGAGGATTCGACGATTACTTGAGACTCCGGAGAATCAGGCCTTCACGTCAAGGCGGCCGCCACGGCCGGAGAGGGCGCTTACGGTGGTCATGGATTCCTCAAGAATCTGGGCGACCTGTTGGGCCTGCTGCGCGTTCTGCTTGATCACGGACAGTGCCACGTTCTGACGGCTGAGGGCCATTTCAGCGGCGATGGTGGGAGGAATGCTCACTGTCGAACTCCTTTCAACATCCACAAATATACAGCACTTTTTCTTAAGTTTCGATGAAAAAACCTAAATTGTTCATGTTTTCAACGGGTTTTACATCAAAAGTTGGGTATTATTTTCCATACGCCGTTGTCGGTTATCATAAAGAATCGTAGAATCTGAGGGTTAGCAAACGAGAATCAGGCATCCGTGGCCAAATACAGAGGCAGACCCGCATGGATACGCGGCAGATCATAATGAACTATACTGTTGCCCCCAGTGTTGATGATCTTCAGGCGCTGGCGAATTCCATTTTTGACGATATTCCAGAGGAGTTGGTGGGGTTTTGCAAGGATTTGCAAGTTGTCGTAGAGGATTTTGTCGATGAAGCCACAGAGATTGAGCTTGATCTTGACGATCCTTACGATCTTTTGGCGATTTATCGCAACGGCAAGGAAATTTCGCCGGGCGTTGAGAAAAAGAGCTCTGAAACCGCGGATATGCTGGTTATTTACCGTCGATCTGTGCTGGATATGTGGTGCGATGCGGGCGAGGATCTGACCAAGCTGATCCGGCAGGTTATGATCGAGGAAATCGGGCGTCAATACGGGTTTTCGGACGAGGAAGTCGCGGAGATGGCCGGGCGCCATTATCAGGGGATGTTTTGAGGGAGAGCGGCGGACTGGTTCCAAGTGTTAAAAAATACACAGGAAACTAGGCAGAGGCTTTTTCTGTATGCTAAAGTAGCTTGTTGCACGTGTCACTCTATCGGGGCTAAGGATTTTGTTCTCAGTTTTCAGGGTTTTTGCGGTTGCCTGTTTGCTCATGGTGTCTTCGACCGCGGCGTATGCCGGGGCTGCCGCCGTTCCGCCGACCTGCGATGTTAACTTCTGGGACGTGCTGCGCGCCCGCGCCTGGGAGGAAGCCAACCGGGAAATTACCCAGAATCAAAACCTGATCGCCAAGCCGGATAGCGTTCTGTCCTACATCTGCTTTGACAATTATATGGATCACCTCGCCCGTTATTCTGAAAATGGTGGGCCGGAAGATCCTGACGGCACGGGCGGTATTTTCTATGATCTTTACGTTTTGATACGCCAGATTCCGGGTTTGCTGGACCCCGCCCTGACCGATGGTCTGGATATGAACAGCGTTCTTGAAATTCTTATTCTGGACTCTCTTGAGGACGGGGTATCCGTTTTGTCTATCGCGGATGCGGGCGGGCCTGAGGCTGCGATTTGCGGTCGGGATCATTATATCGATGCGAATTTCGATCATACCATGCTTGGTGGCCGTTCGGGTTTGAGCGGTGCGTTGAGCGACAGTATCAGCGACTCGAACTATACCTGTAACCGGATGCGGCAGGTTTGGGATGCTGCCAAATGTTACAATTTCCAGACACGTTCGCACGATGCGTTTTTCATTTTCGACCAGTATCGGGCGACCGAGGCTGCCGACAACGACTATCGCCAACTGCCGGTCGAATGTACCGATCTGGATACCGATTTTGCCGATGTTGCCTGTAACTTCATCATTCACGGCTTCCCTTCGTTGCCGATACCTCCGGGTTGGCCGTGGGGCGGTGGAGTGCCCACTGAATGGTCTACGGCCTTTCCGGCGGCTAACCCTGCGCCCGGCGCGGCGGGAGGCGCGGACAGTTCGCTTTCCTTCTGGAATCTTCTTGATCCTGCGGCCTGCGGCGCTCTTGTGCCTGTCAGAACCGGCCTGATCGTCAACCGACCGGGCGTCGGCTCCTACACGGATGCTGTCTGTCCGGCTCCGGGATGCTGGTATCAGCAAGGCGGCAGCGTGGCCGCGGCGGGAACCTGCAACCCTTAAACATTGCCAGTTATTTTCTTAAAGTTTTTAGTGCCGAGGGTCTTAGCTTTTGCTTCCCTCGAGTGCGCGGAGCATAATCTCCGACATCCGGCGGGCGAAGGCCGATGGATCGGACAGGGGTTCGCCCTGAATGATGAAGGCCTGATCGAGGAGAAGGTCCGCGGCTTCGGCAATATCCGTTCCAGCCTGCGCCTGTTGCGCCAGAAGCTTGATGAGCGGGTGGTTGGGGTTGATTTCCAAGACGGGTTTGGTGCTGGCCTCGTATTTCTGGTGGATTTTCAAGACGCGCTCCATGTGCATGTCAACGCTGTTGTCGGCGGCGACGAGGCAAACGGGTGAGCCGGAGAGGCGCTGCGACCGACGCACGTTCTGCACGCGGTCACGCAGGATATTGGCCAGACGGACAATCAGGCCGCCGATATTCGCGGAATCTTGCTCATTCTTTTCCTCTGGTGTTTCGGCCTTGTCTTTTTGATCGTTCTGTTTCGTTTTGAAATCGTAAACGTCGAGGTCAATCACGCCTTTTGTAATGGATTTGAAGGGCTTGCCGTCATAATCCAATACTTTCTGCAGCCAGAAATCGTCGATCGTGTCGGTGAGGAAAATGACCTCAAGGCCGCGGTCGCGGAAGCCCTCAAGCTGGGGGCTGTTGCGCAGGGCGTTCAAGGATTCCCCGGTAATATAGAAAATCTGTTCCTGACCTTCTTTCATGCGGGCGACATAATCCTCAAGGCTGGTCAGCCGTTCGCCGTCATCGTGACTGGTGAAGAAGCGGCAGACCTTCAGAAGCTCCATGCGGTGTTCGGGCGCGTCGTACAGGCCCTCCTTGAGCACCGAGCCGAACTGGCCCCAGATGGAGGCGAAGGCGGGCGGGTCGATTTGCGAGAGCTTGTCGAGGTCGGTCAGGACGCGTTTTGCGACCGCGCTTCTGATCTTGCTTACCACAGGATTGAATTGCAGGCTTTCGCGGCTGATGTTGAGGGGCAGGTCTTCGCTGTCGATTATCCCGCGAACGAAGCGCAGCCAGGGGTACATCAACGTGTTTACATCCTCGGAAATAAAGACCCGGCGGACGTAAAGCTTGACGAAGTGGCGGCGCGAGGGGTCGAACAGGTCCCATGGGCGCAGGGTCGGAATGAAGAGCAAGCCGGTGAATTCGATTTTGCCTTCAGCGCGCCAATGCGCGGTCATGCTCGGTTCATCGAAGCCGCCCGTAAGGTGGCGATAGAATTCGGTGTATTGCTCTGCCGTTATTTCGTTTTTCGGGCGCATCCAGAGCGCGGACGCGGCGTTGAGTTTTTCGGCCTGATCGTGCTTCGTGTCATGGGGCGTTCCCAGATAAATCGGAACGCTGATGTGATCGGAGTACATGTGGACGGTCATCTTGATTTTTTCGTCCATAAGGAAATCGCAGGCCTCGTCCTTGAGGTCGACGCGGATGGCGGTGCCGCGCGCACCGTCGAGGGTGGCGGCCTCATCGCTGGTGGCTTCGCGGACGGTATAGCCCGTGCGGCCGTCGGATTCCCAAGTAAAGGCTTGGGCTTCGCCCGCCTTTTTGCTGACGACGCGGATTTTATGCGCGACCATGAAGCCTGCGTAAAAGCCCACACCGAACTGGCCGATCAGCTTGAGGTCGGCGCTTGCGCCTTGCTCCTTCATCTGTTTCATGAGGGCGGCGGTGCCTGATTTCGCTATTGTGCCAAGGTTATCGGCCATTTCCTGCGCGGTCATGCCGATGCCGTTATCGATTACACTGAGGGTGCGGTCTTTGGTGTCTTTGAAGACATGAATGCGGAAATCCGGGTTGTCTTTAATGAGGTCGGGGTTCTGAATCGCATCGTACCGTAAGCGGTCGCAGGCGTCCGCGGCGTTAGAGATTAGTTCGCGCAGGAAGACATCGTGGTTCGTGTAAAGCGCGTTGGCGACGATATCCAATAGCCGGGCCACGTCGGCGGTAAAACTCTGTTCGCCGGAGGGGGGTGTTTCGGTTTGTTTCGCGGTGTTCATGTTTTTGCTCATGGGCCATTTATGGCGCTGTTTTGCTGGGGAATCAAGGGTAAAGGCGTTGGATGGTCCACAGGCCATCTGCGCCTTTTTTGTATTCGAATCGGTCATGCAGACGGTCACGGTGGCTCCACCAGAATTCGATCCGTTCGGGTTTCAGGATATACCCGACCCAGTGGGGCGGGCGGGGAACGGTGCCCGCAGGGTATTGCTTTTTGAGGTCAGTCACCTTTTTTTCCAGAGCCTCCCTGTGGGGGAGCGGGCGGGACTGGTCGGAGGCCCATGCGCCGATCTGGCGTTCATAGGGGCGGGTCGCGAAATATTCGTCGGTTTCGGCATCCGGCGCGATGTCCACCGTACCCTGCACGCAAATCTGCCGGCGCAGGGATTTCCAGTGGAAGCACAGGGCAGCATGGGGGTTTGCGGCCAGATGGCGGCCCTTGAAGCTTTGTTCGTTGCTGTGGAATTTAAATCCGCGTTCGTCGGCCTGTTTGAGGAGGACCATCCGCACGATCGGCTGTCCGTCCGGGGTGGCTGTGGCCAGAGCCATGGCGTCCGGGTCGTTGGGCTCTGCGGTTTGGGCCTCTGCAAACCATTTATGGAAGAGCGGGAGGGGGGTTTCCGGAAGTTCGGCCGTTTCCTTTTCCATATTGCCAGTCCCTTGGTTTTTTAGAAAAATTTTTCCCTGCGGAGGGTTTTTCCTTTATACACGTAGCATTGTCACGCTGCGTTGTGAGCGGCTATAGTACAGAAATGCAGAGTTTATTCCAGAAGCAAAGGACTCATTGGATGAAGAAAATAGCACTTGTGGCCATGGTGGTTTCCTCTCTTGCCCTCACGGGTTGTGAGACGATGAACAACACCGGCACGAAACAATTGATCGGAACCGGTAGCGGGGCTGTCATCGGCGGACTTCTTGGCTCGAAAATCGGCGACGGGTCCGGCCAGCTTTGGGCGACGGGTGCGGGCGCTTTGGTTGGCGCCCTTGTGGGCAGCGAGATCGGCAAGTCGCTTGACCGCGCCGACCAGCAGTACGCCTCTCAGGCCAACTATCAGGCGCAGAACGCTCCGATCGGCGAGCCGATCAGCTGGAGCAACCCGGAGAGCGGAAATTACGGCAAGGTCGTCGCTACGAAGGATGGTTATAGTCAAAGCGGTAAATACTGCCGCGAGTTCCAGCAGACGATCTATGTCGGCGGACGCGAAGAGTCGGCCTATGGCGTGGCTTGCCGCCAGCCTGACGGAAGCTGGCAGATCGTTCAGTAATCCCGGTTTGAAGATAATCAAAGAGGCCGCGTTGCAAAGCGCGGCCTTTTTTTTGAGATCTGACGCCTATAGGAGAGTGTAGGAGCCGTGGGAAGGGAATTCCGTATCAGATTGGCTGTGCGATTGGCGTTTCTTGCGCTTCGGACCGGTTTGGTAATCTGGTTTGTCTATATCGTCGTTTCAGCCATACTGGAGAAACCTGCCTCGACAAGATCAGGGGCTTCCGAGCATGTTAACGCACAACCGGACAATCAAGAGCCTAGTTGAAAACTCGCGGTTTCAGATTTCCATTATTTCAGCGCGTTGGGGCTGATGAAGCGTGCGAAGCTTCCCTGCGTGCCGGTTTTGTTGCCGTGCTGTTCGCTTGCGGCTTCGGCGAGTGCGGACATTTCATCGAGTTTGGCGAAGGTTTCCTTGATAATGACCAGATCCTCTGTCTTTCCGGGAATTGATGCGATCATGGCGGGCGTGATTTCGAGACCGTCGCGGCGCTGGCGGAAGATAAAGCGGGCGAAGGTGCGGAGGTTTTCCCAGCTTACGCGCTGGAGCTGCTGTTCATAGATGTTTAACAGGCGCGCCTTTTGCTGTGCCAGAGTCTTCGCATCAAGCAGGATTACTTCGTCGATCAAGTTGAGAAGGGCATGCGCCGACCAACCGACCGGGTTGCCGACTCTGAGTTTCTGGCACTGGGCGAAGGCTTCGTTCAGGAGCATCCGGTGATCTTCGGGCGTTCGTATTTTTTCCATCGCGATCTTGAAGCTTTCCATCGCCATTTTTTCATGCAGCCGCTTGTTCATTTCCTGATCGGCAAAAGGGTTGTAATCGTTCAGGTTTGAAAAGATTTTCGGTTTGATTTCAAGATGTTCGGACACCATGTCGGCGATGGAGCGGACATATGTGTTTTCGTTTGTGTAAATCGCTGCGCCGAGGATGGTTTCAGGGTCGAAACCACACCATGCCATTTCCTGTGCCGGAACACAGAAGGCGCGCCACTGCTTTATCGCGTTGATTTTGTAGGTCATGCCGATTTCGCGGGTAATTCGAACGGCGAGGGCGACACCCTTTTCCTTTTTGGCCGAGGCGCTGATGCTTTCGGAAAACAGAAGTTCGAGCGTTTCCATGCTGACGGGGTAGGGGTAGCGCTCTGAAATGAAGCCGATTTGCGGGGAGAGCGTGTCGAGCATCC
This sequence comes from uncultured Pseudobdellovibrionaceae bacterium, assembly GCA_964583335.1. Taxonomy (GTDB): domain Bacteria; phylum Pseudomonadota; class Alphaproteobacteria; order Micavibrionales; family Micavibrionaceae; genus JAGNKE01. Next base: position 141,022 of record CAZOVG010000003.1, on the reverse strand, counting down.
GCTGTTTGGCCAGATTGCGGATGGCGTTTTCCGTGCCGTGGATGGCCTGGAAGGTTGCCGAGAAAATATCGGCCAGAAGGTTGCGGTGGTAAAGGTCCTGCGTTTCCAGTTTTGTGGCGATCACGCCGTCTTGGATCTCCAGCCGGGATTCGGGGGATTGTTCTTGCGTTACGGCGGCGGGTCCCTCGTCTTTTTGGCTATGCCCGTGCGCCTTCTTGCGTCTGGGAGCCGGAAGCGTTCCCGTCTTCTGGTGCATTATCTTCTGGGCGGCGTTGAAGTCCTCGTAGAGGGCCAGCGCGTGCCAGACCATGTGCAGCGCATGGTTTTTGAGGTCTTCTTGCGTGTTGAAGCGGTCGCAGTTAACGAAGAAAATCCCCATCGTGGCGGTGGAGCGGAAGAAGCCGAGGATTCCGGGGTTGCTGTGCTGAGCGAGGCCGACGAATCTGGAGCGGTTGCCTGTGATCTCCTTGTCCTTGCTGGCGAGGATGTAGTCGAGCAGGGTCTGGCCGGCGGGGTGTTCCTGTATGTTTTCGGTTTCGCGCACGACCGCCTTTTGGCGCTTATGTTCCTCGTGCACAATAAAATTCAAGTGCAGATCGGGATATCCGTTCTCGATCTGGCGCGCTATCACCTTGCAGATATGAAGTGCCGTTTTACGATCAACCGTCATGGCAAAGACTATAGCCGCGCTTTCAGGGATTTAGCAATCAAGTCTGCATTCTAGCAAAAAATCCTGCAGGATAAAATGAGGGCGCGCGTGCGGGCCGCTTATGCAAAAACGTGGCTCTGGCCCCTAGACGCAACACCTGAAATGTGTAGGATACAGGGGGCTGACATTAAAATTTGTGACGTGAGAGATGAGTGAATTTCTGAAGGGCAAACGTGGTTTGATTATGGGCGTAGCGAACGACCGTTCGATCGCGTGGGGCATCGCCGAGGAGGCCGTGAATAGCGGCGCCGAACTGGCGTTTACCTATCAGGGGGAGGCGCTTGAGAAACGTGTGCGCCCCTTGGCTGAGAAAGCCGGATCGAAAATTGTTCTGCCCTGCGACGTGACTGACGAGGCGAGCGTGGACTCCGTGTTTACTGTTCTGGAAAAGGAATGGGGCTCGCTGGATTTCGTGGTTCATGCGATCGCGTTTTCCGATAAGAACGAGCTGGACGGGCTTTACCTCAATACCAGCCGCGCCAATTTCCTGCGCACCATGGATATTTCAGTATATTCCTTCACCGCCGTGGCGCAGCGGGCCTATCCGCTGATGAAGGAGAATGGCGGGAGCCTTCTGACCCTGACCTATTACGGGGCCGAGCGCGTGATGCCGCATTACAACGTGATGGGTGTGGCCAAGGCCGCGCTGGAGGCCTCCGTGCGCTATCTGGCCGCCGACGTGGGCAAGGACAATATCCGTGTGAACGCGATCTCCGCCGGGCCGATCAAGACGCTGGCCGCCAGCGGGATCGGCGATTTCCGGTATATCCTCAAATGGAACGAACTCAACTCGCCCCTGCGGCGCAACGTGACGATTCAGGATGTCGGGCGGGCGGGGCTGTTCCTGCTCTCCGATCTGGGCAGCGGCGTGACGGGCGAGATTCTGCATGTCGATGCGGGCTATCATACTGTGGGCATGGTGGCTGTGGATTCCGCCGCGCAGACCGCCGAGCTTCTTCAGGGCATTTCGCCCAAATCCTCTCAGGACGCCGCCTGATGCCGCAATTCGTCGTGATCGCGCGTGACGCGAAGGACGAGGGGGCGCTGGCCCGCCGTATGGCGGTGCGGGAGGCGCATATTGCGCTCTGCGATTCTGCGCTGGAGCGGGGCGAGCAGATCTATGGTGCGGCGCTTTTGAACGATGACGGCACGATGTGCGGGTCGGTCATGGTGTTTGAGATGGAGTCGCGCGCGGCGCTGGACGAATACCTCAAGAACGAGCCGTATATCACAAACAAGGTCTGGGGCGATGTCGAAATTATCGCCTGTAAGACAGGCCCGAGCTTCGCAAAACTTTTCTCTAAATCTTAGATTTCCGGTTAAATCAATCTGTGCTTAGCTCGATGTCATTGCGAGCGACCACGGACTTGATCCGGGGGAGCGCGGCAATCCAGAAAAAACGTGGATTGCTTCGTCGGCCTTTCGGCCTTCTCGCAATGACGGACATCATAATATTTTAGTCAAATACATATTCACGTTCGGTTATTTGATCTCGTGGTCGAGCTTGCGATCATGGAAGGCGTCGCGCACGTAGGGGTTGGCGTTGATGTGTTCGGTCGGTCCGGCGAACAGCCCGTCCATGTGCATGCCCCATGCGCGGCTGCGGTCGAGGCCGTGCCGGACGGCGCTGGCGGCGCGGTAGACCAGAAAGTCGGCGCGCAGGGCTTGCCGGATTTCCGGGTTGTCGGCCATGGCTTTGGCCAGTTCGTCGAAATATTCGGGGCGGTAGTGGCCTACCGTGGCCTCTTCGGGGAGACTATCCAAGGCCTCCTTCGGGTCGTCCGGCATCTCTATCAGGAACGCGACGGCATCCATGTAGCCGTTGGCGTCGCGCGGGCGGTTGCGCGTCTCGATCTCCGTGGCCATGTGGTAAAATCCGGGGTCCTGCCCGTGCAGATAGGCGATGGTGTATTGAATGGCGGCGAGGGTGTAATCTTCGCCCATATCGTGATAATCGCCCATGCCCAGCGCGATGCCGGTATTACGGAATTTACCGGCGATTTCGCTGCCGTGCTCCATCAGGGTGCGCAGGGCGAGGATCATCTCGACCTTGTTGATGTTCCGGTTGTCCAGACTCATGCCGAGAAATTGGCGAACCTGCTCTTCGTTCGTGCCGTTTGCGCAAATTTCCTGCGCGATGGCCTGCGGGTCGGTGAGTTCATGGCCCAAGAACGTCGGAGGCGGGCCGTGCCATGCGCGGCGCAGCCTTCCAATCGTTCTGCCGAGGGTTTCACTGACCGTCATTTCGTCTGTTCCGTCTTTTCACTCAGGCATCATTCCAGAGGAAGGGGTTTATTGTCAAACTCCGGCGTTCGCGGCTTGCATTTATGGGCGGGGGCGGCCAAGATGGTGCGGTGCGGCAAAAACTCTTGCCGTTTCCTCGACTTAGCGTTAATGGATAGGCCATGAGTGCCGAAGCCTTGCCAAAACTGATCTTTGCCGTGCCGAAGGGGCGAATCCTCAAGGAACTTGCGCCTCTGCTGGCGGCGTGCGACATCGTGCCGGAGGCGGAGTTTTCCAACGAGGACAGCCGGATGCTGCGGTTCTCCACCAATCATCCGGGGCTGGACATCATCCGGGTGCGGGCGTTCGACGTGGCGACCTTTGTCGCTTATGGCGGGGCGCAGCTCGGCGTGGTGGGCAGCGACGCGATCGAGGAGTTCAATTATTCCGAGCTTTATTCGCCGCTGGATCTCGGGATCGGCAAGTGCCGCCTGTCTGTGGCCATGCCGGAGGCGGACCTTGAGGCCAAGACGCCCAACACGTGGAGCCATATCCGCGTGGCGACGAAATATCCCTCCCTCACGGCGCGGCATTTCGCACGGCGCGGGGTTCAGGCGGAGTGCATCAAGCTCAACGGCGCGATGGAGATTGCGCCTGCGCTGGGTCTTGTGCGCCGGATCGTGGATCTTGTGTCTTCGGGCGCGACTTTGAAGGCGAACGGGCTTGCTGAGGTCGAAACGATCCTTGATGTATCGTCGAGACTGATTGTAAACCGCAGCGCCTTTAAAACGCGGCCCGAGGAGATCGGGTATTGGATCGAGGCGTTCCGCAAAGCCGTTTATGCACAGAGGTAGGGCGGTCGATTATGCCCATGAAATCAACAGCCAAGAGCAAAATCCGCACCTTTGATCTGAGGGGGGCGGATGATCTTGCGCCTACGGCGCTTTTGCGGCGGGACCATGAAACGGCCCTGCGCGATTTGAAAAGCGACAGTTTTTTTCAGCCCGTCAAAGATCATCACGGGCCTTATGAGGTGATTTTATCGGTGGAGGAGAACCGTCTGGTTTTCAGGATCATCAACGACGCAGGGCAGGAGCTTCCGATGCTCGTGCTTTCGGTGAAACCCTATCAGAGGCTGATTAAAGACTACTTCCTGATTGTGCACAGCTACGACGAGGCGGTGCGGGAGGGTAAGCCTTCGCGGATCGAGGCGATCGACATGGGGCGGCGCGGGTTGCATAACGAGGGGGCGGAGCTTCTGATGGAGCGGCTGAGCGATAAAATTTTGCTCGATCTCAACACGGCGCGGCGGCTTTTCAGCCTGATTTGCGTGCTTCACAGCGGAAAAGCGCTGATGTGGCGCTAGCTTTTGCAAATTTGGCGCGGATATTCGGGAAATTGGCGTTGCTTTTTGCTGCCGGAAGGGTGTAAAACGTAACCGTCTTAAAATATTGGAGTTTTTTCTGACTGATGGCTAAAGAAGACCTCATTGAATTCAAGGGCGTGGTGACCGAGATCCTTCCGAACGCGATGTTCCGCGTCAAGCTGGAGAACGACCATATCATTCTCGCCCACACAGCCGGGAAGATGCGCAAGAACCGCATCCGTGTGCTGCAGGGGGATACCGTCGTCGTTGAAATGACTCCCTACGACCTGACCAAGGGCCGAATCATCTTCCGTGAAAAATAACAGGCTTATCCTCGCTTCCGCCTCTCCCAGACGGCTCGACCTTCTGAAGCAGGCGGGAATCGTGCCTGCGTTTGTCTCCCCCGCCGATATCGATGAAACGCCGCTGAAGGGCGAGATGCCGCGCGATCTGGCCGTGCGCCTTGCGCGTGGAAAAGCCGAAGCCGCGCGGACCGCTTGCGGGGCGAAGGCCGAGGGCGCGTTTATTCTGGCGGCCGATACGGTCGTGGCGTGCGGGCGGCGCATTTTGCCGAAGGCCGAGACCGAGGCGCAGGCGCGGGAGTGCCTGAAGCTTTTGTCCGGGCGGCGGCATCATGTCTATGGCGGGATTTGTCTGATTACCCCGACCGGCGCCGTTGTGACGCGGCTGTGCGATACGGCGGTTAAATTCAAGACCCTGAGTGCGGATGAAGAGTCGGCCTACATCGCCAGCGGCGAGTGGCAGGGCAAGGCCGGAGGCTATGCGATTCAGGGGCTCGCGGCTTCGTTCATTCCGTTCATACAAGGGTCTTATTCCAACGTGGTCGGTTTGTCGGTCTTCGATACTGTTCAGCTTCTGGCCGGGAACGGATTCTTGAGGTAGAATAATATTCTAGGCTGTGTGTCATTCTGGGGATAATCCGGGGTTCTATTGGATATTTTAATCGAGGAATATCAAAGCCGCATCTGGGCCGCCGCGCTTTCGGGCAATCGGCTGGAGGGGCTTGAGGTCGATCCGGCGCATGAGGCGGTGCGCTGGGGGTCGATCTATTGGGGGAAAGTGACCTCGGTGAATACCGCTCTGGATGCGGTTTTCGTGCAGCTCGACGAAGATTATTCGGGCATCCTCTACAACAAGGACGTGCGGGTGAAGGCCAAGGACGGGACGATCGTCAAGGGCGGCGAAAAGGCCATCGGCAAGGTCTTCAAGCCCGGCGACATGATCGCCGTGCAGGCCAAGAGCGCGTATCTGCCGCGCACGCTGGATTTCGATCTGCCCGCCGAACAGAAATCGGCGCAGCTCAGCATGGATATCTCGATTCCGGGGCGGCACCTGATTTACTGTCCTCTGATGGCCGGAAACCAGATTTCACAGCGTATCCGCAAAAAAGATCTGCGGGCGGCGCTCACCGATATGCTCGGTGCGCTGGAGGGGATGGAGGGGTTTATCCTGCGGTCCTCCGGCGCGGACATCCAGACCGATATTATTGTGCGCGAAGCCAAGATCCTGCGCAATATCTGGACGGAGCTGCAAAATTACTTCGAGGGGAACGAACCGGCGCTCATCATGCTTGGCCCGGACTCCATCCAGCGGATTTTGAGCGACAAGGCGGTCGAGAAGATCGACCGGATCGAGGTCGTGACGATGGACCATTACAAGCAGGTGGAGGAGTGGTGTTCCGTGTTCGCGCCCGATCTCGTGCCGCGCGTGACGCCGATCGAGCTTAAAAACGCCACCAAAGATCTTGCCTTGTTCGAATACCGCGACGTGCTGGGGCCGATCGAGGCGCTGTTTCATGATTATGCTGTGCTTAAGAGCGGCGGAAACCTGATTATTCAGGAAACGGCGGCCCTGACCGCTATCGATGTGAACAAAGGAGCGGATAAACGCTCTCATCTGGCCCTGAATGTGGATGCTGCGCAGGAAATCGCGCGGCAGGTGCGGCTGCGCAATCTGGGCGGGATTATCATCATCGACTTTCTTAAGATGAAGACCCGCAAGGAGCAGGACGAGCTGGTCAAGGCTCTTGAAAAGGCCTTCGATGGAGATCCCTGCACGGTTCAGATTCACGGGCTGACCAGCCTCGGATTGATGGAAATCACCCGGAAACGGCGGACTCCCACGCTTTATGAGCGGGTGGAAGGTATTGAATTTTAAGGGTTTTGCGGGTAAACTTGCCCTCAAAAACTTTGCATAATCCGTCTGGCCTATGCTAGACTTTAGGGACTCATAGAGGGGTGAATGGGATGAGCGACAATGACCGCAGAAGCGGCTTTTTGACCAGTGCGGCTTTGGCTGTGAGCCTCGGGCTCGCCGCTTGCGCGAGCACCGAAACGACAACGAAAAAGCCCGCGACCGCGCCACAGGATTCGGTCGAACAAAGACAGCCGGGCGTTTTGCCGCCGCCGTTCCACCCCCCGTTTGCCAATCCGGTCGATCCCGACAAGGGCAAAAAGAAAACAGACAGCACCGAACATGACGGTTTCGGCGCTCCCGTCCCTGATTAGCGGCGGGTGATTTATGGGTAAGCCCTTCGATCCCACTGAAGACCGGCGCCGCGAGGATATGATGCGCGACCGTTCGACGATGGCGGAGCGGATCGACGCTTATAAGCAGGGCGTCGCCGAGACGTCCCGCGTTCCGGTGATTTTCGTGAATCCCGACGATATCCGCGAGATCGACTTCCGTTTTTCCCAGAGGCCGCCTTATCACCGCAATCCCGGCTATCATCTTGAGCGTCAGTTGGAGCGTCAGGTTCCCGGTGCGACGGACGGCGTTCTGAACCGCATGAACGAGGGCGTGATCCGCGACTCCGACCGCGTGAGCCTGACCCGTCTGGCGCGTGAATTGCGCGAGTCCGGCCCCGCCGCGCTTTCCCGCGTGACCATCAACGGCCAAGAGTACGGGGTCGTCGTCATGCCCGATCGCGGCTTTGACACCAAGGAGGAGATCACGCGGGGGGTTTTCCCGCATCTCGACCGCCAGACCCGAGAGGCGATCGTCCGCAACACGCCCGGGACCGATCTGCAATGGATGCGGATCATCGGTAACCATGAGGGCGAGCATCTCAACGATCCGCATGACCAGAAGACGCCGCTTGAGACCCTTGTCGAGGAAGTGCGCGCCGACCGTTCGGCCCATCAGCGCGCGATCGAGCGCGGCGACGGCGATGTTGCGCTGGCGCTCCGGGATTTCCGCGCTCTGCGCGCCTTTTATGATCCGCAGCACGCGTCGAGTGCGCTTTTACGCTCGGACGATGCCGTAAACCATATGCATTTCGATGCGGCGGACAGCAGCCTGACGCGGATGAATAGGGCGGTTGGCGCGAGCTTTGACTGGTCCACCTATGCCGGAAAGGCCAAGACGCCCGACGAATTGCTGAAGGAAAACCCCGAGGCGTATTTCACCGCCGCGCAGCAAGGGATCGAAGCCTACCGCGCCCGCGTCATGGCCGCTTACGAGGCCGACCCAACCTCGCTGGACGCGCAGGGCGATGTGATTCAGGCGCAGATCCGCATCGACTACGCCAACGATTTCGAGGATGCCTACCGCCGCCGGGTTCTGGGGCAACCGGTGCCGGAGCGCGTGCCGACGCAGCTGATTACCCAAGAACAGGAAGACGCCTATTTCAAGGAAGTGGCGTTCCAGTCGAAGATGGGGCTTGAGAAATATCAGGTCCTGGGCGAGACGAACGCGGTCCTCCCCGAAGAGAGGATCTTCGCGGGCGTCGATTTGTCCGCCGAGGGCGAAGGCATCGAGACGCCTAACGATCTGTGGAGCGCCGATCCCGTCAGGTATCTTGAGATTAAGCAAGAACGCTTGAATGTCTTTAAGGACGAGGCGCTGGCCGCCCATGCGGCGGACCCAAGCTATGAAAATCTTGAGCGGCTGGTTCAGCTTGAGCAGGTCATCGATAATAACGAATTTACCCTCGGCTTTCAGCGCCATATCGCCGCTAATCCGGGTGCGGCGGTGAGCACCTATGTCGGCGGTCCTCCGGTGACGATCATCAGCGAGGAGCAGCGGCGTTCATATTATGAGGAGCGCTTCGCGCGCAAGGATGCCGGGACTTGGACGGCTCCGGCGGCTTATGTCGCGCCGGAAGCGCCCAGCGTACCTGCCGAACCGTTCTATGCGCTTCCGGGTGTCATACCGGAGGCCGAGTCGCTGGTGGCTGCGGAGGCTTTGATCGCCTACGACGACGAGGTGGTGTTTGCAGGCGTCGATTGGGACAAGGTTGATGGTCCGGCGACCAGCGCCGATGAGCTTTTTGTTCAGGATCCCAAGCTTTACAACGAAATCGCCGCGCAACAACTTCAGACGTTGAGCGAGGGCGTTCTGGCGGATTATCGGGCTAACCCGAGCTATGAGACTCTGGAGAAGGTCGTCCATATCGAAATGGCGATGAACCAGACCAATACTTTTCTGGCGGCCTATCAGGCTTCGGATGCCTCTGCCCCTTATCAGGAGCCTGCGCCTGTTTCTCTGATCAGCGAGGCCGAGCGGGCTCAGTATTACGAGGCGCGTATGCAGGCCGAGGCCTCTAAAGCCGAGGTTCAGACCCCCGCAGCCGGAGCGGACGCACCCGACGCAGAGGCCGGACCGGAAGACGCTACGCCTGAAAACACCGCCAAGCCGGCTGAAGAGGGCGCGGGCGCATCGCCGGACGGCGCGACGGGCACGGCCGCCAAGGATTACCAGCAGGGCGTGGACGGCACGGCCTATACGGCCGTCGTGCGCGGCTTGCCGATGGGGGCCCCGATCGTGGATTTCGATTCCAACAAGCGGATCTCCGTGGGCGGGCTTTCGATGGGGACGGTCTTCGGCCAGTCCGCCGACCCCGACCCGACCTCCATATCTCTGGTCAACGCCCGCGAACCGGCCTTGGAAGATGAGGGCATCGGCTTCGTTCCGCCCCAGGTTCAGGCCGAGCGTTCGGCGCAGCTGGGCGCGCCTGCCTAAGCGGCCTTCGGGGCCAATTTTTCCCCGTTTTCTTGCGGTTTTGAAACTAGGGCTGGACAGGCCGACTTCATTCTTTTATAAGCCGTATTCTAGCGTTTTATCCCGCTTTCCCATGCCCGGGTAGCTCAGGGGTAGAGCAGGGGATTGAAAATCCCCGTGTCGGTGGTTCGATTCCGCCCCCGGGCACCATTTTCCCTTTATTTTGGATTTTTTCTGACAATCTGCCGTATGCTGTCTGTGCGCTTACGGTTTTGATGCAGGAATCCATGAACAGGCTGTCACTCTCTATTTTTTGCGCTGTTTTGTTGGCAGTCTGCGGCGTTTTCCGGGCGGCGTATGCTTGCAAAATGGCATCGAATTACTATCAGCCGACGAATTTCGATCTGGTTCAACTCGTCGATGCGATCGTTGTGGCCACGCCCCAGACCCAAAAAGAGGTCGGTGATGATGAGTATGAACTTACCTTCAGTGTCGATCAGGTTTTTAAGGGCGATCTCGGGCCTGTTTTTACAGATAAAGGCGGTTGGGTTTCTGCAAATCTTGGAGAGACGATTCCAAGCGATCCCGGTGATTTAGAATATGCCCACCCTGAATCCTATCACGGCTCCTGTATCAGACAAATGTTTGAAAAAGGACGGCCTTATGTGCTTTTCCTCTCTAAGGCTGACGACGGTACCTATTACAGACCGCTATTTGCATGGACGCGCGTTGCGGAAGATTATTACGGCGAGGACTCTCTTTGGGTTAAGACCATTCGCTATTACATGGACGTTCAGAAAGAGCCTGACCCTATCAAGCAGATGGGGATTCTTAAAAAGAAGTATCAGGAACTTACCCGAAAGCAGGAGATGAACGATCATGAAGCTGAACTGGCTGTGGATATACGCTCATACTTGAGCGGTGTTTCAAGTTATAAACCCACACAATATCTTCTTGAAGAGTTTGAGTCTCTTGAGGATAAGCGTTCCAATATTTTTTCGATTGTTGAGCAAGAGGGCAAACTTGATTCCTATTTAGAAAATAAGAGGGAGAGGCGCGAGGCCAAGATCAAGGCGGACCGGCTGGCGGCAGGTTTGCCCGAGGAAGAAGATGATCCGTTTGGGTGGGATGAAGAAGAGCCAAAGGTTGATGATCCTGACGATTCCAGAGTCCTTGTTCTTGAAGCTTTGACTGAGGGCGAGCATCCAGATGCCATGTCTTTTTTTGATGAACTGTTGAAAAAGGAAGGGAAAAAAGTCAGGTTTCTTTCAGTGATCGCCCGCTATTACGCGCAAAACGGGCGGTACCGTGATGCGCTTGAACTGCTCAGAGACAGGGCTTTTGTCATTCTTAATGCTGCTAATCATCAGGATGCGTGGGAGTTTTATAATGCAGCTTTAATAATCAGAACGGATCCAGACGATTGGGAAAAGGAAATATGGCTTGACGATAAGGAGGTTAGGGAGTGGTGGCCGGATTTTGCCTATAGCATGTATTCCACTTTGGTGCGGCGTCAGGAGAGGAACTTCATAAGGGCCATTCCTAAACCCAGCAGTATTGAGACCGAACTGAAAGAGTTGAGGCCAAAGGATTACAGATCGCGGCCGGATATCGCGGTTCTCCTTGCAAATTTTTACAAAGATCCGGTTGTTGACTGGGCCAAGATGGAAATAGAGGCGTATATAGCACGCCCGAGCGAATCCGATGATGATTCCCGCTCCGATATCCTCTCATTGCCTGCGCTTGTCTTTTTGCAAGGCTATGGGTGGTCTGGGTCTAAGTCTGAGTATTTTGTTCATCTTCAAAGATATTTCTGTTCAAACAAGGATGTCAGGGCTGCGTTGTTGCAACAGCTTGGGGCGATGAAGGATATATGGGGGCGAGAGATTGTTTACTATTTCACGAGTTATAAGGATTACAGCGTCAGCGAAAAAGAGCTTTTGGTCGGATCGCTTATATCTCTGGCAGCCCGGGAACGTTGGTTTGATCAAGCATGGCTGAGTTCTTACATCAAGGGAGAACCGCTGAAAACTGAGACCATGGTTTTTCAGGGGGAGCCGTTAAGCGCAGAGGATATAAAAAGCGAGATTGCCTTTGTTGAGTTAGGGGATTACCTGAGGGGACATACGTTTCGGGATGAAGGGGAAGATGAGGAGATAAAACCTCTGGTATGCAATTTGAAGCCTTAAGGTCTACGCGGCTTTCGTCTTTATATCTTTTGTTGAATGGGGTGCGGTTAGTTTGCTTAAATCCTTCCGGTGAAGCCGTGGTTTTGGTTTTCTGTCTCCGTGTCTGGCGGGTGGCTGGAGAGTTCGAACAGGTCGTAGCCTTCCTTGAGGTTCTGCCAGAAGGGGGCTACTTGCTGTATTTATACCGCGCCATGTTTTCGTCCGTCATGCGGAAGGTCAAGATGGGCACCATTTTCCCAAAACAGGTCTGAACATATCTAAACTTGGCTGAGATTTATCGCGGGCCGGGAGCCGTGCGGATTTCGGGCTGGGCCGATGGGGCTGCGGCTGGAGACGCGGTTTCGGGTGTGGACGTCCAGCGGTCGCCGGGACCGGGGTCAACGTGGTAATCGCCCTTGAACAGGCCTTGCGTATCGCCCGCCGAAAAGGTCGGGAATCCCAAAGATTCGTCCAGAACCATGCGTCCGGTATTATGGCCGGGCAGGCCTTCCGTGAAATGGCCGCCGCCGCCGAAGACGATCACGTTGTCTACTTCCCTCGCGGCGTCCCTGATCTGGCGGTCCCAGCCAAAATTGCTGGTTACGCCGCGTGCTTCGAGGCCGAAATTGTCACTGACCTGCCCTTCCTGCGCGCCGCCGAGGAATTCGAATTTTATTCCATATTGGGTGTAGGCTTCCTCAATGGTGCGGGCGGTTTCGGCGTCGCGTTCGCGGAGTTGACCGAGTTGCAGTTGCTCTGCGGGGGTGAGGGCCCGCGATTCCGCGATGTTTTCAAGATGCGCCGTGAAAGAGGATTTTAGCGCCTGGAGGTGCGAGGCGTCTCCGGTTTCGTAGAATTTCTGCAGCGGATTTTGCTGGTTGAAGACGATCAGCCCTCCGGCCGCCGTGCCGGTGTTTGTGCCCGCGTTTTCGAGCAATATCCGGGCCGTGCCCCGGCTGGCGATTTCGGGCAGGCTGGCGCGCAGGAAACTCATGGATTCCGGGCGTACGTGGTTGTCCATGATGACGGCGCCGCCCCGGGCGCTCAGGGCTTCGCCCAGCTGGTTCGCGCCGTCGCGGGTCTGCGGCACAGGCGTCTGGCCCTGCGGAGCCGGGTGGAAATGCTCGAAGTTGCGGCTCATGGCCTGCAACACAGGGGAGGTATTGAAGCGGGTATTTTGTGATTGCTCGATGGGGACACCGAGCAGAGCTTCAACCCGCCCGTTGATATTGGCCTGATCGACCATGCGTTGATAGGTGTCGTGCTCGATGCCGGGCATAAAGTTGTTCCTGCCCACATTTTGCTTCAACTCCATCATAAGGCTGTCTACGGTCATGTTGCGGTCGGCGAGGGTCTTCTGCAGGTCCTGTCCGGTCGGGTTGGCGACCAGTTGTTCGAGCAGGGCCACGTTTCCTTCCAGTCTTGCGAAGCTTTCCTCTATCCGGCGGGCGGATCCGGCGGGGGGTGCGGCGAAATCCGGGCCTTTCGGGTCGAGGCCAAGGGTGCGGTAAATCTCGGCGGAGGGGACGCGTTCGCCGCCGCTGCGTTGCATGAGTTCCATAAGCGCCGTATTGCGCGCGGCGGCCTGGTCGCTCTGGCCGGACAGACCTTCAGAAAAGAATTGGGTGTAGTAGTTGAGCGCGTCTCCGGGCAGTCTTGAGGCCTCATTTACAGTGCCGGTGGGGTCGTGCGTCAAAAAGGGGTTGATCGGGTTGTAGTTCACCCCGGCGGCGGTGCCAAGGTTAAAGGTCATACGCGGACTATTCACGCTTTCGGGGCCTACGGTGATACCCCTGTCCTGACCGGGGCGGAGATTGAATCTTGGACCGTATTCTCCCGCATAGGCGCGGGCCACCACGTTCATATTGATTTCCGCGATTTCGCTGCGCTGCTCCGGGCTCATGCCGTTCAGGCTATTGGGCACGGTGCGTTTCAGGGCATCAAGCGCGTGGTACATGGACAGTGCGTCGCGGTCCACAGGGTCGAGGCTGACCACCGCATCGCGTCCTCGGTTGAGGCTGATCATACGCTGTCCCGCCTGTCCTTCCGCGCCGATGGATTCGAAGGAACGGGCGGGGTCGGGCGTGTATGTCGGGTCGGCCCGCGATTTCAGGTGTTCGACCGAGGCTTCGGCGAATCTTGCATTCAGGCGGGCCTCTTGCGTGAATTCATCTGCTCGTCCGACGAAGGTCTGGCGTCTTTGGTCGATATAGGCCTGACGTTCGGCCGGGTCTGTTAGGGCTTTGGCTTCGTCTTCGTTCGGGACGTCGAGCGCGCGGTGATAATCGGCGATTGCCGTCATGCCGCCCTGAGCGTCATCCGGATTGACGACCAGACTTAGGCCCTGTGAGACTGACGCCAGCGCGCCCATTCTTTGAAACGTGCTGAGGTTCGCGCCGTCCTGCTGGCCGAGATAGTCGAGGGTGCTGCGGGCTTGATTGTAGCTGGCTTCTACATCCGAGCGGATGGCGGCCAAGCGCGGGTCGGACGCGGCGCTTTGCCGCGTATCCTGCAAAAAGCTCTCAATGGCCCTTAACTGCGTCTCTGTTTTTTCGACCAGTTCCCTGGCGGACGCTTCGTATTCCGTGCCATTGGCCCGATCTTTCACCGATTGCCAACCCATAGAAAACCGTAACATAGGGCTTAAAGGGCTGCAAATTTGTTGTTATGTGTTTGAATAATATAGAAAATTTTTTCTAAATCCGGCCTGTAAATCCGTAGTTCCGGCTCTGGCTCTGCGTTTGGGGCGGGTGGCCGGAGAGTTCGAACAGGTCGTAGCCTTCCTTGAGGTTCTGCCAGAAGGGGGTCCATTGGCTATCTTTATGCCGCGCCATGTTTTCGTCTGTCATGCGGAAGGGGAAAATTTGCACGGGTACGGCGGGCTGGCCGCCCTTGAGGGCGGATTCCACGAGAAGATAAATTTCCTCGATCCCCTCATTGGTCATTGCGAAGCAGCCGATGGACACGCAGGCGCCGTGCACCATGATGAAGCTGCCGGTGCGGCCCAGGCTTTGGTCGTAGGCGTTGGGGTAGCCGATATTGAAGGCGAGGTGGTAGTCGCTGGCCGGGTGCAGGCGGTCTTCGGTCACGTCATAAAACCCTTCGGGCGTCTGGAAGTCGCCTTCGCGCTCCTTGGGGCCGAGCTTGCCGGAGTAGGCGCAAACCGGGTAGGTTTTGAATTTCCGGTACGTTGCGGTTTTTATATCGACGCCCCAGATTTCCAGCTCCTTTTCCTCCTTGAAGATGCGGATAAACAGGTCGCCGTTTGCGGCGAGGCCAAAGGCGTCGAGTTCGCGCTCCAGCCCCGGCCAGACGCGGGCGCGGATTTCGGGAAGGTTCGCCTTGCCGGGGACGAGGGTTCTATAGGCATAGAACAGCCCCGCGCCGAGCAGGGCAAGGATCAACAGGGCGAAGATGGCGCGGCGGTTTTTCATGGTTTCCTTGCGACCTTAACAGTCTGCCCGCGCAGGGAAAACTTAAATTTTGTGCGTTTTCGGCAAAATCGCTATGATAGACCCTAAAGGCATAACCATAATATTTTCGGGGTTTTTGTGGCGGTTACTTACACCAAGGGCTTTTCAGCTGAGGACATCGCGGAGATCGAGGCGGTCATCGACGGGATGGTCGATGCGCGATTTTACGCCAAGCAGATGGACCGCGATCCCTCCCGCCCCGTCTATAACGTTGATCTCAATACCCTGTTCGAGACGAACGCCGATATCCGCGCCAAGATCGAGCAGGATCTGCGGCGCGGGGTGGAGCGGTTTCCCGAAAGCCTCGACCTGCATGCGTTTTTGTCCCTCAATCTGCGGGAGCAGGGGCGTTATGAAGAGGCGGTCGAGCATATGCGCATTCAGGCCGAGCGGCACCCGGACGATGCCGACTGGCAGATCGCCTACGCCACGTCCTATGCGGGGTACGGAAGGCGGTCCGTCTATCAGGGGAAGGACGGGCATGAGCGGCTTCTGGAGACGCATGAATACGCCCGCACGCAGTTTCATGAGATCGCCGCGCGGATTTACCGGATGGACTTAACCAGCCAACAGAAAGACACGCTCAATCAATTCGCGGCGGCGATGGACGCTCCGCCGCGCGTCGAGTTCGTGGATGCGCGGTCGCCGCTGGTGCGCACGCTGGACGATGCCGGGGCGAGGGCCGTCAATAAACTTAATGAATGGATGCGCGGCGGGCCGGGCGAGGATTGAGGGGGCTATTCCCCCGCCACCCGCTCGATATCCGCGCCGCAGGCGGAGAGCTTGCCCGCGATGTCCTCGTAGCCGCGCTCCAGATGGTAGATGCGGTTGATGGTGGTGGTGCCTTCGGCGACCAGCCCGGCCAGAACGAGGGCCACGGAGGCCCGCAGGTCGGTGGCCATGACTTCGGCGCCTTTGAGTTTTTCCACGCCGCGCACGATGGCGGAGTGACCGTGCACGGTGATGTCCGCGCCCATGCGGGCGAGTTCGGGCACGTGCATGAAGCGGTTTTCAAAGATGGTCTCGGTGACCATGCCCGCGCCCTCAGCGAGGGTGAGCATCGCCATGAACTGCGCCTGCAGATCGGTGGGGAAGCCGGGGTAAGGTTCGGTCATGATGTCCACGCCGCGCAGCTTGCTGCCGTTGCGGCTGACGATCACGGAGTCGCGGTCGCGCTCGACCTCCACGCCCGCCTGCGAGAGGTGGCCGAGGGCGGCGGTCAGGTGTTCGAGGCGCGCGTTTTTCAGGCGCACGGTGCCGCCGGTCATGGCGGCGGCGATGATATAGGTTCCGGCCTCGATGCGGTCGGGCAGGATTTGATGGCGCGCGCCGGAAAGGTGCGGCACGCCTTCGATGGTGATGGTGTCGGTGCCGAGGCCGCTGATCTTCGCGCCCATCTTGATCAGGCATTCGCCCAGATCGCTGATCTCCGGTTCGCGGGCGGCGTTGACGAGGGTCGTGGTGCCCTTGGCCAGAGTTGCGGCCATCATCAGATTTTCGGTCGCGCCGACGGAGACCTTGGGGAAGCGGATCGTCGCGCCCTGAAGGCCGCCTGCGGGGGCCTTGGCGTTGATATAGCCTTCCTCGATTGCGATCTCCGCGCCCATTTCCTCAAGTCCCTTGAGGTGGAGGTCCACCGGGCGGGTGCCGATGGCGCAGCCGCCGGGCAGGGAGACGCGGGCCTGTCCGAACCTTGCCAGAAGCGGGCCGAGGACGAGGATGGAGGTGCGCATCTTGCGCACGAGGTCGTAAGGCGCGGTGAAATTATCCACCGTGCTGGCGTTCAGGGCCATCAGGCGGTCCTCGCGCTTGACCGCGCAGCCGAGATATTCGAGCAGGTCGGATTGCGAGCGGATGTCGCGCAGGGCGTTCGGCGCGTTTTCAAGATAGAGGGATTCGCCGGTGAGCAGAGCGGCGGACATGAGTTTCAGGGCCGCGTTCTTTGCGCCGCTGACGCTGATTTCGCCGTTCAGCGGGTTGCCGCCGCGCACGCGGATTTTATCCAGCGGGGAGGCCGGAAGGCTGGGCGGGGCCAGAGGGGCGCCGAGTTCGGGCTTAAAGCTTGGGGAGTGTGACTCCGCGCTGTCCCATGTATTTTCCGCTTCGGTCGGCGTAACTGGTTTCACAAATATCGCTCCCTTTAAAAAATAAAAACTGGGCTATGCCCTCATTCGCATACACGCGCGCCGGAAGCGGCGTTGTATTTGAAATCTCTAGAGTCACGTGCCCTTCCCATCCGGGTTCGAGCGGCGTGACGTTCACAATCAATCCACAGCGTGCGTAGGTGCTTTTCCCCAGGCAGATCACCAGTACATCCCTTGGAATCCGGAAGTATTCGACGGTGCGGGAGAGTACGAAACTGTTGGGGGGTATTACGCAAATATCGGTCTTTCTGTCAACAAAACTCTGCTGGGAGAAGTCTTTGGGGTCTACCAAGGCATTGTCAATATTGGTAAAAATCTTGAATTCGTCCGCCGTCCGGGCGTCGTAGCCGTAGGAGGACAGGCCGTAGGAAATTACGCCCTCGCGGCGCTGTTTTTCCACGAATGGCTCGATCATGCCCTCATTTTCCGCCAGTTTGCGGATCTGATGGTCGGAGAGCAGGCCGGGGAGGCTTTGCGCTGCGGCTTCGGTTCCGGTTTGTCCCTTTAGGATTTTGGCGGATTTGGGCATTGGTCGGTTACTCCTTACGCATCGTTCTTGGTCGTTTTGGCCGTTTTCGCGGGCTTTTCCTTGGATTTGTCCGTCTTCGGCTTGCGGCGGCGCAGGTTATCGCGCAGCGCGGCGGCGCGTTTTTGCATTTTGTCGGTTTTGCTCTGGGTCATCGGGAGAAGCCGCCGTTGAATTCAAAAAAACGTATCTTTTCACGCTACATCACAAATAAGCAATAAATAAGGCCCGCTGGCGGTTTTCCCCAAAATAATTCCGGGCTTCAACCGGGTTCGGGGTGGTGGCCGGGGTCGGGGTCGCGCGTATCCACGATGTTGGGCTTGTTGGACTTGGAGTCCGTGCCGGAGGGGGCGGTGAAGGCCTCGGGGGGCAAGACGTCCTGATAGGCTTCCTTGAGTTGGGCGGCGGTGTAGGGTTTTTGCAGCACCACGTTGACGCCGCTGTCGATCGCGACTTTCTTGGTGCGCTCGAACTCCGCGTCGCCCGTGCACATGACGATGGGGATGCCGTTGATGTATTTATTCTGGCGGACCTGCTGCGCCATTTCGGTGCCGCTCATGCCGGGCATGGAGTTGTCGGTCACGATCACGTCGATGGCGTTGCCGCCCGCGCGTTGCAGCTTCATCAGGGCTTCCTGCGCGTTGCTGGCGGTCTCGATGTTGAGTTCGTGCGCAAAAAGCAGCATTTCCGAGAGGTCGCGGGTCATGCCCTGCACTTGGGGGTCGTCATCGACGATCAAAACGTGAAGTTTTTCCAGCATAGCTTTTTGTTCCCTTTTCGAGGTTTTCAAGCTGTTTCCCGTGCGTTGAGAGTCTTGCACGGGGAACCGCTTGCGGGCAAGGTTTTTATGGGTTATTGGCTTTGAGCAGGACGGGGCGATTTTGCCGCCGTTTTCTTCCTTCAGGCGGGTTTTTATGCGGTTTTTTGCGGTTTTTGCGGTTCTGGCCGCTCTGTGCGGCTGCGCGTCGAAGCCGCCGGGGACGGAGCGGGTGTTTTTCGAGAGCGCTTCGCCGCGCTGGCTCGACGATATCGGGAATCCGGCGCTCAAGCCCGTCCGGGGGCGGGGGTATCTGGTTTACCCGCAGGCTGCGGGGCCGGGGCCTTATCCGGCCGTGATTTTGTTGCATAGCTCGCTGGGGCCGGGGTCGCTGGAGTGGGGTTTCGCCAAGCGCGTGCTGGCGCAGGGGCAGGCGGTCCTGATGGTCGATTCCCTGACTTCGCGCGGGCTGGTGAAAATTACCGACGACCAGACGGCGGTGACCGAGGTTTCGATTCTGAACGATCTGTATGCCGCGCACAGGTTTATCGCCGCCGATCCGCGCATCGACCGGGGGCGGATCGCGGTGGCGGGGTTCTCAAAGGGCGGGCTGCCTGCGCTTTATTCGGCTTTTTCCAATATTCATCAGAGATTTGGTTATAAAAACGATCCGTTTTCGTCCCATCTGGCGTTTTATCCGTGGTGCGGGCTGGAACTGGCCGATCTCAGGCTTTCGAAGCGGCCCGTTCAAATTCATTCGGGCGGGGCGGACGAGATCACCCCGGCGGGGCTGTGCGCAGGGCTGGTCAAGGCCGTGCGGCGGGCCAACCCGCGCACTCCGGTCGATTTTTACATCTATGAGGGGCAGGGGCACGGCTTTACGCATCCGGCGCTGGACCGCCTGTCCATGCCGGTCGGGTATCCGTATCCCAAGGATTGCCGCATCACGCAGGGGCCGGACGGGCGTTTTATCGAGCGTTCGTCGGGGCAGCTCATCACGGGGCGCAGCCTTTCGCCGATCATCAAGGCGTGCAGCGCCAAGGGCGCGTGGGTGAGCGGGGACGCGGATGCGGGGGCGCTGGCTTACGACAGGGCGTTGGCGTTTTTGGGCGGGGGCGGGGCGCCAAGATCGCCGGACGCGCCTTCGGGGCCTAAAAAAACAGATGACAGGGGGGGATTTATTCGCTAGGTTTCCTCCACTTTTCGCGGGGTCAGGCCCCGTCAGGCTGCCGTAGCTCAGTGGTAGAGCGCGTCATTGGTAATGACGAGGTCGGGAGTTCAATCCTCCCCGGCAGCACCATCTTAAAATCTTTATATTATAGTATATATTGAATAGCCTACTGGGCGTTCCCTGAAAATATAAATAGAGATCATAAAAGTGTGTTATCAAATTTTCGTAAGTACAAATTGCGACGATGATCTTGGTAATAAAAACTCAAAATTAGTTAAGTTTACTAAAAAGCTACCGTTTGATATTGGTTCAGGATTACTTTGCTATAAAAATGTATGGTACGTGGATTCAGGCGCAGGCGGTTGTAGTTGTTCTTTTCGCCATGCGAATGATCCTAAGCTCGGCTTTGGTGTTCCTGAGGGTTGGTATCCAGAGGATGACGCGGATATAATGGCAACGATAGGCTTTATTAAGGTCATTCGATCTATTTTGAAAGCGGGCTTTAAAGTTGACTGTATAGACATGTGGAATGATAATTCACCTTTAGAGAATTCTTTCCCAAAAATATTGATAAATTTATCTGATATAAAAAATGAAGAGTTTCGCTTTTTTGTAAATCATATCTTTGAATTTACATTGAGTGATAATGATGTGCTTGTGGCTATATAATTTGTGTTTTCAAAACCGCATTCCACTCTTCAAAAACCTTGAATAATGCGTTCGAGGTTTCTCTATAGGGCTGCACCATCGTTATTTTAATGTGATGATAAATCATTTTTAGTACTTAATTACCATATAATGCGAAACTTAATTCGAAAATCAGAAAATAATGATCGTTGTTATGTCGGACAATAAAAGGAAAGTGTTGCTTTCCTTCAGAGATCAGGCATTGGCCGTACCGCTGTATTCCAGTGCCAAACGCGCGGCCTATTATTCAGAGGATTTTTTGGAATTAGACTCGTTGGTTTTTATTATGAATGAGGTCCTTTCGGGTGAAAGTGACATTACAGTGCAAGGCAAAAAGTTTATTAAGGAATTCTTCGGCCACGAACATTTGGCGCATAAATTAATTAAAAGCAGCCAATTTAGATTCAATTACAGTGAGCAGCAGCTAGCAGAATATTTTGCAAAAATGGAGCCTAACGAAATTGGTAACTTTATACGGGAATGCAGAAATAAATCTAAAAAAGATTGAACTCTCCATGGCAGTAGCACCAGTTAAAGGCTTATTTTCCTTTCAGATATCGACTTCAGGCTTGCCCTTTCGGTTCAATTCCCGCTATTTTTCAGAATGAAAAACGAATTCCGGCAAAAAGCGACATCGCTTTATCAGCGGCTCAAGGGGCTTTCCGCCGAAGGGGATTGGCGGAACGAGCTTGAGGCCGCGTTTTCGTCTGTCAATTTCACCGGGGCGCAGTTGCAGGCGATCGGGCAGGCCGCCACGGCGACTTGCCTTGCGAATATTTCAGACGGGAAAGGCGGCGCGATCCAGCTTTCGCTGCCTTATAACCTTACGCACGCCTTCACCGACCCGGTGCGCAATTCGGCGCAGTGCATCCAGATCATGGGCGACGAGAAGATCGACATCGAGGGGGATTTCTCGCTTGGCGTTCTGGTGCGGGCGCGGTATGCGCTTAAGGACATCGTGCATAACTATCCGCTGCTGCTGGGGGAGGCGATGCCGCCGTCGGTGCGGGAGATCGTCGTGCGGTACGAGAACGAGATTCTGCCCGAGATGGACGGGCTGATCGCTCAGCTTTCGCAGCAGACGGGGATCGATCCGGCGACGATCGGCCCGGTGGATCACTGGCAGCATCTGAACCGGCTGGATCCGGCGGCGTTTTCTTGAGTTTTAACAGGCGGGTTTCATGGCGTTAAGCGAGCATTTCAAGACACAGGCGGGGCAGATTTCGGATGCGCTGCGCGCACTCACCGGAACGCGCGGGGACTGGACCGACGATCTGGAGGCCGCGCTTTCGGTGGCGGATTTCACAGAGGCGCAGCTGGCGGCTATCCGCGCGGCGGCGACGCCGACCTGTTTGCAGGATCTGGGGGACGGGCAGGGCGGCATC
Source organism: uncultured Pseudobdellovibrionaceae bacterium (assembly GCA_964583335.1). GTDB lineage: Bacteria > Pseudomonadota > Alphaproteobacteria > Micavibrionales > Micavibrionaceae > JAGNKE01. The sequence continues at coordinate 119,451 of CAZOVG010000003.1, read as the reverse complement.
GTGGGTCATACGCTTTCGCAGAAGCTGACCCACGCGTTCAAGGACCCGGTGCAAAACAGCGCGTTGTTCCTGCATCTTTACGCGGGCGGAAAAATGCAGGGCAGCGAGCGGGAAGCTCTCACCGTTTTGACGCAGGCGCGGGGCGTGTTGCGGGACATCGTGCATAATTATCCGCTGATGCTGCGCGAGGACATGCCCGGGACGGTGCGCCAGATTTTGGACCGTTACGAGCAGGAGATTTTGCCGCAGATGGATACGATGATCGCCGATCTGGCGGCCGAGACGGGGATGGACCCGGCCACGATCCCGCCGGGTGAGGATTGGCAGCATCTTTACGCGATGCCGCCCGAGGCGTTCGCATGAGCGCGGGGCCGGTGAAGATCATCGGGCTTTTGGGCGGGACCAGCTGGCCCTCCACGCCGCTTTATTACACGGCGCTCAACCGCATGGTCGCCGAAAAGGCGGGCGGGCACCACAGCGCGCGGATCATGCTGTATAGCATCGACTATCACGCCATCAAGTCGCGCTATACCGCGCCGGGCGGGTGGGATGAAATTCCCGACCTTCTGGAGGAGGAGTTGCATGTGCTGGACCGGGCGGGGCCGGATTGCATCCTGATCTGTAACAATACGTTGCATAAAGCCTATGATATCCTCGCTACGCGCGGGATCGCGCTGGGGGCGCACGTGATCCATCTGGTGGTGGCGACCGCCAAGGAGGCGCAGGCGCGGGGCTATAACCGGGTTTTGCTTCTGGGCACCAAGTTCACGATGGAGGACGGGTTCTTTGCCGACCGCTTGCGGTTTTTCGGGCTTGAGGCCGACGTGCCCAACGAGGCCGACCGGGCGGAGATCCAGCGGATGCAGACGGAGATTTCGGCGGGGCGGATGCTGCCGGAGTTTCACGGCCGGTTTGCCGAGATGCTTGCGCGCTACAAGGGGTATGACGGCCTTATCCTCGGCTGCACGGAGTTGCCGCTGGCCATCACGGCGGCGGAAACGGACATTCCGATCCTCAACCCGATCGAGGCGCAGTGCGGTGCTGCGATCAAATACGCGTTTTCCGCCGGGCCCAAGCGCGGCCTCGTCGCATAAAACAACTCAGACGTTTTCGAGGAATTTCTTATCGACCGCACAGCCGCCGCCGGAAGGAGCCGGACTGGATTCCTTCTCCGGGCCCAGCTTATCAAGAAATTGATACAGGGGGCTGTTTTTAAACTCCTCGACCTCTTCGGGGTAGGGGATATAAACGCCGTCGGGGACCTTTTTCATGTCTTCGGAGAGGTAGTTTTGAACGGCGTCGCCGGGGACTTCGGCAAGCGGTTCCGCCCTTGCCGGTAACGCAGCCAAGGTTAAGGCCAGAACAGCGCCGATCATAGCGGTTGTCTTAAGGTTTCTTCGGGTTTTCATGGTTCTCAATCCGCGCCTATGCCGGAAACATTCCCTTAACCCAGATTACTTTAAAAAAACGGGGAAAGCCAGTTTTTGGCGTTCAGGTCTTCCGGTGCGCAAAATCTCAGGGAATCAGCGCGATTCTATGAGAAGTTCGTCGATGTCGATGTCCGGGTCAGGCAGGGAGTCTCCAGCCGGGACGGACGTGGGAAGTGCCGGGGCTGCGGTTTCGTTGCCCGCGGCGGGTTCGATTTTTGTTGCAGCCGCCGCCTGATTTTTGGCTGCAGCCTTCACCGGCGCTTTGTTTTTGCTCCGGGGTTCCGCTTCCGACATGACGTCGAATTCATTGTACGTGCCCATGGCTTGAACTCTTTGATCTGTGGGCACAATTTTTATTTTTGCGCGAAGAATTTCGACGACTTTCGTGCCTTCATCGAGATATTTTATCACTTCTATGGCCTGCTCTCCGGTTGCAGATTCCAGCCAGCCGCGCGTCACGTTAAAGATATGACGGCCTTTATATTTGCAGATGTAAACTTTCTGGATGTCGTCTTCGTCTTCGAGCAGGGGACGTTGACCCAGAAGGTTCCAATCATTAAAGCGTTTGATGAACTGTCGTCTGGCGAAATCGCCTTCCTGATATTCGGTTTCGATCTTTTCGGTGACCAGATATCTCATGTCGGCGATCAATTCGCCCTGGCTGTTTTTACTGAGTTTGTTCAGCGTAATTTTGCTATCCAGCTCCTGAGTCTTGACTTTGCGGTTGTGCAGACTCAAGCAAAGGCTCTCGTTTGTGTATCCCAGACGCGGAAGGGCGGCCTGTTTGGTCTCAAGGATTTCTTCTTCGGGCAGGCGCAGGTAAATTTTCATTGCCAGGAAAGGATTAACGGTTGGCATGTTATATGCCCCCTTTTCCTCGATTTCGAATTTTCCAAGGCTGACCGCCGGTTCCTTTTCGAAAATATCCTGCAGGGTTTGTTCGGCAAGGGGGTTGTTGCTTGTGTCGGGGTAAGCCGCATAGGAAAACGGCCCTGTAATATACTCGCCTTCGAGTGCGCTGCCGCCCTTGTTTTTAACGATGAGGAAAGTTTCGTCCTGAAGGCTTACATTTACGGGGGCGCCGTTGACGAGAAGGCTCGCGCGATCATAGTTGAAGAGGTCCGGCTCCATCCGGGCCGTGCCCAAGATTTTAATGGAGTAGGTTCGGGATTCTTGGTTCTTGAGTTTCCAGCCAATTTCGCTGTCGCTCTCGCCGCAGGCTGTCAGGCCGGACATAGCCAGAAGAAGCGCACCAGCTATGGCGGCTTTCCGGAGGCGGACGTTCCGAGCAATCAGACGCATCATGTAAGAGTTCCAACCCGTTTTGTTCTTGCCCTTACATTAGACGATTTCGGGCTAAAAACACAAGAATTTGCTTAAACTATACGCCTTAAGATCGCTAAAAATCAGGGTTTTTCTGGTTTTTCCGGGCTAATTGTGCCGGGAACAGGGGCTTCCTGAGAAATCAGATCAAGAGCGTTGAAGGTTTCCGGGGCTCCCAAGGAACACGTTACGGGGCGCTCCAGAAGCTCCGGCCATTTCTCGACCCAGCCATCTACGTGCTCGTTTTCCTGAATCATTTCGTATTTAACGCAGCGGGTCGGGGGCAGAGATTGGAAGTAGGCATGGAGGACCGAGGGCGGGACCGTCGTGTCCTGCCCGCCGATGAAATGGTATTGCGGAAGATCAGCCAGATCTTGAGCCCTAAGGGCAGGATTTTCCGGGTTATCGGTGCGCGGCAGGTTGTTTGCGTCGTTGTAGGCGTCTGTATCCAGAATACCCGCGACGGTGCGCAGGGAGAGGATGTCTTTCCGCTGCGCCGCGAGGTTGGCCGCGATGGCCGCACCGCCGTCATAACCAATCAGGTGGAACCCGTTAACGTCATAGCGGTTCGCAATTTCGTCGAGGGCGGCGTTCATCGCTTCCAGAGATTGCGGGCCGTAAGGCTGTTCGCCGGTCAAGGTGCACGATTCATCGTCTTTGATCAGGCCGCTATACTGGCACGGTTGTGCAAGGTAAATAACGTTTTGCGCACGGTCTTTTGAGGCGAGGTGCAGCCCCACCGGGTATTTCGGGGCGGGGGTGTTGCCTTCGATATAGAGGTTCACGGTCCCGTTATATTTGTGAATGCGTTCGTATGCCGTCAGCTGATAGTCGCCGGCGGGAATTTCGCGGCCGATCATCCAGGCCGGGGCGGCGATCCGCTTGGCCGTTTCGGTTTTGAGAAGCGGGCGCGACGTGCCGCAGGCGGCCGTCAGCAGCACGATTGCTGCCGCCATAGAGAGTCTGGCCGAAGCGGAGATCAGGGGGGAGGATTTTTTCATGGGACAAAACCGTACAGATCGAGAGAGTAAAAAAACCAAAGCATCAGATTTTTCCGGGCCAAGGCCGGAAGTGCCAAGCGGCGAGGCCGCACGACTCGTAAAGCCTAGCACGATGCTCGGTGGAAATCACGCCCTCATCGGAATTCCTTATCAGGTTTCCACCCTTCTTTCCATGTGGCGAGCGGGAGGACCACGGCGGGGTTGCCGTTGTCGTAGAACCACGAATCCACGGCGTAGCGGGCTTGCGTGTCTTTTTCGATCATCACGGCGGTCTGGTGCGGCCAGTTTCCGGTGTGGATGATGGGGAAGCGCGTGTCGGGCGCGGCGACGGTGTGGAAGTTCAGCAGCCCCTTGCCGTCGAGTAATAGAAGGTAGGAGGTCGTGTTGGTGCTTTCGTCCACGCAGTCGAGCTGGCCCTTGCCAAGTTTGCGGAAGGTTCCGGCCTGATCGAGGTCGGTGCCGGTGCGTGCGCCGATGATTTGCTCGAACCGGCCGATCGTGCGGGCGATCTTTTCGCGCTCTTCCTGCGCGGTTGCGGCGGGCGGGCCATAGGTTTGCGCGATGTCCGTCCATTCGGCGGACGAAAGCTCCAGCGGTGTCAGGCGTTTGCAGCCGTATTGCGAACAAAAAGTGAAGCTGTTTTCTGCGGGGGGGTTTGCGCCCTTTTCCTTGAAATAGTCCTGCGGCGGTTTTTCGGGCAGGGAGCTGCATGCGGTGAGCGTGGCGAGAGCAAGGGCGATACGCAGCGTGGAATTTTTTTTCCTGCGATTCATTGGGTTATCCTGAATTGTTCATAGAAATTGTGAGCTCTACGCAGGTGTGGTCGGAGGGCTTGTCCCACTCGCGCGGGATGCGGTTGATGATGCAGCCCAAGGCGCGGTCGGCCATGCAGGGAGAGAGCAGGAAATGGTCGATGCGGATGCCGTTGTTTCGCTGCCATGCGCCGGCCTGATAGTCCCAGAAGGTGTATTGCCCGGCGCGGGTGTCGAAGATGCGAAACGCGTCGTAGAGGCCCATGTTCTCCAATGTGCGCAGCGCGTGACGCGATTCAATACGGAACAGGGCGTCCTCTTTCCAGGCGGCGGGGTCGTGGCAGTCTTTTTCCTCGGGGATGATGTTGAAGTCACCGCCGATGATGAAGGCTTGATCCGCGTCGAGCAGTTCGCGCAGGCGCAGCGTCAGGCGTTTCATCCAGCGGAGTTTGTACTCGTACTTCTCGCCCGGTGCGGGGTTGCCGTTGGGGGCGTAAATGTTGATGAGGTGCAGCCCGTTGATTTTGGCCTCAAGATAGCGGGCCTGCGTATCCTCCGGTTCGCCGGGGAGGCGGTCTAATACTGTCTCGACCGGAGTCTTGGCGAGGATGGCCACGCCGTTATAGGCCTTCTGGCCGACGCTTTGCGATTGATAGCCGAGATTTTCAAAATCCTGCGCGGGGAAGTTTTCGGTCTTCAATTCCTGAATCATCAGAACGTCCGGCGCGGATTCGCGCAGGTAGCGCTTGGCGTGCTCCAGCCGCGCGTTGATCGAGTTGACGTTCCAGATGGTGATTTTCATGCGCCCAAGATAGCAGCTTGGCGCGGCGCGGCAAGGGGGGCAGGAGTCAGGCGGCTTATTTTCCGGCCAGCATCATCAGCCATGTCGTCCAGCCGCCGGAGATCAGCCACATGACGACGGGGAGGAAGATGATTTGAGGCTCCAGCTTTTTCTTGAACAGGACGGCGAACCATAAAATGATGGCTGCCGCGCCGATGGCGGCGGGCGGGCCGATAGTCATCAGGCCCATTTTTTTATAGAGGTAAAAGCCCGCGAGGGCGGGGCCGCAGATGACATAGAGCCAGTAGACGATGAACACCAGCGGGTAGAGCCAGAAGGAGCGGACGGACAGCTGGTTCACCGGGTGGACGATCAGCAGCACGACCGTCAGCATGATCGAGAACACGCCCAGAAGCTTGAAGGTCAGGTTCAGCTTCGCGCGGCGGTGGTTGAGATCGACCATACGGATGAAGCCCAAGCGCTTATCTCCCCCTATTAAAAAACGCGTTAAAAAATTTCATGTCAAAAATCATCCGGCGGTGTACAACCGACGGGTATGATCGATTTTAGGGAAATCACGCCGGACGGGCAAGCTTTGCGCGCGATTGCGGCGCTGTATTGCACATGTTTCAACGCGCCCGATAAGGGCGAGAACTGGACGGAGGAGTCCGCCCTGGCCTATTTCCGTGAGCGGATCGCGGAAGAGAGTATTTTCGGCGTGGCGGAGGATGAGGGCGGCACGTTGATGGGGGTGTGCTGCGGCGGGCCTTATGAGCGCAGCTTTCTTGCGCGGGATATGGGGCTGGAATGCGGGCGGCATTTCTATATTTCGCTTGTCGCCGTCGATGAGCGGATGCGCGGGCGCGGGCTGGGCCGCGCGATGGTCGAGGCGCTCTGCGGGCGGGCGGCTGCGGAGGGGTACGAGGGCGTGCTCGTGCGTTGCCGGGCGGAGAATGCGCCGATGCTGCGGGTTCTCAGCCGTGCGGGGTTTGAAGAGATTTTGCGCTATACCGCCGAACTGGGCGGCGTGACCTGCGAGCGGGTGGTTTTGAGGAAGGTTTTTTAGATTTAAGGATCAAACCAATAAGCATTCTTGCATGTTTTGAAATCTTGGCAAGAATCTCTGGTTGAGAGCGACAGGGCCTTTGCTTGGGCTCCTTTTTCTGAATATGCTAAGGGTCGCAGAGGGATAGACCATACCGAAATCGAATCTTGGTACATAACTTTGTGTTTGAAGACTTGTGTTGTTTGTCCTGAATCTAAGGCGTAAACAAAATTACCATAGTCATCACCACCTGACGGTAATAAGCCCAGAGTGTAAATTGTTGCTAGCCCGCCTAAGCCACATCCTATTGGTCGCGGGGAGAAATCGAGGAGAGTAAGTTTGTTCAAGTTTTCTTTGTTGGTGGTCAAATCATAAATGTTCGAACGCTTGAGGATTTCATACGCCTCATGCTCCGGGTTCGTGACGTAGACGGTGATTTTTTCGTAGTTGCGCGGCTCCGCGTAGCGGTCTTCGTCAACGTAATAATTCGTGGCGCATCCGGTTAAAAACAAAAGATTCAAAACAACCAGAAACAGCGCGTTCCTCATTTTTTAAATCACCGAAAACGACGTGCCGCAGCCGCAGCCCATCTTGGCGTTCGGGTTGTCGATCTTGAATTCCGAGCCGATCAGGCCCTTGTCGAAGCGCACGGTGGAGCCGTCGAGGAAGGGGAGGGAGATGGGGTCGGTCACGACGGAGTCCGCGAAGACCCTATCCTCGCCGCCCGTGCTGTCGGTCAGTTCCAGCTTATACTGAAACCCCGCGCAGCCGCCGCCGTCCACGGTGATGCGCAGCTTCAGGGCGGTTTTGCCCTGCTGCTCGCGGAGTTCGTTTATGCGCTTTACGGCGGTGTCGTCGATGTTTAGGCTCATAGGACCATTATAACGCTTTGATGGGCCGAGGGGCAAGGTGGCGAAAAATGAGCGTTTTCAGCGCCAGAAACGAGCGGTTTTTGCTTTACTGCATGTTTGCGGTCGTTGCTATTCATGTTCTTCATTACTCTGTTGTCTATTATTACTACATCACGTCGCTGTGGTTTCCTAATTCAGCCCTCAAAACTCTTGCGAGCAAGGCGGTTCTTTTCGAAATCGTTTTCGCGTTTTTATGCGCTTATTATGTCCGCTGCGCGGGTTATGGCCGGAAAGCCAGTTTCGATTACATTTTTCTTTTTTTTATTTTCATTTACCCCTTGCAGTTTTTTTACGCCGCTTTCCGGTATAAGGGGCTTTTTAAGGGCATAGCCTTGATAATTTTCTGGATTACGGCGTTTTTAGTGCCCTTCTGGACTTGGTATCTTGTCTCGACTTGGACATATTGGGGCTATGAGTCATCCTGAGCCAACCGCCTATAATTATTGCGCGCTGCCGCTGGCGGCGTATGCCTGCCGTCCCGACCACAGCAAGGGGCGCATCCATGCCGAGCCGGAAAGCGCGCACCGCACGGCGTTCCAGAGGGACCGCGACCGGATCATTCATTCCAGCGCGTTCCGCCGCCTCAAATACAAGACGCAGGTCTTCGTCTATCACGAGGGGGACCATTACCGGACGCGCCTCACGCATACGCTGGAGGTTGCGCAGGTCACGCGGTCGATCGCGCGGGCGCTCATGGTCAACGAGGATCTCGCGGAGGGGATCGCGCTGGCCCATGACCTTGGCCATACGCCGTTCGCGCATATCGGCGAGGAATATTTAAGGGCCTGTATGGAGCCTTACGGCGGGTTCGACCATAACGACCAGAGCTTGCGCGTTTTGACCACGCTGGAGCGGAAATACCCGGAGTGGAACGGGCTGAACCTCACGTGGGAGACGCTGGAGGGCGTGGTCAAGCATAACGGTCCGCTGGGCCACGCGCCGCATATCGCCGTGCGCGAGTTGCAGGCGCAGGTCGATCTGGGGCTTGATACCTATGCCTCTCTCGAGGCGCAGGTGGCGGCGCTGTCGGACGATATCGCCTATAACAACCACGATGTCGAGGACGGGCTCAGGGCGGGGCTGTTCGGGATCGAGGATCTTGAGAAAATGGCCCTTCTGGGCGGGCTGATCGCCAAAATCCGCCAGCGTTATCCCGGAATCGCGGAGCGGTATCTCGTGCAGGAGCTCGTGCGCGAGATGATCGGCGCGATGGTGGAGGACGTTCTGACCGAGACGAAGGAGCGGCTTTCGGCGCTCAAGCCGCAATCGGCGGACGATGTGCGGCGGGCCGGGCGGCCGATGGTGGCGTTCTCGCCCCTCATGCGGGTGTATGTGGACGAGCTGCGGGGCTTTCTGTTCGAGCGCATGTACCGCCATTACACGATGCGGCGGATCTGGCTCAAGGTGGAGCGGATCGTCACGGACCTGTTCGAAGCTTTCCACAAGAATCATATGCTTTTACCCGATAACTGGCAGGCGCGGATTCGCGAGGGCGGCGCGGAGGCGGACGAGGCCGCAAAGGCCCGGATCGTGGCGGATTACATCGCCGGGATGACCGACCGTTACGCTATCCGCGAGCATGAAAGGCTCTTTGACCTTTACTGGGATTTGCGGTAATAATCGAGCATCACATCAGTCTCGATTCGCGCTGTTTTTAGCAAGCCTCACGGCCCCCCATACGGAGTATACTTCATGACCAAGGACAACCATTTCCAGCAATACGGCTACGATCATTACCTGAAGAGCCCCAAGAGGCCGCGCGAGGACGGGTTCAGCGACGAGGAGCCGCGTTCGCGCTTCCGGGCCGGGCCGGGCGTGATGACGCTGGCGCTTTTGCTGACGGGCGCGGTGTTCGCGACCGTGATCGTGACCTCCTATCCTTCCGGGGACAGCAAGCGCGGGGAGATTCCCATCGTTAAGGCCGATTTGCGGCCCGTTAAGACCGCGCCGGACGCGCCGGGCGGGATGGATATTCCCAACCGCGACAGCACGATTCTGGCCCGCGTGGGCGAGGCGCCCATTCAGGGCGCGCCGGAGCAGATCGAGAATTTACTGGAGTCGCCTGATGCCGCCATGATGAGCCGCGAGGAGGCCATCGAGTCTGCCATGGCCGAGGCGGAATACCGTTCGCCCGACGAGGGGCTGACGCCCGAGCCTCCGGCGCCGGAGGTGACGCCCGCCGACGTTTTGCAGAAGATCGAGGGCACACCGCCCAGAGAGACGGCTCTGGCCAAACCTTTGCATGAGGCCGGAACGTCCCCGGAGACCAAGGATTTCGTGATGAGCGCCCTTGAAAAAGCCAATGGCGCTCAAGGTGCGGTTCAGAAGCCCGCACTTGAAGTCAGGCAGGCTCAGGTGAAGGACGCGACCGTTTCCGCCGTGCCGAGCGAGTCGGGGCTTGCGTCGCCCGCTCCGGTGATCGAAGAGGCTGAGGCGGTGGTCGCGGAAGCGATTGCTCAATCGGCCGCGCCGGTTGAATCTCTGATCGAAGCGCCGAGCGCGGAGGCTGAGGAAGTTCAGGCCATCGAGCCGGCTTCGGGCATGGCTTCGCCCGCGCCGAAGATCAACGCCGCGCCGGGCGGATATTATGTGCAGTTGGCGAGCGTACCCAACCGTGCGGGCACCGAAGGCGAGTGGAAAAAGCTCCAGAAAAAATTCGGCTCCCTGATCGGTGGGATGAAATACCGGGTGCAGGAAGCCTCGCTCGGCGAGCGCGGCACGTTCTACCGGATTCAGGCCGGACCGATCAGCAAGGAAAGCGCGGATGAGCTCTGCCGCGAGGTCAAGGCGATCAGCCCCGGAGGGTGCTTGGTTGTCAAAAAATAATTTCGCGCGGGGGGCTGAAAAGGCTCTGGCGACGACGTTTGCGCCCGAGGGGGCCGCGCTCAGCGATGCAGAGAAGCGGTTGTTCCGCGAGGCCGATCCGTTCGGCTTCATCCTGTTTGCCCGAAATTGCGAGAACCCCAAACAACTTTATGCGCTCGTGCAGTCGCTCAAGGAGTGCGTCGGGCGCGACTGTCCGGTCCTGATCGATCAGGAGGGCGGGCGCGTGCAGCGTCTGCGGCCACCGCACTGGCGCGATTTCCAGCCCTTCCGGCATTTCGGGGAATTGTTCGAGCAGGACGAGGACAAGGCGCTGGAGGATTTGCGCTTCGAAACCTTACGGCTTTGCGAGGCGCTGGTGGAGCTGGGGATCAACGTCAACTGTACGCCCGTGCTCGATCTGATCATCGAGGGGGCGCACGACATTATCGGCGACCGTTCGTTTTCCGGTGAGCCGGAGGTTTGCGGGCGGCTTGGGCTTTCGGTTTGCCGCCATCATCTCAAATCCGGCGTCACGCCGGTTATCAAACATATTCCCGGTCACGGGCGCGCGGGGGCGGACAGTCATTTGGAGCTTCCAGTGGTGCATACCGATCCCGAAATTCTCCGCAAGACGGATTTCGCGCCGTTCCGGCAGGTCAGCCGTTCTGATGTCGGCGGGCAGGTCTGGGCGATGACGGCGCATGTCGTCTATACCGGGCTGGACCGCGATCTGCCCGCGACGCTTTCCCCGAAAATCATCTCCGAAGTCATCCGCAAGGAGATCGGGTTCGACGGGTTTCTGGTCGGGGACGATCTGGACATGAAGGCGCTGGACCCGTTCGGGACGCTTTGGGACCGGGCGAAGGCGAGCCTTGATGCCGGGTGCGATCTGGCGCTTTATTGTAAGGGTGAGCTTAAGGTCATGGAAAAACTGGCGGAAAACCTGCCTAAAATCGGTGAAAATGCCCTGAAACGCTTGCAAAAGGCGGCGGAAAGCGGGAACATAGCGGCATGAAGGCCGAACGCGCTGAAAACGAAGAAATTCAAGCCCTCCCGCAGGTTCAAACTGCGGTCAGCGAAGGCGCGTTTGAGGAAGACCTGCCGCGTTCCGGCGGTCCGCGTCCGGCGGACGATCTGGATACGCTTTTGCTCAATATCGACGGGTATGAAGGGCCGATCGACCTGTTGCTCGATCTTGCCCGCAAGCAGAAGGTGGACCTTGCGAAAATCTCAATTTTGCAACTGGTGCGGCAATATCTGGTGTTCATCGAGCGGGCGAAGGCGCTGAATTTGGAACTGGCCGCCGAATATCTGGTGATGGCGGCGTGGCTGACCTATCTCAAGTCGCGGCTCTATCTGCCGCGTGATGAAAACTCCGAGGAGCCGAGCGCCGAGGAGATGGCCGGGGCGCTGCAATTCCAGTTGCAGCGGCTTGAAGCGATGCAGAAATGCGCGGAACAACTTTTTACCCTACCGCTGCTCGGCCAGACGGTTTTCGCGCGCGGGATGCCCGAAGGTGTGCAGACCGAAATCCAGACTTCGTGGGAGGTTTCGCTTTACGATATTCTCAAGGCTTACGGCGATATCCGGGCGCGGCAGGAGAATTCGACCTACGATCTTCCGGTCTTTTCGCTCATGTCCTCGGACGAGGCGCTGGAGCGGCTTACGCGGATGCTGGGCAGCCTGCCCCGCAACGGGCCGCATAGCGCGTGGGCGACGCTGCAAAGTTTTCTGCCCGAGGAATTGCAGGACAGTCTTTACCGCCGTTCGGTTCTGGCCTCCACCTTCACGGCGGGGCTTGAACTCGCCAAGCAGGGGCGCGTCGAGATCCGGCAGGAGGGGCTGTTCCGGCCCATTTACATGCGGACCTTGCCCGCGCAGACGGAGGCCGGGTGATGGGCGAGGCGGCCTTGATCGAAGAGCAGGATTTTCCGCAGAGTGACGTCGCTCTCCATAAGCGCCTGCTTGAGGCGATTTTGTTCGCGTCGGCGGAGCCGCTGCCGACGCGCGCCCTGCATGAGCGGATGCCTGAGGGGGCGGATGTCGGCGGACTTTTGATGGAATTGCGCCGCGATTATGACGGGCGCGGGATCGAACTCGTGGAGCGCGAGGGGGCGTGGGCGTTCCGCACCGCGCCGGATCTGGGCGAGAGGCTGGTTTTACAGCGGCAGGTGCAGCGGCGGCTTTCCCGGGCCGCGATGGAGACGCTGGCGATCATCGCCTATCACCAGCCCGTGACGCGGGCGGAGATCGAGAATATACGCGGTGTGGCCACGCACAAGGGCACGTTGGACGCGCTGATGGAGATGGGCTGGATCAAGCCGGGACGGCGGCGCGAGGCGCCGGGGCGGCCCTTGACCTGGGTGACGACGACCGCGTTTATGGATGCGTTCAGCCTTGAATCGCTGATGGACCTGCCGGGGATGGACGATCTCAAGGCCGCCGGGCTTTTGGACCGCCGCCCCGCGATCGAGGCCATCCCGCAGGCGGACCTGTTCTCTGGACAGAAGCGGATAGACGGGGTAGAAGGGTTATCACGCGCCGAGCCGGACGAGGATCCGGAGGATTGTTCGCCAGAGGCGGAGTCCGATGCCGAGGATGGCGGCGCGTTTGACGATTTTTCTGATGAACTTCCCCATGAGGAGGGAACCGCATAATGTCCCCCGGTCCGCTTCAAATCCTTCTGATTATCCTGCTTGTCCTGCTTATTTTCGGGGCGGGGCGGGTTCCGCAGATCATGGAGAATCTTGCCAAAGGCATCAACAGCTTCAAGAAAGGCCTGAAGGAAGGTGAGGGCGACGTGCCCCGCATCGGTAAGGACTCCGATGTTCCCGGAGCGCCCGCAAAAAAGGGCGTCAAGGCCGGGGAAGACGAATAAGTCATGGAGTGGGGCGCCCTTTCGGTCCCTTGGTGGGCGGTTCTTTACCTGACTGTCCTTTTTGCTTTCACTGTCGCCGGGATTATCGAAGATTGGACGCGCAATCCGCGCGGTGCCTGCTCTTCGGCAATTTCATGTTTTTTCTCGCTGGTCTTCGTGATCGGTTATTTTAATGCGCCTTGGGCCGCCAAGTTTGGCTGGGTGCTCATTCCGATGGTGATTTACGGTCTGATGTGGGAATTTTATGCTTCTGTCCGCGAGACGGGGCAGGCGGAGGCGGAGTTAAAAACCTACGAAGACCTGACCGATCATGAAAAGTCGTTCCTTTTGAATATGGCGATCGTATTTAATGCGCTGATCGTCCTGCCGGGGTATCTGGCCGGAATCAAACTCTGCGTTGATTTGTTCCTATAGATAAGGTTGCCCGGGGTTTCGTGCGGGTGTATGTGAACGGTTAAAGAGATTCAAACGATGTTTGATGTTGGCTGGTCCGAACTGTTCATTATTGCCTTGCTGGCCGTTGTGCTGGTGGGGCCACAGGACATGCCTAAAGTGATGGTGTTTTTCGGACGGATTTTCCGCAGGCTGCATTACGTTAAATTCGCCCTGTCGCAGCAGTTCGACGATCTGATGCGTGACGCGGATCTGGACGATATCCGCAAATCGGTAAATTTCGAGGCGCAGGCGCGGGAGGATCGCGACGGCGGCCGGATCGAGGAGATTTTCGACGAGGCGTCGTTTGACGAAGAGGCTGAGATTGATTTGGATTATGAAAACGGAAAAGCGAAGTCGGATTCGCATTCCGTAAAATCGGAGGGCGCATAAATATGGAAGCCTCCACGCAAAATAACAATATGGAAAAAGATGGTCCCGATCTAGCAAAGCAACCCTTGCTTGCGCATCTGGCAGAGCTTCGGATGCGACTTATTTGGGTTTTTTCAAGTATGATCTTAAGTACGGCTATATGTTTCTTATTTGTCGATGAGATATATGGCTTTCTTGTGACTCCACTTGCAAATGCCATGGGGCCGGGCGATACGCAAAGGCTTATCTATACGGACCTGACCGAAGCGTTTTTTACGTACCTGAAAGTTGCTTTTTTTTCAGGGGTATTTTTAACTTTTCCTGTCCTTTTAATTCAAGTCTGGCTGTTCATTTCTCCGGGGCTTTATCAGCAGGAGCGTAGCGCTTTTCTGCCTTTTTTGATCGCTACGCCTGTTTTATTTTTTTTGGGAGGGGCGTGTGTTTATTATCTCGTTCTTCCAATGGCATGGCCGTTTTTTTTGAGCTTTCAGATGAGTGCCGACGAGGCGGTGCTGCCGATCCAATTAGAAGCGCGTGTCAGTGAGTATCTTGATCTTATTATGACGATGATTTTCGCTTTCGGGTTGTGTTTTCAGCTTCCTGTTCTGCTTACATTGCTCGGGCGCGCCGGGATCGTCACTGCGGCATGGCTGGCGGCGCAACGAAAGTACATGATTATTGTCATATTCGTGGTTGCGGCCATTCTTACGCCGCCGGACATACTTAGCCAAATTTTGCTGGCCGTGCCGCTTATGGCGCTTTATGAGCTTTCGATTGTGATGATCCGAATGGGGAAGGCCGGCGATGGCGAAGACGCCGCTTGAAGTCTATTCGCAGAGGCTGGTTGCAGGGGAGCTTCGGCTGGACCCCGCGCAGGGCGCGGCCGTCAAATCGCTGCAAAGGCTCTATGATGAGCTTGTGGCCATGTCTTCGCTTCCTAAAAAAGGCCTCTTGCAGAAGATTTCTTCGCTCGGCAAAGGGGGGGCGGACGATACGCCGCGCGGAATTTACCTTTACGGCGGCACCGGGCGCGGCAAATCCATGCTGATGGATATGTTCTACGATTGCCTGCCCGAGAGCGTGAGCAAGAGGCGCGTGCATTTCCACGAATTTATGATCGAGGTGCATGATTACATCCATACGCGGCGGTCGGAGGATACGATTAACGGCGCGGTGGATCAGGCGCTGCCGTCGCTGGGCGAGATCATCGTGCGCAAGTCGCGGGTGCTGTGCTTTGATGAGTTTTACGTCACGGACGTGGCGGATGCGATGATTTTGGGCCGCCTGTTCCGGCTGCTCTTCGAGCGCGGGGTTGTGGTGGTCGCTACGACGAACTGGCCGCCCGACCGGCTTTACGAGGGCGGGTTGCAGCGCGAGCGGTTCCTGCCGTTCATCGCGCTGCTCAAGGAGCGCATGGAGATCGTGCATCTGGACAGCCCGACCGATTACCGGGAGCAGGTTCTGGCCGAGGAGGGGACGTATTTCACGCCGCTCGGGCCGGGGGCGGACCGCCACATGGACGAGGTTTTCAAGCGCCTGACGGGCGGCGCGCCCGTGCTTCAGGAAAAGCTGTACGTCAAGGGGCGCCGGTTGCCCGTACGTACGGCCAAAGGCGTGGCACGATTCAGTTTCGCGGAGCTGTGCGAACAGCCGCTGGGCGCGGAGGATTATCTCGTGATCGCGCGGAGCTTTCATACGGTGCTGCTGGAGCACGTGCCCGTGCTGCGCTACGACCGGCGGAACGAGGCGAAGCGGCTGATGAACCTGATCGACTCGCTGTACGACAAGCGTGTGCGGTTGATCGTTTCCGCCGACGCGCCGCCGGAAAAGCTCTATTCCGGGCACGATCATAGTTTCGAGTTCCAGCGTACGGTGTCGCGGCTGCAGGAAATGCAGGGTGAGGGGTATCCCTGACCGCCTAGCTGTTATCCTTCGGCTCCGTCTCCTTCATGGAGGGGCGGGCGCTGAGCGTCTCAAACCATTTTTGCATACCCGGATATGTTTTGCGCCAGTCGATCTCCGGCAGGCGGAAGCTGATATAGCCCAGCGCCGCGCCAAACGCGACATGGCGCAGGTCTATGGCCTGCGGCAGGCTTTCGATCTCCGCGTTCATCGCATTGAGCGCGCGTTCGATGCCCTTCGTGTGCTTGGCGATGAAGGCTTGCGAGATTTCGGCGTCGGTGCGGCGGCGTTCGTAGACGATCGCCACGGCGGAATCCATCAGGCCGTCGGCCAGCGCCTCGCCGCGCAGGACGCGGAATTTTTCGATGCCGGAGGCGGGGATGAGGCGCGGGGTGTCGCCGAGCGAGTCCAGATAAGCGCAGATGACCGCGCTGTCGTACAGGCCTTCGCCGTTTTCCAGAAGCAGGGCCGGGATTCCGCCCAGAGGGTTGGCTTTATGCAGCTCCGGCAGGTTTTTCGCGGGCGGGGCGGTGACCAGTTCGATTTTGCCGTGCAGACCCTTTTCGATGGCCGCGATCCTGACCTTCCGGGTATAGGGGGAGGCGGGGGCGTAAAAGAGTTTCATGGCCATGGGATGCTCCGTTTTCTTGTGATTTCACGCTTTTAACATACGGATATGCGTGGAAAATTCAATCTGTCACGGATTTTGCATATTCATTACGTATTTGTTTTTTTGTCGCACGGGCAGGTGATTTTTGCCGGGGGTTCGTTTAGGGTGAGGTATGCAAAAGTTTCTCAGCGTGTTTTCCTGGCCGAAAAAGGCGTTTGCCGACCGTTATGACCGAGAGAAACAGGTCGCGACACGCGGCACGCTGCCCGAGCGTTTGTCTCTGGCCCGAAACCGCAGGACGCATCCCGAAATTCTTTATTATCTGGCGCAGAACGACCCGGACGAGCAGGTGCGGCGCACGGTGGCGGAAAACGATGCGATGCCTGTCCATGTTTCGCCGTTTCTGGCGCGGGACAACAGCCCGGATGTGCGGCTGGCGCTGGCGGCGCGGCTGGTTTCGCTGCTGCCGCATCTGAGCGCGGACAAGCAATCGCAGCTTTATGCGTTCGCGGTGCAGTCGCTGGGGACGCTGGCGCTGGACGAGGTTTTGAAGATCAGGCTGGCGCTCTCCAGCACCCTCAAGGACCACGCGTACGCCCCGCCCAAGGTGGCGGCGGAACTGGCGCGTGATGTCGAGCGGGACGTGTCGGAGCCGATCCTGCGGTTTTGCGCGGCGCTTTCTGACCGCGATTTGCTGGATATCCTCAAGGGGCATCCGGCGAGTTGGGTGGTGCAGGCGATTGCCGGGCGCAGCGCGGTGAGCAAGATGGTCTCGGCGGCGGTCATCAACGTGGACGACATTCCGGGCGGCAAGGTGCTGCTGCGCAACCGGGGGGCGGAGATCGCGCTGGAGACGCTGCAGGAGATCGTGGAGAAGGCCAAGGCCCACAAGGAGTGGCAGGAGCCGCTGGCGGTGCGGCCCAACCTGCCGTTCGCGCTGGCGCGGGAACTGGCGGCGTTCGTCGATGCTTCGGTGCGCGATCTTTTGCTGGCGCGGAAGGATTTCGACGCCGAGATGGCGGAGGAGATTTCCGAGGTGTTCCGGCGCAGGCTGGATTTCATCCGCGGCGATTCCAAAAAGGCCGAGACAGCCGAGCAGCGGATCAAGCGGCTGGCGAAAAAGGGCGAGTTGACCGATGAAACCATCACGGACGCGCTGGCCGTGCGGGATACGGATTTTGTCTATGCGGCGCTGGCCCATCTTTCCGGGCTGCGCGAACAGATGTGGCGCGAGGTGTTCGAGGCCCGTTCGGCCAAGCCGATCGTTGCTTTATGCTGGAAGGCGGGGGTTTCGATGCGTACGGCCCTTACACTTCAGCGCGATCTGGCGCAGGTTCAGGGCAAGAGCCTTCTTTACCCCAAGGGCGGCACGGATTATCCGATGAGCGAGAGCGAGTTGCAGTGGCAGCTTGAGTTTCTTGGGGTCAAAGGGTGATGGCCATGCGGTTTCTTGCTGTGCTTCTTTTGTGTTTTCTCAGCGCTCCGGTGTTTGCGCAGATGCCGCCGGAATGGACGGCCTGTAAGGTTGATACCGATTGCCGGATCGTGGGCGGCGGGTGTTTTGTCGGGGCGGTCAACCACGCGCACATCACGCAGGGCACGCAATACGCCAACGACATCAATTCCCGGATCGAGTGCATCCGCTATATGGACCCGCTTCTTTTCCGCGCGGTTTGCAAGGCCGCCAACGCGGATTCTTGCGGGCCGGAGGATAGCTGCGAATTTGTCGGCTTTGCGTGCACGGCCATCGAGGGCGGCGGTTGAGGGGTGGTTGGCGCGTGCTAGATTTCGCTCATTTTTATAATCAAGGAATGCTATGAAGGCCCTTTTTAAGATGTTGCTTTTGGCGGGCTCTTTGGTGTTTTTTGCGCCTGTGAGCGTTTGCGCTGAGGATACCCCTTCGCCGCAGGGCCAACTTTCGCCCGAGCTTGCGGATGCGCAATACCCGGAGGACCGCTGGGACCCTATGATGCTTCAAATCCTTGAGGATGGGCCTCTTCTTCTGGACAAGGAGACCACACTGGATCTTGCGCCGCCGCCTTCAAATAGCAGCGCTGAAACGCAGTCTGAGCTCGATACTTTGCGGCGGTATGAAAAACATCTGCGTTCGCCCGAGCAACGTGCTCATATCGAAACCGAAAACACCATGCACCGGATGTATGAGCCGTTTGAAAAAGCGGGGCTTTTTATATCGGCAGGCAACAAGCCCGCCGTGGACGTTATTGATGTTGCGCATATCGAATTGTCGTATTTCATCGTCAAGTACAAAAAGGCGTTCAACCGTGTGCGTCCTAATACGCTGGCGCCCGATCTCAATCTTATCTTTGATAACCCGAAGCATGCCTCTTATCCCTCCGGGCATGCGACGCAAGGCTATATGACCGCGCTGATCCTGGCGGCTCTGGATCCGGCCCATGCGGACCAGTATAAAGCGCTCGGTTATGACATGGGGCTGCGGCGCGAGATCGCCGGGGTTCATTATCCGTCGGATTCGGATATCGGGCGCAAGCTGGCGCAGCAGGTTCTGGACAAGTTGATGGAGGTCCCGGCGTTCAAGGCGCAGTTCGAGAACGCCAGGAAGGGCTTTGTTCCTGCGTCGGATGAGGCTATTTCGGCCTACAAGCCGGTGGATGTGAGTCTTGCCGTTGAGAGCAAGGCAGGTGAATAATCGTTTCGTTTTCTAACGAATTTTTTATTTTACAGAATGGCGGTTCCTTGCGGGGCCGCCATTCGCATTTTGGGCGCTCTTGCCCTTCCGGCGGGAAAACGCTAGGATTCTCCGGTTGAAGTTTCTCAAGTTCCTGTTTTACACGAAAGGTTTTTCCCCATGAAAGCTCCCGTCAGAGTCGCCGTCACGGGCGCAGCCGGTCAGATCGGCTACGCTCTTTTGTTCCGCATCGCCTCGGGGGATATGCTGGGCAAGGACCAGCCCGTGATCCTGCACCTGCTGGAGATCACGCCCGCGCTTCCGGCGCTTGAGGGCGTGATCATGGAGCTCAACGATTGCGCGTTTCCGCTGCTTGCGGGGGTCGTGGCCACGGATAATGTGAACGTGGCGTTCAAGGATGTCGATTACGCTTTGTTGGTTGGCGCGCGGCCGCGCGGCCCGGGCATGGAGCGCAAGGATCTGCTGGAGGCCAACGGGGCGATCTTCGCGCCGCAGGGCAAGGCCCTGAACGATCATGCCAAGCGCGACGTCAAGGTTCTGGTCGTGGGCAACCCGGCCAACACGAACGCGCTGATCGCGCAGCAGAACGCGCCGGACCTCAAGGCGTCGTGCTTTACGGCGATGGTGCGGTTGGACCACAACCGGGCGCTCAGCAAGCTGGCGGAAAAGACGGGCGTTCATTCCAGCAAGATCAAAAAGGTTATTATCTGGGGCAACCACAGCTCCACGCAGTATCCCGACCTGCATCAGGCGAAGGTTGACGGCCAGAGCGCGTTGAAGCTGGTCGATAAGGACTGGTATGCCAATACCTTCATTCCCGAGGTGCAGCAGCGCGGCGCGGCGATCATCAAGGCGCGGGGCGCGTCCTCGGCGGCTTCGGCGGCGGCGGCGGCGATCGATCATATGAAAAGCTGGGCGCTGGGCACACCGCGCGGTGATTGGGTTTCGATGGCGGTTCCCTCCGACGGGTCATACGGCATCAAGCCGGGCGTGATCTTCGGCTATCCGGTAACCTGCAAGGACGGGAAGTACGAAATCGTGCAGGGGCTTTCGATCAAGAAATTCTCGCAGGCCCGTATTGACGCGACCGAGAAGGAGCTGCGCGAGGAACGCGCGGGGGTCGAGCATCTGTTCAAGGGGCGGATGGCGGCGGAGTAAGCGCTAACGGTTCCGTTTGCGGGGCGGGCGCGGGCTTTATGTCCGGGCCTTTGGCCGTCTCCTGAGGTTGCGGCTGTTTTTCCTCGGATTTTTCTTCAATTTTTTCTTCTCCCGCTGCGGTTTCGGGGATTTCCGGCTGTTTTTCCGTCTGGCCGCCGGTCAGCAGCGTATCGAGGAAGGAAAAATTAAAGCTGTTGCTTGGTGTTTCCTTCGCGATGGGGCTGGGTTTGGCGGCCTCATAGGTCGGGATCGGCTCGATCGGGCCGCAGCCGCCGCGCTTGTTGGTGTATTTGCGCACGATGTCATAGAGGCGTCTGCGGGCGTTCTGCACCCGGCGGTCGAACTCGGCGTAAGATTGCGCAGCCGTCAGGCCTTTGCCGTCTTCGTCATAAAAGAACTGGCGGTTTTTTTCGGCGGCGGCGAGCATCGCGGGGCGTTTGGGATCGGCTAAAGGTTCTGCGGAGCTTTCGTTCTTCATCTCATAGAGTTTGCGGGCGACGGGCAGGCCCAGCATGTGCGCGACGTAATGGTCGGTGATGCCGACATAGCCGCCGCTGAATTTGCCGATTTCCTGCGTTTCCTCGGCGATCTGGAAACCCTTCATCAGGGCGGCGACGTAGGGATCGAACCGCAGATCGAGTATCCCGGACCGTTTGGATTCGTTCTCCGGCGCGATCGAGGCCGCGAGCGTCGCGGAGTCGAGATTGATCGTCTTTGCGTATTCCGGGTATCCGGCCTTCGCGCCGTATCGGTGCATCAGGTTCAGCCATGTGGATTCGATATACTGGAACGTGCCGCGCGCGGTGGTTTCCTCCGCGAAGTTCAGTGTGCCGAGGTTGCTTTCCATCATCGCCTTAATGACCAAAAGCTCGAAGTCGGTTTCGGTCTGGACGCTGGCGTCATAAAGGGCGGAGATGAATTGCGTGTCGCGGCCCTTGCGGAAAAAATCCTCGCGCAGGGCGGTGGCGAGTTGCAGGGCGCGGCGGTCCTGGCGGATCAGGTTAACCCGCAGGCCGTAATGGTTGGCGGCCTTGGCGGTGATAACCACCGGGCAGGCGGAGGTGGAGATTTTGCGCGGGGATTGTTGTTTTTTGTCCGGGTTTGCGGCCTCGGTTGTTGGGGAGGGCGCCGGGATCTGTTTTTCGCCCTTGCCGTCTCCGCCGACCTTGATATGCAGCGGCGGCTTGCGTTCGACAGCCTGCGCAGGCTGTGCAAAAGCGGTCATACCGAGCAGGGCGGCGCAGATCCAGAGGGCTGCCATTTTGAGGGCCGTTTTCATGGTTCGGGCCGGGTTTTCTCTTGTTTGCCTGATGTGTTTGTTCACGTGGTTTCAACATGCCGCACGGGCGTCAACGCCGGGGGTGGCATGAGTGTAATATTCTAGGCGCAAAGGGTAAAGAACGCTCTAACGGGGCGGATTAATATAGCCGATATTGGCCAATCAAGTGGGCCTTACGACTGGGGTTACACCCGGAGAGCCCGCCGTTCCGGCGGTTGTGGCCAGCGCGGTCTGATCCGTTCCGCCGTTGGTTACGACGTCGCGGGTGTAAGCGGCGGTGAGGCCGTCGCGTGTGGGGTCCACGGGGCGGCCCGTTTGGTCCACGCCGGTGCCGAACCCGTTTGAGGCGAGAACGGTCGTGCCCTGGCCCTGTCTTTCGGCGCGGGCGACCATGTCGCGGCTCCAGTAGCTGGAGTCGATTTTCGTCACGTAATCGAAGGTCTGGTTACGCCAGAGGTTGGCGCTGCCGACACCTAATCTTGCGCGTTGTTCGCCTGCGTAGGCCATCCAGTCCTCGACCGTGATTTGCGATCCGGGCGTGCGGTTGGCGACCCAGTTGACGGCGCCTTCGCCGCCGTTATAGGCGACGAGGGCCAGTTGCTGGCTGCCGACGCGGTCGGTCAGGTGGCGCATGAAGCGTGCGGAGGCTTCGATGGATTTTGCCGGATCGTTGAAGTCGGCGGCGGTCTGAAGGCCCCATTTGCCTTGATGGAAGGGCATGAACTGGCCGATGCCGCGCGCTCCGGCGCTGGACACCGCGTTCGGGTTGAAGCGGGATTCCTGCCAGAGCTGGTTGGCCAGAAGGTTGCCGTCCAGATTGTGGCGGCGGGCGGCGTCCATGGTCATTTCGACGTAGCGTTTGACCGTCGGGTCGCGCTCCATGCGCGTGACGAGGTCGGGGTTGAGCAGGGTCGGGCCGCTATTCGTGCGGATGAGGTCCGCCAACGGGACAGTCGGGGCTCTGGAATAATCCACGCGGGCCGGATCGACGGACGAGTATGTTCTGGTGGCGGCTTCCTCGCCGGAAACACGGCCGGAGCGCACGTCAGAAACGGTCTGGCGGAAGGCGCTGAGGTCGATGCCCAGCATTTGGGCGAAGCTGCTTGAGGTTTCTTCGTTCTCAAGTCCTGCGTTGCCGTTTTCGGCGGCCGAGAAAAGCAGGGCCAGCAGCAGGAACAGACCGCTTGTGTCTTCCTGAGATTGCTGGAGCAAAAGGCGATTCCGGCGGCGCTCTTCTTCCCGCTGGCGGTCCAACGTCATTTGGTCGGTGACGGACAGCGCTGCGGGGCTTCCGGCGGCTGTATCGGTTGAAGTTGCGGCAGCGGCTGCATTGGGGTCGGGAACGGCAACGGTGGTACGGTCGTCATCGTTTTCTGCGACAGGCAGAGGATTACCTTCCGCAACGCCCTCTTGAGGAATTATTACTTCGGGGGTTGTGCCCTGAGATGTACTGCTCTGGTCCGACATGTCTTCACCCTATCTTTAACCCATAAGCTCCTGTTTTCAGGGCTTTTTTTATTTATACCCCGTCCTTATACAGGGCGGGAGGTCTATGCTTTATTCGCATTTATGGCCCATTCTACACAGGAAATGCGCCAAAAGTCAATTTTTTGCCCGGTCAGTGCCGCCCTGCTAAAGGGGCCGCCCATAAATTTGTTTATGCCATCGCTCCGCCGCCGCCGCCTGTGCCGGCTACAGGGGTGATCCGGTTGGCGTTCGGATCAGCAGAAGCCAGCATGACACCTGGCTGTTGGCCAAGCGGATTGGTGGTTGGGTTTGCCGGTTTTGTGTCGATGCCTGACCAAACGCTTGACATAAAGCTGCTGGTTGCGTTCCAAGCTGTTTCGTACCAGGGCTTACTATAGCTTGGCGTTACGCCTCCCGTCTCGGCTATGGTTGGGTTCGTGTCGTTAAATTCGTTATCCGCGAAGGAGGAGTAAGCACCGCCGGAGATTCCGTGATCGTTTCTGACCAGAGGTGTTTCCGAATATCCAATAGGCTGGATCGGCGAATACGGAACCGTCGTTGCACTGTAGGGCGCATAACCGAAGAGCCTGAATTCCAGGTCGTTGAAGCCGCCGGAGCGATAGCTGCCGCCCCCGTATTGACCGGGGCCGCTGGCTTCGGCACCATCCGTCGTTCTGGGGCCGGTATATCCCATATCTTCTCTTGTGGGGGCCCGTACGCCTATGTCTTCGGCCGTTTCCCTTACCACTTTCCATGACAAGCCGGGCAAATTCGACAACTCCCGGAACTCTTCTCGGGTGAGGTCTCTGCCCTCTTGTTTTGCGGACGCAAGAACACTAACAGCCCTGTCAATTGAGGTTTGCGTTTCCTCTTGGGTGGCCGCGGGTCTATAACGCGGGCCTTCAGGGGTGTCTAGGCCAGCCTCTACCCTTACGCGATGTCTGGAGGCAGACTCGTTGATATTTTGGAGGATATGGGTTCTGGCCTGTATCTGGACAAGATCGTCTCCCAAGCGTGCCGCGTCTCTGTCCACGTCCGAAGCGGTTGCCGATGCCTGAGCCTGCTGGACGCTCATGTTCACATCTGCAGCGTCTGCCGTGTGGCTTTGCGCCAAGCGTCTGGTCTGATCGTTGAGATAGGCCAGATCGGCCCGCGATTGCTCGTCAGCCTTTCTCAACTCCTCTTGCAGTTCGCGAACTCTGTCCAGTTGCTGCTGCGTTGGGTTCTCAGTCTGAGAAAGCTCAAGCATATGGTTAGCGAAGGCATCGCTGGCGTCCCTGTAGCGGGCGAGAGAGTCGCGGGCGTTGTCCAGCGCCTCAGATCTATTTTGTAATTCGCCCAAGCGCTCGTCGAATCTGGTCAATCTTTGCTCAAGACGCCTTTGAAGCGCGGCCTTTGCCTCGTCGCCCGACATGTTCTCAAGTTGACCGAGCCGTCTTTGGGCCTCGGTGATCATCCGTTCGTTGTCTTCACGGCTACCGCGACCGTTCGCGATGTTATCGCGGGCTTGCGTTATGCGATCCTCGAGGTGACTTATGTACCGGGCTTTGGCCTGGTCGCCCGTCATGTTTCGTAAAGCTTCAAGTTCCTGCTGCGTTTCCTGCTTGCCGAGTGTCGCATACTGAATAGCCGTCTCGTTGGCCTCCAGATACCGCATGAAAGTCTCTTTGCGGCCCTCACGGTAGACGCCTTGTTCATCCGTATAGCCGTTTATAATTCTTATGTTTTGGTTCACGCCGGCAATCGCCGCATCAAGGGCGCCCATGCGAGCCTCAAGGATTTCCCTTGTTCTCGGGTCGGTCTCGTTTTCGAGTTGGCGGTTGAGAAGCTGGCGCTGGCGCTGTGCTTCAATCACGACCTGCTGCTCTCTTTCTGCGAGTTGCCTGTCCTGATCGATAAATGTGGATATTCTTGTGTTAACCGCAGTCGCGCTTTGGACAAAATTATCGGCTCTCTCGGCGACCCGGTTGCTCTGCCGCTCCAATTCCTCGAACGACATGGTCGCATATTTCCATGCGTCCGCAGCTTCCTGATTGGCTTGCGCGGCCACATATGCCGCCATGCGGTCTTCCTCGCGGCGTTTTTCCTCGAGGTAATATTCGTGCGACCTTTCGGCGCCGATCGTTCCGGCGATTTTGCCTTCGGCGCTGCCCGCCATGTGTTCGTTGCCGATGCGGGTCTGAAGGTCCTCGTCATGGCCGTAGGGGGAGTAATCGCTGGCCTGATTCGTGGGTTCGCTGTGTGTTTGGGGCGTTGCGTTGTCGCGGCCTAAAGCGGCGATGAGGGAGCCGGCGGCGAATACACGCGAACTGCTGATCGTGGCATCCTCGCGCAGACCTTGCTTGTAAGCTTCGGGGTCGGCATCACGCATGGCGGCTTCGATGGCATCATCAAGGCCCGGGATGTCGGCATCGGCCTCGCCTACGGTTCCGCCCTGCTCAGAGACAGGCTTGTCGGCATATACATAGGTTTGATTGTCTCTTTCGAGTTGCTCGCGACTGCCTTCTTTCGGAGGTTTGGTGGGGCCTGCCATCTTAAAAATCCTCTATCCTTATATATCCCGCCGTTATTTTTTTACGGCTTTTACCCTTAGTTTTCCCTGTCTGCGCGGCGCATGGCCAAAAAAGGCATGGCTTGGGCAGACTTTACACACTTAGAGGACATTTTAGGGTAAGCGCTAATTGTTTGTCAAAAATTAACTTGGGGGTGGGGCTTTTTTAAGGCCGGATCGGGGAAAAATTTGGAAAAACCCGCATTTTGACGGTTTTCAAACCGGATGGGCGGTGTTACAACCTGATTCGTTTATATAGGCAAGGCGGCTGCGCCCCGATGAGACGCGCCGCAGGAATACCCAACCGGAGACACAATCCATGAATATCCATGAATACCAGGCCAAGGAGCTGCTCAAGAAATACGGGGTCGCGGTGCCGCACGGCATTCCGGCGATGACCGTCGAGGAGGCCGTCAAGGCCGCTCAATCCCTGCCGGGACCGCTTTTTGTCGTGAAGGCCCAGATCCATGCGGGTGGGCGCGGGGCCGGGAAGTTCAAGAACAATCCGACCGGCAAGGGCGGCGTTCGCCTCTGCAAGACGGTCGAGGACGTCAAGGCGGCGGCTGAGGCTATGCTGGGGCAGGTTCTGGTCACCAAGCAGACCGGGCCCGAGGGCAAAGAGGTCCAGCGCCTTTACATTACGGACGGCGTGGATATCGAAAAGGAATATTACTGCTCGGTCGTTCTGGACCGGGCGACCAGCCGCGTGACCTTCATGGTTTCGACTGAGGGCGGCATGGACATCGAAGAGGTGGCGCACAACACGCCCGAGAAAATCTTCAAGGTCGCGATCGACCCGGTTTCCGGGTTTTCGGGTTATCACGCCCGCAAGCTGGCGTTCGGGCTGGGGCTCAAGGACGCCCAAGTCAAATCGGCGACGAAGTTCTTCAGCAATCTTTACAAGGCCTTCATCGAGCTGGACGCCTCGATCGTCGAGATCAACCCGATGATTCTGGTCGGGGACGAGGTGATGGCGCTGGACGCGAAGATGAATTTCGACGCGAACGCGCTGTACCGCCAGAAAGAGGTCTATGCGATGCGCGACGAGAGCGAGGAAGACGCGAACGAAAAGATCGCGGCGGATAACGAGCTGTCTTACGTGCGTCTGGACGGGAATATCGGCTGTATGGTCAACGGCGCGGGGCTTGCGATGTCCACGATGGACATCATCAAGCTGCATGGCGGCGAGCCTGCGAACTTCCTCGATGTCGGCGGCGGCGCGACCGAGCAGCGCGTGACCACGGCGTTCAAGATCATTCTTTCCGACCCGAACGTCAAAGGCATTCTGGTCAATATCTTCGGCGGCATCATGAAGTGCGACGTGATCGCGCAGGGCGTGATCGCGGCGGCGAAAGAGGTGGACCTGAAGGTTCCCCTCGTCGTGCGGCTTGAGGGTACGAACGTCGATAAGGGCAAGGAATTGATGGCGAAATCCGGCCTGCCGATCATCTCGGCGGATAATCTGGACGACGCAGCCAAGAAGGTTGTCGAAGCGACGAAGAAGGCGCAGCAGGCTGCGGCGTAACACGGTTTAGAACATCTGGAGAATTATTATGTCAGTACTCGTCAATAAAGACACAAAGGTCATCTGTCAGGGCTTTACCGGCGCGCAGGGGACGTTCCATTCCGAGCAGGCGATCGCCTACGGTACCAAGATGGTCGGCGGCGTGACGCCGGGCAAGGGCGGAACCACGCATCTGGGGCTGCCGGTCTATAACACGGTCGGCGAAGCGAAAGAGAAGACGGGCTGTAACGCCTCGGTCATCTACGTTCCGCCGCCGTTCGCGGCCGACGCGATCCTTGAGGCCATCGACGCCGAGATCGAGCTGGCGATCTGCATCACCGAGGGGATTCCGGTTCTCGACATGGTGAAGGTCAAGCGCGCCCTCACGGGGTCCAAGACGCGCCTGATCGGGCCGAACTGCCCCGGCGTCATTACGCCCGGCGAGTGCAAGATCGGCATCATGCCCGGCCACATCCACAAGCGCGGCAAGGTGGGCATCGTTTCGCGCTCCGGCACGCTCACCTACGAAGCCGTCGCGCAGACGGGGGCCGTGGGCTTGGGTCAGAGCACCTGCATCGGCATCGGGGGCGACCCGGTGAACGGCACGAACTTCATTGATTGCATCGAGATGTTCATGAAGGACCCGGAAACCGAAGCGATCCTGATGATCGGCGAGATCGGCGGGACGGCGGAGCTTGAGGCGTGCGAATTTTACAAGTCGCTCAAGACCAAAAAGCCGATTGCCGGATTTATCGCCGGGGCGACCGCCCCTCCGGGCAAACGCATGGGCCATGCCGGGGCAATTATCTCGGGTGCGGACGACACCGCCGTTGCGAAGATGGACGCGATGCGCGCCGCCGGGTTCGTGGTCTCGAACAGCCCCGCCGGGCTGGGCGATGCGGTCGTGAAGGCGATGGCGGCTTAA
Organism: uncultured Pseudobdellovibrionaceae bacterium; assembly: GCA_964583335.1. Taxonomy (GTDB): domain Bacteria; phylum Pseudomonadota; class Alphaproteobacteria; order Micavibrionales; family Micavibrionaceae; genus JAGNKE01. The sequence continues at coordinate 91,657 of CAZOVG010000003.1, read as the reverse complement.
TTTAGGCCGCCGTCTTTTTTGGCTTTTTGCGGTCTCTCCTGATCCAGAGGGCGACAAGAAATGCGCCAAACCCTATTTGTGCCAAGGGTGTGAGGGTTTCTTTTATGAATCTTTTCTTTTCGATGTTAGATATAATTTTTTGTGCAAACTGGCTATACGCTTCGGCTTTTTGCTCTTCCTGGTAGTCTGACAGGGCCTTTAACCAAAGCGTTTGATAATCTAACAAAGTCGCTATCCAAAGCGCTTGATCTTTAAATCCGTACTCTTTCGATAGGTTCAAAATCTCTATTGCGGGTTCGAAGTGTTTATTATGTGCGGCTATGCGGGATAAGTTGAAGAGTAAGTCAGCAACAATAATGTCAGTGGGTTTTATAAAGACCGCTCTCTCTTGCAACTGGTAGGCTAAAGCGGCCTCGACCTCTATTTCACTCAATGTCTGGCCGTTGTAAGTGAAGAATGTTTCTTCATTGTTCTCAGGAATTTTTTCCGGCAGTTCCAGAACGCGCTTGTTATCGTAATAGGCTGGATTTTTCTCGAGATTGATTTTGGCTTCAAGGATCAGGGCGTGCAGCCATTCCGTTCCATGATGAGATTCCTTGTTTCTCTTAATGCCCTCCTTAATCCATTCCAAGGCTTCCTCATTCTTGCCGTTTAGCTCGTAGGCCGTTCCAAGATTGCTTGCGGTCGGGTATTGGCCGGGGTGTTCTCTCTCGATTTCCAGAAGCAGGTCAACAGCTTTGGCCTTATCGCCAGTCAGAAGCTCCTTTATGGCTTCCCGATGCGCTTGGGTTAATTCATCTTTCTTGTCGTGATCGTGGCCCTCGTGATCGTGCGCGTGACTTTCAACATTCTTGAATCTTTGCTCGAACAGATGAGCGGGTGTTTTCTCCATGGATTCCTTAAAAGCTTTTAAATAAGTTTTAGGCTCTAAATACCCGTAAGGGATCGAAATATCTCCCTTTTCGTAATATTCATTTAAACACGCCAAAGCGACATTGAGCGGGGCCAAGGCGAACACAAAAAAGGTCAGGTACAGGACGGTTTTTTTCATCGTCGGGCCTTTGCGAGCATCATGGGTTTTGAAGATTTTACGGTATCGGGCGGGGCCTCACAACCCTTCGCTTGGCGGGTGCGGGCCGGGCGGGGTGGCTGAAAAGGTCCAAAAGCTGCGGATTTCTAGGTTCTCCAGCACGTACGCCCCTGCAAAAACTGTTTTGTATATGCGGGAAATTCAGTGTATTCTGTTTGCGATCGAATGGATAACCCAAGGATGTCTTAGCGTCATGAATTTTCTTGATCAACTGGCGCCCGATAACCGGGAAATGATCGTAAGCCTGCCTTACCGGGTGGGTTTGCGTGTAAGCCAAAGCGACGATACGGGCGGATCGGATTCCGACGAACAGGAAATGCGGGCGCTGGCCAGTCTTCTGAGCGGGTATGCGCAGGAAGTTTTCGGTTCGGAGACCGTTCAATACATCATCAGCGAGACCATCTCCAACCGCACAAAGTGGCCGGAATGGTCCGGAAAGCTGGATACGGTCGAGCAGGATTGCCATCAGGCCATCGACCTTTTGTCCGAGATCGTCGATTTCAAAGAGGTCAGCGCGTTCAAGCAGCATCTGCTTGAGATCGGGGAATCCGTGGCGATGGCGTTCCGGGAGCAGGAAAATCTGGGTCTTATCGCCCGCTGGAAGCTCTATCTGGATTACAAGAAAGACCTGAAACTGGCGGCGCAGAAGAAAATCCCCGTGAAGAGCTGGGACCAGTTTCTGAACATCAGCCAGCATGAGCGTCAGGCCCTGCGGTCGATCGCCGGCGCGCTGAATATGACCTATATTTGATTTTTTTAGGGGCCGGGATGCGGGCCGTGTCCGCTCGTCGCCGCCATTTTTTAAACCATAACATGCGGGAGCCTTTTTCCATGACGCAATTATCTGCCTTTTCCCCTGAAGATGTCGAGTTGATCGTGAGTCTGCCGTACCGCGTTGGTGTCAGTCTGAGCCATGCCGAGGACGAGGAGGGAGAAGCTGACGACGAGCAGGAGATGGAGGCGCTTGAGGCCTGCATCAGGCAAATCGCGAAGCTTCACGAAGAATCCCAATTCATAAGTGAGATCGCCGCGCAAATTTTACGCAGCAAGGATAAGTGGGGCAAATGGTCGCAGGCGACGTTCAATATCGCGCCGGAGTGCGAGCGGGCGGCCCGCATCCTCAAGCCGGTTGTTACGTCTACGGAGCTAAAGGCTTACAAGAAGATGTTGCTGGAGATCGCCAGTGCCGTGGCGCAAGCCTATGGGGAGTTTGGCGAAACGCCCGAAAAGAAAGGCTTTTTCGGGCGCGTGATGGAAAAGGTCGTCGGGTCGTTCGCGAATGACGACAAGAACCATCCGATGAATGTCAGTGCGGCTGAAGACAGCGTCATTACCGCCATTCGCGCGGCTTTGGCGCGGGTCGAATAACAGCCCGTTTCCAAGGAGTTTCCTTATTAAAGCGGCTTGCCCTCCGGGGCCGGGTGCGCTATGTCCTATACAGTTCATTTAACACGCACGGCGGGAGTTTACATGACACAGCCCAAGCAGGATATGACGTTTCTGACCGGGATGAACGCGGAGTATATCGCGCATCTTTACGGCGAATTTCTGAACAACCCGTCGCGGGTGGACGAGAGCTGGCGCAGTTTCTTCAAGGGGCTGGACGACAACGAGGCCGAGCTTTTGCGCGAGCTCTCCGGCGCAAGCTGGACGCCCAAGGAAAACGTCAAACAGCTGCGCGGGTTCGGCAGTGTGCCCGACCAACCGGCGAACGATTACCTGAACATCGCTTCACGGCCTGAGAAAAAGGCGGGCGCTGTGGCCAGCACTCCGCAAGCGTCGCGTGAGGCGGCGCTGGACTCCATTCGGGCGCTGATGCTGATCCGTACCTACCGTTTCCGGGGGCATATGCTCGCCGATCTCGATCCGCTGGGCCTCAAGGAAAAGACCGTCAGCCCGGAGTTCGACCCGTCCTATTACGGGTTCCGCTCGGAGGATTACAACCGCCCCATTTTCCTGAATGGGATGCTGGGGCTAGAAAACGCCACGCTGCGCGAGATTTTGGACGCGCTGAAGCAGATTTATTGCGGCACGATCGGGGTGGAGTACCTGCATCTGGGTAATCTTCAGGAGCGCGAGTGGATTCAAGAGCGCATCGAGAACCGCGAGCATTACAACAAGACCGATTTCACCGTGAACGGCAAACGCGCGATCCTTGCGCGGCTCACTGCTGCCGAAGTCTTCGAGCAGTTCCTGCACAAGAAACACACCGGCACCAAGCGTTTCGGTCTTGATGGCGGCGAGGCGTTGATCCCCGCGATCGAGCAGATCATGAAGCGCGGCGGGCAGCTGGGCCTCAAAGAAATTAATATCGGCATGGCGCACCGCGGGCGCCTTAACGTTCTTGCAAACGTTATGGGCAAGCCCTTTACCGCGATCTTTTCGGAGTTTCAGGGCAATCCTTCGGTTCCGGACGATGTTCTGGGGTCCGGAGACGTAAAATACCACCTCGGCACCTCCAGTGACCGTGATTTTGACGGCAACGTCATCCATCTTTCGCTGACGGCCAATCCGTCGCACCTTGAGTTCGTCAACCCGGTCGTTATCGGGAAAGTCCGCGCAAAGCAGCGCCAGCGCGGCGATAAGGAGCGCTCTCAGGTTCTGCCGCTTCTGCTGCATGGGGATGCCGCGTTCGCGGGGCAGGGCGTGACCGCCGAAACGCTGATGATCTCCGAGCTTCCGGGGTACCGCGTGGGTGGTACGATCCATATCGTCATCAACAACCAGATCGGGTTTACGACCACGCCGAATTACGGCCGTTCCGGCCCGTATCCGACGGATGTCGCCAAGATGCTGGAGGCGCCGATCTTCCATGTTAACGGAGACGATCCTGAAGCTGTCGTGCATGTTGCGCGTCTGGCAACCGAGTTCCGGCACGAGTTCAAGAAAGATGTTGTGATCGATATCGTCTGTTACCGCCGCTATGGCCACAACGAGGGCGACGAGCCGGCCTTCACGCAGCCGCTCATGTACAAGAAGATCGCCAAGCAGGAAACCACTCGCGCGATCTATGCGCGCCAACTGGTTGAAGAAAAGGTCATGACCGCCGCAGAGACCCAAGCGTTCGTGGATGATTTCACGGCGCAACTGGAAGATGATTTCAAAGCGGCTAACAACTACAAGCCCAACGCGGCAGATTTTCTGGCCGGCGCTTGGACAGGCCTTACGGTCGCGCATGGCGATGATCGTCGTGGCACGACCGACGTTCCTGAGAAAAGTCTTCAAGAAGTCGGCAAGATCTTGACCGACATTCCGCCGGGCTTTGAGATCAACAGCAAGCTTGCGCGTGTGCTTGAAGCCAAGCGTCAGGCTTTGAAAACCGGAGAGGGCGTGGATTGGGCCACGGCGGAAGGTCTCGCATTCGGAACACTTCTGAGTGAAGGGTTCGATGTACGTTTGACCGGGCAGGATGTCGGGCGCGGCACGTTTTCGCAGCGTCATGCGATCTGGTACGATCAGAGCAACGAGAGCAAGCATATCCCGCTCAAGCATATCCGGCCCAAGCAGTCGAAGTGCGAGATCTACGACAGCCCGCTCTCGGAGATGGCCGTCCTGGGGTTCGAGTACGGCTATTCGTTGGCCGATCCGAAGACGCTGGTGCTCTGGGAAGCGCAGTTCGGCGATTTCGTGAACGGGGCGCAGGTCATCATCGACCAGTTCATCTGTTCGGGCGAGAGCAAGTGGCTGCGCATGTCAGGTCTCGTTATGCTGCTTCCGCACGGTTACGAGGGGCAGGGGCCGGAACATTCCTCCGCCCGTCCCGAGCGGTTCCTGCAAAACTGCGCCGAGGATAACTGGCAGATCGTGAACTGCACGACTCCGGCCAACTATTTCCACGTTCTGCGTCGGCAGATGCACCGCGATTTCCGCAAGCCTCTCGTGATGATGACGCCGAAGTCTCTGCTGCGGCACAAGCTGGCCGTCTCGAAGGTTTCCGAGTTCACGACGGGCAGTTCGTTCCACCGCGTCCTTTGGGACGACGACCGGGAGACTCTGGCCAAGCCGGACAAGATCAAGCGCGTCGTCCTGTGCTCGGGCAAGGTTTACTTCGACCTTCTTCAGGCGCGCCGGGATAAGAAAATCGACGATATTGTAATCCTGAGGGTCGAGCAGATGTATCCGTTCCCGATCAACTCTCTGGGCGTAGAGATCTCACCCTTCAAAAACGCCGAAGTGGTGTGGTGTCAGGAAGAGCCGAAAAACCAAGGCGCCTGGAGCTTTGCCGAGCCGTATATCGAGGAAACGCTCTCGCGGATCAAACACAAATCTGCGCGGGCCCGCTATATCGGACGTGAGGCATCGGCTGCTCCGGCAACCGGGCTTAACAGCCGCCATGTGGCCGAGCAGAATAAGCTGGTCAACGAGGCGCTTACGGTTTAATCGAAAGCCCGCTAATCAATCCTTTCGTTTTGCGTGCTTTTCAGGCGCTGCAAGCCCTCTTGTGCGCCTGTTTGTGGTCTTTTGGCCAGTAAAGCTTTCTTTGGGCTGTTTTTTTTGCTAAGGACATGTATAGTTTTATACGTTGTTTTAAGCTTATATCGGCGTTTATTAAGAGATTTTTGAGCATATGTCTGGTTTTTACAGGTCGGGGCGAGGGCGCGTCTGCAGGGTTTTGTTCTTTGCCCTGTTTTTGGCGTGTCTTTCGGTATTGCCGGCTTTGCTCTATGCCCGGGATTACGATTATGGCTGCCCGAGGCGTAATCCCCGCTACAAGCCTACGGTTGAGGAATTAACCGATTATATTGAGCAGATGGACATTATCTTCGAGGGCAAGCCCGTCTCGCGCGATCCTTTCGTTGTGGGCTTGCTGGTCACCCGCTTTGATGTGAAAAAAATTATCAAGGGCGAAAATTCGGATAAGGGTACGGTTGATATCGTTCACACGAAGGATATGTTCACCGAACTCGATGCGACCTATTTCGTGCGTGCATGGCGGGCCAAAGACAATAACCTTTATCCTGAGGGCATGTCCTGTCCGAAATACTATACGGATCAGGAGATCTTGGATTATTATCGCTATTACTGGCATAAATTTTTTCTAGGTTTGTTTATCCTGCTTTTGGGTGTTTTCGCCGCCTATAAATATTTCAGCCGCGATAACGAACTGACACGCAGGTTCTCCTTGTTGAGACGGTAAGATACCGGGCGGGAGAGTCCGTGTTCTCTGCGTATTTTGGAAAGGCTCATGATCATGCCGTTCGACCTTTCTGTCTACTTTGTTGCCGATCCGTCCTGCTGCGCCGGGCGACCTGTGGAAGCGGTCGTGCTGGCCGCGCTCAAGGGCGGCGTGACGCTTTTGCAACTTCGCAATAAACATTCCCCCCGCGATGAAGTGTTCGAGCAGGCCCTTCGGCTTGGCGCTCTGGCGGACGATTTCGGCGTGCCGCTTCTCATCAATGACTATCCGGATATCGCTTTCGAGACCAAGGTTGCGGGTGTCCATCTGGGGCAAGGCGATAACAACCCGGCGCAGGCTCGTGCGCTGCTGGGGGCTGGCGCGGTGATCGGACTGACGGCGTTCCGGCCCGAGCATTTTTCGGCCTTAGCACGCGGTGTCGTCGATTATACGGGAACCGGACCGATTTATCCCACGCAGACCGACAAGGGCAAACCTGTTCTGGGGCCTGAGGGGTTTTCCTTGATGATCGCGAACGCGCCCGTTCCGGTCGTTGGGATCGGCGGGATTACCGTCGATAATGCCGGGGCGGTGATCCGCGCGGGGGCGAAGGGCGTGGCGGTGATGCGCGCGATCTCCGAGGCGCCGGACCCGGAGGAGGCCGCGAGGGCTCTGGCCGCCGAAGTTCGCGCCGTGAAGGTCGCGCATGAGATTTTGAACAGGAGAGCGTCATGATTCCGAATGTTCTGACTATCGCGGGGTCCGATCCTTCCGGTGGGGCGGGGATTCAGGCCGACCTTAAAACCTTTACGGCGCTCGAATGTTACGGCATGGCGGCGCTGACGGCGCTGACGGTGCAGAATACGCAAGGCGTGCGCGATGTTTACCATCTGGAATCCGAATTCGTGGAGGCTCAGGTCCGCGCGATTTTCGACGATGTGCGGGTGGATGCGCTCAAGATCGGCATGGTGGGGAATGCGCGGACGATTACCGCTCTGGTCGGGTTGCTGAAAGAATTTCGTCCGCCCTTTATCATTCTTGATCCCGTCATGGTGGCGACCAGCGGGGACCGCCTGATTTCTACGCATGCGGTGGAGGTGATGAAAGATACGCTCATTCCATTGTGCGATGTGCTGATCCCCAATATTCCGGAGGCGGAGGCGCTGACCGGGGTTAAGCTCTCCGGGGCGGGGGGTATGGAGGCGCTGGCGCATGCTGCCGGGGCTTTGGGTGCGAAATCGGTGCTGCTCAAGGGCGGTCATGCATTCGGGGATTACATGGCCACGGACTTGCTATGGCATGAGGGGGAGGCGCACAGTTTCTCCGCGCCGCGTATCAACACCAACAACACGCATGGCACGGGTTGCACGCTGTCGGCGGCGCTGACCTGTTATCTTGCGCGCGGGCAGACGTTGCCGGAGGCGGCCAAGCAAGCGAAGGACTATCTGACGCAGGCTCTGGTGCGCTCGGAAGCGTTGACGGTCGGTCGCGGTCACGGGCCGGTCAATCATTTCCATTTGTTCGAATCCGCGCGGGAGTCGTCTTGAACGAGTTCGACATCATCGCCGATTATTTTCGCATGCTCACGATGGGGCGGGCCGAATGTGCGGGGTTGCAGGACGACGCCGCCGTTCTGACGATCCCGCCGGGGCGCGAGCTGGTGGTCAGCACCGACACGCTCAACGCCGGGACGCATTTTCTTAAGAACGAGACGCCGGAGAATATCGCGCGCAAGGCGCTGCGGGTGAATTTGTCCGACCTTGCGGCGAGCGGGGCGGACCCGCTGTGCTACCAGCTCAGCATGGCCTATCCGCAGAAGCCGCAGGCCGAGTGGTTGAAGGCGTTCACCGGGGCGCTTTTGGAGGACCAGACCATTTTCGGGATTTTTTGCTCCGGCGGGGATACGACCTCGATCCATGGCGGGGTGCTCTCGATTTCCATGACGGTTCTGGGCACCTTGCCGGCGGGCAAGGCGGTGCGGCGCGGCGGGGCGCGGGCGGGCGACATGATCGTTCTGACCGGGAGCGTCGGCGACGCCGCGCTGGGGCTGCATGCGGTCTGGAACGGGCGGGAGGCCGCGTATCCCAAGGCTGTGGCGCGTCATAGGCTGCCCTTGCCGCGCGTGGCGGCGGTCGAAACGGTTCGTAACCACGCCCATGCCGCGGTCGATATTTCCGACGGGCTTTTGGCCGATCTTGGCCATATTTGTGAGGCCTCTCATCTGGCTGCCGAGATCCGGCTGGCGGGTGGCGGTTCCGAGGGCGGGCTGGCGCTTTCGGAGGAGGTTCAGATGGCGCTGCTGAGCGCCGAGATGAAGATGGAGGATGTGCTTTCCGGCGGTGACGATTACGAGCTTGTGCTGGCCGTCGCGCCGGATCAGGTCGCGCCGCTGCTGGCCGGGCTTGAAAAACTGTCCATTCCCGCGCAGGTGATCGGGCGGTTCATGGCCGGAGCGCCGGGGGTGAGGGTGCTGGACGCTGCGGGCGCCGCGCTGTCCCTCAAGGCCCACGGCTGGCAGCATTTCTAAAGCGACTGTTGTTTAAGGCGGATTTCATAACGCAAGCCCTTGCGTTCGGGGCGCTGCGGGGGTAAGAAGAGGGGCAGAGATTGCGGGGCCGGGAGAGTTGCCGGACCGCTGCGTTTTTTGAAGTCACAACCGAGAAGCCAAAATGACAAAAATCGTTGTTCCCACGCTGGGTGAATCCGTATCCGAAGCCACTGTCGCGCAGTGGCTGAAAAAAGAGGGCGAGGCCGTCAAGGCCGACGAGCCGATCGTGGAGTTGGAGACCGACAAGGTGACGCTGGAAGTTCCGGCGCCTTCGGACGGCGTTATCGTCAAGATCATCGTGGGCGAGGGGCAAAGCGTCGGCGTCGGCGCCATTTTGGGCGAACTCGAAGCCGGGGCCGTGGCCAACGACAAGGGCGCAAAGAGCGCGCCGAAGGCGGCAGCAGCAGCGCCCGCGCCGGCCAAGACCGAATCCGCTTCGGATGAGGGCGGCAAGACGTCCCCCGCCGTGCGCAAGCTTCTGGCGGACAACAATCTCGACGCTTCGCAGGTTCCCGCCTCCGGCAAGGATGGCCGTTTGAGCAAGGAAGACGTTGAAAATTACCTCAAGGGCGGGGCGAAGTCTTCCGCTTACGCGCCTCCTGCATCGAAGGCTCCGGCTTCCGCGCCTGCGGCTCCGGCGAAGCCCCGCGAGATCGGCCCCCGCGAGGAGCGCGTCAAGATGACCAAGCTGCGGCAGGTGATCGCCCGCCGCCTCAAGGAAGCGCAGAACACGGCGGCCATGCTGACCACGTTCAACGAGGTCGATATGGGCCCCGTCATGGATCTGCGCAACGAATACAAGGACATCTTCGAGAAGAAACACGGGGTTAAGCTGGGCTTCATGTCGTTCTTCGTCCGTGCGGCCATACAGGCGCTTAAGGATTTCCCGGCGCTGAACGCCGAGATTTCGGGCGACGATATCATCTACAAAAATTACTATGACATCGGCGTGGCGGTTTCGACGCCGCAGGGGCTGGTCGTTCCGGTCCTGCGGGATGCGGACCAGCTGAGCATGGCGCAGATCGAGGCGAAGATCGTCGATCTCGGCGTGCGCGCCCGCGACGGTAAGCTGAGCATGGACGAGATGACCGGCGGAACCTATACCATCACCAATGGCGGCGTGTTCGGCTCCCTGCTCTCAACCCCGATCCTGAATACGCCGCAGTCCGGCATCTTGGGCATGCACGCGATTCAGAAGCGCCCTGTGGTTGACCCCAAAACGGGCGCGATCGTGGCGAAGCCGATGATGTATCTCGCGCAATCCTACGATCATCGCATCGTGGACGGCCGCGAGGCGGTCAGCTCGCTCGTGCGTATCAAGCAGGCGATCGAAGATCCCCAGCGCTTGCTGCTGGATGTTTGATCCGGCTTTATTATTGAATGCTGTCTAATTCCGAAAGCGCCTTTATGGCGCTTTCGTCGCCTTTATCGGCGGCGATTTTCAGCCATTTTTTGGCTTCATTCATATCCTGATCGGTCCCGAGGCCTCTGAGGTGTATGTAACCAAGCAGTCTTGTCGCTTGCCGCGTTTCGGTCTTGTATCGTTCGTCTGAAATATCCGGCGATTGTGTGACTCTAACAAAAAGCTCTCTGGCTTTTGCGTAGTCCTGTTCGATATGTTCCCCGTTAAAATAGACCAGACCTAAGTTGTGGAGGGTTGTAATATCCGTCAGATTTTCTGCCTTGGCGTAGAATTGTTTCGCTGCGTCTACATTTTTTTCTCCGCCTAGTCCGTGATAATAGTAGCGGGCGAGTTCGATCTGTGCGTTTCCAAAACCCAGCGCGGCACCTTTTTCAAGCCACTCGCGGGCCTTTTGAAAATCTTGCGGTAATAATTTCCCTTTTTCGTATTCCAGCGCGAGTAAGTGTGTGGCCTTAGGGTTATTCTCTTCAGCCATCGTTTCCAAACGATCTATGTATTTGCTTCGTTTTGGTTGTTTAGGTGTAAGCTTTAAACTCAGTGTTGCGACCGACAGGATCAGGGCGGTGACGGCGATCGTCGCTATTTTTGCCCGGGTCGTCATGGTCTCAGCGGCGCCACCGTCAGGATGCCCCGGTTTTCGAGCTGGCCGAGGGCCTGGAGGCCCCATTCGTCGCGGGAGGAGGCGCTGTCGCCGATGATGATCTGCGTGTAGCCCGCGCCGACGAGATTCACGAATTCGCGGGCGGTGGGCACGTGGGCGCTGTAGAGGTAAGCGGGGTCGATCTTTAGGCCGTAACGCGCGGCGGTGATGAGGGCGCGGTCAATGGGCTGGAGCGTCAGGCTGTATTTTTCCAGCAAGGGTGCGAGTTGCGCGATGCGGTCCTCGTCGAGGCCGATGGCGAGATGCGGGCGCACCAGAAGCGCCGTGAGCGAGCCGAGGCGCGTGCGAGCGTAGCAGGCCACGAACGGTTCTTTCGGCCCCAAGCGCGAGCGGGCGCGTTCGGCCATGCGGGCGAACGCGGCGGGGTTCATTTCCGATTTATCCAGAAGGCTCATCTCTACCGGCTTTTCGACGGGGATGACCGCGCCCTGCGAGATTTCGGCGAGCGGCGTTACGGTGCGGGCCGCGCGGTCGATTTCATAAATGTTTACTCCCGCGAATTCCAGCAACGGGCGGGAGATTTTACTGTAATACGGCTCCATCTTTTGCCCTAGCGGGGTGTTGTGGGCGTGGGAGTCGATATAAACCTTGCCGATCCGCGCCTCGGCGATGGATTTCGCGCAGTTGGGGCAGGGCAGGTCGGTGATGTACAGCTCCGCGCCCTCCGTGCCCGGCGCGTTGAGGAGAACGGCGATTTCCGCGTGGACGGTCGTGCTGGCGTTGCCCAGCTTTTCAGAGGCCGGGAATTTTCCAGCCAAAGCGGGCGGCCAGAAATTCGGGTGGCCGATCTCGAAGTTGGATTTCGCCGTGTCCTGTCCGCGCAGAAGGGCGCCCACCTTATGCACCGGGTGCAGGCTCGTGGCCTCCACGGCGAGGGCTTTTTCCATCAATTCAAGGGGGTTGGCGGGCATGGCGTTTGTATGATTTCCGGGCCGGATCGCGCCGGTTTTTGGGGTTTTGACGCTTCACGATACAGTCTAGCGCTTTGAAAATAAACCGTTATTTTACAGGTTTTGTGTATTCTTGGGCCGTGCGGGGCGTGCGCGCGGCGGGCGAAAAGTTTGCCCGATTTGCCCAAATATGTTATGCATAGGCGCAACGAAAAAATACAAGAGTATGTGCGGTTTAGATGGGTGAATCTGCGGATAATTTCGGAAGGGTTCTGGATGCCCTGCATGATGTCGAATTCCGGCTCGATTCGATCCTGACCGGCAAGAAGCTCTATCTCGACCCCGATAACCCCCTCGACGCGCTCTGGATCAAACAGATCCATGCGTTCTATCCCGACGAGTACGACAGGGCCTACGAGCGCAACCTCGATTCCAAACCCCATATGTATTACATCACCCCGCAGGATACAGAGCGCGGGATGGGGCCGGTGCTGCGGGAGGCGGATACGTCGGTGCACCCGCTTCACACCAACCTGTTCCGCGCGGGCGAGGCGTTCGTCCGGGGCTGTTCGTATTCCTCCATACACAACGTCGCCGTGGCCGGGGCGGACCCGCATTTCCGCAGTACGCGGCATTTCATGGGGCTGATGGAGCGTTCCGAGAATCTTTACCTGCACGAACGGGGGGACGTGGTTTCTCTGGCGCAGACGGTTATGGCGCTGCGCCGCGTTCTTGAGGGGCGCGAGACGGGGCAACGGGCTATCTTCATCGACAATTCCACCGAGCGTTTCGAGCCGTTTCTGGAGATGATCGGGCTGCATTACGCCGAGGGCGTGAACTGGCTTAACCATGAACTTTCCAAGCGCGGCATGGATGCACGGCTGAACGTCAACGAGGTGCCCAAGTCGGGCATCGCGCGGGTCAAGGCGCTGGGCTACGACGTGGAGCGGCGTCTGCCCGCGCTGCGCCCGCTTTACGGGCATATGTTCTTCGAGACGAGCAGCGAGGAAAAAGAGGATGATATCCGCAATACGCTTAACCGCCAGCGTTTCGATCTTGAGGTGCGTCATGCCAACGAACTTTTAGGGCATAGCGAGCACGCGCCGGAGTGGAAGTGGAGCTTCGGGGGCAATGCGCTGGACAAGCTCAAGACCACGCTGCGCGACAAGCTGGCCGATCCGTCGCTGGATGAAAATCTGGCGAAGATGGGTTTGACGCGGCAGACCGCGTTCATCATGGTGGCGGACGGCGGGGAAAGTCTTGCAGACGAACGTATCCGCAATACAAAAACCATGTTGCCGGTTCAGCATCTGACGCATCCCTTCGCCGAGTTTCCCGGGTCGGAGACCAAACCTGTCGCGCAGCGGCAGGGATCGAAGGAGGACGGCTACGGCAAGCTGCGCCGGGCCTATTCCGAACTGGGCGGCTTTCCCGACCTGCGGCTGACCGAGAACTGCCTTATTCTTGTCGCGCCGTTGGCGCAGGACGATCTGAATAACCCCGTCTATTACGCGTTCAAGAACAAGGCGAAGATGGAACTGGTTTTCGATCCGCGCCCGCATTACCACCCGCATAAGACCCAACGCCATTTCCAGAAGCCCGAGGGCTTCTCCAAGACAGTCGCCGAGCTGGCCGAGGACGACGACAAGTGGATGACCGAGGGGCTGGCGATCGCCGGAGCGCTCAACCTGATGGCGCGGGCGGGGCATGTGCCGACCCTGCCGTTCGATCTTAAAAAATCGTTCGACGCGATCCGCAATATGGAGGTCGTATCGGCCTGGCCCTTGCCTGAGGATAGCCCGCTGCCCGAGCAATTTGCCGGGGAGGACCTGAAGGTCAAGCCGCTCAGGAAACCTGTTTCCAGTTTCGATGAAGTGCGCCGAGTGATGCGCAACGGCAAAGCGTTTTTGTTCGCCGACGGGCCGCTGGGCAAGGGCGAGAATTTCTGGATGTCGCGCGTGTTCCTGCCTTCCAGCATCTATGTCGCCAAGCAGTTGCGCGATCCGCACGTCAACGGCAACCCGATGGTTCTTTTCGGTAAAAACCCCGAAGATCGACCGGACGTGGAGCAGATTTTCGATCACCTCAAGCGCGCGGCGATGGTCACGCAGGACCCTCATTATCTTTACAACCGGGCGCACAAGATCGACAGTGCGGCGCGGTTCATCAAGCGCCAGACCGTGCAACATCTCGCGCAGAGTGAGTTCGAGAGCAACCCCTATAAACCTTTGCTGCCCAGCCGTCATCCGATGGTGACGTTCCTTTTGTCCGCGAGTTCGGCCAACCCCTATGATAACGACGATGCTTATACCGCCGCCGTAAACTGGGGGCTGAACGGGTACGGGCTGATGAGCGGGATGGGTGAGCAGAACCCGATGGGCTGGCATGTGTTCGGCGGGCTGCAACTGATCCGCGAAGGTTTCGACGTGACCGTGCAGGGGGTGCAGGACCCGTTCGCGATGAAGACCGAGGGCTGGCCGATCAAGGAGATGCGGACGTATATGGGCGACGGGCATGCGGTGGTCGCGCCCGATATTTTCGTGCGGATCGAGCAGTTGCTCGAACTCGACAAGCTGGCCCGCGATCCTGACCAGATCAAGATTGTGGTCGCGCAGGCGAACGGGATCGGCGGCTTGCAGGAGATCGCCGGGGTGCTGGCACTGCGCGAGGCCGGGGTGCCGGGCATGGAGAATGTGCATATGATCATCCAGAACCGCCCGCGTCCGACCCTTGACGGCCTGATCGCGCCGCATGCCGCGCTGATGGACGTTTTGCGCGTGCGGGGCGATACGGACCAGATTTACGAATGCGAGACAATCGAGGAGATGATGGCGATCGGCTCGCGGATTACGGGGCGGCCCTTGCTGTTCTATGACGTTCCGCGTCCGCAGGATACGCAGTTCCCCTTCGTGGCGGAGAAGCACGACTATTACAACTGGTTCATGCACGATGACCGCGATTACGAACCGCCGGAGGTTACGATCACGGACGCTTACAGGCGGGGCGGGGTCGTGCCCTTGGCCAACAAACATGAAAAGACCGGGCCGGATCCGGTGGTGGGCTGATTATGGCGCAGGACATCAACACCATCATCTTTGATAAAAAGGCGTTCCGGCACTCGCCGTTCACCACGCATGACCGCGTCGATTTCGGCAATGGCGGCGGGTCGGCGGTTTTTCTATACGACGATGCCGGCGTTCCCAACACCGACACGCATGTCATCAACCTTCCCGCCACTTTCAGGGGCGTGGCCACCGGTGCCGATCCGGGACCGCAGAAAATGCTTTATATTTCGTTGAGCGGGCCGCGCGAGAATCCGGCGATCGACTTTACGGTCAACCAGCAAAAAGTCTCCGTCAGCGCGGCGGATTATGTTTGCGGGTATCTCGATTATGCGGAGACGCTGCCGCCCGAAGAACTCGCCAAGCTGGAGATTGACGAGGGCGCTCTCGATGACGTCGAGCGGCGGTGGAGCATCGATTTCTTCCGGGATAAACTGCGCGGACTCGCGGACGGGCCGGACGATTTCTTTTTCCAGATTTATAAGGGCATCGACAACGCCATGGGCGACCAGCAGCGCTTGCTCATTATTATTACCCGGGGCAACGAGGGCCGGGAACGCACGGCTGCGCCCGATCCTGAAGTCTGATCTATACTTTACATAACTTTTTCCATTTTCCCCTGATGCGGGCTTTTCATTCAGGCCATCCTGTTCTATAACACGGGCACGGATTTACACGCATTTTCTGGAGGAAACGTCATGTCCAATTCATTCGATGTCATCGTGATCGGCGCGGGGCCGGGCGGTTATGTTGCGGCGATCCGCGCGGCGCAGCTGGGCATGAAGGTGGCGTGTGTGGAAAAGCGCAAGACGCTGGGCGGGACGTGCCTGAACGTGGGTTGCATCCCCTCCAAGGCGATGCTTCATTCCTCCGAAAAGTTCGAGGACGCATCCAAGCATTTCTCCGATATCGGGATCAAGACCGGCAAGGTCGAGTTGGACCTTAAGACCATGATGAAATTCAAGGACGGCGTGGTCGATTCCAACGTCAAGGGCATCGACTTCCTGTTCAAGAAGAACAAGATCACCCGCATCGAGGGTACGGCGGAGATCGCCGCCGCCGGTAAGGTGCGCGTGGGCAAGGACGTTTACGAGGCGGATTATATCATCATCGCCACGGGGTCGGACGTTATCAGCCTGCCGGGGATTGAAATCGACGAGAAGCAGATATTGTCCTCCACGGGCGCGCTGGAGCTGGCTTCGGTTCCGAAGTCGATGATCGTCATCGGCGGCGGCGTGATCGGGCTGGAGCTGGGCACCGTCTGGCGCCGCCTTGGCGCTTCGGTCACGGTTGTCGAATATCTCGACAATATCCTGCCGGGGATGGATGGCGAGATCCGCAAGGAGGCGCTCAAGATCTTCAAGAAGCAGGGCGTCGAGTTCAAGCTTTCGAGCAAGGTCACGGGCGCGAAAACGTCCAAGAAGGGCGTGGATCTGACGGTCGAACCCGCAGCGGGCGGCAAGGCGGAGACGCTTTCGGCAGAAGTCGTGCTGATGGCCATCGGGCGCAAGGCGTATACGGACGGGCTGGGGCTGGACGCGGTGGGCGTCAAGCGCGACGAGCGCGGGCGGATTATCGTGGATGAGCATTTCGAGACGAATGTCGAGGGTATCTTTGCCATCGGCGACGTCATCGCTGGGCCGATGCTGGCCCACAAGGCAGAGGACGAGGGCGTGATCCTCGCCGAAATTCTGGCCGGGCAGAGCGGGCATATCGACTATAACCTTATCCCGGGCGTGGTTTACACATGGCCGGAGATTGCGAACGTCGGCAAGACCGAGGAGCAGCTTAAAGAGGCGGGCATCGCCTATAATGCCGGGAAGTTCCCCTTCATGGCGAACGGGCGCGCGCGGGCGATGGGCATGCTGGACGGGTTCGTGAAAATTCTGTCCTGCGCCAAGACCGACCGCATTCTGGGCGCGCACATGATCGGCCCGAATGTCGGCGATTTGATGGCCGAGGTCGTGAGCGTCATGGAATTCCAGGGCACCGCCGAGGATATCGCGCGGACCTGTCATTCGCACCCGACCCTGAGCGAGGTGGTCAAAGAGGCCGCGCTCGCGGTGCATAAACGGCCGATTCATATTTAGGCAAATTGTTTAGATGACAGAGCTTGTCATTCAAACAGGATGGTTCTTCTCGCAAGCGGACGAGAGACATTTTTTTGAATGGCTTGGTTCTATCAAATGCGTGAGGAGTTATCAGGGGCGGGGCGCTGGAGAGGTTGTCGTGTCTCTGCGTTCTGCTAAGCTATCGAAACCTGATTTGCTTGAGTTTCTTGCCCTTCATATGCGGTACGATCTTCCTATGAAATCTCTTGCGCAATTCCGAACCAAGCAAAACGAGGTGTGGTTTTGCGATCCTGGTAAGCATTGGTATAAGCGAGTATTCGATAAATAACTGCTTAGCGCTCGCCTTGTATATGTGGCCGGTGCATATTTAGGGCGTTTTTGTATCAGGTCCTTATGGTACCGGTGTTAAGAGCACTTGCTTTCGTGTTTTTTGAATACGACGTCGAAGGCATCATTTACGTCTAAACACATGCAAGGCGTTAAGTTGTTTCCGTTTTGGGCGAAGCGGATGCATGGAGCGTCAATCTTTTCCAGCCAAAAAAGTTTTTTGCCATCAGGTGTAAAATTAAAGGCGTATTTATGCGTTTTGTCTTCGACGATGAATAAAGGTTCCTGAATATCCCAGCCTATAAAAAACCATATTAAGGCAAGTTCTTTGGCCGTTGCCTTTCGTATAGTGGCATCAGGCTGGATATGGATTTCGTAGCTGAGAATGTCTGCGAGTTGATTGGCTTGGTCAACTGATGTTGAAGAGAAAGAGGGCGGGGTTTGTACATTCAGTTCATCGCCTAAGGGCAGGTTTGAAATATATGTCGTCAACCCATCCGTTTTATAAGCTTTTGCAGAAATAGACTGACTTAAAAAGGTGCCGAGCTTTGTTTGCCCCATCAAAGGCGAAAAATCGTGTAAATGAGCGCCCAAAAGCGCTTTGATTTTTTCATAGGCGGCTTTGTTGGTTTCATCATCTGAGGTCTTGTAAGTCACGTCGGGCGGAATAACAGGGGATATCTGTACATGAGAAAAAGGCAGTGAGGCGATCCGGGCATACGGATTATAAGTTTGAGGAGTTTCTTTATTCCAAGCTTTTTCTATGTAGGGTGTAAAATTGCTAGCCTCGTGATGACCTTCTGGGATTTCCCACTCCGGGGCAATCGGATGGGTTTTTATGATATCTTCATCGGAAAAATTCATTTGAAATACGAATGCGACGGGTACGATGCCATAGACCTCGGGCGCTTCGAGTCTGCCGATTGCAGATTCTATTTTTTCTTTCTGAGCCTCTGATAAATTTCCTGAAGTGATTTGATACCAAACTTTGCTCTCGTTTTTTGGACGCAAGGTGACAATAATTGCCCCGGAAAAAGGCCCGGATAATGTATTCTCAAGTGTTGAGGGAATGACGTCTTTTGCGATTTTTGCCATATATGCGACATAAGCTGTTTCATCGCTTGTTCGGTAACGCGAAATAGGGTCGGGGAGATAAAGAAATATTTGCTTGCGGATGGTCTTGTCTTCTGCGTTGGCTGTTCCCAAGCAGATTGCAAAAAGCGTTATTGAAAGCGCAAGAATTATTGTTCTGTTGGTATGCGTAAACTTAAATAATCTTTTCATTTATTGTGTTAGTTCTCATGAAGTTCTTAGGCTTCAAACTATCTATTTCATGATTTGGTGTAAAGCTGTTCTTGGTGAGTCAATCACTGCGTCGGCTGCGGGCCCGCGTCGCTGCCCGCTTTCGGCACGGGGTCGCGCACCAGCTGGCCGTTTCTGATCACGGAGACCCATTGGCCGTCCGGCGCGCCGGAGAGGCGCATCATCGCCGAGGAATCCGGCATCTCCACCACCACACAGGTCAGCTTGCGCGCATCGAACAGCTGCGTGGGCAGGCGCGTGTTGGAGAGCTTGATCGTTTGCTGCGTGGCGAGGTTTTCCTCACGCGTGCCGGAGGGCGGCGTTTGCCCCGCCTTGTCCCAATCCACCCGGAAATTCGCGCCGACCGCCTCGCGCAGGACGCGGATGGACCGCGCCTCCGCCACGTCGCTGTTGGGTACGAAGGCGCAGATATCCTCATCGCCCGGCTTGAAGCCGTTGAACGCCACGACCGTGTGCGAGGGCCACGAGGTGAAAGGTGTAAGGTAGATTGCCGTAAGTGTGTCGCGGTAGTTTTTCAGATTCAGCGCGGTGATGGTGATCTGGCGCTGCGCCGGGTCGAAGGCCACATGGTCGGCGGAGAGGCTGACATATTTCGGCAGGTGGCCGAGCTTGACGAATTGTACGTTCGGGAATTCGGTGCGCAGTTGTTGCAGGCGCTCGCGGTCTTGCGCGTTGACGTCTTCGGGTTTGACCTTGATGACTTTACGTTTGCTGAGGTCTTCGAGATAAATATTCATATCTCCGGAGGTTTGCTGCGCGGCGGCGGGTTCGTTGGCGCCCGCAATTCCGATGACGGCTGCGAAGGACACTGCCGAGGCGATTTTGGTGAAGGATTCGCGGTTCATGCCGTTGCGCCTCCCTTCTCAGTCATGGCCAAGTTTTGTGAAAATATCCCAGAAGGAATGTTTCGGTTTTGTCGCGCGGTCCATCGTTGCGTAGACCGCCGGGCTGGTGGAGAGCGGATCGAAGCGGCTAAGGCCCGTGTCGTGGTTCGCGTTCATTCTGAACCTGAAGTCGGTGTCTTGCGTTTGACGGGGCAGGGCGCCCTCCTTGTAGACCGGGAAAAGCTCAGCGAGATAATCTCTCCATGATTCCACAAGCTCGGGGCCGTAATTGGGGCCGCCCCGGGCTTGCCGGAAGGTGTCGGCGTCGATGGCGACCAGGGTTCTTTCTTTGTCCGGCAAGTGCATGAGGTTGCGCGGCGTGTCGTCGCCGGGGTTGAAATCCAGCCCCAACGCGCCGATCACGCGGCGCATGTATTCCACGTCGTCCTGCGTCACCTTTTGCGGGGTGAGGTAAGGATAGGTGCGGATCACGTAGGCGCGGTCTTCGGTTTCGACATCGCGTTCAGAAATCGGCGGCATCTGCAGGGGATAGTCCGGCCCGGTGTAGGAGCGCGGCATGATTTTCACGATGTTGCCGTCGCCGGCATAGAGCACCAGCGAGACGCGGGCCTCCTCGGTTCCGGCGTTCATGTTGATGAAGCGGGTCTGGCCCATATCGCGCAGGGCCTGCGAGAGTGCGCCGATTGACTTGTGGTCGTATTTGATCCAGTTGGCGGTCTCGTTGAACATCATCTCTTCCGTGGCCCGGTAGAAGGCCTCGGAGGCGATGATCGGAACCCTGATGGAAGAGCGGCTATCCATCTTTACTCACACCCTTTATTCATTCTTCTTGGTTTTGCGTTTAACGCGCTTGGGCTTAGTTTAGCACGGGCTTTTATAAGGGCACAATCTTCTTGCGACCGGCGGCGCAATAATATTGCGCTAAATTACTGCGGTGCATCAGAAAATTGTCTTGAGCGGCGGCGTTTGGTATGCTCGTATTGTTGCCTTTCGTACGTGTAACCAAGGAGAAAAAAATGAGCGGTGAAAATTTCGATAAAAAGAACATTCCGGTCGATGGCGGCAAGTCGTTTCTTGCTGACTGGGAAGGCGTCGGCGCGTCGGGCGTGAAGACCATTGAGATTCAGGCGGGCGACGAGGTGAGCTTCGATGTTCCCGTGCGTAAGGTCGCGCAGCAGCAGCAACAGCAGCAACAGCAGCAGAGCGGCCCGAATGGCAACGCCCAGATGGGCGGCGACGGCTATAACTGGTACCCCAGCGAAGATCTGGGCTGAGCCATGCGCGATTTTGGCGACTGGTTCAAAAAGAGCGCCGAGCAAGCCGGAGACGCGCTTGCCGGACGTTCGTCCGATAAACCTGCGGCGGACGGCGGCCAGACAATCACGGCCGCCCCCGTTGCTCCTGTGCCTCCCGCGCCGGTCGTCCATCAGGGCGGCCTCAGCGATGTCGAGCTTGTGACGGGCACGGCGGGAACGGGCGTACGCACCGGGGACGAGGATAAATACGATTCCTTCCGTCCCGGCGGGCGTGATTTCGGCCAGCCTGCGAAGCAAGGCTCCGGCGCCGGGCGCGGGCAGGATTTCGAGACCGGGTTCGACATGACCCTTTAAGGTCAGGCGCGCGGGTGCGCGGCCTTGTAGATTTTCAGCAATTCCTCGGCGTTAATCTCCGTATAGCGCTGGGTCGTGCTCAGCGAGGCGTGGCCCAGCAATTCCTGTATTTCCCTTAAATTCGCGCCGTTCTGGAGCAGGTGCGTGGCGAAGCTGTGGCGCAGGGCGTGCGGCGTGGCGTTGTCAGGCAGTCCGAGCATGACGCGGATTTCGCGCATCGCCTTTTGCGCGACGCCCTGATTGAGGCGGCCGCCGCGCGTTCCCCGGAATATCGGCGCCGTTTTTTCCGCCGGGAACGGGGTTTGGGCGACGGCCTCGTTCAGGCTTTTCTCGACGATGGGCAGGACGGGGACCATGCGTTCCTTGCGGCCCTTACCCACGACGCGCAGTACACCATCGCGCGGCAGGTCGCCGATATTGAGCGAGAGCGCCTCGTCGATCCGCAGGCCGCAGCCGTAAAGCAGGGTGAAGAGCGCCATGTTGCGCGCGCCGATCCAGTCCTTTTTCTCTGCGATGCCCGCGTTCTCGATGACCTCGCGGGCCTGCTTTTCATGCAGCGGGCGCGGCAATTTATGCGCGATCTTGGGGGTGCGGACGGTTTTTATGGCGGCGTTGTGCATGATGCCCTGTTTGTCCAGCCACGAGAGCAGATTCTTGATTCCCGAGAGCGAGCGGGCGCGGCTGGCGTTCGAGGCGCCGTCCATCGCCTTGCGGGCCATCCATGAGCGGAAATCGCGCAGGGAGACTTCGGAGAGGTCGTTGAGGCCCGGCTTCTTGCCCTTGTGATCGAAAAGAAAGCTTATGAAATGCGATACGTCGCCGCCATAGGCGCGCAGGGTGTGGCGCGAGAGGTTTTTTTCCACGCGGAGCCAGCGGCCCCAATCGTCCAGCGCTCTTGCCAGATCATCCGCGCACAGGGCGAGGATGGCGGGTTTCACGGGGGCGCGGTTTTCCTTGATCGTTGTGTTTGCGTTCAGATGTTCAGCCATATGCGGAAGCACCGCTCGATGACGCGGGCGAGGAAGAGAATCTGGTCGGTGGCCTGGCCTTCCTGGAACATGTGCGCGTCGCGGCTGCCGAAGGCGATGATGGCGGGCGGGGTGTCCATGGAGATATCCACGCGCAGCAAAATCTGCGAACGCACGAGCGCCGCGCCGCCGCCGTAGATGGCCTCGATGCCGGAGATGTCTTCCTGAAGCAGGACGTTTTTCCCGGTCATCCAGCGGTCGATGGTGCCCTCGGGCACGATGCGGATGCCGCTCTGGGCGACGTGGGGAATTTCGCGGGCGCTGCTTTCCACGACCAGTACGGAGATATCCACGTCGAGGATCGCGGAGATATCCATCGTGATGGTCTGGATGAAATCTTCAAAGCTGGTCGATTCCAACACACACAGCACGGATTTGTGAATCCGCTGTTGGTTGTTCATGTTGGAGCGCGCGTTCTCAATGATCTCGCGCGTGCTCTTTTCGAATTCCTGCTTGTCGGCCTTGAGGCGCTCGATCATATAGGTCTGGAAGTCGGCGAGGCCCTTGCCGCTGACCTGTGCCGGGGGAATCAAAAGATCGCACGCCTGCGGGTTCTTTTGCAGGAAGTCGGGGTTGTCCTTCAGGAATTTAAGAACATCGTCTCCCGTGAGGGTCGGAGGGGTCATGAGGGCTGTTTTCTTATCTTTCATCCCCTCATCGTACCATACGGTAACCCTTTGTGACAGGGGTTTTGCGGGGATGCGCACAAAAGTATTTTTTCCATTTTCCGCAATGTTCCGGTACAATGGTTATGGGAAGGAGTTGTTACGGAGAATGAGTAGACGGTCCTCCAAGGACTTAAAACGAGAGCTTTTAAAACGGGCAATTAAAGAAGGGCGGGGTCCCGAGATGATCCTGCTCATCCAATGGCGCAACGCGCAGCTCAAACACGAGGCCGAGCGCGATGTGGACGATCTCCATAAATTCGAGGACGAGAATTTCGCGCAGCCGCGCTCGGTGCGGATGCTGAATCTTCTGGCGGCGCTGGAGGGGGCAGGGGTGCGGTATACGGATTCGGAACTCTCGCGCCTGTCGGATACGGCGGGTGGGAGTGTGCATTAATTCAAATTGTTAGAAAATTTCTTAGCCCCGCCTTATGGTCGGCTGGTAGTCTTTGTCTTGTATCATGATAAGAGGTTCAATCCCGGAAATTTTTTATGAAAAAAATTCTTATATCAATTATGAGTTTATTTTTATTGTCCGTGAGTTTATTTTCTCGGCTTGCTTATGCTAGCGGAGATCAAGAGTTTACATTTTTTGCTAGAGGAACTGAGGCTATTACTGTGGATGGGTTGACCGTTTTAGTCGATCAAGAAGGTCAAGGCTTTCCGATTAATTCAGATGAAATTAATAAAATTTTTGCTGAGGTTATAAAAACTGAATTTGCGGATAAAATAGATATGCGGATTGTGCCTAGGGTCGAGTATCAAGAGCTTTCGATAGATAAAGATGCAGATGAAAAGGCCAAAACTTCTATTTTGGCTGTCAAAGGTGTTTTAGCTGTATATAGAGCAAAAGACTTGTCTATTTCTGAAGGTAAGGATTTTGGGGTCTTGAATATAACATTCTCTAAAATTGATCTGCGAGACTTCTGGGTAGCGTCCAAAATTGACCCGAGTATTGTCAATAGCAAGCCATTACTTTTTGTTGTTAAAGAAGATCAATCTGATTTTAGGCAACAGATCCGGGAGCTTTTTATTCGGCAGCTTAAAGAGAGAATGACCAGACTAATATGCTTTGACGGTACAAAGCCGGATTCCTGCAAGGATATAAGCCCACCACCCAAAAAAGCAATAGGTGGTGTGTCTCCTCCTCAGTAAGGTTTATTTTTAAAGAATACTCTGCCCCGTCTTCTTCCAGTCCTCGACAAAAGCGGCGAGGCCCTTGTCGGTGAGCGGGTGGTTGTAAAGCTGCCGGATCACGGCGGGCGGGCAGGTGCAGACATCCGCGCCCATCTTCGCGCTTTCGGTGATATGCAGCGGGTTGCGCACTGAGGCCACCAGAACCTGCGTGTGGAAATCGGGGTAGTTGTTATAGATCGTGCAAATTTCCGCGATCAGGTCGAGGCCCGTCGCGCCGATATCGTCCAGACGTCCGACGAAGGGGGAGATATAGGTCGCCCCGGCTTTCGCGGCCAAGATCGCCTGCGCGGCGGAGAAGCAGAGCGTGACGTTGACCATCGTGCCGCCGTCGCTGAGTTCCTTACACACTTTCAAACCGGCGGGGGTCAGGGGCACCTTGACCGCAATGTTGGTTGCGATCTTGCGCAGGACTTCGGCCTCCTTGCGCATGGTTTCGTAATCGGTGGCGGCGACTTCGGCGCTGACCGGGCCGGAGACGATTTCGCAGATTTCCTCGATGAGGGGGATGAATTTCTTGCCCGATTTGGCGATCAGGGAGGGGTTGGTGGTCACGCCGTCCAGAAGACCGGTCGAGGCCAAATCTTTAATGTCGTTAATATCTGCGGTATCGACGAAAAATTTCATGCGCCAGCTCTCCCTCAACGCTTTTATGAACCTGCTTATTGGTAAGCGGATCGGGGGCGGTTTTCAAGCGGTAGTTTTCAGGCTTCCGCGTCCGGGCGCGGGCCGGAGGGCGCGTCCGCGCTATAGCGGCTCAGCGCCTCGCGGGATTTGAGCGCGAACATGGCCAGGCGGTCGTGACGCTGGAGAAGCCGTTCCTGATCCTCGTTTTTCGGGAATTTGAAGCGCAGGGTCTCCTGCGAGGCGTCGAGAACGGGCGGCTCCACACGGTCCAGTGCGACGGGCAGTTCGCCCACGCGGGCCATGATGGCGTTCTTGGCGTTGTAGGCCAGCGCGCCTTTTTGCACCAGCGTTTCGACCGTCGCTTGCGGCACCGTGATTCTGGCGTCGAAGGTTCCGGCGCTGCGGATGGCGTGTTCCACGGTTTTGACCGCGCCGACCAGTTCGGTTTCCAAATCGTTCATCGGCCGTGCGACGCTGAAGCCTTCCTCCAGCGCGCTCGCGATCTCCGCCCAGCGGCCCGCGATAAATTCGTTCGAGCGTTTCTTGGTGTCGAATTCGTCGATCACGCAGAGCGTCAGATCCTTGCGGTCAACCGAGGTCATCACCGGGGCGGCGGGGGCCGGGGGTTCTGAGGTTCCCAAAAGTCTGGCGAAGGCGTCTTTGATCGTTTTTCCGAAATCCATCGTCATTCTCCGAAAGCGTAATCGTTGCCCGGATGCTGGCCGGGATGGGCGAACCAAGGGGCGAGGTTTTGGCGGATGCCCTGATAGACGGTTTGTAAGGTTTGCGCGTCCTGAGCGGCCTTTCCGGGGCGGCTGCCGTACTGGCCCATATTCTGGATCGTGTGCGGCATGTGGTGCATCGTGTATTCAAGGCCGCTAAGGGTTTCGGCGGGGACGACGACGTTCTCCTCCTTGCCTGCGCGGCTGAGCGATAGGCCTAGCGCATAGAGGTGCGTCCTGACCATGAAGGGGCCGCTGTAATCCTCGGGCTTGAAGGGATAGGCGTCGTTTTCGGTCATGAGCAGGCCGAGCTTTTCCCAAGCCTGTCCGTGCGGGTTGCGGCTCGCGCGGTTGATATGCAGCGCGTCGATAACCGGATCGACGATGCCTTCAAGAGTCGCGCGGGGAATCATGACCAGCTTGTCGGGCCGCGTGTAAGGGCGGCCATACGGGGCGAAGAGCGGCGCGGCCTTGTAATAGAGCGCGTCGATGTTGCCGGGGGCGTTCGGCTTCTCCGGCTGGGACTTGTGGGCGTGCGCCCGCAGCTTGAGGACGTTCAGCGCGTTGCGGCTTTCGGCCAGAGCGTCGATATTTTCGACCGAGACGAGAAATTTCGGGGCAAACTCATCGGCCTCGCGGATATGGCGGGCGATCTGCCTGATCGCGCGGACGGCGTTCACGGCCTCCTCGCGGTGTTCGCGCTGGCCCAGAAGATTAAGGCCGGGTTGCAGCGTCTCCGCACACATCTCCCAGCGCGTGGCCAGCACGTTGAGGCTGATCTTCTTGTTCCAGTGTTCGAGGGATTCCCCGGTCACGAAGGCGGTCAGGTCGCGGCGGTCCACCTCGTAAGAGCGCGGGCCGGCTTCCAGAGGCTGTTCCTTGCCGCGCCAGCGGTCGAATAGGCCCTTCAATCCGCCCTTTATGTCCAGAAAGCGATCGCGTATCATGCTGGCTCTGGTATGACCTTAAAAGTGACATTTATCAATCCGGCCCGTCCGGTTGATCTTATTTTAGAGTTAGAGAGAAAAAAGGGCAATAAACTTATGAAAATTGCAGTGATCGGGGGCGGAATTACGGGGCTGACCACGGCTTTGGCCATGCAGGAGGCGGGATGCACGGTCGAGATTTTCTCGCGCGATCCGTTTGAAAAGATGACCTCCTATGCGGCGGGGGCGATTTCCTATCCCTACGGCGTGGAGGATAGCCCGCGCACGCAGGACTGGTACCACCAGAACGATGCCGTTCTGCTTTCCATGATCGACGAGCCGGAGGCCGGAATCTTCTGGGCGAACTGGACGAAGTGCACCTATGACCCCGATCTTGAGATCCCCGAATTTTTCATGCGGCTGCGCGACGCGCGGGTGC
The DNA here is from genome assembly GCA_964583335.1 of uncultured Pseudobdellovibrionaceae bacterium. GTDB lineage: Bacteria > Pseudomonadota > Alphaproteobacteria > Micavibrionales > Micavibrionaceae > JAGNKE01. The sequence continues at coordinate 65,089 of CAZOVG010000003.1, read as the reverse complement.
TGAGCGAGGCGGAATGTCCGCAGGATTATAAAAAGGGGATGGTGGCGCGGCTGCTGGTGATGCATGTCGGGCGGTATTATCCGTTTCTGCGCAAAAAATTCGAGTCCGGTGGCGGGATTTTCACGATGCGCGAGATTAAAAATCTCAGAGAGCTGGAGAAGGATTTCGATTTGATCGTTAATGCGACGGGTATCAATGCGCGGCATTTCGTGAATGATGCGCAGGTTTATCCGATGCGCGGGCAGGTCGTCATCATCAAAAACCCCGGCATCAACTTTCACTTCGCGACGTTCGAGGGGCGCAATTATTTTTATCCGCGTTACGAGGAAATCCTGATCGGCGGGTCGGCGGACGTGGGCGCGTGGGATCTGACGCCCGATGACGCGCTCACGAAGCAAATCCTCGACTGGGCGGCGACGCTTGATCCGCGCCTTCAAAATCCCGAGGTTCTGAGCGTGCGCGTCGGTCTGCGGCCGATGCGGCCCGAGGTGCGCGTGGAGCGGGACGAGCAAAGCTGCGCGGTGCCCGTCATCCATAATTACGGGCAGGGCGGCGCGGGCTATACGGTCGCGTGGGGCTGCGCGTTTGAGGCCCGCGACCTCGCGCTCGGCAAGGCCGGAAAGGCCGGGCGGGCGGCATGAGCCGGACCGTCTCCGTTCTAGTTCCCTATCCCGTTGACAAGGCCTACGACTATCTTGTTCCTGCGAACCTGCGGCTCGCGCCGGGCGATTACGTCACCGTGCCGCTGGGTAACCGGGAGATCACGGGTGTGGTCTGGGGCGCGGGGTCGGGCGACGTTGTGCCGGAGAAACTTAAAGCCGTGATCGAACGTCTGCCGCTTGCGCCGCTGCCGTCTGTGCACCGCGATTTCATCGACTGGGTTTCCGCCTATACGCTTTCGCCCAAAGGCTCGGTTCTCAAGATGACGCTCAGCGCGTCGGGGGCGTTCACGCCGCCCAAGCCTGCGACGGGGTACCGGATCGCGGACGGGGCCGACCCGACCGCGAAGGGGCTGAGCGAGGCGCGGCAGAAAGTTTTAGCGCTGATGCAGGACGGGCAGGTGCGCCGCGCGGCGGAGATTGAATCCATGACCGGGTGTTCGGCGGGGGTCGTGAAGGGGCTTTCGGAGAAAAAACTTCTGGCCGAAGTTGAATTGCTGCGGCCCTATCCCTGCACGCATCCGGGTCTGGATCGGCCGGGTCCGGCGCTGTCAGAGGCGCAGAGGGCGGCAGCGGACGTCTTGAAATCTCAGGTCGGCGCGGGCGCGTTCAAGGCGACGTTGCTGGATGGCGTGACGGGCGCGGGCAAGACCGAAACCTATTTCGAGTCGGTGGCAGAAACGTTGCGGCAGGGGAAGCAGGCGCTGATCCTTTTGCCCGAGATCGCGCTGTCCAATGCGTTTCTTGACCGTTTCCGGTCGCGCTTCGGCTGCGATCCGGCGCTGTGGCATTCCAATCTTACGCCTTCGCAGCGGCGGCTCGCATGGCGCGGGGTGGCGGAGGGGGAAACGCGGGTTGTCGTCGGCGCGCGCTCGGCGCTGTTCCTGCCCTATGCCGATCTCGGGCTGATCGTCGTCGATGAGGAGCACGATCCGGCCTACAAGCAGGAGGACGGCGTCATCTATCACGCGCGCGACATGGCGGTGGTGCGCGCGCATCTGGCGAAAATTCCGGTCGTTCTGGTTTCGGCCACACCGTCGCTGGAGACCGCGCATAATTCATGGGAGGCGCCGGAGGGGACGGGGCGTTACGGCGTTCTGCACCTGCCCGCCCGTTACGGCGGCGCGAGCTTGCCGGATATTGAGATTGTCGATCTGCGCGCGGACAAGCCGGAGCGCGGGAATTTCCTTTCGCCCACGCTGGTGCAGGCGATGAAGGAGGTTCTGGCGAAGGGCGAGCAAGTCCTGCTGTTTTTGAACAGAAGGGGATACGCGCCGCTGACGCTGTGTCGGTCCTGCGGGCACCGGTTCGAATGCCCGCGCTGCACGGCGTGGCTGGTTGAGCATAAGAAAAGCGGGCGGCTGCACTGCCATCATTGCGGCTATCACGCGGCGGTTCCGAAAAACTGCCCGACCTGCGCGGAGGCGGACTCTCTTGTCGCGTGCGGGCCGGGCGTGGAGCGGATTTATGAGGAAGTCACGCAGATGTTCCGCGACGCGCGGACGATCGTGCTGGCCAGCGATACGACCGAGAGCAACGAGGATTTGCAAAAGAAACTAACGCAAATCCGCGACGGTTCCGTGGATATCGTCGTCGGCACGCAGATCATCGCGAAGGGGCACCATTTTCCGGGGTTGACGCTGGTGGGCGTGGTGGATGCCGATCTCGGTTTGCAGGGCGGCGATTTGCGCGCGGCGGAGCGGACCTATCAGCTTTTGCATCAGGTCGCGGGCCGTGCGGGGCGCGAACAGAAAAAAGGGCGCGTGATCCTGCAAAGCTGGATGCCCGAGCACCGGATCATGAAGGCGCTGGCCGAGGGCAAGCGCGACGAATTTCTGGCCGTCGAGGCGATGGAGCGGCAGGAGGCCGACATGCCGCCCTTTTCCCGGCTGGCGGGGATCATCGTGGCGGGGCGCGAGGAGGGGCAGGTGATCGAGCTGGCCAAGGCGCTCGGGCGCACCGCGCCGCAGGGCATGAACGAGAAGGGACAGAAGATCCAGACGCTCGGCCCCGCTCCGGCCCCGCTGGCGCGGTTGCGCGGGAAATACCGATACCGTCTTCTGGTGCGAGCCGACCGGGCGCTCAACATCCAGAAAACCATCGCCGAATGGCTCGCGGCGCATAAAATTCCGGCCAATATCCGCGTCTATACCGACATCGACCCGCAGAGTTTTTTGTAACTATGCTGCGGGGCTGGATTGCAAGGGCAAGCTTGTATATCCTCTCTCTCTATGAGTGAAGCGTCCGAGAATAAAAAGTCTGCACCTAATATTCGCAAAGACCTTCCGTCTGCGCTGACCAGTTATGATTTTCTGAAAACTTTCGCCGTCCTTACAATGCTATTCGATCATATCGGAGCGCATTTTTTTCCGGATGATGACTGGTGGCGTCTTATAGGGCGGTTATGCGTGCCGATCTGGTTTTTTCTGATCGGTTATGCGCGCAGCCGGGATATTCCGCCTCGCTGGATCTATGGTTCAGTCGTTCTTGTTGTGGCCAGCGTGGTTGCCGGAGGCGGGGTTTTTCCGCTCAGTATCCTTCCGACGATGATTTTAATCCGGCTTTTGCTTGATAAGGTCATGGCCTTTACGGATCACAGTTCCGAGCGTCTATGGATTTTGTCTGTTATTTTGGTTGTTCTTATCATCCCCACCAGCATCATCATGGATTACGGTTCGCAAGGGCTGCTTCTGGCTATGCTTGGGTATATGGTGCGTCATCGCGCTGATCAAGGATCGGCAGGCTTGAAACGTCCATTGCAGGCGTTCGCGGTTTTCTCTTTCTTCGCTTTTGTTGGCATACAACAGCTTTTGTCATTTTTTCCGATGCCGGCGTTTGTTTTTCTTGCGGCCTCGATTGCGCTGATTTTTTGGGTTCTGCTTAATTTCCGGCCCCGGGTCTATGAAAATCTAACTCTGAGAACGCCCAGATTCCTGACCTTTCCGATACGTCTTTGCGGACGTTATAGCTTGGAGATTTATGTTGTCCATCTTGCTCTTTTCAAAATTTTCGCTGCGGCTATGGGATTGGCCGGGTATGCGTTCTTAGAGTGGTCATGGCTGAAGCTCTAGATTTTGGATTTTAAGAGCGCGGTCATTTTTGGCTGCCGGTCATAATTTCCTGCGGTTTGTCGTAAAAGACGGTGTTTTTGTCGTCTGTATAAACCGTTTTGTTCTCGTCTCCCTTTGCTTTTCTGTAGATATAGGCCACGTTGACCAACAGTTTTGGGTCGTCGTTATAGATTGAATATTGCTCGTCGATAACGATTCGGCTGAGGTGTGGCATGACCGAACGCAGGGTGTTGTCCAGAGCTTGAGAGAGCGGCTCGGCGAAGTTCGGGGAAGCGATGAAGTTCATAATGAATACGCCACCTTCAGCCATGCAGTCCCTGACCTGTTCGAAAAATTCGCGGGTGACGAGATGCTCGGGTATGCTCATACCGCCCAGATAGGCGTCCAGATAGATGAAGTCGAATGTTTTTCCCTCGCGCTTGCTGCTGGCTAAAAAGGCGCGGGCCTCTTCGACCAAAAACACTTTGTTTGCCTTAAGTTTATCTTTCAGAATAAATTTTTCGGCAGTTTCCAGAAGATCATGGTCAATGTCGATAAATGTGTATTTGTTCACGGTGTCTTCGTGGCCGAGCGTAAAGGCTCCCGCACCGATGACCAGAATTTCCTTAGGGGTTTCGCTGTTACGGATCGGGTCGATGGCCACGCGTTCGGCGAATTCGATATACGGGTATTTTCGGCCGTACGTGTCGTACATCGAGGACCAGTTGCCGTTAAGGAGCAAGTGACGCTGGTCGCCTCGGTTGAGCACTTGCGCAGTGTTGTACTGGTTGTTATGCACGACGCCTTTATCCAGCATTACGCCATTTGAGTTGAGGAACAGCGCGATGATCGTGAGGGCGATCATGATCCAGACCGGCTCTGAGAATTTACGCTTAATCAGCAGGATGACCAGAATTGTGAGCAGGATGAAGTTCAGAGTCACCGTGTGGTGCACGCCGATGTAAGGCATCAGCACCATCGTAGAGAAGACTGCGCCCATAAAGGAACCGACTGTTGAGAAGAACAGCATGCTTCCGGTAATGGCGGAGAGTCTTTCCTTGGAGAAGTAATTGCTCACCAAAGGGATCGTCTGGCCCAGCAAGTACACCGGAACGGCCAGAAAGATCGTTGAGTAGACTGTGATCTGGGTCAGGCGGTGCGTGATGCCGAGGTCGGGCATCAGGGTTTTGAAGAAATACTCCATGAAGACCCAAGACATGCCCGGCAGGAGTATCAGGGTGGCCAAAACGATGTTGAAGATCAGTTTTTTGCGGATCGACACGAAACTGCCCATCACGCGGCGAGCGCGGAATCGTCCGCCATACTGGTAACCGAAGGCGAGAGGCATCAGGACGGCTGCGATGATGATTGATACGGTATCCGTGCCGCTGCCGATATAGGTTACGGTCTGTCTGATGACGAGAAGCTCGCTTGAGAGGACGACGTAGCCCTCGATCAAAATGACAGTAAACAGAAGCAGAGTTTGGGCCAAATTATTCACGGTATCCGTCCAAATTGTCCGTTGCGATTTTTTTTGATTAAAAAACAGAGGCGTAGTGTATGTTTTTTTTCTATAAATGGAAAGCGCCTAACCCTTAACCTTCCGGCTTGTCAGGGATGACCCGATATTCTGCAAAAACACTGACGAGTTACGACCTTCTTAAGGTTTTAGCGATTGTCCTGACGATTATCGACCATACGGGGCATCATTTTTTCCCCGATGAGATGTGGCTGCGGATTTTGGGGCGGCTTTGCGTGCCGATCTGGTTTTTTCTGGTCGGCTATGCGCGCACGGAGGAGATTTCACGCAGCCTTATCGCCGGAGGCGCGGTTGTCGCGGCCTCGGCTCTGATTGCGGGGCAATATCTCTTTCCCCTCAATATCCTTATTACCATAGCAATCTTGCGCCGTTTGCGAACGACGATCGCCTTGCGGGCAACGCAAGGGCCTGAGAGTTTACGCGGCTGGTTCTTGCTGCTTTTGTTCGCTGCGGTCCCTACGGGGCTTTTTTCCGACTACGGGTCGATGGGGATGCTCTTTGTTCTTCACGGATACATGATGCGGCGACGCGAGGCTTTGTCCAGTCGGCTTACGGATGCCCATATTGCTTTGTTTGCAGGGTTTTCTTATCTGGCGTTTGGGTTGCAGCAGGGCTTGATGCTGCCTTCGCTGGATGTTTTGCAGGCCGTCGGGCTTATGGTCGGGCTGGCAGGGATCGGGCTGTTGCTCCATGCCTTCAAACCTGAAGATTTTCCGAAATTTTCCAAGATGGCCGGTTTTGCAGGGCGGGCCGTCATCGGGTTCACGGGACGGCAAACACTCTGGATCTACGTCGTGCATATCGTTTTGTTCCGAGCGGTTTGCATGGTGATATATCCTGAACAGTACGTATTTCTGGGATGGGAAATCCTGCCGCCGGGTATGATGTATCTTTTGATGAAGAAGGGATTGCTCTGAAACCATGGCGCATTCACAGGACCTGCCGGAAGACGATCATTGGGACGACGCACCGCGCCGGACAGTAAAAACCCTTCCGTCCTCCATTACGTCTTACGACCTTCTGAAAGCGCTGGCGCTGGTTTTGATGCTTGTCGATCATACGGGCTATTATTTCTTTCCGGTTGACGCGGCGCATCCCGAGCATGCCTGGTTCAGGGTGCTGGGGCGTTTGTGCGTGCCGATCTGGTTTTTTCTGATCGGTTTCGCCCGGACGACTGAAATCCCCGTTCGGCTTTGGGTTTGCGCAACTTTGGCGTTGGCCAGCAAGATGGCGGTGGGGGAATTCGTTCTGCCGCTCAATATCCTTTTCACCATAATCGCGGCTCGTTATGTGCGCGATGCTTGTGCTCAGAAGACGCTTGAAACGCCCGAGCATATGCGCGGGATGGTTTTGCTCATCTTGCTCGGAACGTTGCCGACGGCGTTGTTTTTTGAGTATGGGGCCTTGGTCCTGATGTTTGTCATATACGGGTATCTGCGGCGCAATCCCGGAGATGTGAAGGTCAAGCCGCTCTATGTCCGGCTTTTTGTGGGGCTGTCGTTCCTGTTCTATTTCATTCTTCAGGGCGCGACGATGGGTGTGATCACCGTGGATCAGAGCTTTACTCTGGCTTTGGGGCTTGGGCTTGTTTTCCTGATGCTGCAGCGTTTTGCCCCTGCCGAATATCCGCGCCTTACGGCGGCGCTGGGGCCGCTTTCGGGTGTTGTGCGGTTGGCCGGGCGGCGGACGCTTGAGATTTACGTGCTGCACCTGATCCTTTTCCGGGCGGCGGCGCTTTATTTCTATCCGGAGACCTTTGTATTCTGGAACTGGTCGGTCATGGACCCGGGGCTCCTCTCGATGATTATCCGGCAAGGCTAAGCCGCGGCCCTCCGTTTTTGCGCGAAAATTGCCGTAAGGGCCGCTCCGGGGGCTTGTCAGGGCGGGGGTAGTATGCTAATTCTCCCCACGCATATAAAAATCGTTAAAACGGTAATAATATAGGGAAACTGCTAAAGTGGCTAAGTCTGGCGCTCGTGATTCTATAGTGGTGGGCAGGTATGCGACGGCCCTGCTGGATCTGGCAGAGGAAAAAGGCGTAATCGATGCCGTTTCCGCCGATCTTGCCAAGGTTGTGGCGCTTGCATCTGAATCCGCAGATTTTTCCCGTTTTCTTGCTTCTCCCCTCATTCCCAAGCCCCAGCAAACCAAATTCATGCAGGCGCTGGCCGGGCAGGCGAAATTCTCGCCGCTGGTGTGTAATTTCATCAACGTGCTGATCGCCAATGGCCGGCTCGCGCTTCTGTCTGCAGCGGCCGAGCAGTTTTCCGCCCTTCGCGCGGAGCGCGGCGGCGAGATCGCCGTGAAGGTCGAAACGGCCCGCGCGATGAGCGACGAACAGAAAGAGGGCGTTCAGGCAAAAATGTCTGCCGCGCTGGGCCGTACGGTCCGGCTGGAGGCGACCGTCGATCCTTCGATTATCGGGGGCATGGTCATCACGGTCGGTTCGACCATGATTGATGACTCCGTTCGCCGTAAACTTGAGTCTCTTGGGTCTGTGTTGACCAGAGGCTCTAATCAAAATGCTGTTCAAAACTTGAAAGAGGTAGGGTAATGGAACTTCGCGCTTCGGAAATTTCCAAACTTTTAAAAGAGCAAATCGCTGATTTTGAGGCTCAGGCCGATGTGGCCGAAATCGGAAAAGTCCTGTCCGTAGGGGACGGGGTTGCGCGTGTTTACGGGCTTGATAACGTTCAGGCTGGCGAAATGGTCGAGTTTCAAAAAGGCGTCGTCGGGATGGCGCTGAACCTCGAAGTCGATAATGTCGGGGTGGTTATTTTCGGAAACGACCGCGATATCAAAGAGGGCGACATCGTGCGCCGAACCAAGAAAATCGTCGAAATTCCGACCGGGAAGGAACTTCTTGGCCGCGTCGTCGATCCGCTGGGTAATCCGCTGGACGGTAAGGGACCGATCAAGGCGTCCTCCACGAGCCGGATCGAGGTCAAGGCGCCGGGCATTATTCCGCGTAAATCCGTTTCCGAGCCGATGCAGACGGGCCTGAAGGCTATCGACGCACTGGTTCCCATCGGGCGCGGCCAGCGCGAGTTGATCATCGGCGACCGTCAAACCGGTAAAACCGCTGTGGCTGTTGACGCGATCATCAACCAGAAGACGATCAACAAGTCCAAAAATGAAAAAGAGCACCTTTACTGTATCTATGTTTCCATCGGGCAGAAACGCTCGACGGTTGCGCAACTCGTGAAGGAACTCGAAGAGCAGGGCGCGATGGAATATTCCATCGTTGTTGCCGCTACGGCCTCCGATCCCGCTCCGTTGCAGTTTCTGGCGCCTTACGCCGGGTGCACGATGGGCGAATATTTCCGCGACAACGGGATGCACGCTCTGGCGATCTACGACGATTTGTCCAAGCAGGCTGTGGCCTACCGCCAGATGTCCCTGCTGCTGCGCCGCCCGCCGGGCCGCGAAGCTTATCCCGGGGACGTGTTCTACATTCACTCGCGCCTCTTGGAGCGCGCGGCGAAGCTGAACGACGATCATGGCGGCGGGTCTTTGACCGCTCTGCCGATTATCGAGACGCAGGCCGGGGACATCTCCGCCTATATTCCGACGAACGTCATTTCCATCACCGACGGGCAGATCTTCCTTGAGACGGGCCTGTTCTACAAGGGTATCCGCCCGGCGATCGACGTCGGCGCGTCCGTTTCCCGCGTGGGGTCTGCGGCGCAGATCAAGGCGATGAAACAGGTTGCGGGCAAGATCAAGCTGGAGCTTGCGCAGTTCCGCGAGATGGAGGCGTTCGCGCAGTTTGCGTCCGATCTTGATGCCAGCACGCAGCGCCTTCTGGCACGCGGAGCGCGCCTGACCCTCTTGCTGAAGCAGGGCCAGTACAAGCCTATGCCGGTTGAAGAGCAGGTCGTGGTCATCTTCGCGGGAACGCGCGGTTATCTCGACGGCGTGGACATCAAGCATGTCGAGGCTTACGAGGCTCGGCTGTTGGAGCATATGCGCACGACGGGCAAGGACATTCTGGAGACCATCCGTACCGAGAAGAAGATTGAGGACGCGACCGAGGAGAAGCTCAAGTCGCTGCTCGAAGACTTCACGAAGGGATTTGCAGGAACACGCGAGGCCGCCTAAAGCGGTTCGCCAAGGCGCGTTTTGAGCCGGGAGCGTTTGAAAGACCATGCCAAGTTTACGCGATTACAGGGACCGGATTAAGTCGGTCAAATCGACCCGCAAGATCACGTCCGCCATGAAGATGGTGGCGGCGAGCAAATTGCGGCGTGCGCAGGAGCAAGCCGAAGCCAGCCAGCCTTACGCCCGCTCCATGTCGGAAATGCTCGCGCGGTTGGCGTCCAACGTCACGATTACGCCGTCCAGCCCGAAGCTTTTGGCCGGGACGGGCTCCGATCAGCGGCACCTCCTGATCTTGGTCACCGCTGACCGCGGGCTTTGCGGAGGCTTCAACGCCTATGCCGTGAAGGCGCTGCGGCAAAAAATTACCTCCCTTCAGGGGGCGGGTAAGCAGGTTTCAATCGTGTGCGTGGGCCGCAAGGGTCGCGACCTGATCCGCCGAGATTTCGGTCATTTGATTATTGAGAGCTTCCGCGACGTGTTCGGCAAGAACGTGGTCGAGTTCGCGCAGGCGCAAAAAATTTCCGAGTATGTTCTTGCCCTGTTCGATGCTGGAAAGTTCGACGTGTGCAGCATCGTCTATAACGAATTCCGGTCGGTTCTCGTGCAGACTCCGGTCACGCAGCAGCTTATTCCCTTCCGCGCCCGGGAGGCCGAGGCCCCCGCCAAAGGCAAGAAGGCCGCGCCCGCACCTGTGGCTGCCGTTTCCAACTCGCCCTACATCTTCGAGCCGGGCGAGGACGAGATTCTGAGCAAGCTTTTGCCGCGTAATCTCAGTGTCCAGATTTACCGTTCGATGTTGGACAGCTCGGCGGGCGAACAGGCCGCGCGGATGACCGCGATGGACAACGCCACCCGCAACGCGGGCGAGATGATCAAGGATCTGACCCTGCAGTATAACCGCGCACGTCAGGCCTACATCACCAAGGAGCTGATCGAGATTATTTCCGGGGCGGAGGCCGTGTAACGGGATGACGCGCGAGCCGGAAAGACTGTCAGCCAAAAGCTGGATCATGATCGGGGCGCTGATCATGTTCTTTCCGCTTATGGCGGCTGTCGTTTCTTTCTGGTCCGGGAAGCATAAGGGCGGTTTGAGCCTTATTGAAAGATTTCATGTCGAGGGCGTAAAATTCGCGCCGCAGCTGGGTAAAGTCTCTCCTGAACTTGCCGATGCGCGTTTTCCCGAACAGAGTTGGGATCCCAAGGTTTTGGCGATCCTTGAAGACGGGCCGCTCCTGCTTCCAGAGGACAGTGATTTCAAGGTTCTTCCGCCGCCTCCGAACACGAGCGCCGTCGCAGAGGCGGGACTTGAAAAGCTGCGCCTTTATGCAAAGCATCTTCGTACGCCCGAACAACTCGCCTTGATTGACGCCGAGCACACTATGGATGAGCCGTATGAGGCGTTCGAGAAAAACGGAATGTTTCTTTCTGCCAGCAACGAGGACACTGTCGAGCTTCTGGATATGGCTCTGCGTGATACCTCCTATTTTGTTATCAAGCTTAAGCGGGAGTTTATGCGGGTCAGGCCGAATACTCTGGCGCCCGATCTCACGCTGGTCTTCGATAATCCGGGGCATCCGGCCTATCCGTCCGGTCACGCCACACAGGCTTATGTGACGGCTCTGGTGCTTTCTCTGGTCGATCCCGCGCATGAAAGTGCTTACAAGGCCCTTGGCTACGATGTCGGTTTGCGCCGCGAGATTGCGGGCGTTCACTATCCCTCTGACTCGATCGCGGGGCGTAAGCTCGCGCAGGCCATCATGGACAAGTTGGTCGAGGTTCCGGCGTTTCAGGAGCAGTTGGAAAAGGCGCGCAAAAGTTTTGTGCCTGCTGATGGTGCGTCAATCGCGGCCTATAAGCCGGTCGATACCAGCGCAGTCGGCGATGGTGCTAAGGCGGAATAGTTATTTGCATTTGAAGGTTTAAATAAGAATCAAGGAGCGTATGGAGAAGACTATGGCAAAAGAGACCAAAGCGAAAAAGACGAAAGCCAAAACCGAAGGCAAAGCCACGGGCAAGATCCTGCAGGTTCTGGGCGCGGTCGTTGACGTGCAGTTCGAAGAGGGCGAGGTTCCCGAGATTTTGAACGCACTGAAAACCGACAATAACGGCAAGGAGCTTGTCCTGGAAGTCGCGCAGCATCTGGGCGAGAACACCGTCCGCGCGATCGCGATGGACATGACCGACGGTATGGTTCGCGGCACCGAAGTCATCGACACGGGCGCACCGATTGCCGTTCCGGTCGGGCCGGAGACGCTGGGCCGCATCTTCGACGTTATCGGGCAGCCGATCGACGAGGGCGATGAGGTCACCACCAAGGAATACTGGCCGATCCACCGCGAGGCTCCGGCCTTCAAGGAGCAGGCGACCGAGACCGAAATTCTCGTCACCGGCATCAAGGTTATCGACCTTCTCTGCCCCTACGCGAAGGGCGGTAAAATCGGCCTGTTCGGCGGTGCCGGGGTCGGCAAGACCGTTACGATCATGGAGCTGATCAACAACATCGCGAAAGGTCACGGGGGCGTGTCCGTCTTCGGCGGCGTTGGCGAGCGGACCCGCGAAGGGAACGACCTTTACCACGAGATGATCGAATCCGGCGTTATCAAGGTCGGCGATTACAAAAACTCCAAGGTGGCGCTGGTTTACGGCCAGATGAACGAGCCGCCGGGCGCACGTGCCCGCGTGGCCTTGTCCGCGCTGACCATGGCGGAATATTTCCGGGACTCGGAGGGGCAGGACGTTCTGTTCTTCCTTGATAACATCTTCCGTTTCACACAGGCGGGTTCCGAGGTGTCGGCGCTTCTGGGCCGTATTCCTTCGGCGGTGGGTTATCAGCCCACGCTGTCCACTGAGATGGGACAGATGCAAGAGCGCATTACCTCCACGAACAAAGGGTCGATTACCTCCGTTCAGGCGGTTTACGTTCCGGCTGACGACTTGACCGACCCGGCTCCGGCCACGACCTTCTCCCACTTGGACGCGACGACGGTTCTTTCGCGTCAGATCGCGGAACAGGGGATTTACCCGGCGGTTGACCCGCTCGACTCCACCTCCCGTATCCTCGATGCCCGCGTGATCGGGGACGAGCATTACGCGGTGGCGACGTCGGTTCAAAAGACGCTTCAGTCTTACAAAAACCTGCAGGACATCATCGCGATTCTGGGGATGGACGAGCTGTCGGAAGACGACAAGCTCACCGTCGCCCGGGCACGGAAGATCCAGCGTTTCCTCTCGCAGCCGTTCCACGTCGCGGAGGTGTTCACCGGAACGCCGGGCGCGTTCGTGGATCTCGAAGACACGATCAAGGGCTTCAAGGCCATCGTGGCGGGCGAATACGACCATCTGCCGGAGTCCGCGTTCTACATGACCGGCACGATCGAGCAGGTCGTCGAGAAGGCGACGAAGATGGCGCAGGAAGCGGCATAAGATGAGCAGAAAAATCCATTTCGACCTTGTGTCGCCCGAGAAGAAGCTGGTGTCCGAGGATGTCCACATGGCGGTCATTCCCGGCGATATGGGCATGTTCGGCGTGATGGCCGGGCATTGTTCGCTCGTGGCTTCGCTGACGAACGGGGTCGTGAAGCTCTACAAGGACGACAAGGCCGCGCCGCGCCGCATTTTCATCGCGGGCGGCTTCGCCGACGTGAACGGGGCGAAGTGCAGCGTTCTGGCGGAGGAGGCGATTCCCGTCTCCGAACTCAATAAGGGCGCTCTGACCCAACAGCTCAAGGACCTGACCGAGGATCTAGGGCTGGCTAAGGAGAAATTCGACAAGGCCCGCATCAAGCAAAAAATCGCCATTGTGAACGCGAAGTTATTGGCCATTTCTGGCCAATAATCCGGCCTGTTTCACCCGTTTTCCGGCCTTTTTTATTGACATAATTTTCGCTTTCTGTTCGACTGGACGGGTTCGCCCGTCCTGACGGCGTGAATTGTATAAAAAAACAAGCAAACGCGCGGGGGTGCGTCATGGGCAGACTTCAACAAACGGGGGCGAGTCTTCTGGCCGCGATCTGGCTGGCCGGGTGCTCCGCGCCTGCCGAGCGCTGGAAAGACGGCGAACCGGAGCAAGTCGGCGGTCAAGATACCGAAATCGTCATTGATGCTGGCGCGATGCCGCAGCGGGTTCTTCCCGGTTCCTCCCTGTTCGAGTTGGGCCAGTTGGGCCAAAATTCACCGCGCAGCGGTTTCGGCCCAGCGGCCGGGGCGACGGCGGGGTGCGACGACTCGCTTCCCAACGACCTCGTGACGCGCGAGATTTACCGCCGCCTCAACCGGGGCGACGCGTTCAAGAATCCGCTCAAGCCCCTAGAGCCGGGCGAGGGCGCGACGCCCTCCACCGAGCCGCCGATCAAGGACCGCATCGCGGCCTACCGCAGCGAGCGTCTGGCGTTCTATGACGATCTGTTCGCGTGCCGCAAGGGGAACGAGACGATCCATGAGCTGGCGCGGACTCTGGCGCAGAACCCGAACAACCGCGATGCGTTCACCGAGCTTTACGTCGCGCTGGTCGAACAGCGCGGGGACGAGGTGCTTTCGCACTACACGACCGAGGATTTCCAGAAATTCGCGGAACTGCTCCTTGATACCGGGCTGCGCAGCCTTCAGGCGCGTTATTCCGACATTCACGATTTCGTCCAGCGCGACGCGATCGTCAAGAGCTTACGCACGCGCGTGGCGGAGTCGCAGGAGGAGCTGGCCCTGCACGCGCTCAAGAGCGAGTTGGTCCTGATCTTTCAGGCGCAGAACGGCCTGCCCGCCAATATCCGCACCGACCTCCAGACTTCACTTGAGAAAATCGTCGCGCAGGAGCTGATCAACCATATCGGCGAACAAGTCCAGCGACGGATGACCAACGACCGTGCCGGGTTTACGCACGAGATTTAAGGTCGGGCTCATGGCTTTCAGGAACGAATATACTTCCGATACCCGGAAAATTACGGTCGATCCCGAGCGAGGCGCCACGTTGCGCTGCGACTTCGTGGCGGCCGAGCCGCCTTATGCCTTTCAACTCGACTTGCGGGGGCAGAGTCTTTCCTTCGTCGCGGAAAACGAGACCATGCGGCGTTACAAGGACGAGGCCGGGCTCTGGCGTTTCGATCGGGTTTGGACTGTCCGCACGGTTAACATTCCCGAAGGGTTCCCTGAGACGGAGGACGCCGTATGCGCCCTGATCGCGGAGGCGCTGGAGGCTTTCGGGGACAAGGACGACCGCGAGCGGGTCGGGCTTGTGCGCGTGATCTTCGAGCGGTGGGCGCTTAAATCCGGGCGTTTTGCCAAAGGCGGCGGTTGGCCGGCGATAGCCGTTCGGGCGGAGAATTCGCCTGCCGAAGAGTCCGCGCGCGATTATGCCTTGAGCAAACGCCCGACCGGGCCGGATCCCGTCTATGAATTTTCCATGAAATGGCACGGGCAAACAATCGCGTTCGTCGCCGAATGTGAGTTGGAAAAGTCCAAGCGCCGCCAGATCGAAGACGGTTCGTGGCGGCTTGAGACATTCTGGACGGTGCAGTCCGTGGTCATTCCCGACAACTTTCCTGAATCGCCCGACGCGGTTTTGCGGAAAATCGCCGAGGCGCTACTTGAACAGGACCCCCGCACAGAGGCGCTTACGCTGTCGTTCGGGGCCCGCATTTTCACGCCGCAGGAGATTCCGGCATGAAGCGGGTCTCGCAGGATTTTCTGGATGATCTGCGCGACGCGCACGGGCAGCTGCTTAAAACGCGCAATCTGCTGGGGCATGTCGTAGAGGGCCATGAATATGTTCCGCTGGAGGACCTGAGCGCATCCCTGCACAGCATGTCGTGCGCGGCCGTCCTGCCGGGCCGCCAGACACCGAGCGGTTATGTTTTCGGAAGCGGCCTGGTGAATCCCGTCCAGAAGCTTGATTACCGCTCCTTTACGTCGCAATTCGTGCGCGGTGGGCACGGGCTGGTCAGTATCTCCAATACGCAAGCCTCGCAGATGATCGAGCGCACGTCGTTCGTCGATCGCTTGCGGGAGTCGCTCTGGGCCGAGGGCTCCCCGTTCACGGAGTATGAGATGCTGCACGGGCATTTCGATGAAGCGGGCTTGCGGCAGCCGGGGTTCTGGGACGATCTCTCGCGCGGGTATGCACAGAACGCGCACGGCATGGTCGTGACCGTCACGCCCAATTCGCGCGCGCACCGCGTGTTCGTCCAGACCGAGCTGCCGGAGCTGATCGCGAACGAGGATGTCGAGACGATCAACGGGCTTTCGCGCGGGCTGTTCGCCGATTATTACGACGCGCTCCGCGCGGCAGGCGTTTCGGAGACTCAGGCCTTCGCCTTCGTGGACCGCGACGTTGTGCAAGGGTCTTCGGTGGCGTTCATAAGGGGCTACTCGCACGAGTTCCAGCGCGATCTCGGCGCGACGTTGCGCCATGATTTCGATTCCTCGCATACGGCGGAGCTTCAGGAGATTTTTGCCGATGCGCATCCCAAACATACGTTGTTCGCCGCCAACGATCCGGGCACTCCGGCTTTCTCCGAGCAACCGGAACCCGAGCCCGCCGGGCATCACTGATTTCTCTATTTCTTCGGCGGCTGGCCGTTCTTGCGGGTTAGCTCGATATGGCTGGGAGTCATGCTCGGCCCCCATTTTTCGTTTTGCAGGTCGATGTGGATATGCCTGTGCTCATCCAGTTTTTTTTTAAGGCCGGTTAGCGTGTCATCGACGCTGAAGAGCAGCGTGCAGCGGTCGGAGATGAAATGCTCGGCCTGCGCATGGGCGATCCAGTCGAGAAGGGCGGTGAAGCGGCCTTCTGCGTTCACGATGCCCAGAGGGCGTTCGTGCTTGTCGAGTTGTTTGAGGCCCAAAGCGGTTGAGAGAATGTAAGTCTGCTTGACCGTCGTTTCCTCGAAGATCAGGGCCTCTTTCGATCCGTTCAGGATGACGCCCTCGAAATGCGGGAAGGAGACCGTATCGTCGTCGGTGCCGTCTTTGGGGGGCGTCCAGTTTTCCAGCGCCGTGAACACGTTCTCCACACTGTCGGTGACGATCAGGTAATCGCTGCGGAAGTCGGGCAGGGGCTTGAGGAAGTCGATCAGGCGGTCCCAATAGTTTTCCTTATTCACCAGCACGACAGGCTTGCGGTGGAGGCCAAGCGCGGCCCAGTGCAGCACTTCTGTCAGTTCGTCCAGCGTGCCGAAGCCGCCGGGCAGAACCACAACCGCGTCGGCGCGACGGAACATCTTGAGCTTGCGCTCCCACAGATCGGGCACGAGGATCGTCTCGTTGAGGCTCGGGTGGATGCGCTCGCTGTCCTTCAGGTTTTTCGGGATCACGCCGATCACCTTGCCGCCGCTGGAAAGAGCGTGGTTGGCGACGATGCCCATCAGGCCGGAATCCATTCCGCCGTATACGAGGGTGCGGCCCGACTCGCCGATCATCTCGCCCATGCGTTTTGCTTCATCCTTGAAGACTTGGCGGCAGCGACCCGAGGAGCCGAGATAGACCGTGACGCGCTGGATATCGGAGAGGTTCATATCTTACTTCTTATCTTTTTGTTTCTTCAGGCATCGTAATAATCGATGCTTCGATTTCAATGATGTCACCTGATTGCATTTCTATTTTTAAGGCCTTGTTGCCATTACTTAGTAGTATAGGTCCCGTAACTTCATTTATTGAAGCGCTTTTTCCCCAAGAATTTAGAGCCGTTCCCTTATAGCTTTTTAGATCCTCGACTTGAATTACTTGGGGGCCCGTTTTTGACAATAACTGAAATGTCATACGCTCATCTTCCCAATCAACGGTAAAACTTTTTAAAGTCCAATCATGCATATCTAAGCCGTGTTACGCAGGGGTTCCGCGCTTTGCTTTGCGCGGTTCCATTCGTCGGCCATGATGACGAAATTATAAAGCAGGTCGATGCCCGTGGGGGTCAGGACAGACTCGGGATGGAACTGTACGCCGAAGGTCGGGAAATCCTTGTGCCGCATCGCCATGATCTCGCCGTTCTCGGCGCGGGCGGTGACGATGAGCGGCGTGTCGTTCGGAAGTTTTGTGACCAGCGAGTGATAGCGCCCGATCTTCATGGGGCTGGGCAGGTCGCGGAACAGGCCGGTTGAATCGTGCGTGATCTGCGTGGCCTTGCCGTGTACGGGTTGGGCGGCGCGGATCGTCTCGCCGCCGAAGGCTTCGCCGATCGCCTGATGCCCGAGGCAGACGCCGAGGATCGGAATTTCGGGCGCGAATTTTTTCACGAGGTCGATGCAGATCCCCGCCTGCTGGGGTGCGCAGGGGCCGGGGGAGAGAATGATGGTGTCGGGCTTCATCGCCTCGATTTCCGCGATGGTTACTCGATCATTGCGGCGCACCTCATAGCTCCCGCCGAGCCGCTCGACATAGCGGGCGAGGTTGTAGACGAAGGAGTCGTAATTGTCGATCACCAAAATCATGGGCGGATTTTAATGATTGGCCCCGTCAAAGAAAAGCGATCTTTGCGGTAACCCACAGAATATAAGGGGTTTTTGGGGTATTTTGCCGCTTTTAAGGGCTTCAGGAGGCGGTGGCGGCGGTTTTTGGGGCTTCCTGGGCGGATGGCTGCGGCAGGCCGACCTCGAAACTGCGGAAAATCGCCTCGGCCTTGTGCAGGGTTTCCTGATATTCGGCCTCGGGGTTCGAGTCGGCGACGATGCCGCCGCCCGCGTTGAAGCTGACCTTACCCTTTTCAAACACAAGGGTGCGGATCAGGATATTGCTGTCCATCTGGCCGTCGAAGCCGATGCAGGCCATCGCGCCGCAATAAGGGCCGCGCCGGGAGGGTTCGGTTTCCTCGATGATTTCCATCGCGCGGATTTTGGGTGCGCCCGTGATCGAGCCGCCGGGGAAGCAGGCGCGAAGAACGGCGAGGGCGTCCTTGTCTTTTCTCAGCGTGCCGCGCACGGTGGAGACGAGGTGGTGGACGCTGGCGAAGGTTTCAAGCTGGCAGAGATTGTGCGCGGAGATCGAGTCGGGCTGGCAGACCTTGGACAGGTCGTTGCGCAGCAGATCGACGATCATAATATTTTCGGCGCGGTCCTTTTCGCTGTTCAGCAAATCTTCGCGGAACAGGCGGTCCTGCTCCGGGTCGGCGACATGCGGGCGGGTGCCCTTGATCGGCATGGTCAAAACCTCGCCGCGCGGATCGACGCTCAGGAAGCGCTCGGGCGAGGCGCTGGAAACGCACAGGCCGCCGAGATTCATGAAGCTGGCGAAGGGAGCCGGGTTGATCTCGCGCAGTACGACGTAATGGCCGAACGGATCGAATCCCTCGGGCAGGGTGGCCTGAAAACATTGCGAGATATTGGCTTGAAAGATATCGCCCGCGCGGATGAATTCGATCACGCGGCTGACCTTTTCGCGGTAGGTTTGCGCGGTATCGCTGGAGCGCCAGTCGAGCAGCGCGGGGCTGTAGGACGGGTCGGGCGTGTCGCGCGTGAGCTGGGCGAGCAGGAACTCGCGCTTGCGCTTCGCGTCCTTATCGCTTTTGGCGTGGGTGATGATCCAGCCCTTGCCCGTTTTATTGTCGTGCGCGTAGACCTGATCATAAAGGCCGAGCGCCATGTCGGGCACGTCGGGGTTGTCCAGCGCGGTTTCCGGCAGCGTCTCGAGTCCGCGTCCGAGGTCGTATCCGAAATATCCGGCGGCGCCGCCCTGAAACGGCGGGAGGCCGGGCACGGGGTCGGCGCGGTCGATCCAGGCGCCGAGGCGCTGGCGCACGATGTCGAACGGGTCGCCGGGCAGCGTCAGGCGCTGGTCCCAGTTGGTGACCATCGTCTTGCCGTTTTTGTTTTCGATGGTTTCGATGGGGAAGCCCATCACGAAGGAATAGCGGCTGCCCGGGTGGGCCGGGTCGGCGCTGTCCAGAAGAAGGCTGTAGGGCAGGTGGCGGATGGCGGAAAACGCCTGAAGCGGATCGAGGCCGGCAACTTCAAAAACAAAGGGCTTCATGCGGTATTCCCGTTCCTGCGGTGTTCTTGGTCTTGTCTCTCAGGTTCATGGGCGCGACCGTTGTTCAATCGTTCTTATCGTTGGCCCGCGTCGGTACTCTATACGCCATTTCCAGTGATTATGCAAAAAAATGTATAGCGCATTATAGTGCGGTTTCCGCATATATAGCAAAAGTTTCGGCGGAGGCTATCCACAGGGGAAATCAGGCGATTGAGGCTTAAAATCCGGGGTCGGCGGGGCCTGCGGGCTTGGCGATCAGGCCGACTTCCATCATTTTCTGCTCCAGCCGTGCAAGATCCAGCGGGTTCGGGTAGATCATCAGGCTGCGCCCGGTCGGGCTGTTGAAATCCTGCATCATGCCCTGGCTCAGATATTCGATCTTAAACGAGCCGATGGCCGGGTGCTGGATCGTGTTATAGCCGAAATCGCCCTTACGCGGGGCCTGTTTGCCCGGCGACATCTGCATGCCCGGCATCAGCGCGGCCAGCCCGTCATATTTCTGCTTGGCCTCCTTGAGGCGCTCCTTGAAGGCGTTGAGGCTTTGCACGATGATGCGCTTGCTTGAATCCCACTCCGCCATGACCTCGAAGATATTATCCGTGAAACCGATGCCCTGACGGTCATCGGTGGACCGCATGAAATCCTCGTACAGATTGCTCAGCGAGGGCGCTTGATGAACCATCGGAATGTCGAACAGCGGCTCCTTCTCGAACGGGTGGCTCACGATCATGCGCTGCGGCCCGGCGGTTTTCGAAAGGTTCAGGTTCGCGCCCAGCGTCTGGGCCAGAACGGTTTTGAGATGGCGCGGGTTGCGCTCGCTGCCTCGCTCAAATTCAAGAATATCCTGAAGGTATCTGAAGATATCGCCCGAGGCGGCGCGTCCTCCGGCGGTCGTGACCAGCTTTACTTCGCCCGGCTCGTGAGAGATGAAGTGTTTGAGCGGCAGGGTCCATTCCAGACGCCCGTCGGGCAATTTTTTCGGCGGCGCTTTCGCTGTGGCCGTCTGCTGCGCGATCCATTCGAGGGTCGCCTTGTCGGCGGTTTGGTTGTCCGCGCGGGCTTCGTGCAAGATGCTGAGCGGCGCGGCGGCCTGCGGATCGTAAGGGGCGAGCACGATCGGTTCGTCTTCGGAGTCGTATTCATGCCAGAGGGAGAGGGCGCGGCTCGTGCCGTCCTCCTTCAGGCTGAACTCGTAGCGTTCCACCATTTCGCGCAGCATGGGTTCGAACTCCGCCTTCTGGCGTTCCAGCTCGGCGAGGATCGCCTGCGCCTCCTGCGGGGAGATCAGCGGGCCCGCGATGGTTCCGATCTGCGGGCGGTCCTTCAGGCGGATGATGCGGATATCCTCGATGCCTTCGGGGGAAGAAATCTCCACGTTGCGGCCGGGGAAGGCCTGTTCGGTCGGTTGCGCGCCCGGCTCGGCTTTCTTCGCGGCGGCTGCGAAGCGTTCCGACATGTTTGCGCGGCGGTCCTGCTCCTGCGCGTCCTTCCAGGCGTTCACCTCCATGCAGGCCTGCGCGGCGGCCTTCTGGTAGACGATCGTATTCGGCCCCAGAATGATCCCGACCGTAATGCCCGAAGCCTCATGCTTGTAATGGGTGTGGTCGCCCCCCGTGTGGCGGGCTTCGACGAAATCGTGGTCGCGCAGCATCCGGTCGAGCGTGGCGTATTGCAGGGTTTGCTTGCCCGTTCCCTCAAGAATGGCTTCGGGATTGATTTTTTTCTTACCCATACGCGGTCCCGGCTTTATCGTTTATTGGTCCATATTATAGAAAAGCGCGGATTTCCTCAACGGTTTCGGCCAGTCCTGTCTTGCGGACCTCTACCCCCGGCGGGAAGGCTTCGAGCAGACGGGAGGGCAGGCGGGAATCCAGCATCACGAAGACGCCCTTGTCGGTCTCGCGCCGGATCAGGCGGCCATAGGCCTGTTTGAGTTTGAGGCGGGTGATCATGTCGTCGTAATCCTTTTTGCCGAAGGCTTCCCGGCGGGCCTTGTGAAGGATGGACGGGCGCGGCCACGGCACGCGGTCGAAGACGATTAGGCGCAGCGATTCCCCCGGCACGTCCACGCCGTCGCGCACCGCGTCGGTGCCGAGCAGGCAGGAGTGCGGCTCGTCGCGGAACATGTCCACCAGCGTTCCGGTGTCGATGGCGTCGATATGCTGCGCGTAAAGGGGCAGGCCCGCCTGTTCCAGATCCGCCGCGATCTTCGCGTGGACGGCACGCAGCCGCATGATGGAGGTGAACAGGCCCAGCCCGCCGCCGCCGCTGGCCTTGAAGAGGGCGCGGAACGCTCCGGCGACCTGCCCGGCCTCGTCCTTGCTCACGTCGTTGACGATGAAGATTTTGGTTTGCGCCGCGTAATCATAGGGGGAGGGGAAAGATTCCTCGCGGCGTTCGGCGGAGAGATAGAGCGCGCCCGATCTTTCCCGCGCGGATTTCCATGCGCCGTCGTCGCCGCCGGTTGCCGTGTCGCGCAGCGTGGCGGAGGTCACGGCCATGCCGTGCACATGCGGGCGCAGGCTGGCGGCGAAGGGTTTCATCGGGTCGATGTAATGACGGCATGCGCCGATATCCGTTGCGCGGCCCTCGATGCGTTCGATCTCCAGCCAGTCCACGAAGCCCGGCGTCTTGGCGTCTTCCTTCAGCGCGTCCAGCAGGCCGATCCAGCCGCGCAGGGTGAGCTGTGCGCGCCGCTCCAGCGAACGCGCCACCGCGTCGAGGCGCTTGCGCGTGTCGGCGTCCATGAAGCCCTCGTCGTCTTCGAGCTTCTTGGCGATATGGCGGGCGAGGGCGGAGAGCGGCTTAAAGAGTTTCGTCAGGGAGTCTTTGAGTTTTTCCGCCGCGTTCAGGAGTTCCGGGTTGGCGGGGTGCAGCGGCGTTTCGAGCGAGTAGGGGCCGTCGCGCCCTTCGGCGCGGGCCTGAACCTGCCGGTAGACTTCGGCGAGGAATTTTTCGCCCGGGCCTTCCATCCTGTTCTCTTGGATCCGCTTGCCCCAGCCGGGTGCGGCGAGGATACGGGCGTGGTGCAGAATGTCTTCCAGCGCCTTTTGCGCGGCGGCGTCGCCCTCCATCAAATCCTCGATGCGGCGCTTCAAACCCCGCGCGCGGCTTTTCCGTCCGCCCTCGGTGCCGAGGATCCAGCGGCGCAGATCGTTCATCTCCCGCGCGGTGAGGCGGGCGGCGAACGCGCTGTCGGCGGCGTCGAAGAGATGATGCCCTTCGTCGAAGACATAACGCGAAGGCATATCCTCGCCGGGGGCGGAGAGGGCGGACTGGATCATGACCAGCGCGTGGTTGGCCACGACGATGCGCGCGCGTTTGGATTTGCGGATAGAGCGTTCGACGAAGCAGCGGTGATAATGATCGCAGGCGGAGAAGATGCACTCGCCCCGGCGGTCGGCGAGGCCGTATGTGTTTTGCGGGGAGAGAATGCCCGCGAGCCAGCCGGGGAAGTCCGGGCCGCTCAAATCGCCGTCACGCGTGGCGGCGGTCCAACGCGCCATGATCCCGGCGGATACGGCGTGTTGCGGCGTGTAGGTCGTCGCGGCGGCTGCGGCGGCGTCTTCGAGGTTAAGGAGGCAGAGATAATTCTCCCTTCCCTTGCGGACGGTCACGAGCGCGTCCTTCACGACCGGGTTGGGATAGAGGCGGTCGAGTTCGGAGTCGATCTGGCGCTGGAGGTTGCGGGTGTAGGTGGAGATCCAGACGCTCGCGTCGTTCTTCTCCGCCCAGACGCTTGCGGGGGCGAGATAGCCGAGCGTTTTCCCGACGCCCGTTCCGGCCTCCGCCAAAACGATGCGCGGGGCGGACTCGTCTTCCACGGGCGCGAAGGCGGCGGCGATGGCGTTCGCGTAATCCTTTTGCTGCGGCCTCGACTCGGCGGCTCTGTCGCTGCCGCTCAGGAGTTCGCTCAGGCGGGCCTGCGTTTCCTCCACGCTCACGGGTTCCTGCGATTCCGGCGGAGGCGGGGCGTCCTGCGCCCATTCGGGCAGATGCTTCCAGACGTTGAGGGCGCCGCGCGAAGGCGTGTCGATCAGCGGATCATAAGTTTCACCGAGCGCGGAAAAAATAAACGGCGTCCACGCCCAACCCTTGCCCTTCAGCCCCATCACGGCGGCGATGGGCAGGGCGGGGGCCTTTTCCCGGAACGGATCGTCCTGCAAATTTTTCAGAAGCACGGAGACGCATTCGAGAAGCGTCGCGGGTGCGTCCTCCAGATGTTCGGGCGGGCGAAGATAGAGGGCGCGGGCAAGGCCCGAGGGCGTCGGGACGCAAAACGCGCCGGGGCGCACGAAGGCGAACAGTTCCAGCACGTCGAAGGGGATGATTTCCTCCATGCCCAGACGGGTGCGGGTGAAGGGCGCATGGCAGACGATGGCGGGCTTTTTATGCAGGATCATTCGCGCCTGCTCGTGCGGCAGGGTCTTGATCTCCCCGTCGGCGGTCATCAGGGCGGCTTCGCGGCTGTTCACGCAGAGGGCGGGAATCGCGGGCAATTCGATGCGCGGGCTTGGGCGGTTTTGTGAGGATTTCTGCGGCTGTGGGGCACTCATCAACCCGATATAGCATGTTTTTTTGGACAAATCCCGTCAAAGATTAGTATTATGTCTTTATTAACTTTCATTTGTGAAACTTTGCACAAATAAGACTTTTAGAGGTTAGGAACCATGAGTGCGCTTGAAGATCGTGATGCACAGACATTGAAGCTCCGCATGATGCTGGCGCAGGGAAAATTTCCCAACCCTGACGGCAGCTATACGGAAGTCTCACCGGCAGTGGCGCAACAGATGCTTCAAGACATTGAGCAAGGCACTCGGGCGCCCGCTGCCTCGCATGACGATGACGGGCTCGACTACGAAGGTCCGGCCTGATTTTTTCCGATCCCTGAATTTTTTCTTTCAAACCGGGCGCAGTGCGCCTGTATAGTGTCGCCTGTGTTTTTTAAAAACGGAGGGCGGCGTGACGGTCTATTGCGGAAAGAAATCCGAAGAGGTTCTTGATTATCTTCTTAAGCGGCGTAGCGCGAACGTACAGGATCTTCACGCGCCGGGGCCGAGCGAGAGCGAGCTTGAGCTGATCCTCCGGGCGGCGACGCGGGTGCCCGATCACGGCAAGCTCGCGCCGTGGTATTTCATCGTTTTTCACGGGGTGTGGAGCGAGCAGGCGGGCGCGAAGGTCCGCGACATTTTCAAATCCGAAAATCCGGGCGCGTCGGATGAACGGCTGCGTATCGAGGAGACGCGGTTTTCCCGCTCGCCCGTCGTCGTGGCTGTCGTGTCGCGCATGCGCAAGGGCAACAAGCCGCTGTGGGAGCAAATCCTGTCTGCCGGGGCGGCGGGGATGAATCTCTCTCTGGCGGCGCACGCCAGCGGCTACGGCGCGTCGTGGGTCACGGAGTGGTACGCCTTTCATCCTGCGTTCAAATCCTATCTGGGTCTGGACGAGCGCGACCATATCGCGGGGTTCGTGCATCTCGGCACGCCGGGCGCGATGCCCGAAGATCGGCCCCGGCCTGAGCTGGATTTAATCGTCACGCACTGGCGCGAGGGGGTGAAGCTGCATAAGGGCGACGAAGCGTTCGATCAGGAGAAGTTCGGATTCCCCGAGGCGGGGTTTGATGTTTCGGGGTTGAAAGCTTAATTATCAATAACAACTAAACCGCATATAAGTTGCGCGATACCGTGCAAACTCGTTTATTGATTTTTTGAACCATGCGGACATCTCGTCTTTATTCCATACAACAGGAGTTAAATAGGCCGTGCCGACTCTCGGATATGTTTGATTATTTCTTTGATAGTGCATAGTCATATAAAGAATTTTTACAGAAGATGAAACTGTGTGCCTGCTTTTATCATAAAGCGAAAAATCTATATAAACTGTAGCGTATGGAATATCCTTCACGTTCGTCCACGGCCTGTTATTTCTGTCATATAAAAAGAAGATTTCATATGAATTAAACTGATTTTCAAATAACTTCTGAATATCCTTTACTCGAATAAAGTCATCTAAACTCTGAATTGAGTTATCATGGTCGATATAAACGTAGAGCTGCTTCAGATCTTTAAACCCTAAGTTTTCAAAGCAATCGCTGAATTTATAGTTTTGGCGTGTGACTTCCTTAATAACAAGTTCACGAACAACATTATCAAAATCTTCAATTTTTGCCGTCTTGTTGTCAATTAAACCGTTCGTCATGATGTCGTAATACGAGCAAGCTACTGTTGTTAAATAGGTCGCTGTAAAAAATCCCAAAAGGAAAAAAACTATTTTATGCTTCATTAGAATTTCTCATTTCCTTAATGTTTAATTATTTCATCAAAGTACAATTCACTACAATGTTTTATGAGTAAAATTTTTGTAAAAAAACTAAGAAGCTCTTCGCAAAACCCATGTTTGTCTCAGCATAAGAATTTTTTACTGCATCCCCGCTTTCTCGGGGATGACAAAGGGGCGGTGGGTATCAAAATGGGGAGCGATGGTCGCAAAAAGGCGCGGTTTAAGTCGCCTTGCGCTGCAAGGCGTTTTCGATGAGAGCCACGGTTTCCTGAGCGCCGTAGAGCGCGACGAACGAGCCGAAGCGCGGCCCCTGATCCTGCCCCAGAAGCACCTGATACAGAGCCTGAAACCAGTCGCGGAGCTGGTCCTTCTCGTAGCCGTTGTCCTTGCCGGCCGTAAACACGGCGGTCATGTAGTCCTCGGCGGGCAGGCCCTCCGGCATCGTCTTGAGCGCGGTGGCCAATGCGCTTAGTGCGGCGCGTTCGCGCGCGTCGGGCTCGCGGTATTTTTTTTCCGGCAGCACGAAGTCGCGGTAATACTGGATCGCGTATTTCACGAGGCGGTCGAGCAGAAGGGATTTTTCCGGGCTGGCACCGGGCGCGTAGTTGCGGATGTAGTTCCAGATGACCTTCGGGTCTTCGGTGTGTGCGCCGTTCACGAGGTTGAGCAGCAGCGCGAACGAGATCGGGCTGTGCTGGCCTTCGGGGATGATGCCGTCATGGATATACCATGCGGGGTTGTCGAGCTTTTTCGCGGGGTCCTGCGTGCTGAGTTTCTCCACGTCCAAGATG
The DNA here is from genome assembly GCA_964583335.1 of uncultured Pseudobdellovibrionaceae bacterium. Taxonomy (GTDB): domain Bacteria; phylum Pseudomonadota; class Alphaproteobacteria; order Micavibrionales; family Micavibrionaceae; genus JAGNKE01. Next base: position 38,718 of record CAZOVG010000003.1, on the reverse strand, counting down.
TATTCATCGACCGCTTTCGGAATGATGTCGAAATAGAGTTTCTTGGCGCTCGTCGGGCGCTGGAACATGTAATAGGCCAGAGATTCATGCGGGGCGTAGGTCAGCCAGTCCTCCATCGAGAGGCCGTTGCCCTTGGATTTGGAAATCTTCTCGCCCTTTTCGTCGAGGAAGAGTTCATAACGGAAGCCCGCCGGGCCGCGCCCGCCGAGAATTTTGACGATGTTCGCGGCCACGTCGGCGGCGGTCACGAGGTCTTTTCCGGCCATCTCATAATCCACGTCCAGCGCGTACCAGCGCAGCGCCCAGTCGGCCCGCCATTGCGCCTTGCAGCCGCCTTTCAAGATGGATTGCGTGACGGTTTCGCCCGCCTTGTATCCGGTGCGTTCGAACTCGCTGTCGTCCAGAACCTCGAAGGTCGCCACGCCGTTTTCAAGGTCGTCGATGCCCTTCAGCCCCGCATTGTGCAGGATGACGGGGTGCGGCGCGTCGGTTCCCTTTTTCTGCACGATCGGGAAGATCGGCGAATAGGTGGCCGACCGTTCCTCGCCCAGCAGCGGGAGCACGGCCTCGCGGATCTCCTTATATTTCTGGAGCATCAGTTTCAGAGTCGCGTCGAATTTCCCGGGTTTGTAGCAATCTTCCGTGGAGCTCAGGAATTCATATTCGAAGCCGAAGCCGTCGAGGAATTCGCGCAGCCGCGCGTTATTATGCGCGCCGAAACTTTTATGCGGGGAGTCGTCGAACGGGTTCGGGACGCTGGTCAGCGGCATGCCGAGCGCCTTGGCGAGCCGGTCCTGATTGGGGACGTTCGTCGGCACCTTGCGCAGCCCGTCCATGTCGTCGGAGAAGCAGATCAGTTTCGTCGGGATATCCGAGAGGCGCTGGAAGGCGCGCATGACCATCGTGGTCCGGCAGACCTCGCCGAACGTGCCGATATGCGGCAGGCCGGAGGGGCCGTAACCCGTCTCGAACACGACATAACCCTTTTCGGGCGTCTTGACCTCGCCCTTGCCGATGGCGCGCAGGCGTTTCAAGACCCCCTTGGCCTCCTCGAAGGCCCAGGTGCGGCAATTCATGGCGATGTCGGTGTCGATGTCTTTGGTCATGGGATTTTACATACCACTCAAAGGCTTGGTTTTCCAGCGGGATTTTCCCTCTGTGCGCCTTGCCTTACTTTATCGTTTTTCTGGCTGGCTGGTTTAAACTTCCAGCGTCTGTCTGGGTTCGATGATTTCGCCGGGCAGAAGTTTCTGGCCCTTTTCGACTTCGGGGTCAGGTTCCGCGTGGGGGATCAGCTCCGGGTTGATGGTGCCGTCCTTGAGCAGCTTTTCGATGAATTCCTCGGGCGTGCCTTGTATCCCGTATTGCTGCATGAAGGTTTCGATATCGACGGGCTGAGGTTCTTCAAGCAGCTTGTTGCCGGCGATCAGAGCGGTGGTGCCGCCAACGGCAATCGCGAAGGTCAGCGCGACCGTCTTGCCGACGCCGCGGATGATATACATCGTTGCGCCACCCAGTGCGTCAACCGAGCCTTGAAAGGCCTTACGCATACCGCCACGGGTGTCGTACCCCAGCTGCGTGTCGATGGAATCGGTGTCGGCGTTGCGGAAAAGTGATTTACCCATAATGATCATCCCTAAGTCTTATTTTTGGTCATAATATTGGGGCGGTCAGGGGAAGACAAGAAAAAACAGGCTTTTACTGAGGGGTTCAAAGCCTAAACAGCATAATTCTGCTTATTTTACATATGGTTAAATACTTGTCCCACGCCTTGCATTTTTTGGCAATTGCTCATGGATTCAGTGGCCTGGAAAGCGACCTGATTGATTAAGGCTGCTGCCGCTAGAGTGATGATAACGGCTAACAACGAGGGCAAAATCGTGTACCGGGCTTTGATCTTTTTTACACGCCATAACCAGAGGCTGACGGGGAAAGACATGCAGGCTGAAAGCGCGAGCGTCTTGCTTATAAGCATATTGGTCTGCGTGGCGATTCCCTGATTAATGTTGCACGCGAAGGCCGGGTTTTCGCCCAGAAGCATGGCCATCAGCAATAAAAACAGCAGCTTCGTACAGGTCGCTTTCATAGAGGGCAGTATACTCTCGTCGGTTGGCGCTGAGAAGAGCCGTACGGGGCGCAATATATTGGGTGTTTCGCCCCTTTTTTATTGTTTTAACGTACTGGAAAGACTAAATTTTCAGTGCGTTTTAAAGGGTTCGTCTTATGGATACAGCCGTTGCGGAAATAGAGGGTTCGGGGCCGCTGCCCCCGCGAAACGTGTTTCTGGCGCGGGTGTATCTTTTGCTGGTCTTTACGCTGATCGTCGCGGCGGGCGGCACGTGGTACGGGGTTCTGGTCAAGCAGACGGCCGACTGGTACCCCCTGATGGGCGTGATTTTTATCGCTTTGTCCATCGGTCTGGCGTTCGTCAGCCGACGACCCGTGCTCAACTATGTTGCGCTTTTCACGTTTTCAGGCTTCGGGGGGTATATGTTTTCGCCCGCCGCCCGGCATATCGCGGAGGCCGGGCAGGCGAAGCTTCTGGCGCTGTCGTTTCTGCTCACGCTGATGATTTTTACCGTCTTGAGCATCTATGTTTTGTTCAGCAAGCGCGATTTCAAATTTCTTGAGACGCTGGCGTTTGTGGGGGGATGCTTGTTCCTGTGCGCGGTGCTGTATACGATTTTTGTGCCGCTGGACATGAACTGGACGGCGTTTCACCTGTTCGGGATTTTCGTGGCGGTCACCTACATTCTCTACGAAACCTCCGAGATCCTGCGGCGCTATTCGACCGACGCGCATGTGGCGGCGGTGGCGGCGCTTTATCTCGACGTGTTCAAGCTGTTCATCAATATCCTCGGGATGATCCGGCGGGACGGGCACTTTAACCGCGCGAGCGGGCAGTGGGACGACGAGCGGCGCGGTTGAAATTTTATTGTTTTATTTTGACATAATCTGTTTTTTTATTTTACCATCATTTTTTAATTTATTTTTTTGGGAGGGCGTGCGCGATGGCCACGGCGACTTATTTCAATATTCATGAAATTCTGGAGGCAAACCCCTCCGTCGGCTATAAAATCCAGCACTCCGAGCAGGGGCCGCGCGTTGTTCTTTTTACCAATCATTTCGGCACCACCCTTGATGACTGCATCGAGACGGCCCTGAACGTGGCCAAGGCGCACCGTCTGGCGGTGGCAAGGGGGCGGCAGGCGAATACGGACGTTCTGGTCAATTACCGGGGCGTATGCTTTTCCGTCAAACCGGGAATGGAGCCGGGCGATGCCGAGCGAGCCTATAAAAAGGCGGCCCACAGGCACCGTGTGGGGGACAGTATTCATCTGGCTTTCGATGCCGATACTATGGCTTACGCGCAGTAACCGTTTTTTATTGCATCACGGATATTTCCTTGTAAGTTTCCCTTATGACTGATGGAAACGGGCATCATAATAAGCTTTATCGTGTGCCTGACTTTCGGCGAAATAGAGCGATTGCGTTTTATGCTCTGGTTCTTATCGGGCTTGGGCTCCTATTTTCTACACCCGATTACAAGGGGCGGGACTGGCTTGCGACATGGCGTTGGCCGCATCAGGAAATCGGTGAAACCAACAACGAATATTTCTGGCGGTCGGTTGGATACGGGCTGTGGTATCCGATCAAAGCGTTTCGCGCTGGAATTATGCTGAATGTTTTTAAAATTCATTACTCAATTTTTTATTCTCATTATCAATATAAACCGCCGCCGAGCAGTGGTGCGTTTGTTGTGTCTCTCGTACCTAATGAGTCTTTAGAGCGTCTATTCATTTCTGCGGATGAGACAAAATTCTATTTTGATTTGGATGATAATGGTGGCGGGGATCATGTTTCTTGGGTCACCGACCGGGCTGCGATGTTATTTATTGACCGCAATAACAACGGCCTGCTTGATGATGGAAGCGAGCTGTTGGAGGCGAACGATGAGACCCTTTGGAAACAGCTTGAAGAGTTGGATGTAAATGGCGACCGGGTTATAGACACCAAGGACCCGGGATATCAATCCTTTATGTTTTGCCGTGGCGGTCAGGATAGCCATCCGTGTACGGCTAATCTCAAAAAAGCCTTTCCGGCTTCAAAAATTATCGAAAAGATTTATCTAGGAAAGCCTGAGGTGGTCTCTTCCCACCTTCAACGGAAGTACTGGAAAATGACATTGCCTCCAAGGGCGGCGTCTGAGCGGGCGCAAGTCTTTCATTCCTTCTTGAAGGTCAGGCTTGCTAACGGGCGTGATAGCCAGATTTACCTTATGTTCTTTGATATTGACCCTCTTAATAAGAATTTTACCTTATTTCATGAGAAGCCCGATGGCCTTGCAGATACTTTTCTGGAGTTTTCAGGTTTACCGAATTTGCGAGGATACGGACGTCTTATGGATCTTTATGTGGCTATGCATAGGGATCCTGTCCTTAAGCAATATGTTACAGATTTAAGCCGTTCACAGCCGGATATACTTTTATTCAATCCTGAACTCGCTGAAAAAAAATGCAGCGATATTCTTTTTCGCTGGGGTGAGGTTGATGGTGTCGATCCCGACAGCCGAGGTTGGTTTATAGATGCGCGGGTCCTTGGTTTTCTTGAAAAGCAGATGGCACAGGACTTTTACCAACTCGGTTATTATTTTCATCCGATGCCGTATGGTGCGGAGAATCTGAAATTCTCTTGGGAAAAATCATTTAACGAACACTGCGCCAGACTGCTTCTTCAAAGTCAGGTGGGAAAGGCACTATATCCTGAAGGTATTTCAACCGCTTCTTTGGGCGATAGGGAAGTCCGGGTTAAAGGTCCAATTTCCCGCGAATATCTGGATTATCTGGTTCAAACCGCTGTAACATGGCCACGGGAAAAGCGGAGGCATTTGCTAAAAATCGTTAGCGATATGATGCATGTCGCGGTCGTTGTCTATCCTCCGGGCGGCGGAATGACGCTTGATCTTGCATGGAAAAAAGCCAATTTCCGGGAAGGACAGCTTGCCGAACTGCAAAGGTTCCGCGATCGGCTTTTTCCCGAGACAGCGGCAGGTCAATGATTCATACATCTATTTGTTTTTGCTTGGTTTATACGCTATCTTTGGCGCTATGAAAGCCATGATCCCCAATAACGAGCGGCCGTTGCTCGGCCCGGCGGAGTTCGATCTCTCGGTGCCGTACCGCATCGACTCGCCGTTCGAGCCGGCGGGCGACCAGCCCGAGGCCATCCGCAAGCTGGTCGAGGCGGTGGAGAGCGGCCTGTCGGACGTTACGCTGCTCGGCGTTACGGGGTCGGGTAAGACGTTTACCATGGCGCACGTCATCCAGAAGCTCGGGCGGCCCGCGCTGATCCTCGCGCCGAACAAGACGCTGGCCGCGCAGCTTTACGGGGAGTTCAAGTCGTTCTTTCCCGACAACGCGGTGGAATATTTCGTCTCCTATTACGATTATTATCAGCCCGAAGCCTACGTGCCGCGCACGGATACCTATATCGAAAAGGACTCCGCGATCAACGAGCAGATCGACCGGATGCGCCACGCGGCCACCCGGGCGCTGTTCGAGCGGCGGGACTGCATCATCGTCGCGTCTGTTTCGTGCATCTACGGCATCGGATCGAAAGAGGATTACATGGCGATGGCGTTCGGCCTTTCGGTCGGCGACCGCATCGACCGGCAGGAGCTGATCCGCCGCCTGATCGAGTTGCAATACACGCGCAACGACATCGCGTTCGAGCGCGGGGCTTTTCGGGTGCGCGGGGATACGGTGGAGATTTTCCCGGCGCACTTCGAGGATCGGGCGTGGCGGTTTTCGCTGTTCGGGGACGAGCTTGAAGCCGTCACGGAGTTCGACCCGCTGACGGGGCAGAAATACGAAGATCTTGAAGGGGTGCGGATTTTCGCCAATTCACACCACATTACGCCGGGGCCGACGATGCAGCAGGCGATCGCGCAGATCAAGCGCGATCTCAAGGCGCGGCTGGCGCAGTTTTACGCCGAGGGGAAATTGCTGGAGGCGCAGCGGCTGGAGCAGCGGACGAATTTCGATATCGAAATGCTGGCCGCCACGGGCGTCTGCAAGGGGATCGAGAATTATTCCCGCTACATGACCGGGCGCAAGGAGGGGGAGCCGCCGCCGACCCTGATCGAATATCTGCCCTCCGACGCGCTGATCTTTCTGGATGAGAGCCACGCGATGATCCCGCAGCTGCGGGCGATGTATAACGGCGACCGGGCGCGCAAATCCACGCTGGTGGAATACGGGTTCCGGCTGCCTGTCGCGCTGGATAACCGCCCGTTGCAGTTTGAGGAGTGGAACCGTTTCCGGCCGCAGACCATTTATGTTTCCGCCACGCCGGGGGAGTGGGAGGTGCAGCAGGCCGGAGGGATCACCGCCGAGCAGGTCGTGCGGCCTACCGGGCTGATCGACCCGGAGGTGGAGGTGCGGCCCACGGGCACGCAGGTGGACGATCTGATGCACGAGGCGCGGGCGATCGTGGCCAAGGGCGGGCGGTTGCTCGTGACCGTTCTGACCAAGAAGATGGCGGAAGACCTGACCGAATATCTGGCCGAGAACGGGCTGAAGGTGCGCTATATGCACTCCGATATCGACACGCTGGAGCGGATCGAGATCATTCAAGGTTTGCGGCGTGGGGAGTTCGATATACTCGTCGGGATCAACCTTCTGCGCGAGGGGTTGGACATTCCCGAGTGTATGCGCGTGATGATCCTGGACGCCGACAAGGAGGGGTATCTGCGCTCGCGCACTTCTCTGGTGCAGACGATCGGGCGGGCGGCGCGGCATATAGAGGGCAAGGCGATTTTGTACGCCGACAAGATCACGGATTCCATGAAGTACGCGATCGACGAGACCAACCGGCGGCGCGAGAAACAGCGCGCCTATAACGAGGCGCACGGCATCACGCCCGAAAGTATTCGCAAGACTATCGGCAGTATTCTGGATTCCGTGTATGAGCAGGCGGACCGCGTGAATATCTCGCGCGGGCTGCACGAGGCGGAGCGGGAGGAGTGGTTCCACGAGCCTGCGAAGCTGCGCAAGCATATCGAGGGGCTGAAGAAGAAGATGCTGGCCTTTGCCGCCGATCTGGAGTTCGAGCAGGCCGCGAAGCTGCGCGACGAGGTTAAGAGGTTGGAGGAGATTGAGATGGGGGTGTTGTGATGAGCAACCTCCTTGTTTTTTTATTACCGACTTTTGTTTTGGGATTAATCCTGCGATCCTTCCTTCTCAAGGTGCATGAGAGCCGCTTATCAATCTGGGTGTTCAGTTTTGGCGTTGTAGGTGCATCTTCGTGGTGTACGTATGTCTTGGCCATGTATCCGCGAGAGGATTTTTACTTTATTCTTGCCTTTCATGAGTTATTTGCCGTTTTTCTTTTTTCGTGCGCGTGCGGTTTTGTATTCTGGTTTTATAATCGAAAGTCGGGTTATCTGCTGAATCCCGAGTCTGGCACCACTGAAGCGAGGGGGAACGGTCATGCCCCGTCCACCCCTCATGTTCTGATTTTTATTCGCTTGCTCTTAGCTTATGGCGTGGCGATTTTTGCAGCTATTCACATTCTTATTTTCATTTTTGTGCTTATGCCGGGCATTATCTCTGGCTATTCTCCGCCTGCTTTAACACTGTACGAGAGGGCGATGCTCAATCTGCCCTCTCTGATGAATATGTCTTATGGATTTGGTTTTCCCTGTCTTGTTGCGGCGCATTTCTTAACGCTCCATCTTTTACAAACGAACGAGAAGCGTTTGTTGATTTGGGTAGGCTTTTATCTTGCTCTTTTTGTTGTTGTCGGCTTTCCTTCTATGCTCCTAGCGTCGGATTGGATCTTCCGTACACCTTACTATGCTCTTGATAGGTTATCTTTTTTTAGCGGCACAGCTTTTGTTGCCGCGATTCTGACCGGTGCCTTAATGTGGATTTTTGCTGGCAGCTTGAGGTCGGATGTCTCGCTGGTTAGTCAGTACGAACTTTTACCCGACAGAGATCTGCGATCGTCCGTTCTGGCTATGGGGCCTTTGCATTTGGCGGGGGCGGCTATTTTGTTGTTCGTCGTTCTGTTGGTCCCTGCGGTTCTTACAATTCATCGGCCATTCCAATTATTTATATTTCTGATTTTTTTCTCTCAGCCTCTGGTTCTTTTTGCTGGGATTGGCGCCTTTCTCGCGGGCTTGGGCGAACGGCGTTTAGGGGTGTGGCTAGTGACCTATGCCATTTTAGGCGTGGCTTTATGGTCTATTTGCGACATTTTCAGAACGCCATTTCGAGGCATTTTTACAGTTTTCGCCCATAATATCATCGATTTTATGGGTTTTTTTGCTGCTGTCGGCGTGTTGCAGTGTCTTTTTTTCGAGCGGCAAGCGCTCAAAAGACGCGATGTACCCGGCTCCCCTTATGTTTTAAGCCGACGCGCTCAAACGCTTTTTTGCGGGCGGGTGTTTTTGAACCTTATCAGCGCGTTCTGCCTTGTCGTCATATTTGGATTGAGCTTAATGAGATACTTTGACAGTAACTATGTATACATCATTAACCCTGATCACAACATTTACCATGTTATTTCAGAGCGGTTGTTTCTTGCTTTATTTTCTTTATTTTATCCTTTTGTACTGATTTTTTTCGTTTCCCTGAGTTTGATCAAGCGTAATATATATTCCTTGTGGTTATGGATACTTTACTATGGTGCTGTCGGGGGCATAACGGTCGCTTTGCAATTCCTTTTATTTTTTGCATTCAATCCGAGACCTGATTTTTTCGCGGAGAATTATATTTTTCTTGTATTAGCTTTCATGGCCTTGATGGGCACGGGGGTCCTTGTGTGGGTGTTTTTTGTACGCAAAATCCTGAAAGAGCGCCGCATTGGGGAAAAGTTTCATGAGATCGAGGGGGGCGTGCTGTGATGAAAATGAATAAGCCCATTCGATTTGATCCGATCAGCGTGTTTTTTATGTTGATCTATTATCAAGCGACCTCCGTTTTGATCGCCTTGATGCTGTGCGCCGGGTTTGCGCCCCTGCTGGCGTTTGTTTTTGGCGTGAGCGGTCCCGGAAGTCTTGCGGAGGTCGGTGCAACGGCCATGGTCGGGCTTCTTTTTTTTCCTATGGCGATCTTCTTTTCCTTTAATCTTGGCGGTCCGGCCTTGCTGATCGGATACGTCGCCAGCCTTTATTTGCTTAATTCCGGCGAGCTTAGGCGCTGGGTGTGGGTTTGTACTCTGGGCGGCATCGGGCTGCTCTGGGCCTTTATGCCGATCTATATTTTGCCCAGCGCCACGTTTGGAACAATCTTGAATACTTTTTCCATAGCGTCCTTTTTGACGGCGACGCTGTGCGGTTTTCGCATGGCGGATTATGTGAGGGAGCTGGCGGACTCCGAGTTGCAGGCGCTCCAGCCGGAGAGGCAATACGATTTCAACTTTCATGTCCGGGTTTTAATGAATATCGCCTCGGCGTTCGGGCTGATTGTGATCGCCCTCATCGTCTTCGTGCCGCTTGGCATAGGGATTTTCAAAGACATTATGGGTTCGCGCCCCGATTTTTACCATGTTCAGAATCTTTTCGACCGGGATCTCAAGCTGGTGCCTGTTTTCATACTTCACGCCTTCGGGTTGGGCCTTGGGGCCATCGCGGCGGCCTATCTTTTGACCGTGCGTCTTTTGCGCCGGAACGAGCAGCGAGCGTGGGTCTGGATCGCGAGCTACGGAGCCATCGGGCTTTTTCCGGGCTGGCTTCCCGGGTTGGCCTTTGTGCCCGGGCTTTTCCTTAAGGCTCATATCCTGACGCCGGTGAGCGTGGTTTTCGCGCTGGTGGTCGGGGCCCTGATGTGGGTGTTTGCCCGTCATTTGAAGGAGTCCTTGCCCGGGTCTATGGTGGAGCCCGTGGCTGAAACTGAAAAAGGAGTTATGACATGAACGATCTCACGCGCGCGCACCTTATGGCGTTGTTGTATTTTTACATGATCATGGTCGTGCCGTTCGCGCTGGCGTGGGGGCTGGTCGCGGCGGGGGTGGACCTCCGGCCCATGCTCGCGCCGCTTTCGGAGGGAAGTCTGGCGGGCGATATGTCCGGGGCGTATGCCGATTGTCTTGTGCTGATTTTGGGCACTCTGGCGGGGGCGCTTGTTTTGCGCAAGCGGATGAAGGCGAACGCGGCCATCATCAGCGCCGCGAACGACGCGCCGCTCTCGGCCGCGAGCTTTCAGGCGCTGGTCTTGAGTGTCTTGCTGACCGGCGTTTTGGGGTTTGGGCTTTTCCTTGCGCTGGCCTTCAACTTTATGCCCTATACGTTTTTCGATTACTCGCAAGGGTTCCCGTTTTACGATACGCCGCGCGAGGTGGCCGGGTTCGCGCCGAGGCTTTCGATGCTGCTGTCCGACGGGTGGCTTTTGCTCATCGCGGGTGCGATGTTCGGCGCCTTTATGTGGGGCGTTTCGCAGCGAAACAAGCTGATCAAGTACGGCAGCGTGGCGGCGTTTCTGGCGGCGATGCATTACAACCCGCTCACCTGGTTTGTCGAGCCGCTCCCGGTTTCTGCGCCTCCATTGATCGAGCGCAGCGCGGATGTCGATCCCGCCTCTCCGTCGATCGAGGAGGAGATCCGCAAGCTCGAAGCGCAGGACGCGCCGGGGGCGGAGATTCCCGCCGCGCCGTGATCCCGGCGCTTAGGGGTTCAGGGCCTTCGCGCAGCCGCCATCGGTGACGTTCTGGGCGGGGCCGGCGAGGCGGTAGACGACCATGCCGTCCGCATTTTCCGGGGCGAGGGGGGCGAGCGTCGCCCGGCCGCCCGCGTATTCCACGCAGAGGGCGGCGTCCCCGCCGATTTTCACGCTCGTCTTGATGTCGTAAATGTCGCGCGAGGATTCGGCGGCCAGATAGGGCTGCGCTTCCTCGAACAGCACCTCATATCCGCCCGCAGCCGCTTTGTGGTAGACCGCGATTTTCGCGTTTTCCACCGCGCCGGCGGGAGAGGGGTTGTGGTAACGCAGCATCGTGTTTCCGATCGCCTCCTCGTCATAGGACTGCCAGAATTCCAGAAACTCAACGGAGGGTGGCCGTTCCTGCGGCAGGCGTTTTTCCAGAACGGTGATGAGCTGTTCGAGTGCGCCGATGCCCTTTTCGGGGTAGAAATATCCGGCGAAACTGACGCAAGCTGTCACCCCGCCCAGCAGCCAGAACAAGACATTCACGGTTTTATAAAGTGCGCCGAGCGGCTTTTTGATCTTGTCCATAAGGCTGGCCCCCTGCAATTTATAGTCGCCTTCAGCGTGTCTGATTATGGAGAAATTTTCAAGTCGCATAGGGCAGTTCCGCACAGACGAAAAAGCCGTTCGCCTTTTGCCCTGCGGGTGATAGCCTGACGGGGCTTTGTACGTACAGGGAGGCAAGCGATGCGCGTGATGGTGCTGGTCAAGGCGACCGAGGATAGCGAAAAGGGTTTTAAACCCACGCCGGAGGCGATCGAGATGATGGCGGCGATGGGGCGGTTTAACGACGCGCTGCGCGAGGCCGGGGTTCTGATCAGCGCGGAGGGGCTCAAGCCTTCCTCGGCGGGGCGGCGCGTGGCGTTTGACGGCGCGGAGCGCACGGTCACGGACGGGCCCTTTCCCCACCCCGAAGAGCTGGTCGCCGGGTTCTGGATCTGGGAGGTCAAGGACATAGACGAGGCGGTGGCGTGGGTGAAGCGCTGTCCCAACCCGATGCCGGGGCCGAGCGTGATCGAAATCCGGCCTTTCTACGATATGGACGATTGGCCTTGATGGTGCGTTCCACCCGGCCGCCGTTTGCGATAAACTCAGCGTGTGAAAAAGCCGACCCTCATCATTTTCGCCGCTTAATCTGGCGGGACTGGCGATGCGGGCGCGGCTTAAAAGGAAAGCTGTAAAAACCAAGAAAGCTTGATTTTTCTGGAATATATTCCTATAATTGGCCGATGAGCCAAGACAAGAAGTATTTCACCACCACGACCCATGATTTCAAGACCAATTTTGCCAAATATATCCGCTGGATGGAGGAGGGGCGGTACGACGCCGTTTTCGTCAAGCGGGGGCGCGAGACCGTGGCGTTCGTCCTGCCCTATAAAAAGCGGATGACACAATACATCGAGACGCACGAGAAGGCCCGGCGGGAGGGCGCGGCGAGCCCTTCGGAGACTCAAACATGAGTGGACTAAGCCCACTTCAAAGTCTTATGGGGCGCGGGTTTGCACCGGGCTTAGTCCAGTCGAATTTTTTCGCGGGGTGTGTTTTGACGCGGGCAGACCGTGTGGACTTAGTCTACTTTATCCGGGGCCACTTAATCCGGCGGGGTGTCGTCGTTGGCGGAGTCGGTTCCCGTTTCGCCGCGCGGGGGGCGTTTGCCCTTGGCGATCTTCGCGCGTTCGGCGGGGTGGATGATCGCGCTGCTGGTGTTGCCGCCGAGGCCCATGCCGGGCGCTTGCGGCGTGTAGGCGAATTCGGGGCGGGATTCGATGGCCTTGCGGCGCTCCAGGTGCGGGGCGAATTTCAGCATGGAGGGCAGCGTGTCGCCGAGGATGCAGCCCAGCGTGTCCTCGTCGCCCGCGTCCTTGCGGTGGACGGGCTGGCCCAGAACGCAGGAGGAGATAAAATAAAAGAAGGATTCCAGAGGTTTGGGCGGCGGGCGGACGTGCTTGAAAATCTCCACGCGGTAGGGATCGTTCAGGAACATCAGCGGGACCTGATAGGCTTGCGCGATATTCGCGTTCTTGACCGCGCCGATATGGATGAGCAGGCTCATATCCAGCACGTTGAAAAATTCAGGCTCGACCGGAATGTTGAGGTCGAGGTAGTCCATATCCGTGTATTCGATGGTGAGGCGGCCGGTGTCGTGGTCGAACAGAATTCCGGCGACTTTCTTGAAGAAATTTTCGCTGCTCAGGAGGCCGACTTCGCCGTTTTCGGTCAGAAGAAAATCAATGTTCACCGACTGCTCCGCGCACAAGACTCTTCCGTCTGAGATTGGCCGGGCGGTTTGCCACCCTGCGCCTTGCCGGGGCGGAAGAGCCCGGACGAATTGATTAACGCGCACCGTGTGCGGGCCAGAGCGTTATCAGGCCGGTTTGAACGGGCTGACGGTCGCGTCCTTGTCCACCGAGGCTTTCGCGGCCTGCGCTTCGAGGTCGAGTTCGGCAGAGGCCGTGCTGCGCACGCGCTCTTCTTCCAGAACGCTGTGAAGCTTCATTTCGCGCTCAATCTGCGCGAGCGTGACGTTGGAAACCTGTTCGAGGGCGGCGGCCTTGGCGCCCGCTTCGGCGGCGACGCCTGCGGCGACGGTTCCGTTGACGCTGTGCTGGATCGCCTCGTTCGTGCGGGTCGTCGCGGCGGTCGCGTTGGCCGTAAAGACGTTCATGTCTCCGGCGTTTTCCGCCGAGACGCTGTGGGTCACGGCCTGCTGTTCGGAGCGGACCTGCTGCGCGAAGGCGTCGCCGGTTTCCAGCGCCGCGTTTTGTTCAATATCGATAAAGCGGCCGACGAGGCCCATGACGCCCGCGATCTCCACGTCGGAGGTGTTCACGGTCTGAATCAGCTGACCTTCCGTCACCGCGCGGGTCACGAGTTCGCCAGGATCACTCGGAAATGTTGCAGCACTCATATCAATTCACCCTTAATTTTTCTATGTACTTCATGCGTTTAGCCGCATTTTTGAGTTAATAGACGACGCCTGCCCGAAAGCGTACATATTCCGCCGTTTTTAACTGTCCACCCTCAATATAGCCCAAAGCGCAGAAAATTTCATTTTTTATTTTCTCGACGGTCTCCAAATCCACGGGACAGTTGAGTTCGGCGGATTCCTTGTACCCCTCGAAAACCACCGAGAGAACCCCGGTATCCGGGTTCATCACGATTTCCTCGACGCGCTTGGAAAACCGCGACTTACAGGTAAAAACCACCCGGCCTTCCTTCGTCAGGCGCATTTCGATGTCCATGCTGCTCGATCCTCTTTTCTCGCCCGATTTTAGGGGGCTGGCGGGGCGGGTGTCAAATGGCTGGTTTTGAGCTGTGAATCGCGTAGGCGCGAAGCTTTTTTGAAACACAACGATCACGGCGAACACAACGCGGGCAGAGGCTTTCTTCGTCATTGCGAGGAGGCCGCAGGGCCGACGAAGCAATCTATGCGGCGGCCTCTATGGATTGCTTCACCCGCCCGGGCGGGTTCGCAATGACGGGTTTTCCTTCTCCTGTCATTCCGGCGGAGGCCGGAATCCATGGTGGCTGATTGACTGGATCCCCGATTTCGCGGGGATGACAAGGAGGGGGCGGGGATGGCAAGAGACGGGCATAAAGTAAGCGAAGGCGTTTCACGTTTTTGTTACATACTCTGGCGCTATCCATATTGTGCGCGAGTAGTCTTTGCTCCCAGCGGGGTAAATGTATTCTAGTTCCAACTCTCCTGATTCATCAAAGGCTTGAACTGTAAAAATTTTGTTTAGTAGATTTTTGATCGCGAGTTGATCTTCCTCAGGCAAGTCCACGAGAAGGCTTTCTGGTATTCCTGTCAAGCAAACATGATCGGATACCCTTAACTTGTTGCCTAGACAGTCATGCTGTTTAGATGGCGCGTTCATCTTTGCCTTATTGCCAAGGGGGTTGTCCTCGTTCAGAGTGTATTTCGGAAAGGGCGCAACCAGCAAGGCGTTTTCAACTTATGTGCGGCATCGCCGGATTGTACAGCACTCGCCCGCAGCCGGACCGGCTGCAGCTGCATCGCACGATCACGGGGATGAGCGCGGCTCTGACGCACCGGGGGCCGGACGAGGGCGACGTGTGGCAGGACCCGGAGATTCCGGTCGCGCTGGGGCACCGGAGGCTTTCGATCATCGATCTTTCGAGCGCAGGGCGGCAGCCGATGCGATCGGTTTCCGAGCGGTATATCATCGTCTTCAACGGGGAGATTTATAACTTCCGGCAGTTGCGTTCGGAGCTTGAACGGCTGGGCGCGTATTTCCGGGGGTACAGCGATACGGAGGTCATTCTGGCCGCCATCGAGGCTTGGGGCTTTCAATACACGCTCAAGGCCATTCGGGGGATGTTCGCGTTCGCGCTGTGGGATCGGCATCTGAAGCAGCTTCATTTCGCGCGGGACCGGATGGGCAAAAAGCCCCTTTATATCGGCTGGGCGGGATCGACGCTGGTGTTCGGCTCCGAACTCAAAGCGTTGTGCGCGCACCCGGAATTTACGCGCACCGTGGACCGCGCGGCGCTGTCGGCCTATATGCGGTATGGGCATGTTCCCGCGCCGCTGTGCATTTACGACAAGGTTTGGAGTCTGCCCGCCGGGCATTACCTTTCGATCGACCCGGCGGCGCTGGATTCCGGCGAGGCGGTCGATACGCATATGAAGCCGTATTGGAGCCATCTGGATGCGCTGCGCACCGCGCGGGCGATGGGGTGCGGGGAGAAGCTGCATATTCCCGAGCGGTTCGAGGCGCTGTTGCAGGATTGCGTGGCGGAGCGCATGGTCTCCGACGTGCCGCTGGGCGCGTTTCTGTCTGGCGGCATTGACAGTTCGCTGACTGTAGCTTTGATGCAGAAAGGATCAAAAAATCGCGTGAAGACCTATTCCATTGGTTTTCACGAAAAAGGTTACAACGAGGCGGTCTATGCCAAGCGGGTCGCCGCGTATCTGGGCACCGATCATCACGAGCAGTATGTTGACGGGCGGCAGGCGCTGGACGTCATTCCGAAACTTTCCGCCATGTATGACGAGCCGTTTGCCGATATCTCGGCGATCCCGACCTATCTGGTTTCCGCGTTCGCGCGGCAAAGCGTGACCGTTGCGTTGTCGGGCGACGGGGGCGACGAGATGCTGGGCGGTTACACGCGGCACGTGCGCGGGCCGAAAGTTTGGCGCAGGATGAGACGGATTCCTAAATTCGCACGAAGCGCCCTTTCGGCAAGCCTGTCAAAATTTTCCGTCGAGACATGGGACAGGCTTTCGCGTTATCACCCGCAGTTCGGATCTCATATCCATAAGGTTTGCAGCGTTCTGGACGAAGAAAGCCCGACCGCCTTTTATATGAAGATCATGAGTCACTGGGACAAACCCGATCATCTTGTCGTCGGCGGGGCAGAGGCGCGGGTGCCGCTGACCGATCCCGAGCTTCAGCCGGAGGGATTGAGCTTCGGCGAGATGATGATGTATTGGGACGCGCTGTCGTATCTGCCCGGCGGCATCCTGACGAAGGTGGACCGGGCGAGCATGGCGACGAGCCTTGAGGTTCGTGCGCCGCTGTTGGATCAAAGAATTTACGAGTATGTGTGGAGCCTGCCGGAAGCTTATAAGGTTCATCAGGGGCAGGGTAAGTGGCTGTTGCGGCACGTTTTGCAGAAGCATCTACCGGAGCGATTGTTCGACAGGCCCAAGCAGGGGTTCGGCATTCCCATCGGCGAATGGTTGCGCGGGCCCTTGCGCGACTGGGCGGAAGATTTGCTTGATCCGCACGCGATGGAGATTCAGGGGTATTTGAACCCCGGAGTCGTGCGCAAGGTGTGGCAGGATCATCTGGCCGGGCATGGGAACCATTCCAATAAAATATGGACTGTTTTGATGTTTCAGGACTGGAGAAAACGCTGGGCGGTTTAGAATTTTTAATATTGGCTTTTTGGGGGGAGAGGCCTAGAGTTGGGCCATGAAAATCGCGATTACAGGCGGAGCAGGATTTATCGGAACGGCGTTGATGCGGCGGCTTAAGGCGCTTGGGCATGAGTGCCATTGGCTTGATATCGTTCCCTCCGCCACCTATCCCCGGGATGGTTCGATCGTGAGCGTCACCGACAAGGAGGCGATGATCGTCGCGCTCAAGGGGTTTGACGCGGTGTATCATCTGGCCGCCGAGCATCGGGACGATGTGACGCCCATCAAGAAATATTACGACGTGAACGTGGGTGGGGCGGAAAACCTTGTGGCCGCCGCGCAAATCAACGGGATCAAGACGATCATCTTTTCCAGCTCGGTTGCAGTGTACGGCCTTGATGCGGGGGAATCTAAAGAGGACAGCACGCCTTCGCCGTTCAACGATTACGGGCGGTCGAAGCTCGAAAGCGAAACGGTTTTCGATGCGTGGGCGGCGGCGGATTCCTCGCGGCGGCTGGTGACCGTGCGGCTGGTGGCGACGTTCGGACCGGGGAACCGTGGGAACGTGCATACGCTTATGGATTCCATCGCGCGGGGGCGTTTCATCATGATCGGGCGCGGGGAGAATAAAAAATCCATCGCGTATGTCGGGAACGTCGCCGCGTTTCTGGAGCAGTGCCTTGACGCCGCGCCGGGGCGCAGCCTTTATAATTATGCCGACAAGCCGGACCTTACGATGCGGGAGATGGTGGCGGATATCCGCGCGGGGATGGGGCTGCGCGGGATGGGCGCGACGTTGCCGTATTTCGTGGGTTTTGCGGGCGGCGCGGTTCTGGACGTTCTGGCGAACATCACGGGGCGGAAATTTCCGATCAGCCTGATCCGGGTCAAAAAATTCTGCGCGAATACGGTGGTCAACGCGGACCGGGCGCGCAAGAGCGGGTTCGTCGCGCCGTATACGCTGCGGCAGGGGTTGCAGGAGATGATCGCCTCTGATTTTTCGAATATCGCGACGTTACCGAAGCAGCCGCCGGGGAGCGGTTCAGGCGGCGGTGCAAAGGGCGAGGGGCAGGGCCGGGAGGCCGCCTGATGTCTTCTTCTGAACGAACACGCATTCTATACGTTATCAATCATCCCGACTGGTTCTGGTCACACCGCTTGCCGCTGGCGCTCGGTGCGCGCGACGCGGGGTATAAGGTTATGGTCGCGATGCCGGGCGGGGCGTCGGACACGCGCTTGCGCGAGATGGGTTTTACGGGTTTTGATCTGCCGGAGGCCTCTGGACCCATCGGCGTTTTTAAAACTATCCTTGCGCTGCGGCGCTTGATCGCGGCGCAGGGGCCGGACATCGTTCACGCCATCACCCTGAAATACGCGTTTATCTCCGGGCTGGCCGTGCGGCTGGCCGGGCGGGCGAATGTGCGCGCCGTGCATACGGTCGCGGGGCTGGGGTATCTTTTCTCCGGCGAGGGTGTGAAGCCCAAAATTTTGCGCACGCTCATCGGGCCGTTTTTGAAGCTGGCGCTGGGCGGAAAAAATATGCGCGTCATCTTTCAGAACCCGGACGATCTGAACCTTTTTATCCGGCGCGGGTTCGTGAGGCCGGAGCGCACGGCGCTCATTCGCGGGTCGGGGGTCGATACATCGGTGTTTTCGCCGCGCGAAGGGGCGGAGGAGGAGCCGCCCATCGTGCTGATGCCGACGCGTCTGGTGCGCGACAAGGGGATCGTCGTTTTCGTCGAGGCCGCGCGGCTTTTGAAAGCCGAGGGAGTCGATGCGCGGTTTCAGATCGCGGGCGGGGTGAGCCGGAGCAATCCGCTGGCGCTCACGCAGGCGGAGATGAATGATTTGTGCGCGGACGGTGCGGCGGAATGGCTGGGCCGGGTCGAGGATATGCCGGGGCTTATTTCCCGCGCGGCGCTGGTCGCTTATCCGTCCTACTACCGGGAGGGGGTGCCGAAGGTTCTGCTGGAGGCGGCGGCGATGGGCAAGGCGATCGTGACCACCGATCATCCGGGCTGCCGGGAGGCGGTGGCGGACGGGGTGAACGGATTGCTGTTTCCGGTGAAGGACGCATGGGCGTGTGCGCAGGCTATTCAGGCGTTGCTGGACGACCCTTTGCGGCGGGCGGCGATGGGGCGCGCCGGACGGGCGCGGGCAGAGACGGAGTTCGAGGCTAAGCTGATTGCGGCGCATACTTTGAAGGTTTATGAAGCCCGATGAGGTTCGGCAGAATTTTCTTCCCCTCCGGACAGTTTTGTTTCTATCATGGAGGAGCCACTTGCAACGGAGGAATGAATGGGGCAATCCCGTAAGACAGACGATGCGGATTCAGGGTATCTGACCGGAAAGTTGCTTCTGGCCATGCCGAGCATGGGCGACCCGCGTTTTCACCGCGCCGTGATCTTTTTGTGTTCGCACGACGCGGACGGCGCGATGGGGCTGGTGGTCAACCATACGCTTCCGGGGATCGCGTTTCACGAGCTTGTGAAGCAGCTCGATCTGCGTTCGGACATTGTGGTGAATCTCAACGCCCTTCGTATGCCCGTCATGAATGGCGGGCCAGTGGAGTCGGCGCGCGGGTTTCTTTTGCATACGCCCGATTTCAAGCGCGAGGAGACGGTTTTGATCGGCGGGCAGTACGGCGTGACCGGGACCGTCGAGGCCGTTCAGGATATCGTGCGCGGCGAGGGGCCGGACAATCTTTTGTTCATTCTCGGTTATGCCGGGTGGAGCGCAGGGCAGCTTGACTGGGAGATCCAGCAGAATGCATGGCTGGTGGCCGACGCGGATCCCTCGATCATTTTCCATCAGGACAACGATGCGAAGTGGGCGAAGGCCATCGGGCAGTTGGGCTTTGATCCGGGGATGTTGTCCGGCACCGCCGGCAGCGCTTAATAAAAAGTTCGATAAACGGGCTGCTTGTTCTT
This sequence comes from uncultured Pseudobdellovibrionaceae bacterium, assembly GCA_964583335.1. Lineage (GTDB taxonomy): Bacteria > Pseudomonadota > Alphaproteobacteria > Micavibrionales > Micavibrionaceae > JAGNKE01. The sequence continues at coordinate 19,192 of CAZOVG010000003.1, read as the reverse complement.
GTCATTCCTGCGTAAGCAGGAACCTCGGGGGTCCTCTCCTTTTGGTCCACAACGATCACGACGAGCACGGCGAGGGGGCGGCTTTCTCCGTCATTGCGAGGAGGTCGGAGGCCGACGAAGCAATCTATGCGGCGGCCTTAATGGATTGCTTCACCCGCCGGGGCGGGTTCGCAATGACGGGTTTTGGCTTGGCTGTCCTTCCCGCCGACAAGTCGCAGGGATGACAAGGGGTGGGAGATGGTTATCAGGTCCCTGCTTACGCAGGGATGACAAAAAGGTTTTAAGACAGGCGGGCGGAGAGAGCGTCGAAGGATTCGAGTTGCGCGAGCGGGCCGAGGGCGGCGAGGGTCGGTTTCGAGCCGAAGATGCCGCGGGCTACGGAGTCGAGTGCGGCGATGTCCACCGCGTCGATTTTTCCAAGAACTTCGGGGATCGTGCGGATGCGGCCATTCAGAAGCAGCGCCTTGGCGCTGGAATCCGCGCGGGTGCTCATGGATTCCTGACCCATCAAAATGCTGGCGCGGAGCTGCATTTTGGCGCGGTTCAGTTCCGTCTCGCCGACCGAGCCGACGAGTTTCTTGATTTCATCGCATACGACCGGAATGAGTTCGGGCAGTTTGTCCGGCCCGGTTCCGGCGTATATGCCGAAGATGCCGTCGTCGGTATAGGCGGAGTGGAAGCTGTAGACGGAGTAAACGAGGCCGCGTTTTTCGCGCACTTCCTGAAACAAACGTGAGGACATGCCGCCGCCCAGAAGGGTGGCCAGCGTGTGTGCGGCGAAGTAGGCGTCATTGGTGCGGGGTACGCCCCGGAAGCCGAGAATGACATGCGCCTGTTCAAGTTCCTTATCAAGGCGGTGTTCGCCGCCGCGATAATCGGCGCGCAGGCTTTGCTCGGCCTTGCCGGGCGGGAGATCGGCGAACAGGTTGCCGACCAGTTCGACCATGCGTTCGTGCGTGACGTTACCCGCCGCGCAGACGACCATTTGCGCGGGGTTGTAGTGACGCGCGATATATTCGGCGAGTGCCTCGCGCTTCATGTTCGCGATGATCTCCGACTTGCCGAGAATTGGCGCACCGAGCGCCTGCCCGGGGTATGCGGTTTCATAGTAATTATCGAAGATCAGATCGTCGGGCGTGTCGGCGCACATGCCGATTTCCTGTAAGATCACGTCGCGTTCGCGTTCGATCTCGTCTTCCGGCAGGGTCGAGTTCTGGAGCATGTCGGCCAGCACGTCGAGCGCAAGCGGAAGGTCCTCCTTGAGGAGGTGGACGTAGTAGCTGGTGAGTTCGCGGCTGGTGTAGGCGTTCATGCTGCCGCCCACGTTTTCGATCACTTCTACGATGTCGAGCGCGCTGCGATTTTTGGTGCCCTTGAAGAGCATGTGTTCGACCATATGAGCAACGCCGTTATGGCGCATATCCTCGAAGCGTGTTCCCACGCCGACCCAAATGCCTACCGCCACGGTTTCAACGGTGGTTACGGTGTCGGTGACGACGCGCAGGCCGTTGGGGAGGGTGGTGATCTGAATCGGGTTTTGAGTCATGGGGCGGGGTTTACTTTCCAGAGGTGACGCGTGAGCGGGCGCGGATGAAATCCTGCACCTGATTGAGATTATTGGGCAGTTCGTCGATTTTTTCCTTTTTCTCCATCAGCCCTTTGAGGTGCGGAGGTAAAGGCGGGGTGAGGGCGATGGCGCTGCGCACCGCGTCGGGGAATTTGGCGGGGTGGGCGGTGGCGAGCAGGACGACGGGGTCGCGGGTTTCCTCGGAGAGCATCCGCGCGCCCACGAGGCCGACGGCGGTGTGGGGGTCGAGCACGTATTGATCGGAGACGTAGCATTTCTGCATCATATCGAGAGTCTCGGAATCTTCCGCGCGGGAGGATCTGAATTTTTCGCGGGCCTCGATCATCTGTTCGGGCTCGACGGCGAAGCTTCCTGTTTCTTTAAAGGTTTGCATCAGTTCGGCGAGTTTGATGGGATCGCGGTCGAGCAGGTCGAAGAGGTAGCGTTCGAAATTGCTGGAGATCTGGATGTCCATCGAGGGGCTGAGGGTGGCGTAGGCCTTGTCGATTTTCATTTCCCCTGTTTCGAGGAAGCGGGTCAGGATGTCGTTGCGGTTCGTGGACACGCAGAGATATTTAACCGGCAGGCCCATTTTCTGCGCGGCGTAGGCGGCGTACATGTTGCCGAAATTGCCGGAGGGCACCACGAAGGAGCATTCCTTTTCGGGGGTGCCGAGGTTTACGGCGGCGGCGAAGTAATAGACGATCTGGGCCATGATGCGCGCCCAGTTGATGGAGTTGACGGCGGAGAGGTTGAGGTCGTCGTTGAACACGGGGTCGTTGAACATCGCCTTCACGAGGTTCTGGCAATCGTCGAACGAGCCGTCGATAGCGATATTCCAGACGTTCTTTGCGTCCACTGTGGTCATCTGGCGGCGCTGGACATCCGAGACGCGGCCCTTGGGGTGCAGGATGAAGATGTCGGCGTGGTCGCAGGATTTACAGCCCTCTATGGCGGCGGAGCCGGTGTCGCCGGAGGTCGCGCCCACAATCGTTATGCGTTCGCCGCGCTTGGTCAGGACGTGTTCGAACAGGCGGCCCAGAAGCTGGAGGGCCACGTCTTTAAAGGCGATGGTCGGGCCGTGGAAGAGTTCGAGCACCGTAATATTGCCTTTTGCCTGGCCGGGGATCGGGTTCAGGGGCACCACTTCGGGGTCGCGGAAGGTCGCGGGGCCGTAGGTTTCCTCTAGGATTTTGCGGTACGCGGCACGGTCGATGGCGCCCTCCACGAAGGGAAAGGTCACGATTTCGGCGATATCGACATAGGATTTGCCCTTGAGGGCCGCCACGTCGATCGAGGGCCAGCTGTCGGGTACAAAGAGGCCGCCACCGGGGGCCAGGCCCGTCAGAAGCACCTGTTCGAAGGTCTGGGAGGCTATGCCGCCGCGCGTCGAGATATACCGGATCATAGGGTTTTCATATGGGCTTTGCGCACTTAAGTCAACAGATCGCACACTTGAGCGGCCATGGATATGTTTTTTGCATAAAGTTTATGGATTAAAAGCTTGTAAAGGTTATGTGAAGTATGTTTAAAGGGGCCTTGAAGAATTAAACAACGAAAGACGTTTAAGGATGCAAGTTATTGAACCGGCTCAGGCTCTTGATGAGCAGACGGTCGTAACGGAGTTAGAATCAGCCGCCGCCGAGAGGATTATGCAATGTCAGTCTCGGCTTGAGGGTGAGTGCGGGCCTATCCTTGTGGGAATTGAGGACGAATTTACGGTCCATGGAGTCAGCTATCACCGCGAGCAGGAGCTGATTGACACACTGACTGAGGAATTGAGCCGAACATACGGCAACGCCTTTTCAAGCATTGATCATGAGCATCCCCTTATCCGCGTCAGAGATTCCATTCTTGCGGGCAAAAACCAAGCCTTGCACATGCCCGATACGTTCCGGCTGGAGCTTGTCACAAATCATGAGTTGATCGAAGGGGCCCCCCCGGTCAGGCACGCGGTGCAGAAGGCCGAGTTTCTGCGCGATATGCGTAAGACGATTATGGAGGTGGTTGAGCGGTTTGAGGCTGTTGCCCTGATCAGTCACAGCCCCCGGCCTATCCCCGATGTTTATTATTATCTGATGCATGTTAACGGCTATGAGCCCGATTTCATTTTGAGGGACATAAAGAGGCAAGCCGAGGAGCGGCCTGACCTGATCGGAAGGGAGCGGATTCTGGCGGCGAGGACGCTTGAAGAGATGTTTCTTTCGAAGACTTCTGTGCTGGAGAATCATGGTGCGGCGGGAAGTGGTGTGCATATTAATATCGGTTTTAAGGGCAAGGACGGCGTCAACCCGTTTTACAATCCTGTCGATCCCGATAAGGGCACTCCGGTTACATGGAACGCGGCGGCGGGTATTATTGATATCACTGCAGAGTCCGTTTTGTTGTTTGTTAACCGTTATTATGCGTCTTGGGAAAGGCTGGGGAATAAAAACCTTAGTGCGCCCACCCATGCGGGGTACCATCCGCTGAAAAAATCCGGGGCTATCGTCAAGCAGAACCCCTACACGCAGAAATTTTTCGATGACCATGGTCTTCCTGCCAAGGCCACGATCACGCCGGAAAACGCGCATCTGGAAATTCGGCATGCCGACCCCGGTTTTGGTAATCGTGACGGGGCGGCCCTGACGATGTTGCAGATCGCTGCAACTCTGGCGGGGATCGAGCATGGATTGAAGCAGAGACGCATTCAATCCTATGAGCAGCTTCTTGAATACAAGGCCCCCTTATGTGCCGACTTTGATGAGGCTCTGGACAAGTTTCGTGCCTCCACGCTTTTGCCAAAGCTATTGGGAGAGCGGCTTTACCGGGCGGCTCTGAATTATGCCGAACTTAATGCCAACCGGCTGGAGGGCGTGTTCGACCCGCAGACTCTGGAGGCGGGGGACCGGGAGTATTCTTACTTGCCGGAGGAGTCAGGGTTCGAGTTCGATATATGAGTCCCCGGAAACGGGTTGCGATGCGGAGCGGCTAAAACGAGGGTTCTTGGTGGTATTCCGCCACGAGGAGCAGGCGGGGCGGGTCATCGGGGCCGGATTGCATCCCCCGGTGGACGAAGGGCGGCGCGTCGATCGTGTTCATAAGCCCGAGAAAATGATAGAGGTGGCCGGTGTGCAGGGTGTGGATCTCGGCGCCGGGTCTGGGCGCGAAATATTCGGCGTAACCGTATTGCTCCATCATTTCGGCGTCGGGTTCCTCGTCGCCGATCTCCAGCCATTGCGCGGCGGGTTCGTTGTAATTGCAGAGCAGACGCGCGGACCCATCGACATGAAAGCGGAAGGCCGCGCCGGAGTCGTGGTTGGCGTAGGCGTCGCCCGTGTTGATGCGTAGGTTCACCGTGGCCAGCTTGCCGCCGATATTGCGCAGGTCGTTGTCGATGTGGGTCGCGGCCAGCATTTCGTCGGGGGACAGTTCGGATTCGATGCGCCCCAGCAGGGAGCGAAAGAGCGCGCGGTCGATTTCATGGCTCGCGTCGGCGGGGAGGCTTAGCACCGCGCTTAGCTTGCGGGCCAGACCGTTGAAATCGCCGTTCAGTTGCCGGGGCAGTTCGATCACGTTGGCGGGCGCGAAATGGTCGCGGTTGAAGAGGTCGGACAGGCTGGCGGCCTGATAGAGGCCGGTATAGGGCTTTTCCAGCGTTTCGGTCATATTCCCCGGCCCGGTTTCCGTTGTCCTTCGGAGATTATTATCGAAAAGGGCGGGTCAGGGCAAACTTTCGACGAATTTTTTATGCATCGGGGAGGGGAAGTCGAGGGTCAGCTCAGGGTGGAAGGCGCTGGCGCTGTATTTCCCGGCCTTGATCCAGACGGGGGCGCCCTGATGCTGCGCCAGGATTTCGGCGTCTTTTCCGACATCGGTGAAGACCGGGGCGCGTATGAAGGAGACGGGGTAGCCGTTTATTTCCGCGTGGTGGCTGTCGAGCTGGCGGCCGTAGCCGTTGCGCTCCACCGTGAGGGGGAGGAGGGCGAAGGATTTCTGTTCCGGGTTCGTGACCTTTCGCGCCATCAGGATCGCCCCGGCGCAGATGCCCCAGACGGGCTTTTTGCTGAAGTTTTCGGCCAGAGAGTCCCACAGGTTAAAGGTGTCGATGAGTTTGAGCATCGTCGTGCTCTCGCCGCCGGGGAGGATGAAGGCGTCGCATTCATCGAACTGCGCCGCCGTCTTCACCGCGCGGAATTCGCCGCCGGCGGCCTCGATGTGCGGTCTGTGCGGCTCCACGGCTCCCTGAAGGGCCAGAACGCCTATGATCGGTTTGCGCTTGGTCATAGCGGGGTTTTAGGGCCTTGCGGGGCGGGAAGTCAATGGGGAGTCGAGCAAGAGGCCGGGTAAAGGTTACAAGAAAAAGGGCCTACATCTCGAATTCGAGGTCGGGTTCGTCGCGGCGGCGGGAGGACGCGTCCTCCAACTGCGGTTCTGAAAGCTCGGAGAAATCGGGCGGGTCGAAAAAGTCGATCAGGGGGGCTTCGTCGATGCGGGCGCTCTGGATTTCCATTTCGAGGAGGCAGCCCTGACTTGCCACTCCGGCCAGTTCGTTTTTGATGATGGTGAGGGTTTCCGCGTCCGCGCCGTCCATGGAGTCGCGCAGGTGGGTGATCGCCGCCTGCTGCTCGGGCGAGAAGGCGACGCGCACGACGATGTCGGAGGTGTTTTCCGTGCGCAGGTCGGGGTGTTCGGCGAAGACGATGCCGGGCTTGTTGCGCTCGGGCACGGGGTTTTGGGCGCGTTGCTGCTCGACGAAATCATGGTAGGCGTCGTCAACATAGCGGGTGGAGGCCTCGTCATATTGAATGATTTGCAGCGTGTCGGTTTCGCGCGCGGACCAGAGGATGAGGTCGTGCATGTTTTCGCGGGGGACGGTTTGCACCTGCGCCGTGACGTTATCGCCCAGAACGGCCTCGGAGAGTTTCGCGGCGATGTAGGATTTGCCCACGCCCGGCTCGCCGATCAGCGAGACCTTGACCGCCGGGATCTCGTCTTCGGCCAGCGCCGGGGAGACGGATTGCGCGAAGGCCCGCGCGAGTTCCGGCAAATTTTCGGCATTGATGAATTTTTGAGCTTTCACCCCTGTACCACCCTGTTTTTATATACTGGCCGTTTTTTCTTTACAGAATAAGGGGGAAGGGGTGGGGGTGTCAAATTGCATAGGTCATAGTTGTTTACTTATTTGATAATACTAATCTATTTATTTTTTATTCTTTCCATCATTAACTCAAACCAATGAGGCGGTGAGCCATCCTCAGACTGAGAGTGCATAGGTTGGAATAGGGCGCTAAGAATTAAAATTCTGTCGTTTTCGTTTGCTTTGCCTTCATTCATTAACGCCAGAAATGTCTGGGTCATTACTGCACGCGTCTTGGAATCATGCATACTGTTGAAGTTAGTAATCATATTTCTTGCGATAAGTCGCAATATCCAAATTACAAGGAATGCTGGAAAAGATATTATAAAAAACAATGCTAGCTGGCTTCTTTCTATATCTGGGAGAATTTCTTTTGAAGTGGTTAAAAGGCTCTCTAAGAGATATGGGCTTGAATTGATGGTGACTATTACCAAGCTAAGAAATGAGGCTGCCCATATGTAAGCCGCTTCTCTGTGTTCTGTGGATTTTTTGTTCCAGTAAGAAACCGGAATTTTTAGTGCTAGTTCTTCCGAAAAATGTTTTCTGATTTTTGATAATTCTTCTAAACAATTCTCTATGTGCTTCTGAGCTTTCTTGTCTTGTTCTTTTGCTAGATTGTCAAAATTTTCATCTGCTTCTTTTATAAAGCCATCAAATCTTTCCTTGGTTTTATTAATAATATCTTCTTGTTCGGCGTTTTTTTTCTTGTAATCTTCTAGTAATTTTTGAGTTTCCGCCAGATATTTTTGGATATCATTTTTTATGGTTTTTAAGGATTCTCTCTCAACTTCTGCGGCACTTTTAAATTCACTTGTGTTAGGAAATCCGTTCTCAAATAGGTAAATCTCGATGATGGCTTTTGTGTATAGTTTTTGAAATACTATTATGGAATCCTGCTTTCTAGCAGTTTGCTCATTAAAAATGATATGCTCAACCCGCGATTTAGTATTCCACATTAACGACAATAAAAAAGAAATTTCTATATCTTTCACAGCGAGATCTAGTGCCTTTTTTCCCTTGGCGCTTTTTGAAATCAAGCACCCTGATTTATTAAATTTTTTTATGGCATCAGGAATAGCAGGAGTATTTTTTAGAGATTCGAAAAGATTATTAAGTGGGTTAATTTGGTTCACATCAAATTCATGAATTAGAAGCACCCAAGTATCTTTTATATTTCCTCCATCTATTGATTTTAAATGTTCATTTATTATTTTTTTGTATTCTTTCCATGCTTCACGCTCTTCCTCTAGCCAATCTTTTAGGTGTGTCATGGATTCAAATGGATACTTATCTCCGTCATAGGTGAGTATTTCATAGCCACTAGATGTTTCGGACATATATCACTCCCACTCAATCGTTCCCGGGGGTTTGGAGGTGATGTCGTAGACGACGCGGTTGATGCCGCGCACCTCGTTGATGATGCGGGTCGCCACGCGGCTGAGGAATTCGTGGTCGAAGTGGAAATAATCCGCCGTCATGCCGTCGGTGCTGGTCACCGCCCTTAACGCACACACGTAATCATACGTGCGGTCGTCGCCCATCACGCCGACGGTGCGCACGGGCAACAGCACGGCGAAGGCCTGCCAGATTGCATCGTATAGCCCGGCATTCCTGATTTCCTCCAGATACACGGTATCGGCCTTACGGAGGATTTCGAGTTTTTCGACCGTGATCTCGCCGGGGATTCTGATGGCGAGGCCGGGGCCGGGGAAGGGGTGGCGGCGGATGAAGTCTTCGGGCATGCCGAGTTCGCGGCCCAGAACGCGCACCTCGTCTTTAAACAATTCGCGCAGGGGTTCGACGAGTTTGAGTTTCATATATTCGGGCAGGCCGCCGACGTTGTGGTGGCTTTTGATCGTGACGCTGGGGCCGCCGGTGAAGCTGACGGACTCGATCACGTCGGGATAGAGCGTGCCCTGCGCCAGAAAATCGGCGCCGCCGACGCGGGTGGCGCAATGGTCGAACACGTCGATGAAGAGGCCGCCGATGAGCTTGCGCTTGATTTCGGGGTCGGAGATGCCCTCAAGCCCCTGAAGGAATTTATCGCTCGCGTCCTCATGGATCAGGGGGATGTTGTAATGGTCGCGGAAGAGGGATACGACCTGTTCGCTTTCGCCGGCGCGCATGAGGCCGGTATCGACGTAAATGCAGGTGAGTTGGTCGCCGATCGCCTCATGCAGGAGCACGGCGGTGACGGAGGAATCCACGCCGCCGGAGAGGCCGCAGATGACCTTGCCCTTGCCCACTTGCGCGCGGATTTTTTGCACAGCTTCGTCCTTGAACGCGGCCATCGTCCAGTCGCCCGCGCAGCCGCAGATATTATGCGTGAAGTTTTTATACAGCTCCGCGCCGTGGGGGGTGTGCACGACCTCGGGGTGGAACTGCACGCCGTAAAAGTTGCGCGATTCATCGGCGATGATGGCGTAGGGGGCGCCGGGGGAGGTGCCCACGACCTTGAAGCCCGCCGGGAGTTTCGTCACGCGGTCGCCGTGGCTCATCCAGACCTGTTCGTGCGCACCCTTATCCCATACGCCGTCGAGCAGGTTATTGTGTTCCTTGACATCGACATAGGCGCGGCCGAATTCGCGGCCGTGGGATTCGCCCTGTTCGACCAGACCGCCGAGCTGTTGCACCATCGTTTGCTGGCCGTAGCAGATGCCGAGCACGGGCAGGCCCATCGTGAAGACGCAATCGGGGGCGCGGGGGCTGCCCTCATCGGTTACGCTGCACGGGCCGCCGGACAAAATGATGCCCTTGGGGTTGTAGGCGCGGATGCGCTCCTCGGGGGCCTGATTGAAGGGCCAGATTTCGCAGTAGACGCCGGATTCCCGCAGCCGCCGCGCGATGAGCTGGGTCACCTGCGACCCGAAATCGAGGATCAGGATATGGTCGTGCCGGGCGGTCAGGGTCGTGGGGGCGTTCATGGGGGTTTCCGCAGATTTCAGGGGAATCGGGTGTGTTTTTGTCATGTTTGATTTTTAACCCTCTGTGCGGCGGGTTGTAAAGCCACGGCGGGGCAAAACCGTTGATTTTTTTATGAAAAGCGTAATAATCTGGGGGAAATACGCAAACCCTATGGGCGGCAGGCGAGATGAGCGGGGAACCGATCCGAGACAAGATGGTGGCGGTGGTCGTGGTGGACATGCAGGAGGGCATGTGGCAATCCGCGCCGCCGGATCCTGGCGCCGATCCCGACGACATCACCCGCAGCGAATTGTTCCAGAAAATTTCAAAAGTTTCCGAAGGGCGGCGGCAGACCGGGATGGAGGCGCTGGCCGCCGATCTCCAGCCGTTTGTGGACGAGATGCGGGCGAACGGGGCCAAGATTATCTGGGCGATGATGGAGAGCGACGAGGAGGTGCAGTATGGCGGGCTTTACCGGCTGCACGCGCACCCCGAGGATACGACGATCCGTAAATCCACGCAGTCGGCTTATGTCACCAATGTCGAGTTTTTCGAGAGCCTGCGCGAGGAGGCCGAGGCGCTGGGCCTGCCGCTTGAGATCAAGGTGTGCGGGGTGTGGTCGAACGAGTGCGTCGCCAATACGCAGGTCACGCTGCACGATAACGGATATCACAGCCGGATCGTCGGCGATCTGACCATCGATTCAGGCAAGCCGAGTCAGGATTCCGACCGGCCGAATACCCACGAAGCCAGCAACCTTCATACGGCCGGGCTGCGGACGGGGCTGGGGCGGGACGTGCAGCAATGGTCGGACGATCTTGTGAAGGCGCAAAAGCAGATCGCGGCGGTGCGCCGAGATCATGCGAGCGGGCCGGGGCCGGGCGGGGTTCAGGGCGGCGGGCCGGACGAGCCGGGGTTCTGAAAGCTTCGATGGTTTAGATTGTCCCGCCTTACCCGTCGCTTGTATGCGGTTTTTGTTTCAAAAAATGTTGCCCCGCAGCGGGGATTCCCTTACCTTGGCCGCTTCATATTGACCGGAGCGCGGAAAACCCATGGGATTCGACCTTTTGAAACTGATTACCTCGCTGGGCTATGCCGGGGTGTGGAGCATCCTGTTTCTTGAATCGGGCGTGCCGTTTTTCTTTTTCCTGCCGGGGGACAGCTTGCTGTTTACGGCCGGGTTCCTCGCCTCGCAGGGGTTTCTCAATATCTGGCTTCTGGTCGGGGGCGGGTTGATCGCCGCCATCACGGGGAACATGGTCGGGTATGAGATCGGGCGGCGCGTCGGGATGAAAATGTTCGAGAAGGGGGATACGCGCTTTATCAAGCTGCATCACCTTGAGATGACGCAGCGGTTTTACGAGAAGCACGGGCGCATGACCATCATCATGGCGCGGTTCATGCCGATCGTGCGGACGTTCGCGCCGTTCCTGGCGGGGATGGTGCGCATGCCGTACCGGGCGTTCATGGTTTATACCGTGGTGGGCGCGGTGGCGTGGGTGGCGGGGCTGTGCACGCTCGGGTATCTGGCGGGGAATATCATTCCGGCGGATCAGGTGGACCATTACCTGTTGCCCATCGTTTTGGCGATTATCGTTCTGTCGGTGCTGCCGTCGCTTTTGCATATCCATAAGGAGCGCAAGGCGATGAAGGCGGAGAAAGAGGCGGCGGCGCAGGGCGGTTCGGCCGAGCAGCCCGAGCCGCAGAAGCGCGACGCGGCTTAGGGGCTTGCGGCGCAGGAGGCTGCGGCCTAGTGGTCTGCGGGGGCCCTTGATTTCGGGGCGCTAAAGCCCTACAAGATTTGAACCCGGCACGCCGGGCCCGGAGAGGTGGCAGAGTGGCTGAATGCACCGCACTCGAAATGCGGCATACTCGCAAGAGTATCGGGGGTTCAAATCCCCCTCTCTCCGCCATTCTGCTTTGCCCTTCCCGAAAAGACGCCAGAGCCTTGAAGGGCAAGGCCATTTCCGGGGTTCGAAACCCCGATTTCCGGCAATATTGAAGACGGTCCGCAAAGGTCAGTTTCAGCACCAGTCTGCGGTGCATGTGCGACCCGGAAACCCAGAGTTTTGAAGGGTTTGCGAAGAAGGACATGGCGAGTTCGAACATCTCCTCGAACGTGCTGCGCACGAGGCCGCTGGAAACGCGCTTTTCTTCGAGCACCAGCTTCTCGCGTTCGAGCTTGGCGATCTTGTTCTCGTAAGCCGTGATGACGGTGGGGTTCGACGCTTCGATGATGCGTTCAAGAAGCGAGTCGATCTGCTTCTCGATCCCCTGAATGTCCTTGGCAAACGTCTTGGCGAAGGCGTGGGCCTGAGCCAGCCGTTGATCCCATCCGTGCTTGACCAGCGCCCGGACCAGATCGAACAGCGAAGGCGCAGGCGTCAGGCTTTCCAGAAGCGCCGCAAAGTCGCCTTCGATCTGATCCCGCCGGATCGACTTGCCCTTTTCCGAGCAGGCCCGGTTGAAGCAGGAATAGTAAGGGTGCTTCACGCCCGTCTTGCTCTTCGACCATGAGGCTGTCAGGGGCCGCTCGCAGCAGGCGCAGGTGATCGCGCCGCGCAGCGGGAAGTCGGCATTGAGATCAGGCCGCGCCGGAGCCCGCGCGCCTTCCTTCAGTCGCTTCTGGATGCGCTCGAAAGTCTCAAAGCTAATCAGCCCGTCATGCTGACCCTTACGCAGACTGACGCCCCAATCGGGTGCTTCGACATACCCGGCATAGAGCGTCTTGGTCAGGGTGTCGGTGACGAACTGATTGCGCACGACGCCGTAACGGTCTTTCGGGAAGACAGGGAAGCTTTCAAAGAAGCGCTTCACTTCGGCTTGGGTTTCAAAGCGGCCCGAGGCGTAGCCTTCCAGACCCTCTTGGATGATCGAGGCCAGCGGTTCATCGCGCACCAGCACCTTCCCTTGTCCGGGGGAGTGAACATGCTTGAAGCCGATGCAGGAAATGAAGGGCCAGTAGCCGTTCTGAATCCGCGCGCGCATCCGGTTGCGGGTTTGCTCCGCATTCTTCTGGCGCTGATGCTGTGAGACAGAAGCCAGCAAATTCTCAACGAGGATCGAGTCGGAATCCTCGCCGAACTCAATCGACGGGCTTTCGAGCCGTGCGCCCGCCGCCGCAATCGCATCGCGCAGATCAAGGTGGGCTTTCATATCCCGCGCGAGGCGCGAGATATCGTCGATCAGGACGACATGCTCTTTGCTGCGATTGGCTTTGAGGTATTTGAGCATGGCGAGCATACCGGGCCGGTCGATCAGACCGCCCGAGACAGCTTCATCGCAGAACACTTCCGCGACTTCATAGCCTTTGAGCCTTGCGAACTCGCGGCAGCGGGTTTCCTGCGAGCCGAGGCCGTGGCCCTTTTGCATTTGCGCGACGCTGGAGACGCGCGCGTAAATGACGGCGGTGGCGGTGTTGGTTTTTGGTTTGGCGGTTTGAGCAGTCATGGCGTGTCCCCTCCCTGCATGTGTTGAATCCGTTTCGGGCACGGAGACAGTCCTGCGCGCTCGAAGTCTTTGCAAAATTCTGGATGGGGAGAGTCTAGCGCATCCGAATCGGCCTCGCCGCAAAGAACGGCAGCCTCATCAAACTGTCCACAGGCTTGCTGAATGGGGTGAATTCCAAAGCCCATGTCGATGAATTGCAGCACGATGCCCCAGATGGTCTGGATGTATTCGAGCTTCTGATCGTTTGTCAGATCGCTTTCATCGAGGAAGTGCGCAAATTCCTGCGCATCGAATTGAATGGCCAGCGTTGGAGTCGGGTCTCTTTCGTGGATTTGTGTCTTGATTTCGTTCATGGCGGTTGTCCGTGCGGTTCGGGTGGCGCACGCCCGGAACCGACCGGGCGCACGTTGAAGGGGTTAGAGCGCGTTGTGATACGCATCGGTGAGGCTCTCTTCATGTTGAGGTTCAGGCTCCGGCGCATGGTCGCGGCGGTGCGCGTTCACGGTCGCATAGGCTTGGCGCGCCAGTTCGGCGATGCGCAGCAATTCGCTTCCTGAGAAGCTGTGCGCGTCTTTCAATGAGCCGTCGTTCGCGTGATAGGTCCGCGCAAGCGTGGTCGAATAGATCACGCCGTTCTCGCTTTCGTTCTCCCAGATGGTTGCCTTCAGGCTTCCATCGCGGATTACGTCAATCGGCTTGTTCTTTGCGCTGTTGCCGGGTGGATGAGTCTTCATCGTTTGGGTTTTCCTTTCATGTTGCGTTGAAAAAAAAGCGGCCCCTGTGCACACCAAAATGCAAACAGGGGCCGCCGATTTCTAATGAGAACAATGCCAGAACATTTCCTTGTTTGCAAGAAAATATTCCTAGTACGGATCGTTACTTTCGACGGCCCACGGTTTGACTTCGGCTCTGTTGCTCTTGCGACCCACGCTTAGCCTTGAAATTCTCGCGCTGATCTTGCGGCGGCGCGTCGTCGTCATCGCGGGTGATTTCGACTTCAAGTTCCTGCCTATGTTCTTGCCGAAGCTCGTTCGTGCGGGCGTAAGCGCCGCGCGCGAGTTCCGAGACGCGCAGAAGTTCGGTGCCCGAGAAGGAATGACTATCCCTGTATGCACCGCTTTCATCCTGCCATGTGCGGGCGAAGGTGGTGTTGTACGCAGGGCCGTTCTCTCGTTCGTTCTTCCAGATGGTGGCTTTGATGTTGCCATCGCGCAGAACATCGGCGGGGCCGTTGGTTTCCGGCTGTTGCTGTTGGCTTGCGTTGCCGGGATCATGGGTGCGGTCGTTCATGGTCTTCTCCTTTCGTTAGCGGGATTGCGTTCCGCGCGTGCGCTTGGCTCGGCCAGCTTCGCGGCGGCTTTCGATGAAGGTTTCGCGGGTTTCGATTTCGTGGAAGGCGAAGGTGATACGCACCTGTTGCAGCGGCGGCGTGTAGGCGGACGTTTCCGGCAGCGGGTCTTTCTCCTTCTTGCGCGCGGCGCGGTGTTCGTCCGACCATGCGCGGTTGAAGGCGGCGCGGTCTGGCCCCATCGAGAGCGCGGGCGAAGGCTTCAGTACGGGCTTGGGCTGATCGCGGCGGATCATGTCCGAGCCGCTGTCGGTGCGGCGGGAGAGTTCAAAGCGGCGCTGCGCTTCGCTTTTTCCGAGATCGCGGTTTTGCTCGGCAATCAGAGGATCGCGGGCATTGTCGAAGGCTTCTCGGGATTTGGGCGCGGAGGCATAGAAACTCGGCTCACCGCCCGGCAAGTCGGCGCGGTTGGCGTAGCTGTGGCTTCCGATCCCTGTGTCCTTCTGCATCGCCTTGTCCTTCCGTCACCGGACGATTGACCAAGAGCCGCCCGCGTATTGCGGGAAGTGCGCGAAACGGCGCGGCACGGCTTCCCGTCTGACATTGAGCCAGCCTGATCGTCCGAAGCCGAGTGTAACGCGGACCCTATCGGCGGGAGGGTGATACGGGTTCGGATGAAACCGCCCCGCCATAAAGCTTTGCGCGTAATAGGCTTGGCGCTGCGCAAGGATCGGATGCTGCACGGTATCGGTGAAGATGAAGGCGCTGTCTGGCCGCGCGTTCAGCACTTCATCCGGCGTTTGCAGCGGGCGCGATTGTTTGGAGCGGTGATGTTCGGCCTGTTTGTAGTGGTTGAAGGCGATCCCGGCGGCGAGCGGGTCTTCGCCCGTGAGCAACGATTGCAGGATACGGCCCTTGGCCAGACGGCTCTGGCCTTGTTGCAGCGTGTCGTTGAACTCCAAGGTCTGCGTTCCGAGCATGGTCGAAACGTCCTTGGCGGAGGAGATTTCGCGCAGGGCGAAGTAGATTTGCAGCGCGGCGCTTGAGGTGATGACGTTCTTGGCGTTCGGCCCGAGCGCATTCATCTGGTCGGTGGACTGAAAGACGGCCCACGGGCGGATGCCTATACCCGCCCCGTAGGTGAAGAGCTTCACGACCAGCGGGAAGTTATTGAGTTGCGCGCATTCGTCCAAAATCCATGTCTGCTGCGGCGCACTTGGAGCGCGGGATTTGGTGATCATGGCGGAAACGAAGATCGCCTTGATGACGGGTGCCCAGGCATCGACAAACTCAGCCGGAGGCATGAGATAGACCTGCCAGCGCTGCGCGGAGTCCGTCAGAGCCGAACAATCGAAGTCATAAGGCGGTGAAACCGAGTCGAGCAGCACCGGGTCCGAGAGGCACGAGAAGCCCTTGAACACCTCGCCCAAGATGCCCTGAAACCCGCCCGAGGACGTGTCCTTGCGGGATTGATTGATTTCTTCCTCAACGCGCCGCGCCAGAGGGAATGCGGACGTATGCATGGCATAGGCGAAGTCGAGCCATTCCTCACCATTGCCGGGGATGAGGTTCACGACGCGGTACAGATCAGGCAGCGTCAACGTGCCGTTCTGTTCAACCAGCGTCAGGATCAGCGCTTCGACGATATCCCGTGCCCGCGCCTCGAAATACTTGCCGTTGGCCGATCCCGAATGCGGGATCATGTTTTCCGTAAACACCTTCACGTCCGAGACGAGAGTCGCCGATCCTTGGCGGATGTAGGAGACAGGGTTGAGGCGGTTTTGCGGGAGGCCATGCAGACCAAGGGGGTTCCAATACGCGCAGAATTTGCCGTCCGGCGTTTGATCCTGAGAGATTGCGGCCAACTCGCCCTTCATATCGAGCGCCAGCAGCGAGCCACCCGAGAAGATTCCGGCGCAGAGATTATAAGCAAGGATGTCGCGGAGCTTGCCCGACCGTGCGCCCGCCGTCAGCAGCAGTCCGCCCGCGCCGTGATACCAGAGCGGTTTGCCGCCAGAGAAGCCGACCAAGAGCGAGGTTGGAGATTGCTGGAAGAACCCGGCGGCAGACAGTTCGCGCGCGTCCGCAAAGGCGGCGCTGCCGAAGCGGAAATACTCATTGCGGTCAGAGATCATGGGCGAAGGCTTTCAGAATGAGAAAAGCCGGGCGCTTGGGAGCGGCCCGGCTTGGAGGAGAGAGCATGGCGATCCGGGCGCTTCAGGTGGTGAGCCAGCCGATGATGCAAAGCGCGAGGACGGCAAGGAACGCCGCGCCGCCGACCGCTTCCCAGTCGATGACCTTCTTGTGGGTTTCAAACGGGCGGACGTGATAGCCGTGCCCGGTTTTCTTGTGCTTGGTGAACATGCGTAGTGCTCCTTTCTGGGGTTGAGGTTGCGGATTCACAGGAAGCGCGTGGCAATCGCCAGCCCGCCCATGACGAGCGCGGTTGAGATCGAGGCGCGGGCGAAGAAGAAGATCAGCAGCGCGACGATCAGCCACCAGATGAAGGCGGTGATGTCTTCAAAGCCGTAGCCGTAATGGCTTGCGGTGAAAGTCTGCACCCAGCCGACCGTGCGATTGTAAGCCACGGGCGTGGCGAAAAACGCGACCACAACGGCGATGACGTTCGAGAGGCCGATGACGCTCGACATGAAAATCGACCGTCCGGCTTGGTTTTGTTGGTGTTGCTGCTGATGCCACGGCTGCATGACGTGCGTCTCCTTTCGTGAGGAGAGGCTACGTCAGGCGCAGAGTGGTTTTGGGAGGATACTGTCGGTAGCTCTTAATTAAATGCAGTCCAAGATAAACGGCTGCCCAGCTTCATTCTTATGCTCTCGACCGCATTTCGGATCAAATGGTGCGGGCTTCTCGGAGACATTAGAGACGGCAGGCTCAACTGGCCTTTTGTCGCCGAGCTTCGTCAGGGCCAACATCGTCACCAGCGCGATGCTCCCAACAAGTAGAACGATAAATGCTGTGCGGTTCAAGAAGCTCATGCCATCATAATACATTATTCGAAATCCGCTCCGCAATTTTGATCTTGCTATAGATATTCGGAGCGAAGGATCGTCGCCAATATCCGCACCCGTTCCTTTGCCTCGCCCCGTACATAGGGCGTGATGTTCGGCGGGCATGGGGTGCAGCAGAAATCGCGGAACCAGTCGCGGATATGCGGCACTTCGAACACCTCCATATCGAGCAGGACTGTGCGGCCAGCCTCATCGACGATGCAGCCGCGATAATCCCGGTAGAGATCAGTCAGGAAATCGAGCCAGTGATAGCTGGAGACGTTCAGGCTGAAACAGAAATCACGTAAGGCCCGGATGAAGGCGGGATCGGCCAGTTCGCGGTCCGTGACCAGAGGGGTCCGTTCGCAACGATCCTCGATAATGCAGAGTGCGCAAGCGCCCATGAAGCCGTCCTTTCCGGCGGCGCGGCGAGCGCGCCGTTATGGAAAGGATTCGGAGCGAGGCTCCGACAAAACGACTCTGGATTTTCAAAGTTTTGTTTTCACCATCATTGTGGACCATGTTTTGCCGGGTTCGATGGCGAAGACCATATCGGCGCAGAATTGGTCGAAGTCCGGTTTTTCTGCGTTTCTCTCGTTCATGTGAAGGGCATCGGTGTGCAGCAGATAGGCTGGAAGCGGGTCATCCCGGCGTCTGCTTTCCAATGCGCGGCGTTCTTCATCCGAAGCGAGCTTGCCCGAACGCAGCCTGTAGGGGTGCGGCCTATCGGTGGGATCGAACGCAGGCGGCAGGCTTAGGGTCGTTTGTTTTATGAAAAAGTACGGGACACAATCCGGGTCATTGATGACGGGTCCGGCGGCCACGTCCATGTAAACGATAATCTGGTGGCCCTGCGCATCGCGGACGTAGAGATTAAGGTTGTCGGGCGTCAGGGTGCCGTAACCATGCAAGAAGACATCAGCGTGGTCTTCGAGGTTTTTTGAGTCCTTACCATTCTTGAGCGTGACCATGCGTCCCCGAACGAGAATGACGGGCGCGGCGTTCAGAGGTGAAAGCTGGAGCGCCAGTGTTGAATGCGGCTGCTTGAGATCGGCGTTGATCCAGCCCTTGGTGAGCGCGATCAGCCCTTTGGGCATTCGCTCTTTGCGAAAGCGGCGGGCGTCGTGGAAGGCGGTCAGAACATCGTCCATGTCCGCCCAGTAGAGAAATGGCTTGGCTCCCAGCGTTTCTGCGAAGAAGGCGGTCATCTGGTCGAGCGTCTGGCGTTGCGGTTTGGTCCGGCCATCCTTGAAACGAGAGACCTTGGCGGCGCTGATCGGGGCATGGACAACATCGTCTGTGCGGGCGCGAATGCCGATGACGCTGGCGCAGGCGTTCATCTGGGCGGCGACGTGTTCGTCGTCGAGTTCGAAATGCTTCTGATACCATCGCAGATGCTGGGCGAGCCGTTCATGGGCGAGCGCCTGCACCTCAGCTTGGAGTGAGCGGAGCAAGCCCTTCGAGGGCGGGACGTATGGAAGCGGTGTTTGCATTGGGCGCGTCTTGTATAGCAGAGCGCGACTCGTTCAGGAGGATATGATTACGGAAATGAAGAAGTGGCTCCGGCCTCCGATGTTTGCGCTTGGCCTGTAGTACAAAGCGCTGATCGTAGTACGACCCCGGCTTGACCAAAGTGGAGGGCCGCAAGATGTGCGCTGTAGTACAGCGCCATCTTGGCAAGGGAGGCCCGCTGCGCGCCTCCCGTTGCATCCCTCCCGGCCTGTGGCGCAGATCAGGCATTGAGCCTTCCTGCGCCAGCAATCGTTTCGCCGATTGACCACGAGCGGGAGACTTCGGCTCTCCCTGCACCCATCGCTCAGGGGCTGCCGCGCCCCTTGAAACCCACTCGTCAGGGT
>CAZOVG010000002.1:0-368135 GCA_964583335.1 uncultured Pseudobdellovibrionaceae bacterium | reverse complement strand
CCGCGAAGGCGGAAGAACCGTCGGCGCAGGCGTCGTCTCCAAAATCATCGAGTAAGACACGCGAAAGGCAGAGGTTCAAAAATGGACACGCAAACGATCCGCATCACTCTGAAGGCTTTTGACCATCGTATCCTCGATACGGCGTCTTCGGAAATTGTGCACACGGCAAAAAGAACGGGCGCGCGGGTTCGCGGGCCGGTTCCTCTGCCTAACCGCATCAAGCGTTTTACGGTCATCCGTTCTCCTCACGTGGACAAGCGTTCGCAAGAGCAGTTCGAGATGCGCACGCACAAACGCCTGATGGATATCGAAGACCCGACCCCCCAGACGATCGACGCGCTGATGAAGCTCGATCTGCCGGCGGGCGTGGACGTCGAGATCAAGATCGGTCAGGCGGCGTAAGGCAAAGCTGAACAGTCAAGGATTTGGAACAATGGCACTGATAAGATTCAAGGACGGACAGATGATCAGCCCCGATCGTATTACGGGCTTGATCAAGTTCGACCGCTACCCGGACAACATTCCGGTGGTCCAGATTCTCGGCATGGACGGCCACGTGACGTTCGAATGCGCAAGCCCGGCGGAGCAGGACGAACTCCTGCACACGTTGAGCAAGCAACTCGAAAGATACCTGAACCCCGTGGATCTGATCGACCTCGATCTGAACATGGGCAACAAGATTAATTAAAGGAAGACTGTTATGAGAACAGGATTGATAGCCAGAAAAGAAGGAATGAGCCGCATCTTCGATGAGGATGGGCGCCACGTGCCTGTAACCGTTCTGAAAGTGGACGACTGTCAGGTCGTCTCCGTTCGCACGGAAGAAAAGGACGGCTACGTCGCCCTCCAGATCGGCGCGGGCAAGGCGAAAGTCAAGCGGACCAGCAAGGCCAATCGCGGCCACTTCGCGAAGGCGAAGGTCGAGCCCAAGAAAAAGATGGCCGAGTTCCGCGTCAGCAACGAAAACGTGCTGGATGTCGGAGCCGAGCTGGGCGTGAACCACTTCGTCGCCGGCCAGTTCGTCGATGTGACGGGCACGACGATCGGTAAAGGCTTCGCAGGGGGCATGAAGCGCCATAATTTCGGCGGTCTGCGTGCATCTCACGGCGTATCCGTTTCGCACCGTTCCCACGGTTCGACCGGTCAGCGTCAGGATCCCGGACGCGTTTTCAAAGGCAAGAGAATGGCTGGTCACATGGGTGACGTCCGCGCGACATCCCAGAACCTGCTCGTTGTCGGTGTAGATACCGAAGAGGGCATTATTCTGGTGAAGGGCGCGGTCCCCGGTTCCGACAACGGTTGGGTCCTGATCCGCGATGCGGTCAAAAAACCCCTGCCGGAGAGTGCGCCGAAACCCGCTGGCCTGAAACAGGACGCCAAGGCGAAAGCCGAAGCCGCTCCCGCTCAGGAAGACAACGCGGCCCCGGCCGAAAACGAAAATTCCGGTGAGGCAAAGGAATAAGCCATGAAACTCGAAGTCAAAAATCTTGAAAACAAGAACGTCGGGGAAATCACCCTCGATGAGACCATCTTCGGCGTGGAAGTCCGTCAGGACATCCTGCACCGCATGGTGAATTACCAGTTGGCGAAACGCCGCTCAGGAACCCACAAGGTCCAGATGCGCTCCGAGGTCACCGGAACCGGCGCGAAACCTTGGAAGCAAAAGGGCACTGGCCGCGCACGCGCGGGCGACCTGAAAAGACCGCAAGACCGTGGCGGCGGCGTCGTGTTCGGACCCCATGTCCGTTCCCACGCGTTCGACCTGCCCAAAAAGGTCCGCAAGCTGGCCCTAAAGATCGCCCTGTCCGCCAAGGCGGCCCAAGGAAAGATTATCATTCTCGATGACGTGACCGCGAAGGAACACAAGACCAAGCCGATGGCCGCCGCTCTGGCGAAGCTGGGTCTGGACTCCGCGCTGATCGTCGGCGGCAAGGAAATCGACGCGAATTTCGCCCGTGCGACGGCGAACATTCCGCGCATCGACGTGGTTCCCTCTCAGGGCGCGAACGTATACGACATCCTCCGCCGGGACGTTCTGGTCCTGACGAAGGAAGCGGTAAACGACCTGACCGAAAAACTCAAAAGCGCGTAAGCGGATTTGGAAAAAGGATAAAGACTATGGCTAAGGCAGCAAAGAAAACGGAAGCAGCGGAATGGATGTACGAAATCATCCGCGCGCCCCACATCACGGAAAAGGCCACGATGGGCAGCGCGAACGCGCAAGTCACGTTCCGCGTGCCCCTCGACGCGACCAAGCCGAAAATCAAGGAGGCCGTTGAGGTTCTCTTCGGCGTAAAGGTCAAAGCCGTGAACACCCTGATTCAAAAGGGCAAGACTAAGCGTTTCCGGGGCTTCAAGGGCCGCCGCTCTGACTTCAAGAAGGCGATCGTAACCCTTGAGCCGGGCCAGACCCTCGACACGGGAACCGGAATTTAAAGGCTAAGGCCCTCAGGTTTTATAAACTATGGTGATCCGCCGATAAGGGATAAAAGTAAGGAAGAAGACTATGGCACTGAAAAAATATAACCCCGTAACCCCCAGCCAGCGTCAGCTGGTTCAGGTGGACCGTAAGGACCTCTGGAAGGGCGGGCCTGAAAAAACACTGACCGAGGGCAAGAAAAAGTCCGGCGGACGCAACAACCATGGCCACACGACGACCCGCCACATCGGCGGCGGTCACAAACAGCGCTACCGCGTGATCGACTGGAAGCGCGACAAGTGGGATGTCGAAGGAACTGTGCTGCGTCTGGAATACGATCCGAACCGCACGGCTTTCATCGCACTGATCGAATACCCCGATGGCGAAAAGCGTTACATTATCGCGCCCCAGCGCCTGACGGTCGGCACGAAGATCATCGCCGGCGAAAAGGTGGACATCAAGCCCGGTAACGCGATGCCCCTCAAAAACATGCCCGTCGGAACGATCATCCACAACATCGAGATGAAGCCCGGCAAGGGCGCCCAGATGGTGCGCTCCGCCGGAACCTTCGCCCAACTCGTGGGCCGCGATCAGGGCTACGCCCAGATCCGTCTGGCTTCCGGCGAGCTGCGCGTCGTGCGCGGCGAGTGTATCGCCACTGTGGGCGCGGTGTCCAACCCCGACCACATGAACACCAATGACGGTAAAGCGGGACGTACCCGCTGGAAGGGCCGCCGCCCGACCGTTCGCGGCGTGGCCATGAACCCGGTCGATCACCCGCACGGAGGGGGCGAAGGCCGCACCTCTGGAGGTCGTCACCCGGTCTCCCCGTGGGGCAAGCCGACCAAGGGCTACAAGACTCGTAAAAAGGCGAAATGGACCAACAAGTCCATCATCCGCCGCCGTAAGAAAAAATAAGATAGAATTTAAGGAGCACGAAAGACATGTCACGTAGCGTTTGGAAAGGTCCGTTCATCGAGAGAAGCCTCCTCAAGAAAATTGAGGATGCGCGCACGAGCGGCAAAAACACGGTGATCAAAACCTGGTCGCGCCGTTCGACGATCTTGCCGAACATGGTCGGCCTGACGTTTGGTGTGCATAATGGCCGCAAATTCATCCCCGTCCTAGTGACGGATCAGATGATCGGCCATAAACTCGGCGAATTTGCGCCCACCCGTACCTACACCGGCCACGGCGCGGACAAGAAAGCCAAAAAGGCTTGATGGACGCCATAGGGTCATAAAGTAAAAGGAAGAAGACAATGGGAAAACCGGCAAATCCTAAAAGGATCAAGGAAAACGAGGCGAAGGCGTCCGCGAAATACATCCGCATCAGCCCGCAAAAGCTGAATCTGGTGGCGCAGACCATCCGTGGAAAAAGCGCGGCGACCGCTCTGATCGACCTCGAATTCTCCAAGAAACGCGTGTCTGAAAGCGTGCGCAAGCTGCTTCAGGCCGCCGTCGCCAACGCGGTGAACAACCACAATCTGGATGCGGACCGTCTGGTCGTGGCCGAAGCCCACGTCGGCAAGTCCGTCATCATGAAGCGTTTCCGCGCCCGTGCAAAGGGCCGGGGAACCCGCATCCTGAAACCGATCAGCAACATGACCATCATTCTCAAAGAAGCAGACGAGGCATAATTCATGGGACAGAAAGTTAATCCGATAGGCCTGCGGGTCGGCATCAACCGCACATGGGACTCCCGCTGGTACGCAGGACGCGACTATGCGGACAAGCTGATCGAAGACCTCAAGCTTCGCGAATACATCCTTGAACACCTCAAGCCCGCGGGCGTGAGCAAGGTCATCATCGAACGCGCCGCCAAACTGACGAAGGTCACCGTCCACACGGCCCGTCCCGGCGTGATAATCGGCAAAAAAGGCGCTGACATCGAAAAACTGCGCCGCAACCTGTCCCGCCGCGCGGGTGGGGATGTCTCCCTGAACATCGTTGAAATCCGCAAGCCGGAAATCGACTCCCAGCTCGTCGCCGAAGGTGTGGCGCAGCAGCTCGAACGCCGCGTATCGTTCCGCCGTGCCATGAAGCGCGCCGTTCAGAACGCACTCCGTTTCGGCGCTCTGGGTATCCGTATTAACGTCTCGGGCCGCCTCGGCGGCGCGGACATCGCTCGTATGGAATGGTACCGCGAGGGCCGCGTGCCCCTGCATACCCTCCGTGCGGACATCGACTACGGCACGGCCGAGGCGCTGACGACCTACGGGATCATCGGCATCAAGGTCTGGATCTACAAAGGCGACATCATGGATCACGATCCGCTCGCCCGCGACAAGAGATCCGGGGACAGCAAGGCCGGGGAGATCTAACTCAGGCTTAAACGGCCCCCCCCGGACCCCTTTAAAAAATTCTGCACAAAATGCTGGATTTTGATACGGAAATGGGATAAGGTGCCGCCGGATTTGCTAAAAGCAGCCGGAAAACAGCAGCATGTGGAAACTATGGTCAAAGAACCAAAAGTCCATGTGGCCAATGTTTTTTTGTGCCGCCGGATCGCCTGAAAGAAAACAGGCAGACAGTTTTTTAGGTGTGAACTAAGGTTTTAAAAGTAAAGCAAGGCAGAGAAGCAAGATATGTTAAGCCCCAAGAAGTTTAAGTACCGCAAGCAATTCAAAGGTCGTATCCATGGCAACGCCAAGGGCGGCGCAACGCTCGCTTTTGGTGAATACGGCCTGAAGGCCCTGCAGCCCGACCGCATCACTTCCCGTCAGATTGAAGCCGCGCGTCGCGCGATCACCCGTCACCTGAAACGTCAGGGCAAGCTCTGGATCCGGATTTTCCCCGATGTCCCGGTCTCTAAAAAGCCCCTCGAAGTGCGTCAGGGTAAGGGTAAAGGCCCGGTTGAATTCTGGGCATGCCGCGTAAAACCCGGCCGGATCATGTTCGAGCTCGACGGCGTTCCCCAGGAACTCGCACGCGAAGCGCTTGACCTGGCGGCTGCGAAGCTCCCGATTAAGACCAAATTTGTCGCCCGCATTGGCGCAGAGGAGACCAAGTAATGAATGCAGAAGAAATCCGCACCAAAACGGAAGACGAGCTGAAAAAGCTTCTTCTGGACCTTCGTAAGGCCCAGCTGAACGCCCGTTTCCAAAAAACCCAGGGCAGCCTTGAAAACACCGCGCAGGTCCGCGTAACCCGCCGCGCCATCGCACGGGTGAAAACCGAACTGGGCGCAAGAAAAGGCGGCGAAGCCGCGCCGAAGGCAAAGGCCTCCAAAAAGGCTGCCAAGGCCCCCGCAAAAAAGACCAAGGCCAAGAAGGCCGCATAAGAGGAGCAACGAAAAATGCCACGCCGCATACTCGAAGGAAATGTCATCAGCACGAAGACCGAAAAGACCGTTACGGTTCTGGTCGAGCGCAAGTACATGCACCCCGTTTACAAAAAATACATCAAGAGCACGCAAAAATTCACCGCGCACGATGAACTCTCCTCTTGCAAAGAAGGCGAGCGTGTTCAGATCATCGAATGCCGCCCGCTCTCCAAGACCAAGCGTTGGGCTGTTCTGCGCGATGGCCAGGCTCTGGTCCCGCCGACCAATAACGAAAAAGCCAAACTGAGATCCGGCCTGGCGCCGGCCGGTCAAAAGGCTGACGTGAAGGCTGCCAAAAAGGCCGCAGCGCCGAAAAAGCCGGCGGCTGAAAAGAAATCCAAAGCTAAAAAGGACGCCTAATCATGATTCAGATGCAATCCCGTCTGGCCGTGGCCGACAACAGCGGAGCTCGTGAAGTCCAGTGCATCAAGGTTCTGGGTGGTTCCCACCGCCGGACCGCGAACATCGGCGACGTCATCGTCGTCTCCATCAAGGATGCGATCCCCCGGGGCCGCGTTAAAAAAGGTGAAGTCCGTCGCGCCGTCATCGTCCGCACGAAATTCGGCCTGAAGCGCGGCTACGGCGAGCAAATCCGTTTCGATGGGAACGCCTGTGTTCTGATCAACAACAACGGCGAGCCGATCGGAACCCGTATCTTTGGCCCCGTGACCCGCGAACTGCGCGCGTCCGGTTACATGAAAATTATTTCTCTGGCTTCGGAGGTGCTCTAAACATGGGCAAATCGGCAAAAAAAATCAAAAAAGGCGACAAGGTCGTCGTTCTCACCGGCAAGGACCGCGGCGCTAAGGGCGAAGTCCTGAAGGTTCTGACCGAGGAAAACCGCGTGATCGTGCAGGGCGTGAATATGGTGACCCGTCACCGCAAGCCCTCGCAGCTTTCCGGCGGAGGGATTGAAAAGAAAGAGGCCTCCATCCACGTGTCGAACGTGGCCGTGGCGGACCCCAAATCCGGCGAGGCAACCCGCGTTGGCTTCAAGGTCCTCAAGGATGGTAAAAAGGTTCGTTACGCCAAAAAATCCGGCGAAACGGTAGAATAAGTTAGAAAAGCGAGAAGACCATGAAACCGCGCTATAAAGAACTGTACGAAAAAGAAATCGTTCCCGCGCTGGACAAGAAATTCGGGTACAAAAACCCGCATCAGCGTCCGCGTCTGGACAAGATCGTCATTAACATGGGCGTTGGCGAAGCCACGCAGGACCGCAAGTTCATCGAGCAGGCCGTAACCGACCTCTCCCTGATCTCCGGACAAAAGCCGCTGATCTGTAAAGCGAAAAAGTCCAACGCGTCCTTCAAGATCCGCGAAGGCCAGTCCATCGGCGTGAAGGTCACCCTGCGCGGCAACCGCATGTACGAATTTCTGGACCGCCTGGTCACCATCGCTCTGCCCCGCGTCCGCGACTTCCGCGGCGTCAACGGCCGCAGCTTCGATGGCCGCGGGAACTATGCGCTGGGCGTGAAGGAGCAAATCATCTTCCCGGAGATCACCTATGACAAGGTGGACAAAATCCGTGGAATGGACATCGTGGTATGTACGACCGCCAAGAGCGACGAAGAGGCCAAAGAACTCCTCCGCGCGTTCAAGATGCCCTTCAGGAACTGAGAATTGAAAGTAATTAGAGACCGGATAACAAAAACAGAGAGACGTGGAAAATGGCAAAACTCTGCATGATTGAAAGAGACAAGAAACGCAGGAAGCTGGTCAAGAAACTGTCCAGCAAGCGCGCGAAATTGAAGGCGGCCGTGCGCAATCTCGACCTGCCGGTCGAAGAGCGCTTCGAGGCGATGCTGCAGCTGGCCGAAATGCCGCGCAACTCGTCGAAAATCCGCATTCGTAACCGCTGCCAGCTCTCCGGGCGTCCGCGCGGTCACTTCCGTAAGTTCAACCTGTCGCGGATCGCGCTTCGCGATTTGGCCTCCAAAGGCCAGCTCCCCGGCGTAACAAAGTCCAGCTGGTAAGAAGGAGGATTGAAAAATGAGCATGAATGATCCCCTCGGCGATATGCTGACCCGTATCCGCAACGCCCAGAAGGCCAAGCGCAAGATCGTGGAGTGCCCGCACTCCCGCCTGCACGAAAGCGTCTGCAACGTCCTGCGCGACGAAGGTTACATCCGTGGCTACACGGTCGAAACCGCCGAGAACAATAAGAAATTTATGGAAATCCAGCTGAAATATGCCGAAGGCGAAGGCGTGATCCGCGAGATCGACCGCATTTCGACCCCCGGCCGCCGGGTTTACACGAGCGTCAAGGACATGCCCCGCTTCTACAACGGGCTGGGTATTCTGGTCGTCTCCACCCCGAACGGCGTTCTTCCGGACTACAAGGCCCGGGCGGCGAATGTTGGCGGTGAAATTCTGTGCCGGGTCTTCTAAGAGAAGTCTGGCGGAAACTGAAGTTTGAACGAGGAACATTGAAATGTCTCGAATTGGTAAAAACCCGGTCGTAATTCCTGAGGGCGTGGATGTCCAGCTCCAGGGCCAGGCCGTGCGCGTTAAAGGCAAGCTCGGTGAGCTGAAGCTCAATTTGCACGAAGAGATCGACGCCTCCATTGAGGACGCCGAAAACGAAGACGGCAAAAAAGGCAAGGTTGTGCGTCTGGCTCCCCGTACGGAGACCGTCATGGCCAAGCAAATCTGGCCGACGATGCGCACGCTGGTCAACAACATGGTTGTCGGCGTAACCGATGGTTACAAGAAAAAGCTTGAAATCCATGGCGTTGGTTACCGGGCAAACCTTCAAGGTCAGACGATCGTTATGACTCTGGGTTTCTCGCACGAGGTCCGCTACAACGTGCCTGCGGGGATTAAGGTTGAAATCGAAAAGCAGACCGAAATCACCATCAGCGGCATCGACAAGCATCTGGTCGGACAGGTTTCCGCGGAAATCCGCGAATTCAAGAAACCTGAACCTTACAAAGGCAAGGGCATCCGTTACGCCGGTGAATACATCGCGTACAAAGAAGGCAAGAAGAAATAGGAAAACTGGTCATGGCCAAAGCAGCATCAAAAAAACTCACCCCGCTGGATCGTCGCACCTACAGAACGCGCAACAAGATCCGCCGCGTAAATATCGAGCAGAACAGCAAGCGCGAGGTTCGCCCGCGTCTTTCTGTCTACCGCTCCGGCAAGCAGATCTACGCGCAGGTCATCTGCGACATTCGCGGCATAACGCTGGCTTCTGCCTCCACGCTCGACGCTGACCTCAAGGAAAAGCTCAAGAGCGGCGCCAATAAGGACGCGGCGACCGAAGTCGGCAAACTCGTCGCCGCCCGCGCTAAAAAGGCAGGTGTCAGCAAGGTCGTGTTCGACCGCGGGCCCTATCTCTATCATGGCCGGGTCAAGGCGCTGGCGGATGCCGCGCGCGAAGGCGGACTGGAATTTTAAGAAGGAAAAGGAATAAGCGAAAATGGCACGTGGATTTGAAAAGCAGCATCAGCAGCAGGAAGAATCGGAGTTCGTAGAACGCCTCGTCGGCATTAACCGTGTCGCCAAGGTCGTAAAGGGCGGACGCCGCTTCGCGTTTTCCGCGCTCGTCATCGTCGGCGACGGCAAGGGCCGCGTCGGTCATGGCCACGGCAAGGCGAAGGAAGTTCCCGATGCGATCCGCAAGGCGACCGATGCCGCGCGCAAAAACATGATCCGCGTTCCGCTTCGTGAAGGCCGCACGCTGCATCATGACGTGAGCGGCACCGACGGCGCCGGCAAGGTCCACCTCCGCACCGCCCCCCAGGGGACCGGGATCATCGCGGGCGGACCGATGCGCGCAGTGTTCGAAGCTTTGGGAATTCAGGACGTTGTGGCCAAGGCCATCGGCTCCAACAACCCTTATTGCATGGTCAATGCCACATTCGCGGCGTTGAAAAAAATGCAGAGCCCCCGTCACGTTGCCGCCCGCCGTAACAAGAAGGTGAGCGAGATCGTCTCCAACCGCGAGACTCACTCCGGCGCGGAAAACACGGACGCTTCTGAAGAATAAAATCTCAGGATTATTGTAAGGATACGAACCATGGCTGAAGAAGAGAAAAAAGCAAAGAAAACGGCGCAAAAGGCAAAGGCGGAAAAAAAGCCTGCAGCCGCTAAACCCGCCGCCAAAAAAGAGGCCGCGCCCAAGTCTGAAAAGAAGGCTGCAGCCCCTAAGAAAAAAACGCCCTCCGGCAAAACGGTGCGCGTCACGCAGACCGGCTCTCCCATCGGACGCAAGGCATACCAGCGCGCGACCCTGATCGGTCTGGGCCTGAACAAGCTGAACCGCTCCCGCGTTCTGGAAGACACCCCCGCCGTTCGGGGCATGATCGCGAAGGTCAGCCACCTCGTGAAGGTCGAAGACGCGGCCTGAACCATTTAACCCGCAAAATAATTAGGGATTAAGACAATGAAACTCAATGATTTGAAACCCCGCGAAGGCTCCAAGACCGTTCGCACCCGCGTTGGTCGCGGGATTGGCTCCGGCAAGGGTAAAACCGCTGGCGCAGGTCACAAGGGTCAAAAAGCCCGTACCGGGGTGGCCATCAAGGGCTTCGAGGGCGGTCAAATGCCCTTGTACCAACGTATGCCGAAAATCGGTTTCCGTAACACGGCGTTTGCGACCAAGCTGACCGAACTCACCCTGGAAAACCTCCAGGCCGCGATCGACAGCAAAAAACTCGACCCCAAAAAACAGATTGATGAAGAAACCCTCGTTAAGGCGGGCGTAGTCTCTCGCCGTCGCGACGGTATCAAGCTTCTGGCAACGGGCGAACTGACCGCAAAGGTTGACCTGAAAATCACCAAGGCTTCCAAAGCGGCTCAAGCCGCGGTGGAAAAGGCGGGCGGCAAGATCGAATTGGCCCCCGAAAAGGCGCCGAACCCGAGAAAACTGCCCAAGAAAGAGGGCAAGACCGAGTCCAAACGGGCGGCCAAAAAGCCTAAGAAAAAGGCCAAGTAAGCCTCTTAAATATCGGAAAACAGGCCCTTTTCATCATCGGAAAGGGCTTTTTCTTTTTGACATATTTTGCATCCAAGATTAGTCTGTTCCCAGGCTTTATGATTACACAGGCTTTAACCTAATGCGTACCTTATCCCTCTTTTCCATGATTTTAACGGTTTTGATTGTTTTTTGCGCTGCGGACGCATACGCGAACTCCTGCCCGCGCTCTAACCCCGTGACGGAAGTAAAGCGGATCACGCTCAAAACCAAATACTACCGCGGCTCTTCCGCCTGGTACCTGACGGCATGGGCCGGCCACTGGGGCAAGGGCGTAATACTGGGGTTACACACAGGCGGTGGCGGAAAGGGGCCGTTCTGGGCCGACTATAAGGCGAACTTCGAGTTCGCCCCCGTCCGCAATAACAACAGCGTCATGTGCGTCAAGGTCTCCAAAATAACCGTCAGATTCTTCGCCCAGCCTGTGGTTCATATCGCGTCCGAATACCCGCCGGAAAGCTGCGAATTCAAGCAAATCCTCAAGCACGAGAAAAAGCACGTCAACGTAACCAAACAATGGCAAAGAGATTACACACCCCTTCTGCGCCGTGAACTGGAAAGCATAGCCCGCAAGCTGCCCGCTTCCCCCCCCGTTGGCGAAAAACAGGTCGCCGGGGCACAGGAGGCCCTCGTCAATATCATTCGCGCCCATCTGGATAAGTATATGGAGCAAAGGGCCATTCCCGATTACATTCGTCGCCAGAACAAGGTCGATGACCCGCTCGAATACAGGCTGGTCCCCACCCGCTGCGAGAATTGGCAGAGCTACCACTACTCGGCTTACGAGGACTAAGTGATCCCGAGACACGACAGGCGCGCCTATCGTTTGGGCATGATGGCCTTGGCGATCTTCGCGCTCCTGCTGGGAGGGCAGCCCGCTTGGGCTGCGAAATGCCCTTCATCCCGCCCGCAAACCTCAATGAAATCGTTTATTAAGGGCACGGAAATTGTAAAAACAAAATCTGCCAGAGATATGACCCAATGGCAGATCGGCCACGCGGAGGACCCCGCCAGCGGCGGTCAGATTCTGGGGCTGGGCGGCGGCAAGACGGCCATACAAATCCGCTCGCTTTTCGAAATCATGCCTGCTGGCAAGGGACATTTCTGCGTAGTGATGCAGGAAGCCCACACCACCTTCACCTCAAGCCCGCAGATTCATGTCGCGAGCAACTTCGAACTGGGCAGCTGTGAATACAGCGAGGTTCTGGCGCATGAGCAAAAACATGTGGAGGCCCTCAAGCTTTTCCATCGCAAAAACGAAAAGAACATGCGCACGCATCTTAAAAAAGTCGTACGCACGATCCCCGTGATCGACCCCGTACCCGAAAGCGGGATAGAGGCGGCGCAAAATGGTCTCAACGCCTATGTTCAGAGCCAGATGGACCGCTACTTCAAAAAAATTCTGCAAGACCTCATCAAGACCCAGCAGGAAATCGACAGCCCCGAAGAATACGCCCGCGTAGCCTCTAAGTGTCGGAAATGGGGCGAAAAACTGGCGCCCGGCTACAAAGAATGACGGCGCCTGCCTAAAAGTTAAAACTCTGCGCCCGCAGCCCCATTCCCCACTTGTCTATACGAACTCTTTTCTTTATGACTGATTGACTGTTTTTTAAGTAAGCACGGAAAGAGAGCACACGATGGCATCGGCCGCCGAGCAACTCGCGCGTAACGCAAACTGGGGTGCGCTTGCAAAAGCCACGGAGTTGAAGAAAAGAATCTATTTCGTTCTGGGGGCGCTCCTTGTTTACCGCCTCGGAACCTACATTCCCGTTCCGGGAATCGACATTCGTGTCTGGAACGAGATTTTCTCGCAAAAGGGCGGCGGCATCCTCGACATGTTCAACATGTTCTCCGGTGGCGCATTGCAGCGTATGACGATCTTCGCGCTGAACATCATGCCCTATATTTCCGCTTCTATTATCATGCAGCTTGCCACCTCCATCTTCAAGAATCTGGAGGAGTTGAAAAAAGACGGCGAAATGGGCCGCATGAAGATCAACCAGTATACCCGCTATCTCACCGTCCTTCTGGCCTCCGTTCAGGCTTACGGCCTCGCGGTCGGCCTCGAAGCGATGCAGGGACAGGGCGGCTCCGCCGTCCTCGACCCCGGCATGTTCTTCCGTATCTCGACGGTCATCACCATCGTGGGTGGCACGGTTTTCCTGATGTGGCTGGGCGAACAGATTACCCAGCGCGGCGTCGGCAACGGAACCTCCCTCATCATCTTCGCCGGGATCGTGGCCGAATTGCCGCGCGCCTTGGCCAGCACCCTCGAACTCGGACGTCAGGGAACGATCAGCCCCATCGTGCTGCTGATCCTGTGCCTGATGGTCGTCGGCGTGATCGCTCTGATCGTCTTTGTTGAACGTGCCCAGCGCCGCATCGTGGTGCAATACCCGAAACGCCAGGTCGGCAACAAGCTCATGGGCGGCGAAACCAACCACATCCCGCTCAAGCTCAACACCTCGGGCGTGATCCCCCCGATCTTCGCCTCGTCCCTGCTGCTTCTGCCGCTTACCATCATTAACTTTGCGGGCGTCAGCGGCGGCGACTTCTGGGCGGACGTCCAGCGTTACCTCGCCCACGGCCAGCCGGTCTATATGGCGGTTTATGGAACGCTGATCATGTTCTTCGCCTTCTTCTATACGGCGATCGTCTTCAACCCCGAGGAGAACGCCGAAAGCCTGCGCAAATACGGCGGCTTCGTTCCCGGTATGCGTCCCGGCAAGCACACGGCGGATTATTTCGACTACGTTCTGACCCGTATCACGGTCGTCGGCGCGATTTACCTCGTCTTCATCTGTCTCCTGCCCGAATTCATGGTCTCGCAATATAACGTGCCCTTCTATTTCGGCGGAACCAGCCTCCTGATCGTGGTCAGCGTGACCATGGACACGGTGGCGCAAATCCACTCGCACCTGATCGCGCACCAGTACGAGGGCCTCATCAAAAAGGCGAAGCTGCGCGGCGCATCGACAGGCAGACGGCGAAGATAAGCCAAACCATCTCATACGAACGAGGAGACAGGGGACCATGAACATCATCATTTTCGGCCCGCCGGGCGCAGGAAAAGGCACCCAGTCGGCAAGACTGCAGGAAATTTACGGTCTCAAACATCTCTCAACGGGCGACATGCTGCGGGCGGAGGTTGCAAGGCGATCCGATCTGGGCCTGAAACTCAAATCCATCATGGACGCGGGCCAACTCGTCTCCGACGACATTATGATCGAACTCATTGGCAATTGCGTGAGCGAGCCGGACTGCGAAAACGGCTTCGTGCTCGACGGCTTCCCCCGCACCGTGCCGCAGGCGCAGGCACTCGACGACATGCTCCGCCACATGGCCCGCAAGATCGACCACGTGCTGGTGCTGGAGGTGGACGAAAACGCCCTCGTGGACCGCATCCGCAAACGTGCCGAGGAATCGGGCGGAGCGCGCAGCGACGACAACGCGGAAGTCGCCAAAAAGCGTCTCAGCGAATACCGCGCCAAGACCGCGCCCGTCCTCCCGTATTTCGTGGACAAGGGGCTGGTGCGCAAGGTGGACGGCATGATGCCGATCGAACAAGTCAGCGCAAAGATTGAATCGATTCTGGGAATCGAACCGCCCAAAAAACACTAAAGAAACACGAACGGCGGATCGCGGATATGAGCGGCGATTTTGTTCTGGCCCTTCACGGCGGCGCGTTCCAGAGCGCCCGCGAATACACCCTTCACACCCGGACCCTCGAAAACATCCTCAATTCCGGCTGGGATATTCTCAAAAGCGGCGCGTCCGCCCTCGATGCGGTGACGCAAACCGTCATCGCGCTGGAGCAGAGCGGCCTGTTCATCGCCGGAAAGGGCGCTGGCCCGAACAGCGACGGCGAGTATGAGCTGGATGCGTCCATCATGGATGGGCATACAAAAAAGGCTGGGGCGGTCGCTGCCGTACGCGGCGTCAAAAGCCCCATTCTGGCCGCCCGCGCCGTGATGGAAAAAACGCCCCACGTCCTGCTGGCCGGAACCGGGGCCGATCGCTTTATCGCCGAATGCGGCCTTGAGCGCATCGAAGACCCCCAATCATACTTCACCCCCTCCCATACCGAATCGCAGGTGCCCGAAGATAAAAACCACGGCACGGTCGGCGCCGTGGCGCTGGATAAAAACGGCCGTCTCGCCGCCGCCACCTCGACGGGCGGGCTGGTCGGCAAGCGGGCGGGCAGGGTAGGCGATTCGCCCATCATCGGCGCGGCCACCTGGGCCGACCGCGATCTGGCCGTCTCGACCACCGGATACGGCGAATATTTCATGCGCGCCGCCGCAGCGTTCGACATCCGCTCCCGCTGCGCCTATCTGGGCGAAAGGCTTGAAATCGCCACCGCGAACGTGCTGGACGGCATCAAGGCGGCGGGCGGCTGGGGCGGGATCATCGCCCTCAATAAAAACGGCGAAATCGCCCTCGATTACCGCTGCGCGGGGATGCACCGGGGATTCGTGCGGGCCGACGGAAAAATCTACGCGAACAGCTTCCCGGATACCTGAAAGGCGCGGATTCCTAAGAAAAACGGCTAAAACCCCCGAAAAAGCCCGGAAAACCCATAAATTATGTTGACGCAGGGGCGCGAATTCCTATAATGCGGCATCCCGATGAAAGGGAAGCGTACGCCTGCGCGGATCAACCCGCCCGCCGTGCGCAAAAGGTTTACAAACCGGCGCGGCGAAAGTTTAACGGACAGAGCCGTATACGGTTTGGATTGAGGACGGGCAGGGTGCCCCGAATCAGAAAAATTTGAAAGGAAATATTATGGCTCGTATTGCTGGGGTAAACGTACCCGACAATAAACGTATTCCCATTGCCCTGACCTACATTCACGGCATTGGTCGCACCTCCGCCTTCAAGATCTGCGAAAAGCTGGGCATCGACGTACAGCAACGCATGGGACAGGCCGATGAGGACACCCTCAACCGCATCCGTTCCGAAATCGAAAAGGGCGGCTACAAGATCGAAGGCGATTTGCGCCGCGAAGTCTCCATGAACATCAAGCGCCTGATGGATATGCGCTGCTACCGTGGCCTGCGCCACCGTGCGGGTCTCCCCGTACGCGGTCAGCGGACCATCACCAACGCGCGTACCCGCAAGGGCCCGGCGAAACCCATCGCTGGCAAGAAGTCATAAGGAGTCCGAACAATGGCTGCACCAAGAACCAAAAGAAAAGAAAAGAAAAACATC
Organism: uncultured Pseudobdellovibrionaceae bacterium; assembly: GCA_964583335.1. Classification (GTDB taxonomy): domain Bacteria; phylum Pseudomonadota; class Alphaproteobacteria; order Micavibrionales; family Micavibrionaceae; genus JAGNKE01. The sequence continues at coordinate 352,200 of CAZOVG010000002.1, read as the reverse complement.
GTATCCGGCGTTGCGCACGTGAACTCCACGTTCAACAACACGATCATCACGATCAGCGATGCCCAAGGCAACGTCGTGTCCTGGTCCTCGTCCGGCACGATGGGCTTCAAAGGCTCCCGTAAATCGACGCCCTACGCGGCGCAGATGGCTGCTGAAGACGCGGGCCGCAAGGCACAGGAACACGGCATGAAAGAACTGGAAGTCCTCGTAAAGGGCCCCGGTTCGGGCCGCGAATCGGCGCTCCGCGCGCTGCAGATGGTCGGCTTCCTGATCAAATCGATCCAGGACGTAACGCCCGTTCCGCACAACGGCTGCCGTCCCCCGAAAAGACGCCGCGTGTAGTCGCCCTTCAAACGGCTTTTACACACGTTTTGAATCACCCAGCACTCTAGACGAAAAGAGCAGGACACATGTTGATACAGAAAAACTGGCAAGAGTTGATTAAACCCGCGAAACTCGAAGTCAAGCCGAGCCGCCAGCCTAATACGGGCGTGGTCGTGGCTGAACCGCTGGAACGCGGCTTCGGTCTGACGCTGGGCAACGCTCTGCGCCGTATTCTCCTTTCCTCCCTTCAGGGCGCGGCCGTTACGGCGGTCCAGATCGAAGGCGTACTGCACGAGTTCTCCTCCATCGAGGGCGTGCGCGAAGACGTCACCGACATCATCCTGAACCTCAAGGCGCTCAGCGTGCGTATGCACTCCGAAGGCCCCAAGAGAATGCGCCTGTCTGCTGAAGGTCCGTGCGAAGTCACCGCCGCACAGATCGAGGCCGGCGCCGACATCGAGATCATGAACCCCGACCTCATCATCTGCACCCTCGACAAGGGCGCGAAGCTGAACATGGACATGACCGTGAACACGGGCAAGGGCTACCGCCCCGCCTCCCTGAACCGTCCGGAAGAAGCCCCCGTCGGCCTCATTCCGATCGACAGCGTGTTCTCGCCCGTCCGTAAGGTCACCTACGAAGTCACCGACACCCGCGTCGGCCAGATCACCGACTACGACAAGCTGACCCTCACCGTTGAAACCAACGGTGTAATCAGCCCTGAAGATTCCGTGGCCTTCGCCGCGCGCATCCTTCAGGACCAGCTTCAGGTGTTCGTCAACTTCGAAGAGCCCCAGGAAGTCAAGGAAAAGTCCGAAGAGGAAGAGCTGCCCTTCAACCGCAACCTTCTCAAAAAGGTCGAAGAGCTGGAACTGTCTGTCCGCAGCGCCAACTGCCTCAAGAACGACAACATCATCTACATCGGCGACCTCGTTCAGAAGTCCGAGAGCGATATGCTCCGTACCCCGAACTTCGGCCGCAAATCCTTGAACGAAATCAAGGAAGTTCTCGGCATGTTCGGTCTCCACCTCGGTATGCAGGTTGAGGGCTGGCCGCCTGAGAATATCGAAGACCTCGTTCGCAAGATCGACGAGCAGCAGTTCTAAGGAATCTTCGCGGGGCCGCGCTCTATGGGCTCGGCCTTGCGAAATTAAGGACAATGTGTCCGCCCCCTCTGTGAAACGGCCCGTGAAAAGGGCAGGTGGCAAAGGGAAATAAAATGGTTCTCGTCCCCGCAAACAAAAAGGGGCACAAGGCCGCAGCAGCCGAATAAACCCGGCAGGAGAAGTAAAATGAGACATGGCATTAAACAGCGCAAGCTGAACCGCACCAGCAGCCACCGCAAGGCGATGCTGGCCAACATGGCCGCCGCTCTGATCAAGCATGAACAGATCGTCACCACCCTGCCGAAGGCGAAGGAACTCAAGCCCTACGTCGAAAAGCTCATCACGCTGGGCAAGCAGGCTGCCGCAGACCCGAAAGTGGCCCTTTCCAAGCGCCGCAAGGCGATCGCGACCCTCCGCGACGAAGTACAGGTCAGAAAACTTTTTGACGTTCTGGCCGAACGCTACGAAGACCGCCCCGGCGGCTACACCCGCGTTCTGAAGGCCGGCTTCCGCTACGGCGACGCCGCCCCGATGGCCGTCATCGAATTCGTGGACCGCGACCCCGATGCCAAGGGCAAGGACTCCGGCCCCAGCCAGTTTGACGATGAAATCGTCGAAGACGCCGAAGCGGCCTAGGTTAAATTACACACAGATACATAAATACCCCCGAATATTACTATTCAGGGGTATTTTTTTGTATACTTAAGCGCCAATCTAAATTTTTTAGAGCACATGTAATGCCGACCAAATTTTTGTTCATGCTTACTGCATTCTGCCTGTTTTTGTTTCCGGCGCGTGTTCTCGCTCAAGAGGATGTTAAGGAAAAGACAGATCAGCAAAGGATCTGCGATATTATAAAAATTGCAGGATATGTTGAGGAATACAAACTTAAAGTAGGATTTTATCCTTATGGTGAGGCTTACCTAAACCCCACAGAAGGGTATACTCCTGTGCCAGGCTCTGTGGTTATCTACCGTGGAGAACTTCCAGAAAGATATCTTTGGCCACCTCGTGGAAGGTCAGGAAAAGTGTTTTCCATAGACAATTTTGAGAAAAATCTCTCAGTAACTCTGGGAGATATCAAACTACCAGTAGACGGGCGAATTGTAAACGAAACAAGCTTTCCAACTTTTTATCAATATCTTTTTGATGGTGAGGCTTACTATGTCTCGGCGATATTAAAAAAAGAGCGTGATGATACACGAACCCTAGCACCCGGCTTTTATAAGTATGAAGTCTCATCTATTGGTATTCCCGAAAGAAAAATTCAAGAGTTTGGTGCAGCAAAAGACGACTGTAATTCTGATAAAAGCCAAGCAATGATAGAAAATTCAAATTAAATCAGGGCTCATCCAGCCGACAGCCGTCATCGAATTCGTGGACCGCGACCCCGATGCCAAGGGCAAAGACTCCGGCCCCAGCCAGTTTGACGATGAAATCGTTGAAGACGCCGAAGCGGCCTGATAGGCCGAACCCCTGAAAAAAATTTAAAAGCGGCCCGTAAGGGCCGTTTTCTGTTGTGCGAACCGATTTTCTGCAAATAATAGACTGAAGAAAAACCTGAACCTGACGTGCTATGCTCGCTGCTTTGTTCAAACCCGCGCAAACGCCCTATCCGAAGGACATCAGGAGCCTGACCGCCCTACGCTTTTTCGCCGCGCTCTCGATCGTGATCTTCCATTATACCTACGAGATCGACGCGCTCCGCGAGGGCCTGCCGGGCCGCTTTTACACTGGCGTGGATTTCTTTTTCATCCTGAGCGGCTTTATTCTCACCCACAGCTACATCCGCACGATCGAGGAGGGCACCTTCTCCGCCCGCGATTTCTATATCAAACGCTTCGCGCGCATCTATCCCGTGCATATCGTGACCCTGATCCTCTCAGCCCTGACCACGGCGGCGACTCTGACGTTCTGGGGCGTGGGGTTCGACAGCGGCGACAGCTGGAGCTGCTTGACCTCATCCGTCTTCATGATTCAGGCCTGGGGCATACACGCGCGGCCCTGTTTCAACAACCCCTCATGGTCGATCAGCGCCGAGTGGTTCGCATACCTCCTCTTTCCGCTTCTGGCCGTCTGGGCGCTAAAAAAGCGGCCGCAAGTCGTGATGCTGCTCGCTTCAATCGCGATTGTCCTGCTCTGTATCGTGTTTTTATATATCGGCAAGCCCTTCACCCATCTCACGGCGCAAGGCTTCATCCGCATCGTGCCGGATTTCATTCTCGGCATCGGCCTTTACCTCTTTGGGCGAAAATACGAACTGAAGAACGCGAGCGCCGGAAAATTCTACGCCGTCGTGGGGTTCATGTTTTTATGTTTCATTCTCAATATCCCTGACGCCGTGATCGTGCTGATTTATGCGCTCGTGATTTACGTCGCGGCGGAACTGTCGAGGCAGCGCATAAATACGGCCTTGGAAGGCGCAAAACTGGTCTTCTGGGGGGAGGCGTCCTATTCCGTTTACATGCTGCACCATGTGATATGGGAAGCTCTGCCCGTGCCCGTAATGATGCGGGCGCTCGACGGCTCCAAGATTTTCGACGGCCCGTTTTTGGCTGCTTGCGCGGTCGCGCTTGCGCTGACCTTTATCCTCTCGAAATACACCTATCTCTATCTGGAAAAGCCCGCCCGCGCGTGGATCTGCCGGGCCTTTATTCCACCGGAAAAACCCAAAGACTAGGAAATCGGCACGTTGTCGATCAGCCGCGTCCGGCCAAGCCACGCCGCGCCCAGAACCCGGCCCCAGCGCACCGCGACATAATCGACCGAGCGAAACCCTTCGGCCAAAAGCCGCGCGGAAGCGGCGGCGCAGGCTTCTTCTTCGTTTTGACCGCCGCGAATCGCCGCCGCAATATCGAACAGAATCCGGTTCAGCGTCCGCGCGATTGAAAGTTCGGAAGCGGAAAGATAGGCGTTGCGTGAAGACAGAGCCAGCCCGGCATCGTCCCGCGCGATCGGCGCGCCGATAATCTGGATCGGCAAATTCTGCGCGGCGACCATCTCGGAAATAACCTGAAGCTGCTGGAAATCCTTCTCCCCGAAAATCGCGGCGTCCGGTTTGACGCAATCGAACAGCCGATAGACCACGTTAACGACCCCGCCGAAAAAATGCGGCCTGAAATCGCTCTCCAGCCCTTGCGCCGCCGCGCCGGGCTTAACCGCGCTTTCAAGGCCGCCGGCATAAATCTCCTCCGCGCGGGGCAAGAACACAAAATCGGCGCCTTCGCCCTCCAGCATCGCAAGGTCCCGCGCTTCATCGCGCGGATAGGCGTCGAAATCTTCATGCGGCGCGAATTGCGTGGGATTGACGAAAATACTGACGCCCACGAGATCGGCATGTTGCCGCGCCAGCCGCACCAGCGAGAGATGCCCCTCGTGCAACGCGCCCATGGTGGGCACGAACCCAATTCGCTGACCCGCCGCCCGGGGGGCAGAGAGCAGGGCGTCCAGCTCCGCCCGGCTTCGGGCGATCTTCATCACGCGCCGCCCGCCTTTTTGGCCGCGCCGTTGCCGTACGTATGGGCCGGGTCGGGAAACGCGCGGGCGCGGACATCCCGCGCGTACGCGGCCACGGCCTCATCGACCGTTCCGGCCAGATCGGCGTATTGTCTCACGAACTTGGGCGTATGCTCGGTGATCAGGCCCAGCATGTCCTCGGTGACCAGAATCTGCCCGTCGCACGCCGCCGACGCGCCGATGCCGATGGTGGGAATGGAAACCGCCTGCGTGATCGCCCGCGCGACCGGCTCCACCGTGCCCTCGATCAAAAGCCCGAACGCCCCCGCCGCCTGAACGGCCAGCGCATCGCGCATCAGGCTTTCGGCCTCCTCGGGCGTTTTACCGCGCACCTTATACCCGCCATCCTTGACGACCGATTGCGGCTTCAGCCCGATATGCGCCATGACGGGAATGTTCCGGGCGGTCAGATAAAGCACCGTCTCCGCCATCTCGGCGCCGCCCTCGATCTTCAACCCGTCGCAGCCCGTCTCGCCCATGATCCGCGAAGCCGTCTCATGAGCCTGCTGCGGCCCGGACTCATAGGTGCCGTAAGGCACGTCGATCAGAACGCAGGCCCGCCGCGCGGCCCGCATCACGGCCTTTCCGTGGGCGATGATGATCTCCGGCGTGACGCCCAGCGTATTCTCCATGCCGTAAAGCGCCATACCGATCGAATCCCCGACCAAAAGCATATCGCAGTGCGCATCGAGGATTTTCGCCATAGGCGCCGTATACGCGGTCAGGCACACCAAAGGCTGCACACTCCCCTTGCGGGCGCGCAAATCGGCGATGGTGGTTCTTTGGTGTTTTTGAAGCTCGGTCATATGGTCTAAGTCCATGACGCATAAAGATTTTTAACGGCGGCCTTGCGCCCGGAAAAAACCTGTTCTATATAGCAACGCTATGCTTAACAGAAAACTTTTCCTCATACCAGCCTTGCTTTCCGCGCTTCTGACCGCCGCCCCCGCGCGCGCGCAGGAGGCCGCAGGCCAGATCGTTCCGCAAAGCCGCGAACAGATCCAGATGTCCTTCGCGCCGCTGGTCAAAAAGGTCTCCCCGGCGGTGGTGAACATTTACACCAAGCGCATGGTGGCGACCGCCGTCCAGAACCCCCTGATGGCCGACCCCTTCTTCCGCCAGTTTTTCGGCAACCGCCTGCGCATGCCCATGCGCCAGCATATGGAGGCCTCCCTCGGCTCGGGCGCCATCGTCGATGCGGGCGGGCTGATCGTTACCAACGCCCACGTGATCGAGGGTGCCGCCGAAGTCGTGGTCGTTCTGGCCGACGGGCGCGAGTTTCCGGCCCGCATCGCGCTGGTTGATCATGCCTCCGACCTCGCCCTGCTGCGCGTCGATCCGGGCGCGGAGCCTCTACCCTTCGCCAGTCTCAGACCCAGCGAATCTCTGGAGGTCGGCGATCTGGTTTTAGCCATCGGCAACCCCTTCGGCGTGGGCCAGACCGTGACCAGCGGCATCGTCTCGGCGCAGGGCCGCTCCTCCCTCGACATTAACGACTACAATTTTTTCATCCAGACCGACGCGGCCATCAACCCCGGCAACTCCGGTGGCCCGCTGGTCGCCCTTGATGGCGGCGTGGTTGGCATCAACACGGCGATTTTCTCCCGTTCCGGCGGCTCTCTGGGCATCGGCTTCGCGATTCCCTCCGAGATGGTCGCAACCGTCATCGCCGCCGAAAAGAACGGGCAGGGCGGCGACAAGGGCGTGATCCGCCCGTGGCTGGGGGTCAGCATGCAATCCATCACCCCCGAAATCGCGGGCAGCCTCGGCCTCCCGCGCCCCGGCGGCTCCCTCATCGCCGATCTTCACCCCTCCAGCCCGCTTTTAAAGGCTGGCGCGAAAATCGGCGACGCCGTTGTGGCGGTGAACGGTCACCCGATTCGCGACGCGGCCGAGATGAAATTCCGCATGGCCACCGTCCCGGTCGGCCAGACCGCCGCCTTTATCCTTCTCCGCGACGGGCAAAACATCAACCTTGAGGTCCCCGCCATCGCCCCGCCGGACGATCCGCCGCGTCAGGAAACCTTGATTCAGGGCCGCCATCTGCTGGGCGGCGTCACCATCGCCAACCTGAACCCGGCCGTCGCGACGGAGATCGACTATAACGGACGGGAGCAGGGCGTCGTTGTTCTGGGCGTACCGCAAAACGGCTACGGCCATATTCTCTCTCCCGGCGACCTAATTCTGGAAATAAATGGCGCGGAAATCAAAACCGTCTCGGACGTGACGGACACCCTCAAAAGCATTCCCGCCGGCGCTCGCGGCGTCTCACTCACGATCCTCAGCAACGGGCGGGTCAGCCGCATCATCATGCGCTAGGCGGGCGAGCTGGCAGGGCGGGCTGGGCTAAGCCCGCTTCCGCGCGGCTCTGGAAGCCCGTTCGCACCGGACTAAGTCCACCTGCATTTTAAAATGCAAACGTACCCCCCAAACGCGAAAAAGGCGCCGATTTCTCGGACGCCCTTTTCCCCCAACTTCAAAGGCTTTTTCGCCTATTGTCTCTTTTTTTTAGTAAGTACCGACTGTTTTCAGTCTTTTCTTTGTAGTCTGACCTTTTCGGCCTTGTATTTTTGTTCCTTGCTCAACTCGCTCGCTTTTATTCTTTACCCGCTACCATCTCAGCCATAATCATGATCAGTGTTCAGTTCTTTAATCACGTTACCGAAGTTCAGATAACCTCCGCCTCCGAAATGAACCTTGCCAACCTCAGAAGAGGGCTGGAAGCCGTTCATCGCTTGGGCAACACTCCCGAGGGAGCCTCCCATGCCGCTTGTGGCGCGTTTTCTGACGTCTTGAGGAGCCGCCCGATTAAGTTCTCTGGCAAGGTTGCGACCCGAGGAGTCTTTTGCTCCCATATTACCCGCTGTTGGGTTCACACCTTCGAAAGAACGAATGTCATCAGACATCTTTAAGCTCCTTATGATTTCATCCTACCTAATCGACCATGTCATGTCAAGAAAAAAGCATGTATTTTTTAGTGGTCAAATTACTTAAAATCCCCAATAAAGGCCACAGTAACACAAAATAAGCGATACTTTTACTTATATTTATTACAATAAAAAGACCTCAAAATACTAGATAGTTTCGATTTTGGTGCCGATAGTTCCGATTTTGAAATTTTTTTTGGGCTCGACCCGGAACCGACTCGTTTTTGATCCGGCTTGTTCTCAACCTCTTGTTTCATGCGGAATTTCGGTTCATTATGAGCCGCGTCGCCCTCTGGCCCTGAACCGGGGATGCGTCCATAAGCAAAGTAATAATGAACGGATTATTTGGTGATGAAAGACATCGTTTCCCTCTGCAAACGTCGCGGTTTTATCTTCGCAGCCTCCGAAATCTACGGCGGCATCAACGGATTCTGGGATTACGGCCCGCTGGGCGTGGAATTGAAGAACAATCTGCGCGACCGCTGGTGGAAAGATATGGTGGTCACCCCCCCCATCGGCCCCGACGGCAACCCTGTGGACATCGTGGGTGTCGATTCGGCCATTATCCAGAACCCCAAGGCCTGGGTCGCCTCCGGCCATGTCGGCGGCTTTTCCGATCCGATGGTGGATTGTCGGGAGACGAAAAAACGCTACCGGGCGGATCACTTAATTGTAGCTATTCCTCTAACTCCTAAAAACAAATCGGGCCTGATGCTTGCGTTTTTGGAAGACGCGACAGGCGAAGAAAAAGCCGCAAGAATCAAAAAGCTTGGACTATGGGATGATCAGGTTAAGAGTGCCTGTAGAGAGTTAAGTCTATTTGATGTCTTGGATAAATTGAACGTTGTTATTGGTCCTGACGCTAAAGAGCCGGGGACTCTCACCCAGCCACAAGCATTCAACTTAATGTTTGAATCACACGCAGGCGCAATAAAAAACGAAGAGAATAAAGTCTATCTTCGCCCCGAAACCGCGCAGGGCATCTTCCTCAATTACAAAAACGTCCTCGATTCTTCGCGCGTCCGCGTGCCCTTCGGCATCGCCCAGATCGGCAAGGCCTTCCGCAACGAGGTCAACCCGCGCAACTTCATCTTCCGCTCGCGCGAGTTCGAGCAGATGGAGCTGGAATGGTTCTGCCACGCCAGCGAAGCCAAGATGTGGCGCGACTTCTGGTTCGCCGAGCGCCAGCGCTTCTGGAAATCCGTCGGTCTTTCAAGCGCGAATCTGCAGATGCGCGACCACGATTCGGACGAACTCTCGCACTACGCCAAGGCCGGACTCGGCACGGCGGATATCGAATACCGCTTCCCCTTCACCGCGCCGGGCTTCGGCGAATTGGAGGGAATCGCCCACCGCTGCGACTTCGACCTGACCCAGCATCAGGAACATTCCGGCGCAAAACTGGAATACATGGACCCGAACGACAACACGAACCGCTTCATCCCTCATGTCATCGAACCGGCGGCGGGCCTCTCGCGCGGCGTTCTGGCCTTGATTTGCGAGGCCTACACGGTGGACGAGAAGCGCCCCTCAGGCCTCTATCTCAACTTCCACCCGTCCATGGCCCCGAAGAAGGCCGCGATCCTGCCCCTCACGGCCAAGGACGAGCACGTGCCGCTGGCCCAGAAACTCTATCTCGACATCCGCGAGGATTTCGCCGTCGATCTCGACATCAAGCAGAATATCGGCAAGCGCTATGCGCGGCAGGACGAGATCGGCACGCCCTACTGTTTCACGATCGACAACGACACGGTGAACGACCAGACCGTGACCGTGCGCGAACGCAACACCATGGCGCAGGAACGCATCCACATGGATAAGGTCAAATCGTTCCTGCATGAGAAGATCAGGCGTTCAAGCGTCTAGGGCGAAACCATCGCGCAAAATTCTATCCGCTGAACCCGTATACGCCCCGTCCGCCTCGTGCAGGACAAGGCCGGGGTGAATGAGCGCGGGCGTCTTGCGGTTCTTGATCGCGCGCAGGATCACGCGCTTGGCCGGAACCCCGGCGCGCGGCCAGAGCGGAATGATCTCCACCGCCCCGAAGCGTTTGCCCAGCGCCTGAATGATCGTATGCGTTTCCGCCGCCGTATGAATGACCGTCAGCGCCCCGCCGTTTTTAAGATTTCTGCTCCCTGCATCGATCCAGTCCTTAAGCGTGCAATCCGCTTCGACATGCCCCCGCGCCCGCGCCCGCGCAGAGGAGGGGGAGGGCAGGTGCTTCCCGGCCTCGGAAAAAGGCGGGTTGCAGATGACGTGATTCTGCAAGGGCCCTTTATAATCGCGGATATCCCCGCAGATAAAAACAGCCGGTACGCCGTTCAGCGCGGCATTTTTTTCCGCGAGCGCGGCATGATCGGCCTGAATCTCGATCCCCGTAAGCGCAATCCCCGGCACCCGCGCGGCCAAACAAAGCCCCGCGCTGCCCACCCCGCACCCGAGGTCCAGCACGCTTTGCCCCGCCTTCGCCGGACAGGCGGCGGCCAGCATCACGCTGTCCAGAGAGGTGCGCAAGCCCTGCGCGGGCTGATAAAGCGCCACGCGCCTGTTCAGCACATGGATCGGCTGGTTTTCATCGCTCATGAATTAGGTTTTAGCTGTTCAGCCGGAACTTGTCACCCGAAGGCTTCTTGTCCTCGGCGGGCGGCTCGGCCTGCGGCGCGGGATTGAGGTCGGATTGGCTCAGCAGCATCAGATCAACCGGGTTGGTCATCAGGCTGTGAAAGGGCTTAAGCCCCTTGGGCGCGTCCATGACCGAATTGCGGACGGGCCGCGCGGGAACCGGCGGCAGTTCGGGCAGCTCCGGCAGGGGCGGCACGATGTTGGTGTTCTGATAGAGCGAACGGAATTCGTCAAACGAATAGACCCGCCCGTTCCGCGCCGGTTCGGTGTTCGAAATCTGCATGGGCGGGGAGGGCGGGCGCACCGCGCCGGGCAGGGGGGCCTCGCCCCGTGCCACGGCAAAACTGGCCGGGTCGGTTGCGCCGTCCTTGATCTGGAACTTTTTGTCGAAGAATTGATAGACCTGCTCGATCGTGCGGGCCTTGCCCGTCTTGGAATCGTAAAACACGCCCCGGTTCGCCCGCGCCGCCTTGGGGAACAGGTCCGCCGCCCGGCTGAGCGGGTTTTCGTCCCGCGCGTTGAGGAACGAGGCCGCCCCGCCCGCGCCGAGGAAATGCGCGAGGTAAAGCTCGGTCGCGCCGACATCCCCGCCCCAGAGCTTGTTCAGAGTCTTTTCATTATCCAGAGCGAACTCCGCCGCCATCTGCGCCGAGATCACCGGATCGTTGCGCAGGGCGAGAATCTCCTTCTTCACCTTCGCGTCCTTCACCCGGAAGCGCGAATCGATCTTGTCCGCAAGATCGCCCAGCCCGTATTCATGTCCATGCTCTTTAACCATGCCAAGCCACGTCCGCTCGATAAACTGGTAAAGCCCGCTCGCCGAACTCGTGCCCGCCTTGGCCGTCGGGTTGAAATTGCTCTCCGCCTTGGCCTGTTGCAGCAAATAGGCAAAATCCACCCCCGTGCGTCCGCTCGCTTGCGCGATGGCCTGCACGACACCTTCCGGCGCCTTGTGGGTGAGGGCCGTTAAATCCTTGTTTTGTATTACATTTGTTAATGCGTTCATGTCATACTCAAGAAAGAAGCAGGCGGTTTCTACGCAATCTCTATGGAAAAGCGGTGCAACCCCCGTGCCAATTACGAAAAAGAGGGCTGGATATGAGCGATTACACCCCCCCCGTCGATGACATGCTTCTTCTTCTGTTTGACGTTCTGGGCTTCGAGCACCCGGACATCGACCGCGACACGGCCCGCTCCGTATTGGAGGAGGCCGCCAAGCTCGCCTCCGGCATTCTGGCCCCCCTGAACCACCCCGGCGACAAGGCGGGCGCGAAATTCGAGAACGGGACCGTCAAGACCGCCCCGGGCTTCAAGGAAGCCTATAAGCAATATTGCGAGGGCGGCTGGAACGCCGTCCCCTTCGATCCCGAATATGGCGGGCAGGGCCTCCCCTGGGCGCTGGCCTTCTGCATTCAGGAAATGTGGCAGGGTGCGAACATGGCCTTCGGCCTATGCCCGCTGCTGAACCAAGGCGCGGTGGAGGCGATTGCCCTGCACGGCTCGGATCAGCAGAAGCAAAAATATCTGCCCAAGCTGATTTCCGGCGAATGGACCGGCACCATGAACCTGACCGAGCCGCAGGCCGGCTCCGACCTCGGCCTGATCCGCACGAAAGCCGAAAAACAGGGCGACGGCACCTATAAAATCACCGGCCAGAAAATCTTCATCACCTACGGCGAACACGACATGGCGGACAACATCGTCCATCTGGTTCTGGCCCGCACGCCGGACGCGCCCGACGACGTGAAGGGGATTTCCCTTTTCATCGTGCCGAAATTTCTGGACGGCGGGGCCCGCAACGCCGTGCGCTGCATCGGGCTGGAGCATAAGCTCGGAATCCACGCCTCCCCCACCTGCACGATGGAATTTGACGGCGCCGTCGGCACCCTGATCGGGCAGGAGAATATGGGCCTAAAATATATGTTTACCATGATGAACAACGCCCGCCTCTCGGTCGGCTTGCAGGGCGTGGCCATTGCCGAACGTGCCTGCCAAAAGGCCGCTGCATTCGCCAGAGACCGGGTACAGGGAAAATCCTTCAAGACCGGGCAGCGCGTTCCTATAGCGGAGCATGCGGACGTGAAGCGGATGCTCCGCACCATGCAGACCAAAATTACGGCCGGGCGCGCTCTGACGCTGGAGGCTGCCGTCGCGCTGGACCGCGCCGCTGCCGGAGACGTGGACGCGCAGAAAAAGGCCGAACTTCTGACCCCCATCGTCAAAGGCTGGTGCACCGATATGGCCTGCGAAGTGACGTCGATAGCCGTGCAGGTTTTCGGCGGCATGGGCTTCATCGAGGAGACGGGCATCGCACAGCTTTACCGCGACGCGCGCATCCTGCCGATCTATGAGGGCACGAACGGCATCCAGTCCGCCGACCTGACGTTCCGCAAGGTCATCCACGATCAGGGCAAGACCGCGCTGGCTTATATCGAATCGATTTCACAGGAAGTGCCGCACGCCGACCGCGAACGCCTCGCCGCCGCGACGAAGACCCTTCTGGACTGGGCCGCCAAAAACGAGATGGACCGCATCGCTGCCGTCTCGGCCTCATACCTACAGGCCTTCGCCTTGATCGCGGGATCGTCACAGTTAATCAAAATTCGCAAAGCCAAGGGCGATTCGCACGAAGCGTTCGATCCCGTAAACGGCGCGATGCTGCCGCATGCCGCCGCCTGTCTGGTTCCGATTTTAGGAAGATAGAAAAATCCCGATCCTTCGCGTTACTGCGAACCCGGCGCCGCGCCTTGCCCGCTCATGGTGCGCTGGTCATTCTGACATTTCCCCAGAACGATCATCGCGATGGCGCCGCGAGTATTGACGTTATTTTCTGCGGTCATGCTTTCGTATTCCTTGGCATAGCCGCTGGCATAGCATTCGCAGAATTTCTTGGCATCAGTCACCACGGGGGGCAGGAATTCAGGTTTGTTAATGCAATCCGTATAGAGATATCCGGCCATCTCAGTACCGTTTTTGCATTCGTGGCGCAGACCGGAAATGATCTCATCAGCCTTTGGAATACGCCCGCGTTCTTTGCGCTTTTTCAGAAAGGTGGAAGCCATACACCGGCAATCGTGATTGAGCCTCATGAGCTGATTGCCCAGACACGAGTTATAAACCTCCTGAGCCTCATCCAGCTCAGCATCGGTATATTCCTGCCCCATCCCGACCTGTTCGTTGTCGTCACGTTTTGCGTTGGGGTCGATCACGCACGTATGGCGCACGGCGGCATAAACCTCCTTGGCAGGAACCGAATCGCCCAAAGCCATCCGGTTCGCAAGAAACTCCCCGGCCATACAGCGGCAATCATGATCCAAGCTGAGATCTTCATTTTTGGTGCAGCTTTTGAAAAAACGCTGAGCTTCTTCAATTTGCTGATCGGACGCCTTGGAGATGTCAACTTTGTCGGCGCCGGTTGCTGGCGCCTTTTGATCGCTGGTTTTGGGTTCGGCCTTATTAGCGGCCTCCTGCTCCTCTGGCATGATCGCGGTGCGCGACGGATCGGGCGCGAGATCCTGAGCGTACGCGGCCAACGGGCCCGCAATACAGACGAAAAGGACAAGAAAGGCAAAAACTACGCGCATGGAAAATAAGGCTCCCGAAACTCTCTACCGCCGTAATTATAACACCCGCAAGCCCGCAGGGCCAAACGTTAGTTTAACCAAAAACCAAAGCGGAAAGGATAGGGAAAAAACAGATCGAAAACCGCAAAAACCCACGGGATCAGGCGCGTTTGGCCTTTTTCCAGAAGAACAGGCGGGACGCGGCGGAGGCCGATTCGTCGGCGTTCTGGTTGTCCGGGCTGAGCTTTTTCATAGGTTTAAGAGCGCTTTTATTGGCCCCAGCCGCCGCGCTGCGCCGCGCCCGGATTTTTTCGTCCATCTCACGGATATCGGAGCGAAGATCTTCGAGTTGTTTATGCGTGTGCTGGGTGGTGAGCAGAACCTGATTGGCCTGATTTTCCCACTTGTCGCGCTGATCCCTCAGGTCATCGATCTGCTCGTTCGCGTTCTCAAGCCGCAGCTCCAGAAGCTTGATCTCAAGGGTCAGCCGCTCTTTGTCGATATCGAACTCGGCGGGGAAGGCTGCCGAAGCAGTCGCGCCGTTCGAGGAATTTTGCGCTTGCAGACTTTCTGGCCGGATGCCGAAGACCCGCTCAAGCTCGGAGACATCGATGACGCGCCGATCGTTCTGGTCGAGGGAGTATGAAAGCTTGCCGCTATTCATCGCACGCTGGATTGTGGACTTGGATTTACCGGTCAGGACAGCAGCTCTCTGCGCACCAACTTTTGCCATGGGAGGACCCTCGATCTTTGACGAAATGCTTATATATATTCTGGGTACCATGCACGAACGGCGCGATCAACCCGCGCCGTTAAGTCATCCACAGATTCTGAATCTACAAAATGAAAACCCGCAGGTAAGAATCGGAAAGCAAACGTTTTTACGCCGCTTCTTTTTCCAGCCGCTCGTTGAGCAGCGCCGTCAGGCGGTTCCATTGCACGCCCGAGAACAGGTGCGCATAGACATGGCGCAGCCAGTCCTTCTTGCGCCACTCCAGGAAAGTGCTGTCGTCCATCTCCGCGAGCTTGGCCGCGCTGATGATCTTGAAGCCCGAAAAATTAATGACGCGGTTGCCCGGCAGGCGAATCTGTGCCTCACGGTCGATCAGCAAGCCGCTGGCCTGCAAGGCGCGGCTGAATTCCAAAGTCTCTTGCGCGGCGAAGTGATAGGATTTGCAAAACTCAAGCGCATTCTTGGAAAGCTCGCTCGGCGTTCCGTCGGCGCTGAAGAACGGCTGCTCGTTGCTCTTTTCGATCACGTTATCGACGTTATCGACACACAGGGTCAACTGGTCCTTCGCGGGCATCTCGGAAAAGATGAACGGATAACGGCGGATATAGGCGGGGATGTAGGAACCGCGTTCCCACTGTCCTTGCGAATCGACAAACAGGTTTTCATTGTCGCGCAACCCCAGAATCGCCACCGGCGTCGCGTTGCCGTCCGGGCTGAATGCGATCGGATAGGAGTGACAGACCTGCGGCATTTCCACGAGATTGATGGGCACCGCATTGACATCATGCGTAAAGCCGAATCCAAAATTCTTCCTGAGCGAAAGCCCGGTATGCTTCTTGACCTCGAGCGGCTCGGGATTGCTGTAGAACAGGGGCATGCCGCTTGCCTTAGGCCCGTTCTGGCCGGAGTTGTGCGAACCCGGAGCTTTGTCCTTTTTGTCGGATTTTTTATTGTCTGACTGGGCCATGACTGTTCCTTTGGTATGGTTCTTGTATTGCCGCTGAGGCGTTAAGTTGTGGGATCATAGGCAAAGACCCTGCTGCTTGGCAACGGTTTTGGAGCAGAACAGGGGTATTCCGGGATTAATTTTACGCGAACAGGGGTTAAAAAGCCGTTTAATCCCGCCATTTCTTTGTTTTCTTGGATTAAGAAATGGTTTAGGTTCGCGTGGATTGAAAAGGCAGCCCCTTGAAATTAAGCAAAGAGCAGAAAGGCTGAGGCGTCATGCGTATAGCAATGGTTGGAACGGGATATGTCGGACTGGTATCGGGCACGTGTTTTGCGGAGTTCGGGCACACGGTGATTTGCGTGGACAAGGACGCCCAGAAGGTCGCGACCCTTAAGCAGGGCAAAATTCCCATTTTCGAGCCGGGCCTCGAAGACCTTCTCGACCGCCAGATCCAGTCGGGCCGGATCGAGTTCACCACCGACATTAAATATGCCGTGAAAGACGCAGAAGCGATCTTCATCGCGGTCGGCACCCCCTCCCGCCGCTATGGCCGGGACGCGGACCTCTCCTATGTTCACGAGGCCGCGCGGGAAATCGCGCGCAACCTGAACGGCTATGCGGTCATCGTCAACAAATCCACCGTCCCCGTCGGCACCGGCGAGGAAGTCGAGCGCATCATCCGTGAAGAACGCCCGGACGCCGAATTCGACGTCGCCTCCAACCCGGAGTTCCTGCGCGAAGGCGCGGCGATCGAGGACTTCATGCGTCCCGACCGCGTGGTGGTGGGCGTGATATCCCCCCGCGCACAGGATGTCATGCGCGAGATTTACCGCCCGCTGAACCTGAACGAAACCCCGATCCTGTTCACAAGCCGCGAAACCGCCGAAGTGATCAAATACGCCGCCAACGCTTTTCTGGCGACCAAGATCACCTTCATCAACGAGATCGCGGATCTTTGCGAAAAGGTCGGCGCGGACGTGCAGCAGGTCGCCAAGGGCATCGGCCTTGACGGGCGCATCGGCGGCAAGTTCCTCCATGCCGGCCCCGGTTACGGCGGTTCATGCTTCCCGAAGGATACCGTGGCGCTCGCCCGCACGGGACAAAAACACAACGCGCCCCAGCGGATCGTCGAGGCCGTCGTGGCCGTGAACGAGGATCGTAAGGCCAAGATGGCCGACAAGGTCATGGCCGCGCTCGGCGGCAATGTGCGGGGCAAGAAAATCGGGATTCTGGGCGTGGCGTTCAAGCCCAACACCGACGATATGCGCGACGCGCCGTCCCTGACGATCATCCCGATCCTCCAGCAGGCGGGCGCCGACGTGGCCGCCTACGACCCCGAAGCGATGGAGCACGCCAAAACCATGATTGAGGGCGTGGAGTGGGGCAAGAACCCCTATGAGGTGGCAAAAGGCGCCGATGCGTTGGTCATTATCACCGAGTGGAACGAGTTCCGTGCCCTAGATCTCAAACGCCTCGGCGAAACCATGAAAAACCGCTGTATTGTAGACCTCCGGAACATCTACAAAATCCCGGAAATGAAAGAAAATAACTTCCATTACGTCTCGATTGGGCGTAAAGAAGTAGGCCCCGAAGCGCTGGCACCCCTGAAAAAGGCGGCCGGAGCATAATAAACGGCGCATGAGAGAGCCCCCGGCGAAGTATTAAAGGTGATTGAACGTGTATAAATATTTGGACGAACTCGAAGCCAAGAGCGTTTACATTATCCGCGAAGCTTACAACCGGGTGGACCCGCTCTGCATGCTTTGGTCGATCGGCAAGGACTCCACCGCGCTGCTCTGGCTGGTGCGCAAGGCCTTTCTGGGGCGCGTGCCGTTCCCGATGGTCCTTCTGGACACCGGCATGGAAATGCAGGAAGTCTATGATTTCCGCGACCGCATCATTAAAGAGTGGGAGCTGAACTGCATCAACCATATGTGCCCGCCGGAAGAGGAAATGGACCAGACCCTTCCGCCCGCGACCCGTTCCGCGATGCGCAAGACCGAGGGCCTGAAATCCCTTCTGCGCGAGCACAACTTCAAGGGCGTCATCGCGGGCATCCGCCGCGACGAGCAGGGCCTCCGTGCCAAGGAGCGCGTATTTTCCCCGCGCACCATCGACGGCAACTGGGACTTCAAGGACCAGCCGCCCGAATTCTGGGACCAGTACAAGACCGAATTCCCCGAAGGCGCGCACCTGCGCATCCACCCGATCCTGCACTGGACGGAACTGGACATCTGGCGGTACACCCAGCGCGAGAACATTCCCTGCTGCGATCTCTATTTCGCGCGCAAGGACGCCAAGACTGGCAAGATGATGCGCTATCGCTCGCTGGGCGAAAAGAACATTACGTTCCCCGTGGAAAGCCCCGCGAAAAACATCGACGAAATCCTGCACGAGCTGGAGACCACCAACACCTCCGAACGCGCGGGCCGCTCCATGGACAAGGAAACCGAGGACAGCTTCGAGCGTCTGCGGGCTTCGGGGTATATGTGATTGATGTCTGGCTTTTTCGGGAGAAAAGCCTAGACGAAATCATCCCCGCGAAGGCGGGGATCGAAACGAGATAAAAGAGACTGGCGATTTTTTTTAGGTAAGAACAATGAGTGCAGAACCGGCAATCAAGATCGTAAAAAGCGAAAAGCCCAAGCTTAAGCAGAGCACGCACCAGCAGCTGCGCGTGGTCATCGTCGGCCACGTCGATCACGGCAAATCCACCCTGATCGGG
The DNA here is from genome assembly GCA_964583335.1 of uncultured Pseudobdellovibrionaceae bacterium. Classification (GTDB taxonomy): domain Bacteria; phylum Pseudomonadota; class Alphaproteobacteria; order Micavibrionales; family Micavibrionaceae; genus JAGNKE01. Next base: position 333,735 of record CAZOVG010000002.1, on the reverse strand, counting down.
CGGCTTCTTTATGACACCGACTCCCTGCCCGAAGGCAAGGTCGAGGAGATCGAGGCGATCTGCAAACGCCGTGGTACCGACGTCGTGGAATGGTCTTTTGTGCTGGATGCCTTTCAGGCCGAGCGCGATCAGGCGATCACGATTGATTCGACGCAAATATGGTTTTCCACCGACCAGCGCGATTACGTCATCATCGACGCACCGGGCCACCGCGAATTTCTGAAGAACATGATTTCCGGCGCCGCCGCCGCCGACGCCGCGATTCTTGTCGTGGACGGCTCCGAGGGCGTGCAGGAGCAGACCCGCCGCCACGCCTACCTGCTGCACCTTCTGGGCCTCCAGCAGATCGCGGTTGTGGTCAACAAGATGGATATGGTCAATCACGACCCCGAGGCATTTGAAAACGTCGCCCGCGAAGTCCGCGATTATCTCGGCTCGATCGGCGTGACCCCGCGCTTCATCATCCCCATCTCCGCCCGCCACGGCGACATGATCGCCGGACGGGGCGACTCGATGGACTGGTATTCCGGCAAGACCCTGATCGAGGTTCTGGATAGTTTCGAGCACGCCGCGCCGCCGGTCTCGCGCCCGCTGCGCTTCCCGGTGCAGGACGTCTATCGCTTCCAGGGCCGCCGCATTATTGTGGGTCGCGTCGAAAGCGGCATCCTGCGCACCGGCGACCGCCTGATGTTCTCCCCCGGCAACGAAGAGGCGACCGTGACCTCCATCGAGGTCTGGCCCGAGGACAGCGACAAGGTCGAGGCCCGCCCCGGCGAGGCCATCGGTATTACGCTCGACCAGCGGCTGTTCGTCGAGCGCGGCCACATCGGCTCGCACACGAAAAACCCGCCGATGCTCTCCAACGTTTTCCGCTCCAGCATTTTCTGGCTCTCGCAAAAACCGCTGAAAGTCGGAAACTCCTATAAAATCCGTTACGGCTCCCACGAGGCGATGGTCACCGTTCAATCCATCGACAAGGTTATCGACACGCAGGATCTCGCCGATCAGGCCGACAAGAGCGAGGTCAAGCGCAACACGGTGGCGGAAATCACGCTCCGCGCCCGCGACCTTCTGCCCATCGACCCGTACGTTGACAACGAGCGCCTCGGCCGCATCGTGATGTACGAAGGCTACGACATCGCCGGTGGCGGCGTCATCAGCATGGAGGGCTACGCCGACCAGCGCCGCAGACGCGCGCCCAAATCCGAAAACATTCATAAGGTCGATCACCTGCTCAACCACGATGTCCGAGCCCGCCGCGCCGGGCATCGCGGCGGCGTATTCTGGTTTACCGGCCTCTCGGGTTCGGGCAAATCCACCCTCGCGATGGCCGTCGAAAAGGCGCTTTTCGAGAGGGGCCATGCGACCTATGTTCTGGACGGCGACAATATCCGCCACGGCCTGAACCGCGACCTCGGCTTCTCCCCCAAGGACCGTTCCGAGAATATCCGCAGGATCGGGCATGTCGCCGCGCTGATGGCCGATGCTGGCCTTGTGGTGATTTCCGCCTTCATCTCCCCTTACCGCGCCGACCGCGAACGCGCCCGCAACGCCGCGCCCGACCGCTTCAACGAAATCTACATCGCCGCCGACCTTGGCACCTGCGAGAAGCGCGACCCCAAGGGCCTCTATAAAAAGGCGCGGGCAGGGGAGATCAAGGATTTCACCGGCATCGACTCGCCCTACGAAAAGCCGGAGAACCCGGAGATGATCGTCGATACCGCCAATCAGGACGTGGATACCTGTGTCGAGCAGATCGTGGCCTATATCGAGCGCCAGATTGCCCTCGGCGAACTCGCCGATCAGGGCAAGGGCAGGGAACAGGTCCTCGACTATGTCGTCTAAACTCCTGCTCCACCGCGCGGCGCTCTGCAACACGGTGCGCCGGATCGCGCTGGAAGCGGGCGAAATCACCCTCGAATATTTCGACGAGGCCGGATACGACGGCGCGGACTCCAAGGCGGACGGCTCCCCCGTGACCCTCGCCGATCAGGAAGCCGAAAAACTCATCCAGAAACGCCTCGAAGACATGCTGCCCGGCATCCCCATGATCGGAGAGGAGGCGAGCGCCGCCGGACACAAGCCCGACCTCACGGGGCACGATTATTTTTGGCTGGTCGATCCGCTGGACGGCACCAAGGAATTCATCTCCGGCAGCGGCGATTACACCGTCAACATCGCCCTGATCCATAAAGGCGCTCCGGTTCTGGGTGTCGTCTTCGCCCCCGCCGTAGGCGAGCTGTACGCCGGATACACGGAAGAAAGCGGAAATACAAAGGCCATACGCTGGCTGGAGGAGACCGGCTCCGAAAAGGATATCCGCGTCCGCCGCCCGCCGAGGGAGGGCCTGACCGTCGTGGCCAGCAAAAGCCACGGCAGCAGCCAGCGCCTCGACCAGTATTTGAACGATTATAAGGTCGAAAAACTGGTCAAACGCGGCAGTTCCCTCAAAATCTGCATCATCGCCGCCGGAAAGGCCGATCTTTATCCCCGTTTCGGACCGACCAGCGAGTGGGACACCGCCGCCGGAGACGCCGTTCTGCGCGCCGCCGGGGGCGTTATCGTGGATTTGCAGGGCGAACCCCTGACCTACGGCGGGGCGGACCCCAAATTCCTCAACCCCGAATTCATCGCCGCCCCGCGCGGTTTTTTTGAATAACCGGGCCCGGAGCGGGTCCAGACGCATTTTTTTTGTTTTCCCCCCTTTTCCCCTGCTATAGTCATAAAGGACCGGATATGCCCACGCGGCAGGACGGGTCGCTGTAATTAAGGATTCTGAACGCCATGCGGATATTGATTGCTCTCACCTTTCTGACGACTTTTCTGGCCCTGCCTTTGCTTTTCATGCCCCCGGCCCATGCGCAGGGCGTCGAGGGCCTTGAGGAAATCGATGTCGAGGCCTCGATGTTTCCGGCCACCAAGCGCGGCTGCGCCAAGCGCGCCCTGTTCCGCGTCGCCATGAGTGAAATGTACAAAAAAAACAAGGATCCGGCCGAACTGGCGGACATGAAGATCATGAAGCCGCTGGTCCAGAATATCTATGAGGAAATCGGGCGAGACGGCATCACCTCGTTTGGCCTCAAAACCCTGAACAATTATCAGGCCTGCGGAAAGACCGCCAAACCCGAATCCAACACGCAAAGAGAAGCCAAGGCCGCCAACCTGTACACGGCCTGCAGCGGCATAAACGATGTGACTCTCAAGGCCCTCGACGCTGCCAAACGCAAGAAGGGCAAGGACACCACCGTCAAAAACCTCGGTAAGACGGAGCTGGACGTAAAGGGGACATCTCTAGAGGGAATGGAAGGCCCGGCCGTGTATCTGGTCGAGCAAATCTTCAGCAAAAACGAAGAATCGTATGACGCCGCGGTCGATTTTGCCGTTCGTATGGGCATGAACTGTCTCAACCGCAAGGATTAGACAATCCTCAACTGCTGATTCTTGTATTTCGGCGTGTTTTCCGCAATATATTCAGCCTTTTTAATGCATTGCGCTCACCCAGCGTTGCGCGGCCATTGCGCACTTATGTTTGCATTATTCAAACCAATAAGGTATAAAATAACCACATAAAAAAAACGTATTTTGACGTAAACAGAAACAATCAGGGAAATAGAATTATGTCCGAGAAATCGAAAGCGAGTACTCTGGCGGCGTTAGCATTAGCGGGCGTGGTGGCCATAACGGCCCCGGGCCCGGCGGCCTCGCAGGAAGTCCAGCCGCAAACGACGACCGCTCAGGCGACAACCCAGCAAACTCAAGGTGTTCGGTATCTTGACTTTTCACAAAGAAATGACGGCTGGGCGGCGTCCCAGACTGCCGCAATCATCGGTTCACGCGAACGGAAAATTGTAATCATATCCTACTCGGATGGTCCCACGACGCGCGCGATTTACGACACGGCTGTGAATTACACAAGACCGCCGCAGAGCCTGCCCGTCTTTGGTGTCGTGCGTGCGCCCCAACATCCGACCCAGCCGAATCCCAACGGTTTTGACATATACATCAACGGCGTCCCTTTGGGCGAAGTGCCGAATCCTGACAGTGCGTACTCTCGGACACAGTTTTTTGCGCAGCTTATGGATAATATAAAAAGGAGTTACTTCGCGGAGGCTAGGGCTGATGCAAGCCCAATCGGCGTGACAGGCGCCGTTATGGCCTACTCAGCGGGCGAAAAATCAGGGGGCAATAAATCCTCCTCTGGCGGGGGTGCAGGCTCTGGCGGCACCGGATCGGCCGGCGGATCTGCAGGAAGCGGTGATAGCGCTGCTGGCGGTAAAGGGAGCACGGAGATTGCTGCCGTGGTCTTCAATCCCGATCTGTAAAAGCCATAATAGCGAGCAATTGCAAAACCGGCCATGTGACCATGGCCGGTTTAATCTTTTTGAAATTTACCAAATCTGAGAAGATAGCACCAAAAAACAACCTTGGCTGGCGGCCTCAACCTAATTTTAGAAATGGAAAAATTAAGCCATCATGCCCGTCGGCGAAGAGACAGTCGCGCCAGAACCACTAGCACCAGACAGTCTTAGCCGCTCGGCTGCAAGGGCAGCCTCAGCGTCAAGCGCAGCGACCTGCGGCACAGAGGTCTGGTTCGTTACAGCCTGCGCAAAAGTCGCTGAAATAGGCTTGATCCCGGTATCAACCGTATCGAAACCAAGCTCAGCAGCCAAGCTGCCCGTACTGCGTTCGGCACCCGGGCTTGTGGCAGAGGTCCTGAGGTTTTGGGGAATGGTATCAATAATTCGGATGTTCGGAACCTGTATATCAGGTGCGCCAGCGGGCATATTCATCAAAGCAGGAGATAACAATTCAGGAAGTGTTTCAGGCAAACGCAAGGCGACCTCAACACGCTGTTCGGGCAAATCGTTTCCTGCTCCTGGCAAGCCCGCCATATTGTCCCATGCGGCCTCATCAGACATACCCGCAGAAGCATCGACCGCAATAACAGAAATATCAGTCTGTAATTCATGGCCCTGCGGCCCGAATTGAGTCAGGGCTTCAACTTTGGCATCAGCGCCCAAATTTGGAGAGTTATTGATAACCGTATAGGAAAGATCGACAAATCCATCCTTGGTTCTGGCCAAGCTCTGAACTTCGGCCTGAGCCTGCGGATCTCCAGCGGCTTGGCGTTGAAGCTTGTCGGCAAGTTCAGGATTTTCACGCAGAGTCCGCTCCCGCTCAACCTGAAGCTGGCGATACTCATCATACGCCCGGCGCACTTGATCTTCATAAGCGCGCTGCATTTCACGGTTTCTTTCCTGATCGCGCAGCCACTTATCCTGGTCAAAGGTGCCATCCGCACGGAAATACTCATTTTCGTCAAGACCAGCCTCGCGCAGCGAACGGCGCATCTGGTTGCGTTTGGCCAGTCCGGCCAGAGAATCATCGTTGATGTCGGCATCATCGCCAATCTCAAAAGCACGATCTAAGGCCTCGATTTTGCCTTCGAGATCCTTAATCTGACGCTCCAATGCGTGCATACGGGCTTCGATTTCCGCCAGACGCTGCGCCGCCTCATAATGCTCAAGAATAAGATGAAGGCGCTCGTCAGCCTCCTTGCGGCGCTTTTCCGCAATATCCATATCCTCAGCCGAAAGAGGCGAGAAGTTGCGGTAGCCAATGCTGTTGGCCGTGCCGCCATCGCCGTCCATACGGTCGCGCATGCTGTAATTGAAAACGGTGTTTCCGGTGTCGGAAAGCTCGGCGGCGTGGTCGTGCCCACGGTCTTCGCCGTCGTAATGATGCTTACCGCCGGAGGCTCCTCCGATGTCGGCACCGCCGAAATATTCTGCGGGAGACAGGCCGAGCGGCCCGTTATGTTCGGTTTCGTTGTCCAGCTCGTCTTCGTCGAAAACGGCAAGATTTGCGGCTACACCGGCACTCACATCACTCACTTTAAAACCCACACACGCTAGAAAAACCTATACTAACGGTGAGGGTATCCCCTAAATATTAATATTATGTAAATAAGATAGCTGAGCCATCTTATAACTTTTATTTGGAAATCAATTGGTTATGCCTGAGAGCATCTGTAATGCAGACGATAGGCCCATTGTTTCCCCCCTGTAACATGCTGTTCCGGCAGGTCTTTTAGACTCTTTTGACCGAAGCGCCTACAAAAAGTACGCCTTTTTTTTGTGATTTGCAAACTTTTTTAAAAATTTTTTCACACGTCGGTTTTTATATCAAAAACCTTGAATATACTGGCTTTTTTAGGGTTTTTTCGGGGGTGATTAAGGCCCTGAAATCACAAAAACAATTTCCGTAATGAATAAAAAGAGGCATATGGTACAAAATTTAATCGTATATTAAGCGCGGCTAATATGAAGGAAGGTTAACCTTGCATGGAGGCGGGTGCGTTCAGGCGCATAAGGATCCGGCTGAGCGCCAGCAAATAGATCATCACCCCCAGCCAGTGGCTCTGCCATAAACCATAGGAGATGGCGGCGACCAGCAGGGTCGTGAGGAGCATGGCCATGACGGCCTTTCCGGCGATGCCGCCGACCGCGGAAACCCGGCGAAACAGAAGGGCCAGCACCGCGCAGGCGGGCAAAACCCCCAGAAGCCCGAAATCGGTCCAGATCTGCAGCGCGAAATTATGCGGGTGCAAAACCCCTGCCTCCCTGTGGTAAAGCCGTGCATGGTCGAATGATTCCACATACCGCGTCGCATCCAACCCGTGCCCGGTCAGAGGCGCCTGCAACGCATACCGGGCGGTCATGTCCCAGATTTCCATGCGGTTGGCCGCATAGCCGCTTTTTAGCCACGCAAGGCCTTGTGTCTCGGCGGCCAGATTCGCGAACATCCATTCCGCCAGCCACGGCGAGAGAACAAGCAGGGCGCAGCTCACTCCGGTGAGAACCGCGAACACGGGGCCCGGCGCCCGTCCGGCGGGATAAAATTTATAGATGATCAAACCCGCCACGAAGGCCAGCTGCGCGACCTGAGCCTGCGAAAGGGCCAGCATCAATAAAACCGTGCCCAGAAGCGCCACGAGGAGAACCATGCGATGTGTTCGGCTCTTCTCGAACGCCGCGCCGCTTTGCACGATCGCCAGCGCCGCGAACAGGCACAAAACCGTATTCACCGCCCCCCGGTTGATCACGGCGGTATAAAGCCGCTCCTCCGGCCCGACGCCGTGAACCAGCCGGTAGAGGGGCATGTTGAACGCCAGCTCGAACGCCGCCACCCCCGCCGCCGCCAGAACCAGAATCGGAATCAGCCACGCGCAGGCCCGCAGCCGCGCGGCATCAAGATGCTCGGAGGCATAGAGCGTAAAAACGCCCGATAAAAGCAGGAGCGCGGTCAGAACGCCCTTCTCCAGAACGTCTTCGGGGAAATCGGCCCACAACGCGCTCGCGCACGCCAGAATCCCGGCCCCGCCCGCCACGATCAGATAGGTTTTGCTGAAACCTTTCCGGTCCGCGCCACTACGCAGCAGATAAATCGTGCCCGCAAGCCCCAGCAGAACCGGGCCGAACGCCATCACCCGGGGAACAAGCACGGACATCAGGGGCAGGGCCGCAAAGGCCAGCATATAATAAAAGGTGAAATCCCGGCGGGCGGTCATGGAGCAGGGTCGTTCCTCATCTTGCGGCGCAGCGCATTGTCGCCACCCCGGCATAAAAAGACAACCCCGGCACCATCATAAATTTTTTCCAAGTTTTCGCCTGTACACTTCGTCTCATTATTATAGGATAGGGAGGACGTTCCCTACACATGGTTGCTTTCGGATGCCGGACGCGCAGGACACAGAGCTGATCAAACGGGCGCAGGCCGGTGACGCCGCTGCGTTCGAGGCGCTGGTAAATAGCTATTACGGGATCATGTTCAAGATGGCCTTTAAATGGTGCGGAGACAGAACGGCGGCGGAGGATATCACGCAGGAGGCGTGCATCAAGCTTGCGCGTGGCCTCGATTCCTTCCGTCACGACTCGGCCTTTACCTCATGGCTTTACCGCCTCGTGATTAACACGGCGAAAGACTGGTTCAAATCCCAGAACCGCCACCCCGCCGCCGGGATCGAACAGGCCGAAAATATCAGGTCGGAAGAGGGTTCGCCCGAAGACAGAATTCTGATGAAACAGGTCTGGGCGCAGATTCAAACGCTGCCCGAGGGCGAAAAGGAGGCCCTGATTTTGGTCGTGAGCGAGGGTTTGTCGCACAAGGAGGCCGCGCTGATTTTAGAGGTGAAGGAAAGCACCGTCTCTTGGCGCATCCACGAGGCCCGCAAGAAGCTGGAAAGCCTCTTCGGCAAGGAGAAGAAATATGGATGAGTCCGCGCTGAAGAAAATCATGCAGGATATCGAAATCCCGCCCGCCGATGAAAACGCGCAAAAACGCGCGGTCAACCTCGCTTTGGCCGAATTTAAAGCCCACCAGAAGGAAAAATCTGAAAAATCCGCCCAAGGAACCTCGTTCCTCTCCCGTCTTATCGGCAGATCAACGCCTAAGAGAGAGAAAAACGACATGAAATTCGGGAAAAAAGGATTTGTATTCGGTGGAATGGGAACTGCGCTTGCTGTCGTGCTCGTGGCCGGGCTTCATATGAATGATGTTTCAGAAAAGGGGAAATCTGGGATCGGTGCCTCGGCAGCAGCAATGTATTCAGTGCAGTTTAATATAACTGACCTAGGGACCTCCGCGTCCGAAGTCACCGCTCCGCCCGGAACTTCGGAAGCCTCCCCCGCCTATATTGCGGCTGTGGAAGAGAAGAACGAGCAGGATCTTGATAAAGCGTTGCGCAGCGGAGACAGCACAATGCCTGTCCCGGTGGAAGCGCCGAGCGATCGTCTGCAACTCCCCGAAAAAGCGCCCAGTGCCTTTAAACTTGATGACGGCATGGAGGTCGCGCAGAATATAACGCAGAATCAGGTCGAGGGCCGCGCCGCCCCCGCGCGCGAGGAAGCCAAACGCAAGGCGCAGGCCCCCGCGCAGGATAAAATGGCGGGCACCGCCCCCGGCGCGTCTTCCCCCGGCTATGCGGGGCAGGGCGCGACCGCCTCGTCCGAGTCGAGCGTCATTTACCCCGAGCCTTACCCGTACCCGCAGCCGATGCCCATGCCGGTCTCGCCGCCGGTCGATTACTACCCTCAGCCCCATTATCAGGAGCAGGGCCGCGACCGCTTCCCCGAATACAAACCCAACAGCTTCAAGGTCGCGCAGGAGGAACCCGTCTCCACCTTCTCCTCCGACGTGGACACCGCGAGCTACAGCTTCGTGCGCCGCGAACTGAACGCGGGCCGCCTCCCGCCCGCGCAGGCCGTGCGGATCGAGGAAATGGTGAACTACTTCGATTACAGCTACCCCGTCCCCGAATCGCGGGAGGAGCCCTTCCAGCCCACCGTCACCATCGTGGACTCCCCCTGGTCACCGGGCCGCAAGCTCATGCATATCGGCATCAAGGGCTATGAGATTACGGGTGAAAAGCCGAGCAGCAACCTCGTCTTCCTGCTGGATGTCTCCGGCTCGATGAACGCGCAGGACAAGCTGCCCCTGCTGAAAAACTCCATGAAGCTGCTGCTCGACAGCCTCAAGCCCGAAGACACGGTTTCGATCGTCGTCTATGCGGGCGCGGCGGGAACCGTTCTGCCCCCCACAAAAGTCTCCGAGCGCTCGACGATCTATAGCGCGCTCGATAACCTTCAGGCCGGAGGCTCGACCGCCGGAGGCGCGGGCATCGAACTCGCCTATCAACTGGCCGAGCAGAACTTCAACAGGGAGGCCGTGAACCGCGTGATCCTCGCCACCGACGGCGACTTCAATGTCGGCATCACCGACCGCGAACAGCTGAAGGACTACGTGGCCAAGAAACGCGAGACGGGCGTGTTCCTCTCCGTGCTCGGCTTCGGACAGGGCAATTATAACGATGACCTCATGCAGGCTCTGGCCCAGAACGGCAACGGAACCGCCGCCTATATCGACAGCCTCAGCGAGGCGCGCAAGGTCCTGCTCGACGAGGCCAGCTCGACCCTGTTCCCCATCGCCAAGGACGTGAAGTTCCAGATCGAGTTCAACACGGCCCAGATCGCCGAATACCGTCTGGTCGGATACGAAACCCGCCACCTGAACCGCGAGGATTTCAACAACGACAAGGTGGACGCGGGCGATATGGGCGCGGGCCACACCGTGACGGCGATCTATGAATTCGTGCCCGTAGGCGCGCAATCGGCCCGCAGCGTGGACGATCTCCGCTACGCCGCGAAACCCGCTGAGCAAGTGCAGGCGCCGATCGCGGAATCCGTGGCCGACTCGCCGTTCTCGAACGAATACGCCTTCCTCAAGATCCGCTACAAGCTGCCCAGCGAGGACACGAGCCGCCTGATCACCCGCCCGGTGACGGGACAGGATCAGGTCACCTTGCAAAAGGTTGAGTGCGGGCCCGCCGAATCGTGCCCCGCCAGCGCCAGCGACGATACGCGCTTCGCCACCGCCGTGGCCGGGTTCGGGCAAATTCTGCGCGGCGAGGTCAACATGGTCGAATACAAACTCGACGACGTGCTGGCCCTCGCGCAGCAAGGCAAGGGCAACGACGAGTTCGGCTACCGCGCGGAGTTCATCAACCTCGTGCGCCTCGCGAAGGCCTTCGAGAACCGCTAAGGCGTTATAAAGAAACGGCAATCGCCAACGTCCGGCCCCTTGAATAAAAGCAGGGGGCCGGATTTTTTGTTCCCTGTTCATGTAACGGCGCTCCCCGTAAGATCGAACAGGATGAAAATTGATCGTTCAATTTTTATTTTAGATGTTTTTCATATAAGGAACAGACTGATGAATAACCCCTCCAAAAAAACCAAAATGAATAAAAAGCTCGCGACCGTCGCCCTTGCCGGGATGATGGCCGTCGGCACCTTCTCCGCCTCCCCGGCCTATGCGGGCAGCGGCTCCAACGGTTGCAGCGCGAGCGGCTGCGGCGCGAAAACCACAGGCGGCAATGCCTGCAAATCGGGCTGCAAGAACGCCGACAAACCGACGGACGGCAATAAATGCTCCACCAAGTCCAGCTGTCAGGCGAAATCCACCTGTCAGGCCGCAGCCCCTGCGGAAAAGGCCAGCTGCCAGGCCAAAGCCTCTTGCGAAAACAAGGCGAAGTGCAGCGGTCACAACGACGACAGCCGTTACAACGACTAAGCTGCTAAACGATGCCGGACACAAATCCGCATTTTAAACGAATCGGTTTTGGGATGGGCCTGCGCCCGTCCCACTACCCTTATATTTTCGAGAATAAACCGGAGATCGACTGGTTCGAGATCATCTCCGAAAACTATATGGATACCGATGGCCGCCCGGTAAGGATGCTCGAAAAAATCCTCGAGGATTACCCCGTCGTCATGCACGGCGTGTCGCTCTCGATCGGCACGGTCGATCCGCTCAATTCGGAATATCTGCAAAAGCTGAAAAATCTCGCCGCGTGGGTGAATCCTCCGTGGATTTCCGATCATCTCTGCTGGACGGGCGTGGCGCACAAAAATACGCATGACCTTCTGCCCGTGCCGTATACCGAAGAAGCCTTGAAAAATATCATCTCCCGGATCAAACAGGTGCAGGATGTTCTGGAGCGCCCCATCGTGCTCGAAAATCCCTCCACCTATCTGGAGTTCACAAGCTCCACCATGAGCGAATGGGAATTTATCGCCCGTATGGCCGACGAGTCCGGCTGCGGCCTGCTGCTCGACGTGAATAACGTCTACGTCTCCTGTTACAACCACCGCTGGGACCCGAAAACCTATATCGACGCGCTGCCCCTTAATCGTGTCGCGCAGATCCATCTGGCGGGCCACACGAACAAGGGCACGCATATCATCGACACGCACGACGACCGCGTGATCGACGAGGTCTGGGCGCTCTACCGCTACGTGATTTCAAAGGCCGACCCGGTCAGCACGATGGTGGAATGGGACGATAAAATCCCCGAATTCTCCGTGGTGATGGAGGAGGTCGCCAAGGCGCGCAAATGGGCCGCCGCAAGCGACGGGCCCGTGCCGCTGCCCGCCTTCCAATCCTTCCGCCACAATATCCGCCCGTCCGAGCGCGTAACGCCGCTCTCCGAGGAAATGGGCGACATGCAGAGCGCGATTCTTCAAGGCGACGCCTCGATCATCAATCCCGATGAGCGCATCGTGCCCAAGCCCGATTTCGCGCCGCAGGAACAAATCCAAAGCTATATAAACGGCTACCGCTATCGCCTGTTCGACATCGTGGCGATGGATTACCCCGCGCTGAAATACGCGCTAGGCCGTGAAAAATTCAACGCGCTGGTTGATAGCTATGTCGAGGCCACGCCCTCCACCCACTTCAACGTCGCGCGCTACACCGCCCGCTTCCCCGATTTCGTACGGGAGCGGGAGGAGCCGTTCGCGCACGAGCTTGCGATTCTCGAAACCGAACTGGTGCAGCTGGCCGACTTGCCGGAGACCGCTGCGCTGAGGCCCGAAGACCTCGCCGCGCTCGACCCCGATAAATTCATGGAATTTACATTGGCCCCGCGCCGGGCGCTCAAGCTCTTCGCGTTCTCGCACCCGGTGAACGAATATTACAACGCGTTTTTAAGCGGCGAAAACCCATCGCCGCCCGAAAAGCGCCCCAGTTTTCTGGCGATCTACCGGCACGAGGATTCGCTCTGGCGGCTTGATCTGGAGGAGCGCGAATATATCGTGCTCTCCAGCCTCTTCGCGGGCGTTCCGGTGGGGCAGGCGCTGGGCGCCGCCATCCCCGAAGACGACGACGGCGAAGCCTTCATGGGCGACGTGCGCCATTGGTTCGGCAAATGGATGAATAACGGACTGTTGGCGAAGGCGGCTTGACCAAACCCCTCTCCCTTAATCCCTCTCCCCTTGTGAGGGGAGAGGGATTAAGGGCGCAGCCCGAAAGGGAGAGGGGTTTGTTGTAAAATCATACAACGATTATGCGAGCCTACTTTTTTTGATAAACGAGACCACCAACTCGATGCCATATAGGTACATTTTCTTTTCCAAAAGTCACAGTGTTAATATAAGGCGGAACAGCATACGTATATTCAAATCCTCCTGATAATCCGGCACGTGCAGGAACCAAGCTAACTAGAATCTGTGCTGTATCCCCTTGTTCGATTGAGGTTATTTCCCGCACCGCAAGCGAGCTATGAAGCGCCAGACCTGATACTTTAATACTAACTTCTGGATCAACTTGCTCTAAGCTGAAAACATGCGTGTCTTTCAACTCCAAGATGCGATCGTTGCCCGCGCAGGCCGAAAGGGCACATACAAACAAAATTATGAGAACTGAAGAAATCCTGCGGATCAACCCCTCAAAACCCCCAGCCACTCTTTCTGCTCCGCGCTCAGCCGCTCGTCCGGCGTCATCACCGCGCCCTTGAGGGCGGAGCGGATATTCTCCGGCGTAGGGCTGATCCCGTTCTGCAAAATCTTCACGACCAGCTTTTTGATCTTCTCGATATTCTCGAAATAAACCTTGAAAACCGCCTCGACGCTCACATGCTCGTCGGGGTCCTCGCGCCAGCAATCGTAATCGGTGGCAATCGCCAGCGTCACATAGCCCATCTGCGCCTCGCGCGCCAAAAACGCCTCCGGCACGTTGGTCATGCCCACAACGTCGCACCCCGCCGCCCCGCGCAGGAAATGGCTCTCGACCTTAGAGCCGAGCCGTGGCCCCTCGACGCACGCATACGCCTTGCCGGAGTGCAACGAAATCCCGATATCCTTCGCGGCCTTCAGAACGTCCTGCGTCAAGATGGGGCAGGCCGGCTCGGCCGTCGAGATATGCGCCGTCACGCCCTTGCCGAAAAAGCTCGCCTCGCGCTTGCCGCGCGTATGGTCGAAATACTGGTCCACCAGCACGAGGTCGCCCGGCGCGATCTCCTCCTTGAGGGACCCCGACGCCGAAACGCTCAGGATTGTCCGCGCACCCAGCTGTTTCAGCGCATAGATATTGGCCCGGTAATTGACCTCGGAGGGCAGAAACTCATGATTCCGCCCGTGCCGGGGCAGGAACAGCGCGGTGTTGCCGCCCACCTTGCCCTCGGTGATGGGGGCGGAGGGCTTGCCGAACGGCGTCGTGACGTCGTGTTCCTTGACCAGTTCCAGTTCCTTGAGCGCATAAAGGCCGCTGCCGCCGATAATTCCGAGCATTTTGTCTATCCATCAGGTCGTATAGGGAGCGAAAAACCTAACAAATATGCACTGCATAGACAAGCTTCTATAGCCAAGTGCGTTCTAGACATCTATATTTTGTCCGGGCCACTGAGGGATTAGAGAATTTTCATGGACGCTAAAGCCTACGCAAAAGTTGCGGAAATGCAGTTCAAACACTGGTGGTTTGAAGGGCGCCGGCGCGTTCTGGACTCGGTGATCTCCCGCCTGAATTTGCCTAAGGACTCTGAAATACTTGAAGCAGGCTGCGGCGCGGGGGCCAACCTCGAAATGCTTGGTCGCTACGGTAAGGTCTATGGCTTCGAGCCGTACGAGTTCATGCGCGAATTTTCACAAAAAATGGCCAACGCGGACGTCAAAGACGGCATTTTGCCCGGAGGCGTCCCCTTCGCACAACAATTCGATCTCGTCTGCGCATTGGACGTAATTGAACATATTGATAAAGACACGGAAAGCCTGAAAAGCCTCTGCGAGTCAACCAAGCCCGGCGGATATGCCGTTTTCACCGTACCGGCCTACATGTTCATGTGGTCCAAGCACGACGAGAGGAACCACCACTTCCGCCGCTATACCATAAAGACGTTCCGGGCGGCCTTGGAAGGCTCCGGTTATGAGATTGCCAAGATATCCTATTACAATACTCTTCTTTTTCCGGCTGCGTTTTGCGTAAGGATGCTGAAATCGGTGTTGAAGCGGGAAAACGATGACGATCTCAAAATGCCGTCCTTGCCGTTGATGAATACGCTTTTGACCAATATATTCTCATCCGAGCGCCATATCCTGAAATACTCAAGCATGCCGTTTGGTCTCTCGGTGATTGCGGTCTGCAAAAAGCCCGCAAATTGATCTTGGCGTCTTAACGCGCAGGGCCTAATATCCCCTTTTTCGGGACGGACAACCTATATGTGGCTCTCAGCTAAAACGCACGATTTCACGCCCAAATTATTCACGATGCTCGCGGAGGGCTACACAAAGGCCGACTTTCGGGCTGACCTGATCGCGGGCCTCACCGTCGCCATCGTCGCTCTGCCGCTCGCCATGGCGCTGGCCATCGCCAGCGGCGCCTCGCCCGACAAGGGCCTCGTCACCGCCGTCATCGCGGGCTTTCTGATTTCCCTCCTCGGCGGTTCGCGGGTGCAGATCGGCGGGCCGACCGGCGCGTTCGTCGTCGTGGTCTTCAACGTCATCGCCCAGCACGGCTATGACGGGCTTCTCCTCGCGACCCTCATGGCCGGGATCATGCTGATCATCGCCGGATACGCCCGCCTCGGCATGGTCATCAAATACGTGCCGTACCCGGTGGTCACGGGCTTCACGGCGGGCATCGCGGTGATCATCGCCTCCAGCCAGGTGAAGGATTTCCTCGGCCTCAAAATCGAAAAGGTCCCGGCGGAGTTCATCGAGAAATGGATGGTGTATTTCGAGCACATGGGCTCGCTCGATCCCTTCACGCTGGGCGTCGGCCTGATGGCGCTGGCCATCATCATCATTCTCCGTAAAAAGGCCCCGAAGCTGCCCGGCTACCTGATCGCCGTTGTCGCGGCCTCTGTTCTGGTCGCGCTGTTTCATATCCCGGTGGAAACCATCGGTTCACGCTTCCCGCATATTCCCTCCGGCCTGCCGTATCCCGAATTTCCGGCCTTCACCTTCGAAAAGCTCAAAAGCGTCATCCCCGCCGCCTTCACCATCGCCTTTCTGGCGGGGATCGAGGCTTTGCTTTCCGCTGTCGTCGCCGACGGCATGACCGGCCACAAGCACCGCTCCAATCAGGAACTGGTGGGGCAGGGCGTGGCGAACGTCGCCTCCGCCTTCTTCGGCGGTCTGCCCGCGACCGGGGCCATCGCCCGCACGGCCACGAATATCCGCTCCGGCGCGAAAAGCCCCGTCTCCGGCATGCTGCACGCGGTCTTCCTGCTGGTCTTCATGATGGCGGCCAGCGATATCATGAAATTCGTGCCGATGGCCGCGCTCGCCGCGATCCTGTTCATGGTCGCGTGGGGCATGAGCGAGATCCGCCACTTCATCCATATCTTCAAGCTCTCGCGCTCCGATAGAACCATCATGATCCTCACCTTCGCGCTGACCGTTCTGGTGGACCTCACGGTGGCCATCGGCGTGGGCGTGACGCTGGCCTGCCTGATGTTCATGATGCAGATGAGCAAATCCGTGGAGATCGCCGCCAGCCGCACCAAGCCGGACGATGAGGATCAGCGCCTCGGCCTGCCGAAGGACGTGGAGGTGTTCCGCATCAACGGTCCGTTCTTCTTCGGCGTCTCAAGCGAGTTGATCGACGTGCTCCAGCGCATGGGCCAGATGCCAAAGGTCCTGATCGTGCGCATGCGCCTCGTGCCCTTTCTGGATACCTCCGGCGCGGCGGCGCTCGAAGATCTCGTGAAGAAATGCAAGGCGGCGGGAACCGTCGTGATCTTCTCCTCGGTCCAGCCGCAGCCCAAAGGCCTCCTGAGCCGCCTGCATTTCGGGGAAGGGGTTCTCTACGCCGATAATTACGGCGAGGCGCTGAACAAGGCGCGGGAAATCGCTGAACCCGGTTTGTCGGCGGTGTCTCAGGAGGCTTGAGCGAACAAAATCCGGTTGGCGTAATCGCCGAAACGCTCCCCCGACTTCCGGTCCTTGACGTACTGCCCGAGCAGCTTGTCCAGCTCGCTCAGAATCTGGCCCTCATCGGCCTCTTCGAGATGCACGCGGTTCAGCCGTTCGCCCTGATAATCGCCGCCGAGCCGCAGCACGTATCGCCCCGGCCCCTTGCCGACCAGACCGATCTCCGCCACGTAAGGCCGCCCGCACCCGTTGGGGCAGCCCGTGATCCGCGTCGTGATCGCGTCTTCGATCAGCCCGTGCTTGCGTTGCAGATGCTCAACCTTGCTGACGAACTCCGGCAAATATCTTTGTGCCTCGGCCAGAGCGAGCGGGCAGGTGGGCAGCGCCACGCAGGCGATGGCCTCTTCCTTGGTCTTGGTGTGATGCCCCTGCGTGATGCCGTGCTTGGCGAGGATCGCGTCGATCTTTCCCTTGTTCGCTTCGGGAACATAGGTCAGCATAACGTTTTGGTTCGCCGTGCAGCGGAAGGAGCAGAGATTCTCCTGCGCGATCTCCATCAGCGCCGATTTGATGTTATAGCCGTCCTCGTCCTTGACGCGCCCGCAATCCACGAAAATCGTGTTGTACCACTGGCCGTGATGGTCCGAAAACCAGCCATACGGGTCGCCCCTGTGCGTGAACGACACGGGCCGCGCGGGGTCGAGCGTAAAGCCGAGCCGCTTTTCCAACTCGCCCTTGAAGAAATCAGTGCCCAGCCGGTCCAGCGTGTATTTCAGCCGCGCCAGCGAGCGGTCTTCGCGGTTGCCGTAATCGCGCTGCACGGCGGCGATCTGCCAACACGCCTCGACGGCCTTGTCCTTAGGCACGAACCCGATGACATCGCCAAGGCGCGGATAGGTCTTCGGGTTGCCGTGCGTCGCGCCCAGCCCGCCGCCGATGGAAATATTGAACCCCTCGAACGTCTCGCCGTTGCCGATCGCAATCAGGCCGATATCGTGAACGAAGACGTCAACGTCGTTATGCGGCGGAATGGTGACGGCGATCTTGAATTTACGCGGGAGGTATCTGTTCTGGTACAGCGGGTCCGGCTCGGCCTCCTTGCCGTCCTCAAGCTTCTCGCCATCCAGCCAGACTTCCTTGAACGCGCCCGTCTTGGGCAAAAGCGCCTCGCTGATCGCGGCGGCGTATGTGTGGACTTCGGCATGGAACGGCGCGATCGCGGGGTTCGAACCGGAAATGACGTTGCGGTTAACATCCCCGCAGGCCGCAATAGCGTCGAGGCCCAGCACGTCGAAATCCTTCATCGTCGGCTTCATCCGCGCCTTCACAACGCCGTGAAACTGGATCGTCTGGCGCGTGGTGATCTTCATCACGCCGTTGGCGTTCCGGTCGCACGATTCCTGAAGAGCCGCCCACTGCGCCGCCGTCATGTCGCCCGCCGGGATCCGCAGCCGGATCATATAGGAATACGCCCATTCCAGCTTTTTCTCTTCCCGCTCCGCGCGGCGGTCGCGGTCGTCCTGCACGTACGAGCCGTGGAATTTGATCAGCTGCTTGCCCGTCTCCGTGACGTTCCCGGTCAGCGGATTGTTCATCTGCGCTTCAAGGTCGCCGCGCAAACCCCGGCTGGAGGTTTTCATGGCTTCCACGGGGGAAAGCTTGGGGGTTTCGTCTTTGCCGCTCATCAGTACACATCCTTAAGGTAACGGTCTGCTTCGCCCATATCCGCAAGGTAATCCGCCGCCGCTTCCGGGGAAAGCGATTTCTGCGCGGCGATAATCTCGATCAGGGTTTTCTCGACATCATGGCTCATCGGGTCCTTCGCGCCGCAGACGTAAATCCGCGCGCCGCCCTCGATCCATTCCATGAGTTCCTTGGCCCTCTCCTTCATCTTGTGCTGGACATAAACCTTGTGGTCAGTGTCGCGCGAGAAGGCGAGGTCGATCTTATGCAGAGCGTCGGTGGCCAGAAATTCCTGCCACTCCGCCTGATACAGGAAATCGCAATGCGCGTGCTGGTCTCCGAAGAACAGCCAGTTGCGCCCCGAGGCCCCGCGCTCGGCCCGCTCGAACACAAAGGATCGGAACGGCGCGACGCCCGTGCCGGGCCCGATCATGATGATATCGGTATCATCCGGGGGCAGGCGGAACATCTGGTTCTGGTGGATATAGAATTGCAGCGCGTCGCCCTCTTTCATATCGGCGAGATATTTCGAGCACACCCCGAAACCAAGGCTACCGTCCTCTTTTTTATAGCTCGCCAGCGCGACGGTCAGATGCACCTCGCCTTCATGCGCGGAGGGTGCGGACGCGATGGAATAGAGGCGGGGGGTCTGTTCCTTGCCCTCGGCGTCGAGTGGCAGGATGATCCCGGCCGCATCGCCGCAGCTATACGGCACCGCGTCGTCATACGCGATCTCGATATGGTAGGTCTGCTTCTTGGAATCGATATCGTTGAGGTTCACGATATGCTTGATCCGGCCCGCGACCGGCTCCAGCCGCGTATAACCCTTGCCCGTCCGCACTTCGGAAGGTTCGGCAAGCGAAACGGCGGATACGGACGCGCCCGTGTCGCCGGAGAGTTTGTTCAGTGTCTCAACGGTCTGAGAAATCCATTTCGGCGTGTGGGCCGCGTAATCCACGTCGAACAGTGCGATCTCCTGAATGGCGGTGCCGCCGAGACGCGTAAGCTCCTTCTCAAGCTCCGTCGCCGCGCCGCAGAAAATCTGATAGCTCTTATCGCCCAGCCCAAGCGCCGCGAACTGCAAACCCGCCAGCGCCCCGTCCGGCGCCCCGCGCACGGATTCAAAAAACTTCACGGCGCTCTCCGGCGGGTCGCCCTCGCCGTGCGTACTGGCCAGAAAGATCGAAAACCCGCTCTTGGGAATATCCGAAAACTTCATCCGGTTGACCGGGTTGCTCTTGACCTTGAACCCCGCGCCCTTGACCGCCTTCATCAATGAAAGCGACAGCGCCTTGGAATTGCCCGTCTCGGTCGCATAGAAAATATGCACCTCCGGCTTGTTGGAGGACGCGGCGGCGCCCGCCCCGTCCGGCAGACGCCCGGTCAGGCCCTGGACATATCCGGCCAGCCAAATTTTCTGCTCGGGCGTCAGCCCGTCCAGAAGGGTTTGGAGAAGTCTCTGTTGTTCGTTATTCAGCATGGTCAGGCATTCGCCGGTTGTTTGGTGCGCACGAGTTTGCCGTCCTTGATATGCAGGCCGCACTCCTGCTCGTTTTCCTGCTCCCACCACCAGCGCCCGGAACGCGCATGCTCACCCGGCGCGACCGCGCGCGTGCAGGGGGCGCAGCCGATAGAGGGAAACCCCTGATCGTGCAGCGGATTATAAGGAATCGCATGGTTCTGGATATAGGCCTTAACGTCGGCCTCCGAGATATCCACGAGCGGATAGACCTTGATGATATCCCGCCCCGGGTCGTATTCGACGACGGGAAGGTCGGAACGGTTGTCCGAATGTTCACGCCTCAGCCCGCTGATCCAGATATCCACGCCTTCCAGCGCCCGGTTGAGCGGTTCGACCTTGCGCACGAAACAGCACGCCTTTCGCTTCTCGACCGACTCGTAAAACCCGTTAATGCCCTGACGGTTGACCATCTTCTCGACCGACGCCGTTTCGGGCGCATAGGTCTGGATCTCGATGCCGAAATAGGTATCGCGCGTCTTTTGGAACGTCTCGTACGTCTCGGCGAACAGGCGGCCCGTGTCGATCGTGAAGATGCGGATCGGCAGAGTACGTTCGGCAATCGCGTGCGTAATCGCCTGATCTTCAAGGCTGAAGCTCGTGGAAAAGGCCTGCGTCTGCCCCGAAACCTGCGAGAGTTTTTTCAGGCGCTCCGTCCACGGCAGCGCGGCCAGCTCAGCCTGAAGCTGCGCCGCCAGCTGTTCCTTCCGGGTGAGTGTGCTAAGCATTTTGCGCCTCCTTGGGGCTGTGTTCGTCCTCGCGCTCGGGCAGGGGCGCGAAATAGGCGCTCGCCTGTGCGGGCGCTTCCTTCCAGCTATTCTGTTCGTGCCAGCGCACGACATCGCCGATGATCATCAGGCTGGGCGAGATGAACGCATGCTCGCCCAGTTCCGCGTCGAACCGCGCGAGGGTGGAGACGTAATCGCGGTGTTCGGGCGTCGTGCCCTGTTCGACGACCAGAACGGGCGTATCGGGATGGAACCCGATCCCCTGAAGCTTCTCGCACAGCAAAACGTAATGCGGCGTGCTCATGTAAAAGACGAGCGTGTCGTTCTGGGAAAAACGCAAGCCTTCCCAGAAATCGGCCTGATGCAGCGTCTTGGTATAAAGCGTCATCAGACGCACGCCCTTCGCGCCGTCCCGCTCGGTCAAAGGCACGCCCGCATAGGCCGCGCAGCCGTTCGCCGCGCTGATGCCCGGAACGATCTGATACGGGCAGCCCACGCGCCGCGCGATCTCGATCTCCTCCGCCCCGTGCGCGAACACGCCGGGATCGCCGCCCTTGAGCCGCACGACGATATCGCCCTTGCGCAGGTGCCGCTCGATGAGCGCGCCAATATCCTCTTGCTTCTTATGGTGATGGTCGCGTGTCTTGCCGACCGGAATTTTATGGGCGTCCTTGCGGGCGTACTGATCGAGGATGACGGGCGAGACCAGACGGTCGTACAGCACGACGTCGGCTTGCGAAAGCAGCCGGATCGCCTTGAGCGTGATCAGCTCCGGGTGCCCCGGTCCCGCGCCGATCAGATAAAGCGCCGCGTGCTTCTCCTTGGGAAAGTCCGCCAGAGCCGCCTCGAACAGGGCATCGGCCCGCTCCTTATTGCCTTCCAGAACTTCCTCGGCGATCGGCCCGCGAATGATCTGCTCATAAAACAGGCGGCGCGGCTGAATCGAACGGAAGGTTTCGCGCATCGCCGCCTTCTTGCGGTCCATGAAGTCGATCAGATTCTCGAACGCCGCCGGAACGGCCTGCTCGATCTTGTGCTTGATGAGGCGGGCCAGAACGGGCGAGATGCCCGAACTCGAAACGGCGATCTGAAGGGGGCCGCGCCGCACCAGAGCCGGGAAAATGAAATCGCACAGCGGCGGGTTGTCCACAACATTAACCATAACGCCGAGCGCCCGGCTATCGGCGGCAATCCGCCCGTTCAGGTCGTCATCGTCCGTCGCGGCAACGACGAACGCATGGCCCTTGATAAATTCCGCTTGATACGGGGCTTCCGTAACCTTAAAACCATGCTGCGAACAGAGCGCGCGGACGGATTCGCCGATGGTGTCCGCCACGATCTCGACCTTCGCCCCGACGCTCGCCAGTGCCTCCGTTTTCGCGGCCGCGATCGCGCCGCCCCCGATAATAAGGGCGGGCGTTTCGGCGGAAGCCCGCAGAAACAGGGGTATGTAAGCCATCAAGAGCGCTCCTGTATGATAATGAGTATAAAATAACAAAAAAATATTGTAAATACAAAAAAAATATGTAATATATAGGCCCATGGAGTTATTACCCAACAGACTGAAAGTGGCGATGAACGTCGCCCTCTTTATCGCCTATAACGGGCGGGCCGATCGCCCCGTCCCGAATACGGAAATTGTAGGCTATTTCCCGCACCTTAAGGAACGCTCGCTGGAGCCGGTCCTGCAAAAACTCTCCAGCGCGGGCATCATCACCTCGATCAAGGGCTCCAAGGGCGGCTATTACGTCGAGGACCCCGAGAATACCACCCTCAAGGATATTTTCGAGTGCTTTATCGGCTCCGCCATGGAGGACGAGGGGCATTTCGGCTCCTATGAACGCATCCTCGACGAACAGGTCGAAGACTGGTACCAGCGCGGCCTGGGCATGCTCTCGGTCGTCAGCCTCAAATATCTCTGCAACGAGGCCCGCAAGCAATATATCCCGACCATCGAAACCCCCCAGCCTCTGGATTTCGTGGTATAGCTCTTGCTTGTGTACCCGGCATAAAAAGATAAGCCATGACCAAAACCAACCTTGTATTGGGATTAATCGTTCTAACTCTGGGCGTCGTGGCCGGAGCGATTGTCTTTGCGCCGGATTTAATTGACAGGCTAACCAGCCCGTCCAAGTCCGTTTCAACCTACGTGCATCCGCCCGCCGCGCAAACGGCTCGCCCCCCTATGGACGGATCGCCGCAAGCGCCTCTGGAAGTCCCGCCGCCGTCCACGCCCGCCCAACCTGCCGAAATCCGGCCCGACTTCAGCGTGCTCGGCGCAAAGCAGGAGATCAAGGCCGAGGATTATCAGGATTGGCGCGTGGAGTGCGGCAAGGACGATACGGGCAAGAAAGCCTGCAATATGTACCAGCGCCTCATCTGGGACGGCGATCAGACCGTGCAGGCCTTGATGGTGGTGGTGATGATGGCCGAACGTGACGAAAAGCCGATCCCGCGCATGCGTTTTATTGTTCCTCTGGGCGCAATCCTTCCACCCGGTCTGCTTCTGGTTCTCGAAGAGGACAAGCAGGCTACCGTACCCTTCCATGTTTGCGCGCCGGAAGGCTGCATGATCAACCTCGACATGGCCGATGATGTGGTCACGCAGTTGAAGGCCAAAAGCACCCTTCAGGTTGGCTATTTACGCCCTGACGGTAAGATGGCCAGACTCGAAGTCTCCCTGAAGGGCTTCACGAAGGCGTTTGAGCGCGTTACGAACCCGCAATAAAAGCCGGAGGTCAATCCGAAGGTCGGCCGAGATCGCCGTACATCTCGGGCCTGCGGTCGCGGAAAAATCCCCAGACGGCGCGGTATTTCTGCATGGCTTCGAGATCGAACCCCTGAATCAGCGCGCCGTCCTCGGACTTGCCGAACGATTGCATCAACTCGCCGTTCTGCCCCGCGATGAAGGAGGAGCCGTAGAACGTCTGCTCCGTGCCGTTCGCGTTTTCGGTGCCGATCCGGTTCGCGGCGATGACGGGAATCGCGTTTGCCACCGCATGCCCCTGCATCACGCGCTGCCAGATCGGGCTGGTGTCCAGCGTATCGTCGTAAGGCTCCGCCCCGATGGCGGTGGGATAAAACAAAAAGTCCGCGCCCTTGAGCGTCATCGCCCGCGCCGCCTCGGGGAACCACTGGTCCCAGCAGATGCCGACGCCGATATTCCCAAAGCGCGTGTTCCAGACCTTAAAGCCCGTGTTCCCCGGCTTGAAGTAATATTTCTCCTGATAGCCCGGCCCGTCGGGAATATGCGTCTTGCGGTAAACGCCCATGATGCCGCCTTCATCGTCGATCATCACAACCGAATTATAATATTCCGGCCCCGCCTTCTCAAAAATCGAGACGGGCAGAACCACCCCGCAATCCTTGGCGACCGTCTGCAATTCTGTCACGCACGGATGCAACTCCGCCGGATAGGCCTGTGAGAACCATTTATCATCCTGATGCGTGCAGAAATATAACCCCTGAAACAGCTCGGGCAGCAGGATAACGTCCGCCTCGCCCTTCGCGGCTTCGCGCACCAGCGCGGCGGCCTTGTCGATATTCTCCTGCATGTTGGCGGAGAACGAGGTCTGTATGGCGGCGACGTTGGTGATGCGGCTCATGGAAATCATCCTCTCAAAAGTGCGGGTAAGGCCGGGATCTGCTGCGTGATGCAGTGAAACGATCCGCCGCCCGTCAATAACGTGTTCGATCGCACGGCAACGATTGTGCGCGTGGGAAACAGGCTTTGCAAGACCGAAACCGCCGCGTCCGCCGACGCCGTGCCGTAGACGGGAACCACCACGGCCGCGTTCCCGATCACGAAATTCATGTGCGAGGCCGGAACGATCGCGCCGCTCTCATCATGCACGAGTCCGGGGGAGGGGATCCGGACCACCTCAAAGCCTTCAGCGTTAAGCGCCTTTGCCGTATCCTCATAAAGCGCCGCGTTAGGATCATCTGGCCCAAACGCCTCCGGGCACGCGACGACCCCCGGCGCGACGAACCGCGCCAGATTATCGATATGCCCGTCCGTATGGTCGTTGAGCAAGCCCTCGCCCAGCCAAACGATCCGCTTCGCGCCGAAAGCCTCGCGCAGCGCTCTCTCCGCGTCCTCCTGCGTCCACTCCGGGTTCCGGTTGGGGTTCAGCACGCACTGCCGCGTGGTCAGGATCGTGCCCGCCCCGTCATGCTCGACGGCCCCGCCCTCAAGAATGAAATCGAACCGCCGCTCCTGCGCGCCCGTGCGCTCCAGAATAAAATCCCCGACCGTGTCGTCATGCTCATAGATAAACTTTCCGCCCCAGCCATTGACCCGGAACCGCAGCGCGGCCAGCCGTCCGGCCTCGTCAATCCCGAACACAGGCCCGGTATCGCGCAGCCACGTATCTCCGAACAGCGCCGGAACGATCCCCGCAACGTCCCCGACCTGCGCCCGGGCGTCGGCCACGCTTTCATCGCCGCAGGCCAGAACGGTGACCTTCTGCCCTTGGCTGAGCGCGCGCACCATCTGCGCCACCTCCGCCCGCGCGTCGGTCAGCCGCTGCCCCGGCCAGCGGTCCTCGTCGTCGTGAGAGGGCCACGCCGTCCAGACCTCCGCCTGCCGCGCCCATTCCGCCGGAATATGAATGCCTGCGCCCATGCGCCGACCTCCCTTGAAAACCTCGCGCCTTATAGCAACTTTCCGCCCCGAAGGAAACACCGCGAAAATAATGGCCCGCCGGTGGCTTCCGCCGCATGATCCTTGTTGCGCGAACCCCCGCGAATTGCTAAGAAAAATCAACACGCAACAGGGAAGGGACACGCGATGAACGTGCTGATTATCGGAGCCGGCGCAGCCGGGAACGTCGTGGCCAAGAAATGCGCGATGAACCGCGATGTTTTCAAGGGCATCCATCTGGCCAGCCGCACCCTCTCCAAGTGCGAAAAGATCAAGCAGGAATGCAAACAATTCCTGGGCCAGGACATCGAGATCTATAAGCTCGACGCCGACAACGTGGCCGAGACCGTTGCACTCATCAACAAAATCAAGCCCGATCTCGTGATCAACATGGCGCTCCCCTATCAGGACCTCGCCATCATGGACGCCTGCCTCGAAACCAAGGTCAACTACATGGATACGGCGAATTACGAGCCGATCGACGAGGCCAAGTTCGAATATCACTGGCAATGGGCTTATCAGGACAAATTCAAAAAGGCGGGCATCGTGGCCATCCTCGGCTGCGGCTTTGACCCCGGCCAGACGAACATTTACTGCGCCTACGCCCAGAAAAACCTGTTCGACGAGATCCACGAGATCGACATCATCGACTGCAACGCGGGCAATCACGGGCAGGCCTTCGCCACCAATTTCAACCCGGAGATCAACCTGCGCGAAGTGACCCAGCGCGGCAAATACTGGGAAAACGGCAAATGGATCGAGACGGAGCCGCTGGAGTTCCGCAAGATGATCGACTATCCCGAAGTCGGCGAAAAGGCCAGCTATCTTCTGTACCACGAAGAGCTGGAATCCCTCGTGCAGAACATCAAGGGGCTCAAGCGCATCCGCTTCTGGATGACCTTCGGCGATGAATACATCAAGCACATGGAGGTGCTGCAGAATGTCGGCATGACCCGCATCGACCCCGTGAAGCATAACGGCGTGGAGATCGTGCCGATCCAGTTCCTGAAAACCCTCTTGCCGGAGCCGTCTTCTCTGGCCGAAAATTACACGGGCAAGACCTCCATCGGCTGCGTCATCACCGGAGTGAAGGACGGCAAGAAAAAAACCGTGCTGATCTATAACGTCTGCGACCACGCGAAGACGCATGAGGAAGTGCAGGCGCAGGCCGTCTCTTACACCACGGGCGTTCCCCCGGTGACGGGCGCGATCATGCTGGCCAAGGGCTTCTGGGGCAAGGAGCCCGGCGTCTGGAACGTCGAGCAGCTCGACCCCGACCCGTTCATGGAAGAAGTCGCGAAACAGGGCTTGCCGTGGCACGTGAAGGAACTCAAATCCGGCCTCGGCGACCTGACCGAACGCCGCGCGAAGTACGAAAAGAAGGCGGCGTAGAGTAATTTAAATGAAAGATGTACAGTTATTTAGAAGCCTACGATCTATTGGTTATGCGTGCTTCATAAAACACTACGAGATCTTCGCAGACGGCAAAATTAATAATCAGAACGCGATAGAATTTCTGATGAAAAATGAAAACTACTCTGAATCCGGAAGCCGAACAAGAGTGTCGCAAGCCAGAAGGATAATTCGTAATAAGCGCGATAAAGACGCATTTAAAATAATAGCGAAGTCGAAAATTTCGCCAGAATGGGTTAAAAAAGCCCAAGAGCTTTTATTTTAAGTGTTTTAGTTAAGAATTGTTAGTCTACATTAAGTCTGCCCTATTAGGAGTATTCTATGAAAAAACTCATCCTGACTCTCGCTCTGGCCGCAGGCATTGTGTGCGCCGCGTCCGGCCCGCTTCACGCGCAAACCGCCGAGGAGGAAATCAAGGGCTGGGCCGAAAAGGCCGCCGCCGAAGCCATGACCTTCGACCACGCCAATTTCGAGGAGCGCAAGGCCGCGAATAAGCAGTACTTCACGCCCAAGGGCTTCGCCTCCTTCTACGAGGCGCTGGATATCTCGCTCTCGATGAACCCGATCGGCAAACCCGGCAACACCATGACCGCCAAGGTCAAATGCGCGGCCGAAGTCCAGCCTCTGGAGGAGGCCGGGGGCATCTCCGCTTGGGCCGTGACCGTGCCGCTTGAAGTCACCTACACGACGCGCATCGGCTCGGACACGCAGGTGAACAAAACCATGCTCCGCGTTGAAAAAGACCCGTCCAACCAGACTTACGGCATCGCGCAGTGGATTTCGATGCCCTATCTGGCGACCGACACGCCCCCCTGCGCCCCGGAAACCGAAGCCGCGCCCGCGCCGACAGATGAGTAATCTCAAAGGTCTCGGCAATATCCAAACACCCGCCTACGTCGCCGATATCGCGGCGATCCGCGCAAACATGGAAAAGGCGAAGCGCATCCGTGCGGAGGCGGGCGTCAAAATCCTGCTCGCCACCAAGGGCTTCGCGATGCCCGCCGTCTTTCCGTTTATGCGGGACGTTCTCGACGGCACCACGGCCAGCGGCCTCTATGAGGCCCGCCTCGGCGCCACGCATTTCGGCAGCGAGGAGGAGGGGAAGGAGGTCCACACCTACAGCCCCGCCTATACCGACGAGACGCTGCGCGAAATCCTGAAATATTCCTCGCACATTTATTTCAACTCGGTGGCGCAGCTGCAAAAATTCGCGCCGCTCGTCCGCGCCGCGCGGAAAAACGCCGTGATCGGCCTGCGCGTCAACCCGCGCCTCCCGCTGGTGAAGAACAGCGCCCTCTATGATCCCTCCGCCCCCTGTTCGCGCTTCGGCGTGCAGAAGGAGGAACTGACCAGTGAGGTTCTTGCGCAGATCGACCTGATCCACGTCCATAATCTCTGCGAAAATCTGGCGGAGGATTCTGAAAAACTTATCGAGCATCTCCGCACCGAATTTGCTTTCGTCCTGCCGAAGATCAAACATCTCAACCTCGGCGGCGGGCATTTCTATACGCATAAAAATCACGACATCCCGCGCCTCATCGCCGCGCTCAAAAGATTGAAACAGGATTTCGCGGGCACCGTGACGCTCGAACCCGGCGCGGCGCATGTTCTGAACGGCGGCTATCTCGTCGCCACGGTGCTGGATATCATCCCCCACGCCCAGAAAATCGCCATCCTCGACGCCTCCGCCTCCACCCACATGCCCGACGTGCTGGAGGTGCCCTACACGCCCGAAATTCTCGGCGCGGAGATCGTGGAGCAGGAACGCGCGAGCGAGCCGCACACCTATATTCTCGGCGGCAACACTTGCATGACCGGAGACGTGATCGGCACCTATAAATTCGAGAAAAATCTGGAGATCGGCCAGAAGCTGATCTTCACCGACATGATGCAATACAGCTTCGTCAAGAACACCACCTTCAACGGCATCCCGCTGCCCGATCTGGGCATCCTCCATGAAGACGGAAGATATGAACTCGTCAAACGCTTCGGCTACGACGATTTCGCGGGGCGGCTGGGTTAGTAAAAAAGCTTAAACTCGAAAGAGACATCTCATATAACTAAGATCAGTATAGTGGCCAAACCGATTATCGCGTTTTTCGCTCGGAATAAAAAACAGCAGCATATACATCAAGAAAAAGCCGCTAAGAAACACGAAAGAAATAAAGATTTCAAAATCGCTTGAATCATCATTTAACCCATTAGAGTAGATAACAAAAGTAATTGCGGGAAAGAAGAGTATAACAAAAAGCCAGCCGCTGAAGCCAATATCTCGAAGCCGTTTGCAGACCAGACACAAAGAAATATAGCCGATAACGAGTGATGGTAAACCTGTCCCGCCTCCGAGACGGAGCAGAGCGCTGCTTATGCCGAACAGCATGAAACTGAAGCAAAAAAAATCGGTTCTATTCATGCGTCCGCGCGTGAGAACAAAAAAATCTTTTTTAAACTCATGCATAAATTGCATAATTGGTTTTTGATCGTTCATCACTGTCTATCTCTGTAGTTCATAAAATTTTATGGACTTCCACCTGAGCGGAAATGACAAGGTAGACCTAATTATTCATCAGAGTGTCCGGCTCGGGCGCGGGGGGCAGGCGGAACACGGGCTCGGCCTCAAGGCGCGGCGAATCCCAGCTTCCGGTGATTTTCGCGCGGTAGATGTCGCAATTTTCCGGCCAGTCTTCGGCGTGCTCGCCGCAGATCGCGTGAATCGCCATCCAGACCCCGCCATGCGAGACGATCAGGGGAATTTCCCCGTCCACCGACTGCGCCTCCGAAAGATCGCGCAGACCCTCAAGAACGCGGCCGTGAAACACGCGGTAGGACTCGCCGCCCGGCGGATCCTCCCCCGACGCGAACAACTCGCCCACGCGGTCCCACGAGGTGCCCTCCCATTCGCCCAGCATCTGCTCGTCGAACGCGCCGTGTTCGCGCAGATCGATCCCGATCCGCCTGTGCACGGGCGCGGCGGATTCGAACGCCCGGTACATGCGCGTATGATAAATCGCGGATATGCGCGGCTCGGCCTTCTCCAGAAAGTCGGCGGCCAGCTCGGCCTGCCCCAGCCCCGTCTCGGTCAGGCGCGAATCCGATCCGCTACCGCTCGCGATCCGGTTCTGGTTCGCGGTCGATTCCGCATGGCGCATGAAATAGAAATCCAGAAGAACGGGCGGAGCGTTAAGCGAAACCATGGTGTGAACTCCGTCTGCTGCGCGGGCTAGTGTCCCGAATGAAACTCCGGCGCCTCGCCGCGTTCGTGGTTGATGGTCTGCTGCGCGGCCTGAAGGATGAAGGCCATATCTTCGGCGTGGTCCCCGCCGTAACACTCAAGAAACACCTCGGGGCTCAGCAGGTGCCGCGCCACGACTTCGTTGGAGGGCGAGAACCGCCCGAGCTCCTGCACCACGCCCGTCATCACGACCATATAGGTCGGATCGCCCGAGGGTGTTGTGTACTGGTCGTTCTTCAGAACGAGGCACGGCGCGATATGCCCGATCAACGCGCCGCTCTCCTCGAACAGCTCGCGCCGCGCGGTCTCGAAATTAGTGCGATCGGAAACGTCCTTGTGCCCGCCGGGAATGTCGATGCCCCGCCGCGCATGCTCAATCACAAGCACGCGCCCGTCCTGCATGAACGGCACGAGAAGGGTCGCGGTGACCTGCTCGTCGGAAATCGGATAAGACGCCGGAAGAAGCCGGAAGGGGGAGGCCTTTTTGCCCTCGCCCTCGCTCTCCCCGCCGCCTGCGGCGTGAAACGGCCCGTCGATCTTGCCGGGCGGGATGTTTTGCTTGTCGGGCATTATCCGGGCTCCGTCTCGAACTGCCGGTCGGCCTCATGCGAAACCGAAGGTGCATGCCCCGCGCCCGAACGCTTGACCATATACATATTGAGCGTATAGGCCGTATTGCTCGCGTCGTTCTTGATGGGCGGATTAAACGTCTGGGAGGGGTCCTCCGCGACCGGATACACGACGACATCGCCCGCCATGCCGGTTTTCTCGAACATTCGGCGCAAAAGCGCCTCATCGTAAAGCATATGATGGCGCATGAACGGGTTCATGTCGCGGCTTTCATAGCCGCGCCCGAAAATCTGGGTCAGCATATGCGTGGTGTGATCGACGGAAAACGCCTCGCGCCCCTTGCGGTCCACGCCCTTGAGATAGGATTCCACGACCAGCGCCAGATCGGGCACGCACACGCGCAGCTTCCCGCCCTCGGCGGTCACCCGCGCCCATTCGTTCATCACCTCCGGCGCCTCATCCAGCGTAAAATGCTCCAGAACGTGCGACGCGCGAACTTCCTCGAACAGCCCCGTCCATTCCTCGGGCAGATCGTCGATGGACATCACAAGGTCCGCCGCGCCCGGCTGGGCGTCGATATTCAGCCAAGGCTCAGGGAAATGCCGCTCGGCCGGAACGCCGCAGGCCAGATTGAGCTTGGTATAGACCTTGCCGTTGACCTTGAGGCCGCCCTCGACGACCTCCCAGTCAGGATTTTGAAAATGTGTTCCCGCGCCTTCGCTCATGGTCCTGATCCTCAATGCAGCGGGGGCTTGGGCCCCTCGTCATCGTGATGGTGCAGATGCTGCCCCTGATCGGGGTGTTCCCCGGTGCCGGAAACAAAGCCGCTTCCGCCCGGATTAAGCCGCTCCTCCGGGCTTTTCTGCCCGTCATACAGCGCGTCGCCGGGTTGAACGGCGGGGGTCTCCCCGACAGCCGGGCCGAGCGGCGTGCTGCCGTTCAAAAATTCGTCGGTGATCAGGCCGCCGAAGGCCTGCTTGGTCGTGCCCGCCCGCACCCAGTGCGCATGCGCCAACGTGTTCTGCCGCTCGCTGGGCGAGAGCAGGGCGTCATCGACGCGCTTGAGGAACGCGGTCTCCAGTTCGCGCAAAAGCCGCAGCTTAAGCCGCTCGCCCTCGGGCATGTAAAGGCTTGCGTCCTCGAATTCGCGGCGGAAATGCTGCTGCTGGATCTGCGCGTGCTCGGGATACAAAAGATCCAACCGCTTGATCTCCGCGCGCGTACGCTCCAGAACCCGGAAATAATCCTCGACCGTGGTGGGCGGATGAAACAGTATTTTCGCCTCCGGCACCTCGGCGATGGCCGCCAGCCCATGCTCGGCCACGATCATGCGCGAAAGATAGATATCGTCGATGAGCGGGCCTTTTTCCAGCCCCAGATGCTCGACGAACCACGGATCGACTTTCCGCACGCGCTCCACACGTTCGGCGAGGTCGTGCCCCATCTCGTCGAAAAGATGCGCATCCCGCAACATGAAGGTGCGCCCGTGGAAATAATTCCGGGGCGCCTGATGCTTGCGGTAATTATAGTGGGAGAACAGCAGGTCCGGGAACGAACTCTGGTTGCCGTTGGCCTTGTTGTCGTAATGCGGCTCGACATGCGCGTACGAAACCATGCAGTCGGGATCGTTGGTCAGCTTCTGGTGCAGGGCGGCGAGGGTGTTCCGGCCCATCAGGATATCGGCGTCGGCAAAACAGATCGGCCCGTCCTTAAATCTCCGGTTCGCCACGATCGCCTGCTGCGCGTTCATCTTCCCCGGCTGCGACTCGATGATGTCGAAATTGCCCATGCGCGAACTGGGCCCGGTCATATTGCGAAGGATGCTCTCGCTCTGGTCCGTGCATCCGTTGAGGCAGTAAATCACCTCGACCTGAACGTATTTCGGCAAGTAATTGATGGCCTCGACCAGAGACTGGTAAGAATCCTGAAGCGAACGCTCCTCATTATGAACGGGAATACCGATCGTCAGAGTAGAAAAGTGCGAGTCTTTGCCCATGATAACACCCTGTTTCGGCCCTTCAGGGCTCTTATTTTATTGCTTTAAGCCCAAATTATATACCGTTTTATATTAAAAACGCCAGAAAACAATGCCTCGAAAGCCTTTTTAACCCTTATCGTTAACGATGATCGGCTCGAAATATGAGCGGCTTTTCGGAAGTTGGAGGTCCCTGAAGCTGTGAAGCGCCTGCCAGTCCGCAACCTGACCGCCCTTCATGCCGGTTTTTCTCGTATACTCTGAGTACTCAAGTGTCGCGGCGAAGACGGTTTTGCAGTAGTAAAGCTGCCAGGGCGACCACAAACGGTTATGGACGCCGTCTGCATGGTCTTTCCAAACCTGCTTAAGACGGGCGACCGGCCCTTGTACGGAAATTCTCTGGGTTTCTTCGTATTTTTTATACGTTTCGTCATACGCAGCCCTAACACCCAGCGCATAGTCAATATACTCTTTGGGGAAAGGGTAGTAGGGGTTGGACGGGTCAAGACCGTCCGGGTGAAGCTGGTCCCACAAAAGCCTCCGGTCGAGATGCGCTAGGGGGCTGTTTTTACCCCCCCAAACCTCTTTCTTGTAGCCGTCTTTATACCCGTTCATGAAGAGATTATTGAAATCCCGCCCCTCGCTGTGATTTTTCTTGGCCTTGTTGTAGTTCTCGCGCTCGAAATACGTAAGAAGCTCGCGATAGTAAACACGCTCGGGAAGAGGAGGGAACATCAGGCTGGCGCGCTGACCCTCGGTGTAAATAATTTTAAAACCTTCTTCATAAGTCTTTTCAATTTTTTGGGGTGTGTTGGCCTTCGCTGAAGCAGAGCTGGTCGAGGCAGCCTCGGCGATACCGGTCTGCTGCTCGATCTGATTGGCTGCAAGGCGTAAGGCATCCGCAAGAATGCTTGCTGCCGGAGCGGGGAGACCCTCCTCGGCAATCCGTCCGATAGAATCGAGGGTCTCAAGCGCATGCAAGCTCGGGTCACTCGGACTGTCTTCACCTTTTGGGGGCATCTCTTTGCCCGCCGATCCTTCGGGCTGATGGCCCGAGTTGGGGTCCGCTCCATCAGCTGCCGGTCCTGGGTTGGGGGGCAAGGGAACATAAGTATTCCAAGGCGCAAGGCGAATAAAGCGCCCGTTCTCGCCGGACTCGAGCCGGTAGCGATGCTCGCGGGCCTTCATATTGTGGTCGCGCAACTCCATTGCCCGCCGCATGATCGAAGCCACCTCGTTTCTAAGTTCGGCAATCAGGCGCGGCGGAACAGCCTCTTCGCCCGGCGGGATTTCAAGCAAGCTCGGGTCTTCCTCAGCAGCCTCTTTAAGGTCGTCTCTTAATTGCTGATCTTTCGGTCCGGCCCCATAGCGAAGCCGCATAAGCTCAATCCATAGAGCCCGTTTACCGACAAGGCTCGCAAGAATGGGCACGGTGCCTCCAAGGCCCTCGACCATACTATAATCAGCTCTTCGGCCGCTTTTATCCATCCGGGGTTCAAGCGCCTTGAGGACATCCCGTTTTTCTTGAATCTGACTATCGGCCCAGAACAGCTCAAGCGGAAAAATATCCGTGCTGCGCGACTGGTTGTACATAACCGGCGCACCCTTTTCGTCGACATACATCTTAGGGGGAGGGCGATTGGGGACGTTCGGAAATAAATAGTCGCCGTGCAGCGCCAGACTGACCTTGCATAACGTACTGGCTATTTCTTCGTTTTTGCTCGGCAAATCAAAGCGAAGGCGCAAAAGCTCATTCCAGACGGTCGTAAGTCCGTGCTCGCGCACCAGCTCGGCAATTGTGGGATGATCCGAGGCGATATAAGCGTAATCAAGAGTTTCTTCCTCGGGCGTAAGAACGGGCTGGGCAAGTTCCTCTGCGATCTGTCGGCTGCTTTTGGTGCCCGGGCCGATAAGCATTTTTGAGGGTTCAGGCGGCGCGTCGCCGGGGCCAACCTTATCGGAAACAACCGCCTCAAGAGCCTTGACGATCCTTTTAAGGTCATGCTGCGCATATTCCGGACGATCCTTCATCGCGTCAATCACGTGCGCGATCGTCTCAAGAACAGCTGCCTCACCGGCTTCACGCGTTGGCGCTGGCAAGCCGTCCTCGGGCTCTAGGGACTTTTTGATTCTTGCAACGACTTGATCGCGCGGCTCCGTGCCGGGTTCCAGCGCATGCTCCTGATCGGTTGACCAGCCCCAGACATCGTTGGTTCCTCGTGGCGCTCTTTTAGGGCGGCTCACAACCCGGCGCAGTGTTTCAAGCGCAGCCAGAAGATCCGCGTCATCAGACGCAGAATCACCTTCCACCGAAGGGCCGCCTCCCTGTTGCAGGTTCGCGTTGTCTTTAATCTCAGTCATGATCTCTAAGAAGATACAAGGCAGGCTTCTAGAAGCGAACCGCCATAGCACCTACTCCCCTGTCAGAACTGGTCGTTGCCAGTAACTTACTATTCTTATGAATCCCCAAGATAGTAAAGCCAGGCTGGTGAAGCAAGCATTTTGTGATTTTTTTGCAACGCAAGGCCGTTTCTTGTTAACAAAAAAGGGTAGGGCATTGATAAAAGGAAAAAATAATTGTAGTTACGATAGACAGGCTGATTGCACTAGTATGTTCCTTATCAAATATACTTTGGGCGTATTGGCAAATTTATGCCTCTCCTTCTTCGATTCTTCGCTGAGTCCCCTTTCTGCGTTACATCACCTGAAAATTTTCGCGTAACACATTGATTTTATTTTTAAAATTTCAAAAAAACTGAAAGGTGCGATCATCATGAATAAAACTAAGGCTGTTTGTCTCGCCGCGCTTCTGGGCGTGGCCGCCACGGGCCCCGCCTTCGCGACGGACCCACTTGAATCGGCGGGGATTACCCCGTCCGCCAATGTCGGCTTTGTATCCGAATACTCTTTCCGCGGTCTTGCTCAATCGGACGAGCGTCCGGCGGTTCAGGGCGGCTTCGACCTTAGCCATACGTCGGGCTTCTATGCCGGCGTCTGGGGCTCGAACGTCGATTTCAACGACGGCGATGAAGCCACTGTGGAGGTTGATGTCTACGGCGGATATGCCGGGGAATTCAATAAGGTAACGTACGATCTGGGTGTCCTTTACTATATGTACCCCGGAGCCGATAGCGATCTGGACTATGACTTCTGGGAGTTTGCGGTGTCTTTGGGATACGACTTCGAAGTCGTGGCCCTGTCCGCCTCCTATAATTACTCCCCCAATAACTTCGCCGACAGCGGAGACGCTCACTACTTTTCTGCGGCGTTCGAAGCGCCTGTCTTTAAAGGCCTGACCGTCAACGGTCACTTCGGCCATCAGGAGATCGACGATGAAGATGCCTTCGGTGTCGATGACTACAACGACTGGTCCTTAGGCCTCGGCTACAACCTGTATGGCTTCGATCTGGCCCTTCAGTACGTAGACACCAATCTCGACGAAACCGATGAATGCGCTGACGGATGCGAGGAACGCGTCATCTTCGGCGTGTCCAGAAGCTTCTAAACGGAACACAAGGGGCGGCGGGGAAATCCGCCGCTCCCCCTTTGATCTAAAGGCGGACATGAAGTTTTATTACTGTTTATTTTTTTGACACTTTCTTTCAGGATGAGGGATGGCCATGAGTATTTCCAAGCTAAAAATTTCACAAAAACTGCCTTTGATGTTTGTTCTCTTCGCCGCTCTATCTGCGGGAATAACCAGTTATTTCGTCGTTAAAAAGGCCTCGGCCGACGCGTTGCGGGCAACAGAGCATGCGCTCGTCAATCAGGGGCAGGCGAAGTCCGTCGCGCTTAGCAACTACCTCGCCTCGATCAGCGAGGATCTCAAGATCACCGCAAGCAGCGATCTCGTCCGCAAGGCCTTGCAGGATTTTCAGTTGGGCTGGAAAGATCTCGCCTTCAATCAGTCTGAGCGCCTTCAGGCTCTCTATATTAATGTGGACAACATAAAGGGTCGCAACCCGCACCCCATAGGGAAAAAAGACGAGTGGCACGGGCCGGAAGAGGGCACCCTTTACGACCAGTTCCACCGCACGTACCACCCGTGGTTCCGCAAAATGCTCCAAACCCGGGAATACTATGATATTTTCCTGTTCGATCCCGAAGGCAATCTGGTCTACACAGTGTTCAAGGAGTTGGACTACGCGACCAACATGAACACCGGCCCCTGGAAAGACACCGATCTCGCCAACGCCTTCCGGGCCGCGCGCGATAACCCTAAGGAAGATGCCCAGAATTTCTTTGACTTCCGCCCCTATAAACCCAGCTATGACGTACCGGCCAGCTTCATCTCGCAGCCGATCCTGAATCCGGATGGCAGCTTTGCGGGTGTCTTGGTCTTCCAGATGCCCATCGGCCGCCTGAACGCGATTATGAAAAGCAGTGCCGCGCAAGAAACTGAGGGCGCTGAGAAGAAGGCTGTTATCGCCTCTTACATCGTCGGTAAAGACGGCTTGATGCGCAGCGACTCCGTCTACGCACCCGAGGGGACCTCGACCATTTTGCAGGCCAAGGTCGAGGGCGCAAACGTCCTTGCGGCCTTCGAAGGGCAAACCGGAAACGTCATCCAGCCTGATTATCGTGGGGTAGAGGTCGTTTCGGCCTATAGCTATCTCGATTTCCTCGGGACGCGTTGGGCCATCCTCTCCGAGGAGACAATTCAAGACGTCATGGCCCCGATCAAGGACATGCAGAAATCTGCAATGCTCGTGACTCTGGCCATTCTGGCGGTCGTATCGGCGGCGGGCCTCTACGTGGCACGCCGGATTGCGGCACCCATAAGCAAGATGTCAACGGCCATGGAAGATCTGGCCCGCGGCAACTTCGATGTCGAAATTCCGGGCCGTGAGCGCGGCGACGAAATCGGTACGATGGCCGCGTCCGTTCAAATCTTTAAAGAAAACGGCCTTGAAGCCAAACGCCTGAAGGACTCGCAGGAGGAAAACGAACGCCGTGCGGCCATCGAAAAGCGCCGCATGATGCACGAACTGGCCGACCAGTTCGACCGCGAAGTCGGAAGCGCCATCCAGAATCTGGCCGTGGCGGCGGAAAAGCTTCAGGAATCCGCGCGCACCATGGCCGGCACGGCCCGCGAGGCGCAGGAGGCCAGCTCGTCCGTAGCCGCGGCGGCTGAGGAAACCAGCGCCAACGCGGCGACGGTCGCCTCCGCCACCGAGGAAATGACCGCCAGCGCGAAGGAGATCTCTCACCAGATCACCGACGTGGCGGCCAAGGCTAATCAAGCATCGGGCAATGCCACGCGCACCAGTGCCGAGGTCGATCAACTCAACAGCCTCGTCAACAATATCGGCGAAGTCGTCGTGGCGATTAAGGACATCGCCGAGCAGACCAACCTTCTGGCTCTGAATGCAACGATCGAGGCCGCGCGGGCCGGGGAGGCCGGAAAGGGCTTCGCCGTCGTCGCGGACGAGGTGAAGAAGCTGGCCAACGAAACCGCCAAGAAGACCGAGGAGATCGAAACCCGTATCACCGAGATCCAGAAGGCGACCGGGGCCGCCGTTCGCGCCATGCAGGAAATCATCAAGGATATTTCCGGTATTGACGCAAGCTCGGCCGGCACGGCCGGAGCGGTGGAGGAGCAGAATGCCGTTATTTCGGAAATTACCCGGAATATCGACGAAGTCTCCGAAGCCTCGCAGCAGGTCTCGAACATCATCCAGAACGTTCAGGCCGCCGCCAACGAAACCGGCACCGCCGCGCAGATGCTCAACACCTCTGCTGACGATATCGCGAATCTGGCCGATAACCTTGAAAGAGCCGTCTCGGCCTTCCTCGATAACATCCGCAGCGATAATCAGGATCAGTCCGCCGGGCAAAACTATCAGAAGGCGGCCTAGAAACAACGCGCGAACAACGCGTTAGGACAAATGAAGGGCGGCCCAGGCCGCCCTTTTTCGCGGGCACTGCGGCGCCAAGGCGGCACGGCAGCCGTCCCCGATAAGCAAGTTGAAAAATATCGTCAATCGTGCGATGATCGACGTATGAAAAAGTGCTCCCGTTTTCTGTTTTGTTTGAGTGTGTTGTGTGTCACTGCGTTGCTCTCGCCCCCCTCATGGGCGCAGCAGCAAAAGGGCCAATATGTCCCCGCGCCCGTGGCACCCCCGGAAGAGGGCCTGCCCCCCACAGTTCCGCGCATATTCTCATCTAAGGTGTCCAGCGTAAGACAGGCCGAAAAGCTTGACCTGAAATACCACGACTTAACCATCGTTCTTAATGGTTATGCGGAGCTGGATGCAAGCTATCGTCAAAAAATGGGGGAGCAGATTGAGCCTTTCAAATTCCAAGTCACAAGGCGCAAGGAAGAGTTTTCAAAAGACATAGAGGATGCCAAGCGCGCCCTTAAGGACAATTACAAAAAAACAAAAAGCTTGATCGAGGGCTTCCAGAAAGAATTGGACGAGCAGTCGAAATTATACACGGAAGCCGAGCGCGAGACGATCAGAGCGACCGGAGAGCAGGCAATAAAATCCTTTGAAAAGAAAAGCGGCGAGTATTTCAAACTCCAGGCCAAGTTTATAAAAACATACAGCCAGCTTATCCGCTTTATCCTCGCGAACGGCGGCAGCTATTACTATGATAGTGGCCGCAAGGGCGTGGCATTTTACAACGCGGGTCACTACAACACATTTGTAAAGTATGTTGATGACCTGAAGAAGATCGACTTCGATCAGGCCCAGCTGATCAAATCTTTTGACGCAGGCCCGCCGCTCTGATCGGCAAGCCGCCCAAGTTTGGCGTCTAAATGCGATCAGCTTTATGGCTCCGGATGATCCAGCGGGAGCTCGCCCTGCCTGTCGTGATGCGCATCCTCCGCTTCCCGGCCCTCATCTTCATAAGCGTCGGTCTGCGCCTTGCTGCGCAAGGGATGTTTCTGGCCGACGCCCTGTCCGGCAAGCGCCGCGATTTTATGACCCATTTCCGCGCGATGCGTTCGTAACAACGCATCTTTGGCCACGAACGTGTCGGCAAAATATTTGAAAGGGCCGGACGCCGCGCTGGCGCTGGAAAAGTTTATAAACGACCAGCCGGGATCGCCCTTGAGGCCGTTATAAACACCCTGCGCCACGGAGGCGCTGATAAAAACGCCCTGAATGACGGCAAGCTGTAAAAACTTTAACCGCTCATGGGCCAATTCCTGATACTGCGCATCAATGTGCAAGCTTTCCTCAAGGATCTTAGGGTCAAGCGCGTCCGGATTCTGCTCCTCCATCCCCTCGATAACGACCTCGGACAAATCGAACGGCCGACTCTCCGGTCCGCCTTGCTGCGCACGGTAATCATCCCACAGCCCTTTTTGATGATCCCGACGAATCTCATTGCTGCCGGTAATCTTAAGATGGGCCAGCCGCACAGAAACCGCCGCCGCCCGCACCGCCGACATAAAGATCTGGCCGACATTCATCGGGTTGCGCCAGTAGGCATTCTTGAAAGTTTGCGTAAGGGCGTGGCTGACGTCATGCCCAACGCTGCCCAGCTTGTCCGCGATTTTCTTGGCGGTAGGGACATCCGTATTCGCCACACGGCCGCCAATCTCATACACATCCAAAAGCCTGAGGGTCCGCGAACATGTCTCGCCGCTCAGCTTAACGTCCGGCACCCGTTCAAGCTCAAGCCCCGCCTTATGCAGAACATCGGAGTTTCGGGTCTTCTGATATTCATCCAGAAGGTTAAGGGCGCTTTTCAGCCGCCCTTCCTCCCGCGCGCCTTCCTTATGAATATGCGTAAGCAGGTATAAAGCCGCGCTGGCGGAAATATAGGCGAACAAACCATGCTCGATCGGGACGAGGGACGCCTGCGTTGCGGCTTGATAACCCGAAGTGCCGACTTCAACGAAGGACGCCGCATCGGAAAGCGCCTCGTCGGTGAATTCCTGCCCGGCGCGCTTTTTCTGCTGGTCCGAATGAATGATTGCGCCCGCAAGGGCCTTAAGAGGCGGAAGATCGTGTTCCTGAACGTCATGTCCGACAGGAATCCAATGGGATGACCCAAGGGGCTTGCCTGAAGCTCCGGCGTCCTGTTGCGGCTCGCTCTGGTGATGCTCGGTTGTCATGGCGGAAAACCCCGGGCTCAGGTCTGGCCGAAATCAAGGGCGGGCTGATCGGGGTCACCCTCGCTATAGAGAAGATCAAGCGCTTCGCGGATATCTTGCGGGACTTCGCCTTGCCCGGAAGCCGTAACCTTGCCCTTGAACGCCTCGATCAGACTGGGCAGGTTGACCTTATCGCCCCGGCCCTGCACACCGCGAATGGCCTCACGCAAGGGCTCGTGCTGCGCCAGCGGCGCCGCGATGACGGCCCAGCCCTGCCTGTGGCTCTTGTCGCGCGCACGGATATAGGCAAAGGGAACGGCCTGATCGTGATCCACCGGATTGTCTTTCTCGACTGCAACCATAATTTATCACCCGAATTTCTTGTTATTTAAGGCATTATACCAAAAAGCCGGGCAGGGAGCGCAAACAAAAAACGCCCCTCTAAACAGCTCAGAGGGCCTCTTGGCACGATTTTGCCATAAACGCAGGTCCGCGGTAAAGGTTTTCAAACGAAAACCCGGCTTTTTTGATTTTTTTCGGCAAAACGCTTCAAAGACTTGAAATCGCGGATCGTTTCGCGTAATGTCCCCCCACTTCAAGGGTACCTTACATTGCGCGCCCGTAGCTCAATGGATAGAGCGTCTGACTACGGATCAGAAGGTTGGGAGTTCGAGTCTTCCCGGGCGCGCCAGTTTTATACTGGTTTGTAAGGGCTTTAGAAGTTCCCCGAGCGTATAAAACTTCTCATTTTAAAGGGCGACAGCATTGATAAATGAGATGCCTCGGTCCCGCTTATTTCACTTTTGTGAGCTGTCCGGCCTGAGATGTAACCCAATAGACTTTTCTGACTGAAAATTAATAAAGCTTAGTTAAAACAATATTATCGCCTGTCTAGAGATTCTGAACGAGGCAACTTGAGTAGAAATTGAATAGTATACTCGCCTGCAACATGTCACTTGAGATCAAGTCTCTTTGCGAATCATTAATATTCTGATTTGGGACTCGTGCTGCGTACTCCGTCCATGAGTATCGAACATTCGACAAGAAGTAAGCGAGAAACCCAGAGGAAGCTAGGGAACCTCGGGCACCCGATGATGATTGATCGCTGGCCTCGACCTCCAGATGAGACTTTGCTTCGGTGATGTCATGGCGAAGCAACCAGAGGTAATAGTGCGGTTGACCTTTCTCGCTGTAGAATTTTGGCAATCCCATTGAGCGGTAGCGATCAGCGAAGTACTGCGCGGAGTCTTTGGGCACCTCTGGAAGTTTGGGTTCAAGATTTTCTATCAATGTTAGAGCGGTCTTCAGATATGAACGGCAAGTCTTGAGGTCATTGCCCGCGTAAGCGACCGTAGATGACATAAAAATCAGCGTAACAAGCAACCATGTTCTGAGTATCATTGTCCTGTGCTTTCATCGATTTTAATGTTTAAGAGTTATCAATGTTACTCATCAATTCAACTTTCAGTCCCCGACCCAAATCAGATGGCGAAGTACGACTAAGCCGCAAGCAATAGATCATCCGTCGTTTCGGCTTACCGTGAATAACAATTAAAACTTTTCCAATTCCATGGGAAACGTCTTTTAGAAGCACCAAAGGGGCGCCGGAACGCCAAACGGCCGGTTTAACTAAAAAACTGATAGTGTGCGGGATTTCAGATTGGCCATCCCTGACACATCAAGCGCGCCGAGCTTAAAAGTGCGGCTCAGGCGCAACGCTATCGACCTGCGCGGTCGTGTCGGGTCTGACATGCACCACATCGCGGCCCAGCCAGAGCTTTTCCGCGCCGTGATCGTGCACAAATAAGGCCTCTTTATCACCGACGACAACTTTAAAGGTATCGCCCATAACGACCCCTTCGCCCACAAGCTGCCCGTTCTCATCGGCAACCAAGCGGATATTCGAAAGCTCATGCATGCGCGAATTGGTGACGTGAAGATGCGGCCCGTCAGATTCCTGCGTAATGCTGTAAACGTCTTCGGGAAAGAAATGTACATCTCTGGAATGATAAGCCAGAGGTAAGGCAAAAACTGTGAGAAGTCCGGCACCCGCCGCCGCAGCAAAAGATTTCGTACCCATTGCAATATCCTCAATAGTTAATTTGTTAACTAAATTTTTATAACACAATTTCCCCCCAGAGACAAAATATTTAAATTAAACCTTTAAATCAGTGCCTTGCTTGAATTTTAAGAGGATCGACAGGGCTGGCGAGGCTTATGCGCGCTGCACGCCGCCCCGTCCTTCAAGCAGACCGCCACTAAGTTGCATTATGCCCTTATCATTTTGAGCGGTTCGGGTTAGGTTCGATTCGGATTATTGAAGAGTGATGAGGAGGAAGCGGGCATGAAGCTATCGCGCACAGTTGTAAAACGCATTGTATGGCCTCAAAACGGGTCGTTATTCGCGATTATCGGTGGCGCGGCCGGGCTGTTCGCAGATATTACGGCGTTCTTCTCGGCCTTGGTCTCGCCCTATATCCTGCTGGCGGTTTTTTCAGGATTGGCGGTGGTCTCTGCGCTTCTGTGTTTCCAGCGGGCGATGCTGGCGGATGCCGGCAATGCCGAGGCGGTGGACGAAGTCATACGATGCCGCGTTTGCGATTCCATGCGCTTTTCGTTGTTCACTGCGGCCGCGTTCATGATTTTGATCCTGATCGGGCAGGGACAGACCGCAACGGAAACGATAGTGGACAGACTCGGCATGATCCAAAAGGATGTCGCAAAAATCAGTGACAGCGTAGAGGTGATAGGCGAGGGCGTCGCCGAGATCGGCCAGAATGTCGTTGAAATCAGCGAAGCGGTGCAGTCGCATAAAATTATCGCCGCCCCCAAAAGCGCCGCAGAATATTATGCCAATGCGTGGATTTACACGTTTGCGCAGCGCGATACGGCAAAGGCAATGATGGCGCTGGAGGCAATGTATGGCGCATATGAGGTCAATAAACTTGACGCAGCCGAGCTTTATTACAACACGGCACGTCAGGTCAAGGCGCGGGAGGATTTGATGGCCGAAATGGAAAAAATCGGCACGGAGCGTAAGGACGCGACCCTCCTGCTGGTGGCCGGGCGTTACGCCACAACCCGCGAGGAAAGTGAACGCCTTTATGCGAAGGCCCGTGAAATCGACCCTGATCAGCCGTTCGCTTACTGGGATATGCAAAACACCCATGCGCCAGCGGGCCGAGCGGCCCGCATAGAGGCCGGATCGCAAGCTGCAGCCATGCGGCTCCAGGCTTCGGCAATCGAGGCCTTTCTAGAGCGGATCAGCAAGCATCCGGCAGGGTATTACTTTTTGCTGCCGCAATATCAGGGCGATCACGAAACCATCGCAAGGCAAACCCTGAGCGGCCTGAAAGCCAATCTCGAAACCCTTGAGGGGTTGGACCGCCAGATGCAGGAACTCAAGCGCAAGTAAGCGCGGTGACAAATAAGACCAAGAGCTTTACAGGCGCTCCGCATCTTCGGTGGTGCGAACCACAGCCGCCTTAACTGTCTCAACGGCCCGCGCGATGGCCTCAAGGCTTCGGTTGACATCACCCACGGCCAGAGCCGCGCTCTGCATGTTGGAGGACATATCCTGAGACACCGCGCCTTGCTCCTCGACAGCGCCGGCCACGCCCGTAACAAATTCGCGGAGCGTCGAAATCGCGTTGCTGACCTCCTCAAGATTTCTGACCGTAAGACCCACGATATTTTGAATACGCCCGATTTCTTCTGAAATCCGGCCTGTAGCGGCTCCGGCCTGCCCGGCAAGATTCTTAACCTCCGTGGCCACGACGGC
This sequence comes from uncultured Pseudobdellovibrionaceae bacterium, assembly GCA_964583335.1. Taxonomy (GTDB): domain Bacteria; phylum Pseudomonadota; class Alphaproteobacteria; order Micavibrionales; family Micavibrionaceae; genus JAGNKE01. The sequence continues at coordinate 289,439 of CAZOVG010000002.1, read as the reverse complement.
GAAACCCTTTCCGGCCTCGCCGGCCCTCGCGGCCTCAATTGTGGCATTCAGCGAAAGCAGGTTGACCTGGCTGGCAATCTCCTGGATCAGTTCAACGATCCCGTTCATATCCCGCGCGGCATCGGCGAGTTTCTTGGTCTCAATCCCGGCGGCCTCGACCTTCGAAACCGCATTGTCGGCCTCGTTTTGCGCGCGCGACATATTGCGTGCGATTTCCTCGACCGAAGTGCGTAATTGCTCTGCGCCCGATGCGACCGCATTAACGTTGGATGTGGTTTGTGCCGATGCGCTGGCAACGCTGGTAGTCTGTTCGCTGATGGAGTCCAGTTCGCGCCCGACCTCGAACATGGACGCCTTGACGTTGTTCATGATTCCGATCCGTTTGGTGATGTCGGTCGCGTATTTTACGACCTTATAGGGCACGCCCCTTTGGTCGAGAATAGGATTATAGGAGGCATCGATCCAGAGATCAGCGCCGCTCTTGGTTTTTCGATGGAAGCGGTCCGCAAAATGCTCCCCGTTCGCCAAGCGGCTCCAGAACTCTTGATAGGAGGCGCTCGCAGCCTCTTTCGGGTCCATGAATATCCGGTGGTGTTTGCCCTTGATCTCTTCCATGCTATAGCCCGTTGCCTGAAGGAAATTTGAATTGGCAACCATGACCTCACCCTTGAGATTGAATTCGATCACAGCCATCACGCGGTGAATTGCGGCGATCTGACTTTCATTGTCAGCAGCCTTGGATTCAAACCACTCCATGATGGTTCCGATCCGCCCTTCGCGTTCGTCGTTGAGAGGGGGCGCGCGCAGGTTGAAGACGTGCCCTCCCAGCCGGATTGATGTCGAATAAGGCTGGCTCAGGTTCCGCAGCATGCCGCGCTGATGTGCCGGGTTTTTGTGAAAGCTGTCGATGTTCACGCCGATCAGCTTGTGAGCCGAGAAGTGCGGAAGGTCCTTCTGGATATCAGCCTCGACGCTTTTTAGAAATTCAATCACAGAAGGGTTGGCAAAAACAATATTCAAATCATTGTCAACAATCATAAGGCGTGAAGTGATGGCATTAACGCCCGCCGTAATATGACTATAAATATTTGTTACAGAAGCAGTCTTAATTTTTTTTAAGGCAATCATTTGAAATATCCTCCATGACATGCAGGATAAATAATATACCATGGGTAATTTTTTCGCAGAGCGCTAATTAAACGCAATAATTGTTTTGATGTGCGCAACTTTACAACCTCTGACGGCGCTAGGCGCTCACCTCAGGCGGCTCGCATACCGAGGTGTGTCTTGGTCAATCGCGTATCGTAAATCCTTTGCCATAAGTTTTGAAAATAAAATCGCTGAGTTTTAAGCGCCCGCAAATCAGGCGCATTGAAGTCTTTAAATTCCCTTTCCCTCAAAGAGCCAGGGCGCTAACCTGATGCCTTTAAACCCGACGCTTTAGGAACAGAAATAAATGAAACTAACCTTTCTAGGCGCGACCGGAACCGTGACCGGATCAAAGTACCTGCTCGAAGACGGCGGCAAGAAAATCATGATTGATTGCGGACTGTTTCAGGGGCTGAAGGATCTGCGCCTGCGCAACTGGGAGAATTTGCCCGTTAACCCCCGCCAGATCGACGCGATCTTGTTGACCCACGCCCATCTGGATCATAGCGGATATATTCCGCGCCTGGTGAAGGCCGGGTTCAAGGGGCCGATCTACTGCTCGGAGGCGACGTTCGACCTCTGCAAAATCCTGCTGCCCGATAGTGGGCATATACAAGAGGAGGACGCCGAGCGCGCGAACCGATATGGCTACACGAGGCACCAGCCGGCCCTGCCGCTTTATACCGAAGACGACGCCAGAAAAACCTTCGCCTTGTTTAAGCCCCTTGATTTCGGCAAACCGCACAAACTGACCGAGGAGTTGACCTTTACCCTTCACCGCGCCGGGCACATTCTGGGCGCGTCCTTTATCCGAATCAGCGACGGCGGCGGAACATCGATCCTGTTCTCAGGCGATATCGGCCGCTTGAACGACCCGGTTATGAAACCGCCTGCAAAAATTCAGGACGCCGATTATCTTGTGGTGGAGTCGACCTACGGCGACCGCCTGCACGATAAATCCGACCCGACCGACGACATAGAGCGCATCATCAATAAAACGGCGGCACGGGGCGGCAGCGTCATCATCCCGGTTTTCGCGGTCGGCCGGGCGCAGGCGATGCTCTATTACATCCACAAACTCAAAAGCGAAAACCGGATCAAACGCCACATCCCCGTCTTTCTCGACAGCCCGATGGCCATCAATGCGTCCGAACTGCTCTGCAAGCATACGAACGACCACCGCCTGTCGCCCGGCCTGTGCGCCGATATCTGCGCGGTCGCGGAATGTACCCGCACGGTCGAAGAATCTAAGGCCATTTACAATAAAAACAACAACATGCCCAAGGTGATCATTTCGGCCAGCGGCATGGCCACGGGCGGGCGCGTCCTGCATCACCTCAAACATCATCTTGGCGATCCGCGCAACACGATCCTTCTGGCGGGGTTTCAGGCCGCCGGAACGCGCGGCGATCGTTTGGCCCGAGGTGAAAAGGAGATCAAGATCCACGGCCAGATGTGGGCCGTAAACGCGGAAATCAAAAAGCTCGACAATATGTCGGCCCATGCGGACTATCAGGAAATTCTGAATTGGATGGAAAATTTCAACAGCCCGCCCCGCAAGATATTTGTTGTGCATGGGGAGCCCGAGGCTGCCCGAAGCATGAAGGAAAAAATCGAGGAAAAATTCGGCTGGAATGCGGTCGTACCCGAATATCTCCAAAAGGAAGACTTATGAAGAACAGGCCGAAGCCCGTTTTAAAGCTCAAACGCCTAGGCATAGATACCTACAAGGAACCGGTGATCTACATGCGCCAGGATTGCCACGTCTGCCGCGCCGAGGGCTTCGAGGTGCAGGCCCGCCTGCTGGTGACCGTGAACGGAAAATCCCTGACCGCGACCCTGAATATGATCCATAACGGAATACTCAAGCCCGGTCAGGCCGCGCTCTCCGAATATGCCTGGTCCAAACTGCAAGCGAAGGAGGGCGATTTGATCCATCTTTCGCATGCCCCCCCGGTTCACTCGCTGAGCCACGTGCGCTCAAAAATTTTCGGGAATGTTCTGGATTACGAACAGCTTGGCGCGATCGTACGCGATATCGTCGCGGGCCATTATTCAGATATTCATATCGCCTCTTTCCTGACCGCCTGCGCGGGCAGTCGGTTGAATGAAGAGGAAATCGTCTCTCTCACCCGTGCGATGGTCGAGAGTGGCGACCGTCTGGATTGGGGGCGCGAACTTGTTGTGGACAAGCACTGCGTCGGCGGCTTGCCGGGCAACCGCACAACGCCGATCGTCGTGGCGATTATCGCGGCGCACGGCCTGACCATGCCCAAAACATCCTCCCGCGCAATTACCTCGCCCGCCGGAACGGCGGACACGATGGAGGTTCTGGCTCCTGTGGCGCTCGATTTGAAATCCATGCGCAAGGTCGTGGAAAGGGAAAACGGTTGTATCGTCTGGGGCGGTTCTGTCTCGATCAGCCCGGCGGACGATCTCCTGATCCGCGTTGAAAAGACCCTCGACCTAGACAGCGAGGGGCAACTGGTAGCCTCGGTCCTCTCGAAAAAAATCGCAGCCGGCTCTTCGCATGTCCTGATCGACATGCCCGTAGGCCCGACCGCCAAGGTCAGAACGCTGCAAATGGCCGAAGCGCTCTCGCGTTTTCTCGAGCAGACGGGTGCGGCCCTCGGGATCGGTGTAAGGGTTCACACCAGTGACGGCACCCAGCCCGTGGGACGCGGGATCGGCCCGGCGCTCGAAGCGCGGGATCTCGTGTCCGTACTGAAAAAGGACGCCGCAGCGCCTCAGGATTTGCGAGATCGCGCCCTCGATCTGGCCGGACATATTCTGGAGTTCTCACCGAGCGTCAAAAGCGGGCAGGGGCGTAAACTCGCCGCCGGAATACTGGACGACGGCCGCGCCTGGAAAAAATTTCAGGCGATCTGTGCGGCACAGGGCGGAATGCGGGAGATCCCGCAAGCGCGCAACAGCCAGGTTATTGAGGCCGATCAGGCGGGTACGGTCTTTTCCATCGATAACCGCCGCATCGCACGCTTGGCCAAACTGGCCGGAGCCCCCTCTGACAAGGTTGCGGGCGTCGATCTACACACGCCGGTAGGTGCGCAAATAGAAAAGGGCCAGCCTCTTTTTACAGTGCATGCGGACTCTCCCGGCGAACTCGATTACGCGCTGGGCTATCTGGAGGGGCAACAGGAAATCGTTGCAATCACGGAGGAGAGCACGCTATGAAGATCCTCTTCGCCTATCCGGGCGCCGAGCATCTCGCGGATACTTTGGCGAAGCGTTCGGGTTGCGTCCTCGGCGCGATGAAACTTCACCGCTTTCCTGATGGCGAAAGCCTCGTTCAGATTGAATCGGATATTAAAGGCCGTGAGATCGGTATTCTATGCAGCCTCGACCATCCGGATGAAAAAGCTGTGCCTTTGATGTTCTTTGCACGCACCGCGAGAGAATTGGGCGCGAAATCGGCGGCTCTGATCGCGCCCTATCTGGGCTATATGCGTCAGGACAAAAGATTTCACCAAGGCGAGTCCGTCACTTCTGCGATTTTCGCCTCGTTCATCTCTGAGAATTTCGATAGCCTGATCACGGTCGATCCGCACCTTCACCGCTACAAGAACTTGAGCGATATTTATACGATACCCGCCAAGGCCGTTCAGGCGTCCGGCGCCATCGCTGATTGGATCGCCGCGAACGTCGAAAGCCCGGTTGTGATCGGACCGGACGAGGAGAGCGACCAATGGGTCTCGAAAGTCGCGCAAAGAGCAGCGGCGCCCTACACGGTTCTCACCAAAACCCGGCACGGCGATAAGCAGGTCGAGATATCGGTTCCTGAAGTCGATAAATATCAAAACCACACGCCTGTGCTGGTCGATGATATTATCTCCACCGCACGCACGATGATCGAAACCGTTCGGCACCTCAGGCGCTCCGGCATGAAACCGCCCGTTTGTATTGGCGTTCATGCGCTGTTCGCGGGCGATGCCCTCGAAGCGCTTAAGCAATCGGGCGTAGGCCGAATTGTCTCCTGCAATACGGTCGCGCACGAAACGAACGCGATCGACGTTTCCGGTCTTCTCGCGGCTGCGTGGAACGGCTGAGGGCGGATAAGATGAAACCCTGGCACGCCCTCGGCGAAGATGAAATCAAAAGGACCCTACAGTCTGGGCCAAAAAATTTCGCCCCGAACAGGCTGGAAAATAAAGAGGGTCTGAACTGGAAAACCATCCTGACCCGCCAGTTCACAAATGTCCTGATCGTGGTTCTGGCCGTGGCGTGCATCCTGTCTTTGCTGGTCGGCGAAGTTGTCGATGCGCTGGCGATCCTCGCCATCGTGATCCTGAACGGCGTTCTGGGCTTCATGCAGGAATGGAAGGCCGAAAACGCGATCAAAAACCTCCAGAAGATGCTCACGCCGCGCTGCCGGGTCATTCGCGGCGGGCATGAGCAGGAGATCGACGCAGAAGAGCTGATCCCCGGAGACCTTGTGCTTCTGGAAACCGGAAACGCGGTGCCGGCGGATATAAGGCTGACCGGTGCCACAGATCTGCGCACGGACGAGGCTGCACTGACCGGAGAATCCTCCACAGTCTCCAAGCACACGGACACACTTCCCCACGAGGCGCATCTCACCGAACGCCGAAACATGGTCTTCATGGGCACGCACATCGTCAACGGTCGCGGAATGGGGCTGGTGGTCGAAACGGGAATGAAGACCGAGTTCGGTAAGATTGCAGCATTGACCGGATCGATCCGCGAAACGCAGACCCGCTTGCAGGGCGAACTCGCCCGCCTGGGTTGGCAACTCGGCGCGCTGGCTTTGTCCGTATCCGGGCTCGTTGTATTAATTGGCCTGATCGGCGGGCGGGAGATCATGGAAACGTTTATGACCGGAATTTCTCTGGCCGTTGCGGCGGTGCCGGAGGGCTTGCCCGCTGTCGTGACCGTGACACTCGCGTTGGGCGTTTCGGCCATGGCCCGCAAAAAGGCTCTCATGCGGCATTTACAGGCTGCGGAAACGCTGGGCGCCGTCTCTGTCATCTGCACCGACAAAACCGGAACTTTGACCAAAAACGAAATGACGGTCCAGAAAATCTGGTTGTCCACCGGCGAAGTTCTGATCGGCGGGGCGGGATACGAGCCGGAAGGCGACTTTCACAAAGCCGGTCGCCGGATTGACCCGGCGCAAGACCCCGATCTTATGGCCCTTCTGGAAACGGCCAGCACCTGCAATCACGCACGCATAGAACGGGGAGAACAAGGTTGGCACGCCATCGGATCGCCCACCGAGGCCGCGCTGATTGTTGCTGCGCGCAAGGCCGGACTGAGCGAGCAGACCCAGACTTGTATCGTCGCGGAAAACTCTTTTAACTCCACCCGCAAGCGCATGTCCGTCATCGAACAAACCGAAAGCGCACTGATTGCGCACGTAAAGGGCGCACCGGAGGCAATCCTGCCCCTCTGCACACACATACGGAAAAACGATAAGATTGAACCCCTCGATGAACAGGCGCGCCGCGATATCGAGGTTGCCTTCAACGGTTTCGCGCAAGAAGGCCTGCGGACGCTGGCTTTGGCCCGAAAGACGCTGCCGGACAATCATTCATGTTCCGCTCAACAAGTCGAAGGTGGTTTATGTTTTCTGGGCATAACGGGCGTGATCGATCCGCCGCGTCCGGAGGTTAAACAAGCTCTGGATCAGGCGCGGCGCGCAGGGATTAAAGTCATGGTCATCACGGGGGACTCGCCCGTCACGGCCCAAGCGGTCGCCCGCCAGATAGGCTTACGCGTGGACAGAGCCATAACAAGTACCGATATGAAATCCATGAGCGACGAAGAACTCTCTGTGCTCCTCAGCCGGGATATCCTCTTCGCCCGCACGGTGCCAGAAGATAAGTTCCGCATCGTCAAACTTTTGCAGGCCCAAGGCCATCTGACCGCCATGACCGGGGACGGCGTGAACGACGCGCCCGCCCTCAAACAGGCCGATGTCGGCATCGCTATGGGCATAAGGGGCACGGATGTCGCGCGCGGCGCGGCGGATATGGTGCTCTCCGATGACAATTTCGCGTCCATCGTTGCGGCGATCGAGGAAGGGCGGCGGCAATACGCGAATATCCGCAAATTCGTGCGCTACATGCTGTCCTCGAATATCGGCGAGATGATCGCGATTTTCGTGAATATCCTGATGGGCGGACCGCTGATCCTGCTTCCGGTTCAGATCCTCTGGATGAACCTGGTTACCGATGGCGTTACGGCGCTGGCTTTGGGTGCGGAAAAGGCTGAAAAGGACGTTATGAACCAGCCTCCGCGGAGTATCTCCAAACCCATTTTGGACAGCCATGGTTTTAAAATGATTGCGGCCTTGAGTGCCTATATCGGCTTCACGACGCTCGCGCTTTATCATGTTTACATGCAGGGCGACCCGGATTCATGGGCAACGGCGAATTGCATGGCCTTTACCGCGATGGTCGTCATGGAAAAGGTGAATGTGCTTAATTTCCGCAACGCCCACGGCACGGTCGGCTCTATGGGCTGGTTTTCCAACCCATGGCTGATTGCGGCGATAGCCGGGATGCTCACGCTGCAAATCGCCGCAGTCTACCTGCCGGGCCTTCAGCACGCCCTTCAAACCGTCCCGTTGGGGGCTGCCGACTGGGGCGTCATCCTTTTGGTGGCCCTTCCGGTCTTCCTCATCCCCGAACTCCATAAAGCCCTGAAATCCCGGCCGTCCTGATCTGGCACCTCCCTTGCAAGGATAAATCAAATGCGGGCGTTTTGCGCCCTGATATTGATTGCTCTTTAAAGACGCAACGGAGTATGGATTATGGGCCTTTCAGGATTGGACGCCGCGCTTTCCGGCCTGAAAATCTATCAGAAACAGATCGAGACGATCTCCGTCAACGTCGCGAACGTAGGCACGGATGGCTATACCCGGAAAATTTTGCCGCAGGTCAGCCAGTCCATCGACGGCAAGACCGTAGGCGTTCTGGCCCAGACGGTGATCCGCAACGTCGATATCAATCTCGAGCGCCAGCTCTGGACGCAGGTCAGTCAGGTCGGCTTTTACGACGTGCAGGAAACCTATCTGGAGCGGGTCGATAATTTCCACGGCAACCCCACCGCCGGCATTTCCATTGCGGCGGAAGTCACCCGCCTGCGTGAAGCGTTCGTCGCACTCGCCGACACGCCCGAAGACAGCTTTCTCCTGACCGATGTTGTCGATCAGGCGCAGGATACAGCAAACAAGATCAATCAGTTCGCAGGCTTCATTAACACGCTCAGGAACGACGCGCAGTCCGAGGCAAAGGTCGTGGTGGACAACATTAACGACCTTCTGACCCAGATTGCCGAACTCAATCAGCAAATCCGCTTCGCCAAAGCCTCCGGCAACACCTCCGCCGCCATCGAAGACAGCCGCGATCTGTCCGTCAAGGAACTCTCCTCCCTCATCCAGATCAGCATGTTCAGCCGGGGCGACGGTGTTCTGGTGATCCAGACCGTCGAAGGCGCGGAGCTTGCCGGCGAACAGGCACGCCAACTGACCTTCCGCCCCACGCCGATTTCGGCGACCAGCTATTACCCGTCCTCTCTGGCAGGCATCTTTATTGGCGATCCGGTGACCGACCCCACGGCTGTTGATCTGACGGAAAGGCCGCTCGGCGGAAAACTCGGCGGGTTGATTGAGCTGCGCGACGAAATTTTGCCCAGACAGACCGCGCAGATCGATGAACTGGCGCATAAGATGGCCTTGCGCTTCAACGCACAGGGGCTGCGTCTCTTCACTGACGGATCGGGCAGCATCCCCGCAGACACCCCCCCGGACCCGAGCGTCGATCCGCCCGTCCCGGTTTCATACGTTGGTTTCGCCAGCCGCATTCAGGTCAACAGCGCCATCGTAAACGACCAGAGCCTAGTTCAGAAAGGCACCTATAATCAAACGCTTGCGCCCGGCTCAAACGAAGTCATCCGCAGGGTCTTGCAATATGCCTTTTCCTCGACCGAATACCTTCTGGCGGAAAACCAGACCACAGCGACCTCCGTGGACATTCGCGCTGCCGCGACGGGCACGACCACGCTTCAGGAATGGCTGGGCCTGCGCTCAACAAATACTCTGAAAGGCGCCGTGGACCTCTCGGCCTATTCCAGCATCGCCGACATGGTCAATACGGGCGGCACCTCAGCCTTCGGCCAAACCGGAACGGAAACGGATACGTTTATCCTCCGCTTCGACGATCCCGACATCGGCAGCGGCCCCTATGATGTGACGATTGACCTGCGGTCTGTCGCCGTATCGGGCAGCGGCGCGGTTCAGGATCTGATCAACTTCATCACCGCTGACGGCGACTGGGCCAACATCGTCGCCGACTTTGGCGCCAGCGTATCGACCGGAGCCAACGGCGAACTCGTGATCCAAAGCCGCGGAAATATAGAGATCGTGCAAAGCGGCTCCGAGCCTCTGACCGAAACGGGTTTCGCCTTCATCGGCTTCAACATCGGGCTCAAGCAAGCCGCCGACCCGTATTTCGACGTCAGCGTGGGCAACACCCCCGCCCAGAGAGTTTATATCGAGCCGACCGATACGGAAGTCGAACTTCTGGCCAAGCTGAACGCCATTCCGGGCCTCGCGGCGGAAATCGACGCTAACGGTTTTCTTGCGCTCCGTCCCGGTAGCAGTTTTACAAACCCGGATTTCGGCGGTGACATCCGGCTTGTCGGCGGCCCGACAAGAACAAACGGCGCAACACTCGCCGGAACCGCGCTGGGCCGCACATCTATCGACAATAACGTCGGGATCATCTCATCCCTGTTCGGCACCTATGAGGTGCTGGGCGGTGGGGCGATCAACGATCAGTCACCGATTGTCGATATTCCATACCGGTCTGAAACCGCAGTGGGGAGCGGCCAGTTCGTGGCGATCCGCTCGCAGAATCTGGGTCCCGGAGCAAACATAGACACGAACATTTCGGGCGCTTTAACGCTGGAGGATTTTTCCCAGAAGATCATCAACCAACACGGTCAGGAGTTAAATCTGATCCGTGAGCGCAGCGAAGATGAGTTAACCCTGAAAAGCCTTCTCGAAAAGCAGCTGGTGGATGAGTCGGGCGTTAACCTCGATGAGGAACTGGGATTTCTGATCGTGGTGCAGACGGCCTATGCGGCCTCGGCGCGTGTGATTAGCGCGATCGACGAAATTTTTCAGGAACTGCTATCGGCGGTATGACGGACACAGTCTAGAAAACGGAATAAAAGGGAGTACGGAACATGACGGGCATATCGACATTGGGCCAGGCGCTCAGACAGATCGAAAATATCAAAAAGCAGCAAACGACGTTCTCCGATCTGTCCACGCAACTCGCCACAGGCAAGAAAACCCAGAATTTCTCGGGGCTCGGCTCCGACGCCCTGTCGTCCATCCGTTCGCGTTCAGCCGTCGTCACGCTGGACTCTTACATCAGCAATATCGGCAAGGCCGACACGCGCCTCAAGATCATGCTCTCCTCGATCGAGGAGTTCCAGAAGCAGGGTGAAAACCTCTCCAACGGCTTCATCGGGTTCGTCCAGCAAGGGGTTCATCAACGGGGCGATATCGTAACCTACGACGACCCCTCGACTCCGTTCGTAAACGAGGAAATACAGGTCGGCATGACCTCATCCAAACCCGACAACGAATTGCAGACTCTCATCAATCTCGCGGGAAATCTATTCGACCGCATGGCCGAACTCCTGAACGCCAAGGACGGCGACCGCTATGTTCTGGGCGGCGCTGAAACGCTCACCCAGCCCTTCAGCAACTCGGGCACCCTGGATGCAGCCGTAAGCACCCTGATCACCAGTTGGAAGGACGGCACGATTTCAACGGACCAGCTTCTGGCCGACATCCGCGACCGTAGCACGGCAAATGGTAATCCCGACGCCTTGACGGACAGTGTGGTCGGCTATTCCGCCAGCCTTAGCGCGGGCAATGCCGGCCGTGTCTTCGTGCGGGTGGACGAAAACTCCGAACTCGACTACACCGTCCACGCCAATCAGGACCCGTTCCGCGATGTTATGGTCGCACTGGCTTTCCTTAAGAACGAAAACCTGCCGCCTATCGCCAACACATACGAAGACGGCGTCTTCCCCGGCACCCCGGACGCGCAGGGCGCCCCCGGCTTTACCTTGGCGCAGCAGCAGGAGAATTTCTACAAGCTCTATAACGAATTATCCCGCATGGTGAACCGGGCGCTCGACGAGGTAAACAACATCCGCTTCGATGTTGAGGCTGTGCGAGCATCCATGAACGAGACGAAAAATTTCCACGTCGATCAGAAAAATCTACTCATCAGCATTATCTCCGGAATAGAGGACATAGATCAGAACGACGTCGCCCTGAAGATCAACACGCTTCAGGTCCAGCTGGAGGCGACCTTCCGCGTGACCGCGCTGGTCAGCCAGCTCACGCTGGTGAATTTCATTTAAAGGCGCTGGAAACAGCCCCTAAAACCTTGTGACCGGCTTCCTGATGGGATAACCTGTGGGTGTGTCCTCAACATCCGGGAGTCTGTGTCTATGAACCGCATCCGTCAATGGTCGTGCCTGGCCGTATTCGTCTCAAGCGCCGCCTTCGCCTTCCCGGCCTTGGCCGACGATATTAAGGTCGAAAGCGCGATTAAATCCGCGATCGTCTATAGTGACCGTGCAACCGTGACCCGCACCGCAAAGGTGGAAATCCCGGCGGGCGCGCACAATCTGGTCTTCTCCGGCCTGCCGGTCAAGATTTTCGCCAACTCCCTGCGCGTAAGCGGCGCCGCCAAGGCCAGCGTCACCTTCGGCGCCCTGAGCCATAAACAGGAAAACTCCGAGGATTTCGTCGTCGCGGGCGTGCAGGCACTGGCCGACCGGAAACAGGAGATCGTCAACACGATCAACCTCTATCAGGTTGAGAGAAGCGCCTTGGCCGAAGCCAACGCGTTTATCACCAACTGGGCGAAACAGGCCAACGGCAAAGGCGAAGGCGACGACGATTCAACGCCCCTCGACCTCAACCCCGAGAAATGGATCGCGGCCTCCGACGGCCTCTCCGCCAAAATGCTCGCCAACATGAAGGCGCAGCTGGCCCTCGATCTCAGAATCGCGGAGGAAAACAAAAAGCTCGAAAAGATCGACGCCGACCTTAACCAGTTCCTCTCCGACCAGAAGCAAAGCTACACGGTCACCGTCCCCTTTGAATCCGACAAGGCGGCGACCCTGGATGTGTCGCTCAGCTACCAGATTTCCGATGTGGGCTGGCAGCCGACCTATGACGCCCGACTCGACGTGCCGTCCAAAAAGCTCGAACTCGTGCAATATGGGTCCGTCTGGCAAAGAACGGGCGAGGACTGGAACGGCATAGACCTGTCCCTCTCCACCGCCCAGCCCAGCCGGGGCGCGTCCCTGCCGCAGCTCTATCCGATCTGGCTGACGTTGTATGACCGCGACCGGATTTTGCCTATGGCCTCTGCAATATCCGCTCCGCCGGGAACGGCCACGGCCTCCCCGGCTTATGTCTCTGCCGTCGAGCAGAAACGCGAAGAGGAGCTCGACAAGGCGCTCAGGACGGGGGACAGCGCCATCCCCGTGCCGATAGAGTCTCCGGATGAAGAGCCCTTGCGCAAATGGCGGCGCATGCAGGATGAGCGCGTGCTGCGGGCGGAATCTGCGCCCGTGGCGGTCCAGATGAACGCCAGCGGCTTCGTCGGCGAATATAAGGTTACCGGCCCCGCCACCGTCAAGCCGGACGGAACGCAGGCCAAATTGCAGATCGGTCAGCTTGAAAACGAAACCGCCCTGTTCGTCAAAATCCTGCCGCAGGTCAGCACCGACGGCTTCATGGTGGCGAAATTCACCCTCAAGGGCGACGCGCCGCTCCTGCCGGGCCGCCTGAGCCTCTTCCGCGACGGGGCCTTCATCGGACAGGACCACATCGCCGCGATCATCCGTCCGGGCGAGGAGGGCGAGATGTCCTTCGGCGTGGACGACGCGGTGAAGGTCAAGCGGGACATGCTGAAAGATGAAACCGCGCAAACCGGCCTGATCGCCATGAGCAAGATCATCGAAAGACACTTCGTCACGCAGATTGAGAGCTACCATAAGCAGGATATCCAGATCGAGGTGATGGAAATGGTGCCTGCCTCCAAGGACGAAACCATTCTGGTCGAAATCCTGAAGGATAAAACCACCCCCGGCTTCGAGACCGATTATAAAAACGTCAAGGGCACGACCCGCTGGACCAGTGTGATCAAGCCCCAGCAAAAGGCCGAGGTGAATCTCGGCTGGAAAGTCAGCTGGCCGAAAGACAAAAACCTTTCAGGGCTGTAGGGACCGCAAAATGCAGACCGCCGAACGGCAGGCATGGATAGAGGCGCTGCGCTGGCACGTGGATCAGGGCGTGACCGATGCCCTGAGCGACGAGGCACAGGACGCCACGGCGTGGATCGCCGCCGCCCCGCCGCCGCAAATCAGGCCGCCCGCTAAGGCCGCCGCTCCCCAAAATCTGCCCGAACCGCCCCGCAACGGCGAACACGCGCCGCCCGCGTTCCTAGGCGTTGCCGAGGCCCGGACCGAAGCCGTGCGCGCCGCCGCCGCCGCCAGGACGCTCGAAGAGCTCAAGGCCGCCATCGCCGCCTTTCAGGGCTTCGGGATCAGCAAGACCGCCACGAACCTTGTCTTTGCCGACGGCGACCCCGCCGCCGATGTAATGCTGGTCGGCGAGGCCCCCGGCGCGGACGAGGACCGCCTCGGCAAACCCTTCGTCGGCGCGAGCGGCCAGCTTCTGGATAAAATCCTCAAATCCATCAACCTCGACCGAAACGCGCAGGACCAGCCCTCACGTATATATATATCGAACATCCTCAACTGGCGCCCGCCCGGAAACCGCAACCCCACCCCGGCGGAAATCGAGATGGCACTGCCCTTCATCGAGCGTCATATCCAACTCGCCGCGCCGAAAATTCTGATCTTCTGCGGCTCCGTCCCGGCAAAGGCGTTATTGGATGCGGATCAGGGGATTTCACGCCTGCGCGGACGTTGGCACAACTATATGCCGCGCACGAAAGAGCTAACCGACAAGGCAAACGGACCGATTCCCGCGCTCGCCACCTACCACCCCTCATACCTCCTGCGCACCCCCGGCCAGAAGAAGCTCGTCTGGGCCGATATGCTAGAAATTCACAGTAAAATCAATAACATATAAACCGTTCTGCACTTAAAGCTGGACAAAAGCCCGCAAGTATATTACTTATCCTGCCGTTATGCAGGCTCGCCATCTATGGAAGCAGAGTTTATGCGCAGCGTTTTGTGCATTACTCGTCTCAAATGCCCTGTTGCCGGGTGGAAGACCGTCGGGCGGGCTCCCCATGCCCGGCGTGAAGCCCGCAACACCCTTCGCCACGATCAGGCTGAACACCGACGATTTCGAGAGCCTTGCCGCAATCACGGAGCCTCAAGCCCCCGCGAAACTGGATGACAAGAAAATCCAGCAGAGTTTTCTGAGCCTGAATGATAAGATGCTGAATGCGCTGTCCCTGACATCGGCGCCGTCGGGTGAAAAGCCGCTCTCTTCCGAAAACGCCGCCCTGTACCGCGATATCTTCCGCCTGCAGGCTTTTGGCCGCATGAAGGCGGCGGACCAGAAGATCGCGCGCCTGACCGATACGCGCCTTCTCTCTGATGTCCTCTATCAAAGATACATGCACCCGGCGGCCTACCGCTCCTCCTACGAAGAGCTTAGCGCATGGCTGAAAAACTACCCCGGCCACCCCGATGCCGATAAAATTCAGAATCTGGCGCTCTCCCGCAAGCCTGCGGGCGCGGAGGCCGGATGGCCGAAAATCAAATCGCCCGGCGAGCTGCCCGACCTGCACGAGCCGCTGATCGACCGCGCCAAGCGCCATAAGGCCCCCGCCCGCAGCGCAGAGCAGGCGCACGCCGTGGCCACGCTCACCCGCCGTGTAAAAGGCCTGATCGACGAGGGCGAACCCGCACTGGCGATGGAAACACTCTTCACCGGCGCGGGCGTGCAATATATGGATAACGTTGAACGCGACACGCTGCGCGCCGAGGCGGCCCAGCGCTTCCTCTTCCGAGGCCAGACCGCCCATGCCCGCGACCTCGCGCGCGAGGCGGTGCAGGGCTCCCGCGAAAAGGTGCCTCTGGCCGGATGGGTGGCCGGACTCGCGCTTTGGCATGAACGCAATTACGCGGGCGCTGCCGACAATTTCGCCATCGCCGGATCCTCCCCCTACGCGTCGGGCTGGATGTCCTCCGCCGGATCGTACTGGGCCGGACGCGCTCACGGCCGCGCGGGGAACAAATCACAGGCGCAATCCTGGTACGCCAAGGCCGCGAAGCACGACCGAACCTTCTACGGCCTGCTGGCGACGCAGGCGCTGGGCCGAAAACCCGCCTTCGACTGGCGTGAGCCCCAATTCGCTTACAGCGATGAGAAAAAGTTGCTTTCAACGCCCGAGGGCCGCCGCGCCGCCGCTTTCGTCGCCGCCGGACAATACGAACTCGCCGAGCGCGAACTGGTCCACTTCGATTATTCCAAAAATCCTGAGATGCGCCGTGTCGCGCTGGCCTACGCCACCCACGTCGGCCTGCCCTCCGTGGCCATGCGTCTGGGCAGCCGCGCCGACAACCGCCGCGACAAAGCCGCCCGCCCTTATGACGCTGCGCTTTACCCCCTGATGCCGTGGGAACCGCGCCGGGGCTTCACCGTCGATCCGGCCCTCATCCACGCCATCGTGCGCCAGGAATCAAGATTTAACCCGCAGGCCCGCAACCCCAGCGGCGCGTCCGGCTTGATGCAGATCATGCCCGCCACCGCCCGCCATATCCTGCGCGGCGTCAACGTGGCCGATGCGGATATCGCTCCGCTGCTGGGCCGCCCCGCTGACAATCTCACGCTGGGCCAAAGCTATATCAAGGAGCTTCTGGCCGACAAGAACGTCAACGGCGACATGATCTCGATGCTGGCCGCCTATAACGCCGGGCCGGGCAACCTCGCCCGCTGGAAGCAAAAATTTGGCAATATTGACGACCCGCTCCTGTTCGCAGAAATGATCCCCGTCGCCGAAACCCGCACCTACGTGAAGCGCGTGATGGCCTTTTACTGGATCTACAGCCTGCGCGGCGGGCAGGGCGCGAAGACCCTCGAAGCCCTCGCGGCCGGCAAGACCCCGCGCTACGCCGCCCTCGCCGATGGCGTGACCGACGCCTACAAACTCGCGGCTAATCAGTAATCTTTTGCAGAAATTCCCTGATCATTAATGCGGACTCCTCAGGCCGCGTTTGAATAAAAAAATGCGTCCCGTCAGCCTCGCGCAAGAACAGATCGTCACAAAGCGCACTTAAATCGTCCGTAGCTCTCTTGGAAACCAGAAGATCGTTCCTCACGCGCAACAAGCCAAAAGGAACTTTTGTTTTCAGCGAGGGCGGCTTTTTGGCCTCGTGCAAAATCCGAAGACGCATTTTAAAGACATCCGCAGGGATTCCGCGCACAACATCCATATAAAGATTCAGGACGTTTAGGGGCATCTTATTCGTTAGAAAGAACAACTTCGCCAAAACACGGTTGCTTGCAAAAAGCTTGATGAGCGGCGAAGGAACAAAACGCGCGATAGTGATCAGGAAGGGGCAGGGTGCCCGTGCAAACCCGGCAAAAAACAAAATCCCGGCTATTTTTAGATTCCCCCTCTCCAATAGCCGCAAGGCCACAAGGCTGGAGAATGATTCAGCGACAAGGAGAACAGACCGGTTCCTTGGCAGGCAGGCCTCAACATCTCCCGCGAGTTCGTCGAGGTTTTGAGGTATGTTCTTATAGCTGACGACCTGATGCTCTGGCATGTCGCCGATATAGGCCAAGAGCGGTTCAAAAAGCCTTCCTGTGCCGTCCAGCCCCGGCAGTAAAACGATAAGCGGCGGCTCTACGTTCCCCATCTCAAGCGACAATCCCCAGCGCGCCCTCCAGCAGCGAGGGGTCGCCCACCGCGATCACCTCCTTGCCCGAGGAAAGGCCCAGCCTGTTCCCCTGCCAGTCGCGCATGAGTCCGCCCGCGCCCTCGATGATCGGAATATGCGCAAGGAAATCATAAGGCTTCAGATCCGCCTCGATCACAAGGTCCAGATGCCCCGAAGCCAGCAACCCGTAGGCGATGCAATCCCCGCCCCACGTGATGAAATTGACCTGCCGCTTCCAGTTTTTGAGGAACTCCGGCTCCCGGTGAAAGAACATGGCAGGGCTGGTGCTCGAACACCGCGCGTCCTTCAGGCTCGGGCAAACCCGCACCTTGCAAACCTGCCCGTTGTGAATCGTCGGCTCGCCCTTAACCCCGAGCCAGCGGTCCCGCACGATCGGCTGGTCGATCAGCCCCAGCACCGCCTCGTCACCCTCGCACAGCGCGATCAGCGTCCCGAACGTCGCCCGGCCCGAAATGAACGGCTTCGTCCCGTCGATCGGGTCGATCACCCACGTCAGGCCGCTTTCGCTCTTTTTGACACCGAACTCCTCCCCGAAAATCCCGTCTTTGGGCCGCTCCAGCTCCAGAATATCGCGGATACGCTGCTCCACCGCGCGGTCGGCCACCGTCACCGGGCTTTCGTCCGCCTTGCTCTCGCTGGTCTCGATGGTCCGGAAATAGGGGCGAATGATCGCCCCGGCCTCGTCCGCTAATCTGTTGGCAAGCGCCCTAAATTCCTGCATATATATAGACTTTCGTAAACATGGTTGAGTCTCGGGTTGAGTGAAGAATAGAGCGAAGAATATGAAAACAGTCAACGATATCCGCACAGAATTTCTGGGGTTTTTCAAAAAGAACGGCCACGAGATCGTCGCGTCTTCCCCGCTGGTCCCCCATAACGACCCGACCCTGATGTTCGCCAACTCCGGCATGGTGCAATTCAAAAACGTCTTCCTCGGCGCCGAACACCGCGACTATAAACGCGCCACCACCGCCCAGAAATGCGTAAGGGCAGGCGGCAAGCACAACGATCTGGACAATGTCGGCTACACCGCCCGCCACCATACCTTCTTCGAGATGATGGGCAATTTTTCCTTCGGCGATTATTTCAAGGAAGACGCCATCGCTTTTGCATGGGAACTCGTCACGAAAAATCTGGGCATGAACCCGGATAAACTGCTCGTCACCGTCCACAGCTCAGACGAAGAGGCAGCCGGGATCTGGAAGAAGGTCGCGGGCTTTTCCGATTCCAAAATCATCCGCATCGACACCAACGATAATTTCTGGATGATGGGCGATACTGGCCCCTGTGGCCCGTGCTCGGAAATCTTCTACGATCAGGGCGACAGATTGCAGGGCGGCCCGCCGGGCTCCCCGGATCAGGATGGCGACCGCTTCCTCGAATTCTGGAACAACGTCTTCATGCAGTTCGAGCAGGAGCCGGACGGGCAGGGCGGCTATATCCGCAAACCCCTGCCGAAACCCTCGATTGATACGGGCCTTGGCCTGGAACGCACCGCCGCGTTGATGACCGGAAAACTCTCAAATTACGACATCGACCTCCTGCGCGACATTATCGAGCACAGCGCCGATCTGACGGGTGTTTCGCCGGACGGCAAGGATGCCCCCTCCCACCGCGTCATCGCCGACCATCTGCGCTGCGCCGCCTTCCTGCTGGCTGACGGCGTGATGCCCTCCAACGAGGGGCGCGGCTACGTCCTCCGCCGCATCATGCGCCGGGGCATGCGCCACGCGCACCTGCTGGGCGCGAAGGAACCCCTCATGCACCGCTTGGTGCCCACCCTGATCGCCAAGATGGGCGAGGCCTACCCCGAACTCAAGCGCGCCGAAGCGCTCATCGTGCAATCCCTCTCCAGCGAGGAATCCCGCTTCAAGGTCACGCTCGATCGCGGCCTGAAAATGCTGGACGAGGAAACCGGAAAACTTGCCTCCGGCGCGAAATTCCCCGGCGACGTGGCGTTCAGGCTCTACGATACCTATGGCTTCCCGCTCGACCTGACACAGGACGCGCTCAAGGCGAAAGGCATCGCGGTCGATGTCGCCGCCTTCGAAAGCGCGATGAGCGAGCAGAAGGCCCGCGCCCGCGCCGCCTGGGCCGGAACCGGCGAACAGGCAACCGAAAAACTCTGGTTCGAAATCCTCGACGAAGTCGGCCCGACTGAATTTTTGGGCTACGACAAGGAAGAGGCCGAAGCGCAAGTGGTTGCTATCGTTAAAGACGGTAAGCGAGTTGATGTGCTATCTGGAGAAAGTGAAAACGGTATAATTATTACAAACCAATCGCCATTTTACGCTGAAAGCGGAGGTCAAGTTGGAGATACAGGAGATTTAACAGGCGAGAACGCAAAATTGTTTGTTAGCGATACTAAAAAGCAGGTTGGCATACTGTGGTTGCATGTCGTGAAAGTTCTTGGTGGTACTGTAAAAACGGGAGATAGTCTAAGAATGCGCGTTAATACAAATCGCCGCGCTGCCATTAAATCCAACCACTCCGTCACGCACCTCATGCACGAAGCTTTACGTCAGGTTCTCGGCGAGCACGTAAGTCAAAAAGGCTCGCTGCAGGACGCCGAAAGAACCCGCTTCGACATCAGCCAGCCCACGGCGATGACGGCGCAGCAGATCGAACAGGTCGAAACCATCGTCAACGAGGAAATCCGCGCCAACACCCCCGTCGAAACGCGCGTCATGCCTTTGGAAGAGGCCCGCGCAACGGGCGCCATGGCCCTGTTCGGCGAAAAATACGCCGACGAGGTAAGGGTGGTGACGATGGGCACGAAGAAAGCGGGCGCGAAGAAACCCTTCTCCGTCGAACTCTGCGGCGGTACGCACGTCAATAAAACCGGCGAAATAGAGAAATTCAAAATTATCTCGGAAGGTTCTCTCTCCGCTGGAATCCGAAGGGTAGAAGCCGTCACCGGCTCACGCGTGGAGGCATATCTTGCAAGCCAGTCGCAAAAATATATAGAAAACATAAGCAGACTTCATAGCGAAATTAAGGAGTTAGAACACGAATATAAAAAGCTTGGCGGTGGTGAAATTCGTGTAGACTCACAAGATGACGACGAAGATATGCTGGTTGCCCATATCAAAGCACTTAAAAAAGACATTTCCGAACTTCGACGCAAAAAAGGTACGCAAAACTCAGAAGACGAAGTTAAAGACGTAAATGGTCTGAAATTCCTCGGACAGGTTTTAACTGACTTCCCCGCCAAAGACCTCAAACCCATGGCCGACGACCTCAAGAAAAAGCTCGGCTCCGGCGTGATCGTTCTCGTGGCGACCTCGGAAGGCAAGGCCTCTATCGTCGTGGGCGTAACGGATGATCTGACCCAGAAAGTCAGCGCGGTCGAACTGGTCAAGATCGGCGCGCAGGCGCTGGGCGGCTCCGGCGGCGGCGGCCGCGCCGACATGGCGCAAGCCGGCGGCCCCAACGCCGAGGCGGCGAACGACGCTGTCAGCGCAATCGAAAAGGCGCTGGCTTAAAAAACGTCAAACAATCGTGATTAGATCGGCTTTATGCCGCGCGAGAGGCAGAAATTGCGGAAATCCGCTTCACTCACCTTGCGCACGTCGGAGGAATCGTTGATCCGGCGGATCAGGCTGTTGTCGCGCACGAAGCTCTTGGTCTCGATATCGCCGCGCTCCGCCCGGAAGGGGAAGGAATCCTCGCACGTGACCTTGACCGGAAGTTCGCCCAGAATGTAGTAGATGACGGTTTCCTCGCCGTCCTCGTCATACTCGAAATCCTGATCTTCAAAAGGATTCAAGGCTGTCTCTCTTCAGGCGCGGCCTCCGCTGCCGCAGAACCTCGCGAAGCCAAAAGGTCCTTGTGTTTGAAGAGCTGATCCCAAAAGTCGTCTTCTTTCTCCATAAAGCTGAAAGAGGAGCGGGAGATCAAGTTCATAAGCCCGTGGCCGCCGACCCATTCGCCCTTGCCGAAGTCCCAGCGCTTGACGCTGTGTTGAACATAGTCGTCCTCGGTCAGCTGATCGGCGGGGGTTTCGCTTTCATCGTTATGCTCCATCACAACGCATATGAAAACGGGCTCTCCGTGCGGCGGGCAGAAAATACCATACTTGTTATAGGTCTCAGAGCCTTGGGTCGGTCCCTCGCTCTCGGGAGGGCCGACGCGCACGTCATCGTGACCCTTGAAGATCCCCTTGAGGTCCTTGCCTGTTAATTTTTCCGTCATCTCAATATCCTCAAAATAAAGCTCTTAAAAAATCACCGGTCTCTATGCATGCGCTCAAGGTCATCGACCATCCCCGAGAGCTTGATCTCGCGGTTGCGCGTCAATTCGTGCCGCCCGCGAAGTTCAGGTTTCAACAGAACATCATATCCCGCATCCCGGGCCACGCGTCCGTTATGCAATCGGCAGGCCGCGAAATTATAGGCCGCTTCACGCCGTTCGGGCTTCGTTAAATCCCGCTCCTCTGCGTCGGCCTTGTCGTGGATCGCCTCCGCAGCCGCTTTGTAAGGGTGGGTCGTATCGTAAATCTGCTCGATTTGCTCCGCCACGACCTGAAGCTCGACGACCTGAAAATCGTCCTCGCCCACCGGCACGGCCAGTTTATAGTTCAGCGCGCGGTAGCCTGTAAAGTCTTTTGGATCCTCGAAAAAGTCGGTCACGTGGACCAGATATATGCCGTGCTCTTGCATAAGTCCGGAACGGCCGTTTTTAAAGGTCTCCTTGATCGCCAGAACCTCTTCGGGGGTTCGCACGACCACTTTGCCCCGCACGTAGTCGGTGACCAGTTCTTTACGGTCGTTATATTCCCGTTTGGCTTTTTTATCCGCTGCCTCTAAATCCTTCAGAGGGCCGACAAACGCGTCGTGCAGCCGCAGCTGTCGCTTGCAATCACGCAGAAATCCGCGCAGGGCATCATTCGCATCTTCGCGTGTCTCAACGATGCGATCATACGTCATGCCCTGACACGGGCTGCCGCTCGCCTGATCGCGAAACCTCTTCGATACTTCCTCTGTGAGCAGTGCCCGCACGTCCGTTCCCTGTGAATTCTTAGTTTTTTTATTATATTAGTCTGATTTAAGCGAACATCATACCAAAATCGGAACTATTTTTGCAATAATCTATTATTCGCAGCAAAAAGAAAGGCTTAGGCCAAAACCATTCTTCTCTTGCTAAGACAGGCCAGACTCGCTATAGACAGGGGCCAAACGGGAATAATATTGCAAATAGGAATGGAAAATGGCCGTAGAACGCACCTTTTCGATCATCAAGCCGGACGCGACCAAGCGCAACCTGACCGGAGCCGTCAACGCGCTTCTTGAAGCCGGTGGGCTGCGAATCGTCGCGCAGAAGCGCATCCTGATGTCTCTGGAGCAAGCGCAGAAATTCTATGAAATCCATAAGGACCGCCCGTTCTTCGGCGAACTGACCGAGTTCATGAGCTCCGGCCCCGTCGTGGTGCAGGTGCTCGAAGGCGAAAACGCCGTGGCCAGAAACCGCGAAATCATGGGCGATACCAACCCCGAGAAGGCCGCCGAGGGCACGATCCGTAAGAAATACGCCCTGAACATCGGCGAAAACTCCGTGCACGGCTCTGACTCTTTGGAAAATGCCAAAACGGAAATCGCCTTCTTCTTCAAAAACGAAGAAATCGTCGGCTGATAAAGACAAAAACGTCTTACTTAAGGCTGCCCAGCCATGCGGCGAAGGCGGCCTTTGTTTTTTTGTTTGCCTCAGCCAGAAGCTTCGCGTGCCTCAGCGCCTGCTCGGCATCCGAAGTTTTCGCGGCCTTCTCAGACAAACCGGCCAGACGGCTGACTTCCGCCATTCCAAAATTTGCCGCCATACCCTTGAGTTCATGTGATCGGGCGGCCAAGGCGGCGATATCGCGGGTTTCAAGAACCTGATCGATCTGCGCGACGATCTCGTCGGCCTTGCTCAAAAACCCTTCGAGAAGCTTGGTGAATTGTTCCTTGCCCAAAGTATCGACAAGACTGGTCAGCATATCCTGATCCAGAAGTTTTTCCGCCTTAACCGGGACAGGTGAGGGTTGAGTCATAGGAGGCTTCCTTTCTTGGTCCGCAGGCTGGGCAGCGGGGGCAGCGGTGGTCGTGGGGGCAGCGGGCTGTTTAGGCGTCGCAGCGATAGAGGCGGCCGCGCTCTCTTCACGAGTCCGCTTCTCGGTTCTGAAAAGTGCGTCCGAGCCTCGTTCGGAGGGCTTGGCCGGCGGCGCGGCGGTCTTGCCGGAAGAACGGCTGGTCTCGGGGCTGGCTCCGCCCTGCTGGGCGAGCAAAAATTTCTGGATCTCTGTTAACTCCTCGTCATCGCCGAAGCTGAGATCGTTTTTGCGCTTTTTGCTGGCTTCTGTAATATCGGCGCCGTAATCGAGCGGGTTGACTTCCTCTTTCTCATCCGCCTCCAGCTTCTTGCGGAAGGCATCGAAGGAAAACTCGCCGTCCTGAGCGGGGGCCTCTTTTCCAATGGAACTCGAGGCGTCATCCTCATACAGTTCGCGGTCGTCGAACTCGATCCCCAATTCCTTGGAGGCCAACGACGCGAACGGATCGCCCGAAGCTTTCGGGGGCAGGGGGCGCTCGAATTGCCCGCGCGAAGCGTTGTAGATGATCTCGTTCAAACGCCGCCCGTCAATCGGCTTGGCGAGAACGCCGTTCATCTTTGCCGCGTAAATCTCCTCGATCTCATCAGGCATGACATTTCCGGTCAGCGCGATAATCGGCGTGCGGGCGACATCCTCGTTGGAATTCGCACGGATCTTGCGGGCGGCGTCCAGCCCGTTCATCCCGCTCATCTGGATATCCATGAAGATCAGGCGCGGGCGCTCCTGCTCACAAAGCTGGATCGCCTCGAAACCGTTGGCGGCCAGAAGAACTTCGTGACCGTACTTGGACAAAAGACCATCGAGCACCTTGCGGTTCATCTCGTTATCTTCGACCACCAGAATCCGGATCGGATCGGTCTTGAGTTCCTCATCGCTCAGAGGCGCTGCGACTTCGACCGCTTCCTCTTCGATCGCCATGGGTAGTTCGAAATAGAACTCCGTGCCTTTGCCGACTTCGCTGCGCACGCGGATTTTTCCGCCCATCGCATCGACCAGCTTGTCCGAGATCGCAAGCCCGAGACCCGTCCCTCCATATTGCCGCGTAATGCTGGCCTCCGCCTGTGTAAAGGGCGTAAACAGCTTAAGCTGCGCCTCCTTGGAAATGCCGATCCCCGAATCGATCACAGAGAACAAAATAAGCGTCGTGCCGTCAGGATGCCCTTCGCCCTTCTCGGAATTGCGTGAACTGATTCGGATCGTTACGCCGCCTTCATGAGTGAATTTCAGGCCGTTATTAACCAGATTGAGCAGAATTTGACGGATGCGTGTCGGGTCGCCCCAGACCGTATGCGGAAGGTCCGGCGCCGTCTCAAGCCGCAGCGAGAGATTTTTCTGCGCCGCGTGGCCGGACATCAGCGTCACGATATCCTGCGCCAGGCGCGGCAGATCGAATTGGACCTCTTCGATATCCATGCTGCCGCGCTCGATCTTCTCGAAGTCAAGAATGTCGTTCAGCAGCGTCATCATCGTTTGGCCGGATTTCTTGATCGTATCGACGTAATCGGCCTGCGTTTTGTTCATGTTGGTGTCTTGCAACAGCTGCACCATGCCCATGATCCCGGTCATCGGTGTGCGGATCTCATGGCTGACCACCGCCAGAAACGCCGACTTTGCCATGTTCGCCCGGTCGGCGATCTCCTTGGCGTGGCGCATCTCCTCCGCGCGCTGGATCTCGCGCTCCCGCAATTCGCTCATCAACTCGCGCTCGCGCTCAATAACCCGCAGAAGCCTCGCCTGATCGGCCGCCTCCTTGGATTTCTGCATCCGCGCGACCGTCTGATCGTCGTGCTTCTGGCGCATGGCTTCCTTCTTACGGACATCCTCCTCATGTGTGAGGCTCCGCACGCTCGCGAGCACAAACAGCGCCGACTGCGGAATGAAGGCCAGCCAGAAAGCCTCAACGTTATAAATGCTGAACGGCACAATCTCCGTAACGCCAAGGCTCAGGAAAATAAACGCCAAGAGATGCACAAACCAGCCTGCGCAGAAGGCCCGAGTAACCGCCTGCATCGTATCGTCAAGGAAAAGGCTGATCACGATGATGGCGATATAGGCAAGAATAACACACGCCGAAAACAGGGCGAAACCGGTAACGCCCGCATTAAAGACAAAGACATAAGCGGCGGCGCTGCCAGCAGTAAGCGCGCAGAGAATGAACAAAATTGCATTTTCGATCGGATGATCGCTGTGTTCCACGCGCAGATGCGCCCGCGTATGCAGAAGAGCTGCGATGACCGAAATAACGTAGAAACCAAGCAGAACCGGACCTTGTATAAAAACACTGGCCACGAAAACCTGATTAAGACAGAAAAACAGTACGCAAACCGAAGAAAAATAAGCAAGCAGGAAAATATAAGCCGAGTGTCGGGTCATATAAAGGAATGCTGTAAAGACGGCCATAACCATGACAAAAAACAGCCCGCCCAGAAGTGTGCTGACATCGCCCGATAAAAGCGAAGCCATGAATTGCTTTTGAGAGAGCAGCCTTGGCGAAAGAGACACGCCTAGCCCCGCATCAGGCTTAACGTAAATCGCAATAATATTGGTCGTCTTGGGTTGAATCGTAATAGGCACTGAAATACCCAGGAAAACATCCTCCGGTAACGGAACATCCACGCTATCCGGAAGGCCGGAAAGCTTCAGTCCGCTGGAAAGCGCGAAAACGCTGTTCGTCGTGAGGTTGACGATGGCCGTATCCCGCACAAGGCTCAGACGTCCATCCTGAACATCGCCGAAATCAAGAACCCATTCCCGAATATCGCTGTCGTTATAAACCTCAAAAGTAATCCAGAACCCCTGACTTGATAACGGCATCGTCAGAAGTTCATCCTCCTGTTTTTCCCCTTTAAGCCCTTTGTGCTGAAAGCTCTCTTTGAGCGCCTGAATATTCACCGTGCCGTCCGGATCGGCCGTGATGTAGCTGTGCGGACCAACCGGGATCGACTCTGTCGAGGGCTTTAAAACCGCGCCCGAACCTCTGGGCACCGGCTGTTGTAAAGTCGTGGCAGCCAGGGCAAAAGTCGAAAAAAGCAAGAGTGTTGAAATCAAAAGGGCCAGCAACATCGGCTCAGCAAGCCGATGTTTTAAGAGATCCCTTCGCATGGCGAAGGATGATATAGGCCAAGAGGTAATCATCTTACCGATTATTTTTTTAAAAATGCCCCAGGGAACGCAGAAAACAAAACGCAGGAACGGTACTCTACACACAGCAGAGTGCCCCAAAATGGTTAAGGTTTGCTTAGAAGCGGGAAAAGATCGAAGGTGTTGGTTGTATTATGAAAAATCAATAAAAGCTAGGGCCAGCCCGGCCAGAAGGACCGCCGTGGCGATCGTGGCGTATTTTCCGCCCTTGGCAAAGGCTGCCCACATGGCCTGCGCCTCGCTCAGAGCCTTGGGGTCAACGTCAACCGCCTGATGTCCATGATCGCCCATATCTGCCTCCTGCCGGAAAAAATCTCTATCTTATGAATAGCCGCAAAACCGGCCCGCTTTCAAGGCCGGAATAGGAAATCCGCCTCTATTTTAACAAGCTACGCGCCACGATCCGCACGGCCTCGGGATAGGCCAGATGCTCCTGCTCCAGAACCCGTTCGCCCAGCGTTTCGGGCGTATCGCCGGGCAGCACAGGCACGCGCTTTTGCACGATGACCGGCCCGCTATCCATTTCCGGCACCACATAATGCACGGTGCAGCCCGCCTCGCTTTTTCCGTCCGCCAGCGCCCGCGCATGCGTGTCCAGCCCCTTATAGTCGGGCAGGAGCGAGGGATGGATGTTGATCATCCGCCCCGGCCATAAATTCACGAATTCCGGGGTCAGGATACGCATAAACCCGGCCAGCACGACCAGATCCGCCCCGCTTTTTACGATTTCGGCATGCACTGCCATGTCGAAGCTCAAACGGTCGGGGAAATCCTTGTGGTTGACGACCACTGTAGGCAACTCCCCGGCAAGCGCGAATTGAAGGCCCTCAGCTTCCGCGCGGTTCGACAGCACAAGTGCGATCGTCGCGGGAAATGTCTCGTCGGCGCAGGCATCCATCAGGGCCTTGAGGTTGCTGCCCCGCCCAGAGATCAAGACGGCAAGCTTGAGTTTATTTACGCCCATACCGCGTCCATATTCGCGATCTCTATGGGGGCCTCGCCGGATGGGCGCGCGGCCACGGACCCGATCTTGTAGACGGTTTCGCCCGCATCACGCAGGGCCTTCTCGATGGCGTCCACGCCTTCAGGGGCGCAGATAACCGCCATGCCGATCCCGCAATTCAGCGTCCGCGCCAGATCCTCGGCGCTGAGCGTCCCGGCGGTCTTCAGCCATTGAAAGACCGGGAGCAGGGGCCAGTTTTTCGCGTCCAGCTTGACCGCCAGCGCCTCCGGCACCACGCGGGGAATATTCTCGGTCAGCCCGCCGCCCGTGATGTGCGCCAGCCCCCGGATCGCTGGACGCCCTTTGGAATCGTTGACCTTAAGCGCCGCCAGAAGGGGCTTAACGTAAAGCCGCGTCGGCACCAAAAGCGCGTCGGCCAGCGTTTTGCTGCCATATGAATCCTTGAACGGAGCCGCCGATTCATACGAAAGCCCGCTATCGCGCACGATCTTGCGCACCAGCGAATACCCGTTGGAATGAACCCCGCTGGAGGCGATGCCCAGAACCACGTCGCCTGCCTGCATCGTCTCGCCCGTGATGATGCGGTCGCGGTTCACCGCGCCCACCGAAAACCCCGCGAGATCGTAATCCCCCGTCGCGTAAAGACCCGGCATCTCCGCCGTCTCCCCGCCGATCAGGGCGCACCCCGAACCCGCGCACCCGTCCGCGATCCCGGCGATAACCGTCTCGGCCACGTCGTTGGCCAGCTTTCCAGTCGCGAAATAATCAAGGAAAAACAAGGGCTCGGCACCCTGAACAACCAGATCGTTCACGCACATCGCCACGAGGTCTATCCCGATCGTCTCATGCCGATTGGTCTCGATGGCGATCTTGATCTTCGTCCCCACCCCGTCCGTAGAGGACACAAGGATCGGATCGTGATATCCGGCCGCCTTAAGGTCAAACAGCGCCCCGAAGCCGCCAATACCCGACATAACCCCGCTGCGCTTGGTTTTGCCGACATGCAGTTTAATCCGTTCGACCAGATCGGCGGCGGCGTCGATATCCACGCCGGCCTCTTTATACGCGCTGTTCTTGATGGTTTCGCTCATGGTGCCCAATACATGTTGCTCTGTAATGCCCGATCGTTATAAAACTAAGCGAAGCAATAATTTTACGCGGATCATTGATGATTATGGGCATATCCTATCGGGCGTCATACTGCAAGAGCGCAATAGTTTCTGCGGTTTTTCTGCTGGTTTTGGTCCTCGCCGCCGGACAGGTCCGGGCGCAAGAATCGCCCCTGACGGTCGAAAACGTTCAGGTGGACGTGACGGCCGAAAACTCGGTCGCCGCGCAGGACAAGGCCTTTCAGGAAGCCCAGATCAAGGCCTTCAAAATTCTGGCCGACCGCCTCGTCTCCCAAGGAAAGATTACCGGCTACCGTACGCCGGACCCCATCACCATCGGCGCCATGGTGAAGGATTATGAGGTCACCAACGAAAAACTCTCCGCCGTTCGATATGTTGGAACCTATACCTTCCGCTTCCGCGAAAGCGCAGTAAAGAAATATTTCGGCGTCGGCTCCCTTGGCACCGTGCAGGCTCAAACGGCCCCTGTCGCACCCGGAACCAATCCACAGCAACAGCTAGCGCAGGCCGACTCTGCCAAACCCCTTCTGGTGCTGCCCTTCTACAAGGTCGGGCAGACCTTAAGGGTCTGGCAGGACAGCAACCTCTGGCTCAAGGCTTGGGGAACCGACCTCCGCGCGGGCGCGAAGCCCGTGGAGATTCCCATCGGCGATCTAATGGACGTGGCCGATATCGGCGAAACTGAGGGCGTACGCTTTAACCCGTCCGGCCTTGCCCGGATGCTGACCCGCTATGGCGCCGGGGATGCCGCGATTATTGTTGCGTCTGCAGATGATCGTCTGGCCGCCGTCGGTTCCGATAATGCGGCCGCTTCCGGCGCTTTGACACTTACTTTTTACCGCACCGACCGCCAGAAGGCCGAACCCGTGCAGGAACTGGCGCTCTCGCCGTCTCCGGGCGAAAACCGCAAGCAGTTCTTTGCCCGCGCCGTCGCCTCGGCCTATGCGGCCCTCAACGGAGATTGGAAATCTAAAACCCTGACCCGGCCCTCCGGCCCGGCGCAGATGTATATCGTGCACGTCCCCGTACGCTCCATCAACCAGTGGATCAAGGTCCAGCAAGCCCTGCGCGGCACCGAAGGTGTCTCGCAAATGTCAGTCCTCTCCCTCAAGCCGCGCGAGGCGTTCGTGCGCTTCAGCTTCGCGGGCGATGCCGCCTTGCTGCGCGAAACGCTGGCAGGCAGGGGCCTTCAGCTGGGACAGCCCTATGCGAACAAAGGCGGCGTGCGCTTTGCAGGCTTAGGAAATTCGACGACGGTCAAGGAAATCTATGATCTGGGCGTATCGGAAGGCAGCCGCCCCGCGAACTTCTACCGCCCTCCGGGCGCAGAGGCGGGGCAGGGCGCGGCTTCTCCCGAAAACCGGGATGTCCATACCTTCTAGGGTTGCGCACGCAGACTTCGCGAAGCCTTAATAGCCGGGACCAACCGCAAGGATAAGCAGCAAACGATGTCCTACACGCCTTTAAAACCGACGACCCATCTGATCTTCTGGACCGCCGCAGGCATCGTCTTTCTGCTGGTGGTGTTCTATTTGCGCTCGGCCCTGCTGCCCTTCGTTCTCGGCGCGGCGGTGGCTTATCTTCTCAATCCGTCGGTCACAAGACTGGGGCGTTTCGGCCTGTCGCGCGGCCCCGCCGCATTGCTTATTCTCGGCGGCTTCATGCTGGCTGTTCTGGCGCTCTCCGCCCTGATCCTGCCGATCCTGATCCGCGAGATCGCCGAACTGGCCCGCAACGCCCCCGAATACCTCAAGGCTCTGGCTGAAAACCTCCGCCCGCTGATCTCCCGCGTCGAGGGCGCGATGGGCGTCACCCATGACGAGGCGGTCGAAAATCTCCTGAAAAACGGCAGCGGCCCGGCGGTGGACACCCTCAACATCATCGCCCGCAATCTCCTCTCGGGCGGGCAGGCAGTGCTCGACGCGCTCTCCGTGCTGTTCATCATGCCCATCGTTGCCTACTTTCTGATGAAGGACTGGCCCGCGCTCACCGCGTGGATCCACGACCTCATCCCCCGCCACGCCCGCGAAACGGCGGATGGTATTCTGGGCGAAATCGACCGCAAGCTCTCCGGCTTTGTTCGCGGCCAGATCGCTGTCGCTGTCATCCTCGGCGTGGCCTACGCGCTTTGCCTTACGCTGGCGGGCCTGAAATACGGCTTCATCATCGGTCTCAGCTCGGGCATCCTCTCGGTGATTCCCATGGTTGGCTCGGCCGTCGGCTTGGTCGTGAGCCTGGCGGTCGCGTGGTTCCAGACGGCGGACGTGACGTTCGTTCTGGTGATCGGCGCGATTTTCTTGATCGGACAGGCGATCGAAGGGAATGTCCTGACCCCCAAACTGGTGGGCGACAGCGTCGGCCTCCACCCGCTCTGGATTTTCTTCGCGCTCCTCGCCGGGGCCAGTATGCTCGGCATCGTCGGCATGTTCCTCGCCGTTCCGGTCACCGCCGTGATCGGCGTGATCTCTGCCTATCTTTTGGGGCAGTATAAAAAAAGCCAATACTACAACGACCTCGACAAGGCGCCAGAGCAAACGAAAAAGCCGCGCCGGGTGAAAAAAACGTGAGTGCTGAAGAGTCCCTAATTCAGGCGCACGACCCCGAGGCCAAACCGCTGAGCCAGATCCCCTTCGATCTGCCGTTCCGCTCCGCCATGGGCCGCGCCGACTTTCTGATCGGCAAAAGCAACGAGGCCGCCGTGGGTTGGATCGACAAATGGCCGGATTGGACCGCCCCGATGCTCACTCTCCACGGCCCCGCCGCATCGGGCAAGACGCATCTTTGCGCGGTCTGGTCCGCCCGCTCCGGCGCTGTCTTCATTAAACCCGAACGATTGTTGGCGGAGCCCGCCGACGTGTTGCTGGAATCCGGCCCCGCCCTCATCCTCGACGGGCTCGACCCGTGGATCGGCGACCGAGAGGCGGAAACCGGGCTCTTTCATCTCTACAATCTTTTGCGTGAGGAACGCCGCGTGATGATGGTCACCATGCGCATCCCGCCATCCTCTCTGGACTTCGCGATCCCCGATCTCGCCTCGCGCTTCCGCGCCGCGCCCGTGGTGACGATTCAGCCGCCCGACGATACGCTTTTGGCCGCGCTGCTCATCAAGCAATTCGCAGATCGACAGTTGAAGGTGGGCGAGGATGTGATTGCCTACATCACCCCGCGAATGGAGCGCTCTTTCGCCGCCGCGCAGCAAATCGTCGCGCTGGCCGACCGCATGGCGCTGGCCGAAAAAAGCCGCATCTCCGTCCCGTTCATGCGCCGGGTGTTGAGCGCCCTGCAATCTCAATAGATTAGGTCCAGCGCGCAGGCGTAGAAGGCGCGTTGTAATCCAGCGCATCCATAAAGTCCGTGATCTCTGCACCCTGCGGCCCCAGATCGCCCCAGTCGTCGCTGGCGAAGGAATAGACCGCGAGCGTTCCCGGCTTGAAGCCGTTCTGTACGCGCTGAAACAGCGACTCGCCGCCCGCGCCCGCAAGAACCCGCGCGAGCTGGCTGATGCTGGGATTGTGTGAGATCATAAGCAGCCGGTCAAATGCCGGACCAATATTCTGAATTGCCGCCAGCAAATCGCCCGCGCTCCCGCTATAGAGAATCGACGGATACGAAATCTCGACATTTCCAATGCGCGCTTCGAGGGGCTCGAACGTCTGCCGCGTCCGTATGGCGGGCGAGCAGAGCACAGAGTCGGGAAGATAACCCTTCAAACCCATGACCTTGGCCAGCGCCTTGGCGTCCTCAACGCCCTTGGGCGCAAGGGCGCGTTTGCGGTCTTCCTGTCCGGCCTCCGCCGGAAGAGTAAGCGCATGGCGCAGAAGATAAAGCTGCTTCGCAGGTTTGTCCGTGGTCATAAGGAATTTTATAGCGGGTCTTGCAGCGAGGAAACAGGGAATTTCGTAATCCTGTCCCCCGAAAGCCCGATGGCCAGCCGTCCGGCCTTCAGCGCCAGCGCGTCCTCGCCGAACACCTCCCGCCGCCAGCCCTTAAGCGCGGGCACGTCCGCCTCGTCGTCCATCACGATGGCTTCCAGATCGTCTTGCGTGGCGATCAGCTTCGCCGCCACCCCGTGCTCCGAACTCTGGATCTTGAGCAGCATTTTGAGGATATCGAGCGTCGCCGCCGCCTGCGGAGGCATCGATTTCCTCTTCTCCACCTGCGGCCACTCATCCTTCGGCGCGTTGAGCGCTTTGCGGATCGCCTCCAGCAGCGCCTCGCCGATCCGGCCGTTGGCATGATCCTTGGGCATGTTGCGAATTTTCTGCAACTCCTCGGCCGTGCGCGGCGCCTGAGAAGCCAGATCGGCCAGCGTCTCGTCACGCATCATCCAGCTTTTGGGGATGTCACGCTCCTGCGCGGCCTTCTCGCGCCACGCCGCGACCTCGCGCAGAACGGCCAGCGTCTTGCGGCTCGGCGAACGCAGCTTGATCCGCTTCCACGCCTCATACGGGTCGTTGCTGTAGGTCGAGGGATTGTTGAGAATCTCCTCCTCCTGCAAGACCCACGAGACCCGGTTCTGGTGTTCGAGTTTTTTGGCCAGATGAACGTAAACGTCGCAGAGATGCGTAACGTCGCCCAGCGCGTAATCGATCTGCCGCTCGGTCAGCGGGCGGTGCGACCAATCCATGAACTGCGCGCTTTTATCGATTCCCTTGCCCGTGATGTCGTGCACGAGATTATTATAACCCACCGAGTCGCCGTACCCGCACACCATCGCCGCGATCTGCGTATCGAAGACGGGGGAGACCACCTTGCCGGTGAGATTATAGAAAATTTCAAGATCCTGCCGCGCCGCATGAAAGACCTTCAGGATGCGCGTATCCGCGAGCAAATCATAAAGCGGCGCAAGATCGATGCCTTTCACAAGCGGGTCGATGGCCCGCGCTTCCTTATCCGGACCGCTAAGTTGCACGAGGCAGAGTTTAGGATAATAGGTCTTCTCGCGCAGAAACTCCGTATCGACCGTGATGAAGGAATTCTGGGAAAGAGAACGGCAAAAGTCAGCAACGCCCTGTGATGTGGTGATAATCATAAGTTCAAGTCAGTACAGTTAATTAACGATAGAAACGCCGCACATGATTGCAGAACGCCGCGCACACGTCCAGAAGCAATTTCATAATAGGAACGCAAAGGAGGGTGATCAGGCCGCGCTGCGCGAGAATCCGCGCTTGTTGATCGCGTCCTCGTGGTTGCGCAGCTTGACGATGATTTTCTCAAGGATACGGGCCGTGCGCTCGGCGGGTTCGCGCTCTCTGGGCGCGAAAAACTCGCTGGCGTTATTAATCCGGCGGATCAGCTGCTGCAAGTGCCCTTCGCAGGTCTGCAAGGTGCCGATAGCCGAAGAATCGAGCGTATTGACGCCGTTCATCAGTGATGATGCCGTCTCCAGAGTCCTCGCGATGTCCTTCTGCGCGTCGGGAACGGGCGCGAAGAACGTCAGCATCTCCTCCCGCATCTTGAGTAAACGGTAAGCTAGATCCTGAAATTCTCTTTTGACCTGCAAATCAGTGCTGCTCAAAATGCCGCGCATCTCTGTAATATCCTAAATAAATAACGCAAGTACTCAATAATCACTAAAATATATGCGATTTATGCTGAAAGTCAAATTTCAAGGGTTTCGGCCCGTTCTAGCCCGTAAAAAGCCGTTTGAGAAACCCGGCCTTATGCTTTATAACACACTCTAACTTACGAGAATTAAAGGGTAAAAGACGATGCACGCCTACAGAACGCATATGTGCGGGGAACTCAGAAAAACGCAAGTCGGACAAGAGGTTAAGCTCTCCGGCTGGATATCCCGCGTGCGCGACCACGGCGGCGTGCTCTTCATCGACCTGCGCGACCGCACGGGCGTGACCCAGTGCGTGGTGGAGCAAAACTCCCCCCTTCTGGCCGAAATCGAGCAATGGCGGGTGGAATCGGTCATCACCGTGATCGGCAAGGTCGCGGCGCGGATCCCCGAAACCGTCAACCCGAAGATGCCCACGGGCGAAATCGAGATCGTGATCGGGCAGGCGATCCTGCAATCCGCCGCCGATGTGATCCCCTTCCAAGTCGCCGAAGACGACGGCGCGGGCGAGGATATCCGCCTCCGCTACCGCTATCTCGACCTCCGCCGCGAAAAGATGCAGCGTAACATCGGCCTGCGCAACGGCGTGATCCGCTCGATCCGCGCCCGCATGCACGATCAAAATTTTCAGGAATTCCAGACCCCCATCCTGACCGCCAGCTCGCCCGAAGGCGCGCGCGACTATCTCGTGCCCTCACGCCTGCACCCCGGAAAATTTTATGCCCTGCCGCAGGCGCCCCAGCAATTCAAACAGCTTCTGATGGTCTCCGGCTTCGACCGTTATTTCCAGATCGCGCCGTGCTTCCGCGACGAGGATGGCCGCGCCGACCGTCTGGCGGAATTCTACCAGCTTGACGTGGAGATGAGCTTCGTAACACAAGAAGACGTGTTCGCCACCATGACCCCGGTTGTGAAAGGCGTGTTCGAGGAGTTCGCGGACTTCACCGGAACGAAGCGCAAGATCGAATGGCTGCCGAATATTGATTACAAGACCGCGATGCGCAAATACGGCTCCGACAAGCCTGATCTGCGCAACCCGCTGGAGATCGTGGACGTGACCGAAGTTTTCGCCCGCGACGACGTGGAGTTCAAGGCCTTCAAGGGCACGATCGAAAAGGGCGGAGTCGTCCGCGCCATCCGCGCCCCCAAAGTCGGAGGCCAGCCGCGCAGCTTCTTCGACAAGCTCAATTCATGGGCGCAGGGCGAAGGCGCCCCCGGCCTTGGCTATATTCTGTTTGAAGGAACGGAAGGCAAGGGCCCCATCGCCAAGTTCGTGCCTCCCGCCGCGCAGGAGCAGTTGAAGAAAATCGCCGGACTCGAAGACGGCGACGCCATCTTCTTCGTCTGCAACAAGGAGTCCGAAGCCGCGAAATTCGCCGGCAAGGCCCGCGATAAAATCTGCGACGACATGGGCATCCGCGAGAAGGACGTCTACAAATTCTGCTGGATCGTCGATTTCCCGATGTATGAATTCGATGAAAAGGCGCAGAAGGTGGACTTCTCCCACAACCCCTTCTCGATGCCGCAGGGCGGCCTCGACGCGCTCAACACAAAGGACCCGCTCGTCATCGACGCATATCAATATGACTGCGTGTGCAACGGGTTTGAAATCGCATCCGGCGCGATCCGCAACCACAAGGCCGAGATCATGGAAAAGGCCTTCGCCATCGCGGGCTATGAGAAATCCGTGCTGGAGGCGAAATTCGGCGGTATGCTGAATGCCTTCCGTTACGGCGCCCCCCCGCACGGCGGCTGCGCCTTCGGCATCGACCGCCTCGTGATGCTGCTGGCCGACGAGCCGAACCTGCGCGAGGTTTACGCCTTCGTGATGAACGGCCAGTACGAGGACCAGATGATGCAGGCCCCGTCCCCGGCAGCCGAGCACCAGCTCAAGGACTTGCACCTTAAACTCGACCTGCCCAAGGACAAGCTGAAAATCACCGACGCGGCGGAGTAGGGCGCAGCCCTACGTCATCCTCGCCCGCCCTGTCATCCCCGCGAAAGCGGGGATCCAGTAAACCTATGCCCGAGGATTCCGGCCTTCGCCGGAGTGACGGCTGGGCGCAGAAAACTTCGCGCCTTCGCGTCTTCGCGTTTCATATCATGATCGGATTGTTCCAAAATCCCGCCCCCCGCATTATGATAGCGCCATGAACATCGAAATCCGCCAGCAAACCCTCCCCGTCAACGGCCTCGATATCGCCTACACGGAGACCGGCCCCGAAAACGGCCGCATTCTCTTCTGCGTCCACGGCCTGCTCTCCAACGGGCGCGATTACGATTTCCTCGCTCGCCACATGGCAGCAAAGGGCTGGCGCGTCGTGGCCATAGACCTGCCGGGCAGGGGGCGCAGCGGTTGGTTCCCCGATCCCGCGCTCTATAATGTCGGCGCATACCTGCCGTTCTGCATCGAACTCGCCAAACATATCGCGCAGGGCAAACCCTTCGACTGGTTCGGCGTCTCGCTGGGCGGCATCATCGGCATGAGCCTCCACGCGCATCCTGAACTCAAGATGGAACGCCTCGTGCTGGTCGATATCGGCCCCGAAATCCCCGGAAGCGCGCTCGATCTCGTCTCAAGCCTCGCCCGCGCCCCCACGCAATACGCGACAAAAGAACAAGCCGTCGCGTTCCTCAAAAAACGCTGCGCCGCATGGGGCATCACCGACCCCGAAGTCTGGGCGCATCTAATCGCGCAGGATATTCTGCCCCAAGCCGACGGCACGTTCCGCCTGCATTACGATCCCGGCATCGGCGCAGCCGTCAAGGAAATGGGGAACGAAACGCTGGCCTTTTGGGAATTGTGGGAACAGATCAAACAGCCGCTCCTGCTGATCCACGGCGGACAGTCGCTGATTCTGCCCAAAGAGATCGCCACACGGATGCAGCGCGATTATAAAGGCGCCGCGATGGAAACCATCACCTTCCCATCCTGCGGCCACGTGCCCAACCTCATGCAGCCCGAACAGATCGAACCGCTGGCACAGTGGCTGACCGCGCGGCAGGCTTAACGCACATCCTCCCACATCGGCCCCTCCCAGCCCTCGTCGCTGAACGGATCATCCGGCACCTTCGTCTGCGGCCGCTCCGATTTCATACGGTGCTTGCGGATCCAGAGGTAATAGCCGCTCAAAACGCCGCAGAATATGAGAACCATAAAAAAATTCAAAATTAGAGAAGCAAGAATTATGAGGGGAGTATTAACCTTAAAATCTAACTGCGGAAGAAGCGTGCTAGCCGAGCCAAGCAATGCAATAGAGAGAATAAGTATCGCCGCAAGAGGTAAGAAAGCAAAAACAACGGATATCAAAAAATTAAATCGTAAGCCCTTGAACAACCTCCATCCAAATTTGGATGAGAGCACATGACCGTTTGCTTTCGCCGGAAAGTACATAAAAGCATGACCAAGAAAATACAAAGGCATGAAAACCAAGAATAGCATTAGGATCGCGGTAGCAAACCATGCCACTTCAAAACTCAGACCCTCCAACGTAAAAAAAGAAACCATGATGAACGGCACCATAAACACAGAAAAGCAGACATAAATTCCAAAAAGTTGAGCGATGCAAAGTAATACCAGCTTCCATTCATCCCTGAAGGAACATTGATTTTTATGAGAAACGCCGTGTACGATGGCCCTCATCCACCCGATGCCAAGACAGCACAACAAAACCGCGTCAATAAAAGGAAAAACAAAATTAAAAAAGAATAAGCTAAAACCTCCGTACGGATCAAAACGCCCGAGTTTAGGGCCAAGCTCAAAAATATGGTTCATAAAATAAAAAAACAATAAGAGAACCAAACCAGCCTGTAGAAGCTGAAAAACCAAATAAGGCCACCCCAGCCACAGCGCATGCCTGAAATTCTTGAACAGGAATACCCACGAAGCATAGGCGATCGCCCCGGCGGGCGGTTTGGAGCCGTCAGCGCGCGAAACCCCTCTGCGCCGTAAGGTCATTAAAATCCGCCGGGCGCAACCGGAGGCGGGGGCAGGTCGTCTTTTTCGCCCGCGCCGCTGCCCGAAGCCTTGCCGTCGGTCTTGCCGCCCGCGCCGCCTTTTCCGCCCTTGCCGCTTTTACCGCCGCTTCCGGCCGTGTCCTTGCTCTCGTCTGAATCGCCCGGAACATCGATCGAGGGGCCGTGCTCATATCGCGGGTCAAATTCGGGCTCCGGGGTGCGAACCTGCCGGGCATAGGTGGCCATCTGCGCGAAGGGGCTAGGGCGGTTCGCGGCCTTGTTAACGCTAACGTTGCCCTGCTTCACGTCCTGAACATCCTGCTCCATTTTCTGGTGAACCTGAACGGCCTCCGCCGCCGTGTCGGCCTGCTGCAGGTCTTCCTCGTGCCGTTCCAGTCGGCGCTTCAGCCATTTCAGGATCGTGCGCTCCTCGTTGTTGGCTTTGAGCGCCTCGGCATGCGCGTCACTGGTGGCCTGCGCGGCGATTTGCGAGTCGATGGCACGAACCTTTTCGACGATATCCTCACGAACCGTAACGATCCGCGTCTGCGTATGCGAAACAATATATGTGAACTGGCGATCCAATTGAGCGAGAAGCTTGTCCAGTTCGTCCCAGAATTCCTGATCGAGCTTGGCTTTTTTGTAGTCTGAGGGCAAAAGCCCGTTCATAACCAGCCCGGTATGCCCGAATCCCAGCATCTGCTGCGAACGGTAGCCCGTCTCATAACCCTGCAACTCCATCATAAGAAGGATCATATGCCGCAGCTCCGTGCGCATATTGTCCAGCCCAACGGAATGCGGCCCGTCGAGATAGGCCAGAAAATCGTCCATGCCTTCAAGATCAAGGATGGCTTCGTCCGCAACCGGCTCCGCCGCAAAACCCGTATTCATGATAATCACCTTTAAAAGTTGTATTCTTATTATATCGGCAAGCATAGAGAATGGCATCCGCCTTGTCAAAAAGCCCTCGCGGGGTCTATGAAAAACCTATGTAAAACAAAGGAGAAGCCCGGATCACGAGGTGGTCGCAATCCGGGCTCTGGGGATACGTCTGCCCTTCGGGGGATCAGGGTCAGGGTTGGGGATGGTCGGGGCAGACGCAAAACCTGACAGTCGAATTTTTTAAAACCTTATGAAGCTCTCCGGCCCGCCTTCCGCGTTTTCTTGTGCTCATACAGCGCCGCGTCCGCGTCCTCGATAATGTCCTCGATCCGGTCGCCGGCCACGAAATTCCGCAAACCGACGCAGGCATAGATCGGAATGGTCTGGCCCTTCCATTCGGCGGTGAGGGCATTAAGCCTTACGGCCAGCTTCTGCGCACGCTTCATGGCTTTTTCGCGGTTCGTGCGCGGGAACAGCAGGATAAACTCGTCCCCGCCCAGCCGCGCCGCCACGTCCATCGCCCGCACCTCGTTCATAAGGAACGAACCGACAAGCCGCAGGCACTCATCGCCCGCCTGATGGCCATGCGTGTCGTTGATCGTCTTGAAATTATCGATGTCGATCATGATCAGAAGCCCGCCCTCGTCTTTATTGCGGTTGGCGCGGTCGATCTCGCGGGTGAAGGCTTCAAAAAACCCCCTCCGGTTCGTCATCCCGGTCAACTCATCGACGGTGAGGCGCGATTCCAATTCCAAAATCCTTGCTTTCTGTTCAGCGATCGTCTTCTCGGAGCTGGCAATGGCGCGGTAGGCGCTCTTAAGCAACTCCATAACGTTGATCTCGCTGGGATTGGCGGCCTGAGTGTCGCTTTTCCCGCCCAGCAGATCGAAAATATCCTGAACGCCGCTCAAAAACCCTTCGGCGCGCGTAAGCTCAAGCCCCTGACCTTTGGGTTGACCCTTGCCCTTTCCGGTATACACAGTCTGTACAAGATCCGATGTCATATAAGTGACCCTTTCCAATTAATCCGGACAAGCCGGACAAACGCTCTCTCGGATAGACACATTGCGAACCCCGTGCCAGACAGAAATGAGTAAATAACTGTTGTATTACAAGGATATGAGTGGAGTTAACGCTTGAGGTCCTTGTGTAATGAGGGCGACAAAAAAAGATAATATGGATAATATTGCCCGGTCGTCGGGAAGCCTTTGCCCATTTTGCGGCCCAAAACCGCTTTGCCCTTTATGCTTATGCCGCTTTGCGGTATCATAAATAAGCATAAGCCTAAGGCTAACCAATCAGTTTCCGGTCAAGGGCCGGTTAAGGGTATGATGTCAAAGTTTTTTTCGCGCAAGGGGCAGGGCATTTGCCGCCTCATCGCCTCGGTCTGCTTGACGTTCGCCGCAAGCGGCGCTCTGGCGGCACCGCCGGTTGACCGCGCGACACAGGCGGGGCTGGCGCCGCACAAGGCGCTCTATGAAATAAAAATGATCGCTAACCACAGCAACTCCCAATTCCAGAATCTCAGCGGGCAAATGTATTATCAATGGCAACCCACCTGCGATGCGTGGATGTCCAGCCACCGCTTTAATCTGGTGTACGAATATACCGATACTCCGGCCATGCGCATCACCAGTGATTATTCAACCTATGAGCCGTTCGACGGCAAAAGCATGACCTTCACCTCCCAGCGCCGCCGTGACGGCGAGTTGTTCGAGGAACTGCGGGGCGGGGCCCAGATCGGCGGCGAGCCGGGCAAGCGGCCCGAGGCGGTCTACACGATCCCCGAGAACCTGACCTTCGCCCTGACCGACGAAACGCTGTTTCCGATGTCTCATACGCTGACCGTTCTTGAAAAAATACGCGAAGGCAAAAAATTCTTCCGCTCTGCCATTTTCGACGGCAGCGATCAGGATGGGCCGATGCAGGTGACCAGCTTCGTCGGCAAACCCGTTCCGCCGGACGATCTGATAAAGGTGTCCGCGGGCGTGGACGACAAGCTTCTGCGCACAAAGGCGTGGAACGTACGTCTGGCCTTCTTTCCGCTGAACAAGGAAGATGCCGGTTCGGATTACGAAATGAACGTCGTTTTTCACGAAAACGGGCTTATTAGCGATATAATCATTGAATATCATGACTTTACAGTCTCCCAGAAGCTCGTCGCACTGGAGCCTCTGGAAAGTACGTGCGGCGCTGCCGCTGGCGGT
Organism: uncultured Pseudobdellovibrionaceae bacterium; assembly: GCA_964583335.1. Lineage (GTDB taxonomy): Bacteria > Pseudomonadota > Alphaproteobacteria > Micavibrionales > Micavibrionaceae > JAGNKE01. The sequence continues at coordinate 248,389 of CAZOVG010000002.1, read as the reverse complement.
GCGCCCGGTTCAGGAAAGGAGGATAAGCTTAAGCCCGATCAGGCGGTTAAAAAACCGTAATTTATCGTTCAAAATTAACGTTTTGGAAAGCCCTTGCCCGTAGGATGCAAGGGTAAGAAGCCCGGGGTTCAAAGTGTCAGGTTCAGACCAGATTAGCGTTACAAAACAAAAGGTTCTCATTGTCGAAGACAATGAGCTGAACATGAAGCTGTTTCACGATCTTCTTGAGGCCCACGGAATTGAAACCGTGCAAACCAGAGATGGACGTCAGGCCTTCGGTCTGGCCAAGACCCACCGCCCCGATTTAATTATCATGGACATTCAGCTGCCCGAGGTCTCCGGCCTTGAAATAACGAAAATGATCAAGGACGACCCCGACCTAAAAAAGGTCCCGGTTATTGCCGTCACAGCCTTCGCGATGAAGGGTGACGAACAGAAAATCCGGGACGGCGGCTGCGAAGATTATATATCCAAGCCTATTTCCGTCGCCAGGTTTATGGAGATCGTTCGCCATTACCTCGATAAGGCGGAGCGGGAATCTGGCCTGGAAGTGGCAAAACAGCCCGAGAATCAACCGAGAGAAGGAGCGGTATAAGGAATGTCTGCGCGCGTATTGGTCGTTGACGATATTCTCCCCAACGTAAAGCTTCTCGAAGCGAAGCTGAGCACGGAGTATTATGAGGTCCTGACCGCCACCAGCGGTCCCGAGGCCCTGCGCAAAATCGAGACAGACAATCCTGATATCGTTCTGCTGGATGTTATGATGCCCGGCATGGACGGGTTTGAGGTCTGTGCCGCGATCAAAAAGAATCCCGATACCGCCCACATCCCGGTGGTTATGGTCACCGCCCTGACCGACGCACAGGACAAGGTCCGCGGGCTTGAGGCGGGCGCCGATGATTTCCTGAGCAAGCCGATCAACGATACAGCCCTGATGGCCCGCGTCCGTTCGCTCGTCCGCCTGAAAATGGCGCTGGATGAGTGGCGTGTACGCGAAAATGCCGCTAACCAGTTCGGCGCGGTCAGTGAATCGCCCAGCGTCATGACCGAACCCGTGGAAGGCGCACGCGTTTTGGTGATCGAGGACAAGGAATACGAAAAGAACAAAATCGCCGAAACCCTGATGCGCGACCACAATATTGTGATGGGCGTCGACACGGGGCCTAAAGGGATGGAACTGATCGCAAAATACGACTTCGACATCGTGATGGTCAGTCTGAACTTGAACGGTGAGGATGGGCTTCGCCTGTGTTCCCACCTGAAATCCAACGAACGCACGCGTTCCGTGCCGATCGTCATGATCGCCGAACAGGACGACATGGTTTTCGTCGCACACGGCCTTGAGATCGGCGCTCACGATTACATTATGCGCCCGCTCGACAAGAACGAGCTTCTGGCCCGCGTTCGCACCCAGATCCGCCGCAAACGCTTCCAGGAACGTCTGCGCTCGACATACGAGATCAGCCTCAACATGGCCCTAACAGACAGCCTGACAGGCCTGTATAACCGCCGTTATTTCGAGGTTCACCTCGACAAGCTGCTCCAGAAAAACAAGGTCAGCCGCAAGGCTATGGCCGTCATCATGATCGACATCGACCATTTCAAGAGCGTCAACGACACATACGGGCACAATGTAGGCGACGAAATATTGAAGATCTTCGCCGAGCGTTTGAGCGGCAGCCTCCGCAGCTTCGACCTCGTTGCCCGTCTGGGCGGGGAGGAGTTCGTAGTGCTCTTGCCCGATATTTCCAAGGAACGCGCCTATATGGTAGCGGAACGCTTGCGGCGTTCGGTATCCGATACGCCGTTCCCCTGTGCCATCGAGGCGGGTGCATTAAGGGTGACGGCATCGCTGGGCGCGGCGGTCATTGAACATGGGGGCCATCAAATTCACGAAGTTCTGGATCGTGCCGACAAATGCCTCTACGAAGCCAAACGCAGCGGGCGGAATTGCACGGTGTTCGAGAATGTTGGCAAAATCGACCCCGAAAAATATCAGGAAAGCGCGCGCACCAGCTATGGCGATGAAGACGACGAGGGCGCGGGAGCGTCAACTTCGCCTCTGTAATGTCCCCGGACAAAGGACTCGAACGGCATCAAAAAAGCGCCCGAAAGGCGCTTTTTCAATTCCGGTTCCCGAAGAAGCCTTACTGCTTCTTAGAGGGGGGCATCTTTTTCTCGACGAACATGACATGCATGCCTTTTTTGCCCGTCTCGGGGTTCAGAGCCCAAGGATCGTATTTCTTCTTCTGAAGCTTGTATTCCGCGCGTGCGCTGCGTTTTGCGTAGTAACGGTAGCCCGTTCCCGCTTCGCTCTCCAGACGTACTTTAACGTATGTGGCCTTTGCCATGGTCGTAAACTCCTGTATTCGAAGTGCGCTTTATGCCGCCTTTGAGCGGAATTGTCAAGTCTTTCGACCGCCCCTCAATCCCTGTCTTTTCGCCGTTTTCCGGATTTTCCACGGTTTTTTCCGCCTTTTTTGCCCCCTCCCGGGCCACCCTTGCCGCCGCGCCCCTCATAGGGCCGCCCGTCGCGCCCGCCCCCTTTGGGGATGCGGGGGGCCTTGAGGCCCGGTAAATCGGCTCCGGCCATGGGATCCGCGAGCTCAAAAAGGCTGCTGCCTGTGATCCCGCTGGCTTCGACCACCCGCACCACGATCGGGGCACCAAGGCGGAAAACCCGCCCGTGCCGCCGCCCGATCAAGGCATGCGCCCGCTCGTCGTGGAAATAATAATCGTCGCGCATGCTCCGCGCGGGCACCAGCCCGTCCGCCCCCGTCTCGTCCAGAGCCACGAACAGCCCGAACCGCGTGACGCCGCTGATCTTCCCGGCGAAGATCGCCCCGATCCGCTCGGAAAGGAAGGCGCCCGTGAACCGGTCCACCGCGTTGCGCTCGGCCTCCATGGAGGTCCGCTCGGTGGCCGAGATATGCTGGCAAATTTCCTCGATCCGCACCTTTTCCTCGTCGGCCAGTCCGCCGGGGCCGAGCCCGAACGCGCCGATCAAAGAGCGATGAACCAGCAAGTCCGAGTATCGCCGGATGGGCGATGTGAAATGCGCGTACTTCTCAAGCGCCAGACCGAAATGCCCGATATTGTCGGTCGAGTAATGCGCCTGACTCTGACAGCGCAAAATGACCTGCGAAATCAGATGGGAGTAGGGCAGCTTCGCCGCTTGCTTCAAAATCTGATTCAGCTGCGCGGGCTTCACGACCTGCCCCTTCGGCAGGCTGAGGCCGAACCCTTCCACGAACTCGCGCGCGCTCTCCAGCTTCTCGTACGAAGGCCCGTCATGCACGCGGTAAACGCACGGGAAGTCGCGCTTGCCCTGCAACGCCGAGGCCGCCGCGACGTTCGCCAAAATCATGAACTCCTCGATCAGCTTATGCGAATCGAACCGCGCGCGGGGCTTCACGCCGATCATATTCCCCTTGTCGTCGATCAGGATTTGCCGCTCGGGGAGATCCAGCTCAAGCGCACCGCGCACCGCCCGGGCCCGGTCGAGAATCTTGAACACCTCGTAAAGCGGCGCGATCACCGAATCCATCAAGGGCCGGGTCAGATCGTCCGGCGATCCGTCCTTGGCCGTCTGCACCTGCTCATAGGTCAGCCGCGCGACCGACTGCATCAGCCCGCGTACGAATTTGTATTTCTTCAGCCCGCCGTTGGAATCGATCCAGAGATGCACGGCCATCGTCGCGCGCGGCTCGTTCGGTCGCAAGGAGCACAAATCGTTCGACAACGCCTCGGGCAGCATCGGCACGACTCGGTCGGGGAAATACGTGGAATTGCCGCGCCGCTGCGCCTCCTGATCCAGTGCTGTCCCGTGTCGCACGTAAAACGCCACGTCCGCGATGGCGACGATCAGGTGGTAATCGCCGTTATCCAGCTTCTCGGCGAACACCGCGTCATCGAAATCCCGCGCGTCCGGCCCGTCTATGGTAACGAGCGGAATGGAACGCAAATCCTCGCGCCCTGCCAACTCGGGCACGCGCATGCCATGCGTTTCCTCCACCACCCGGTCGGGAAACTCCTCCCGCAATCCCGCTTCGTGCAGGCTGATCAGGCTGATCGCGCGCGGATCGTCCCGCCGTCCGAGGACGGTCACAATACGCGCCCTCTTACGCCGTGCGTCACGCGCGGGCAAAATCTCGCCGATCACCAGATCGCCGTCCACCGCGCCGTTGCGGTCGTCCAATGCGACCTCGAAATCAAATTTGGCCTTCTTTTCGGTCGGCTGAATCACCGCGCCGCCCTTCGTCGCGCGAAGGATTCCGAGAACCCGCCCGGCGGAGGAATCGATCGCGCGGATGATATGCGCGGCGAATGTGCCGTCTGCCAGACGCTCGAACCGCGCGAGCGCCCGTGCGCCTTCGGAAAGCTTTGGAAAATGTTTGTTATCGGGCGCGACTTCGATGCGCGGCGGATCGCCCTGTGTCGCCTTATCCCATTCTGTCGGAACGGCAAACACATCGCCGTCTATGTCGATCTTCACAATCTCGATCAAACCGACGGCGGGCAGACCGTCGCGGATACTGAATGCCCCGCCCGGTTGTTTGACGATCAGCCCGTCTTTCTCAAGCTGCCGCAGGATTTGCTTCAGCGCGACGCGGCGGTCCCCGCCCTTGATGCCGAATGCTCGCGCGACCTCGCGCTTCGTCACCGCGCTTTCGGCGGAACGGATGAATTCAAGAATCTCTGAAAGCTCAAGAGACATGGCGGCGGATCACAGGATAAGGAAAAATGCGGTGGGCGCGTTGCGGGATCATTCTTCGGCCTTGCCGGCTTTTTTGCCGGAAGCCTTCTTTTTGCCGCCTGCGGCTTTTTTCTTCCCGCCGGAAAAACGTCCGCGCGCAGGCTTGCCCTCGGCTTCGCGCTTGGCGGCCTTCTCGGCGGCCAGCGCCAGAACCTCGACCGCCCGGTTCATCCCGACATGCAGAACGTCGTCGTCCTTGGGCAGGGAGGTAAACTTCCCGGCATGTTTAAGAAACGGCCCGAACCGGCCGATCCCCGCCTGAATCATCTCGCCCGTCTCCGGGTGCGTCCCGACGTCGCGCGGCAGAGCCAGCAATTTAAGCGCGCCTTCCAGCGTCACCTCGTCCAGAGCCATGCCTTTAGGCAGGCCCTGCCGCTTCGGCTTGTCCTTCACGCGCTTCTTGGGCTTCTTCGGCGCCTTCTTCCCCTCTTCCTTGGCTTTGGCTTTGGCCGCCTCATAGGCGACAAGCTCGGCCTTTTCGGCGGCGATCACATCCGCGCTTTCCGGCACGGGGTCGATCTGCACGTAGGGCCCGTAAGGCCCGCGCCGCAGGGAAACGGTGCGCCCCGTGCCCGGCTCGGTGCCGAGAATTTTCGGCTCGTTCGCAAGGGCCGCCCCATCGCCGCTCTCCGCGTCCGGCACCACGAGGGGCCGCGTAAATTTGCACTCCGGATAATTCGAGCACCCGATAAACGCGCCGAACTTGCCGAGCCGAAGCCCCAGCTTGCCGTCCGGCAGGGCGGCATTGCCAGCACAGGCCTTGCACTTGCGCGGGTCGATCGCATGACCGTGCTCGTCCTTCTCCGGCGGGAAGAAATGCGGCGAAAGCTCATCATCCAGATGATTGATCACATCCGTGATCGTCAGTTCCTTGGTATCGTCCACCGCCATCTTGAAATCGGCCCAGAACAACCGCAGCGCCTCTTTCCATGCCACATGCCCCGACGCGATGGCGTCCAGCTCTTCCTCAAGGTTCGCGGTAAAACCGTAATCCACATAACGCGTAAAAAATTTCGCAAGGAAGGTCGTGACCAGCCGCCCACGATCCTCGGGAATAAACCGGCGTTTTTCCAGTCGCACATAATCCCGGTCGCGCAAAACTTGCAAGATCGACGCATAGGTCGAGGGCCGCCCGATGCCGAGCTCTTCAAGCCGCTTGACCAGCGACGCTTCGGAATAGCGCGGCGGCGGCTGCGTAAAATGCTGGTTGGGCGTGATATCGGTGACCTTTGTAGGATCGCGTTCCTGCATCGGCGGCAGGATGCGGGTGTCTTCTCCGCCCTGCGAATCGTCGTCAGTGTCTTCCTGATACAGCGCAAGGAATCCGTCGAACAGGATCACCGAGCCGTTGGCCCGCAAAACAACATCATCCGTACCGTCCGAAAGATCGACCTTAACCTGTTCCAGAACCGCATTCTCCATCTGCGAGGCGATGGTCCTCTTCCAGATCAGCTCATAAAGCCGGCGCTGGTCCTCTTGCATCGGCGCGCCTGAGCGCCCCGGCAGGACGGAAAGATTGGTGGGGCGGATCGCTTCGTGCGCTTCTTGTGCGTTCTTCGCCTTTGATTTGTAAAGGCGCGGCGCTTCGGGGACGTATTTCTCGCCATATTCCTTCTTGATCACGCTGCGGCACTGCTGCACGGCCTCCTGTGAAAGGGTCGTGCCGTCCGTACGCATATAGGTAATGTACCCGTCCTCGTATAAATTCTGCGCGACCCGCATGGTCTGCGCCGCCGAAAGGCCAAGCTTGCGCGATGCCTCCATCTGAAGGCTCGACGTAATAAAGGGCGGGGCAGGGAAGCGCCGCGCCTGCTTCTTCTCGATTTTTTGAACAGACAGCGTTTTGGCGCGTATGCGGTCAACCGCCTTCTGCGCGTCGGCCTGATTGCCGATATCCATCTTGTCCAGCTTGTTTCCGGCCAGATGCGTCAGCCGCGCGGTGAAAGGCGCGCCCTCGGGCGTGCGCAGCCGCACCTCGATACTCCAGTATTCTTCAACGATGAATTTTTCGATCTCCGCCTCGCGCTCGCAGATCAAGCGCAGAGCGACCGATTGAACCCGACCCGCCGAACGCGAACCGGGCAGCTTGCGCCAGAGAACGGGCGAGAGATTAAAGCCCACGAGATAATCAAGCGCCCGCCGCGCAAGATAAGCGTCGATCAGGCGGATATCCAGTTCGCGCGGATTGTTGAACGCTTCCTGCACCGCGCTCTTGGTGATCTCGTTGAACGTGACGCGCTTGACTATTTTTCCGGCCAGAAGATTTTCATCGTTCAGGATTTCCTGAATATGCCACGCGATCGCCTCACCCTCCCTGTCGGGGTCAGGCGCGAGATAGAGCGTCTTGGCGGCCTTGACGGCCTTCTTGATGTCGCGCACGTTCTTGTCCGCGCGGTCCCCGAGCTGCCACTTCATCGCAAAATTTTCGTCAGGAAGAACAGAGCCGTCCTTGTTCACAAGGTCGCGCACATGCCCGTAGGAGGCGATCACCTCGAAATCGGGGCCAAGGTATTTGTTAATCGTCTTGGCCTTGGCGGGCGACTCGACAATGACAAGATTGGGTGCGCTCAAAATATCGTCTCACTTAAGTTTAACGTCAGTGTTCCGCATCGCCTGAAACAAGGCTGGCGCGGTTTCCCGGCAACCTGCGAACCCGCCCGGCCAGTTCCAGTTCAAGCAGAACCGATTGGACCGCAGACACTGTCAAATGACACGCCCGGATCAATTCGTCAATATTTATCGGGCTGAAGGACAAATGGGAAAGAACGGATTCCCGCGCATCTTCGCCCGGCGCCTCTTCAAACCCTGCGGGGCTCGAAAGCAGGTCGGAGACGGGCAGGGGCGCCCGAAAATTCTGCCCCGAAAAGCTCATCAGCGCCTCCAGAACGTCCTCCGCGCCCCTTATTAAAGTCGCTCCCTCGCGGATCAGGTGGTTGGGCCCGCTCGCGCGCGGATCGAGCGGCGATCCCGGCACGGCATACACGTCGCGCCCCTGTTCCCCCGCCAGCCGCGCGGTGATCAGCGAGCCCGAGCGCATCGTGGCCTCGACGACGGCAACCCCCTTGGAGAGGCCCGAAACAATGCGGTTCCGGCGCGGAAAGCTCTGCGCGAAGGGCTTCTGGCCCAGCTTGCTCTCCGCCACCACCGCGCCGTGCTCCGCCACACGCTCATAAAGGTCTGCATTTTCCTCGGGATAGATCACGTCAATCCCGCCCGCCACCACGGCGATCGTCCCGGTGTCCAGCGACCCCTGATGCGCCGCCGTGTCGATCCCCCGCGCGAGGCCCGACGCGATGACGAACCCGCGCTGCCCCAGATCCCGCGCCAGCTTTTCGGCGAACTTCCGTCCGTTCAACGAGGCGTTGCGCGCCCCCACGATCCCCACGCACGGACGGTTGAGCAACTCGGCCTTGCCCAGAACGCTCAGCACCGGCGGCGCGTCGTCCAGCGTCGAAAGCGCCAGCGGATAAGCCGCGCAGGCTGCCGTCACGATCTGTCCGCCGATTTTCAGGAGCGCCTTATATTCCCGCTCCGCTTCGGTCCGCGAGGGCGGGATGAGGGGCTTGGCCCGCCCGCCCCGGCGCGAAAGCTCGGGCAGGGCCTCGATCGCTTTCGCCGCCGATCCATACCGCGCGATAAGTTGGTAAAACGTGACGGGGCCGACATTCTCCGTGCGCGTCAGCCGCAGCCAGTCGATGATGTCGGTCTCGGAAAGTGCCCCGGCGTCCGGTGTGGGTCTTGAAATCTGGAAACGTGCCATGAAAACCGCATTGAATAAGACTATGACGGCCTTAAGAGTGTCATTGAAGGGGCGCTATGACAATCCCTTAAGGCCAAGAAAGGCCCAGCCGATCACAACCCGCTGGACGTCGTGGTGTCTTGGGCGGCGGCGGCCGCTTCGGCCTTCTTGGCCCCGATCTTCGGCTCCGTGCCGTTCAGCAGACGTTTGATATTCGCGGCATGCCGCGCCCAGACCAGCAGCGCGATGAGCGCGCAGACCCCCGCCGGGGCCGACCCGTAGACGAACAGCGTCACCACGGGCGCAACCGCCACAGCCGCCAACGCCGCGAGCGAGGAGTATTTAAAAATAAACGCCATAAGCAACCACGTCGCGCATGACGACAATCCGGCATGCGGCACGGCGGCCAGCAACACACCCAACGCCGTCGCCACCCCTTTCCCGCCCTTGAATTTCAGCCACACCGGGAAGCAATGCCCGAGGATGGCGAAAAAACCCAGCCAGGCAGCAGAAGTAAACTCAAAATTATACGCAAACAGCTTATTCGTGCTTGGAATAAAGTCCGGTATTCCAAATATAATTAGAATAACGATCACACCTTTTAAAGCATCAAGTAAAAGAGTTAGTGCGGCAAGCTTCTTGCCACCGGCACGCAATACGTTCGTTGCACCAATATTCCCTGAGCCTATAGAGCGAATATCTTTATTCGCAAAAATTTTTGTCAAAATAAGCCCAAAGGGTATTGAGCCCAATAAGTATGCGAGGAGGGGCGGTAAATATATAATCGTAAAAGTGTTGAGAGGCATCACACTCACCCCCCCAGCAAAATATCCAGCACCGCCATCCGCGTGGGGATTCCGTTCGCCACCTGCTTTTTAAGCAAGCTCCGCTCCGGGTCGTCGGCCACCTCGTCGGCGATCTCCAGCCCTCGGTTCATCGGCCCGGGATGCATGACCAGCGCATCCTTCTTGGCATGCTTGAGTCGCTCCGCCGTCAACCCGTACTGCCGGAAGAACGCCGCATCATCGGGAATGAGCGAGCGTTCCATCCGCTCCTTTTGAATCCGCAGCATCATGACGATATCCGCGCCCGCGATCCCTTCTTCAAGGCTCGTAAACTTCGGGATGCCCTCCACGGCCATTTTCTCGGGCATCAGCATTTCCGGCGCGACCACGCGCACCTTCGCCCCCATTTTAGAGAGCAGCAGGATATTGGAATTAGCAACGCGGCTATGGGCGACATCGCCGCAAATGGCGACCTCAAGCCCCTCCAGCGTCCCCTTTTCCTGCTCCATCGTGAGCGCGTCCAAAAGCGCCTGCGTCGGATGCTCCCGCCAGCTGTCGCCCGCGTTGATGACCGGGCAGTTCACCCGGCTGGCCACGAACCCCGGCGCGCCGTATTCATGATGGCGGATGATGATCGCGTCCGGCTCCATGGCCCCCAGCGTGTCGATCGTATCGGTGAACGTCTCGTCCTTCTTCAGCGAGCTGAACTCGGCGTTCCAGTTGACCACGTCCGCCCCCAGCCGCTTGGCCGCCATGTCGAACGAGGTTACCGTCCGCGTGGAGGTCTCGAAAAACAGGGTCAGGACGATCTTGTTCTGAAGCTTCTCCCGGTCCCACTGGCCGCCCTCCAGAGCCCGCGCGTAATACGCCGCGCGGTCCAGAATGTTGCGGATCTGCTCCGCGTCGAGGTCGCCGATGCCCAGAAGATGCTTCATGATGCTACAAGGAAAAGCACATTCCCCCGCAACTTTCCAGCGGAAAGATTTCGGATGACTCAGATCGGGCCGATGCTACAATCAAGCCCATGCTCAAAAAGACTTTAGAAATACTACTATGTTTGATGCTCGGCGTGCCGATCATAATTTTCTTTTTAATTTATCCGCCCTCAAGCTTCATAAAGTCCTGGTCCCAAACCGAGTTTATAAACAAGCTTCAGAAGGAGCTGGACACCGGAAAAACCGTTATTAAGCTGGAGGATATCCTGCCCGAAACGGGCTGGGACCGCGTATGCGCGATCCCCCCCTATGCCTTCAGCCCTTATTTTTCGGAGACTTCAAAAATACAGAAATACTACGGCGCCGCGCCCGCGCCCTGGCGCATCATGCTCCCCGATCCCCAAGGGGCCTATTATGTTTTTAGCTTTGCATGTTTAAAGGAAAACAGAATCGTCTGCGAAGTCACGCTTCAAGTGAAAAGTCTTTTTTCCTGGGAGCGGGGCGTCGAGGTTGACGCGCCCAAAGTTAATGTAAGCGGAAAGCAGGTTTTACTCGCAAATGAGCAGGTCTATTTGGAACGGGGTGAATCGCCCTGTCTAGAGCGCTCGCAAGCCGTTATGGCCTTTGAGGGCAAGAACAGATGGGTGATCAAAAAACACCCGGCCCCGCAGGACTCAAATCCATAAAATCCCCCCGATTATTAGCACGTTATTAAGCAACGCGGCGTATCATGCTTAGTATTGTCATAATATAAATTTCGGCCAAGTATGCCTCGTAAGTCATTCACTTGTAATGAATTTTTATTCGATAAACCGTGTGTAAAAATGGATAAATCTCCAAAGATTCTCGTCGTGGAAGACAACGACTTCGTGCGCATGCAACTCGCCCGCTTTCTGGAGGAGGAGGGCTTCGAAACCGCCCTGTCCCGCGACGGGGAGGAGGCGATGCGCACCCTCGACGACGATATCGGCTTGGCGCTGGTTGATCTGCGCATGCAGCCGATGGACGGCATGGAATTCATCCGCTGCCTCAACGCGATGGACCGCCATGTCCCCGTGATCGTGGTCACCAGCTACGACACCGGCGGCCTCCAGCGCGAGCCCGCCATGTGGGGCGTCGGCGCCATTTTGCAAAAGCCCGTCTCCCGCGAAACGCTGGTCGAAACCGTGACCCGCGTTCTGGGCACGCAGCGCTGACCGCTCCGCCCGATCCTTAATCCTTGTCCGTAAGCCCCTCGATCTCCGCGCGGGCGCGCCCGAATTCCCGCACCGCCGCCACGATCAAATTCGCGCAGGGCCGCTCGTCCAGCGCCGCCATCTCGATCTGCGCCGCCAGGGCGCCGAGTTGCGAACAGCACGCCGACCGCGCCGCGCCCTTGAGGCTGTGCGCGACTTCCGCCAGCGTCGTGAAATTCTGGCCGCTCTCCGCCGCCGCCAGCCGCGTAACCAGCGGATCGGTCGCCCGCACGAAGGTTTTCAGCATCTCCACCGCGCTCTGGTCGAACGCGCCCATCTGCGCCACCACGCAATCCCGGTCCAGCGCGGGCAGGCTCTTGCCGCTGTGATACTGCACCTCCCGCGAGGGGCGCGTCAGGCCGGCCGCCTCCGCATCCCCGGGGTCCAGAAGCCCCCACCGGATCAAAAGCCGCCGCAACTGCCCCAGCGTGACGGGCTTGACCAGCGATTCGTCGAACCCCTGATCGAGATACGCATCCCGCCCCGACATCATCACATCCGCGCTCAGCGCGATAATCGGCAGCCGCGCCCCCGTGCGCGTCTCCCGGTCCCGGATCGCCCGCACCAGCGCATATCCGTCCATGTCCGGCATATGCAGGTCGGTGATCAAAAGATTGAACGCCCGCGTGTCCAGAAGCCCCAGCGCCTCCTGCCCCGAAAGCGCGAACTCGGCCTGCACGCCCAGCTTCTCGCACTGGCGATAAAGGATATCCCGCACGCTTTCCGTATCCTCCGCGATCAGGATGCGGCAGCGATCGCCCGGCGCCGAAAGGGCGCTCGGCCGATTGCGGATATGCGCGGCCTTCTCCACCGCCTTGCCCAGCCCGACCCGGCTGGCGGGCTTCGTAAGGTAAGCCGCGCCCAGAGTCTTGAGCGATTGCACGAGGCCGGGGTCGTTGCGCACCGTATACATCACCAGCCCCATGAAGGGCCGCACCGCGTAAAATTCCTGCATCAGATGCACCCCCAGCCCGTCGGGCAGGCTCTGGTCCACCACCGCCACGTCGAACGGCATCCGCCGCGCCAGCTCAAGCCCTTCCTCATAGGTCGCGCAGCTTTCGACCTTCGCGCCCATCGAGCGCAGTGAACTGGCGATCTCCTTCGATCCCTGCGGATGGCTGTCCACCGACAAAACCGAAATCCCCTCAAGGTCCGGCAGGCTGACCGTATTGATGGCCGTCCCCACCTCCTGCGTGGGAACTTCAAACCAGAAGGTCGATCCCGCGCCTTCCTCGCTGACCACGCCGATTTTACCGTGCATCAGCTCCACGAGCTTTTTGCAGATCGAAAGCCCCAGCCCGGCGCCGCCATGCTTGCGCGTGGTTGTCTGCCCGGCCTGATAGAACGGCTGGAACAGGCGCGATTGAACCTCGGCCGCCATCCCAATCCCCGTATCCGCGACCTCGAAACGGATGCCGATACCATCCGTAGGTTGGGGCAGGGACTGGCAGGACCGCGAAACCCGGATCATGACGGTGCCCTGCCGCGTGAATTTAAGGGCGTTCACCGCCAGATTCATCAAAATCTGCCTCAGCCGTCGCGGGTCCCCTATGATGACCTGCGGCACGTCCGCCCCGATATCGCTCAGAATCTGGACCTTCGTGTCGGTCTTCGCCTTGTTGGCCGAAAGCGCCTCGATGATCCCGTGGACCAGCAGCCGCACAGGCACCTCGAACCGGTCGAGCTCAAGCTTGTGCGCCTCGATCTTGAGAACGTCCAGAACGTCGTCCAGAACCGCCAGAAGCTCGCTGGCCGCGCTTTTGGCGGTCTTGGTCATGGTATGGATTCCGGGCGGCGCGTCCTCCTGACCGATCAGCTCCAGCATCCCGTAGATCGTCTGAAGCGGCGTGCGGATCTCGTGGCTCACCATCGCCAGAAAGCCCGATTTCATCGCGGCCAGTGCCTTCGCCTCGTCCGCCGCGCGGCGCAAGTCGGCAAAACTCTCGTCGGGAAAGGATTCCGTAGGATCGGCCATGGAAAAATTAAGGACTGTATTGCGGATCAAAAGATTGAAAAAACCTCAACAATCCTATAGTAATTCAAGGCTTATGACCATGCATCATAAGTTAATTTGAACGTGAAAGGTCTGGATGATGGGTTACAAGGTTGCAGTGGTAGGCGCGACGGGCAATGTCGGGATGGAAATCCTGAAAATCCTGCACGAGCGCAATTTCCCCGTGGATGATATCGTGGCGCTGGCCTCCAGCCGCTCCGTCGGCAAGGACGTGTCCTTCGGCGATGATACGGTCAAGGTGCGTGATCTCGCGACCTTCGACTTCAAGGGAATCGACATTGCGCTCTCCTCTCCGGGCGGCAAGGTCTCCGCCGAATATTCGCCCAAGGCGGCGAAGGCCGGAGCCGTCGTGATCGACAACACCAGCTACTGGCGCATGGACCCGGACGTGCCGCTGATCGTGCCGGAGGTGAACCCCCACGCGATTGCCGAGCACACCAAGAAAAACATCATCGCCAACCCGAACTGCTCGACCATCCAGATGGTCGTGGCCTTAAAGCCCATCCATGACGCCGCAAAGATCAAGCGCGTCGTAGTCTCGACCTACCAGTCCGTGTCCGGCACAGGCAAGGCCGCGATGGATGAACTGTTCGACCAGACCAAGGGCATTTATATGAATCAGTCGCCCAACCCGTCGATTTACCCAAAGCAGATCGCCTTCAACCTGATCCCGCAGATCGACGTGTTCATGGAAGACGGCAAGACCAAGGAAGAATGGAAGATGGTCGTGGAAACCAAGAAAATCCTCGACCCGAGCATCAAGGTCTGCGCCCACTGCGTGCGCGTCCCGGTGTTCATAAGCCATTCCGAGATGATCAACGTCGAATGCGAACGCGAGATCACCGCCGATCAGGCGCGCGAGCTCTGGCGCGAGTTCGAGGGGATCAGCGTCGTGGACGATGCCGCCGAGGGCCGCGAATACATCACGCCTCTGGAAATTCAGGGCGAGGACGACGTGTTCGTCAGCCGTATCCGCGAGGACGAGTCCGTCGATAACGGCCTCAGCTTCTGGTGCGTCTCCGACAATCTGCGCAAGGGCGCGGCCCTGAACGCGGTTCAGATCGCCGAGCTTCTCACCCGCAAGAGCGCGAAGGCCGCCGCTTAACCCGGCTGAAAAAAATCGTGAATGACGCGATGCTCATCGCCGCAGCGGCCTGTGCCTATATGCCGTTGGCGCTTACGTTCGTTTTGTACGCGCGCGCCAAACGCTACCCTTACGCCTTGCAGGTCTTTGAGGACTCGCTCCGCAAGGTGGGCGGGCAGGTGACGACGGCATCCTTCCTTCTGGCCTTCCCGGCGGTGTACTTGCTTTTGTTCGACGAGCACCTGACCGCGCAAATCGAATGGAAGAACAGCGCCACGGCGGCGCTGTTCCTCGCTTGGCTTACGGCATATCCCTCGACGCTTGCGGTATTTCACGCACTGCGGTCCGGTCTTCAGCGAACCGAGCCTTACGCTCTGCCGTATTCGGCGGCTGCGCACATAGGCTATGATATTTTGAAACACACATTTCTGGCCGCGCTGTTCCTCATCGGCGTTTACGCCGGAGGCCAAACGCTCCATCCCGAAAAACTGATGATTTTAAAAAACACGATCGCGCGGATCGGAATCGCGAGTTAGATTTCGATGTCCTGCGGCGCAATCTGCCGCGAAGTGATCCGCTGATGCAGGAACGTGCTATGCCTGAGATTCTCCGCCATCTCAGGATGTTCGGCGAAAACGGCCGCGCCTTCCGGCGTTTCCTGAAGCAGCTCGGGCACGATGCTGTTGCTCGGATCGTCGGAGTAAGGCCAAGCGAAATTCATAACGAAGGCTTTCTCATTCGGTCTGAAGATCGGTGCGCCGTCCTTGAGTTCAGGGAAGGTTACGTACGCAACTTCCCTCCAAGTATTAAGTATGTTCTCCGCCAATTCGGAGGGCAGGGTGCTGCCGTATTCGTCCTCGACCGCGCGGCGGAAACATTCCACGCCGCCCGAGATTTTCTCGATGCCGCGTGTCTTGAAGTCGAAACCGCCCTCGATCTGCCGCGCCATCGCCACGACCGTCATGACGCGCAGAAGCGCGGGGTCGTTCGTGAACCCGTCCGTATGAAGCGTATTGAACATGTCGATCAGGTCGCCGGGCTTAGGATAGTCACGGGCATGGTCGCCCAGAAAGCTCCGCGCCATCTTGAACGCCAGCGACGCGCTCGGGTCCTCGCGGCGCAAAAGACTGGCCTCCGCGTTGGGATGGGCGCTGAAGGTACGCGTTCTGACGATCGTATTATCAAGCGACATCATATCGACAACGAGCTTGGCCTCGAAAGGTTTGTCGATCTGCGGGTTTGTCATGCCGTGCTGTTTAAGAATTCCGGCGATCCGCTCCTGCGCCAGCGCTTCGCGGATTTCCTCCGGCGTAAACGTTTTTGAAACCATCATCCGCGTGTCGTAGCGGTCGGGCATTGTGACGGCGCTTTTAAATCCGGCATGCCTGGCGGCGGCATGGGTCGTACCCACCATCATCCGCTGATAAAGAGAAATGTTTTCGCGGCTGCGCGGCACGTCGAGCGGGACCGAAAGAATCAAATCAAGGTCGGTCGGCGGTTTGTAGGAATAGACTTCCGAGACCCCGGAATGCCAATTGTAATACGTCGCGGCCGATCCGGTCACGACCATATGCTCGCCCTTTTCAAACGGATTGTCGATCTCCATGAAGGAATCGACCATCTCGGCGGCGAGATGCCCGCGCATAAATCTGTTTAAGGTACTGTCTTTAAGACGCACGCCCGATAACCCCCGCCGCTCAATTTAAGCGTTCTTTATGAAAACCTATCATAAACGGGCCGGAGCGCACAAAGCAAAAAAAGTAGGAGCCTAGTCCCGCAGAATATCGATCCCTAAAGCCAGCAAAATCTCGTCAAGCCATTGCATCCAGGGGATAAAATGCTTGCCTTTCTTGGGCCGATTCTCGTCAATGCGGATATCGTGCAGGGTCATTTCGGCCTCCACGACTTTCTGAACATCCTTGCGGATTTCGTCCATGTCCAGCCCGTCCGTAGCCAGCGCATGCAGCCGGTCCAGCAGATCCTGCTCGGAAGGATGCAAAACCCCGTCCTTGAAAGCCATAAGCCGCGCAAAATACAGAACCTGGCTGCGGTAATTCGGGTCATTGATATGCCGGAACAGATCGCCGATATCCTGCGGAACGTCGAGGTCCCGCTCCAGAATTCCGCGCTGTTCGGGGGTCAGCGGCATCCGGTTCGCCAGCGCCGAGACATACGCGATTTCCTCTTCCGTCACCACCCCGTCCGCGTGGGCCATGGCAATCAGACAGCGCAACATCGTAAACTTGCTCGTACTGACCTGCGCGGTCCCGAATTCCTTTTTTGTCTGCAAGGCTGCCCCCTGAAAATCTTTGAAAACCTAATAAAAGACTAGAGGACGAAAGCCCCTTACGCTAGAGATTAGCGCCCAGAGATTAAAAAACCCTTTGCAAAACGCTCCTTTAAGTGATTGAAATCTTTGCCGCAGACTTTATGATGGAAGCGGCAGGCAAAAGCCGCCATAGCCACACAAAAGGCCTTAGGTACAATATGTCAAATACACCGACAAAGAGAGTCCCGCGCCCGCTTTCACCGCATTTGCAGGTGTACAGGCTCCCGCTCACCGCTCTGTGCTCGATAACACACCGCATCACCGGGGTCGGCCTGTCGCTCGGCACCGTGCTCGTCGCCGCCTTCCTGCTCGCCGCCGCGAGCGGAGAGGGGCCTTACAATACCGTGATGGGCATCGCCTCCAGCCCGCTGGGCCAGTTGATCCTGTTCTTCTGGTCCGTGGCGCTGTATTACCACCTGTGCAGCGGCATCCGGCATATGATCTGGGATACAGGCCGTTGTCTCGACAAAGCCACGGCGATGCGCACCAACTACTATGTCATTGCGGGGGCCGCCGCGCTCACGGTCTCGACATGGGCCTGCGCCATTATGACGCTCTGAGGGGGATCAACGACATGTCCGCACACGGCAAAAAAGAAAGCCTTCAAACGCCCCTCGCCAAGGCCCGGGGCCACGGCTCCGCCCATCACGGCGCAGACCACTGGCTGCACCAGAAAATCACCGCCATCGCCAACGTCCCGCTGGTCATCTGGCTGGTTTACTCCATCGTCGATCTCAAGGGCGCGTCATACGCAGAGTTCACCGCATGGCTGGCCGCGCCGCTCAATGCAGTTCTGATGATCCTGCTGATTATCTCCGTGCTCTACCACGCGCGTCTGGGGACACAGGTCGTGGTCGAGGATTATATCGCCAGCCCCTGCCTGCGCACCGCCAAGCTGATCGGCATCCGCCTGTTCTTCTTCGCCATCGGCGTGGCCTGTATCTTCAGCGTCCTGAAGATTGCTTTTACTGCTGGTTAATTCAATTAATGTCTAAAAAAGATGCAGAAAGTGAGTTATCGGCTGGTCATGATCTCATGGAAAAGGGAAAATTTTCCGCAGCATTAAAGAGATATAAAAAATGCACAAGCATTGATGGGAAAGACCCGCGATATTGGATAAGCCTAGGGGTATGTTTATTAAAATTACAGCATTGGAATGAAGCAGAGAAAGCCTTGAAAAAAGGCATTGATTTAAAACCTCACTACGCAGAAGCAGACGCAAGGTTATTTTATGCAGAGGCTCTGATAAATGGAGGCAGGAAAAAGGAAGCCTTGGCACAGTGGAAATATATTACAACAATGGAGCCGTTTTATCCCAGCCATGAAAAACCTATGGAAGAAGCAAGAAAACGTCTGGAACAATATAAATGACAGCCTAGCGTCTTCGCGATTCAAAAAGACCATCGCTGCAATAAAATGATGAAGCAAAAGAGAAAACCATGACCAAATCCTACACCATCATCGACCACCAGTTTGACGTCGTCGTCGTCGGCGCGGGCGGCGCAGGACTCAGGGCCGGCTTCGGCTGCGCGGAGCAGGGGCTGCACACAGCGATCATCTCCAAGGTCTTCCCGACGCGCTCCCACACCGTCGCCGCGCAGGGCGGCATCTCCGCCGCGCTCGCCAACATGGGCGAGGACGACTGGCGCTTCCACTTCTACGACACGATCAAGGGCTCCGACTGGCTGGGCGATCAGGACGCGATCGAATATATGTGCAAGGAGGCGATCCCCGCCGTCATCGAACTGGAGCATTACGGCGTTCCGTTCTCCCGCACGCCCGAGGGCAAGATTTACCAGCGCCCCTTCGGCGGCATGACCACGCATTACGGCAAGGGCACCGCCCAGCGCACCTGCGCCGCCGCCGACCGCACCGGCCACGCGATGCTGCACACCCTCTATTCGCAGGCCCTTAAAAATCGCGCTGAATTCTTCATCGAATATTTCGCGCTCGACCTGATTATGACCGACGACGGCCAGTGCCTCGGCGTCATGGCGTGGGATCTCGATACCGGGGAACTCCACCGCTTCCGCGCGCACCAGACGATTCTGGCCACCGGCGGCTACGGCCGCGCCTATTTCTCCTGCACCTCCGCCCACACCTGCACGGGCGACGGCGGCGGCATGGCCCTGCGCGCCGGATTGCCGTTGCAGGATATGGAGTTCACCCAATTCCACCCGACCGGAATTTACGGCGCGGGCTGCCTGATTACCGAGGGCGTGCGCGGCGAGGGCGGCTATTTGACCAACTCCGAGGGCGAACGCTTCATGGAACGCTACGCGCCGAGCGCGAAGGACCTCGCCTCCCGCGATGTCGTCTCACGCTCCATGACCATCGAAATCCGCGAGGGCAGGGGCGTCGGGCCGAAGAAGGACCACATCCACCTGAACCTCATGCATCTTGAGCCGGAGATCATTCATAACCGCCTGCCGGGCATCGCCGAAAGCGCGCGCATCTTCGCGGGCGTGGACGTGACGCGCGAACCGATCCCCGTCCTGCCGACCGTGCATTACAACATGGGCGGCATCCCGACCAACGTGATGACCGAGGTCGTGACCTCGACCAAGAAAAACCATAGCGAAGTCGTCCCCGGCCTCATGGCCATCGGGGAGGCCGCCTGCGTCTCCGTCCACGGCGCGAACCGCCTCGGCTCCAACTCGCTGCTCGACCTCGTGGTCTTCGGCCGCGCCGCCGCCAAACGCTGCGCGGAGATCGTGATCCCCGGATCGCCGCACCGCCAGTTCAGCGGCGACGACGGAACGAAGGCCATCGACCGCCTCGACCGTTTCCGCACCGCCAAGGGCGGCACGCCGACCGCGCACTTGCGAGACCGGATGCAGCACACGATGCAAAACCACGCCGCCGTCTTCCGCACTGCGCAGACATTGAACGAGGGCGTGGCCCTGATCAACGAATGCTTCGCCGCCAAGGCCGATCTGGGCATCAAGGACCGCTCCATGATCTTCAACACCGACCTCGTGGAGACGCTGGAGCTGGACAATCTGCTGGGGCAGGCGGTGGTCTCCCTGCATTCCGCCGCCAACCGCGAGGAATCGCGCGGCGCCCACGCGCGGGAGGATTTCCCCGAGCGCGACGACAAGAAATGGCTCAAACACACGGTGACATGGATCGAATCCAGCGGCAAAACCCGCATC
Organism: uncultured Pseudobdellovibrionaceae bacterium; assembly: GCA_964583335.1. Classification (GTDB taxonomy): domain Bacteria; phylum Pseudomonadota; class Alphaproteobacteria; order Micavibrionales; family Micavibrionaceae; genus JAGNKE01. The sequence goes on along the minus strand of CAZOVG010000002.1, from coordinate 228,357 downwards.
GACTACCGCCCCGTGACCCTGACGACCCTGACCGACGAGGTTGAGGCCGTTCCGCCCAAGGCAAGGGTATACTAAGGATTTGAGAGGATTGGACTAAAACTTCTTGCTTTTTCATAAGCTTGTATGAGAAAGTGGGAATGTGCCCTGCGGCCTTACAGCGGGGCGCTTGGGGCATTTAAAATATAAAAAACACTAAGAATAACAAAAAGATAAGAGTGGCCGCGGGATGGTCAAAGAAGTCAAATCTGAAGATATAGACGCGATGGCGGACCGGCTCTTTGAGCTGGGCATCGAGTTTCGCCGCAGCGGCCAGATGGCTCTGGCTGCCGATATGCTGCGCACGGGCATGCGCATGGTCCGCAGCGACATGGTTCTGCGCAATGATCGCCGGGACCTTAAGCGCGCAAACGAACAACTCACCGAAAAAAGCGAGACCGACGTCCTGACCGGCGCGCCCAACCGCGCGGGCTTTCAGCGCGTCGCGATCCATGAAATCAGCGAGATCCGCCGTTTCAACAACATGGAAGTCGCCTTCGCCTACGTCGATCTGGACGGGTTCAAGGCCGTGAACGACACGTTCGGCCACGAAATGGGCGACAACGTCCTCAAAGAGGTCGTCAAAAGGCTCCAGGAAAGCTTCCGGACGACCGACGTGGTCTGCCGGATCGGCGGTGACGAAATCGTCGTCATCATGCCGTTCGAGGACAACAACCAGTTCCACGAGGAACGCGCGACGGAATGGATCCGCGATGCCCTCGCCGGGCTTTACGTCTGGGATCAGGAAGGCAACGAGCCTTACCCCATCGGGGCGAGCATCGGCCTTGCCTCTACGAACGACCCGTCGCTCGAAGGTTGGAGCGAACCGCACGACATCATGAGCGAGATGAAAAAGCTGGCCGACAAGCGCATGTACGAAGACAAATGGTTCAACGGCCAGTACACCGAAGAGAACAAGCACGAGCTCTTCCACCCGAAAAATACCCGCCTTGAACTGCTCCGCGTCAAGGCCCGCGCCGACCATCAGGCCCGCCAGATGCTCGAAGGCTCCCTGACCGGCAACCCATCTCTGAATTGATTCTTTAAAATTGCGGCCTAACCCGCCCCGCCGGGACCTTCCGGCGCTGCGCCGCCCTGCACGAACATGGACGCGCGGCTCTGCGCGACGGTCCGCACATGCGCCGCGACCATGCTAAGCCCCGCCTGCTCGAACATCGCGGCGGCGTTAACATAGCTCGCCTTGATCCCCGGCAGATGCGCGGAGACATCGTAAGCCGTGCCCGGCTGCGCGTCCTTCTCGACGAGGCTCAGCCTGCGGTGCACCTCCACGGCGTCTTTCACGCGCGGATCGTCCTTCGGGTTCGCAAAATTGAATTCCCGCTTCCCCTCGTGCAGGCTGGGGTCGGCGTGACCGCTCTGGAGCCTCAGCGCGGTGTCTTCCGCGCGGATCGCTTGCTGCACCGCCAGCGCGGCCTGCGCGATCTCCTGATTCCCGTGCATCTTGGCGTGGATCTGCCCGATCATCGGCACCTTCCACTGCTCGGTCTTGTTGTTCACCCCCGCGTTCGAATCCACGATCCGCCGCGCGAGATGCAACTCCTTCGCGTCGATCCCGCCCTTGACCAGCAACGGCATGACCTGATCGTCTTTCATGCCCGCCAGCGCCAGAAAGTCGATCTCCCCCTTGAACTGCGGCAGATCTTCGGGCGCGAGTGTGTTCATCTCCAGCGCGTTGCGCACCGCCACCATAAGGGCCTGCTTCTCCGCGCTCTGCTCCTGCTGTTCCGGGCTGATCGCGCCCATCTTGGCCAGCATCACGCCGAGCGGGGCCGAAAGCGCCTCCCGCAAGGCGGTAGCGTCCGGCCCTGCGCCGCCCTGCGCTCCGGCATTCTCTGCAAACCCTTGGGAAACCCCGCCCGAACTGTCCATGAAACCCGTCCTCTTGAAAGAATATTTCACAGCTTTATACCAGAAACCGCAAACAAACGTCAAAACGACGATTTTCCCGCCGCCGGGGCTTCACTTTTCGCGCCATAGGGACTAATTTCAGGGGAGTAAGAACTTTTTCCGGGGCACATTTCCCATGGCCGAATTTACACTTCCGAAGAACTCCGTGATCCAGAAGGGCAAAACCATCGACGCCGCCAAGGGCGCGAAACGGGCCAGAACCTTCAGCGTCTACCGTTGGGACCCCGAAGACCTGAACGAAAAGGGTGAGGCCAAAAACCCCCGCATGGACAATATCACCATCGACCTCGACCAGTGCGGCCCGATGGTTCTGGACGCGCTGCTCTATATCAAGAACGAGGTGGATTCGACCCTGACCCTGCGCCGCTCCTGCCGCGAGGGGATCTGCGGCTCCTGCGCCATGAACATCGACGGCACCAACACGCTGGCTTGCACGAAATCCATCGCCGACTGCAAGGGCGACGTGAAAATCACCCCCTTGCCGCATATGCCCGTGGTAAAAGACCTCGTGCCCGACCTCAACCACGTCTACGCGCAATATACCGCCATCGAACCGTGGCTCAAGACCGACTCGCGCGCGCCCAACCGCGAACGCCTGCAGACGCAGGAGGACTCGGATAAACTCAACGGCGCGGACGGCCACGGCCCCGCCGGATGCATCCTGTGCTTCTGCTGCTCCACCTCGTGCCCGTCCTACTGGTGGAACGGCGACCGCTTCCTCGGCCCCGCCGTGTTGCTGCAAGCCTATCGCTGGATCGTGGACAGCCGCGACGAGGCGACCGGGGAGCGTCTGGATGCGTTGGAAGACCCCTTCCGCCTCTACCGCTGCCACACGATCATGAACTGCACGAATACGTGCCCCAAGGGCCTCAACCCCGCCAAGGCCATCGCCGAAATCAAGAAAATGATGGTCGAGAGGCTTTAAGTTTCGCTGCCGTCACCCCGGCGAAGGCCGGGGTCCACGGAGCCAGCGGGCGCGAAGTCTAAAAAACCGTTATGTTGCGAGATCAACACCCTCAACCTCGATCACCTTCACCCGGCTCGTCTCCCCGCGCACGATCTCGATCGCGCTTTTCGGAACGCCCCAGTGCTTGGACAAAAGCTTGATCAGCGCCGCGTTCGCCTTGCCCTTTTCCGGCGCGGCCGTAACGGACACTCGCAAAAACCGCTCCCCCGCCGCGTCGGTTTCCCAACCCGCGACCGCGTTCGTTTTCGCCCCGGGCGTCAGCTTCACCGTGATCCGCGCCATCGTCCTCTCTTGACCCTTAACCATAAGATTATATGGACTTTTCCCCGGTTTGTCTTTATGACTTCCGCCCGCAAGGAGAACGCACGATGAACTACGGAACCAAACAACGGATCAACGGATTCCTCAAAGCCGCCGGCCTCACGGCCCTGTTCGCCATCGGCATGAGCGAGCCCGATTCCAAACCGCCCGCAGAAGAGGAGCGGATCGAACGCTACCAGCGCAATCACGGCTGCACCGAGGAGCAGATCGCCGAATATAAACGCAACGGCGTCCCGCCCCATTGCCCGGAACGCTGAACCGCTCTAGACTTCGCCCATGGCGTCCATCCACATCATCAAGCTCGTCGTCGGGGTCGAGGACCTCAAGGATTATTACGACTGGCAGCAGACGGAAATCTTCGATTATCACGGCGTGCCCGCCACCCCGTGCTGGACACGCCACAAACCCAGCCGGGGCGATGAAATCTTGGAATCCGGCGGCTCCCTCTACCGCGTGATCAAAAACCGCATACGCTGCCGCCACCGCATCCTCGGCTTTGAAACCGTCGAAACCGCGCACAAGGGCACGATGTGCATGATCGTGCAAGAGGCGCGGATGATGGAGACAGTCGCCGCGCCCAAACGCCCGTTTCAGGGCTGGCGCTACCTCAAGCCCGCCGACGCGCCGCCCGATAAGGGAATCTACACCGGACAGGACGACACCGAACTCTCCCCCGAACTGGAGGAGGAACTCCGCCAGGCGGGGATTTTATGAGGGAGTTTATTGAATTCTCGGAATCGACTTTGCGCCGCGCGGCATGGGCGCCGCTCACCGTCTTTATCGTGCACATGATCGCATCTGAAGGCTTCGACGCTTACGAACTCTACCCCCCGCTGGATATTCCGATGCACTTTCTGGGCGGGGTCGTAATCTGTTACTTCTTTTATGCCGCAAGCCGCGCCACACATGCGGAAAAATTCTTGGGAATTCATACCCGCTTCTCGCTGTTCGTGCTGTTGATGGCCCTGACGGCGACCGCGACTGTAGTCTGGGAATTTGCGGAATGGATCGCCGACAATTATTTCGGGCGCAAGGCGCAAGTCAGTATAACCGACACGATGGGCGATATGCTGCTGGGGCTTCTGGGCGGTCTGTGCGTCAGTATCCCGGCTTGCTTCCGCAAGAAATCCTAAAGATCCTCAAAATCCAGACCCAGATCGAGCGCGGGCGCGGAATGCGTCAGCGCCCCGACGGAGATATAATCCACCCCCGTCGCCGCGATGGCCGCCACCGTTTCAAGGTTCACGCCGCCCGACGCCTCGGTCACGATCCGCCCGTTCACCTTGCCCACGGCGGTCTTAAGGTCGGGCAGGGCGAAATTATCAAGCATCACCACGTCCGCCCCGCCATGCTGCGCGTGATAGGCCAGCACCGCGTCGAGCTGCGCCAGCGTATCCACCTCGATCTCCACCCGCACCATATGTCCGGAATTTTTCCGCGCCAGCCGCAGAGCTGTTTCCACGCCGCCCGCCATGGCGATATGGTTGTCCTTGATCAAAATCGCGTCGTCCAGCCCGAACCGGTGGTTCGTTCCGCCGCCCGTCCGCACCGCGTATTTCTGCAACCCCCGCAGCCCCGGCAGCGTCTTGCGCGTATCGCAGATCTTCGCGTTCGTCGCCCGCACCGCCTCGACATATCTGTGCGTCAGCGTGGCGATACCCGAAAGATGCATAACGAAATTGAGCGCCGTCCGCTCGGCCGTAAGAATCCCCGAGGCCTCGCCCGCGATCGCGGCGATCGTGTCGCCGGGCTTGAGCATCGCCCCGTCCTGCACGTTGAGGTCGATCTGCACGTCCGGGGTACACAGCGCAAAGGCCAGAACCGCAGGCCCCATCCCCGCCAGAATACCCGCCTTCCGCGCCCGCAGAACGCACCGCGCCCGCGTACCCGGCGCGACGACCGCCCGCGTGGTGATATCGTGCCCGTGGCCCAGATCTTCGGCCAGAGCGGCGCGCACGGCCTGTTCAACGAGAAGGGGGGAAAGATCCATGAGGCGTCATCCTTGTTCGGTCCAAGGATGTTCTATCATAAAGATGAAAGAAAACAAAAGCTTATGAGAGGCGGAAAAGCCTAGCTCAGCTCCAGCATCCGCAGGACCGATTTCTTGGCCCGCGCGGAAATCTCCGGGTCGATCGTCACTTCCGGCCCCTCGGTCTGCAGCGCCTTGAGGATTTTCGGCAGCGTGATCCGCTTCATATGCGGGCACATCTGACAGGTGCCGATCATCTCGACCTTCGGGTTCGCGGCGGCGATATTGTCACTCATCGAACATTCGGTCATCAGCATCGCGCGCCCGGGCTGCTTCTCCTTGATGAACACGTCCATCTGCGCGGTGGATCCCGAATAATCCGAAACCGCGATCACGTCCGGCGGGCACTCCGGGTGCGCCAGCACGACGATATTATCGTACTTCTGACGCATATCCTTGATATCCTGCGGCGTGAAACGCTCATGCACCATGCAGGTGCCTTCCCAGTAGATGATCTTCACGTCTGTCTGCGCCGCCACGTTCTGCGCCAGAAACTTGTCCGGCGTCATGATCACCGTGTCATGCCCCAGCTTGCCCAGCGCGTTGACGATCTTGAGCGCGTTGGAGGAGGTGCAGCACACATCCGACTCCGCCTTCACATCCGCCGACGTGTTCACATACGTCACGACCGGAATACCCGGATATTTTTCCTTCAGCGCCCGCACGTCCGCGCCCGTGATGGATTCCGAAAGCGAGCATCCGGCGAGCACGTCGGGAATGATGACCTTTTTCTCGGGGCAGAGAATCTTCGACGTCTCCGCCATGAAATGCACCCCGCACTGGATGATCATGTCGGCGTCCGTCTTGGCCGCTTCCTGCGCCAGCTTGAGCGAGTCGCCCACGATATCGCCCACGCCGAAGAAAATATCCGGCGTCATGTAGTTATGCGCCAGAATAACGGCGTTCTTCTCTTTTTTCAGGCGGTTGATTTCGTAGACATACGGGGCCAGCGACTTCCAGTGGTCCATCGCATAGTGGCGGGACAGGGTTTGATAGACCGCTTCCGTTGCCGCCGCGACTTCTTGTGTGTAGTCCAGGCGCTGCGTTTCCATGGTTTTGACCTTAACAGGACAGCAATAAAAGCGCTATATTTCATATTCAGCGCCGAAGGTCAAGGAAATGACGGATCTATTTGCCAAAAACAGCGACAAAACGGCGGAGAAGAGCGGCCCCCGCCCGCTGGCCGACCGCCTGCGCCCCGGCGAGCTCGGCGCGGTGGTAGGGCAGGATCATCTGCTCGGCCCCGGCGGCCCGCTGCGTAAAATGGACGAATCCGGTGTTCTGGCCTCCATGATCCTCTGGGATGACAGAGTTATTCTATCTTTCTGTTTTTATTTACTATTTTATTATATAATGGTCTGCACATAGTATGCACAGCCACGACAGATCAAGGACTTACGGCTGAAAGCTGCACGGAATCTGCACAAAAAGGACAAGGGGCATGGCCTTTATCATCGACAAAGAGGAACTGAAACCCGGCCTGATTATCTTCCGCCGGGGTGATGTGGAGCATAAGAATTTCTATTGCCGCATCAAACTTCCCAAGGCAGACCGCTATAAGACTATTTCCCTCAAGACTTCCAATATCAACGAAGCCCGCGACCGCGCCTATGATTATGATGCAGATGTCAGGTTTCGGATAAAGCACGAAGTCCCGATATTCGATAAGCCCTTTAGTGATGTATCCAAGGAATACATTGAATCCCAAAACCTACGCGCAAAGATGGGTGAGATCGGGCATGAGCGCGTCAGAAAGCTAAAATCTTCCGTCAATAATCATTTAGACCCCTATGTAGGAAACATCCAAATCAGCATGATCGGTCAAGACCGATGGGCCAATTATCCCGCATGGCGGCGCGAACATGGGAGGGGTCAATTTCGTGAGCAGGTCAGTGATGCCACGGTAAAATTTGAAATGATGATTTTCCGGGCCATCATGGATTTTGCGATCAAGAAACGCTACATCACGGCAGACAAGCGGTTTGAAGGAAGGCCGCAATTCAAGCTGATGCGCCGGGATGCGTTTTCTATTGAGGAATACCGGGCCTTGCACACGCGGGGCCGCGCATGGGTTAAGGCTGCGACCAAGGATTCAAGCATCTGGTATCGCACCATGACCTATAATTTCGTGCTTATCATGTGCAATACAGGGATGCGCCCGCCGGAAGCCAAAAACTTGCGCTGGCGGGATATTTCCAGAGGGAAAGACAAGGACGGGCGCGATCTTATTATCCTGTCTGTACGCGGTAAGGGCAAATCAAGGCAGCTTGTGGCTCCGCCCAGTGTCGGGGAATATCTCGACCGGGTGAAAGCCATGTCCAAATCCACCGGGCCGGACGATCCGGTATTTACAACGAAAGTTGGAAAAGCAACCAAGTCCCTTTATGCCGAACTTGTAACGCAACTTTTGACAGAAGCAAAACTGCGCGAAGGCCCGTCAGGGATTCCGCGCTCGACTTATTGTTTCCGTCATACTTACGCGACATTCCGTTTAGGTGAAGGCGTTGACGTTTATTTCTTGGCGCAGCAAATGGGAACGTCTGTTGAAATGATTGAACAGCATTACGGCCATGTGAATACCGTTAAACATGCAGACCGCGTGTTGCATGGTATGGGAAGCTGGGAATCCTTACCCGAAGACGATAGCAAACCGGATAACAGCCAGAGCGGAAAAGCTGGGGCGGCCCGCCCCGGCCCCGAACGGCGCAAGAATCCCAAAGGCAAAAAGTAACAGTCATTATTTAAGGGGTGGCGCGAACGGTACAGCGGCCCGCTGTACCAGCCATCCCGCCCCAGCCATCCATCCGATGCGCCGCTGGCGCGACTTCAATCGGATAGAATCTGAAACCACAGGCCGGAAAAAGGGAGATCGAGTTCGATTTTCCGCGGTCTTAATTCAATCTATTTGCTCATCTGTCTGCCATATAATCCAGATCATCCAGCACAAAGCGCACCATCCGAGGGCTAAAATCCAACTGGCGATTACATCGCTCGGCCAATGGACGCCCAAATAAAGGCGACTGATTCCTATCCAAAAACTGACGAAAATAGCAGTACAGAAAGCAAATATTTTTAGCTGCGGTTTAATTTCAAGCTGATAAATCAGAAAGGCAATGGTCAAGTAAGTGACCGCGCCAGTGAATGTGTGACCACTTGGGAACGTCATGGAACTGACAAGCGTCCCATGCGGGAAAATATCTGGCCGAGGCAAATCGAAAAACTGCTTAAGCGTATTATTCAGGGCCGAGCTTGTTATAACCGTCAAGGCCATTAATGCCGCCTTGCCCTTCTGCCCTAGCTGAAAAAACCATAGAACGGTCGCGGTCGTTGCGAATATTATAAGCGTTGTTCCACCAAGGCTGGTTATATCGCGCATGGTTTCGCTGTATCTGGCGACCTTGATTTCACCATTTCGTCCGTCCGCCAAGCTGGTCAAGATCGCAACGTCAAACCCATGCAGCGCGCCGCGCACATCGAGGGCGGCCAAGATCGAAAACAGCACGGCGGACGAAACAATAAGGGCAAGACAGATTTTAAAGTCCCTGAAAATCAGGAACCGTTTTTTGTCGTAAAGCCATTTCATTTCTCGAACACTCCGAGATTTTTACCGCGGTAACGGTGGGCGAAAATCATCTTGAGGTTTTTTATTTCCGGCTGGTCGTCCTTGAAACGCACGACCGCCCACCCGTCCGGGTGCGCTTCAAACCACGCCTCAAGTTGATCGGGCTGCAAGCTATCGACCGGCGTTTCATGGCGCGCCATAAAGCCTAATTCGCCGTGATAATTGCGGACAAAGGCTAGATCGCGGGTCGGCTGCGTTTTCACGATTTCCGCGACATGCTCAAGCGTGTACCGCTTGAAAAAGGTTTGCGAGGCGATCATCTGCCCGCCGATGAAAAGCACCAGCACAGCGGCGAAAGCCTTGACCAGCGTTCGCGTTTCAAGCCTTTGAAGGCAATACGCCGCAAGCATGGCGACGCCTGGCACCAACGGGACGAGATAGTGCGGCTGCTTTCCGCTTATGAAGGAAAAGGCGATCACGACCGGCACGAGCCAGAAAGCCAGAAAGCGCAAACCCTCATGCAATTTCAGCCCCGCCTTGGCATGGGATAGGCCGCGCCAGAATGACGGAAAGAAAAGCCACGGCATGAAAATGACCGGGATTAGCGGCAAGTAAAACCAGAACGGGCGCACATGCGAGGCGTTGAAATTGCCCGTTATCCGCCCGGCGGTCTGATTCCAGACCAGCCAGAACGCAAAGTCGCTATCCGCCGCTTTCAGAACGGGAATCAGCCAGAACAAAACCGGCAGCACGGAAACGGCAAGCGCGGCCAATATGCCGCCGTACCATTGCGCGGGCCGGGAAAATTCTTTCATCCAGAACGGGGCCAGAAGCGCGACCGGAAAGACATAGAGATACGCCACCGGGCCTTTGGTCAAAACGCCCATGCCAAGGCACAGGCCCATGAGCAGCGCATAGCGCAAGCGGCGTTCCTGCCGGAAATAGTAAAGGCAAATCAGGGAAAGAAGCACGAAGGCGCACAGCATGAAATCAAACATGACCAGCGTGCCATAGATCATAAACGGAATGCCGCCCGCCATGATAAGCCGGACGCGCTGGCGGTCTTGGATTTCAGGGAAAAGACGCGCGGCGAGAAAGCCCGTCAGATAGACGCAGGCCATCGAGAACAGCACAATAGGAATAAGGCCCGCCCACCGGCTTATCCCGAACACCGACCATGAAAGATTTATCAGCCAGAATAGCAGCGGCGGCTTGTGGTGGTACGGCTCAAAATTCACCGTCAACGGCTGGAGCCAGCCTTGGCGCAAAAACATTTCCCATGCGACCGTCATATAGCGCGTTTCATCAATCGGCAGCAAAGGCCGGAACGCTATGGCGGTCAAGAATAAGGCGAAGATAACGAAAGGGAGCCACAGATTTTTGGCTATGGTGGAAAAATTCACTAGGTAAATTCCTTGTACTTATTGAGCGACAGCGGTTTGCGATTCCTTGCGCCGAATGAGGTAAAGATTGCGCGCATAGATAAAAAGGCCGGTGCTTTGGCCGAGAATGAAAACCGGGTCTTGCCGGTAAATCGCATACGCGCACAAGGCAAGCCCGCCGCCGATGCTGAAATACCAGAATGTGTGCGGGATAATGCTATTCCCGGCTTTTTCAGAGGCGATCCATTGCACGATAAAGCGCATGGAGAACATGGCTTGACCAAGAAAGCCTATTATAATCCACATGGTTTCAGGGGTGAGATATGCAGTCATTTTTTAATCCTTAGTTGAGGTCTTCGGTTATTTTGGGAAAGGCATAGGGGCGCGTTTGAAGCCACCGGACGCCTAACAAATCGGTCACGCCGACAAGGGCGCGGCTGAAATTGCCATACTTGGAAACGCCGTGTTGCCGCGGGCGGTGCGAAACATCGACATGAATCAAATGGACGCCGTTGCGTATCATCAGCGCGGGCAGGAAACGGTGCATGTGATCGAAGTAAGGCAAGGTGATATAATCCTTGCGGCGGAACATCTTTAAAGAGCAGCCCGTATCTTTCGTCATATCCTTGAGCAAAGCGGAGCGCAGGCGGTTTGCAAAGCGCGAGGCAAGGCGGCGCGAAAGACTGTCATTGCGCTTTTTGCGTTCGCCTACGATCATCAGTTTTTCGCGCACGTTTTTGTGGCGTTCATAGAGATCATAAAGGCGCGCTATATCGGCGGGGTCGTTCTGGCCATCACCGTCAAGCGTGGCTATCAGGTCATTGCCCGCGGCCTGTACGCCCGTCCACAATCCTGCGGATTGTCCGCAGCGGTTGTTATGGCGCAGAACGCGCAAGGCGGAATATTTTTGTTTCAGAGAACGCAGGATTTCATAGGTTCCGTCCGTGCTGCCATCATCGACATAAATAATTTCACTGATAGGCGCGGATTCCGCCGCGCGGACAATTTCATCGAGCAGCGCGGCTATATTTTCTTCCTCATTCAGTACGGGAACAACTACGGTAATCATTTAGTCTTGGCCCTTTCCTTCGTCTTGGGAGGGCCAATAAACAAAGCGAAACTTAAGGCAGACTTAAGGGGATTTTTGCAGAGCGAAAAAAGACAAAAAAGCCCTGATTTCTAGGGCTTTAAGGGGTTCAGGCCACGCCCGGAAAACGCACCTGAAAGGTCGTTCCCCTGCCGCCAATGCCGCCGGATATTTGAATATCCGCCTTGTGCAGATCAACGACATTGCGGACAATCGAAAGGCCGAGGCCGGAACCGATAGTACCCGTTCCGGTAACGCGATAGAAACGGTCAAAAATCCGTTCGCGGTCTTTCTCGCTTATCCCGATTCCATCGTCGGCAACGTCCAGAACAATTTGCGTTTCATCCCGGTATAGCTTGACCTCGATATGGCCGTTTTCTTTCGTGTAGGTCACGGCATTATTGATAAGGTTTGCAGTCATTACCGCGAGTTTATGTGCGTTGCCCGAAAGGAAAAGCCCGCCCGCGATCTCGGAATCAAGCGTGATATTTTTTGCCTGTGCTATCGGCAAGGCTTGTTCAATTGCTTCCTCTACGACATGCGCCAGATTGAGCCGCGCAAAGGGGATTTCCGCGTTTTCGGGTTCCTGCCGCGCCAATTCAAGCAACTGGTGGGCAAGGCGTGCGCTCCGCAAGACGCCTTTTTCCAGCGTTTGCAGGGCGGTGGCTCTTTCGTCTTCATCATGGGCGCGCTTCAAAATATCAAGCTGCAATCGCACGGCGGTTAAAGGCGTCCGCAATTCATGGGCTGCGTCCGCCGTAAATCGCCTTTGCGCCTCCAATGCCGCGCGCAACCGGAAAAGAAGGTCATTCAACGCATGAACAAGCGCACTGATTTCAAACGGCACTTTTTCGCTCGGCAACGGCTCCAAAAATGACGGGTTTCTGTTTTTGATAAGGCTGGAAATATCCGCCAAGGGTTTCAGGCCGCGCCCGATCATAAGCCAGATCAACCCGGCCAGAATAGGAAACTGAATAACGATAGGAATAAGCAGAAAGCCGTAAATCTCCACGACAACGCTATGGCGCTCTTTCAAATCCTGTGCAAGTTGGACGATTGTGTCGCCGTTCGATTGCCGATAAAAACGCCAGCGGCTATCCCTAAATTGCGCCCGGCCTTTTCCGTCATGGTCTTGCAGCGGGAACTCAATATGCGGGTGGGATGAATAGGCAAGCGCGCCGTTAATCCATACTTGCCGCAGATATTTTTCCTCGCCCCGCAATTTGTGGCTTTCAAGATTTGATGTAAGCGCAACTTTGCCGGTCGGCCCGGTAGCTAAAATCGTATAGGCGACCTGCTTCAGGTTTTCGTCGTAAAATTCGTCCATTTCTTCGCGCACGGTAAAGTACGTTATGAGCGCAAGCAAAACCGTCACTGTAAAAATGACGAGAAGAATTGATCTTAAAAGTTTCCTGCGAATTGAAATCATAGCGGATCGCCTAACGTGTAACCGACATTGCGGATATTCTTGATAACGCCGCTATCCAGTTTTTTGCGGATTTGATGGATATGCACCTCAACGGCGTTGCTGGCGACTTCCTCATTCCATCCGTAAAGGCTTTCCTCAAGCTGCGTCTTTGATAGAACCGCATTAGGCGTTTTCAGCAGCGCATGGATAAGCAGAAATTCCTTGGCGGAAAGGGAAACAATTTTATCGTCAAAAAAGACCTCGCGCGTTTTCGGATTGAGCGTGATTCTTCCGTGGCGGAGCAATCCGTTTTCATTCCCAGCCTGTCCCATGCTGCGGCGTAACAGGCTGCGAATGCGGGCCTCCAATTCCTCAAGCGCGAAAGGCTTTAAAAGATAATCGTCCGCGCCCGTATCAAATCCTTTTATCTTGTCTGAAATCGCGTCGCGCGCGGTCAAGATCAAGACGGGCGTATCGTTTCCGCCTTTCCTGAGCGTATCGAGAACATGAATGCCGGACTTACCGGGCAAGCCGAGGTCTAAAATAACAAGATCGTAACTTTCGTTTTGCAGGGTTATGTCCGCGCTTTCGCCATCTTGCACCCAGTTGACGACGAAACTTTCCTTGCGTAGCGCCTTTTGCAAGTCTTCGCCAATCATTAAATCGTCTTCAACCAGCAGCAGCCGCATACTTAATTCCTCTTATTGAAGCTGGGTCTATATCTCTTTCATCCAACACGGTTAGAGTCCCAATAATGTATAATAATATCACTACTAATTAGTAGGGTATGAACTTTCCAGCCAATCCAATAAAATGTATAATGGCACACATATAGCGATCATCAAGCAATAGAATGTGAAGTCCTCTTTTATTGCTTTGTAAAAACTTTGGGCGGTTTGCATTAATTTTTTCATGATTCCCCCTTATAAAAGAAGGTTCGATAAACTTGATCTATCAATGACCATCGGAAAGAAAAGTGCGGTCTTATTACAGCTATGAAACAAGACTCTCGCGAGAAAGTAAGTGTGAATCTTTTCAGCCCTTCTAGCGCCCCCACTGGGGCCAGATTTATAAATCCCTGCATTTTTATCTCCGGTTCTCGCTCTATTTGAATGCGGATAAGCGGAGTAATGCAGGGTTATCTTAAGGGAAACTTAAAGCCGTTCTTTGAAATCGCTAATTTTTTGTAAAATCTCATTGAAATCTGGCTGCGACCGATAATAAAGGGTGTGGGTGGATTCATAAGCCGACTTATACAAATCCCGCGTTTCTTTATCCGTCAATAAGAACGCTTCATTTTCAGCGATCACCGGATTATCCGCAGCGCGAAATCTTTTTTCTTTATGCGCCAGATATTCCGGCGTACCGATAAATTTGACCGTTTCCGCATCCTGTAACAAACAATAAACATCATAATAATGTCGCATGAAATTAACGGGAAACTTTTCTGTTTCCTGCTGCTGGCGGTATTTGGTAGATATGGTTTGCAGTTTTTCAACCAGCGTATAGCCGGGATGATAGCAGGAAACATCCACGGCGCGGTTATCTGTGATAGGCACTTTGCCGACCGCGTAATCATAGGCCCATGAACTGATGGTGCGGGGGAAGTTTGGCGTTATCTCGTCAAACCCGACTTCCAATAAAATCCCGTCTTTCAGTCCCTCAATCTTTTCACCGATGATTTGATAATAGAGCCGGATTCCACCGCTTCGATATTTTGCATCATCAAACGCTGTGTCGCGCTGAACATCATGGATGCCATCAATACTAATGGTTCCGGCCAGCCAGTCATAAAATCTTTTCCGGCCTTCGCAATGTTCCGGTTTGTCGTGATTGCGGCCCGTTTTTATCTCCATCCCGGCGGGCGGTTCAATCCGAATGTCTATATCTTCGGAAAAACGGTGTATCAGCCCGAAGCCTTTGGAAAGAGACGTTCCACCCTTCAACTCAAACCGTAGCCCAAGTTTTTGCAGCCCGTAAAGGCAGTGCATAATCCAATAGTCTTTTTCGACCAGAGCCGGGGCAATATCCATTTCCCCCGCCACAATGCGAATGAGGGCGGGGAAATCAGGATGGCTATGCAAGAATCCGTCAGTGGGCATACTGTAATCTATCGCCCATCAGGAACTTGGCAAAGAACTTCCTGGCCCGCGCCCCGCCATATTCGCGAACAGCATTAGCCATGGCGCGTTTATCCATCGAAACAGCCTTGTTTTTAACCTGTTCCAAGACCTGTTCCCGATCTTCTGCAAGCTGGTCGAGGTTATTGACCACATCGACCAGCAGAAATTCCGGGGTGGGCTTGTGGGGGAAATACGGCTTCACGGCAAAGCGGAATGTCCTCCCGCCCAGCTTGAAGCGGCCATGCCGCTTGTGGTTATAAACAACTGTTTCGTTATAAAGCTGGGTCGTACCCAGCCCCAAGGCGTTATACAGATTGGGGGAAGTCAGCAAAAAGCGATCATCTTTCAAGAACGCCCGCACCAGCATTTCATCATCGGCGGGGGCTGGCCCGAAAGCCGTCATTTGCGGGCAGTAATACAGACCGCCGGACAGCTTCACCAAAACGCCGTCTTCCGTTAACCGGCGCAAATGGCGGTCAACGGCATTTGACCATTGTTCGAGATCGGCGCGGCGGTAAACCGCCCCCGGCTGGAAATAGTCTTTGAATTGCTCAACGGCGTTCATGGCATTTTTCCTCTCTTTCCAGACTATCGAAAATCGGACAATACTGCAAGTAATTTCATTGAAAATTCATGCAATCATGCCCATTGCCAACCATAAGAATCAGCTTATAGTCCGTAAAAGTAAGGGCTTAGCGGCTCAGCTATTTCCGTAAAATAATCCTTAAATTTTATCGGCTATCCTGAAAGTAAGGGCTTAAGAGCGCACTTACGCAAACTGCGTTTGCCCGGCTTCGCCGGAGTGCTTTTGCGGCCCTGCCGGGCCTTGGGGCCAGCTTGCCGCTGTCCCCTGTGTTGTTATTCCGCCCGGTAATTTTGGAAGCCGGGCGAAACAACAACACTTTTGAACAACAATAAATCGCCCATAGAGGGAAAGGCTTTGCAGCCTTGGCGATTTATCATTGTTCATTGCGGGTGTTTTCACGCTCTGACGGCCACTCCGCCGTGGCCGCCGCCGCGTACCGCGCCGGGGCAGTGCTGCATGATGAACGGCGGGGCTTTACGCACCGCTACCACAATCGCAAAGGCGTTGTGTCCTCATTCATCCTCACACCACCGCAAGCCCCTGAAAACACCCGCGACCGCGTTG
Source organism: uncultured Pseudobdellovibrionaceae bacterium (assembly GCA_964583335.1). Classification (GTDB taxonomy): domain Bacteria; phylum Pseudomonadota; class Alphaproteobacteria; order Micavibrionales; family Micavibrionaceae; genus JAGNKE01. The sequence continues at coordinate 212,363 of CAZOVG010000002.1, read as the reverse complement.
CTTTGTGGAACGCGGTCGAAGCGGCAGAAACCCGCAAAAATTCCCGCGTGGCGCGGGAAATTATTCTGGCCCTGCCGCATGAATTGCCAGCCCCGGCCCGCGAAGCATTGGCCCGCGATATGTCCCTGTGGCTGGTGGAACGCTACAACGTGGCCGTTGATACGTCCCTGCATAGCCCCGTTGCCGGGGATGGTCACGACCCGCGCAACCATCACGCCCATCTTTTGTTTACGACTCGTGAGGTCACAAAAGACGGGCTTGGCAAGAAAACCCGCATCCTTGACGACCGGGAGCAAGGGCCGCAGGAAGTCGAATTAATCCGGTTGCTCTGGGAAACGCTTGCCAATGATGCCTTGGAGCAAGCGGGCTTACCCCATGCCAAAATCGACCGCCGGACGTTGGACGATCAGGGCATAGACCGTATTCCACAAATCCATATCGGGCCGGAAGGAAAGGCCGCAAAAGAAAAACAGGCCGATGACGAAGATGACAAAAAGGAGGATGAAGACGAATCCGGCGATAAGGACGGAAAGCAGGGCAGCGGCGATTCTGGCGATAAAGGGCCAGCACCAAAGCCCGCCAAAGAAACGGTAGCAGAAAAAGAAACCACCAGCCAGAAACGGGACGTTGATTATAAATCCATCGACCAAGGCCAGACCCGCGCCAAGCTGGTAGAAGAAATCAAGCGTGTGAACGCCGAGCGCAGCAAATGGCCCGCCTTGCCGTTAGCCGAACAAATTAAAACCATCGAGCAGGAAATGACGCGGCTGGATAAACGAGTCCGGCACTTTGAAAACATCTATGCAAAGACCAGCCTTCCCAACATTATTAAAAAATCCATTGTCGAGATTGTCCGGTTTTCAAAAGAGCTTTTATTTACCCGTATCTTGAATCGTGAATCCTTGCGTCTGTCAGAACAGGAATCGCAAGCGCGTATCGTGCGGCAGAATTTCCGGTACGGGCGATCTTTTAGAACAGGGATTCACGAACAAATCCAGACCATGAAAACCCGGCTTTCCATGCTGGAAGAAAGCCATGAACATTACCGCAAATATAAATCATTCGTGGATTCGATAGAAAAGACTCTGGCAGAAAATCCGGCCATAAAATTCACGGAAAGCGCAAAGACAAAAACGATCACCGATTTAGAATTTTCTACAAAGCTGAAACTGAAATCCGAATTATTACGTGAAGGCGTACCGGAGATATTCAGACCATCGAAAGAAACAATCCGCATAGCGGAACCGATCAATAAACAAGGTGCTATCCCGCTATCAAAAACACAGGAAACGGTACAACGGCCAGAAAGTATTCCCGTTACGGCCCCGCCAAGAACCAGTGCGGAAAAATCCATGCCACCGCCAAGCCCGGAGCGCAAAGATTGGTTCATCCCCGCATCAGAAAAAACACGCGGTTTGCAGGAACATATAGAAAGGGAGCTGGCAAACAGGAAACAACCACATCCCACGCCGCAATTGGACAAAGAATCTTCGCCCTTGCGAAGCGCGTTCAATAGCGTAAGCCAGAACAAGCCGCCGGAGAAATTCACAACAACCGAATATGTGCGTGAGAAAGTCAGGGAAGAAGCGGCAACAATCCGGGAGGAAGTGCCGCCGGAATTTAAAGCCGAACCTTACCCCGAAGACACACCCAAAAGCGCGAAAATGTCCGGCGCGTTTAATCGTGCCGCCGCCAGCAACACAGATAAACCATCACCGAATCACGAGCTTGATTATCAGCCGTAATAGTCTGTTTTATTCCATGCTATAGGGGCTGTTCTTATGCCCCCCATGTAAAAATATCCTGCACAAGTTCTGCACAGGATATTTTTAGCCATTTTATAGGTTTATTTTCAATTAGTTAGAATTGCCAATAGACCCTCTGGGGGCCGCCCGGCTGCGGCAAGACTACGCTCGCCCGGATTTTGGCCAACCACAGTGGTTTGCATTTCGAGCAGATCTCGGCGATCTTCAGCGGCGTGGCCGACCTGCGCCGCGTCTTCGATTCCGCCCGCATCCGTCATCAGAACGGGCAGGGGACTCTGCTGTTCGTGGACGAGATCCACCGCTTTAATAAATCCCAGCAGGACGCCTTCCTCCCGGTGATGGAGGACGGCACGATCACCCTGATCGGCGCGACCACCGAAAACCCGTCCTTCGAACTTAACGCCGCGCTTCTCTCCCGCGCGCAGGTCTTTGTCTTAAAACGTCTGGATGACGCCGCTCTGGAATCCCTGACCGAACGCGCCGAAACCGAGGCCGGCCAAAAACTGCCCCTGACCGCCGAGGCCCGCGATCTGTTAAAGACTCTGGCCGACGGCGATGGGCGCTACATCCTCTCGATGGCGGAGCAAATTCTCGCGCAGACCAAAGGCGCCCAAAAGCCGCTCGACTCCGCCGCCCTTCTGGAACTCGTCCAGCGCCGCGCGCCGCTCTACGACAAGGGCGATGACGCGCACTACAATCTGATCTCCGCCCTGCATAAAACAGTCCGCGGCTCGGACGCCGACGCCGCCCTCTACTGGTTCGCGCGGATGCTGGCGGGGGGCGAAGACCCGCGCTATATCGCCCGCCGCATGGTCCGCATGGCCGTGGAGGATATCGGTCTGGCGGAACCGCAAGCCCTGCCCACGACCCTCGCCGCGTGGGAGGCGTACGAGCGTCTGGGCAGTCCCGAGGGCGAACTGGCGCTCGCGCAGGCGCTGGTGTTTCTAGCGACCGCCCCCAAATCGAACGCCGCCTACACCGCCTATAAGGCCGCAGTCAAATCCGCGAAGGAAACCGGCTCCCTGATGCCGCCCAAGCACATCCTGAACGCGCCCACGAAACTGATGAAAAACGAGGGCTACGGCGCGGGCTACGAATACGACCACGACGCGCCGGAATCCTTCAGCGGCCAGAATTATTTCCCCGACGGCATGCCCCGCCCGGAATTTTACCATCCCGTCGAGCGCGGCTTCGAGCGCGAAATCAAAAAGCGTCTGGACTATTGGAGCAAGCTCCGCAATGAACGGAGCGGCAAGGTATGACGCGCGAAAAGAAAACCAAAACCCGCAGAAAACGCAGCGCCGTGGCCAAGGACCTCTACACCCCCAAATACAAACAGCGCGTGGTGGAACTTAAAACCCGCTATCGCCGCAAGAAAAAAGCCGAGGAGCCCGAAGAGGAAGGCTAGGCGTTCCGTACTTTGCGCACCAGCACCAGCCCGCTCCCGATAATAACCGCCGCACCGAGCAGCATATTCACCGTCGGCATCTCGTCGAAAATCAAGGCTCCCAGCAAGAGCGCCCAGATCATCTGCAGATAGTTAAACGGCGAAACCAGCGCATAGGGCGCGATGCGGAACGCCCCCGCGATACCGCTCAGCCCCACGGTAATCATCACGCCGCCCAGAATGAACACCGGAATATCCGCCATCGCGGGCCAATGCCCGCCCCAGACAGAAACCGGAACGAACGCCAGAACCGAAAACAGGCTCGGATAGAACGAAAGCGAAAGCACCGTCTCGTCCGGCCCCAGCTTGCGGGCCAGCAGCCCCAGCGAGGCGATGAAAATCGTCGCCGCGAACGGCGCGAAGATCCAGGGGCTGACCTCGGCCAATCCCGGCGGATAGGCGATCAGGATCCCCGAAAACCCCAGCGCGATGATCCCCCAGTTGCCCCGGTCCACCGTCTCCCCGTAGATCGGCGCGGCCAGCAGCGTGACCAGAAACGGCGCAAGGAATAAAATCGTATAGACATCCGCCAGCGGAATATGCGCGAACGACAGCACCGCGAAATAGCACAGCAGGATATTGCTCGCCCCCCGCCCGGTATGAACCCACAGCTTCTGGGTCCGCAGGGTCGGCCCCAACCCGCCCAGAAGGGGGGAGGCGATCAGCCCGGTTATTACGGAAAACAGGGCGATAAACCCGACGATCGTAAAGACCGGATAGGCGGGCGACAGCCACTTGGCGCAGGCGTCCGACACCGCAAAGGCGCTAAACCCGCCTACGGCAAGAAAAATTCCCTTTTGCGTGGGGTTTAAACCGCTTAACATGAAGCCGCCGATCGTCTATAAAACGCAGGCAGTCTATGAGGTTTGAATGTTCAGTACAATAGCGGCCATAGCCTCGGGCGGCGCCATCGGCGCGTTGGCCCGGCACGGCGTAAACGTGACCTCGGCGCAGCTTTGGGGCGTGAATTTCCCATGGGGTACGCTGATCGTAAACATCCTCGGCTCCTTCATCATGGGTCTGCTAATCGTCAAATTCGCGCACATTGACTCCGTCTCGCAGGAGGCCAGAGCCTTTTTTACCACGGGCTTTCTGGGGGCCTTTACGACCTTCTCGACCTTCTCCCTCGATTTCGCGACGCTCTGGCAGCGCGACGAAACCCTGATCGCCATGGGCTATATGCTCGCCAGCGTCATCCTGTCCATCCTCGCCCTGTTCGCTGGCCTCGCGGTCATGCGCGCCCTGACCGCATAAAGGAAAACCATGAGAGACATCCGCCACTTCAAGGTCACCGAGGATCAAGACGGCCAGCGCCTCGACCGCTGGATCAAGGCCAACGTGCCCGAACTCGCTTACGGCCTCGCGCAGAAACTCATGCGCAAGGGCCAGATCCGCGTGGACAGCAAGCGCGCCAAGCCCGATATGCGTCTCGCGGCGGGGCAGTATATCCGCATCCCCATGCCCGACGCCAAGGAAATCGCCGCCAAAAACCAGCAGGAGAAAAAGCTTAAGCTCTCCCCCGCCGATATCGACTTTATTCGCTCCCTCGTCATCTTCGATGACGGCGACGTGATCGCGCTCAACAAACCTGCCGACCTCGCCGTGCAAGGGGGAACCAAGACCCGCCGCCACATCGACGGCATGCTCGAAGGTCTGAAAAACAGGGCAGGAGTCGTTCCGCGCCTCGTCCACCGTTTGGATAAGGATACAAGTGGCGTACTCCTTCTGGCCCGCTCCGCCGAGGCCGCCCGCAAGCTCGGCGAATCCTTCAAGGGCCGCAACGTCCGCAAGATCTACTGGACGCTGCTCTCCCCAACGCCTGAATTACTTCAGGGAACCGTTCGAGCCGCGATCGTGAAGGGGCTGGCGGGGAGTAAAGAAAAAATGCTGGTTGATGACGAAAAGGGCAAGTCGGCGGTCACCGAATTCTATGTTCTGGAAAGCGCCGGAAAGCAGGCCGCCTTCGTGGCCTTCTGGCCGCGCACGGGCCGCACGCATCAGATTCGCGTCCACGCCCAGCTGATGGGCAGCCCGATCATCGGCGACGGGAAGTATAAGCTCAGACGACCGGAAAATGAGAAGGACTATGAGCACATCCCGCCCGAGGCCGATCTGGGCCGCCTGAATCTGGCCAAACGGATGCACCTTCACGCCCGCCGGATTATCCTGCCCCACCCGATCCGTAAGGGGATGCTGGACATCACGGCCCCGCTGACGCCAGATCTCGTCAAAAGCTGGAAAACGCTGGGCTTCAATCCCAACAACACAGAGAACCCCTTCGAACATATGGACTGATGCTTCGAGATGTGCCTAATTAAGAGCAGGCCTTAACAACCGCAAAGAACTGACGAAAACAGGATTATGACCGAAATCGATCCGAAATTGCCCGCAAAGGAACGCAGATTCCTGATGGGATTCCTGAAGATGATCTTCTTCATCGCCGCCTTCTTTGCCGTGATGGTTACGATCCTTTTCAATATGGGCGGCAACTCGGAGATGCTGCAGCAATCGCTGGAAAAACTCATCAGCGATAGTCTGGCCGGTCGGCCTACAAGAGTGATGAAACTCAATCGGGTCAGCTTCTTCCCAACCGTCGGAGCCGACTTCGAAAAGCTGGAAATCAAGGAAACCATGGCCAGTCAGGATCTAACGGTCTCTGCGGAAAAAGTCCGGCTGTTCGTCACCTTCTGGGGATTTGTATCGGGCCGCATGGGCATAAAGTCGATCTATCTCGAAAATGTTGATATCCGTAAGGGCGTTCTGGGCCGCAATGCCTTTAAGATCGAAAAGATGTTTATCGACCATGATAAAGGCACACAAAAGGCCATAGTGCGCGCAAATGGTATGCTGGAGGAGGACCCCTGGACAATGTCCATGGACCTGGAAGTGAGCGGCGCGGTCGGCGGATATACATACCACATAGGCAGGAACCGCACGATCGCCCTCGAAGTCGGCGATTTGCGTATAAAAGCCACACTCAGTGAACAGATCAGCGATTATATAAAAATTGAAAACCTCTCGCTGGGTCTGCCGGAGGAAGCCCTCAAGGGCGAACTGTCCGTCTCCCTTCTTGAGGGCCAACAGGTCAAGCTTGGCGGAAGGCTGACCAGCGGTGAAACGGCAAGCATATTCAGCCCTGACCTGCTCGTTGCTTATGGGGGCGATATCGTGAAAATAACCGGAAAAATCACCAGCCTCCAGTTGGATCCCGCTCATGTAATCGGCACTAAGGGCCCGATAGCGCTCGTGAACAGCCTGCATGAAATGCTGGCCTTCGACATCGCCGTGCCACAGAAAAAGGCGGCGGACGACCAAAAGGACGCCGACAATAAAGATACAAAAGAAAAAAAGGACAGCGAAACAAAGACCGAGGAAAAAGAGCGCGCCTTTATCTGTCGCTATGACTTCAACGTGAAATTTGTCGTCGATAAGCAGATTTCCAAAGAGGGCAAGGAAATCGCTGAGGCGATGGAGTTCGATGCCGTGAACAAGGCTGGAGAGCTGATCGTCACGCCCGTAAAGGGTAAAATCGAACCTTACAAGGGCCCCTGCCGCGATGTGGCAATCCTGCGTGCAGGGATAGATTAGCGCGATCGAACATTTTCCTGAGCGTATGGTATGACTCGCAAGCGTTTCTACAATCTGGTTCACACAGACCCTCTTCAGGACGGTTTTGGCATATTTCTCGACGGTCGTCCGGTGCGAACCCGGATGGGAAATGTCCTCTGCGCTCCTAACCGCTCTATCGCAGACGAAATCGTACGCGAATGGTCGGCGCAAACCGATGAAATTTTACCCGACACGATGCCCTTTACGCAGATCCTGAATACGCGCATTGATCGCGTGGCCGCGGGCAGGAAGGCGATGACCGAGGCCATTCTGAAATATCTGGACACCGATCTGATTTGTTATCCTGCGCCTGATCCTGAAGAATTGCGCGATCTCCAGAAAAAGGAATGGAGCCGCTTCACGGAATGGTTCGCCGGAGCGTTCGGCCACCCGCTCAGTGTAACAACCGCGCTAAGGGCCGTAGCACAGCCTGAATCTGTAAAAAATTCTGTCCGAAACCGGGTTGAAGCGCTGGACGACGATACCTTTACAATCCTTCAATGGGTGACCGCGATCGCAGGATCGATCGTCATGGCGTTGTCATTCACAGAAGGGGCTTTCGGAGCGAACGATATTGTCTCTGCCCGCTTTGTAGAAGAGGACTATAAGGAAAGACTCTATAACGCGGATGTCCATGGCCGCGATCCCATGCTCGAAACGGTGCGCAGACAGATGGAAATAGATCTCGCTGCTGCCCAGAGATACATCGCCTTTCTGGCGCGGGCTTAATCAAAAAGCCTGGCCAGCCTAGGCCAAAGCCTTTCTCTTGGCCGCCGCATGAAGACCGAGGAAGCAAATCGTAAGCAGGGCATAGCACGCGCCGCCGATAATCATCGTGCGGTCAATGCCGATACCCATGTTCAGCGCGATCCCGACTGTGCTGCCGAGAATACCGGCGGCGCCGTTAATCCCCCAGAACCAAGCCGTAGCGCGCGTATCGAACTTTTCGGTCAGCGTCAGGCCGGTAGGAAAGCCGAACCCCATAAGAGTCCCGGCGGGGAAGATCATGGCGATACTGACAAGAATACGCGTCAGAAGTTCGGACTCCGCATAAGTGTCGAAGATGCCGGGCATGGAGAGCGAAATGAACACCGCATAGGCACACGTCAGGAAGGCCCACGCGACCTGACGGCTGAGTTTGTTAAGCGGCACATACTCAGAAATCAGGCTTCCAACACCGGCCGAGAGGATCAGGCTGAAGAGAACGATGCTAAGGCCATAGATCGGATGCCCCAGAAATACGCCTAGAGCTTGAAGGAAAGAAATTTCGATCAACATGAAACCAAGCCCGATCAGCACAAAATAAAGACTGCCGGCTTTAATAAAGAGACTGCCCTTGTCCTGAACGGTCTTAAGCAGGGGGCCGATAATCACAAAAATCACCATCAGAAGCGAGAATGCGATAATGATCAAGAGGTTGAACAAGGCCTTGGCCTGTCCGGCATACAGCATGTTGTACTGGCTTTCCACGTTCAGGGCCATGCTCATCACTTCTAAGGGGCGCGACATACGGGCCTGATTAAAGAAGAATGGCCGCATGTCGGTGGAGGGTGTGACATCCATGGGCAAGCGGTCAGAGATCTGTTTGATTTCCTCAAAGCTGCGCGTTTTTGCGATTTCGCCCAGAACATCACCCGGAACCGCGTAACCGGGCAACATAACGATTTCGAATTGCTTATCCTGAGCGGTCTTGCGCATCGCCTCGATTTGCTCCGTTGTCAACGGAGAGCGCGAGACGATGATGGTGGAAATCCGTCCGGAATGGAAAATCGCTATGTGCTTGGAAGGATCTGTGACACCCAGATTAAACAAACTGCCCATGGCCACCGAAAGCGTGCGGGTAAATTCATGTTCCGTGTCCTCGGCCCAGCGGCTAACTGTAAACAGCCCTGTTTCACTAAGGCTGTTAACAAAAATGCTCCAAGCCTCAACTGTGTATAGACCGTTTTCCGAAAGCGCAAACGCCCCCGCGCCTGTGGCCGCCCAAGTATCAATCAGGCTCATCTGAATCAGATCCAGCTTTTCGCGGTTCTGGCGGAACCAGCTGCGTGCTTCCTGATTGAAAACCGAAACACCCGGAAGGTCTTTGAGATTGATATAGTCGGCGAACCCCGGTTCGGTCGTTATCAGCTTGATCTGAATCGGATTAACATCCATCGCCCAGATTTGATCGACCCCGAAATACCGCGCAGACATCAAATCGCGTCCGCCGCCAACGCCGATAATCGCAGCCTTTTCAATGCCAGGCGCAGTGTAGGCGATGTTGGTGACGTCATATTCCAGATAGCTGTGCTTCGAAAAATCACCATCAAACTTGGTGATCGGCGTACCCGCATCCCCGTCAATCACAAGCTGCTTGCGCGTAACTTTGTAATCTTTCGGCAGAACGGGCGAGGGACCCCAGAGGAAGGGCGGGATATCTTCATGCTCTTTGGTAACAAGAACCCGTGAAATGGAATTCCAGCCATCGAAATCAACATCGTCCTGCGTAACGGTAAGAGTTTTGAGGTTTAAAGGATAGATAAAAGGCCTCTTCACGCTCAGATTAGCCGCGGAGACACAAACGAGTATGACCGAAAAGGTAACGGCGAGTTTCTTAACGTCAAACGTCTTACCGCCCAGAAGGCGCTTGCGACCGGGATGATCCGCAGGAACCGGAAAACACAGGGCGGCGATAAAGGCCATAGCCGACAACAAAAGAATACCAGTCGGAGAGTCGATCGTTTCCATCACCAGAAGGACAGCAAGACAGCCAAGCCCCGCGCCCAGCAGATCAACCCCGTAAACACGACCGATCGGGTAGGGCGAGCGGGTCAGGACGGTAGTGATGACAACGCCCGCATGATAATAAGCCGCGCTGGTGGCCGCCGCAACGATAGGCAAATAAACAAACGTCTTGAAAATATCCTGAGAAACCAGAGGAATATAGAGCTGGGCGAAGAGTCCAATTAGGATAAAAAAGGCGAACGCAACCATATGATTACGGGCGATCACGTTATAATTTTTGCGGAAATCCTCTTCATTGCTCCGGTAAATCTTGAGCGCACCGAGCGTCAGACCGAACATGGCCACGCTGATAACAAGAAACGAGAGGTGATACCAGGAAGTAACAGAAAAAATTCGAGACTGCATGACCTGCAAGGCCATAACCATCCCTGAAATCATGAAAACGCCAGTATAGAAGGACAAAGCCCGGTCTTTCATGCCAACACCGCCATAAGTAAAGTTTTTTTAGGAGGTCATGTTTGCGTAAAACTACACAACAGGCCCCGTCCCACCCCGCGCTCGGATCAAACCACGCGCGAACCGGAACAAAAGGTACAGGATAGAAGGCCCAAGCGCAACAAAAGAAGCCGCAGAAAAGCTCAGGCTGTTCTGGCTGATAAAAAGCGGCAGGCAAGGGCCGATTTCCCCGCCGGAACAAGAGGATAAAGCGCCCGTGCGCATGCTCCCGGAAAGCATTAAAAGACTCATTCCGCCAGCGGCTATGGCCATGCAGACTGCGAAAAGTACAACAGAAACCCAGAACGTCCTGATGATAAAATGTGCGTGCGAGCCTTTCATGCCCGTCCGGTCGCTATCCATGCGGATCATGTAGGCAAGAAGCACCAAACAGACAAAAAATGAGCCGCTCATGACGCTGACGACCAAATGCGGAACAGGGATCAGGGCCACAGAAATCAGCAGGGCGGCATAAAGGCCGATTATCTTCTCAACGCCTTCATCTTGGGTCATAAAACCGCTCCTAATCCATAAAAACCGAACTTTACACGCTTTTTAAGATCGTCCGAAGAGTTTTTCAATATCCTTAAGCGAAAGAGCTATAAAAGTCGGCCGCCCGTGATTGCACTGGCCGGAAAGGGGGGTCTGCTCCATCTGCCTCAAAAGTGCGTTCATTTCGTCCGCGTTCATCCGCCGCCCCGAACGCACCGACCCGTGGCAGGCCATCGTCGAGAGAATGTGGTTGAGCCGCTCCTCCAGCGTCTGCGTCACGCCCTGTTCGGCCAGTTCGTCCGCGATATCCCGCACAAGCCGCGCGATGTCCGCCCGTCCGCCCAGTAGGGCGGGAAGGGCCTGAACGGCCACAGCCCCGGCCCCGAACGGCTCGATCTCAAGACCCAGCCGCGCCAGAGTCTCATGCTGCCCCAGAACCAGATCGGCCTCCTCGGCGGACAGTTCGACAATTTCCGGCGTCAGCAGCCCCTGCCGCGCGACCCCCTCCGCTTGCATCTGCGCTTTGAACCGCTCATAAACCAGCCGCTCATGCGCGGCATGCTGATCGACGATGACCAGCCCGTCTGCCGTTTGCGCGATGATGTAATTCTCATGGATCTGCGCTCGCGCCGCGCCAAGAGTGTGAGCGGCATCCGTCATAGCGTCTTGCTCGGCTTCGCTTCGGGCCGAGGGTTCGAGAAGGGTCTCGAACCCGTCCGTCTCCGCACGCTCCGCCAGATTGCCGTATCCCCGCGCAGAGAAACCTCCCACAAGGTGTCGCTGCTCGCCGCGCGACAGCGGCAGGCCCGGGCCCCTCGCGGCGCCGATTGGCGCTCTGAACGACGAGAGCGCCCCCTGCGCCACGGTGCTGGAGGCCGCGAACCCGCCCGCATGGATCGCCTGCTTCATCGCCCCGATCATGAGGCCCCGAACAAGGCCCGCGTCCCGTAACCGCACCTCCGCCTTGGCCGGATGCACGTTCACGTCCACCTCTTCGGGCGGGCAGCTCAGGAAAAGCGCGGCCACTGGATGCCGCTCCCGGTGCAGAACATCGGCATACGCCGCGCGGACGCACGCGCCCAGCATCCGGTCCCGCACGCTGCGCCCGTTCACGAAAAGATATTGATGCTGCGCCGTCCCCCGGTGATAGGTCGGCAGGCCCGCATAACCCGATAGCTTTACGCCCTCGCGCTCCGCCTCGATCTGCATGGCGTTGTCCTCGAAATCGCGCCCCAAAATCGCGCCCAGCCGCTCGGGCAAACTCTGCCCCGCCGGAAGCTTGAGCGCGGAAACCTCGTCATGCGTCAGCGTGAACCCGATGGCGGGGTAGGCCATCGCAAGGCGGCTGACCGTATCCTTGATCGCCATGAACTCCGCGCGTTCGCTTTTCTGGAATTTGAGCCGCGCGGGCGTGGAATAAAACAAATCGCGCACCTCGATCCGCGTGCCCGAAGCCAGCGCGCAGGGCTCAACCTCTCCCTTGCGCCCGGAATCGCAAACGATCTGCCAGCTTTCCCCGTTCCGCGCGCTCTGAATGGTGACATGCGCGACCGACGCGATAGAGGCCAGCGCCTCCCCCCGAAACCCGAGATGAAGAATATTCAAAAGATCGTCGCCCGGCAGCTTCGATGTCGCATGCCGATCCAGCGCCGCCATAAGCTCCGCCCGGTCCATCCCGCCGCCATTGTCGGAAATCACGATCGCGCTCTTGCCGCCGCCCTTGATAAACACCTCAATGCGCGTCGCGCCCGCGTCGATGGAGTTTTCAACCAGCTCCTTAACAGCCGCCGCAGGCCGTTCGACCACCTCGCCGGCGGCGATGCGGTTGATGAGGTCCTCGGGCAGGTAACGGATACGCATGGCCGGAATCTAGCGCGGACAGGCGGGTTTGTCAGTAAAACCGCCGGAAAGCCTCTGTGGGAAAGGTGGATAAGTAAACGGGCAGGGCATCACATCCCGCTGAAGTCGATCTTCGCCTTATCCAGCAGACACCCGTCAAAATTGGCATTTTTTATGGATGCGCCGGTAAAATCCGCCCCGCGCAGGTCGGCCCCTGACAGGTTGGCGCTGGTCAGATCGACACCCATCATCACGGCATCTTGCAAATTCGCTCCACGCAAATCCGAGAAACGCAGAACAGAACCGCTTAAATCCGAGCGCTTCATACGCGTCTCGCCCCCGCGCTTGAAAAAAAGTGCGCTGAGATTGGCGCCGCGCAGATTGCTTCGTGTCATTTTGGAATTTTTGAGGCTGCCGCCGCGCAGATCGGCCTGCTCAAGCACGCAGTCCCGGAAATCGGATTGATCAAAAAGCCCGCTCTGCATATTGGCGCGCCGCAATTCCTGCCCCACGAAATTCGCCCCTTCCGCCTTGATGGCGGTAAGAGGGTAGAGATGCAGGTTAATCACATCCCGCAGATCAAAGCCGCTCAGATCAAGACGCTGCCCCTTCTTCCCGGCGGAGGAGACCCACGCCGTATGCTCCCGCAAAAGCGCCTCCAGCGCGTCCGGCGAGGTGTCGAGCTTCGCGCCCGTCTCCCCCTCGGCCATCGAGCCGCGCGTATTGACCCCGAACAGATCGGCCTCGAACGTGATGAGCCCGGGCCGGATCGACCCGCGCATGTCGGCATGCGAAAGATCGGCTCCCGTGAAATCGCCGCCGCTCAGATTGGCGTTCTTAAATATTACTCCGGTCATCTGCGCCTCGCGGAACACGGCATCCTTGAGGTCCGCCTCGGTGAAATCGGCGGCCTTGGCCAGCGACCCCGAAAGGTCGCAATGCATCATCTTCGCGCCCGTGAAAATCGTGCGGGAATTATTCGGCGCTCCGGGCCGCTTGCGATCCTCAAGCCCGCCCGAGGGGCCGCTGGTCATGATCTTCCCCTCGCGCAGATCGGTTCCCGTCATGTCCGCCCCGGTCAGGTCCGCCCCCGAAAGCACGGCCCCCCGGAAATCCGCCCGCGAGAAATCCGCCCGGCTCATATCGGCGTTGCGCAGGTCGCACGCGAAAAACGAGGCGCTTCGGAAAATCCCGAACGACAGGTCGGCCCCCATCAGCAGCGAGCCCGTAAAATCCGCCTGCGAGAGATTGGCGTTGTGGAAATTGAGATAGGAAAGGTTCCGGTATTTTAAAACAACACGTGCGCCGCCCCTCTGTCCGCGTACGAACATCAGATGCTTGTCGATCATGACGTTGAAATCCTGCTGCGCGAGGATTTCGAGCGAGTCGGGATCGGGAATACCGCTCTTCTTCTTGCCGCCCGTCATGGCTTATCCCGGAGGGCCTCGATCAGCCCAAGTGTGGAGGAGTCGGACTCATCGCTACTCAGACGACCCGGAGCGCCGCCGGGTTCAAGATGTTTCAAAACCTGCCCGGCGATGGTTTTGCCAAGCTCCACGCCCCACTGGTCGAAACTGTTTAAATTCCAGATCACGCCCTGCGTGAAAATCTTGTGCTCGTAAAGGGCGATCAGCGCCCCCAGCGTGAACGGGTCGAGCCGCTTGAGCGCGAGCGTCGTCGAGGGCCTGTTCCCCTCGAACCGCTTCTGCGGATCGGAATCCGCCTGCCCGTCCATCAGGGCCTTGGATTGCCCGATGACGTTCGACAACAGCTTGCTCTGATGGCCCTCGAAATCGTATTCCGACTGGCCCACGGCGATGAACTCGCACGGCACGATCGTCGTTCCCTGATGCAAAAGCTGATAGAACGCGTGTTGCCCGTTGGTGCCCGGCTCGCCGAACACGATCGGCCCGGTGGGGTAGGAAACCTGGCGCCCGTCCCGGTCCACGCTCTTGCCGTTCGATTCCATGTCGAGTTGCTGCACGAAGGACGGAAACTTGTGCAAAAGCTGGCTGTAGGGCAGGAGCGCCAGAACGCTGTGCCCCAGAAACGTTCGGTTCCAAACCCCCGTGAGGGCGAGCAGAACAGGAAGGTTCTCCTCAAGCGGCGCTTCAAGGAAATGCCGATCCATCGCGTGAGCCCCGTCCAGCATGGACCGGAAATGCGCAAACCCTAAGGACAGACAGAGCGTCAGCCCCACGGCGGACCACAGCGAATACCGCCCGCCGACCCAATCCCACATCGGGAAAATCCGCCCCCCCGAAACCCCGAACGCTTCGGCCTTTGCGATATTTTGTGTGACGGCGACGAAATGCTCGCGCACATCTTCCCGCTTGAGGTTTTCTTGCAGCCACGCCTTCGCGCTCTGCGCGTTCGTCATTGTTTCCTGCGTGGTGAACGTCTTGGAGGTGACGATGAACAGCGTCGCCTGCGGATCGCAAACCCGCAGCGCCTCGCCCAGATGCGCCGCGTCCACGTTCGACACGTAATGCACGTCGATCTCGCGCGCGGTGAAGGGCTTGAGCGCCTCGTTCGCCATGTGCGGCCCGAGGTCCGATCCGCCGATCCCGATATTCACGATATGCCGGAAACGCCCCTCGGCCCGGATGGTGCGGCTGAACGCCTTCATCCGCCCCAGCGTTTCATGAATCTGCGCGGAGATGTCGCGGCCGCCCGTCGTGACCGGAATGCCTTCCGGTGCGCGCAGCGCGGTGTGCAAAACGGCCCGCCCTTCGGTGCAGTTGATCGCCTCGCCGCCGAACATCCGCGCCCGCCAGCCCTCCAGATCGCACTCCCGCGCCAGCCGGGTCAACTGCGTCACAATCTCCGGCGTCACCGCCTGCTTGGAGATGTCCAGAAGGATGCCGCAGGCCTCAGTATGAAGCTTATTGAACCGCCGGGAATCGCCGACGAACGCATCCTTGATCGAAAACGCCTGCGCCTCCCGCGCCAGACCCTCCAGAACCGCCCACGACCCCAGCGAGCGGCGCGGGCAGGGCGGGGAGTCTGTCGTCGGGCGCTCGGAGTGATTCTTCATCGCCCGATTATTCCACATTCGGCAGGCGCTCGACCAGCGTGGCGTCTTGGGCGCTCTCCTTCTTGCCGACCAGCACGGTGGTGAACAGCTCCGGCTTCAAAAGCTTTTGCGCGACGCGCCGCACGTCCGCGACAGTGGTCTGTTCGATCTTTTTCTGCCGCTCATCCAGATAATCGACCGGCAACGCGTCCATCTGCAACGACAGCATCAGCCCCGCAATCTTGTCCGTCGAGGTCATCGAGAGGGGCAACGAGCCGATCAGGTAGCTTCTCGCGTCCGAAAGTTCCTTCTCGCTGATATCCGTCTCGGCCATTTTTTTCCATTCCGCACGGATCAGGCCGATCACCTCGCCGACGCTTTCCGTGACGGTCGAGGTCGAGACGTGGAACGCCTGCACGTCCTCATAATCCATCAAATAGGTGAAGATCCCGTATGTAAGTCCGCGCTTCTCCCGCACTTCCTCGGTCAGCCGCGATCCGAACCCCGACGAGCCGAGAATGAAATTCATCACCTGCGCCGTGTGATAGTCCGGATCCTTGCGGGAAATCCCCGGCTGGACCATTTCGATCACGGTCTGGGGGATGTCCTTGACGTGAAGATAGGTCTTTCCGGGATTGCTCAGGCTGATGGGCTTGTCCTCGGGGATGCTGGCCTCGGGCAGGGCGCCGAAAACCGAGTCGAGCACCGCGCCCAATTCCCCGGCCGTGATGTCGCCCGCGACGCTGACCCGCACGTTGTTCCGCCCCAGCCGCTTCATGAACCCACGCAGATCCTCGGCCTTGATCGCCTCAAGGCTCGAGAGCGTGCCGCCGTTATTGCGGCCGTAGGGATGCCCCTCGAAAATCCTGTCGTTCTGGATGCGCGTGGCGATCCAGTCCGGCTGCGTCATCGAGCCTTTGACCCGGCTCTGATTGGCGACACGCATGCGCCCCAACGGCTCGTCGTCGAAGCGCGGCTGTGTCAGAGCCAGTTTCAGAAGCTCAAACGCCCGCGCCTTGTTTCGGGAGAGTGTCTTAAAGCTTCCCGAAAAATGATCGCGCCCGGCGCTAAACCGCAGGCGAACAGAGAGGTTTTCAATCGCGCCTTGAAAGGCTTGACTGTCCAGATCGCCCGCGCCTTCATCCAGCATATTCGAAGCCAGCTGCGCCAAACCCTGCTTGTCCTCAGGGTCCTGCTTGCCGCCCGCGTCCAGAAAGCCGAACTCGATCGAGATCACGGGAACGGTATGGTCTTCAACCAGCCACGCGGCGATCCCGCCGGGGCTGCGAACCTCCTTGATGTCGATGAATCGCTCCGTCTGAACGTCTTCGGCATGCGCCGGGGCGTATGCGCCGCTGGCGGCGACGATAGCAGCGAGCAGCACGAGCATAACGCGCAAAGGCAAGAACGTCTGTCTCATGGCGCCTTCTCCTCGGCTTTTGTCTGGGGCGGATAAAGATAGCCGTTCACGAACGGCGTGGGCGTTCGCGCGTCGGGGTTGAGGTAAGCCGCCGCCGCGTCCTGCACTTGTTTGGCCGTGACGGCCTCGATCTGCTGCGGCCACGTCTCAAGGTCGTCAAGGCTCGACCCGGTCACAAGCGTATACCCCACCACCATCGCCGGGCCCGTCACGCTGTCCCGCGCATAAATGGCCTGCGCCTGCAAGCGCAGGATCGCGTCCTTCAACTCCTGTTCGCCGACTCCGTCCTTGATCAAAAGCCGCAGCTGATCGTCGATGGCCTTCTCCAAATCTTCCGGCGTATAGCCCTCCATCGCGGTTCCGCCGATGGCAAGCGTCGCATCGTCCCAAGCGAATGAGATATACGAAAGACTCACTGAACTGGCGATTTTTTTCTCAACGACCAGTGATTTATAAAGCCGCGAGGTCGATCCGCCATCCATGATTTCCTCAAGCACCTGAAGTGCCAGCGAGTCCTTGGGCTTTTGCCGTGCGCTCGGCACGCGGTATTCCCGCACGAACACGGGCTCCTTAACCACCGGGTGCGTCATGCGCACGCTCGTGGAGGCGATAAAGGGCGGGGAGACCGTGCGCTCGCGCTGGGGCACTTCCCCGCGCGGAATGAGTCCGTAGGTCTTCTGCGCCAGCGCCCGCACCTCCTCGACGCTCACATCGCCCGAGACGACCAGAAACGCGTTGTTCGGCGCGTAATAGCGGTTATAGAATTCCGTCGCGTCCTCCCAGCTCAGCTTTTCCATCTCGTGGAACCAGCCGATGACCGGCGTGCCATAGGGATGATTGGGGAACAGCGCCTCGCCCAGCTGCTCGTCGAACTGCGCGCGCGGATCGTTGTCGATGCGCTGCCGCCGCTCCTCAAGAATGACCTTACGCTCCGAATCCACCGCCTCGCGCGGCAACTGCAACCCGCGCATCCGCCCGGCCTCCATCCTCATGACGGTTTCGAGGTGCGCCGAGGAAATGGTCTGGAAATAGGCCGTGTAATCCTGCGCCGTGAAGGCGTTGTCGTTGCCGCCCAGCGACCGCACGATCTTGGAGAACTCCCCCGGCGCGATCTCGCCCAGCCCGGGATACGATTGCCCCTTGAACATCAGATGCTCGAGAAAATGCGCGATGCCAGACTTGCCGGGAACCTCGTCCGCCGCGCCCACCCGGTACCACACCATGTGCGAAACGACCGGAACGCTCCTGTTCTCCACCACCACGACCTGCAACCCGTTATCCAGCATAAAAGTCTGGGCGTTGAAGACCTTGTCCTTGGGCAGCGCGGGTGTGGCAACATCAGCCTCTTTCGCCTGCGCGGGCGATAAAATCGCCATACATAAAAAAAGCAGCAGGAAAAAAACAGGAAGAACGGGGCGGAGTCGAATCATGGTCACGCTTCTGTTTAACGGATTTAAAAAACCAACAGTAAAAAAGCAGTCATAAAAAAACTAAAAGCCGGATCAGCGTTCGCGACTAATCTTCAATAAAAGGCGTGTCGCCTTCCGTCGCGGGCTTGCCTTCCGCGGCATTCTTCTTGAGGCGATCATACTCGGCCTTGGCGTCCACGACCGTGGCTGTGGTATTTTCCTGTTCCTTTACAATACCGGTGAGTTTCTGGATAACGGGTTGTTTCTGCTTCTTGATTTCCGCTGTTTCCTGATCGACGGTTCTACGAATGGCCGGGTCGGCCTCGCCCACGTTGGCTTTTTGCAACAGGACGGTTTCGGATTCGCTGGCCTCATCGGCAAAAATCGTGTTCTCACTGCCGACCAGCGCCGAACGCGCTTCCTGAGACGGGGTAGCTTCCTGCGGACGCTGCGCACCGGGGCGCGGGGGCGGCAGCGAGGCGGCGGTCAGCCCCGGCGGAATCTCAAGCGGCGCGCGCCGCACGACCGCGAACTCGTCGGGAGACTCCCGCGTCAGTCCCAGCTTGTCCCTGACCGACTCCGCCCCGCCGCAAGCGGTCAGGAACGGCAGAACGGCCAAAAGGGTCAGCAGGAGGGGTTTAAAGCCAAACAGGAATCTGTGCAGAGGGGTCATGGTGCTCATCGTCAAGCGTATCGCGTAGTGATCTGTCAAACCGAGGCCGCCAGTATACACATACGTTTATTTGCGTCCAGTGGTGCCATAACGGTACTTCTTGTTGCGGCGCTCATGCGCGGCTTTCCGCCATCTTTTCTTGCGGTTCACCGTCTTGACCTGCGAGATGATGATGATCAGCCCGATCCCCGAAACCACCGCCATGTCCGCGACGTTGAAGGCCGGGAAATGCGTGCCCATCGCGTGGAAGTCCAGAAAGTCGATGACGGCCTGAAACCGCACCCGGTCGATGACGTTGCCCAGCGCCCCGCCGACCACCATGGCGTAAGGGATCATATACTCTTGCGTTTTCGCCTCGTACGCCCACAGACAGAAAAACCCGATGATGATCAGCGAGATAACGATCAGGATGATATAGCCGTAGACGCTGAAATTCCCCAGAAGCCCGAAACTGATCCCCGTATTCCAGACCAGCACGAAATTGAAAAACGGCGTGACCTGCAACGCCTCGCGCATGAAAAAAACCGGCGGCGGGGAGAGCATCCAATCGAAAAACCCCATCCCCTCAGTGGCCTGCATGCGGGCGAGGGGGCGCATGACGTGCTCCATCACGTACCATTTCGTGATCTGGTCGACTACGAGGATCAAAACCGCGAGATAGACGTACTTGACCTTTTTCTGGATCTGCCCGCGCTCGAACGCCTTGATCCGCGCCCGGATGCGCGCGCGCTTTTCGTCCTTGCGGATCTCCTCGGGAGAGCGCGTATCGACCTCTTCTTCTTTATTTTTCTTCAGTTTATCAAGCACGGCCCGTGATCCTGCAGGCTCATGAGAGCCAGCCAAAAACATATGTCTGCGAAGACCTATAGCCTAAATGTTTATAAGCCCGGATCAAGCATCATTTTTAAGCGCCTGAAAGCTGCCCAGCGCAAGGTGCTTCTGCAAAAACGCCCCCGGATCGAAAGCATTATGAGCGGAAACTGTGCGCTCCGCCGCGTCGCCCAGCGCGGCCCCCCCCTGCAGCAGGCCGAGCATGAACGCTTCCGCCTCGCTCAGAGGCACAAGATGAACCTCAAGATCAGGCCGGAAAATCAAAACCGTGCAGGGCGTGTTGATGTCCGGAATCGGCCCCTCCGGCGCAAGGCAATACGCCCGCAGCGCCGCCAGATTATAGTCCGAACGAACGATCCGCGCCGAATGGCGCAAGCCAAGCCGCAAAGCCCCGAGATCGTCCGGCGAAAGCCCGGCCAGCGCCTCCGCGCCGAGCCCCTCATCGTCCGGCGCGTAATAGGCCTCGTTCATGGCGATCTCAAGCGCCGCCATGTCGGGCAGATAGGGAAAATCCCGCGCGGAGGAGTTGGCCCGGATGAAATCGTCAAACCCCCGCCCGTAAAGATTAAGGCACCCGGCCTCTGGCGGATGCGCCATCACGAACCGCCGCGCCGTCTCGCGCAGGAAATCCGCCCCCACCAGCTTTTCAAGGATCGGAAACCCCTTGCACAGTGTCTCGGCAATCCCGCCCACGATCGTGCTCCGGTAAACTTTAAGCCGTTCAGGCAGCGCAATATCCCCGGCCTCGAACTGCGCGGCGAAATCCGCATCCGGCGCCTCAAGCGCGTCCGGCGCGTCCAGCATCAAATCCCTGAACTGTTCCTGAAATTCATGCAGCCGCATCGCGGACCTCCTGCGCGGCCTCAAGGATGCCTCGCGCCTTCGCCGCCTCCGCCAGCAAGACCTCCAGCGGCGGAAAATCCTGATCCCACTCAATCAGCGTCGGCACGCGCCCGAACCGCCGCGCGGCCCGCTCGTATAAATCCCAGACCTCATCCCGCACCGGATTGTTGTGCGTATCGACCACGATCACGCTCTCCCCGGCGGGACGCTCCGTATGCCCGGCCAGATGCATTTCGCCCACCTTGTCCGCATCGATGGCGTCGATATACGCGAACGGGTCCAGCCCGTGATTGCGGCTCTGCACATAGATATTGTTGAGATCGAGCAGAAGCCCGCAGCCCGTCCGCCGCGCCGCTTCGTTCATGAATTCCGCCTCGCTCATCGAATTGTATTTAAAAGCGATATAGGTCGATGGATTTTCGACAAGAATGGCTCGGCCCAGAACCTCCTGTGTCCGCTCGATATTCCGGCACAGCGCCGCGAGCGTTTCGTCCGTATAGGGCAGGGGCAAAAGGTCGTTCAGATGCGCGTTGCCGCTCGCGCTCCACGAGGCATGATCCGAAACCGCAAACGGCTGGCAAATCTCGATAAGCTCTTTGATCTGACGCAGATGATCCTCGCTCACCGGATGCGCCGAACCCAGCGACAGCCCGACAGCATGCAGGCTGATCGGGTAATGCCCGCTGATCTCCCTGAGGAAACGGCGGTGCAGTCCGCCGCCGAAATAATTCTCGGGATGCACCTCAAGCCACCCGATGGCGGGCCGCGTGTCCAGAATCTCCTGATAATAAGGGTATCTCAGGCCGATCCCCACCGGATCGGCGAACGAGAGAGATGGGCGCGCTTTCCCGTTCATCGCGCCCACCCGAAGGGATAAGGGGTAAGGCCCATCTTACTCGGCGGCCGCAGGTGCCTCGGCGGGCGCGGGGGCCTCCGCCGTAACCGGCTCCAGCGAGCCATTCACCAGCTTTTCGCAAAGCCCCTTGGGCAGGGCGATCCACTCGACCCCGCTGCCGTCCACCTTGGCAAGTCCCGCGCAGCCATGCGCCTTGTCCGCGCTGCCGCAATCGTTCTTCCCGGCCTTGGCCACGCCGTAGCATTTCTCCTTTTCCGCGTCCGGGCCCATCGCGGCGGCGTACCCGCCCATGCCCAGCGTCATCGCGGCGACCGCTCCGGCCAGAAGAGTGTTGATTTTTTTGGTATTCGTCATGGAAATTTCCTCGATCAATGAACAGTTGAAACACACATACGCAGTTCGATAGAAGGCCCCCATCGTTACATTTTTTTTCCCCCCGGGGGAGTCGTTTTTGATAGCTTTTTGTGCCCGGACTTTCTAAGGATGACCCGAGAGGAAACGCGGCCTATGAAACAGTTCGACATCGGAACGCAGCCCATTCCCGCCGAGGCAAAGGGCGCCGTGGTCGTCATCGGCAATTTCGACGGGGTGCATAAGGGGCATCAGGCGCTGATCGCCCGCGCGAAGCGGCAGGCCGCCGCGCTGGGCCGTCCGCTGGCCGTCCTGACCTTCGAGCCGCACCCCCGCGAGCTCTTCCGCCCCGACGAGCCGCCCTGCCGCATCACCCCGGGCGCCCTCAAGGCCGAGCGCCTCGCGGCTTCGGGCGCTGAGTTGCTCTTTGTCCGCGCCTTCGATTGGGATTTCGCAAGCGTGAATGCGCAAGACTTCATTGAAAAAATTCTCATCGGCCAGCTAGCCGCCTCGCACGTCATCGTCGGCTTCGATTTCCGCTTCGGCCAGATGCGCGCGGGCACGCCGGAAATGATCGAACAAGCCGGGCTTCCGGTCACGGTGATTGATGAAATCAAGCTAGAGCAGGGGCAGGAGATCTCCTCCAGCCGCATCCGCCAGCATCTCCGGCGCGGCGAGATCGAGGCCGCCAACGCTCTTCTCGGCTGGGAATGGGAAATGCGAGGCGAAATCGTCAAGGGCGATCAGCGCGGCCGGGAACTCGGCTACCCGACGGCCAACATGGCGCTCGGGCAGACTCTCCACCCGGCCTACGGCGTTTACGCCGCCCGGGCCCGCATCGAGGGCGAGAGCGAATGGCGCCCCGCCGCCGTCAATATCGGCATCCGCCCGATGTTCACCGTCCCCCTGGCGCAGGTAGAAACCTTCATTTTCGATTTCAGCCGCGAGATTTACGGGCAAATTCTTCACGTCCGCCCCGTCGCCCGCCTGCGCAGCGAAGCCAAATTCGCCAGCCTCGAAGAGCTCATCGCCCAGATGGATAAAGATTGCGCGCTGGCCCGCCAAATCCTTGCGAAATCTTGATTTTTTAAAGAATGTGCAAGTTTTGTTGCGGTATGCTATTGATAAGACAAAATAAAAGCGGGCGATAAGGCGTAATGTTTTCCTTTCTAAAGCGCGACAAGACGGACAACCCCGTGCAGGGCGAACTGCGGCGGCTCTCCGAGCTGTTCAAGGATGGCGCCGCTGCGCCGCCCCCCGAAATGGTTGAAAATAACGGGCGCAAGGCCGTCTGGTCGATCCCGCTGCGGGACGGCGGAGAGGCCTTCGTGAGCGCCTCCAAATATGAGGGTATTAATGATGAAATCTATGTCGTCGAGGTCGATGCCGACCGCTTCTATTACCACTGGCTGAAATCCACCCTCGAAACCGGCGGCGATTGCGTCCCGGTCGAAAAAATGCCCGAGGACCGGAAATATCGCCACGCCGAGGAGGGCTTCGCCGAAGGCCGCAAAAATCCCGTCCCTCTGGCCGAAGTCAACGCCAACGAATTGTTCGGCAAGGATCACGTGGGCTTCAGCAACGGCGTAACGCGCAGCTTCTGGCTTCTCGCGCACGGGGCGAAATCCTTCCCCGTCGAGGTCCACGGACAGGAAAGCGCACAAAGACTCCACCGCCTCGCCGGAACGGGGCAGGGGCCGAAAACCCTTGAAGAGCTCTTTACAGATCCAGCTGTTTAAATTCCAGACCCTTATCACGGGCCAGCTTCAGGCCACCGGAATGCGGCACAGGCCATAACATCAGATCGTCCGCGATATCACGCCACTGCCTTTTTACGTCGAGATCGCTGTTGGAAGCCCGCCGCTCTTGGAGTTGGGAGAACACCAGACCCATCCTGCTTTTGACAAAAGCCATATCTTCGCCGCCTTCCCTCGCATCCTGGCCGAACGTCCGGTCTAGTGCGGAAAAGAACGCCTCGTCTTGATGCTGCATGGCGATATCCAGCCCAAACCCGTCCGTATCCCATGAATCAAACAAATTGCACAAAATGAGCGTACTGTTCCCTGATCCGTACTCCGTATGCCTCCAATGACCGTCTTCCGCATCCGGTACAACCATGCCCTTATTGATCAGTTCACTCAGTAAACTGCGATAATCCATGATCGTCGTGCGCAGCGCGACATAGGAAGACTTCTCGCTCATCCGTGCTAATTTGTCGGAATCCCTGTCGGCATGCTTCGCAAAGTTCGATTGCCTCTTGAATTCGTCAAGGAACAAATCACCTTTGTCCTCGAACTCAAGCTCAGTATTGTCTATGGCTTTGTTTTTGTGGAGATGCTGTTTTACGCCCGATAGAACCTCGCTGACAGCGCGGGCGTTGTCGATGGTCGTCGCAGGATGGTTTCCGCTGAAAAATCCATAGATCGTATCGGCCAATCGCACCGAGGCGATCTGCATCTTATCAAGATAGTCTTCTGAATGAGCGTCCTGACCCAAAACCCGCAACTCCCGCTTCTTTTTTTTATGGACCCCAACCTCAGGAACTCGGGTGCGGGTATCAAATCCGCCTACGTCGACCTAAGCTCAGGATTCATCATAATATTAAAGGTACTTATACCGCAAAATCCTCTGCAAAAGCAAAGAAGAACCTGCTATGCCTAGGGCTTATTCTTCGATGGACCCGGAAAATGGCCGTATTTTTCTCCCTTCTGACCAATTTGTTGCCGCTCTATATCCTGATCGGCATGGGCTTCGTCGCGGCCCGCTACCTGAAGGTGGACCGCCAGAGCCTCGCCTCGCTGGCCATCTTCATGTTCATGCCCATCGTGGTCTTCGGCTTCGTGGTCAATCTGGAGTTCCAGCCCAGCTATATCCTTCTGCCGCTTGTGATTTTCGCGGTCAGCATCATAACCGGCCTCGGCTTTCTCTGGATCGGCCGCAAAATCTACGGCGACAGCACGGCCAACCTCATGGCGATGTGCTGCTCGATGGGCAATACGGGGTATTTCGGCCTGCCGCTGGTCTTCCTGTTTTTTAACGAGGAACAGACCGCGATTTACATCTTTACCATGCTCGGCGGCTCGGTCTACGAGGCCACCTTCGGCTATTACCTCGCGGCGCGCGGCGCGTTCGACGTCAAGACCAGCCTCAGGAAACTGGCCAAATTCCCCGGCCTGTACGCCATCGCGGCGGGGATCATCGTCAACCGTCTGGGCCTCGAGCCGCCCGAACTCTTCTGGACCTACTGGGCCTATTTCAAGGGCGCGTACGTCGTTCTGGGCATGATGATCGTCGGCGCGGCGCTGGCGGGGGTCCAGAAACTCGTCTTCGGTCCGCGCTTTATGTCATTGGTATTCTTTGGAAAATTCGTGGTCTGGCCGGTTTTGATCTATGCCTTCGTCCTCTTCGACCGCACGGTCCTGCACTGGTACGGCGCGGATATCCATAACCTGATCCTGATCATGTCGCTGGTGCCGCCCGCCGCCAATATCGCGGCCTTCGCGGCCCAGATGAACATGAAGCCCGAAAAGGCGGCCACCACCATACTGGCCGGAACCGTCTTCGCGCTGGTCTACATCCCCGCCATGATCTGGCTTCTCGGGATCCGCTAGCGACCCGTTTCGCGCATGTCAGCCATGCAAAAAAGTCACGTGTCATTTTACCCCTAAAGAGGTACAAACTGCCCCCGTAAGCCCTGAGATTCAGCGGCTCCTGAGTGAAAACCAAGGTAGAGTAAAGATTATGACGGATCGTGAGATCGTTGAAGATGCGGCCCTGAGCGCCGAGTTCGAAGTGGAAGCCGCAGGCGCCCCGGCCCCCGCAGTCGCCCCCCGCTGGATCCAGCAGCAACAGCGCCCGGAAACCGAGCTGGACCGCATCCGCGCCCAACAGGCGATGATGCAGCAGCAGCAGCTCTAAGGAACAGCCGCGATGCCGTACCAGATGGGCGATAACGACCACGCGATGTTCGGCACCGCCCCCGGAAACGGCCAGATGGGTGAACCGGACGCGCTGGAAAAGGCGTTCACGAACACCTCCACGCCCCGCCTGCAACAGGGCACGAACGAACAACTCTGGAGCAACGGCGCAGCCAAGCCCGTCGCTCCCGTAAAGACGAAAACCCGCCAGTTCGGCGAGGCTGACGAAGACGAGACAACAAAGCAGCACGGCGTGCACACGGAACACGCCGTGGTGCAGATGGGGTAACCACCACCCCGGATCAGGCGGAATAGCGGAGAACGGTTTAGAATTTCAAGTTTACACACTCCTCTTACTGACTTGATTGGTTAAAGGCAGGGATTCCAAGCGAATCCTTGCCTTTCTTTTTATGATTTGCCATGATCGCCCCATGAACGCGCGCCTGCACCGGATGATCCGAATTACAGGCCCGGCTCGGGGCATAAGGGCCTGAGTCCGGGATTTCGCCGCTTTTGCCTTAATTTAAAGCCAAAGCCGCCTTGTACTTTCACCAAAAAGCACTAGATTACACGGCGTTCAGAGGAGCGCGACAAGAACCATGACCGACAGCAACGATAAGAAAAAAGAAGACCTTTACCGCCAGACCGTCTTCCTGCCGAAGACCGATTTCCCCATGCGCGCGGGCCTGCCGCAGAAAGAGCCGGAGATCCTGAGCCAGTGGCAGAAGATGGACCTCTATAAGAAAATGCGCGAAGCCGCGAAGGGCAAAGAGAAATACATCCTTCACGACGGCCCGCCCTACGCGAACGGCAACATCCATATCGGCCACGCGGTGAATAAAATCCTCAAGGACGTCGTGGTGAAATCCTTCGCCATGCTGGGTTACGACGCCCCGTACGTGCCGGGCTGGGATTGCCACGGCCTGCCCATCGAATGGAAAATCGAGGAGCAATATCGCGAGGCCGGAAAGAATAAAGACGACGTGGACATCCTGACCTTCCGCGAGGAATGTCGCAAATTCGCCCGCCACTGGGTCGAAACCCAAAGCACGCAATTCCAAAGGCTGGGCGTCACCGGCGACTGGGCCGATCCGTACCTGACGATGAACCTCCCCGCCGAAGCCGCCATCGCCAAGGAAATCCATAAATTCGCCCTCAATGGCGGCCTCTACAAGGGGCTGAAACCCGTCATGTGGTCCACGGTCGAAAAAACCGCGCTCGCCGAAGCTGAAATCGAATACGCCGAACACAAATCCATCACGGTGTGGGTAAAGTTTCCTGTTAAACAAACACAAAGTAAAGCGCTGGAAGGCGCATCCGTGGTCATCTGGACGACAACGCCTTGGACGCTGCCGTCCAACCGGGCCATCGCGCATGGGACGTTTGATTATGTCGTTCTGAAAATCACCGAAGCAGGACAAGACAGCAAGGCAAAAGTAGGTGATAAACTGGTCATCGCGCAGGCGCTGGTCGAACAGGTCTGCAAGGATTCCAAAATCACGGGCCATGAAATCCTGGAGACGCTGAAAGGCGAGGATCTCGCCGGAACCATCTGCGCCCACCCGCTGCGCGGACAGGGTTACGAATTCGACGTCCCGCTGCTCGCGGGCGACTTCGTGACCACCGACACCGGAACGGGCTTTGTGCACGTCGCCCCCTCCCACGGCGCGGACGACTTTATGCTCGGCAAGGCCAACGGCCTCGAAATTACCGACAACGTGACCGACGACGGGCGCTTCCGCCCGCACGTGCCGCTCTTCGCGGGCCTCGAAATCTACGATCAAAACGGAAAAATGGGGCAGGGCAACTTCGCCCCCATCAAGGCGATCGAGGAGGCCGGAATGCTGGTCGCCAAGGGCTCGCTCAAACACGAATACCCGCATTCATGGCGCTCCAAAGCCCCCGTCATCTTCCGCGCCACCCCGCAATGGTTCATTTCAATGGATAATGCGCTCGGCCTCCGGGAAACCGCGCTGAAGGCCATCCGCGAAACCAAATGGGTGCCGTCAAAGGGCGAGGCCCGCATCACCGCCATGATCGAAAACCGACCCGACTGGTGCATTTCGCGCCAGCGCGCATGGGGCGTGCCCATCGCGCTCTTCCTCAACCGCGAAACGGGCGCGGTGTTGCTCGACGAAGCCGTCTGCAACCGCATCTCCGAAATTTTCGAACGCGAAGGCTCCGACGCGTGGTGGTCCCGCGATCCGCAGGATTTCCTGGGCAAAGATTACAAGGCCGAAGATTACGAACAGGTGTTCGACATCGTGGATGTCTGGTTCGAATCCGGCTCCACTCATGCGTTTGTCTGCGAACAGCGCGAGGAGCTCAAACGCCCCGCCGGAAAACGCACGGCCAACATCTATCTCGAAGGCTCCGACCAGCATCGCGGCTGGTTCCATTCCTCCCTGCTCGAAAGCTGCGGCACGCGCGGCGTTGCGCCCTATGAAGTCGTCCTGACGCACGGCTTCGTGCTCGACGAAAAGGGCTACAAAATGTCCAAATCGCTCGGCAACGTCGTGGACCCGCTGAAGGTGATGGAGGAAAGCGGCGCGGATATTCTGCGCCTCTGGACCATGACCTCCGACTACGCCGAGGATATCCGCATCGGCAAGGATACGCTGACCACCGTGGGCGATCTGTATCGCCGCATCCGCAACACGCTGCGCTTCCTGCTCGGCGCGTTGGAGGGCTTCACGAAGGACGAGGCCGTAGACCTCTCCGACCTCAAAAAATTGCCGGAGCTGGAACAACTCATGCTCCACAAGGTCTACGAGCTCGACCAGAAAGTCCGTGCCTCCATCGAAAGTTACGAATTCGGCAAGGTCGCCAAGCTGCTGCACGAATTCTGCAACGAAGACCTCTCGGCCTTCTATTTCGACATCCGCAAGGACCGCCTCTATTGCGACCGCCCGGACCTGTTCGAACGCCGCGCCGCCCGCACCGTGATGGCCGCGATCTTGAACAGCCTCACGGCGTGGCTTGCCCCCATCCTCTGCTTCACGGCGGAAGAGGCGTGGCTGGCAAGACCTGCGGGCCTGTTCGGGGACGAGCAAAGCGTCCACCTCCGCACCTTCCCCAACGTCCCGGCGCACTACAAAAACGACGCGCTGGCCGAGAAGTGGAAGAGGATTCGATTCCATAGAGAAGGAGTCTTTCAGGTTCTGGAAGAAAAAAGACAAAAGAAGGAAATCGGCTCATCTTTAGAGGCAAAAGTGCAACTGCACTTTCATAAGGATTATGAAAGTGAATTAGCAAATGTGAATTGGGCTGAAGTCTGTATTGTTTCTAACGCTCAACCCGTTTTTAAAGACTGGGAAGAGCTAAAAGAGCAAAAAATGCCTGAGCTAGGTCCAAAAGTAGAAATGAAAAGAGTAACCTTCTCTTTTGAGCCTGCCCCCGGCCACAAATGCGCCCGCTGCTGGAAAGTCCTGCCTGAGGTGAAGGAGGATACATCCCTCTGCAACCGCTGCGACGACGCCGTAGCCGCCCACAACGCCGGAAGCAAGGCCGCCTGACCAACCCGCCCCGTCGCCCCTTTGTCATCCCTGCGACCTGTCCCGAAGCCTTGGCGTGGGCGGAAAGCAGGGACCTGATGACGGAGAAGGCCGCCGCCCGCGTCCTGCCCGTTATGTTTCAAAACCCCAGCCTCACCCCGTTACTATTTTAAATTGCGCTCCGCGCCTCTTTTGGGTAATTTTCCAATACACCTGATAAGGAACAGCGCCTATGCATGTCATCCTCGGCTTTTTGGCCTCCGTCGTAACGATCCTGTTCTATCTGAGCATGATCCAGCGCAACGGCATCAATTTCCGCTGGATCGGCTGGCTCAACCCCTTCGCATGGAAGCGCAGACGGGCATGGCAGAAAATTCACCAAGTCGACCCGATCTATAAAATAAGAAGCCCGATGGAGGCCACCGCCTGCCTGATGTACGCCATGGCCCGCGCCTCGGGCGATGTCACGCGCGAACAGAAGGCCGTGATGACGGAGATCTTCAAAAACGAGTTTCATATGCCCGAGCGCGAGGCGGCGGAGATGCTCTCGGCCTGCAGCTTCCTTGTCGTGAGCGACCATCACGTCACTCAGAACCTTCAGAAATTCTTCGCCCCGAACATCGAAAAATTCAGCGCGGAACAGAAACAATCCGCGATTGACCTGACCGAGCGGGTCGGTCTGGCCGAGGGCGCCATGACCCCGCTGCAGCAGGATTTTCTGACGCAACTGCGGGAATTCCTCTTCCCCTCGCCGGAAAAACAGAAGAAGTGGTCGTAAGCGCAGACCTCAATCCCCCTTGATCCCCAGCCCCTTCGCCTGCCGCTTCAGCCAGTCGTTGATATGCGGCTTGCCGTATTTCTCCTCATACTTCTCGTAATATTGCTGGTGATACGTCTCGCCCTCCCAGAACGTCCCGGCGGGCTCAAGCGTCGTGGCGATCGGCTTTGAAAACTTTTTCGCCGCCGTCAGTTCCGCGATGATATCCGTCGCAGCTTTTTTCTGCGCCTCGTCGTGATAGAACACGGCGGAGCGGTATTGCGTGCCCACGTCCGGCCCCTGCCGGTTCAGCTGCGTCGGGTCGTGCGCCTTCAGGAAAAAATGCTCCAGCAACTGCCGATAGGAAATCTTGGCGGGGTCGAACGTCACCTCCACGGCCTCGGCGTGCCCGCTCTTGCTGTCGTGCGTGTCATCGTATTTCGGGTTTTCGAGATGCCCGCCGATATACCCCACGCGCGT
This sequence comes from uncultured Pseudobdellovibrionaceae bacterium, assembly GCA_964583335.1. GTDB lineage: Bacteria > Pseudomonadota > Alphaproteobacteria > Micavibrionales > Micavibrionaceae > JAGNKE01. The sequence continues at coordinate 181,941 of CAZOVG010000002.1, read as the reverse complement.
ATACAAAACCCCGTCCAGCCCGCGAAACTCGCTCTCGACGCACCAGAAACATCCGGCCGCAAGGGTCGCCACCGGATAATTCTCCGGCTTTTTATCCATAAGATCGTCGCTCAAAATTCGTCCTCCGGCATCGTCGGCCATCAAAGGGGGCCGCAGGACCAGCAGCGCGGCGCAACCAAGGGTGATCGCAAGGATCAGAAGGTTAAACATCCGCATCTTTTCCTGTCCTGTTTGTTAAGGTTTTGGTGTAAAATAACCCGTAATATTTAAAAAGCGGGCCTCACAACCCCTTATTCGCTGGTTATTGAAAAATGTTTCTGAAGAAATCGACCAAACCTCTTCATTACGAAGACCGCGCCAAAAACGCCAAACCCAATATCATCGTCATGCACTACACGGGCATGGACTCGATGCTCGCCGCGCGCCAGCGCCTGACCGACCCCGAAAGCAAGGTCAGCGCGCACTACCTCGTCGATACCGACGGCAAGGTCTATGATCTGGTGCCCGAGGATAAACGCGCCTGGCACGCCGGCCTCTCCTACTGGCACGGCGAGACGGATATCAACACCTGTTCGATCGGGATCGAAATAGTCAATCCGGGCCATGACCTGGGCTATGCCCCATTCCCCTCGGCGCAGATGCAGGCCGTGATGGAACTCGCGCGCGGGATCCAATCCCGCCATAATATTGAATATGTTCTCGGCCACTCCGACATCGCGCCCGAACGCAAGAAAGACCCCGGCGAGCTTTTCCCGTGGGAGTGGCTGGCCGGGCAGGGGGTCGGAATCTGGCCCCGCCCGATCGCCGAGGATGAAAAGGTGGCCGACGCGATCCATAATGATTATGAGATCGAGCGCCTCCTGACCCAACTCGGCTATAACCCGATGGCCGCCTATATGGATGTGCTGAGCGCCTTCCACCGCCACTACGCGCCCGAGAAATTCAAAACAGGCGAGCAGGAAAAGTCCGACCGCACAACGGCCCTGCGCCTCGCCGCCCTGATCCGCCAGTCCGGCCATAAACCCGCCCTGTAAGCGGCTGTTTATCAAGATTCTTTCTGGCATAACGGCAAGAAACTTGCGCCCCCCCCGAAAAACAGGCACTCTCCCCCCCGTCCAGAGGGACGGATGGCCGCTCTGCTTTTCGAAGCAGGGAGGAAAGTCCGGGCTTCACGGAAAGACGGCGCCGGGTAACACCCGGGAGGGGCGTTATGGTCTCGACGGAAAGTGCCACAGAAAACAGACTACCTCTTCTTCGGAAGGGGAAAAGGTGAAAAGGTGCGGTAAGAGCGCACCGCGCGACTGGTAACAGGAGCGGCACGGCAAACCCCGCCGGAAGCAAGACCAAATAGGGACCGCATGGCGGAGCAATCCGCCGGGACTCTTTCCGGTTCGCGGTCCGGGTAGGTTGCTAGAGGCAAGGGGCGACCCTTGTCCCAGATGAATGGCCATCGCCGGGCGCGGAGTAATCTTCGCCCGGTACAGAACCCGGCTTACAGCCCCTCTGGACACTTTTTTCATAATCGGAAAGCGATGGGCATGAAGAAAGCCGCCGGGGGGTTATTCCGGCGGCTTCCCATTTGGGTCATCTGTAAAAAAAGTTCCCCACACTTAGCCAGACCCGCACACACAAACGGGAAAGGCCCGAAAAAACCCTTTTGAGTCAACGCTCATCGGGGCATTTTTCATCCATAAAGGCCCGCGCTCCGGAATACAGGATCGTTCCCAGAAACAATCCGCCGCTGACGGCCATAACCAGCATTAAAAACGTCATCATCATCGCTACGCTCCCCACACAAAGAATGTATTAGATTTGTATTATGTCTAACACAGCCCTCGGGATTATGTCAAAAAATATTTCCAGAACAACGACTTATAAGCCGTAAATATATTATTAATAGCAATTAGTGAATAAATTATGCATTTAAGCGCGACTGTGCCATCGCCCGTCCGAGATTTCTCCCGATGAATTTCCATACTTTTGGACAGCCCGGTAGCATAATGCCAATAACCCCATACATCTTCCATACACAACCCTGTCCACAATCGGGCCGGTTCAACCCGCGCACAGTGACAAAAAACTGTTGTTTATGAATAAATTACCAAGACTTACAGTTGACCTCCCAAACCAGACCATGATATCCCATAAATATCCATGTCGCTGAGAGGATGACGGCGTCAGGATCGAATATCTTGAGCTTCGCGCGAAAATCGCGCGGCGGTCGTCTTTTTCTCCGGGGATTTACGTGGCGCTGTTTATTTCGACATTCACGAACAGGCTTGACCGCAAGGGGCGCGTCTCCGTGCCTGCGTCCTTCCGCGCCGCGCTGGGCGATCGCGCGCATCTGGGCGTCGTTCTGTTTCGCGCGCACCGTCACGCCTGCCTTGAGGGGTTCGAGTGGAGCCGCATGGAAGAGATCGGCCGCCGCCTCGAACATTTCGATCTCTTCTCCGACGAGCAGGACGATCTCGCCACCACGATCTTCGGCGAAAGCGTCCATCTCCAGTTCGACGGGGAGGGGCGCGTAATGCTCCCGCAGGATTTAATCGACTATGCCGGGCTGGACGGGCAGGCGACCTTCGTCGGCCTTGGCCGCAAGTTCCAGATCTGGTCGCCGCAAGCCTTCACGCAACGCAAAAAGACCGCGCACGAACAGGTGCGCGAACGCCGCCTGACCATCCCGGCGGGAAGGGAAGGCGCGGAATGACGGCGATCGAGCGCACGCCCCACGATCCCGTCATGCTCCCGCAGGTGCTTGAAGCCCTCTCCCCCCGCGACGGCGCGGTCTACATCGATGGCACCTTCGGCGCAGGCGGCTACACGCGTGCCATCCTTGAGGCTGCCGACTGCACGGTGATCGCCCTCGACCGCGATCCATCCGTCAATGTGTACGTGCAAAGCTTGCGCGAGGAGTACGGCGCCCGCTTCGTCTTCGTGCACGGCTGCTTCGGCGATGTGGAAACCCTTTTGCGGCAAAACGGCTACGACCGCGTGGACGGCTTCGTGCTCGACCTCGGCGTTTCCTCCATGCAAATCGACCAGGCGCAAAGGGGATTTTCCTTCCGCTTCACGGGCCCGCTCGATATGCGCATGGACACGAGCGCTGATATTTCAACCGCCGCCGATCTGGTCAACCGCATGCGCGAAGAGGACCTCGCCAACCTGATCTACAAATACGGCGAGGAACGCAAATCCCGCAAGATCGCCTCGAAGATTGTCCGCCTCCGCACGGAAAAACCGTTTGAGACGACGCTCGACCTCGCCGACGCCGTCCGCTCCGTCGTGCCGCGCTCGCCCAAGGATAAAAGCGATCCCGCCACCCGCACCTTTCAGGCGCTGCGCATCGCCGTGAACGATGAAATGGGCGAACTCGAACGCGCGCTCGCCGCCTCCGAAAACATCCTCGCCCCCGGCGGGCGGCTGGTCGTTGTGACCTTCCACTCGCTGGAGGACTCGCTGGTGAAGGCCTTCATTCGCGAGAAATCGGGGCGCATCCCCGGCGGCTCCCGCCATCTTCCGCCCGGCCAAAAGCAAACGGCCGAGCCGGCCTTCGTCGCGCTTTATAACAAGGCGCAGATCCCGTCCGATGCGGAGCAATACCGCAATTCCCGTTCCCGCTCCGCCAAGCTCCGCGCCGCAATCCGCGAACCTGCCCCTCAACAGGAGAAATCGAAATGAAAAAATCCATGCTGCTTCAGGCCTCCGTCTTCCTCGCCATGTGCGTCAGCGGCGGCGTGCTGATGCATGTCAGCCAGAGCGTCCGCCGCGCCGAGCGCGACCTCGCCCGCCTCGATCTCTCCATAGAGCGCGAGAAGGAGGCCTTGCGCGTCCTCGACGCCGAATGGAGTATGCTCAACAGCCCCGAGCGCATAGAGGCGCTGGCCAAGCGCTACCTTGATCTTGATTTGCCCGATGCCGCGCAACTGGTGTCCGACCCCAAAAAACTCGAAGCTTTGCAGGCTGAGCAGGAGGGGATTCTAATTCCCGCCTCCCTTGATAGCGGCAACGGCGCGACCGCGCCCGTTTACCTCCCGCGCAAACCCCAAAAACATGAGGCATCCTCAAACGCTCCGGCGAAGGGAGAGGCACGCGAATGACCCCAAGCCCAGGCAGCGACAACCCGCCGCGTAAGGAGCCCGCCCAAAGCACGGCGCTCCAACTCGCTTGCGGACGGCTTTTGCTTTTGGGTGCGGTCTTTGTGATGGCCTACGCCGTTGTGGCCGTGCGCGTCATCGACCTGATGATCGTGCAAGGGGCCTCCGCCGAAAGTGCGCAGGAAGCCGAGGAACTCGCGCGTCTCGCGCGTTCCGGTGATCTTCTGGCGCAGGTTCGCCGGGGCAATATCTACGACCGCAACGGCGTCCTTCTGGCGACCAGTCTCAAAACGCCCGCGCTCTATGCTGACCCGGCGCTGATCCTCGATAAACCGGCAATCGCCCGGGCGCTCTCGCAAATTTTCCCCGAACTGAAAGAGTCCGAGACTCTGGCGAAAATCAGCGTCCCGAAATCCCGCTACGCGTGGCTGCGCCCGAACCTCTCCCCCGCGCAACAGGACAAGGTGTTGGAACTCGGCGAACCCGGCCTCGCGTTTGAATACGCCGACAGCCGCATCTATCCGCAGGGCGTTTTGGCCGCGCACCTTCTCGGCTACACGGGCCGCGACGGCACCGGACTGGCGGGCATCGAGCGCGGCGCGCAGAAAACGCTGGCGCAGGGCCGCGACGTGACCCTCACAATCGACGTCCGGCTCCAGCACGCTTTGCACCGCGAAATGAAACGCGCGATCGGGGAATTCAGTGCGCAGGCCGGCGCGGGCATGATCATGAACGCCCGCACCGGGGAAATTCTGGCGGGCGTATCACTGCCCGATTACGACCTGAACTTCACAAGCGTTCTGGCCGCCGACCCCGAAAAGAACAAGGAAATCCTGATCAACCGCCTGACGCTGGGCATCTACGAATTCGGTTCCGTCTTTAAAATCTTCACGACCGCCGCGCTGCTGGAGACTCAGGACGCACCGTTCTCGATGACCTTCGATGCCCGCAAGCCGTTGAAGGTCGGGCGCTACACCATCAACGACTATCACGCCCAGAAGCGCGTGATGACGGTGCCCGAGGTCTTCATGCACTCATCCAATATCGGCTCCGCCCTGATGGCCCGCAGCGTCGGCGCGCAAAAACTGCAAGGCTTCCTCAGCGATCTCGGCTTCATGTCCCGCCCGCAATTCGACATCCTTGAGGTCGGGGCGCCGCTGGTGCCCAAACCCTGGGGCGAATCCTCCACCATCACCGTCTCCTACGGCCACGGCATTTCCGTCACGGCGCTGCAGCTCTGCACGGCGACGGCGGCGATGGTCAATGGCGGGCTGCAGGTCCACCCCAAACTCATCCTCCCCGCGCCGGGCGATCCTTCGGGCATCAAGGCGCAGGCGCGCCTGATCTCCGAGGAAACCTCGCAAAAAATGCGCGCCCTGCTGCGCCTTGTGGTGACGCAAGGAACGGGGAAAAAGGCCGACGTGCCTGGCTATAATGTCGGCGGCAAGACCGGAACGGCCGAAAAAAGCGGCGGCAAAAAAGGCTATAACCGCAAAAGCCTGCTCTCCTCCTTCGTCGGCGCGTTCCCGATGGATAACCCCGAATACGTGATTTTCGTGATGATCGACGAGCCGCAGGGCACCAAGCAAAGCTACGGCTACGCCACGGGCGGCTGGGTCGCCGCGCCCGCCGCCGCGCGGATCGTCACATCCATGGCCGCCATCCTTGGCCTGCCCTCCGATCAATACGACCCCGCGCAGGATATCAGCGTCCCGCTCGAACAATACGTCAAACCCAAAACGCCGGAGAAAAAGAAACTTGCCTCGAATTGACACGGCCGATTTGCAGTGTGTGGCGTCGCTCGCTGACTTCAGCGGGATCACGCAGGACAGCCGCGCCGTGAAGCCGGGCTACATCTTCGCCGCCCTGCCGGGAACCCGCGCGGACGGGCGCGACTTCATCCCGCAGGCCATAGAGAACGGCGCGGCGGCGATTATCGCCCGGACCGGGACGCAATTACCCGAAGCCGGAAAAAAAATACGCCTGATCGAACACGACAACCCGCATCTCAAATTCACGCAAATCTGCGCGGCCTATTATAATAATCAACCCGCGACAATCGCCGCCGTCACCGGAACCAACGGCAAGACCTCGACCGCCCATTTCGCCGCGCAGCTCTGGACGGCGCTGGGCAAAAAATCCGCCAGCATGGGCACGCTCGGCCTCGTGGTCGAGGGGAAAAATCGCGCGGCCTCGTCCATGACCACGCCCGACCCGGTGACCCTCCACCGCGATCTGGCACAGTTGGCGGAGGAGGGCATAGAAACCCTCTGCCTCGAAGCCTCCAGCCACGGCCTCGAACAATACCGCCTCGACGGTGTGCGTCTGTCCGCCGCCGGATACACCAACATCTCCCGCGACCATCTGGATTACCACGCCGACATGGACGCATACTTTAATGCGAAGCTTCGCCTCTTCTCCGAACTCCTGCCCAAGGGGGCCGCCGCCGTGATCAACGCCGACGTGCCAGAAGCTGGCCAGATCATCGCGGCCTGTGAAGCCGCCGGCCATCACATCATCACCTACGGGCGCGAGGCGCGGGATTTACAAATCGAAACACTGATCCACGAAGCGGACGGCCTGATGATGAAGCTGGTCATGCTCGGGCAGGCCCATCGCGTCAAGCTCCCCCTCGTCGGCGCGTTTCAGGCCTGGAACGTCCTCTGCGCGTTCGGCCTCGTCTGGGCGGCGGAGGGGCGGTCCGAAGAAACCGCGCACAAACTTCTGGCCGCGCTGGAAAATCTTAAGGGCGTTCCGGGGCGCATGCAGAAAATCGATGGCCCGAAGGCCGTCTATGTCGATTACGCCCACACGCCTGACGCGCTGGAAACCGCGCTCAAATCCCTGCGCCCGCATACGCGCGGAGACCTGATCGGCCTCTTTGGTTGCGGCGGCGACCGCGATCCCGGTAAACGCCCGATCATGGGTGAAATCGCGTCCAGACTCGCCGACCGCGTGATCGTGACCGACGACAATCCGCGCTCCGAAGATCCCGCCAAAATCCGCGCCGCGATCCTGATGGGCGCGAAAGACGCGATCGAAATTGCGGGCCGCCGCGAGGCGATCCGCGAAGCCATGAAAGATATGAAGGAGGGCGATGTCCTCCTTGTGGCCGGGAAAGGCCACGAAACCGGCCAGACGGTCGGCACCGTCACCCACCCCTTCGACGACGCGCAGGAGGTCCGCAACGCCATGCCCTGACAAACCCCGAGCCCCGCAAATCAACGCTGATTAAAAAAACTGAAAGCACATTAAAATGATTGAGAATAACCGCTTCTACTGGTCCGTCCTGAAAACCCGCAGCGTGACCGTCAGCGTTCGCCCGCGAGAGGGAATAAGGGGAGTGGCGTTTTCCGTAAATAAAATCATCGATATCGGAAGCGGTCGCCAGACGGTCTTCCTCGATCATCTCGAACACCCCGATCAAAAAACCGTTTCGGCGCGTCGCCCGGGCGCAAACAACGAATTGGCAATTCCCTTTAAAATGGGTAATCTGGATTTTGTTTACATTTCCCGCCGCACACCGGCCATCAGGGATATCAGCGTTTTGATTTCTGAGTTGTACAAGAATGCCAAGATCGAACGGATCGTTCCCGAGGTCCTCTGCCCGGGCGATATCCTTGTGTTCCGCCAGGACGAGCAGGAGCAAAAAATCAAGATGGTGGACGCCCTGCGCGTCATGTATCCCGCAAGCGAAGCCGGCCGAGGCGTAAATGTTCTATAATCTTCTTTTCCCGCTCCACGCCTATATCAACGCCTTCAACCTCTTCGGCTACGTGACCTTCCGCACGGGCGGCGCGATCATAACGGCGCTCGTCATATGCTTTGTCATCGCGCCGCGCATGATCCGCTGGCTCAAGAAAAAACAGAAGGAGGGCCAGCCCATCCGCGAGGACGGCCCCGAAACCCATTTCAAAAAGGCCGGAACCCCGACCATGGGCGGCCTGATGATCCTCATTTCCGTCGTGATCAGCACGCTTCTGTGGGCCGACCTGTCCAACGCCTATGTCTGGCTGGCCCTGTTCGTGATGATCGGCTTCGGCCTCGTGGGCTTCGCCGACGACTATCTCAAGCTCACCAAGAAAAACCCCAAGGGCCTCTCGGGCCGCCTGAAACTGCTCGCCCTGTTCGGTATCGGCTTTCTCGCCTCGCTCGGCATCATGTTCGCGCTGCCCGACCACCTCGCCACCCATGTCGCGCCGCCGTTCTTCAAGGATGTCCTGATCCCGCTTTCATGGTTCTTCATCCCGTGGTCCATGCTGGTCATGGTCGGGGCCTCCAACGCCGTGAACCTCACCGACGGCCTCGACGGCCTAGCCATTGTCCCCATCGCCATCGTGGCGGCCTGTTTCGGCCTGATCGCCTACCTCGTCGGCAATTTCAAATTCTCCGAATATCTGTTTATTTATTTCGTCCCCGGCTCGGCGGAACTCTCCATCATCTGCGGCGCCCTCATCGGCGGCGCGCTGGGCTTCCTCTGGTACAACGCCCCCCCGGCGGCCATCTTCATGGGCGACACCGGCTCTCTGGCGATGGGCGGCCTGTTGGGCGCGGTCGCGGTCATGACCAAGCACGAAATCGTGCTCGCCATCGTCGGCGGCCTGTTTGTGGTCGAAACGGTTTCCGTAATCATTCAGGTGGCCTCCTTCAAGCTCACAGGCAAGCGCGTCTTCGCGATGGCGCCGCTCCACCACCATTTCGAGAAAAAGGGCTGGTCCGAGCCGACCATTGTGATACGCTTCTGGATTATCGCAATCATTCTGGCGCTCGTCGGTCTTGCGACACTTAAAATTCGCTGAACACTGCGGGATAATAACCGCCGCATCGGACTCGGATAAGCATGGTCAAACTGAAACCGTATATAGACTCGCTGGATAAAAAGAAAATCCTTGTCTACGGGCTGGGCCGCAGCGGCCTGTCAACGCTTCACGCGCTGGCCAAAACGGAGGCGCAGATCGTCGCCGGCGACGACGACCCCGACCGCCTCGAACCGGCCCGCGAGATGGGCGTTCAGGTCCTCGACGAGGGGCGGCAGGATTTCTCCGAATTTGCGTTCGTGGTCCTCTCGCCCGGTATTCCGCTCACCCATCCCGAACCGCACCGCGTCGTAAAGGCCGCGAACACGGCGGGCGTAGAGGTAATCGGCGACATCGAACTCTTCTACCGCGCCGGAAAGACCGGAAAGACCGTCGGCGTGACCGGAACCAACGGCAAATCCACGACCGTCAGCCTGATCCACCACGTCATCAAGGCCTGCGGCAAGAAAACCGTTCTGGGCGGCAATATCGGCGTTCCGGTGCTCGACCTTAAAATCCCGGCGGGCGAATGTTACACGGTTCTGGAAATGTCCTCCTACCAGATCGACCTCTGCCCCACCTTCCGCCCCGATATCTCGGTCCTCATCAACATCACCCCCGACCATATCGACCGCCATGGCGGGATCGAGGAATACGCCGCCGTTAAGAAAAAGATCGTCGATGAAAGCCAGAGCGGCTTCGGCGGCGGCACGGCGATCATCTGCACCGATGACGAATACACGCGTGAGATTCTGGAATCCGTTCGCGAACGCGGCCTGCGCAAGGTCGTCCCCGTCTCGGTCCTCAGGGCCGAAGAGGGCGGCGTCTATGTCGAGGGCGGCATGCTGATGGATGCTATGTCCGGCGAGGCCGTAACCGTGGGCGACATGGAAGATCTCAAATCCCTGCGCGGCGACCACAACCACCAAAACGCCGTGTGCGCCTACGCCGTCGCCCGCACCATCGGCTTCGCCCCCCAGCAGATTTTCGAGGCGATGCAGAGCTTCGAGGGCCTCCAGCACAGACAGTTCCTCGTTCGCACCATCAACGGCGTCTCCTATGTGAACGACAGCAAGGCCACCAACGCCGAGGCCGCCGCCATGGCCCTCAACTGTCACAACAATATCTACTGGATCGTCGGCGGCCGCAAAAAGGATACCGGCCTCAAGGGGCTGGAAATGTTCTCTGACCGCATCCGCCACGCCTTCCTGATCGGCGAATCGACTGAGGAGTTCTCTGTCTGGATGGACAATTTCGGCATAGCCTACAGCCGCTGCGGCACCTTGCCCGCCGCGCTGGAGGCCGCCCACGCCATGGCGCAGGAAGGCCGGGGCCAGCCCGGCGGCGCGGGCGTCGTCCTGCTCTCTCCGGCCTGCGCCTCCTTCGACCAGTTCAAATCCTTCGAGGATCGCGGCAATAAATTCACCCGCCTCGTCGGCAAGCTGAGCGAGTAGAGGAGGGCGAAAGCAGATGAACACCTCCGAAGCCGCCCCGCAATATCAGCCCTTCTCAAGAGCCGACCGCTCCTTCCTCGGCGCATGGTGGTGGACGGTGGACCATAGCCTTCTTCTGGCGGTCTTCCTTCTGGCCGCCATCGGTCTGGCGATGGTCTCGACGGCCAGCCCCCCGGTCGCCCAGCTTCTGGGACTCGACGATTATTTCTTCCTCAAGCGCCAGGTCGTCCTGCTCGCGCTCGCACTCGCGCTGATGCTCGGCGTGTCCATGCTGGCCCCGCGCACGATCTGGCGGATATGCAGCATTCTCTTTCTCATCGGCATCGCGGGCATGGCCATGACCCTGTTCGTCGGAACAGAGATCAAGGGCGCGCGCCGCTGGCTGCCGCTCATGGGCATGTCTGTCCAGCCCAGCGAATTCGTAAAACCCGCCTTCATCGTGGTCGCCGCGTGGTTCATGGCGCTCCAGAAAGCCCCGTGGGCGCGGGTCGGCGTCATGAAGCCGATCCTCGCCAAGGCCTTCGCGCCCAAAGACAAAGCACCGTTACGCAACTTCTTCATCGTTATCGGGCTTTATGCCCTCGTGGTCGTGCTGTTGATGTTCCAGCCCGATCTGGGCATGACCGTCGTCGTCACCTCCGTCTTCGCCGCGCAGATTTTCCTAGCCGGAATGCGCCTGCGCTATCTCGGCGCGATGCTCCTGATCGCGCCCGTCCTGATCGGCGCGGCCTATGTCGGGCACGATCACGTCCGCAGCCGGATCGACCGCTTCCTCTTCCCGGCCAGCGGCGACACCTATCAGGTCGATCGTTCGCTCGAAGCCTTCCGCAACGGCGGCCTGACGGGCACCGGGCCGGGGCAGGGCACCGTGAAGCTCAACCTCCCAGACGCTCACGCCGACTTCATCTTCCCCGTGGCGGGCGAGGAGTTCGGCGTAGTCTTTGTGCTCTTCCTCGTCGGCCTGTTCGGCTTCGTCGTGCTGCGCGGCTTCTCGAGATTGCGCCAGAGCGACAACATGTTCGCCGTCCTCGCCGTGGGCGGCTTGCTCACCATGTTCGGGTTGCAAGCCCTCATCCACATGGGCTCCAGCGTCCACCTCCTGCCCGCCAAGGGCATGACCATGCCCTTCATCAGCTACGGCGGCTCCTCGCTGCTCTCGCTCGGCCTCTCGATGGGCATCATCCTCTCCCTGACCCGCCGCCAGCGCCGCGCGGGAATGGCCCGCGCACTGGCGCGTTCAGTTTCCCGGGCCGAAGAAGCCGGGGATATGCCATGAACGCGTCCGCCCCGCAACCCGCGCCCCTGATCCTGATCAGCAGCGGGGGAACGGGCGGCCACATGACTCCCGCTGCCGCCCTCGCATACGATCTTGTCCGGCGCGGAAACCGCGTTGCCCTGATCACTGACGATCGGGGTAAAAAATTCACAAACATGTTTCCCGAAGGAACCGCCGTGCACGTGATCCGCGCGGGCACCCTCGGCGGCGGCCCCGCCGGAAAGCTCAAGGGCGCACTCAACCTCATGGCCGGGTTCGCCCAAGCTTGGGGCCTGACCGGCAAGCTCCGCCCCGCCGCTGTCGTGGGTTTTGGCGGCTACCCGTCCGTCCCCGGTATAGTCGCGGGCCAACTTCGCAAAATCCCGACGATCCTGCACGAACAGAACGCCGTTCTGGGGCGCGCTAACCTGAATTTGGCCAAGCGCGCCGAGCGCATCGCGCTGTCCTTCCCAGACATGAGCGGGCTTGATAAAGACACATGCCTGCGCACCGTGATCACGGGCAATCCCGTCCGCCCTGAGATCGCCGCGCTTCATGACGTGCCCTACACTCAACCCGCGCCGGAAGGCCCCTTGAATATCCTCGTGATGGGCGGATCTCTGGGCGCGTCCGTCTTCGCGAAAATCGTCCCCGCCGCCCTCGCGCAACTCGCGCCCGAGCAACGCACCCGCCTGAACGTGGTCCAGCAATGCCGCGAAGCCGACATCGAAGCTGCCCGCAAGGCTTACGAACAGGCAGAAATTAAGGCCGAACTCGCCGCCTTTTACAACGACATGGACGTCCGCCTCAGCGCCGCCCACCTCATCATCTGCCGCTCCGGGGCCAGCACCGTGGCCGAACTCGGCGCGGCGGGCCGCCCCGCCATCTACGTCCCGTACCCCCACCATAAGGACCAGCAGCAGAAGAAAAATGCCCGGTATCTGACCGATCACGGCGGCGGCTGGCTGATGACCGAGGATATTTTTACCCCCGAGGCTTTGCTTGCAAGAATCGAGGCTTTTCTGCAAAATCCCGGTGAATTGGCGCAGGCCGCGCAAAAATCACGCGCCTTCGGCCGCCCGGACGCGGCCAAAAGGCTCGGAAATCTTGTCTCAGCGCTGATAAAGGCTTAAAAGGGCAGTCCTGACAAAGGAAGAAAGTTTATAAATGCGCATCATGTCCCCCGGCATCGGAACCTTGCATTTCGTCGGCATCGGCGGAATCGGCATGAGCGGGATCGCGATCCTGCTCAACGCGCTCGGGTACAAGGTGCAGGGCACCGATCAGGCCGAGGGCGCGAATCTCGCCCGCCTGCGCGAATGCGGCGTGCGCGTCACCGTCGGGCACAAGGCTGAAAACATCCTCTGCGATAAGGGCGAACTGCCCGCCGCGATCGTCATCTCCTCCGCCGTCAAGCCCGACAATCCCGAAGTCATCGCCGCCCGTGAGGCCAAGGTACCCATCGTCAAGCGCGCCGAGATGCTGGCCGAGCTGATGCGCCTCAAATCCGCCGTCGCCGTCGCCGGAACGCACGGCAAGACGACGACGACCTCCATGGTCGGCCAGATGCTCGAAACCGCTGGCTTCGACCCCACCGTGGTGAATGGCGGCATCGTGAACGCCTTCGGCACCAATATGCGCTTCGGCCAGTCCGACGCGATGGTCGTTGAGGCTGACGAAAGCGACGGCACCTTCACGCGCCTGCCCGCCACCGTCGCGGTCGTCACCAACATCGACCCCGAACACATGGACCATTACGGCTCCTTCGATGAGGTGCGCGAGGCCTACAAACGCTTCGTCCTCAACCTCCCGTTTTACGGCTACGCGCTGCTCTGCCTCGACCATCCCGAGGTGCAGGCTCTGATCCCCCAGGTCTCCCAGCGCCGCGTCATTACCTACGGCTTCAATCCGCAGGCCGACATCCGCGCCTCGAACATCCGCCCGGACGCGAAGGGCAGCACCTTCGATCTGACCTTCTCCGCGTGGCTCTGCGGCGACGGGCGCGAACAGACGCTCAAAGATTTGATCCTGCCCATGCCCGGCCGCCACAACGTTCAGAACTGCCTCGTCGCGCTCGGCGTGGCGAAGGAAATGGACGTTCCGCACGAAACCATGCGCCGCGCGCTGGCCGGTTTCAACGGCGTCAAACGCCGCTTCACCAAAACCGGAGAGGTCTCGGGCGTGACCGTAATCGACGATTACGCCCATCACCCCGTGGAGATCGAGGTCGTCCTGAACACGGCCCGCAGCGTCCTTGAGGAACCCGGCGCGAAAGTCATCGCCGTGTTCCAGCCGCACCGCTTCACGCGCCTGCGCGACCTGTTCGAGGAGTTTTGCCGCTGCTTCAACGAGGCCGATATCGTTATCATCGCCGATGTCTACGCGGCCGGCGAGCAGCCCATCGAGGGCATGGACAAACAATTCTTGGCGCAGGGTGTCCACGCCCACGGCCACCGAGACGCCCGCGCTTTGGCCTCGAAAGACGATCTGCCCGCTCTTCTGGCCGAAATCGTCAAACCCGGCGATTACGTCGTGTGCATGGGCGCGGGCGACATCACAAGCTGGGCGAACGCGCTGCCCGCCCGGCTGCAGGATGAAATTCAAAAAAGAAAGGGCAGGGCGGCATGATCCGGCGCCTGCGGGCTTTCCTGTCCGGCTTGTCGGGCGGTGCCGCGCAACCTGCCGCAGAACCGCCGCGCCCCCCGCGCGAACTCCCGGCCAACACCCCCGAAATCCTGCGCACGCCCGAGGACCGTTTCTGGCGTTGGTTCGTTCATAACCGCCCCTTCATCGAACAATATGCCACGCACACCGACGCCGTTGTGGATGCCGTGCAGTCGCAAATAAACCTGATCTCCTCCCACCTGTCCTTCGAGTTGGGCCAGTCCGCCGACGGCACCTTTGAATTCATCATCAGCGCCGGCGGCGTAAAACGCCTGATCCCCCGCGTCACGCGCCTCTACAACGCCGCCCCCGCGATTCCGGGCTGGCGCGTGATGGCCTTCAAACCCCGCCACTCCACGCCGCAGATCGAATATGGCGGCGAGAAATTCAGCATCTCCGATTTTTATTACGCCTCGCAGCTCGACGAAGACGGCAAAACCAATCTTCGGGTCTGCATCCGGGGCTACAACCGCCGCCGCGAAAAAATGTACGGCATGGTCGGGTTTCTCTTTCTCGATACGGTGATCGGGGAATACGACGTGATGACCAATCTGGGCGCGATCGAATTCGGCGACATTCCGCCGGGGCCGATGGCGCTCTCCGGCCTCAAGCCGCTGCGGGATCTAGCCCCCGAGATCGACGCCATAAAATCGCGCCTGCATTAGGCTAGGCTCTGGTATTCATCGAAAGGGTGCCCTATGCTCTCGAAACTTGGAAAATTTGCGGACCGCAGGAAAATGAGCGAGCAGAGATTCACGCAAAACGCGCCACTCGGGGCCGAAAGTTGGTTCGGTTGCGGCGGCGCCGCCGACATCCTGTTCCAACCTGCCGACCTTGACGATCTCTCGCTGTTCCTCAAAGACACGCCCGCCGAACTCCCCGTCACGATTCTGGGCGGCCTCGCCAACACCATCGTGCGCGACGGCGGCATACGCGGGTGTGTGATCCGGCTCGGCAAGCCCTTCGCCGAGATCGAGATTCGCGGAACCCGCATCATCGCGGGCGCGGGCGCGCTCAACGGCACCGTCGCCGCCGCCGCTGCCAAGGCCGGAATAGGCGGGCTCGAATTTCTCTCCGGCATCCCCGGAACGGTCGGCGGGGCGCTCCGCATGAACGCGGGCGCATACGGGCGCGAGGTCAAGGACGCGCTGGTCGCCGCCTTCGGCCTCGACCGCTCGGGTCGCTCCGAGGCGCTCATGCTTGATGAAATGCACATGAGCTACCGCCATTGCGGCGCGCCGGAGGGAATCATCTTCACCGCCGCCGCCTTCGAGGGCCAGCGTGAGGATAAGGATGTCGTCCGCGCCCGCCTCAAGGAAATCAAGGAGCGCCGCCGCGACACCCAGCCCATCGCCGAAAAGACGGGGGGCTCCACCTTCGCCAACCCCACCACCGAAGAACTGGCCGCCGCCGGATTGACCGAGGGAACGCGGGCCTGGCAACTGGTCGAGCGCGTGGGCGGGCGGGGCCTCAAGATCGGCGGCGCGATGATGTCCGAAAAGCATTGCAACTTCATGATCAACACCGGCACGGCCACGGCGGCCGATCTCGAAGATCTCGGCGACGAAATCATCAGCCGCGTGAAAAACCTTCTCGGCGTGACGCTTCACTGGGAAATCCGCCGTATCGGCGAGCGTTTTCCGCCGGGTGCGTCGCCGGATTAAACCAAATTTGCTAATATTCGGCGGGCCGTCTATGATCGTCACCGGAGGAACAACCGCATGAATAACAAAAGCCTCAACGTTCTGGATACGGCGGAGTTTTATCTGTCCGAAATGCGTGCGGGCCGTTTCGAGGGCGCGACGCCCGCGGACGTGTACCCCAATCTTCTGGACTCCGAAATCGAAGCGTTTCCTTTGGGCCGCGATGTGGCCCTTCTGGTCCTCGGCACGAATGAGGAGGAACTCCGCACCTTCGACTTTCTCTTTGTCCTCGGCTCCGCCGGAAACGATCTGGAGCGCATGCGCCAAGCCCTTAGTGAAAATAAGCCGCAGGAAGCCTACCGCCATTTCGACGGCGTGCAGGGTTTCGTGGAAAGCGGCCTGTTCGGCATGACCGTGCCCGAGGCGCTGAACCTTCTGGCGATTGACGAAAGCGATTACAGGCAGATGATCGAATCTTTCGCCTTCGTCCGCGCCGCGCTCGCACGGAAACAGAAATCCGCCTTCAACCGCGCGAAATAAAAATCAAAGCTTCGGAATCCGCTCGTAAAGGTCGGGCAGGTCGTTCTCGATCAACACCACGTCGCCCGCCTTGCGGTGGGAAACCAGCCACGCCTCCGCCTCTTTGAACGTAGCGAAGCTATAAAGCTCCCCCTCCGGCGCGTTCGATCGGTAGGCCGCCGTAAAGGTCGGGATCCGCTCCGCCGCGACGGCCAGAACGATATCGCACGTCTTGGCGGCCAATTCGCCGATGGTCCTGTGCTCCGCATCGTGCGCCTCGCCCAGTTCCACCATGCCCGGCGTGATCAAAATCGTCCGCCCGCCTTCCGGCTTCAAAACAGGAAGAAGCTCCAGCCCCGCCGCGAACCCCTTGGGGTTGGAATTGAACGCATCGTCGATCAAAATCGTCCCGTCGGCAAGGCGCTTGACCTCCAGCCTGTGCGTGATCTGCGGACAGCGTTCCAGCGCCGTGGCGATGTCGCGCGGCGCAAGCCCCATCTGGGCGGCGCAAGCAAACGCCAGCGCGATATTCACACCGTGCTGCAAACCATACAACGGCGCCTTGAGCGTATAATCCTGCCCCTTCCATGTAAGATCGACGCGCAGACCCTCTTTGGTCTGCGTCACCGACCGGATGACCGGATCGCACCCCGCCGACTCCCCGCACACGGTGAAATGCTCTTTATGCGCCTCGTAAATCGCGCGCGACGCGGCAAACCCCAGCGTCTGCTCGTGCACGCTCACAGTCCCGCCGCGCGAAAGCGTATCCTGCGCCAGCTCGAACTTCGCTTCCGCCACGGTGTCCAAAGTCTTGAAACGCTCGTAATGCGCCTGCCCGATGACGATGATGATGGCGGCATCCGGCGGCGTAAGGGCGCACAGCCGCGCGATCGACCCCGGCCCGTACGCGCCCATCTCCACGACGAAATATTTCGTGTTCGGCTCCATCTGCTCGCGGATGATCCGCGTGATGCCCATGACGGTATTGACGCTCCCCGGCGTGATCAGCGTCGGCGCGGCGGTCTTGAGAATATGGCCGAGGATATGCTTGACCGAAGTCTTCCCGTAAGACCCGGTGATTCCGATGATCTTCGGCTTCACCTCCTGCAATCGGGCCACGGCCTCGTCGTAATATTTTTTCTGCACCGCCTTCTCGTATGGCTGGTTCAGGATGTTCGAGATTACAAGCAGAAGCGGTGGGGACTGAATAAGTAACAAAATATGAAAAAAATGCCCAGGTGTGAACATAAACTCCAAAAACGCGAAAAAAGCGGCAAGCCCTAGCGCAGGGAAATAAATTCTCTTGGCGCGGGAAGTAAGGACAAGTTTTTTCTTCGAACGCGTTCTCGGATCGACGTCCGCATAGGCCGTATACAAAAATAAGAGGCAAGTCAGAAGTCGAGATAGATTCGGAGTTAAGAATTGGGCTAACCCGAAGGCCGTCATAAAAAAAACAGTTAAGCGGATGTCAAAAACACGGTGCTTCCAAATCCACGCGAGCAGCCGCTCGTTGTTGTAATCGTCCTGCTGCAACGCGTGCAGATAGATCAATAGGCGCTTCCCCGCAAACGCGAGGAAGGAGAGGAAAAGAAGCAGAGACAACACAAACATCATAACCCTCTAACCCTTCTTCCCCTTATAATCCGTCCATTCGCCCCCGAAAATCCGGTGCGGCAACTTCCCCGGCGAAAAATCCCAGACATCTTCGTAAAGCACCACGACCGGGCGGTATTGCGCCACGCGCTTGCCCTCCGGCGGCGGATTGGCTCGTAGATAAGCAGAGAGCGCCCGGCCAAGATCGACGCTCTTGGTTTTACATTCCTTGGGCCCCAGCTCGGCGTCGCGCACGCGCGGCAAACTCACCGGATAGAAAACCCTGTCGAGAAAATCATATTTCGAAAGCATCGAATCATAGGCCACCTCGGCGATCAGCCCGAAAGGCTTCTTCTCCTTCTGGTCCAGAAACAGGCTGTCGCGGAACACCACGGGCTTGTCCGCCGTGTTGCAGACCGTGATCGCCGTCTCCGCGCCCTCGGTCTTGAACGTCACGTCCAGCGCGTTGTAATCCAGCGTCTCGCTCTGCCCGGCCGCCTGCTTGAGATCGACCCAGCTTCCCGCAAAATCCATGTCGGCATACCGATGATCCGCCTTCGGTTTTTCCTCAAAAATGGCGGCGTGGACGCGGAAGGACTCGATCCGCATGGGCTTGCCCTTCGCCGCCGCGCGGTCCTCCATCCCTCGCAGAACGGAAACCACGTCCACCGCCCGCGACAGGCACGATCGGGGCCTCATCGTGACCTCGGCGATGGGCTGCAGATTGACAACATGCGGGTCAGGCCAGAAAAGGATGCGTGTCTTTTTGGGTTTCGCGCCTTGGGCGGTTTTATACTCCGCATAAATTCCGAAAGGTTCGCTCCGGGGATCGGTCAGAAATAGATGGTCGATGAAACGCAAGGTTTGGTCGCTGGAATTACACGCCGTGATCAAGGTCTGCTCGCCGTCCTGTGTCAGGCTCAGCGCCAAATCGCCGCCGGAGCGAATCTCGCCCTGATACTGATAAATCGGGCTTTCAAACGTCACATGCTCCGACCGCCCAATCAAACGCCGGTCGGGCATGATCGCCTCGACTCTCGCCTCTCCCTCGCGTGTGGGTATGGGCGCACGGGCTTGAGAGGCGCTGGCGGGATCAAAAATCGTGATATAAATCTTGAACTGATAGGTCTTCAGCGAGACACCATGAAAAATAATACCGCGAAGCGGAAGGTCGAATTTATGACTTTCACAACCGAGCGGCACAAGACTTACGATGCCGTCATCGTCTGCGCTGACATGTAAACCGGTCTTCTCTTTTTTCACGGTTTCGGCGACGAAGGAATAAGCGATAATCGGCTGCTCGTCGTCGCTCAGACGTTGATGAATTTGGTGGAAGAAATGTTTGTCTTTTTCAAAAGTTTTGGAGTAATGCACGGTCCTGTTGGTCGGGTTGCAGATCTCGACCGTTCCGGCTCGATCGCCGTCATAAGAAAATCGGGCGTTCAGATCCTTGAAAGCCATGTCTTGATCGTTTTTGCCCGCATGCGCCGGCCACGAGGCAAACGCGACGATCACAAAAATCAACGCATAAATTCTCAAACCCATCACCCAGTCCCCTTCAAAAGATCGCTCACAACCTTCACCGCCTGATGCCGCCCGCTCGTCAAGACGCTGTAATGGTCCAACCCCTCCAGCAGCAACAGCTCCGCGTTGGGCATAAGGGCCTTATACCGCGCCCCGAACTCCGGCGGGGTCTCTGTGTCGTTCGTGCCGAACACCAGCCGCACGGGGCAGCGCACACCCTTCGCCGCCTCGCTCAGATCCTCGTTCACGGTGCGGATGAACACGGCCCGCATCGGCCCCGCGTTTTTATAATCCGCGCTGCCGAACTTCGAGAGGATCTTCTCCCGCGCCTCGCCCTGCGGCAAAAACGCCTTCAGCGCCTTGAACAATTTGATCCGCAGATAAAAATACAGCCGTTTAAGCGGAGGGCGCTTGCGCTTCAGTCCGGCGGCGGCGATCAGGCCCATCGCCTTCACCCGTTCGGGATATTTCGCGGCCAGCCGAATCCCCACCCGGCACCCGAACGAATGCCCGACCCAGATCACGGGCGGAAAATTCTGATCCTTCAGCCAGCCCGCGACCGCGTCGGCGTAATCCTCCGTGCCCCAACTCTCCGGCGGAGGCGGGGACTCCCCGTGCCCCGGCAGGTCGAGCAGGATATGCGCCGCGCTTTTCCGTAACGCATCCGCCAGCGGCAGGAACGCGGCGTGATTCTGCCCCCATCCGTGCGCCCAGACGACCACGGGGGCGTGCGTTCCGGCCTCGTCCAGCCGCAGATACGAAAACTGTGCGCCGTGTGAAAGGAAAGTTTGCACGCCTAATCCCTTTTAAGGAGTCATATTTTCTGGTTAATATAGAAACCATAAAGTAACATTATTCACTCTCTTTCCAAGTCTTAAACGACCTCAAGCCCATGTCACAGAACAAAAATACAACAAAGAAGCGAGTCGCCGTGTTCTTCGGGGGGCGATCCCCGGAGCATGACGTCAGCGTCGTCTCGGGCCTTCAGGCCATGAACGCGATCGACCAGACCCGCTACGCGCCGTTCCCGGTCTATATCGCGCCCGATGGCGAATGGCTGGTCGGCGACATCCTGCGCGACCGCGCGAATTATATGCTCGATGCCAACGCGCTCAAACAGGTCACGCCCGTCACCCTCGACGTTGCGGGCGGCCGCAAGGGCATGCTGATGCCCAAGAAATCCGGCCTGTTCGGCGGCGCGAAACCGATTGAATTTGACGTGGCGTTTCCCGTCTTCCACGGCCTGATCGGCGAGGACGGCAACATCCAGGGCCTCTTCGAACTCGCCAATATCCCCTACACCGGAATGCGCACCAAGGCCTCCGCGATCCTGATGGATAAGGTCGCCACGAAACATTTCCTGCGCGCCCTTGATATCCCATACTTGCCATACGCCGTCATCAAAAGGCCGGAGGAGGGGTATCTGATCCCCGAGGACAGGCTGGAGGCGCTGCTCGCACCTCTGACATATCCCTGTATTATCAAGCCCTCGCATCTGGGCAGCTCTATCGGCGTGGCCAAGGTCCGCGACGCGCATGAGGCCAAGGCCTGCCTGCCCGCCGTGTTTGAATACGATCCCGTCGCGATCGCCGAGCCGTTCGTCGAGAATCTCGTCGAATACAACGTCTCCGTTTCCAAATGCTTCGACGGCAAAACGATTGTCACCTCCGCCATCGAACGCCCGAAGGCCAAGGACGAGCTTCTGGACTTCAAACAGAAATACCTCTCCGGCGGCGGCACGAAGGGCGCGAAAGGGGGAACCAAGACCCCCGGTCAGAGCAGCGAGGGCATGCTGTCTCTCACCCGCGAAATCAACCCGCCTTTACCGAAGGAAACCGAAGCTGACATCCGCACATGGGCCAACCGCCTGTTCGACGCGCTCGACGGGTCCGGCGCGCCGCGCATCGACTTCATCGGCAATGCCAAAACCGGGCAAATCTGGATGAACGAGGTCAACCCGTGCCCCGGCTCCTTGGGCTATTTCCTGTGGGAGGCCGCGCCCAAGCCCTACCTCTTTACAGATTACCTGACCGCCCTCATCGAGGAGGCGTTCGCCGAAAACCGCAAACTCGCGCTGCCGCGTGATCCGGTGCCCAAAGACGCCCGCCTGTTCAAACGCCCGAATTAGGAACCCCCATGGCCCTGCTGTCCAGAGGCACAAGACAATCCGACATCCGCCGCCGCCGCGCGGCGGAGGATCGCCGCGTTGTCTGGCTGCGCCGCGCCGGAATCGCGGGCGGCATATTGATCCTGACCGGATGGCTGGGCGCGTGGTTCGTTCTGACGGATATGGACACGCGGACGTACAACTGGGTTTACGAAAAATCCCTGGCCGCCTCCGCCAATATGGGCTACCAGGTGCAGGATATCCTCGTCGAGGGCCGCGTCAACGCCGACCGCGAATCCCTGATCGCCCTTCTGGGCGTCGGGCGCGGCGACCCCATCTTCAAGCTGAATCCCCAATCCGTGCGCGAAGCGCTTAAAGCCACCGACTGGGTGCGCGAGGCGCAGGTCGAGCGCCGCCTGCCCGGAACCATCTTCGTCCGGCTGGAGGAGCGCAAGCCGCTCGCCCTTTGGAAAACCGAAAAGGACATGCGCCTGATTGATGAAACCGGGGCGGTAATGAACATAAAGGACCTTCGTGCCTTCAAGGCCCTCCCACTGGTAACAGGGGAGGGGGCGCCCGCCCGCGCGCCCGAAATTCTCGCGCTGATTGAGGCCGAACCTTCCGTGAAATCCCGCATCGACAGCGCCCACCTCATCGAGGACCGCCGCTGGAACCTCCTGCTCAAAACCGGAGCGGTCGTAAAACTTCCTGAAAACGACCCCGGACTGGCCCTGAGGACGCTTGCGCTCTCCCATGAAAAAGAGCAGATTATGGACTGGGACATCGATTCCATAGACCTGCGCGATCCGGGCCGGATCATCTTCCGAACCAAACTGGGTAAGGTACAAGAATACAAGACTGGGCTGGGTATAGCTCAGGCTTTATAAGGCTGAAATCGCCGAAAACCCCATGAAATTGGGCGTAAAGGGCGGTTTTAGCGGGTTTTTGTTGCATGAACGAACGGCAAAAGGGTATTTACTGAGGCCATGACAATATATAAGCCGAAGCCAAGAGGATCCGTCATTGCCGCCCTAGACGTGGGCAGCAGCAAGATCGCCTGCTTCATCGGCCGCGTCGTCGATGATACCGGGGCCTTTGAGGTTCTGGGCGTCGGCCACCGCCCGTCTTTGGGCGTCAAAAGCGGCGTCGTCGTCGATCTCGATCAGGCCGAGGAGGCCATACGCCATGCCGTCCATGCCGCCGAAAAAATGGCGGCGCCCGAGGTAAAGGGCTATCCCCTGCGCGAGGTCATCGCGAATGTCTCCGGCGTCCATATCCGCTCCGAGGGCCACAGCGTGGACGTACAGATCAGCGGCCACGACATCACCGAAAACGACGTGCTGCGCGCTCTGGCCCATGCGCAGGAACGCGCCGCCGGCCCCGACACCGATTTGATTCACACGATCCCGACCTTCTTCCGCGTTGACGGCCATGACGGCATCCGCGATCCGCGCGGCATGTACGCCGAGGAGATGCACGTCGAAATTCACCTCGTCGCGGGCGAGCGCAGCGCACTCCGCAATCTGGCCACCAGTATCGAGCGCAGCCATCTGGACGTGACGGCGTGCTGCATGTCCGCTTACGCCTCCGGCCTGGCCTCTCTGGTTGATGATGAAATGGATCTGGGCTGCACCGTGATCGACATCGGCGCGGGCCTGACCTCCTTCGCGGTCTTCCACGGCGGCTATATGATCCATTGCGATGCCATCCCCGTCGGCGGCAAGCACGTCACCAGCGACATCGCCCGCGTCCTCGTCACATCCGTGGCCGACGCCGAGCGCCTCAAGATTCTCTACGGCAGCGCGATCGCCTCCCACACGGACGAGTCCGACATGATCGACGTGCCCGTTCTGGGTGAGAACGAGCGCAGCAAGCCCAACCTCGTGCCCCGCGCCCTTTTGATTGGCATCATCCAGCCTCGCTTTGAAGAAATCTTCGAAATCATCCGCCAGAAACTGACCGATACCGGCCTCGGCAAGATCATCGGCCGCCGCGTCGTCATCACCGGCGGCGCCAGCCAGACCCCCGGCCTGCGCGAACTCGCCCAGCACGTTCTGGACAAACAGGTGCGCCTCGGCCGCCCGATCCGCCTCTCCGGCCTGCCCGACGCGGTCAGCGGTCCGGCCTTCTCGACGGCTGCGGGCCTCCTCACCTACGCCTCCGAACATACCGGGGAAATGCCCGCCGAGATCATGGCCCGCGTCCGCCCCGAATCCTTCGTCCAAAGGGCCAAAATCTGGCTCCGCGAAAATTGGTAAATCGCCTCATAATTCCCATAACGCGCCCTCTTGGCCTGTAAAATTAACGCGAAAACAACAATTTCGGTTTACATTAGTCTTTGGGCACATAGAATTATGGGCGTAAGAGCCTTCTCTCGGCACTCGCCCATACCAACTCTGTAAAAAGTTCATGAGCTACAACCTTAAAGGTCTGACCGGGCTGGTCGTTTCCGATCACGATTCAAACCGGCGGATGCTGAGCAATATCCTGAAAGTCCTGGGGGTCAAGGATCCCCAGATTGCGCAGGACGTTGTGACGGGTTTCCGTATTTTCCGGGAAGGGAAGTTCGACTTCGTGCTCTCCGAGATCAAGGACGGCCGCAACGATGTCGTCGCGCTTGCCGATTTCATCCGCAAGGACGAACGCTCCCCCAACCCGATGACCCCGATTATCTCAACCGTCGGCCCCGCCACAAAACATTACGTAGAGCTGGCCCGCAACGCAGGCGTCAACGAAATGATCATGGCGCCCTACACCGTCAGCGACATCGGCCAGATGATCGCCTACGTGATGACCGAAGCCAGCAAGCGCCAGCAGATCAAGACAGCAAAATATACCGGCCCCGACCGCCGCCGGGCCCAGAACCCCGCTTTTACCGGTCCGTTCCGCCGCGAGGGGGACGAA
Organism: uncultured Pseudobdellovibrionaceae bacterium; assembly: GCA_964583335.1. Taxonomy (GTDB): domain Bacteria; phylum Pseudomonadota; class Alphaproteobacteria; order Micavibrionales; family Micavibrionaceae; genus JAGNKE01. The sequence continues at coordinate 157,388 of CAZOVG010000002.1, read as the reverse complement.
CTTCTGCGCCAGAGCGTCGAGCGCGTTCAGTCCATGCAGGCGCAAGCCCAGGCCCAGGCGGCGCAGCAAGCCGCCCCGCCCAAACAGCCCGAATGGGTCTCCGAAGGCGAGTCGCAGGATCTCACCAAGATGCTGCTGGAGAACTATCTCAAGCACCACGAGATCGTGTTCTCGAAACTCAAATTCGCGCAGGAGGCCACAAAGCAAAGCCTCGACCATATCCGCCAGACCTACGAGAGCGCCCAGAGCGGCGGCGACTCTGGCAACGTTCTGGAATTCAAGAATTTCGACAAGATGTGGGAGGAGATCATCCATATGTTCGTTCAGGGCGGCCTGAGCGAGGATGAAATCTTCAAGATCGAGAACATCATCACCACCATCCCGCCGGACATCAAGGAGCACTACAACGAGCTGACAGCGAAGGACAAAGACTTCGTAAAACTCGTCGAATCCATGAACGTCGCGGCCTACAAAAAAGCCAAGAGCAAGGTCGCCGAGCTTCAGGCCCAGCCCAACATCATGTCCGGCATGAGCAAGGCGGATTACCAGCAGGCGATTGTCGCGGAAACCGAAAAGAAGCGCGCGGAGCCCGCGGGAGCGGCAACCCAAATTCCGGCCGCCCCGGCCAAGCCGGAGCCGCCAAAAGAGCAAAAAGTCCTCAGGTATGACTCGCACGGCAACCTGATCACCTGACCTCACGGTCACGGTTTTGCGCTTTTCCCTTTTTTCCCCGCTTTTTTCCGACAGGTTGCCACCCGGATATCCACAATATTTTACAAAGGTTCTTTTCCACCGCCGACACGGATCGTCTGCGTTTCGAAAATCTGAATCATATCTGCGGCTTACCCCGCGAATCTCAAAGGGCGAATGAGCCGCCGACGCCTTCTAAATATCCGAAAATACTTGCGAATCTGTGGAAACCTTCGTTGCGGCTCTTTTCTATTGCGGGAATCATGCGATAAGCTTGGTTTAGAGAACAAAACGTCTGACTCGCACGCTTTCAAAATCGACGCTGGTATCGCAAAGAGCCATCGTCGGGATTCGTAAGGGAATGACGAAAAAATTCTAAATTTCCAACCGAACATCCATTCCTCAGGGGTTCAACGCCATGATCAATATTAAAATCAAGCCCGCCGAGCTTCGCGCTCTCGCTCCCAAGATCGCCGTCATCGGTGTGGGCGGGGCAGGGGGTAACGCCGTCAACAACATGATCGCCTCAAATCTTGAGGGCTGTGAGTTTATCGTCTGCAACACGGACGCGCAGTCTCTTCAAGGGAACCAGGCGACCAACAAGGTCCAGCTTGGCGCAACCGTTACGGGCGGTCTTGGCGCGGGGTCGAAGCCAGAAGTCGGGCAGGCGGCAGCGGAGGAAAGCCTTGAGGAAGTTATGCAATATCTCGAAGGCGCAAACATGGCCTTCATCACCGCCGGAATGGGCGGCGGAACGGGAACGGGCGCGGCGCCGGTCATCGCGAAGGCTTGCCGCCAGCAGGGCATCCTGACCGTTGGTGTTGTCACCAAGCCCTTCCACTTCGAAGGCGTCCACCGTATGGATCAGGCCGAGCGCGGCATCGAGGAAATGCAGGGCTACGTTGACACGCTGATCGTCATCCCCAACCAGAATTTGTTCCGTATCGCGAACGAAAAAACCACATTCGCGGAAGCTTTCCGCATGGCCGACTCCGTTCTGCAATCCGGTGTACGCGGCGTGACCGATCTGATGGTCCGCCCCGGTCTCGTCAACCTCGACTTCGCCGATATTCGCACCGCCATGCTCCAGATGGGCAAGGCGATGATGGGCACGGGCGAGGCGACGGGCGAAAAACGCGCCATCCAAGCCGCCGAATCCGCGATCAACAACCCGCTGCTCGACGAAGTGTCGATGAAGGGCGCGCACGGCGTCATCATCAACGTCACCGGCGGCTACGACATGACGCTGTTTGAGGCCGACGAAGCCTGTAACCGCATCCGCGACGAAGTGGACCCCAACGCGAACATCATCTTCGGTGCAACATTCGACGAGTCGATGGAGGGCAGCATGCGCGTCTCCATCGTGGCGACGGGCATCGACCGCGAAGCCCGCAAAAGTAAAATATTTGGCGGCACCGGCAAGGGCGGTGGCGGCATGAAGCTGCCAGAGCAAGGTGCGGCCGCGCCGCTGGATCGTGCGCAACCAAAGGCGGAATCATCCGTCGCGGCTCAGCAGCAAGCCATGCGCGAGACCGCTATTGGCGCGCTGACGGGTAAAGAGGCGGTCAGAGGCCTGAAAGCCCCGTCGTCTATCGCGTCCCGCAAATATACCCCGCAGGCAAGTGAGCCGCAGGAACAAGCCGAAGAAGAAGTCGAGCTATATCAAAGTCATGACTTCGCCGCTCCCTCCGCGCCCCCCCCGGTGCAGCAGGAAGAGGCCGCCGAGCCGGTCTACGCGGCGGGCGGTTCGGGCGGCGGACTGCTGCGCGGCTCCACGATGGGCGGCTCGTTCATTCCGCCCAAGCCCGTAGAAGTTCCCTACGCGGGCTTCGAAGGTCCCGCGGGCCCGCATATCTCCAGCTTCCACGGCGCCCACATCTCGGGCATGCAAAAATCCGAGACGGAAACTGCGTCTGGCATGACCGCCGCAACGGAACGCGTTCAGGCGAACAAGGGGCGGCGTTCGCCCTCACTGTTCGAACGCATCACCGGCTCGGTCCAGCAAAAGATCGACAGCTTTCGCGAAGACGAGGTCGGACACAAACCTCTGACCAAAGGCTCCCAAGGCCTGACCAGAGGCGCGGTCTCTTCCGAACCTTCTCAGGGCAGCCTGAATATCAGCGCCCCGGCGAAGAAGCCCGGCTCTAAAATCGACGATGAGCTGGATATTCCGGCCTTCCTCCGCCGCCAGGCGAACTAGAATCACTCAAACGACGCAAGTCGTGAAGAAGGGGAGCCCGTTAAACGGCTCCCTTTTTAACATATTGTTATATTTGGATAAATCGTGTAACAAACCGTTACAAACCGTGATTTGATGCACCGCAACGCAAAGGGTATTGTTCGAGAATACTGATGCCGCGCCACACGGCCACCCAAACATAAAGACAGATGAGTAAAATGACGGACTGCCGCCAAAAAACTATCCGCGACGCGATCACGATCAACGGTGTGGGCCTCCACTCGGGCCGCTACACGCACATGACCCTGCGCCCCGCGCCCGCCGATCACGGCATCGTCTTCATCCGCACCGACCTCGGCGGCGACCGCGTGATTCCCGCCCGTTGGGATCATGTCGTGGACACCCGCCTGTGCACCGTCGTCGGCAACGAATCCGGCGCGACCGTCGGCACCATCGAACACCTGATGTCCGCCCTCTGCGGCTGCGGCATCGACAACGTCCTCATCGAGATCGACGGCCCCGAAGTCCCCGTGATGGACGGCAGCGCCATGCCCTTTATCGAAGCGATTGATTCTGTCGGCCTGAAAACCCTCGCCGCGCCGCGCCGCGCCATTCGCGTCCTGCGCGAGGTGTCGATCGAGCAGGACGGCAAGCGCGTCAGCCTCAAACCCTCGTCTTTGAGCGTCTACGGCGGGGAGATCGAATTCGACCACGCGCAGATCGGCCGCCAGACCTTCCGCACCAGCCTCCTGAACGGCAATTTCCGCCACGACATCGCCCAGGCCCGCACCTTCGGCTTCCTGCATGAGGTTGAATACCTCCGCACCCAGGGCCTGGCCCTCGGCGGCTCCATGGATAACGCCATCGTTCTGGGCGGCGACAAGGTTCTGAACCCCGGCGGCCTGCGCTTCGCCGATGAATTCATCCGCCACAAGATCCTCGACGCCATCGGCGACCTGCACCTCGCGGGCGGCCCGATTCTCGGCGAATATCACGGCGTCAAGGCCGGCCACGCGCTGAACAACCAGATCCTGCGGGCGCTCTTCGCCTCCCGCGACAACTGGGCCCTGACCGACATGACCGTGCCCGCCGCCCCGGCCCGCGCCGACCGCGAAACGCTCGTCGCCGCCTGATTACAGTGCCTGCTTTAGTTCGGTTTGATTTCAAGCAACAAAGCTTTGGCCTTCTCGTCTCCGGCTTCTGAAGCCTGCGTGAGAAGTTTGGAGGCTGCCTCGAAATCCCCCTCTTGGCCGCGCTCAAGCCGGATAACGGCGGCGTTATAAGCGGAAATGCTGTCCGACATCGCCGCCGCCAGTTCAAACGTCGCAAGCGCCTTGTCCGGGCAAAGAATAAAGACATCCCATCCGACGGCCGCATAACGCAACCCACGCACGTCCTTTTCTTTGACAAAATAGTCCTGCGCGTGAATGAACGAGCCATAAGGCAACGCCACCATCAAGTCATCGCCATCTTTGATCTGGTGCGGGAAAGCGCCGCCGATCGTAAAAGCCTGTTTGGTGGAATAATAATCGCCATCACCCCTGATCCATAAAAAACCGTCGATCCCCTTGACCGGAAAACCGTTAAGCGATTCTGACAATTCTTGTACGAGGCTTTTTGTCCGGCCTTTAGGAATGTTTTCGGTCCAGGAAGCATAAAGCAAAACACTTTTGGTTTTGTCATCAATGTTTGATTTTACAAGTTTACTGAGTTCTTGCGTGCGCATGATCCGCATTTCCGGGCCATAGATTCTCCACGGGCTCGACATAATCGAAATGGTTAAAACCTCATCGCCGCCATCATCTAATTTTTCTCCATATTCATAAATCGCCCGAATCCCATTCAGGCACACTTCCATTTTTGGATCGCAGTCTTTAACAGAAAGCGTGCCCTCCAAATGGAAGCCGTGTTGGCACTCGGCGCGGGCTAAACCGGGAGTGGTTGCTATAACAACGATAACTAACATACGCGTGAAGGAGCGAAATGTCTTATGCATGGCCTGAGCATCACTTTTTAATGTATGAGGCACCATAATAACGAGGTTTAAAAGACTATAACACCGGATTTGCAAAGGCGGTTGCATTTTCAATAATAATAAGCCCGAACATCAAGCCGCCCTTAGTGGCTGATTTGACTCCTCCCCTTGTCCGCCATGCGCATTTGTGCATAGTAGGAAAACACATAAAAACGGCATCACCGGAGCTTTCGATGACCTTCAGAAAACACCTTCTGTTCGCCCTTTCCCTGTGCCTTCTGGCCGCCTGTTCAAGCAAGGACAAGAAGGAGCAGCAGGAACCCGCACCCGCCGACACGCTCTATAAAAAGGCGGCGGACGCGATGGAGGCCGAAAACTACAGAGAGGCAACAAAATATTTCGAGGAGGTGGAGCGCCAGCACCCGTATTCCGCGCTGTCCTCCCGCGCCCAGCTCATGTCGGCCTATTCCTCTTACCTCGACCAGCGTTATGAGGAGGCCATCGTCGCCCTCGACCGTTATATCGAGCTTCACCCCGGCGCGCCTGATGTCGATTACGCCTTCTACCTCAAGGCGATGTCCTATTACGAACAAATCTCCGACGTCCGCCGCGATCAGGCGATGACCGTCGAGGCGCTCAAATCCCTCAACACGCTGATTTCCCGTTTCCCCAGCAGCCCCCACAGCCGCGACGCGGAACTCAAGCGCGATCTGGTCCTCGACCATCTCTCGGGCAAGGAGATGGAAGTGGGCCGCTATTACCTCAACCGGGGCCACATCAACTCGGCGATCAACCGTTTCCGCACCGTGATCGCGCATTTCCAGACCACCACCCACGTCCCCGAGGCCCTGCACCGCCTTGTGGAATGTTACATGACTCTCGGGCTGGAGCACGAGGCGCTGCAGGTCGCGATGGTTCTGGGCCACAACTACCCGGGCAGCAGCTGGTACGAGCGCTCCTATGCCCTCCTGACCCCCGAACTGCGTAAAAAGATGCAGGATGATCGCGGGATTCTCTCGCGCACGGTTGACTCGCTCCTGAAACCCGATTGATGATGGTCTATGCTCACGCATTTGCGCATAGAGGATGTCGTTCTGATCGAAAGGCTTGAGGTCGCGTTCCGCCGCGGCCTCTGCGCCCTCACGGGCGAAACCGGCGCGGGGAAATCCATCTTGCTCGATTCTCTCGGCCTCGCCCTTGGCGCCCGCGCCGAGACGGGGCTGATTCGCCGGGGCGCGGAACAGGCCGCCGTCTCCGCCGAGTTCGAGATCGCGCCCGCCCATCCCGCCCGCGCAATTCTGGAGGAGGCGGGTATGGAGATCGAGGGCGACGAGCTGATTCTCCGCCGCGTGGTGGCATTGGGCGGCAAAAGCCGCGCCTTCCTCAACGACCGGCCCGTCAGCCTCAACCTTCTCCGCGCCGTCGGCCAGACCCTCGTGGAAATCCACGGCCAGTTCGACAATCACGGCCTTTTGAACCCCCAGACGCACCGCGCCATGCTCGACGAATATGCGGGCCTAAACGCCGATACGGAAAATTCATGGAAGACGTGGCGGGCCGAACAGGACGCGTTGGAGGAAATGAAAACCCTCGTCGCCCGGGCGCAGACCGAGGAAAACTTCCTGCGCACCGCGCTCGACGATCTCGACGCGCTGGAACCCCGCACCGGGGAGGAGGGGACTCTGGGCATGCTGCGCGAACGCCTGATGCACCGCGAACAGGTACTCGAAGCCCTCAACGCCGCCTATAACCTTTTGAACGCCGAGGAAGATCCGGTGCGCCGCGCCTGGAGCCTGCTGGACCGCGTATCCGCCCGCGCGGGGGGCGAGGTCACGGCGGCCCGCGACGCGCTCGACCGCGCCTTGGCGGAAATTCAGGACGCGACCGCCACCATCCGCGACACCTCCGAGGAGCTTCAGGACGCCGGCCACGACCTCGCGACCATCGACGAGCGCCTCTTCGCCCTGCGCGCGCAGGCCCGCAAGCACGACTGCCAGCCGGACGACCTGCCCAAGGTGCGCGACGATATCGCTCGCAAGCTCGCCCTGATCGCTGACGGCTCCGAGGGTCTGGCCGCGCAGGAAAAAAAGGTGCAGACCGCCCGCGCCGAATACATAAAACAGGCCGAAAAAACCTCCGCCATCCGCGCCCGCGCCGCCGAAAAACTCGACAAGCTGGTACAGGGCGAACTCGCGCCCTTGAAGCTCGAAAAGGCCCGCTTCGCAACGCAGATTGAAAAACTGCCCGAGCCGGAGTGGGGGCCGTCCGGCTTTGACCGCGTGACGTTCCTCGTGGCCACCAACCCCGGCGCGCAGCCCGGCCCGCTGCACAAAATCGCCTCGGGCGGCGAAATGTCGCGCTTCATGTTGGCGCTTAAAGTGGTGATCGCGCAGGCGGGCAGCACCCATAGCTTTATTTTTGACGAGGTAGACACCGGCATCGGCGGCGGCACGGCGGACGCCGTGGGCGAACGCCTCGCGCGGCTGGCCCGGGAAAAACAGGTCCTCGTCGTCACCCACGCGCCCCAGATCGCCGCCCGCGCCGCCCATCACTGGGTCGTCGAAAAAACCGGGGACGATCGGGTCGCCACGACCATCAGCCCCCTCGAAACCCGGGCACAAAGGGCGGAGGAAATCGCGCGGATGCTGGCGGGCTCCGTCATCACCCCCGAGGCCCGCGCCGCCGCCGAAAGCCTCCTGCGCACCGGAACGGAATAGGCGCATGCACCAGCGCGTCACCATCATCACCCTCGGCGTAGCCGATATCCCTAAATCCCGCGCGTTTTATGAGGCGTTGGGCTGGGCCCCCGTGAAGCACGAGCACGGCGACAGCATCGCCTTTTTCCAGTGCGGCGGCATGGTCGTCGCCCTCTACCCCCGCGATCGTCTGGCCGAAGATGCGGGCGTTTCCCCCGCTAAGAAAGATGAATTCTCCGGCGTCACGCTGGCCTATAACGTCAACGCGAAGGACGAAGTGCACGCGGCGGTCGAGCAGGCCCGCAAGGCCGGGGCGAAAATATTAAAAGAGCCGCAGGACGTCTTCTGGGGCGGCTACCACAGCTATTTCGCCGACCCCGACGGCCACCTCTGGGAAATCGCCTTCAACCCCTTCACGCTAGTCGATGAAAATGGCCGCTTTATGATGGAAGGTTCTAGTTAAAACCAACTGAAAGCATCCCCGCGCACGCGGGGTTCCATGAAACCCTATGCACTACGTCTATATCCTGGCCTCAAAAAAGAACGGCACGCTTTATATCGGTGTCACAACGGATTTGCAAAAAAGGATATGGCAACATAAGGCAGGGGAGATCGAGGGTTTCACAAAAAAATATGACGTAACCCAACTCGTATATTATGAAATATATGAGGATTACTGGGACGCCGCCAATCGCGAAAAGCGCCTGAAAAAATGGAACCAGGATTGGAAAATCGAATTGATCGAAAAAGAAAATCCGCACTGGCGCGATTTGTATGATGGGTTATTCTAAACCTTTGTGGATCCCCGCCTGCGCGGGGATGCTTTGGGCTAAAAGTTAAAGCAATAATGGCATCCCCACGAAAGTGGGGATCCAGAAAAAAATGAACCAGAATACGAACAAAACCGCCGAATCCGCCCGCGCCCGCCACGCCGCGCTGGTGGCCGACATCCGCCGCCACGACGAGGCGTATTACACGCACGACGCGCCCCTCGTCTCCGACGCCGAATATGATGAACTGCGGCGCGAGCTTGAATCTCTGGAATCGCAATACCCCGAACTCGTGACGGACACCAGCCCGACGCAAACCGTCGGCGCCGCGCCCGCCAGCGGCTTCAAAAAAGTCCGCCACGCCGTGCCGATGCTCTCCCTCTCCAACGCGTTCTCGCAAGAAGATATCGAGGACTTCCTCGATAAAATCCGCCGCTTCCTCGGCCTGCCGGAAAGCGAACCCGTGGAACTGGTCGCCGAACCCAAAATCGACGGCCTGTCCTGCTCCCTCCGCTATGAACAGGGCAGGCTGGTGCAGGCCGCCACGCGCGGCGACGGCGCAGAGGGCGAGGACATCACCGCCAACGTGAAGACGATTGCCGACGTGCCGCACACCCTCAAACCCGGCGCGCCGGATATTCTGGAGGTGCGCGGCGAAATCTATATGGACCGCAAGAAATTTGCGCAATGGAACGCGGCGCAGGCGGCGGAGTCCGGCAAGCCCTTCGCCAACCCCCGCAACGCGGCGGCGGGCAGCGTCCGCCAGCTTGACGCCGCCAAGACCGCAAACCGCCCCCTCCATTTCTTCGGCTACGCGCTGGGCGAAGTCAGTCAGAAATTCGCAACCTCGCAGGAGGAAATCAGGCAGAAACTTGCCGCATGGGGCATCCCCGAAACGCCCTACAGGCTCTGCAAAGACACCGCCGAAATCATGGCGTTCTACGAAGGCCTCCTGCAACGCCGCGCCGATCTCGACTACGAAATCGACGGCGTGGTCTATAAGGTCAACCGTCTGGATTGGCAGGAGCGCCTCGGCTTCGTCTCCCGATCCCCGCGCTGGGCCGTCGCCCATAAATTCCCGGCGGAACAGGCGGTCACGCGGCTCCTCGCCATCGACATACAGGTCGGCCGGACCGGGGCGCTCACCCCCGTCGCGCGGCTGGAGCCGATCACCGTCGGCGGCGTCGTCGTCTCGAACGCGACCCTCCATAACGAGGATGAAATCCGCCGCAAGGATATCCGCGTCGGCGATGTCGTGGTGATCCAGCGCGCGGGCGACGTGATCCCGCAGATTGTGCGGGTCCTGACCGAAAAGCGCGAAGCGGGAAGCGCGGAATACCCATACCCAGACCACTGCCCCGCCTGCGGTTCGACCGCCATACGGGAGGAGGGCGAGGCGATCCGCCGCTGCACCGGAGGCCTGATCTGCCCCGCGCAGGCCGTCGAGCGCCTGAAGCATTTCGTCTCGCGCCTCGCCTTTGATATCGAGGGGTTGGGCAGCAAGATCATCGAGCAATTCTGGGAGGAGGAACTCATCCGCTCCCCCGCCGATATCTTCACGCTGGAGGAACGTAACAAAACCAGCCTCACGCCCATCAGGGCGAAGGAGGGCTGGGGCGACCTCTCCGAGAAAAATCTCTTCGCCGCAATCAATTCCCGGCGCACGGTTCCCTTGAACCGCTTCATCTACGCGCTCGGCATCCGCCAGGTTGGCGAGGCCACCGCCAAGAAACTCGCCGCCGTGTACGGCACGCTCGAAAACCTGAAATCCGCACTCATAGCCGCACAGGATGAAAGCGGCGAAGCCCGCGCCGATCTTTTGTCCATCGAGGATATCGGCCCCAGTGTCGCCAAAGACCTTATCGCCTTTTTCGCGGAGGATCATAACCTCGAACAACTCGCGCGGCTGGAATCCCAACTCACCATCCAACCCTACGAAGCGCCCAAAACAGGGGACAGCCCCGTGGCGGGAAAAACCGTGGTCTTCACCGGAACGCTGACCAAACTCACCCGCGCCGAGGCCAAGGCCGGGGCTGAGCGTCTGGGCGCGAAGGTCGCGGGCTCCGTCTCGAAAAAAACTGATTACGTGATCGCCGGGGAAGACGCCGGCTCGAAGCTGAAAAAAGCACAAGAGCTAAATGTTACCATCCTCTCCGAAGACGACTGGCTGGCCCTCATCGGCGCATAAAAAAATCCCCGTATAAACGGGGATTTCCAAAAAACGCTTATAAAAGCTGAAAACTAAATCGCCTTTTCCTTATCGCGCAGCTCGAACAGCCGGTTCATCGCGTGCTCGATCTCCGGCGGATAGTCCCGCCGCTCGACGAATTCGCCGCCGCCCGTATTGCGGGTCATGGCCTGCTCCAGCGCGCGGGTCAGAAGCTCGGAAATCTTGACGTCGCCCTGTTCGAGCGCAAGCTCAAGAGCCGACAAAATCCGGTCGCTAAGACGTATCTGCTGCCTGTCGAGTTCCATAGTCGTTTCTCCCCTTTTTCGCGGTTATTCTGCACTTTTATCAGAAAGGTTTCAAGGTCTCGGGCCGGTCTAAAATCGTCACCTTGATCAACTTTAAAAACCGTTCGATAAAAACGCTTCGCACCTCATCCGCATCCATCAGAAGCTCATGATGCCCCCACGGAATATCCAGATATTCAGCATTTTTCATGGTCTTGATCGCAGCGCGGGCCGCGCCGTTATCCACCAGATGCTCGTTCTCCGCCAGCCCGAAGAAACACGGCGTCTCGATCGCCGCGCACCCTGTGGGTTTCAAAAGCGCGGCGCACGAACGCTGCGCATGCATCAGCCAGCCGTAAGTCGGATCTCCGACCTTGAGGTAAGGATTCGCCGCGCACCAGAGATTATGAACCGCCCCGCGTACCGGATCGGCGGAGAGGCGCTTGGGGCCCTCGGGCGTGTGCTTCTCGGCTGTCCACCCGGCGCCGCCCGCAACGTAGCTTTTGCCCATCAGCATCCCGCAGACATTCGCGGCCAGCGCGGCCAGCGGCTTCGGCACGCCCGCCAGCGCCTTGATCCCGATCATCGGCGATGTAAACGCGGCGCACTCAAAGCGCCCCGGATTTTGCGCAAGATAGTGCAAAGCGATATTCGCGCCCATCGAATGGGCGAGCAGCGCCATCGGAATCCGCCCCCGGTCGGGGTGGACGCTCGAATGTTTGATATATTCCATGATGAAATAATGCATGTCGGCGACATCCTCGGCGAACGGCCCGCCGTGGCGCTTTTCGGGCTGATCGGGAAGATAGCGCCCGGACGCGCCTTGCCCCATCCAGTCCATGACCCAGAACGCCATATTGGCATCAAGGACCATCCTCGCCGTCTCGTAATATTTCTCTGCGAATTCGCCAAGGCCGGGGAAGCAGACCACAACGGCGTCGGGAATGCTGTCGCGCGGAGAGGCCGACCCAAAACGGATTTTGCGCCCGTTACGCGTAAAACTGTGCCAGCGCCAGCCCTGAGGCTCTCGAAAACGCTCCTCTAGATCCGGAACAGCGGCTGGGCCTGATGGTTGTGCCTTCGTCATATGCTCAAGTTTATTCTTATTTTCAGCCTAAAGTATGCCAAAAAAAATTTAACAAACCTGAAAAGTGCGGAAATCCAGGCTTAAAAAACAGGGAGAATTAAAAAAGACAGCAAAATCAATGCTCTAAAGCCTTGATGATCTCCTCGGTCATTTTCTTCGCGTCGCCCAGCAGCATCAGCGTGTTATCCGCGAAGAACAGCGGATTGTCGATCCCCGCATAGCCCGACCCCATCGATCGCTTGACGAACAAAACGGTTTTGGTCTTTTCCACGTCCAGAATGGGCATCCCGTAGATGGGGGAGGTGGGGTCCGTCTTGGCCGACGGGTTGGTGATATCGTTCGCACCGATGACATAAGCCACGTCCGCCTGCGCGAAATCGCGGTTGATATCTTCCATCTCGAAAACGGAATCATAGGGCACGTTCGCTTCGGCCAGCAGCACGTTCATATGCCCCGGCATCCTCCCGGCGACCGGGTGGATCGCGTATTTCACGTCCACGCCCGCTTTCTTAAGAATATCCGCCATCTCCCGCAACGCGTGCTGGGCTTGGGAAACCGCCATGCCGTATCCGGGCACGATAATCACCCGCGCTGCGTTCTTCATGATATAGGCCGCGTCTTCCGCCGCGCCGATTTTGGCGTTACGGTCACCGTGAACGGTTGCCGCTCCGGCCGCCTGCTCGCCGCCGAATCCGCCCAGAAGGACGCTCAAGAAACTGCGGTTCATCCCCTTGCACATGATGTACGACAGAATCGCGCCCGACGCCCCCACCAGCGCCCCGGTGACGATCAGAAGGTTGTTATGCAGCGTGAACCCGATCCCCGCCGCCGCCCAGCCGGAATAGGAGTTCAGCATCGACACGATGACCGGCATGTCCGCCCCGCCGATAGGGATGATCATCAGCACGCCAAGGCCGAGCGCGATGATGACGATCATCCAGAAATAGAAACTGCTGCCCGTCAGGCATAGCAAAAACACAAGCAACAGCAAAACCGCGCCCAGAATGGCGTTGACCTTGTGCTGCCCCTCGAAGGTGACAGGCTTTCCTGAAAACGTGCCTTGCAGCTTGCCCCACGCCACAATCGACCCCGTAAAGGTGATCGCCCCGATCGCCGCGCCCAGCGACATCTCGATCAGGCTGGTCAGGTGGATATTCTCGTGCGTCCCGATCCCGTATGCTTCGGGGTTGTAAAACGCCGCCGCCGCGACCAGCACCGCCGCGAGTCCGACCAGAGAGTGAAACGCCGCCATAAGTTGCGGCAGCTCCGTCATGGCGATCTTCTTGGCGATGGTCGTGCCGATGGCCCCGCCGATGGCGATGCCCAGAACGATCAGCATATAGGTGTTCACCTGCGGCGCGACCAGCGTGGTGGCGATGGCCAGCGCCATCCCGCCCATACCGTATTGCAGCCCCCGCCGCGCCGTTTCCGGGTGCGAAAGCCCTCGCAGCGCGAGAATGAAGCAGATCGAGGCGGTGAGATAGGCGAGCGACGAGATCACCATGATGAACTATCCTTTATTCAGGCTCGTGTAAAAGCGAAACATAAAACTATTCCTTGGGCGTATCGTTCGCGTCTTTCGTGGGGGGCGTCTCGACGCGGCCGCTGTAAAAGGTTCGGCTGATCGACCCCACCATATAGGCTGTGATAAAAAACAGCCCGATCGTATACCACAGCCGCGCCGTAATAAGTGGGTTTGCGACCACGCCCCAGATTGTGCAGATCCCCAGAACAAACGCGCACACTATACAGATCATGTCTACGGTGTAGCAGATCGTGTTAATGGTGTTCTGGTCGATCTTCATGCTCAACTCTTCTTCTGGAACATGTGCAGCATCCGCTGCGTGATGATGAACCCGCCGAAGATGTTCACCGATGCGAGAACAACCGCGAGGAACCCCATGAACTTGGAGAAGCCCGGCCCCTCCATCGGCCCGACCGCCAGCAGCGCCCCGACGATGATCACCGAAGAAATCGCGTTCGTAATCGCCATGAGCGGGGAGTGCAGGGCGGGCGTCACCCGCCACACCACGTGATACCCGACGAAACAGGCCAGAACGAAAACCGTGAGGCCCGTGACGATGAACGGCTCGGCATGCGCGCCCTGCGCGGCCATATCGCCCGTTTGCATGGCCAGCGCGGAGATTTTCTCCGAAAGCTCCTGCATCTGGCCCAGAATGTCGGCGGCGCTTTCCTGAACGGAATTCTGTTTCTCCATGGTGCCTCTCCTGTATCTAAAATTCTAATCTCAAACCGCGCGGCCTTTATCCTTCCGCCGCGCTCTCGTCGCCCTCGGCCCCAGCTTCGCCCTCGGCCTTTTTCTTCTTCTTTTTCTTCGGCGCTTCGGACTCAGGTGTTTCTGCTACCGCGCTTTCGCCTCCGAATTTCGGATGCACGGCCTCGCCGTCGCGCGTCAGGGCGACGCCTTTGACGATCTCGTCGTCCCAGTTGATCGCAAGCGCCTTATTCTCCTTGTCGATAATCAGCCCCAGAAGGTTCAAAAGGTTCCGCGCATAAAGGGCGGAGGAATCGGCGGCCAACCGGCTCGGCACGTTGAGGTGCCCGACCACCGTGACGCCCTTATGTTCGACGACCTCTCCGGCTTTGGAGGCTTCGCAGTTCCCGCCCGTCTCGACCGCAAGGTCCACGATCACCGATCCCGTGCGCATGCTCTCGACCATCGCCCGGGTCACCAGCTTCGGCGCGGGCCGCCCGGGGATCAACGCCGTGGTGATGACGATATCCTGCTTGGCGATATGCTGCTCGATCAGCGCCGCCTGCTTCTTTTTGTAATCGTCCGACATTTCCTTGGCGTATCCGCCCGCCGTCTCGGCCTGTTTGAACTCGTCGTCCATCACGGCGACGAACGTCGCGCCGAGCGACTCGACCTGCTCCTTCACGGCGGGGCGAACGTCCGTGGCCGACACCACCGCGCCCAGCCGCTTGGCTGTCGCGATCGCCTGCAACCCGGCCACCCCGGCGCCCATGACGAACACCTTCGCGGGCGGAACCGTGCCCGCCGCCGTCATCATCATCGGAAAAGCCCGCGCGTAATGCGCGGCGGCGTCCAGAACCGCCTTATATCCCGCAAGGTTGGATTGAGAGGACAGCACGTCCATGTTTTGCGCCCGGCTGATGCGCGGCACCAGCTCCATGGCGAACGCCGTGATCCCGGCCTTCGCGCAGTTTTTAACGACCTCAGGCTGGGAATAGGGCGCCAGCATCGCGACCAGCAGCGCCCCTTTTTTCATAAGATTGATTCCGTCAGGACACTGCACCGCCAGAACGATATCCGCGCCCGCATATCCGTCGGCGCCCTTCACAATCTTGGCTCCGGCGTTTTCATAATCTTTATCAAGGACGCTCGACCCGGCCCCGGCCCCGGCCTCGACCGTCACAACGCAGCCCAGAGCGCCCAGTTTCTTAACCGTCTCCGGTGACGCTGCCACGCGCCGCTCGTGCGCCGCGCTCTCTTTCGGAATGAAAACCGTCAGACTCACGAAGAACTCCTTGCCATAATAACCGTTGAAGGGATGATCGCGTCATGAGGATGCCCCATCTGCAAGTTTTTGTGAAGAGGCGTAACAAATAATTCGTGGGAAAACTTGCGCCAGCCTTGAAACTAAGAGTAATCTAAATTACCTTTATCAGGTGCAAGGCTTTTCCCGAAGCCTTCCGTTTCTATTGCCTTTTCTTATCCGCCTTCTTTTCCGTGTGTGTAATCTTCTTGGGTACTCTGCGCGTACATGATCTCACTTCGTAAATACATGGGCCTGCTCGCCTGTCTTCTGGCCGCTTCGTTCTGGAGTCCCCGGGCCGGGGCGGAAACGTTGCGTGAGGCGGTCGAGAGTACGCTGCGGAAAAACCCGTCTCTCGACGTCGCCAATTCCAAATTCATCGCCGCGCAGAATGAACAAAAGATGGAAGAGTCCGCCTACTATCCCGAACTCTCCGCCTCCGCCACCTTGGGGCGTATCTATCAGGACAACGCGACCAGCCGGGGCCTCAGCGTCGATCGCGGCGCGGCCTATTCCGGTTACGGCGAGGGCTCGCTCGCCCTGCGCCAGAACATCTTCGACGGCTACGAGACCAAAAACCGCGTAGAGGCCGCCAAGGCCCGGGTCCGCTCCTTCGAGAACAACATCGCCGATGTGCGCGAACGCCTGATCTTCCGCACCGCCTCGGCCTACCTTGAAGTCCTCCGCGCCCGCGCCGCGCTCAAACTGCTGAAGGAGCAACGCGCCGGGATGGTCTCTTACCACGAACGGATCGTCAGCATGGTGGAGGAGGGGGTCGCCGACGATACCGAGCGCCAGCAGGCGCAGGACGTGGTGATGGTCATGAATGCGCTGGTCAACGACTACGAAGGCGCGCTGGGTATCGCGGAATCCGACTACCGCGAGGTAACGGGCCGCGTCCCGGATGAAAGCCTTGTGCTCCCGGCGGCTCTGTCTGTGAACGCGCCTTCCGACCTGCCCGCCGCCATAGAGGCCGCCGTGTTGAATCATCCGGCCTTGAAGGCCGCGCAACTTGAAACCGAAGCCGCCAAGCACGAACTGGAGGCGCAGGAGGCCGGATACCTTCCCGACCTCACCGGCGAACTCTCCTACCTCAAAAGCGACAAGAAAGACCTGATCGGCGGAGAGGTAGAAGACGCCCGCGCCGTGGTCCGCCTCAACTGGTCCTTCGCGACCGGCGGCGAACAGGAAGCCTCCATCGAACACAGCCGCGCCAAGCACAAGGGCGCGACCGCCCGCACCGAGGAACTCCGCCGGGGGCTCGAACGCACGATCTATCAGGCCTACGCCGACCTGCAAACCTTCCGCAAAAAGCGCGACCTCGCCGCCGAGCGCGTCAGCCTGAATAAAAACCTCTTCGCCAGCTACACCCTGCAATTCGAAAGCGCCCGGGTGAATCTGCTGCACCTCATGCGCGCCGAAAGCCAGCTTTACAAGGCCTGCATCGACTTCTCCGACGCCCAGCACCGCGCCCTTCTGGCTGAATACGCCGTTCTCGCTAGCCTCGGAAGCCTTAACGGTACTTTCGCGGGCGAGACGCTCGCACAAAACCAAACCCCCGCAAACCCCGCCGCAACGGAGCCTGCCGCCGGTAGCCCGCAGGAATAAGGCGATGACCGGAGACCGGAAAAAACCGCCCCCGCAGCCAAAGGCGCCCCCGCCGACCGGAGAAGGGCTCCACGACTCCGGCGAGCCCGTCGATCCGCTTCTTGAATGTCTTGTGCATCTTCTCGCGCATTTCGGCCGCGCCCGCTCGGCGGATTCGATCCGCTCCGGCCTGGCCATGGACGGCGAGCCGATGGGGCCGAACCTCTTCTGCGAAGCCGCGCGCAATCTTGGCCTCAACGCCGCCATCGTCCGCCGCAAAAACCTCCGCGCGATCCCCGCCGCCGTCCTGCCCTGCGTGATCGTCCTCGACGGCGGGCAGGCGTTGGTGCTGCTCGAACGCGCCGCCGACGGAAAATCCGCGAAGATCTTCGTGCCCGAAAGCCGCGCCGTCATGACCGTCGATCCCGAAAAGCTCGACCGCAGCTTCACGGGCTTCGCCCTCTACTGCCACCCCCGCCCGGAATTTCACGATCCCGGAAAGGCGGGGCAGGACGCGGTTCAGTCCGGCTGGTTCTGGGGCCTCGTGCGCGAAAACGCGGGCGTCTACGGCTTCGTGATCCTCGCCTCCGTCTTGATCAACATCCTCGCGCTCGCCAGCCCGCTCTTCGTGATGAACGTCTATGACCGCGTCCTTCCCAACAACGCGATCGAGACGGGCTGGGCGCTGGGCATCGGGGCGCTGGCCGCCTTCGCCTTCGATTTTATCTTCCGCACCGTGCGCGGCTATCTGATCGACTTCGCGGGCCGCCGCATCGACGTGCGCGCCGCCCGCCGCATCTACGACCAGCTTCTGAATATCCGCCTCTCCGAACGCCCGCCCTCCAGCGGCGCCTTCGCCAACATGCTCCGCGATTTCGACGCGGTGCGCGAATTCGTGACCTCCGCCACCATCACCGCCTTCGTCGATCTGCCCTTCACGCTGATCTTCCTGCTCGTGATCGCGCAGATCAGCCCGGGCATGGCCCTTGTGCTGCTCGGCCTCATGGCGCTGGTCGGCACGGCGGGCCTGTTGATCCAGTTCGGCCTGCGCAAGGCCGTGCGCCGCTCCGCGCAATCCGCCGAAGCCCGCCACGGCCTGCTGGTCGAAACCATACAAGGGCTGGAAACCATAAAAACCCTCGGCGCCGACGGCCGCTTCCGCGTCCGCTACGGAACCCATGTCGGCGACAACGCCGAGACAGCCCGCGACTCCCGCTTTCTCTCCGGCCTCGGCGTCAACATCGCGCTTCTCGTCCAGCAATCTGCCTCCGTCATCCTGATCCTGATCGGCATGTATCTGGTGCAGGACGGCAACCTGACGGTCGGCGCACTGATCGCCGCCGTGATCCTCTCGGGCCGCGCCATCGCGCCGATCGGCCAGCTCGCCAACCTCATGACCCGCTACCATCAGGCGCAGGGGGCCCTGAAGACCCTGAACGCCCTCATGGACAAACCCGTCGAGCGTCCCGCCAACCAGAATTTCCTGCACCGCCCCGATCTGCGCGGCCATGTCGTCTTCGATAAGGTCGGCTTTTCCTATCCCGGCGCGCCCGTCCCCGTCCTGCATAACGTCTCCTTCGAGATCAAACCCGGCGAAAAGGTCGGCATCATCGGCCGTGTCGGCTCGGGCAAAAGCACCATCGCCCGCCTGATGCTCAAACTCTACGACCCCCAAAACGGCACCATCCGCATCGACGGCACCGACGCCCGCCAGATCGACCCCGCCGACCTCCGCCGCGCGATGGCCTGCGTCGCGCAGGATGTCGTCCTCTTCAGCGGCAGCGTCCGCGACAACATCACCGCCGGATTCCCCCAGGCCTCCGAGGAACAGGTCCTCGCGGCGGCCAAGGCCACCGGCGTCCACGATTTCGTCGCCCTCCACCCGATGGGCTACGACGCGCCCGTCGGCGAGATGGGCCAGTACCTCTCCGGCGGCCAGCGGCAGGCCGTGGCGCTCGCCCGCGCCATGATTGCCGGCCCGCGCGTGCTGGTCTGCGACGAGCCGACCAACGCGATGGACTCGCAGGCCGAGCTGATCTTCTGCGATTACGTCCGCACCCGCATGCAGGGCCGCACCTTTATTATGATCACGCACAAACATTCCATGCTGCCCCTCGTGGACCGCCTGATCCTGATGCATCAGGGGACCGTGATCATGGACGGCCCGCGCGACGAGGTGATCGCCGCCCTCCAATCCGGGCAGATCAAAACAAGGGGAGGGCAGGGCTAAACCCATGACCGTCCGCGAAACCGAATTTATGAACGAACTCGAAGCCGCGACCCGCGAGAAACCCTCCGGCCCCGCGATCCTTCTGCTCGTTTCTCTGGCGGCGTTCATATCCGCCTTCATCCTCTGGGCGGCGGTAACGCAGGTCGAGGAAATCGCGCGCGGGCAGGGGCAGGTCGTCCCGACCCGTGAGATACAGGTCGTCCAGAGCCTTGAGGGCGGAATCCTTCAGGAGCTTCTCGTGGCCGAAGGCGACCGCGTGGAAAAGGGCCAGATTCTCCTGCGCATCAGCGACGTCCAGTTTTCCTCCGAGGAGCGCGGAACCGAAGCCCGCACGCTGGGCCTCCGCGCCAAGAAAACCCGCCTGAAGGCCGAAGCCGACGGAACCGCCTTCACCCTGCCGCCCGAGATCCTGCAAAAGGCCCCCAAGGTGGCCGAGAACGAAAAGGCCCTCTACGAATCCCGCCAGAAGGAACTCGCCACGTCCTTCACCATCCTTGATGACCGCATCAACAAAGCCACCGCCGATCTGGAGGAGGTCAAGGCCGAGATCAGCCGCCTCACAAACAGCCGCGCCGGGCTGAACCGCGAATACACGATCACCCGCGACATGGTGGCCAAACGCGCCGTGCCGAAACTCGAACAGATCAGGCTGGAACGCGAACTCGCGGATATCGGCGGCCAGATCAACGCCCGTTCCAAGGAAAAAGAGGGGCTGGAGGCCGAACTCAGCGCCGTGAAGAACGAACGCCAGAGTCAGGTGGAGAAATTCCGCTCCACCGCGCTCACCGAATTGAACGAGGTCGAAACGCAAATATCCGCCCTGAACGAAAGCCTCAAATCCATCGGCGACCGCGTGGACCGCACCGAAATCCGCGCCCCCGCATCCGGCATCGTCAACGCCATAAGGCTCAAGACCGTGGGGGGCGTGGTCGAACCCGCGATGCAGCTGGTCGAAATCGTGCCCGTGGACGACGAATTGAAAATCATCGCCAAGGTCGCGCCCTCCGACATGGCCTTCCTCAAGCGCGGCCAGCCCGTGAAGGTGAAGATCAGCGCCTACGATTCCCAAATTTACGGCGCGCTGGACGGCGAACTGGTCCGCATCGCCGCCAACAGCACCAGCGACCGCGAGGGCAACGTCACCTTCGAGATCGAGGTGAAAACCGTCCGAAACTATCTCGGCGACGCCGCGAACCCTCTGCCCATCACGCCCGGCATGGTCGCCGAAGTGAACGTGGTGACGGGCCGCCGCACGATCATGTATTATCTTCTCAAGCCTTTGCGCCGGACGATGGACCGCGCTCTGGCCGAGCGTTAGCCGCAGGACAAGCGAAAAGGGATCTCCGATGTTCGCCAAAATAGGCCAAGACCGCTGGACGACCATCCATTACGGCTTCCTGCTTGCGCTTCTGGCCTTCTTCGTGTTCTTCAGCGTCTCCGAACACCATATCCGCGTCCGCATGCAAAACGACGTGTTCGACACCTTTAATATGCTCTCGCCGCGCCCCCCTAGCGATTCCGTCATCATCGTGGACATCGACGAGGTCGCGCTCGAAATCTACGGCCAATGGCCATGGCCCCGCAACATCATGGCCGATCTGGTGAACAACCTGACGATGATGGAGGCCAAAGTCATCGCCTTCGACGGCGTTTTCGCCGAACCCGACCGCACCTCGCCTAAATATTTTCTTGAGAACCTTCCCAAGGACGACCTCGCCCGCAACTTCTTCGACAGCGAGCTTGAGCCCCGCGACTCCGTGGATACCGCCGACGTGAATAACATGTTCGACCACGACGCCATGTTCGCCGCCGCCATCAAGAAATCCGACCGCTTCGTGACGGGCTTCACGTGGGGCCGCACCGACCGCACCGACAACAAACCCCTCAACCGCAACAAAATCCAGTTCGGCGACAAGACGGTGGAGGAGGCGTTCGTCAAACGCGCACCCGCCTTCGTGGCCGCCACGGTCAATCTCCCGCTCTTCACCGAAAACGCCGCCGATAACGGCAGCTTCATGGCCGAACCCGACCGCGACGGGGTTTTGCGCCGCACCGGGCTGGTCTTCTCCGACCGCGAAAAAATCTATCCCTCCCTCTCGCTGGCCACCCTGCGCATCGCCGAACTGGGCCGCAAGGGCGTCGCGCGGATCGTGGAGGTGCCGCAGGAAAAACGCGGCGACATCGACACCGCCTACCGCGTCGTGGTGGGCGATCACGCCATCCCGGTCGAAAGCGACGGGCTGCTCAACGTCTACTTCCGCCGCTACTGCAACGAATACGAAATGAAAAGCGGCCTCTTCGAATGCAAGCGGCAGGATTACGTCTCCGCCCGCAAAATCCTCGACCCCGCCTTCACGGAGGAGGTCGCCCCCCTGATCAAGGACAAGATCGTCCTGATCGGCTCCAGCTCGGAGGGCTTGAAAGATCTCCGCTCCACGCCGCTCCAGCCCTTCCGCCCGGGCGTCGAGATCCACGCAAACGCCCTCGAACAGATCGGACAGGGCAAATTCCTCCTGCGGCCCGACATCGCCCGCGCGGCCGAGGCCGTCTATATCGCCGTCGCCGGCCTGTTCTTCATCATCTTCGCCCCCTTCGCGGGCGTTCTGATCTCAACCGCGCTCTGCGTCGGTGTGATCGTCGTCTCCTTCCTCGGCGCGTATTATAAATACACCCACGACGGCCTGCTGCTCGATCCGGTCTATCCCGGCCTTGCGGTCCTTTGCATTTTCGTGGTCTCGACGATCCTCTCCTACGCCCGCGCCGAATCCATGCGCCGCCAGATCCGTGAGGCCTTCCGCATGTACGTCGCGCCCGACGTCATGCGCGATCTCGAGAAAAACCCCGAAAACCTCAAGCTCGGCGGGGAGACGCGCGAAATCTCCGTGATGTTCACCGACATCCGCAAATTCACCAAAATTTCCGAAGGTCTAAGCCCGGAACAACTGATCCACCTGATGAACGAATTCCTCACCGCCATGACCGACATCGTGCTGCACGAACACGGCACGGTGGACAAATATATCGGCGACGCGATGATGACCTTCTGGAACGCGCCGCGCGACGTGCCCGAGCACCACGCTTGCGCCTGCCGAGCCGCCCTGCGGATGCAATCCGCCCTCGAACCGCTGAACAAGGCGTTGGCGGAGGAGGCGCGGACGAAGGGGAGTGACCCCGTGACCCTCCAGACCGGAATCGGCATCGCCGCCGGACCGTGCGCGGTCGGCAACATGGGCTCGCGCCAGCGCTTCGCGTATTCCGCGTTGGGCGACCCTGTCAATCTCGCCAGCCGTCTTGAGGGCCTGACCAAATTCTACGGCGTGTCGATCATCGTCTCACAGGACGTGCGCGAAAGCGTGCCCGCCTTCGCCGCGCTGGAACTCGATCTCATCCGCGTGGTCGGCAAGTCCCGCGCGGTCCGCATTTTCGCGCTGATCGGCGACCCCGATTACGCCGCCCACGGTGATTTCGGCAAATGGTCCATCGAGCATGAGGCGATGATCGAACGCTACCGCGCCCGCGATTTCGACAAGGCTTTGGAGATCATCAAACTCTGCAAAACCGTCTCCGCGCCCCTCGGCGCCCCTCTGGATGAGTATTACGCGATGCTCTCCGCCCGCATCAAATCGCTTAAAAAACAGGACCTCCCCGCCGACTGGGACGCCGTCTTCGAGGCACAGGAGAAATAAACCTTCTTGTCATCCCTGCGACCCGTCCGACGAAGCCTTGGCGTAGGCGGAAAGCAGGGACCTGCTGACCGAGAAGGCCGTCATTGCGAACCCGCCCCGGCGGATGAAGCAATCCATAAGCCGTCTTTCACTCGTCTTTAACGGGATAGGGCTTGGCGGCGATGCGCTCCAGAAAGTGAAAACACGCCTCGCTTTTCTCAAGAACGGCGCGGGCCTGCTCGGGCGTCATGCCGCTTTTCAATTCCGGGCAGTACAAAAACGTGAGCATGACCAGATCGAACTTGGGAATCCCTCGGCCAAACCGCCCGAGACGCTTGGGCTGTATCTTAATCCACTGTGTGGACTTTCTGATCTGCTCCGCCCCATCATGTTTTCCCATGGCGTCATACCGCTCGTCGTCGCCTTCAAAGCTGCCGGACTCAATAGCCTGTCGGCCGCTCCCAAAGCTATAACGCGTAAGGTTTAGCCGTTCTTCGGGCCGTGAATGCCAGTACGACAAAATAGATTCCTCGTTCTCCGACATGCTCGGCAAGCCAAGCGTGCGGACAAGACATTCATGCACCAGCGCCGCCAGCATGACGTCCTGCAGAGTGGGATCGACCTTGCAGATCGCAAGATCGAGCGAGAGCGAGCTGTCCGGCAATAGATAGCCATAAATATAGCTGCGCGTGACGGACTCCAGCAAAACACCGTTAAACAAAGTCTTTTCGTATGTCTCGGGATGAAAACCGTGTATCGGCATATCGAGAGCATGACTGGCGCTTTCGCTGATGCCGGGAATAATCCTGATCGTCGCATGGCTGCGGGTCCGGTCGGTCTTGTCCAGAGGCTCGATCAGCCGGATATCCGCGCCCGTCGCTTCCGAAAGGGCGCGTAATTGTTTTTTGATGATCTCGGTGAATTTGGGATAAAAACTTGCGGCCTCCTTGATTGAATACGCCGTGGCCGGGTCATTCTCCATATACCCGGGATGCGCGTTTCGCTCCCAGCGGGTTTTAGGACCGGGTTCAATAAAACGGGGCCAGTCGATCCCGACCGTGATGCTCATACCGTCCCAGCGGTTCAGGACGTTGCGCGGGTTGAGGGGCAGTTTAAGGTTCTCTCCGAGATGAATCTTGAACCACGGAAGACGATCGCCAGAGGCGCTCGAACTGTTCGCCGTAGGCCAGGGCTTGGGCTCCGGCCCGAAAAACCGTTCATACATCAACTCCCGGTGCTCCGGTGTCATATCGGAATTCCATGGCAATTCCGAAAACGCCGCGCGGATGAAATTGTCTATCAGCTCCGGCTTGCGATAAATCTCCCCGTCCAGAACATACGTTTTCTCGTCATCGGCAAAGGCCCGGGCGCCATGGGCCGCGCAAAAAAGGAACATCAGAGCCATAAAAACAAACAATCTCGTCAAGCTTCACTCCTTAAACGTGTTCGGTCTTCAACGGCATGAAAATTCTCACAAGCTTGTAGCCCATGCTAACCCTGTAACGCCCACTTGTCATCCCAGCGCCCTCCCTGTCATCCCTGCGAAAGCAGGGACCTGCTGACCGAGAAGGCCGTCATTGTGAACCCGCCCCGGCGGGTGAAGCAATCCATGCCATATAGATTGCCGCGTCGGCCTTCGGCCTCCTCGCAATGACGCATAAAACGGACGCCCGCGTTGTGTTCGTTGTGCCCGTTGTGTTTAAAAAAAGCTTCGCGTCTTAGCGCCTTCGCGATTCAAATCGGGATAATCGGGATATAGGAATAGAGGAAACCCACCCCTAAAACTTAAACGGCGTCCACAGCTTGAGCCGCTCGATCATGTCCGCCTCGCTCATCGGCTTGGCGAACAGATAACCCTGCGCCAGCTCGCAGCCCATCTCCCGCAGCTTGTGCGCCTCTTCCTTGGCCTCCACGCCCTCGGCCACCGTGGTCATGCGCATGTTTTTTCCAAGCGTGACGATGGAGTTGACCAGCGCGAGGCTGTGCTCGTTCTTATGCATGTCGCGCACGAAGCTCTGGTCGATCTTGAGCGTGTCGATGGGAAAGTAATGCAGATAGGAGAGGGAGGAATACCCCGTTCCGAAATCGTCGATAGCAATGCCCATGCCCGCCTTCCGGCACATGCGCAGAGTTTCTTTCGCCCGGTCCGGCTGCTGGATCAGGACGCGCTCCGTGATCTCAAGATGCACCTGCTCGGCGGCCACGTCCGTCTCGCTGATGGTGTTATAGACGCTGCCGATGAAATCGTCCGACGAAAAATCCGCGCTCGAGAAATTCACGCTCATATAAAGCTTATCCTTCGGCTTCACGGCCGCCTCGATCCGCTTGAGCGCAAGACACGCCTCGCGCAGCGCCCACTTGCTCGCCTCGATGATCAGGCCGCTTTCCTCCGCCACCGGAATGAAGATAGCGGGGGAGATAAACCCCTTCTTCGGATGGTTCCAGCGCATGAGCGCCTCGAACCCGGTGATCTCGCCGCTCGAAAGGCTGATGATCGGCTGATAGTAAAGCTGCACGAATTTAGACAGCAGCGCGTCGCGGAACTCGTTGGCGATGGTGATCGTCTGCACCGCGTCCGTCGTCTCGGCATAGCCCAGCTCGACCATCTCCGCCGGCGGCCACTGATACCGCTCGCCCCAGATCTCCGCCCGCGTCAGCGTATCGCGGTATCGCGTCAGGATCACCTGCGTGGCCATCTTCAAAACCGAATCGGCATGCTCCAGCCGCCGCGAAAAATCGTCCTTGGTAATCTCCAGAAGCTTGGAATCCTCAAGCGCCACGATCGTGGCCGTGCGCGGCGCGTTGTCGATGATGGCCATTTCCCCGATCATCGCGTTCGCCCCGCGTGTTCCCAGAACGCGCGTCCGCCCCTCCGAATCGGTATAGCGGATCTCCACCTTTCCCTCTTCGATGATATAGGCGCTCTCGCCCGGATCGCCCTGTTTAATGATAAATTCGCCGGCCTTGAAGACCTTCCTCGAATCGGCTGTTTCCATGATGAATAATGCCCACACACACACGCACAAGTGGTTACACTATGAAGACTTTATATTAGTGTCCGGTTAACGCGGAGAAAAACCTTAAGCTTTTTCATAATATTAGGCACTTTTTTCCAACTCAATCCTTGACAACGGGCCGGGCAGGCCGCTATTGTCCGCCTCTGACAAGAATATTGCCGATGGAATTGGGACTATGAAGGTTGTTAACTCGCTGAAATCATTGAAAAAACGTGACCGCAACTGCCGGATCGTCCGCCGTAAGGGTCGCCTGTACGTGATCAATAAAAAGAATCCGCGTTACAAGGCCCGCCAAGGCTAATCGGCGTTGACCGCCACACACGCGTGTGGCGGCTGCTGGCTGTTTCTTCCTGATTTCTTCCACATTATCAAAAATCTGTGTGCCGGGGCATCGCGCCGCGAAAAAAATCCTGTGCGATCCTGTTGAAAGTCTTGTGATAGAGTATAGTGGGATAGTGCAATCTGCTCTGCGGTTTGCTATACCGTAAATAGCTCTGCGCTTTTTTGTAATACCTCTCTCGAACGGGCAAAACGCTTATGTTTTCCAGGCTTTTTGGGTTTATGTCGTCGGATATGGCGATCGATCTCGGAACCGCGAACACGCTGGTCTATGTCAAGGATCAGGGAATCGTGCTCAACGAACCGTCGGTCGTGGCCATGTCCATCGTGGGCGGTAAGAAACAGACCCTCGCCGTCGGCAACGAGGCCAAGCAGATGCTGGGCCGCACCCCCGGCAGCATCGTGGCCATCCGCCCCCTGCGCGACGGCGTCATCGCCGATTTCGAGGTGACCGAGGCGATGATCAAGCACTTCATCCGCAAGGTTCATAACCGCCGCTCTTTCGTGTCCCCCAAAATGATTATCTGCGTGCCCTCCGGCTCCACCGCCGTTGAGCGCCGCGCCATCCAGGAATCCGCCGAAAGCGCGGGCGCCTCCGAGGTTTATCTGATCGAGGAACCCATGGCTGCCGCCATCGGCTCGGGCCTCCCCGTCACCGAACCCACCGGCTCCATGGTCGTTGATATCGGCGGCGGCACGACCGAGGTCGCGGTCATCTCGCTGGGCGGCATCGTCTATTCGCGCTCCGTGCGCGTCGGCGGCGACAAGATGGACGAGGCGATCATCGCCTACATCCGCCGCGTTCATAACCTTCTCATCGGCGAAAGCACCGCCGAGCGCATCAAAAAGGAAATCGGCTCCGCCTGCCTGCCCGGCGACGGGGAAGGGCGCACGATGGAAATTCGCGGCCGCGACCTGATGAACGGCGTGCCCAAGGAAATCGTGGTCACCGAACGCCAGGTCGCCGAGGCGCTGGCCGAACCTGTGGGCCAGATCGTGGAGGGCGTAAAGGTCGCCCTCGAGCACACCGCGCCCGAACTCGCCGCCGATATCGTGGATCGCGGCATCGTCCTGACGGGCGGCGGCGCGCTGCTCACCAATCTCGATTTCGTGCTCCGCCACGCCACCGGCCTCGCCATCACGCTCGCGGACGATCCGCTCTCCTGCGTCGCGCTCGGCACCGGCCACGCGCTTGAGGCGGGCAAGGCGCTGCGCCACGTTCTGATCGGAACGTATTGACGGCCTCGAAAAAGATAAAGACAAAACATAAAAACTGACGTGTTCGAAGACAGGGTATCCCGCCGAAAGCCGCGCGGGGACAGTGTCGATTTGCGCGTCTTGCAATTGACCGGGCCCTTCTCTAACACTGAGAAGCATAAGCATCAGAGAACATAAAGAGCAGGACGCTTGAAACGCAACGCGCTGACCAGAAAGATCGCAAGGATCGCCCCGTTTCCCGTCGGGGTAACGGCGCTCTGGTCGCTTGTTCTGATCGTTCTGTGCCTTATTTTGATGATTTTCTCCACCCTGCGCCCCGCTTATTTCGAAGGCATCCGCACCGCGCTGGCCGACCGATTCGCGCCTGTGCTTTCAATTGTCGCCATACCCTTTGAAAATATGGCGGCATTTTTTACGAACATTCAAGACATCGCGGCTCTGAGGGCAGAATCCCAAAGGCTGGAATCTGAAAACGCACGCTTGCGTGAATGGTACCACATGGCTCTGCTGCTCGAATCCGAGAACAAATCCTTGCGCGAATTGCTGAATCTGAAGGCCGATCCGGAATATGACTATGTCAGCACGCGTATCATCGCAGGCGCAGGCCAGAATTTCGTCAAAAGCGTACTCGTGGGCGCAGGCGCATCGGATGGCTTGGCCAAGGGCGATACGGCGCTTTCCGGTGTCGGGCTTGTGGGCCGTGTGGTTGAAACCGGCGAAGCTTCCGGCCGCGTTCTTCTTCTGACCGACATCAACTCCCGCGTCCCTGTTCTGGTCGAGGATACGCTGCTTCACGCGATCATGCGCGGCACCAATGTCGATCGCCCCGAACTCATCCATTACCCAAAAGACAGCGACATCCCCGAAGGGGCGCGCATCGTCACCTCCGGCCACGGCGGCGGCTATCCCCCGGGCTTGCCCGTGGGCCGCGTCGTCACGGATGTAGACGGCAAAAAGACGGTTGAGCTTTTCTCTGATCTTGACCGTCTGCGCTTCGTTCGCATACTCAAACAGCATGCCAAAAAGGCTCCGTACGGCAATATCCTTCAGCCTCTGAATAAAGACGGCGGAAAAATAAGCCCGCAAGAGGAGGGGATTCCGCAATGACCGATAACGCCTACCTCTCCGCAGAATTTACAGGCTTCGCACTTGCTTATATTTTGATCGTCTGCCTATTCCTGGTGAATGTGCAGGCCCCGCTTTTGCTCTCCGCCGGAGATGCCGGCGCACCCTTCCTCCTGATGGGCATTTATTATTGGTCCGCCTACCGCCCGACTCTGGTGCCCCTCTGGCTCGTCTTCATTCTGGGCATCATGCTGGATTTGCTCAGCGGCGCACCCGTCGGCCTCAATGCGTTCGTGCTTGTGGCGGCCCGGTGGCTGGTGACGGACCAGCGTCTTTTTCTGATGGGCCAGCCGTTCATGATCGTCTGGCTCGGCTTCATCATCGTCTGCGCGATCGCCGCCGCCGCGCAATGGCTGATCTACGGCGCGCTGAACCTGTCCTGGAGCGCGCCGGAAACAATCCCGGCGATGATTGCGCTCGGCGCAGTTCTTTTCCCCCCGGTGAGTATCCTGCTTCATGCCACGCACCAGCTTTTGCCCGCTGGTCCGGGTGGCTACAGACTAAAATTTTGAGGCATCATGGCCAAAAGAAAAAACGATGACGATGGCCTCAAAACTTTTTCCCGCCGAACGGTTCTGATCGGTGGGCTGCAAGTCCTCGGTCTGGGCGTTTTAGGCGGCCGTCTGGCCTACCTTCAACTGGTGCAGGGCAACCGCTACAAGATGCTCTCCGACCAAAACCGCATCAACATCCGCCTCATCGCCCCGCCACGCGGACTCATCGTTGACCGTTTTGGCGTTCCGCTCGCTCTCAACGTGGAGAATTTTCAGGTCCACATCATCCGTGAACAAGCCCGCGACATGCGCGCTTCTCTGGAGGCCCTGCGCCGCTTCATTTTTCTTGAGGAACACACGATCGACAGCGTAATCGAGCAAGCCTCGAAAATTCCCAAATTCCTGCCCGTCAAGGTCAAGGAGGAACTGACATGGGACGAGGTGGCGACCATAGAGGTCAATCTGCCCGAACTCCCCGGACTTCTAATCGACAAGGGCGAAACCCGGACCTACCCCTTCGGCCTCACCAGCTCGCACCTCACCGGCTATGTCGGTGCGGTATCCGAGGATATCCTCAAGGCTGAGGGTGAAAAGCAGCCCGTCCTCTCGCTTCCCGGCTTCAAAATCGGCAAGATCGGAATCGAAAAGCAATATGATCGCGAGATGCGCGGAAAGGCGGGCGCAGCGGAGATGGAGGTCAACGTCGTCGGGCGGGAGGTCCGCGAGTTAAGCCATAAAGACCCCATACCGGGCGACCGTATTACGCTGACAATCGATGCCGAGATGCAACGGTACGCGCACGAGGTTCTCTCAAAGGAGCGCAGCGCCTCCGCCGTCGTCATGGACGCGCACACGGGCGCGGTCTATGTTATGGCGTCTCACCCCGGCTACGATCCCAACCTTTTCTCACGCGGTATCCCGCGCAACATATGGAAAAGCCTTCAGGAAGACTCGTCCCTCCCGCTCATGCACAAGGCGCTGGTTGGTCAATATCCGCCCGGCTCGACCTTCAAGATGCTCACGGCCATCGCGGGGCTGGAACACGGCATACCCGCCGGACGCACGGTCTACTGCCCCGGCTTCTATATGATGGGAAAAGACAAATTTCACTGCTGGAAGCCCGAAGGCCACGGGCGCGTAGATGTCGTCACGGCGCTTCAGAAATCCTGCGACACGTATTTCTATACAATCGCCAACGAAATGGGCATCGATGCCATAGCCGGAGTCTCCCGGCGCTTCGGCTTGGGTGAAAAATATGGCTTCGATCTTGATGATGAGCGCCCCGGAATCGTCCCCGACCGCGCATGGAAATACGCCCGCTTCGGCGAACGCTGGCATCGCGGCGAAACGGTGGTGAACGCGATCGGGCAGGGCTATGTCCTCACAACGCCCCTACAGCTGGCCGTGATGACCGCCCGCCTCGTAAACGGAGGGTTTGCCGTAAAGCCTTGGCTGACCGCACAGATCGGAGACACGGTGCGCGGTGTTGAAAGCTGGCCGAAAATTGAAGCCGCCCGGGACGAGCACCTCAGGCTGATGCTCACCGGCATGGAAAAGGTCGTAAATGAGCCAGGCGGCACGGCCTACGCTTCGCGGATCACCGAACCCGGAATGGAAATGGGCGGCAAAACCGGAACGGCGCAGGTCGTGCGCATCACAAAAGAACAGCGCCGTCTGCGCGTCAAAAACGAAGATCTGCCGTGGGAACAGCGCCACCATGCGCTCTTCGTCGGTTATGCGCCGATCCACGCGCCGCGCTATGTCTGCAGCGTCGTGGTGGAACACGGCGTGGGCGGTTCCCGCGCCGCTGCGCCTATCGCTAAGGAACTCCTGATCCGTGCGCAAAGCCGTGACCCGGCCTCCATGACGGCCTTGTACGCGCAGCCGGAGCAGGGCATCGTAATCCCGCCGCCGGCAGAAAATGAAACGCATGAGGATATGGGCGTCTCCGAACGTAAGGGCGGCCTGATTACGCCCGGCGTTAAACCCAAAAGAAAGGCTGGCCCGCAATGATCCGCGACTCGCTCTTTCTTTCGCCCGAACAAAGCATAATCCAGAGGTTTCTGAGCCTAAACTGGGTTCTTGTCATTCTGCTCTGCTGTGTCATGGCCGTGGGCGTGACCGCGCTCTATTCCGCTGGTGGCGGGGATATGAGCAAATGGGCGGGCAACCACTTCGTGCGATTTATGGTCGGCCTCGGGCTGATGATGACCATTGCGATGGTCGATGTGAAATGGTGGTACCGCATCGCCTGGCCGTTTTATATCGGTGTGTTTATACTCCTGATCCTCGTGGAGATTATGGGCCACATCGGCATGGGGGCGCAGCGCTGGATCAATCTCGGCTTCATCCAGCTACAACCCTCCGAACTCATGAAGATCGCGGTCATTATGTGTCTGGCGCGCCATTTCCATGGCGCCGGGCCGGAACAGACCCGCCGCCTGACGTTCCTGATCGTTCCGGCCGCCATCATCATCGCGCCCGTGGGCTTGGTGTTGCTTCAACCCGATCTCGGAACGGCGTTGATGATCCTTATGGCGGGGGCGGGGCTGGTCTTTATCGCGGGCGCGCCGCTCTGGATCTTCATCTGCGGCATCGGGGCGGTGCTCATCTCCATCCCCATCGGCTGGCAGCTGATGCACGATTACCAGAGGCAGAGGGTTCTAACCTTCCTCGACCCGGAATCCGATCCTCTCGGCGCGGGCTACCATATCACCCAATCGAAAATCGCCCTCGGCTCCGGCGGTATGCACGGCAAGGGCTTCATGCAGGGCACGCAAAGCCGCCTCAACTTCCTGCCCGAAAAACAGACGGATTTTATTTTCACCCTCTACGCCGAGGAATGGGGCCTTGTCGGCGGCATAGCCCTTCTGGTGCTCTTCGCGCTGATCTTCATCGTGTGCCTGCGCATCGCGCTGCGCTGCCGCCACAATTTCGGGCGCTACCTCGCGGCGGGCCTGACGATCAACTACTCCCTGCACATCTATATCAATATCGCAATGGTGATGGGCCTGATCCCCGTCGTCGGCGTGCCCCTGCCGATGGTCTCCCACGGCGGAACGGCAATGCTGGCCTGCCTCGCGGGCTTCGGCCTGATCATGTCCTGCCACGTCTACCGCCACAGCAAGGTGACGCGATAGGAGTTAAAGTGAAAACGAAAAAAAGACAAAAACTAATCCAATCGCTTTCATTATTGCTTCTTGCAGCATGCGTTCGGGCACCGTTAACGCTGGCAGTAGAAGTAAAGGAAGAGTCGGTACTCTTGCCACATCTCAAAGAGACTATTACCAACCATTACTCTGACGCTGATAATTCTGATTTTTACATTTTGGAACTGAGCGTAACACCCGCATCATGTCGAAAAACAGACTTATGTGATCCAGTATGGAAAATGTTAAGCAAACGCGTAGCCCACGAATTTTTTAACGGATACAAGACTGAGTTTATTGAAATGCCCGACGAAATTTTTTATGGCCAGAAAATTAGTGGTTTAAGAAACCCTGTTCCTGCCAAACCGCTTGATTTAAATACAAGCTACTTGCTTCGTTTTGTCATTTTGTCTGTAGATCAGAAACTATCAAAACGTGCAGTAATAGAAGGGCACTCCCGTTTTACGCTTAAGGAATATGACGGCGTCTTATCAGTAACATATCAAGGTCTATTTGAATGAGAGTATCGCCGTAAAACCCGGCCTCTCTGTCATCCGCGCGCCTCACCTGTCATCCCCGCGTAGGCGGGGATCCAGTCAGGCCCGTCCGCGCATTCCGGCCTTCGCCGGAACACGCTGGCTCTCGTGGTGTGCGTTATGATCGTTGTGTTTGAAAAAAACAGCGGTGAACTGAAATCAAGCCGCGTTCAGCAGACCCTTATCCGCCAAAAGCTCCTGCAGTTCCCCGGTCTGGTACATCTCGCGCACGATGTCCGACCCGCCGATAAACTCGCCCTTCACGTAAAGCTGCGGAATGGTCGGCCAGTCGGTGAATTCCTTGATCCCCTCGCGGATATCGTTGTCCTCCAGAACGTTGATGTCCCGGAACGGCAGCCCCAGATGCGTCAGGACCTGCACGACCAGCGATGAAAACCCGCACTGCGGATACGCCGCCGTGCCCTTCATGAACAGAACGATATCGTTTTCTTTCAGCTCTTTGCGAATACGGTCGAAGATGACGTTTTCCATGATGGAACTCCTTAATGCTTGAAATAAAATTACTCGGGCGCGGAGGTCTGCAGCGCCAGCGCGTGCAACTCGTCGCCCATTTTGCCCTTCATGGCGTCATACACCATTTTATGCTGTTGAACCCGGCTTTTCCCCGTAAACGAGGGCGAAACGACATAGGCCGCATAATGCTCCCCGTCCCCGCGCAGATCCTCGACCTTGACGGTCGCGTCCGGAATCCCCTCCAGAATCATCTTTTCGATCGCTGCCGCATCCATGGCCATAAATGTCCTCCCGGTTATGCCGATCTCCGCCGTTCGGGCCTGAAATAGCCCGGAATCAGCGCCTTTTCAAGGAAAATCTTGCAAAATCATAGCACAGCCCCCGCCCGCGAAACAGGGGGCAAAAGAGCCGTGGAAAAAGATTCTTAGGCGCAGATTGATTTTTTTCTTGCGCAAACCGGGTGCGATTTGCAACGATTGTTTTAAGCAAAAAACGCAACGCGAATATGCGGCTAGTGCATGGCTGCAAGCGA
The DNA here is from genome assembly GCA_964583335.1 of uncultured Pseudobdellovibrionaceae bacterium. Lineage (GTDB taxonomy): Bacteria > Pseudomonadota > Alphaproteobacteria > Micavibrionales > Micavibrionaceae > JAGNKE01. The sequence goes on along the minus strand of CAZOVG010000002.1, from coordinate 123,653 downwards.
TTGTGAGAATGCCGATAAGGGCGTTTTCGTTGACCGGACAACGGCACGGACGAAGTCCAAGTTGGTAAGAGAAGGTGTAAAAATAAGAATACGTTTTAAGTGAAAAAGCTGTAACAGCCCCGGTTCACCCCGGGGCTTTTATTTTTCTCACGGCTCTTCCTGCTTCTGGCGCTTTGAGTCCAGAAAATCCTTAAACACCTCGACGCCGCCTTTCACGCCGTCTTTGGCCGCCTCGAGCTTCTCGCCCGTCGCCTTCGCCAGCGTAAGGGCCAGCGACTCGATGGCCGCATCCCAAAGACCGGCCGCGTCCAGAGACGACGCGCCTTGAAACTCATCTTCATTCATGCGCAACGAAAACGACAAATCGACCGGCCCCTCCCGCTTATTGATATAGTTCACGATCGGCGCAGAAAGCGTCCGCTGCAAGATCGTCGCGTTCCCCGGCGGCTCGACCCGAACATCCTTTAAGATCAACGACCAGTCCATATCGATTTCGGCCCGCTCGCCCTGCGCCCAGCTATCCCTGACCAGCACATCCATCGAGCCATGAGTGAACCAGTTGATCGGCGCTTTATCGACATACCGCCCGATGACGGACACCGGGAAATCATCAAGGCGCCAGAGCGTCGTGCGCCCGCTGCCGCTGCCCTGCGTGGATACCCGAAGGACATGCCCGTCCAGATCGCCCGCGATGTTGGAGCGGAAAAACGTGTCGAAGATCGCATATTGGCTGCGGAAAGGCTGGCTCTCGATGGATTGCAGCGTCAGCGTCAAAGGTTTCTCCTCGCCCTTTAAAAGCTTGAGCGAAACATTCTGGACAACAAGGTTTTTAATTACGAAAGATTTCTTGGCTTTAAGCGGCTCGGGGCTTACGGCCTTTGCCTGCGGCGGGGGCGGCTTGCTGGCCACGGAACCGCTCACGCCATCCACGACGAGCCGCTCGATGATAACCGCGCTGAACAACAGGCTCAAAACGTCAAGATCGACCAGAACATGCTCCGCCAATATGTCGTAATCAGTTTTGCGCCCGTTCTCCGTTTTTACCGAAAAGTCGCGAATCTCGACCAGCCCGGTAAAGAGATTCCCCTGCGCGGACGCAAACGAAACCTCTATGCCCTTTTGCTGCGCCGCATGCGTTGCGATCAATCGAACGGTCGGCTCGAAGAAGAGCAGGCTGATCGTAAAAAGAAAGGCCATGAATGTAATAGAGACATAACATGCGATTTGAGTAAGAAATTTAAAAGGATATGCGGAAGCCTTCCTATGGGCTTCTATTACATATTCATCACCTTTTGCACGATGATTGCTGTAAATCGGGAAAAAAATAACGAAGTCTACAATTGCGGCTATGAGGCTCGTCACGCAACTAACAAGCCCAACGGCGGCGGCAATAAACGGAATAAACAAAAACTCGCCAAGCAGAATGACCAGAAGTTCCATAGTCTTTACGGCCTCTGACGCTGCAAAACCCGGATCTCAAACCGCCCGGTCTTCGCGTTCTTCTTGTGGTAATAAAGCAGCTCCTCATCCGGGCTCAGGGCGGGCGCCTCGGCGAACCCCGTAATCGCGCCGATCACCTCCGGCGCCCCGAACGGGTCTTTCGCGCTATGGCGTTTCGCCACAAGGCTTTGAAACACGAAACCGGGCAAAAGCCGCGTATAGAAAATTTCCGTCTCGTCGCGCGAGATCGAGGCCGCATAAACCACCTTGTCCTGATTGAGCGCCGCGAAAATCGTCTCCGAGTCCGCCTGCGGCACGAACGCATCGCCCTCCTTGCGCGCATAAAAGAAATAGGATTCCAGCGGAATCCCCTCGCGCCCGAAATGCGTCTGGGTGGAATAAAGCGTCTGACCGTCGGCGCTGATCTCCATATCCATATTAAGCCACCCCAGCTTGCCCAGCGCCAGTTGGGGCAGGGGGGTAATATCCGTCACCGCGCCGTCGGCGAACCGCCCGCTGAAGACGGTATTTTTATTGAACAGCCCGTAATCCTTTGCCGACATGAAATAAAAACGCCCGTCCTCGTCCATGCTCGGCACGCCGTCCACGGCCTTGGAGTTGACGTTCTTGATCTCGCCCCGAAAATCAAAAGTAGTATCGTCGATCCGCGTGGCCCAGAACATATCCTTCTCTTTGGCCCCGATCTTGTCGTCGTTGAAAAACAGATACGCCCCGTCGCGCGAGATGAACGGCTCCATCGCGTCGCCCTCATAACCCCTGATCGTCAAGGCGCGGTCGCCGCCCCATTCCGTATTGACCCGGGTGTCGGGCAGGGCGGCCCCGCCGCCAGCGCATGGCGTATCCGCAAACCACGCCAGAATCTCGTCCAGCAACGCGTCCGCCTCGTCCAGCTTGCCCGCATCGCCCAGCGGCTTGACCTGCATGATTTTTGGCAAAATCGCCTCGACCGCGCACCCCTTTCCCGCACGGTCTTGAAACAAACCAAGCGCCTTATCCCCCTTGGCCTTGAGCGCGAAGGGGTTAACAGCCAGCGCCGCGCCGGATAAAACGCACAAAAAAACGGCCCCGATCAGGCCGTTTTTCATAATTTCATACTGGCGGATCATGAGAATCAGGAACTCTGAACCTGCTTACGTGCCTCGGCCAGCGCTTTATCGAGTTCCACATTCATAAGATGGTCCGAAATCTCGATACTCTTGGCATCAAAATCCTTGCGGACCTTGCGCAGAATGTCGTCGAAGCCTTTTTCCTCAAGGTTCGCAGCCACAACGGACTGGGCGTACGTATTCGCGTCCGCGCCGCTCAAGCCAAGCTTTTCCGCAGCCCACAGGCCAAAGAGTTTGGACGTTCTGGCTTCTACGGCGAAATCCACCTTTTCCTGATGTGCAAAGCGGCTTTCAAAGGCTTTTTCCCGGTCGTCAAACGTGGTCATCGGCAAATCTCCAGCGATAAAAGTGGCAAAAAGTCGGTATTTCGATACTTCTACCATTTGAATCCCCGTAAATCCATTGTTATATGAAGGGGTATCCTGTAAAAAAGGCGGCGCACGTGCCCAAGAAAGGAAACGGAAAACCAGCCCATGGCCAGAAAAAAGAAACTCTACGAAGGCAAGGCGAAAATCCTCTTTGAAGGCCCGGAACCCGGAACGGTGATCCAGCACTTCAAGGACGACGCGACCGCGCTCAACGGAAAAAAACACGCCATCATCGCGGGCAAGGGTGTTTTGAACAACCGCATCTCCGCCCACCTGATGACAAGGCTGGAGGGCATGGGCATCCCCACGCACTTCCTGCGCTCCGTGAACGCGCGCGAACAACTCGTCCGCGCCGTGGACATCATCCCCATTGAGGTTGTGGTGCGCAACATCGCCGCCGGCTCGCTGTCCAAACGTCTGGGCATAAAGGAGGGCACGGTTCTGGGCCGTCCTCTCGTGGAATTTTACTATAAGAACGACGCGCTGAACGACCCGATGGTGACCGACGACCACATCATCACCTTCGGCTGGGCCGACACTTACGAGCTTGACGAAATGGTCGCGATGGCCTGGCGCGTGAACGATTATCTCAACGGCCTCTTCGCGGGCCTTGGCGTGATGCTGGTCGATTTCAAACTGGAATTTGGCCGCCTCTGGGGCGAACACGGCGAACTGTACATCATCCTCGCCGATGAAATTTCCCCCGACAACTGCCGCCTCTGGGATGAAAAAACCAAGGAGAAAATGGACAAGGACCGCTTCCGTCTGGATATGGAAGATCAGGTCAAAGGCTACCACTACATCGCCGAACGCCTCGGCCTCGTGCCGCAGGAAATCATTGAGGGCGGAAACCTCAACGAAAATCTGGCTGATAAGCTCTCCCTGATCGAGAACGAATTCTCCCAGCAACGCCGCCTGCGCGAACTCAACCCCGGTAAGCCGCGAAAGGTCTAGGGCATGCGCACATGATCACCGCGATCCGCATTTTGGTGATCATCATAACGTCGGCGTTTCTGGTCGTGGCGGCCGCGAATTACAAATTTTTTATCTGCGGCCCCGGCGAGGAATTCTGCTTACCCGGCTCCAATTCTTTCGAGTCGTACATCGGGCCCAGCTACAGCCAGTCCTTCACGTCCGGCGGAGACTCAAGAGAGCGCTAACCCATGCCGTCCGCGCCCGGACTCATGTCGCGCGTCGGCGTCGGTTGTGAAAACCTGACGGAACGGTGATCCCTGCCCAGCACTTCGATCTCGGCCCTCTCAAGCTCTTCGGCGCTGGGGCTCCAGTGCTCCAGCCCGGCTTGCCGCTTGATGGATTCGAGCGTCGCGGGCGACGGGCGCCACCCGATAGCGGCGCCGATCTTATGCCCGATCGCCTCAACCTGAACGCTGTTCATGTATCCCTCAAACAACGGCATGTCCTCGGTGATTTTCCCGCCGCGCCGGACGAGGTCGTCGAGCACCTCAACATCCGGAGTTTGCGGCATATCGTGTATGTAATATTGAATATCTTGCGGGGAAAACCCCGACGTCACGCCGAGCAAAAAATCCCGAACCTGCTTGAGGTCGCCCCGGTCGATCTCGACATGTTCCAGCCCCGAACCCGGATTCTCCGCGATAACCTTGTCGATCAGGTCCGCGATCCTCTGATGCAGGGTGTGGGCCCAGTCGCGGGAAAGCTTTGAGATCGGCCACGAGAGGGAATTGAACTGCGAGGCGAAATCACACGCATCGGCGATGATGGACTCCGAAAGCGCATGAGGCTCGGTCTTCGTCATGCCGCGCACGGCGCGCCCGGCGCCGCCCAAAAGGCTTTGCGCCTCCTCGTGAAACCCCGGCGATAAAACGTAATCGTACGACAGCCCGGCAAAACCGGTCTGCAACTCAAACTGCCGTGCGGGGCGGGTCCGGTCCATAGCTCAATTATATATGTAAAATATGCTGAAAGATCAAGAAATTACGGCGCGAACTGTTCCTGGAAAATCCGCTCTTCCAGATGATTGTCCGGGTCGAACAGGAGCGTCTTGGAAATCTCCTTATACTCCCGCACATCCACCGTCACCACGTCGCGGATCTCCTTATAATCCGCCGAGGCGCTCACAGGCCGCTCGTTCGGTCGGATGATCTCGAACCGCACCCGGCTGGTATTGGGAATGAGTGCGCCCGGCCACCGACGGGGGCGGAACGCGCTGATCGGCGTCATCGGCAGCACGTTCGCACCCAGCGGCACGATCGGCCCGGACGCCGAGGAGTTATAAGCCGTGCTCCCCACCGGGGTCGAAAGCATGATCCCGTCGCACACCAGAAGCGGCAGCCGCACCTCGTCATTCACGAAAATCATCATCTTCGCGGTGTTATGCGTCTCCCGCAGCAGCGAAACCTCGTTGAACGCCAACTCGGTATAGATCTTCCCGTGCTTGTCGGTCGCGTCCATCCGCAGGGGAAAGATCGTATATTTGCGCGCCGCCGCGATCCGCTCCGGCAGATCCTGCTTCCGGTGCTCGTTCAGCAAAAACCCCAGCGTGCCCAGATTGATGCCGTAAATCGGCAGATCGTCTTTGATAAACGAATGAAGCGAATGTAGCATCGTGCCGTCGCCGCCCATAACGACCAGAACGTCGGCCTCCTCGATCGGCGTGTTCCCGTATTTCTTGGTGTATTCCTCAAGCGCCGCCTGCGCCTGTGCCTTCCCCGAGGCATGGAAACAAATTTTCATTGCTTCTCCTGCCATCCGTTCGGATCGTTGAGGAACGCCTCGACCGACCCCAAAGTCGCCCGGTCGAAATAGCCGCCCTTCTTCGCGGTCTCCAGAACCTCCCACCACGTGGTGAGCGCATGCAGGGTCACACCCAGCTCGGCCATGTTTTTCTCGCTCTGCGGAAAGATCCCGTAATGGAACACGACGAACGCATGCTCCACCTTCGCCCCGGCATTGCGCAGCGCATTGACAAACACCGCCTTGCTTCCGCCGTCGGTCTGTAAATCTTCGACCAGCAAAACGCGCGGCGGCTCGCCCGCTGAATTCTTCTCCGGCAGAACGCCCTCGATCTGCGCCATGCGGCCATAGCCCTTCGGCTCCTTGCGCACATACACCATCGGCTTCTCCAGCCGCTCCGCGATGAACGCGCCGTAAGGAATGCCCGCCGTCTCGCCGCCCGCCACAAGGTCGATCGTCTTCACGTCCGCGTCCTGCCGCAACAGCCACGCGCCGTAATCCATCAGAGCCTTGCGCTCCTCCACGAACGAGATCAGGCGGCGGCAGTCGATATAGACCGGGCTCTTCTTGCCCGATTTAAGCGTGAACGGCTCCGCCGCGTTGAACAGAACGGATTTTGTTTTAATCAGAATCTCGGCGGAATCCAGCGCGACCTTCTTGCGCGTCAGCTTGCGCCCGCCATGCTCCTCCTCCGCCGCTTCGATCAGGGCGATGAAATCGGTCATGGTCGATCCCGTGACGGACAGCGCCTTGGAAAGACTCTCGGTGGAGGGCCATCGCGGCTTGCCGTCGGGGCTGTGCCGCTTGCTCTTGTTGAACGACGTCGGGTCAAGCCCCGCCAGCCGCGCAAGCCCGGACGGTGAGTACCCTTTGGAGGCGGCCAGCCGGTCGAGGCCGAGCCAGATTTGATCGTGCGTAAACATGATAGGATAATAGTCCCATTATGTTTCCAAAAGGTAAACAGGGAAAAAATTCATAAAAAGACTTATCCCCTTTCCCTTAATCCCACTCCCGACTTGTGGGGGGAGGGAAGGGAGCGCAAGCTCCAGGGGAGGGCGCAAAAACCTGTCCTCTCATCCCCGCACCAACCTTGCCATCCCCGCGCCCCTTTTGTCATCCCTGCGAAAGCAGGGACCTATTGACCAATAAAACCGTTGTGCGCGTCGTGATCGTCATGTTTCAAAAAAACCTTAGCGTCTTCGCGTCTTCGCGATTCACGTCCGGCTCCCCGCCTTTACAAGGAGAGGGTGAAGCGGCTCACTCATAATCTTTTACGGCCTCTCTCAAAACAGGCGTGAGGTCCATTTTTATTTGGTCATACACTTTATTATCATGAGGTATGTTCTCTAAAAACGAGACGCAAACCAATTCCTTCGTTTGCTCGTCGCCGAACCTGAATCCCTCGTCCATGATGTCTATAATTCTATTTGAAGCAGATCGGTCGCCCTTGTTGCTCGAATAAAGCTCGGCCAAAAAACGGCACACATCACCAAGAAAGACGTGAGGCAAAAGCTCATCATTATTTTTTAAGTGTTCGTGATAAACACCCTCCAACTCCGGCACTCGCTCAAGCAGGTACGGAACGAACGAATCATATTCAATGACTTTGCGGTTCATTTTCGGAGGTTTCCTAGATAAGTTGTGTTTGCAAAAAGCGCCAAAAACTATCTCCTAACACGCCTGCCATACCAAAACAAATCACGACCTGACTGGATTCCCGCCTGCGCGGGAATGACGCTGCTTCTCGTCGTGAGCGTTGTGATCGTAGTGTTTCAAAAACCTTCGCGTCTTCGCGCCTTCGCGATTCAACCGCCGCCCGCGCCGCTCCCTCTCATCCGCCCGCACACACTTGTACGTTCAGGAATTTAATCCCAATTATTTTCTTGACACCGGAAAAAACTTATAGCATAAAAGAGAACATTACAGGAACAATCTTTTTCAAAAAAAGGAACAAACAAAAAACAAACACCCCGAAACCCGGCCCCCACACCCAAGACTCCAGACAAAAGGCAAGACCATGACACACAGGCAAAAACACAGGATCCCGGTCCTCCGGGACGCGAAAACCATCCCCTTCGACACGGTGGAGGAGGCGTGGTTCTGGTTCGTCGCCGCCCAGCAGGCCCGCATAGACGGCGCGCGAATCACGGCGGGGCAGGCGCTGGTCGAACGCCCGTGCGAACCGCTCGACATCCTCAAGATTCTCGACCGCCTCTACCGCCAGCGCACCCTGACGATGGATCATCTCATGGTGCTGCGCTTTTACGGCCGCCGCAACATGGCGCCCGACCCGCGCCGCGTGAAGGAGGTCCGCGCCAGCAAACTCTGGCGGCAGGCGATGGATCGTCTCGAATCCGTCTTCGAATCCAAGGGCATCCTGCGCCCCAACAGCTGGCTGATCCGTTTCGACCCCGACCGCCAAAAGCCGCGCAGCCATTTCACGCCGCCGCAACCGCAACGCAACCTCTGGGAAGGGATCGCCGCCGAATGACCGCCGCAACCGAACACACAAAGTCCGAATCGCAAACCCCGGGCCGTACCATCTGGGTCGCCTTCACCGGGCAAACCGACATGCCCTGCCTGCGCGTCCTCAAGCCCGGCTTCCGCCATTGCTTCGCGGTCATCAGGGAAGGGGACCGCTGGATCGCGCTCGACCCGCTCGCCAACCGAATGGATGTAAGCGTCCACTCCGCCGCCAACGGCTTCGATATGCCGCGCTGGCTGCGGTCGCGCGGCCTCACCGTGATCGAGGCCCGCACCGAGAACCACGCGCGCCCCGCGCCGCTCATGCCGCTCACCTGCGTCGAGGCCGTGAAACGGATTCTCGGTCTGCGCGCCCGCCTGATCCTCACCCCGTGGCAACTCTACCGCCATTTGCACACACAGGCCCGCCGCCCCGCAACCCGCCGCGCGATCTTCGAAAGCCTGCAACAGATGCAACAGAACCAACCGAAAGGAGCCCTCTCATGGGAAGTCTGACCTCGCGCCCCAAGGCGCCCGCAACCCGCACCGTGATCGTGCAAAGCCCCGCCGCGACGTCTCCGGCGGTGACCGCGACGCCCGACCTGCAAACCCCCGTGACGCCCACCCCCGCGCAGCAAGCCGCGCAGGCCCGCACGCGCGATCTTCTCACCCGCCGTCGCGGCGTGCTGGGCACGATCGGCACCGGCTTTCGCGGTCTTCTGGGCACGATCAACACCGCCAACCGCAAAACCCTGCTCGGAGAATGACCGATGAAACCCCGCACCGTCACCCGCCTGAACCCGCAAACGCACGACACCGAAGAGGACGCTGCCGCCCGCGTGATCGAACGCTACGAAGCCGCCCGCCGCAAGCGCAGCGACTGGACCCGCCTGTGGGAGGAATGCTACGAATACGCGCTGCCCCAGCGCGGCGGATTCCTCGGCGAACCCGTCCCCGGCGCGCCCCGCAACAATCATATCTACGACGCCACCGCGATGGACGCCGCCGACCAGCTCGCCTCCAGCCTGCTGGCGAACCTCACCCCCGCATGGTCGCAATGGTTCGGCCTCAAGCCCGGCCCCGATCTTTCGCCCGCCGAAGCCGCCGCCCTGGCGCCTGTTCTGGAAAAGGCCGCAAAGACGATTCAATCCCACTTCGACCGCTCCAACTTCACCGTCGAGATTCACCAATGCTATCTCGACATGGTGGTGGGCGGCACGGCGTCCCTCTCGTTTGAGGAGGCCGAGCCCGGCGGCTTCTCCGCCTTCAAATTTTCCTGCCTCCCGCTCTCGCAGGTCGTTCTGGAGGAGGGGCCTGACGGCCGCCTCGACGGCGCCTACCGCCGTATCCCCCTGACGCTCGACCAGATCCTCGACCGCTATCCTTACGCGGAAATCCCCGCGAACATGCTCGAAGTCGCTTCCCGCGATCCGCAGACGCGCTTTACCGTTCTCGAATCCGTCCTGCCTGCGGGCCTCAATTTCGAATACACCGCTTTGCTCGACGATCCCTCCGCCCCGCCGCGCATCCTGCAATCCGGCGCGTTCGAGCAATCCCCCGTGATCAGTTTCCGCTGGATCAAATCCCCCGGCGAAACCTATGGCCGCTCGCCCGTGATGAAGGCGCTGCCCGACATTAAAACCGCGAACAAGGTCGTGGAGCTGATCCTCAAAAACGCCTCTATCGCCGTGACGGGAATCTGGCAGGCCGACGACGACGGCGTGCTCAACCCCGCGAATATTCAACTGACCCCCGGCAGCATCATCCCCAAGGCCATCGGCTCCAAGGGGTTGCAGCCGCTCGACATGCCGGGCCGCTTCGATGTCTCGCAGCTCATCCTCGAAAATCTCCAGTCCCGTATCCGCCACGCGCTCCTGACCGACAAGCTCTCGCCCGTATCCTCGCCGCGCATGACGGCGACCGAGGTGCTCGAACGCTCAGCGGAAATGTCGCTCCTTCTGGGCGCGACCTATGGCCGCTTGCAGACCGAACTCCTCACGCCGCTCGTCAAACGCGCCTTCGCCCTCCTGCGCCGCCGGGGCGAGGTGCCCGACATCGCGCTCGACGGCCGCCTCGTCGCCGTCGATTACCGCTCGCCCCTGGCGCGGGCGCAGGGCCAGAGAAACGTCCAGAACACCCTGACCTGGATCACCTCCGTCCTCGCCATGGGCCCCGAGGCCGCACAAAGCGTGAACCTCCCCGCTGCCGCACGCTTTCTGGGCGAGGCGCTGTCCGTGCCCAGCGACATCATCCGCGCCGAAATCCTCCAGCCCGACCTCCAAACCGTATCCGAACGAAAGGACTGATCCATGTTCACACGCCGCAACGAACCGCAGGACTCAAACGATCCCAACGGCTCCTTCGTCTACCGCGCGCCGGAGCCGCAAAATCTCGAACTGCGCGAGATCGAGAAATGCTTCGCGCGTCTGTTTTCCACCGACGATGGCCGCCGCGCGCTCGGCTATCTTCAGGCCGTCACGTTCCAGCGTGCGCTCAGCCCGGCCTCGTCCGACCAGCAACTCCGCTACGCCGAGGGCCAGCGCGCGATGGTCGCCACAATCCTGCGCCTCATCGACCGTGGCCGGAACCCCGCATAAATAACCCCGAACCTCAACCCAAGGAGTCAAACATGACCGAAAACCTGCTCACCAACGAGATCCCCGAGAAATTCCTCGACCCCGAAAGCGGCGAACTGCGCCTCGACCGCCTGCTGCAATCCTACCGCGCGCTGGAGAATAAGCTGTCCGGCACGCCGTCCGCGCCCAAAAGCCCGGACGAATATTGCATCGACTGCGCCCACGGCCTCTTCAAGCCCGACGCCGAGATCAACGCCCGCCTACATCAAATGGGCTTCACGCAGGAACAGGCGCAGGAGGTCTACAACCTCGCCGCCGAAAAACTCGTCCCGATGATTGCCGAACTCGCCGCCGAGTTTCAGGCCGACCGCGAGGTCGAAAAACTCGTCACCCATTTCGGCGGGGCGGAGAACTGGCGCGAAATCTCCCGCCAGCTTCTCGCCTTCGGCCAGAAGAACCTGCCGCCCGAAGTGCTGGACAGCCTCTCCTCGTCCTTCGAGGGCGTTCTGGCCCTCCACCGCATGATGAAGGGGGAGGAACCCAAACTGGGCCGCACCCCCGCCAAGGGCGGCGAAACCCCCGGCGAGCGCGAACTTTCCTCGATGATGCGCGACCCGCGCTACTGGCGCGAACGCGATCCTGCCTTCGTCGCGAAAGTCACCGAAGGTTTTCAGAAACTTTATGGCTCCTCTGACCGAATGGGGTGATGAAGGCCACGTTGAACGTAAGAACGACAGGGCTTTTCATTGAATACTGCCTCATGAAACTCCAAAGGCCCGCGCATCTGCGGGCCTTTTTTTTGACGCGAATTTTTTCTTGCTGCATCTGCGAAGACCGACATATAAAGAACACGGAGAAACTGTTTAGAAATGTCCCGATCGCCATGCCCGACGGCTTGACCAGCGGTTTTGTGCCTTTGCGCCTGAATTTCGAAGCGGCTCAGGAAAACGGCCGCTTCTATATCTATTCCATATGGAACCGCAAAAAAGATAAATACTATGTCGGCATCTCCCGCAACCCGCCACGCCGCATCAACGAACAGCTCCGCTCTAAGGCCGAACTCAAAGACGACTACGCGCAGGAGGCTATGGCCGATCAGACCCGCGCCCCCGAAGACCGCGTGTTCGAATGCGGCATCCTGAACCCCGAAGGGTACGAATCTCCGCTCATTGGCTGCATCGCCGAAGTGCTCTACATGGTTAATCTCGAAAAAATGGGCAAGGCCATATATAACCGCAACAAATTCGGCGGCCACCCGGAATTGAACGACCGGCGCCTCGCCTTCGAGGCGGTAGTGAAAATCATCGACCCCTGCCTGATGGGCCACCCCACGGATCAGGAAATGCTGGCGCTCGAACAACAGATCGGCGCGATCCGCGATTACGCCGCCCAAACCGGGCATCAGGGCGTCTTCGACCGGGAGTTCATGGTCGCGCTCGAACACGCCTGGGACGACTATACCGAGCGCCGCAGACATGCGGGCTTCGGTCGCAAGCCGCTCTCGACGAGGATCGCCTTCGCCGACGAATACCGCAAACTCTCGGCGGTGAACGATAACGACCCGGCGGGAAAAACCCCGGTCTATAAATATAAAATGCCGCTTGCTCTTCCTGCGCCCGAGAAAACCTCCGGCGCTTCCCGGTACGAGGATGTGCCCATCGCCCTCGCGGGCGACGAACCCGAACCGTTCTAAACACACCCTGCCGCCCCCCTGCGCGGGGGTGACGGCATTATGCGAGGAGAGGCCGCCTCTACGTCGTGCGCGTTGTGTTTTCAAAAAAAGCTTGGCGTCTTCGCGCCTTTGCGATTCATATCGGTACTCCCGCGTTCTCACAAAACACGAAACAACCGCTTCCGCTAAAGCCTTGAAACTTGAAACGTGATCGAGACCCACTCAGCTCATCTGCGAGTCGGTAAAGCTGCGGGAGACGAAATCGTCCACCACCTGCTGAAAGCTGTCGCGGATCGCCTTCGTCATGGGCTGGAACTGCATCGCCACGCGGTTCTGCGACTTGCGCACCACGTTCGCCATGTGCGGCACGTCGAGAATCGTATCGCGCAGCTTGAACTTCATCGTCACCTCGAACGGCTCGTCCACGGCGAACAGCCGGTCGTCCGCCGCGATCATGAACCCGCCCATGCTCCAGTTCTCGACCGGATAGATCTTGCCGTCGATGATGGTCACGCAGCTGTCGCCCGCCCGCCGCGCAAACCGCCGCCGCGTCGCGTCGTCGCCGCTGTCGTCTTGGGGGGAGGAGGTGAAGCTGGAGATGATTTTACCGAACATGGCGCCGCCCGAATGAGTGAGATACACGATTACGAATCGATCATAGGCCATTTTTCAGAACAACTTAAGCAATGCCCGGAGCGCCCGTCAAACTATGCACGTTTTTTTCTTGACACCGTAGGAATTAATTCATAATATAGGATCATCAACGCCGGAAGTGCGCCCGTTTCAAAGGGATGCGTCCGGCGAAAGTTTTTTCCGGGAATCGCAGAGAACGCCCGCGCGGAAATCCTCCGCGCCGCGCCCGCGCGTCCCGTCCTCCGCCCCTCGGCCTCGCCTCCAGAGACAACCGCGCCGGAGCCTTCACCCCCCGCAACAACCCCATGAAAGAGGTAAGAAATGTCTACCACTCTCGACAACGCCTTCATCAAGCAGTTCGAACGCGAAGTGCACGAGGCCTATCAACGCCAAGGCAGTAAACTCCGCAACACCGTCCGCACCATCGGCAACGTGAACGGCAGCTCCGCCGTGTTCCAGAAGGTCGGCAAGGGCACGGCCTCCACCAAATCCACCCACGGCATGGTCCCCGTGATGAACCTGAACCACACCAGTATCGAGGTCGTGCTTCAGGATTATTACGCGGGCGACTGGGTGGACCGCCTCGACGAACTCAAAACGAATATCGACGAGCGCCAGGTCATCGCCAACGCCGGCGCGAACGCGCTGGGCCGCAAGACGGATGAACTGATCATCGCCGCGCTCGCCACCGCCTCCGCGCACACGGTCGTCGATTCCAACATCGGCATGACCAAGGACAAAATCCTCTCCGCCTTCCAGACCTTCGGCACCAACGACGTGCCCGACGACGGCCAGCGTTTCTGCGTCGTCGGCTGGAAACAGTGGAGCGAGCTTCTGGAGATCGAGGAATTCGTCAACGCCGACTATATCGGCAAAGACGCGCTGCCCTTCGCCAGCATCACACAAGCGAAGATGTTCCTCGGCACGGTCTTCATCCCGCACTCCGGCCTGCCGATCGACGGCAGCGACATCCGCTCGTGCTTCTACTACCACCGCACGGCGGTCGGCCACGCGGCGGCCAGCGACGTCAAGACCGACATCACCTGGCACGGCGACCGCGCCGCCCACTTCGTCAACAACATGATGAGTCAGGGCGCGGGTCTGATCGACCAGAGCGGCATCGTCACCATCAAGTGCGACGAAACGCCTGATTAATCCAACACCCACAAAATCTAAGGAGAAACCATCATGGCTTTCATCGCATCCGACCTGAGCGTCCTGGCCTACGCCAACAACTTCACGCTCTGGCACTACACCACAACAGACAGCTCGGTCACCGCCGGCGGCTATTTCAACAAGGCCGTCGATATGCTGCGCGTGAACGATCTGATCATCGCCAACGTCGATACGGACGGCACGCCGGACACGACCTTCTATGTCGTGACCAGCAACAACGGCACGACCGTCGTCATCGCCGCCTACTCGTAAGGTTGCGTTCTCTGTTGACGGCATCCGCGCGCAAGCGGGGATCCACATCAGAAGCGAAACCCGAAAAGAGCAGGGCGGGTCCTGCCCCGAACGCTCCGGCCATCCCCGGAGCCTGAGACGGCGCGGGGCTTGAGCGCGTGAGCCTCCTCCTCACATGTCCGTAGCGCTCGCCCCTCGTGCCGGAAAGCCGCGCCCACACGCGCGCCCGGACCCTATCGACGCCCCCCGCGTGGCTCCAATCCTTTAAAAGGGGTTGGGGCCACGCATCCTAATTAAAGTATGCAATCCCCGCCTCAGTGCGGGGGCTGCGCTTCCTTACGGCATGTCTGACGTGTTACAAGATACTTATGAAAACAAAGGAATTGCTCGCGGTGGAAAAAGAGATAGTGAAATATTTCCTGTCGCGTAAGAACATCTCAATAGACGACCAAAAAAGCTTCCTTTCCGATGTCTTCGTCAGGGAAAGAGATTTTACAGGAGTCGGATTTTTTACGTATTTCGAGAAATCAGAAAAATTGAAAGTCGGGAACGACGCCGAAACCTATACATTTTCCGCACTGGGAGCCAAGATTAACCAAACCCTTGAAACAGGCTATCTGCTCTACATAAAGAGGGGTTACATCGAGTCTTTAGAAGGTTTTACATACGGAGAACCTTGGCCGGAAAATATAGATCGCATAGAAACGTACTCCTTATAAATACATGATCAAAACGCTGATAATTTTTTTGAACCGATTTCTATGGAGCCTCATAGTAGGAATCGTTCTTTTGATTGGTCTCTACCTGTCTTTTTTATGGGCTATGAACAGTTTTAATTATAAATTTTTAGAGATGGATCAATGCCGTGATTCCGGAGGCGGGTGGAATGATGAAAGTAAGATCTGCGAGTACAAAGAATAATTTTTGATAACAAAAACCAGATTGCAATGACGGATAAGAAAATATCAGTTTCAGACATTCTGGCCGATTATCAAACTCTTCCAGAGTATATAGATCGGGTGTTGGTGGACGTGAATCAGGTTAGCCTTTTTGGCGATTATCCTTTGCACGTCGCGGCGGTTCGAGGAAGCTTGGAAGAGATAGAAACTCTTCTGGAGAACGGCGCAAATATAAATGTGAAGGGAGAGCACGACTTTACCCCGTTACATTCCGCTGTAGAGCAAGGTCACCCGGAAGCCGTAAAATTGATATTGGAGAATGGAGCGGATTCTAGCCCAATCAATGTTTATGGAGACACTCCGTTAGCGCTGGCCTTAAGCTTTGCTGAAACTGATGAAACTGGAAAATATAAAAAAATTATCGAACACATAAAGCGGCATCTTGGCTCAACCATTTAAGCTCTTTCGCACAAACTAAAACCCCCAAACATCACTGGAGACTCCCCATGGCACTATCCGATATTGCCCTGTGCTCGCGCGCGCTTATTCGCATCGGCGCGGCGCCCATCACATCCTTCGCCGACGGCACCGCCGAATCCGAAATCGCGGGCGCGCTGTTCCGCCCCGTGTGCGACGCGCTGCTCTCCGCCTACGGCTGGAGCTTCGCGACCGGGCAGGCGAACCTGACCCAGCTCGTCACGCCCCCCGTCGCCGATTATCAATACGCCTATCAACTGCCCGCCGATTTCCTTCGCGCCCTCTCGCTCGGCACTGGAACGCGCGGGCGCGGCGCGACCTACCGCATCGCCGCCGGTGCGATCCACACCAACGAAAGCGCCGTGACCCTGACCTATATTTTCCGCCCGGAGGAGGAGGCCTTCCCGCCCTATTTCGATCAGGCGCTGATCACGCGGCTAGCCGCCGAGTTTTGCATCCCCGTGACCGAAAGCACCTCCCGCGCCGAGGCGCTCTTCCGCCTGGCCGAGCAGGAATTTCAACGCGCCCGCCAAATCGACGCGCAGCAGGACACCCCCGGCCGCATCGAGGATTTCACGCTGGTGACGGTCCGGGATTAAAAAACATGAACCATGAAAAATCCCTCCGCACCGACGCGACGGGCCGCATCATCCGCGATTGGAAAGAAGAAGGCCATAAATAGGAGCGATTATAGGCACACCGACCGGGCCGGGAGGCATGATGGCCATAGGCGCGGAAGGGATGGTTCTAGGGGGAAGAATTAGGACAATATTTAGAAGAAATAGGAGATGCCATAAATACAAATTCAAAAACAGATGTAGTTTTGAATTTTCAAAAACAAAATCTTTTAAGAAAAAAGCAGGAAATTGAAAAAAATTTATTGTCTGTGTTAAACTCAATAAAAAATTCTCTTAGCCCTGAGTATGAAAACAAAAAGAAAGCAGAAACGCTTATTCGGGAGCGTCTTATGAACTGCAGGCGAAAAAATTAAACAGAGATTTAAAAGTGGAAAATCTTCAGCCGGACAAACCCGATAAACCTCCATTTTATAATAAAAACGTACATAGATGGGCGATTGTGATAGCTGCGATTGCGTTTACAAGCCAACTGACATGGCAACTCGGCGCTGCATACGGAGTCCCGGCAGGTCTTCTCAGCGCGGTTCTCTATCACATCGTCATGCGCCCATAAGTAATACGAAGGAAAATCAGGCATAACGGCATGAAGGGCTGGAGAGAGAAATTCGCAGGACTGATCGGCGGGCGCAGCAGGACACCCCCGCCCCGGAAGCCAGAAAATCCGCAGCGTTGCAGGGCAGGGCGCAGTAAAGCTTGAAAATATTCTGTAAAAGGCCTAAAACCCCCGCTAGAATAAAAACAGACAGGAGTAAAGCCGATGGCATGGAGAGACAAATTCGCGGCCCTTCTCGGGCGCGGCAAACAGGAACCGCAGGACCATCAGGACCACAGCCCCGGCTATGATCTGGGCGCGGAAGGCGCCTTCGCCCTCCCGGTCTTCCCCGACGACCCGGGCGTCGAACCCGCAGTCGTCCCCGCCGCGCAAGAGGCCTATGCCTTCTCTGGCATCGTGCACCCCATCCCGGAAGACGACGAGCCCTTCCTCGGCATCGGCTGATCGCCCGCCGCGAAAGACAAAACCCAAACCGCCCCCTCGGGCGGTTTTTTTATTGAGATAAGGAAAACCTATGCCTGAAACCAAACCCACCGCGCGCACCGACGCGACGGGCCGTATCATCCGTGAGTGGAATACGCAGAGTGAAGTCACGGTCCCAAAACGCAAACCCGTGACCGGCATAGAACCGCCGGCTTATCGCCGCGAAGTTTTCAAAGGACAGCGCAGGACGGAGTGGGACGACTGGAGCCGCATCGTGCAGTTGGATAAAGGACTCTCAAGTGCAGAAAAGCAAGTGTTTCATGATATTTTCGCAGCCGAGGGCGGCATGAAAAAGGCTCCCGGCGGTTCTGCCGTCGCCGGAATTTTGCAGGCGACCTTGGATGATCTGGTACAAAGGGAAAGATTGAATGAACTCGTTGAACGTAAAGGAGAGAAAATCCAAACGGACAACCTTGATCTTCAAGATGTTAAAGATGTTTATAAAGGATTCTACAATCTTCATCTGGAGGGTCCAGCAAAGACTTACAATCTTAAAAATCCAAAAAATTCCATTCAAGGATACCAGATACTAGGTCTTATTGGTGATCCAAGAATGGCATCGTCAGTAGCCGATATGCTGTTTAGGGAAGGCCCGGGCAGAGGGGCAGAGATCATCCGGCATTCTGTAAGGCTGGCCGACCCGGAGCAGGATACGGGCAAAGGCGGTTCATTTGGAAGCATGACCCTGAAAGCCCTTCAGGAAATTGCAAAAGACCCCCGTAAAACCAGAAGTTTCTTGGAGTTCTCCGCGAACGCCAGAAGACAAGACGAAAAAGCCCGCAACGATTATTTCCGTTTCCGCGACGAAGAATAGGAGGGCGCGGCGCTATAACGTGCCGTCCGCCGCAGCTTTTTTATACTCTTCGAGCAAATCCTGAGCAGGGCTGCGTGTAAGAATATCCATGGGCGGCAGATAATCCTGCGCGTCAAGATCGCTCTCGGGGACAGAGACAAGGCTCCAGTAAGCGGGATGACCCTTGCGCGAAAATGTAAAGGTGCCGCGCAGCTGGTAGAACGAGTTGGTAAAACTATAATCTCCGGTTTTAATATATTTGTCGCCGTAAGTGCCGCTGATGATGCCGGCGAAGTCAAATTCATAAGGCCGAATTTCCGTGATAGTGCCGTTAAGTGTCCCGACATTAACAGATTGAGCGGCGCCGCGATCATCAAGCCTGTATTCTTGCCATCCCATGAGCGTATAAGGGCCGAGCGGACAACCAGGCTTTAAAGAGCGGCCCTCTGAAACCATAAGGAAACCGGGAAATCGGGCTTCTCCGCGCTCAGAAAGCAGCAGAAGATCGGCTTTGCCAAAGCCGTGCTGCCCGCGCGGGATAACCCCATCAATCTGGCTATTCATCCGTTCGGGATTGTAAAGCAGCTTCGCCTCCACCTCGTCCTTGATGACGGTTGGCGCGGAAGTGGGGCAGGCGGGCGCGGCGCCCGGCCTGACACCAGCGCAGGCGCTGAGGGCAATCAAACAGAAAACGGCGGCAAAAAATCCTGAGCGCATCGTCATACCGAAAAATAGCACGCCCGCAAACGCCGGAAAAGAACGCAACCATCCAAAAAAGGAAAACCCATGACCCTCATCACCGAAGTGAAAACCACCTTCACCGCCGGCGAAGTCTCGCGCGAGCTTCTGGGGCGCGGCGATCTGCGCGCGTACGACAACGGCGCGCTCGCCCTGCGCAACGTTTTCATCAACCCAACGGGCGGGGTGCGCCGCCGCTTCGGCCTCGGCTTTGTCGATACCGCGCCGGGCAACGGCAAGATCATCGCGTTCGAGTTCAACACCGAGCAGACCGCGCTGCTCCTGATCACGCACGAACGCATCGACGTGTACACGGGCGGCCTCCATGCCGCCACCATCGCCGCCCCGTGGACGGAGACGCAGATCGCGCAGCTCGCCTGGATTCAAAGCGCCGACACGCTGCTGCTCGTCCACCCCGATGTGCCGCCGCGCAAACTCACGCGCGGCAGCGGGGGAACGTGGACGCTCTCGAACTGGACGTTCTTCACCGAAAACAACGTGACGCAACAGCCTTACTATAAATTCGCGGACTCCGAAGTCACCCTGACCCCGAGCGCCACAACGGGCGCGATCACCCTCACGGCCTCCGCCTCCGTCTTCGAGTCGGGTCACGAGAACACGCGCCTGCGCGTCGGCGGCAAGGAGGTCGAGATCACCGATTTCGACTCCCCCACGGTGGTCAGCGCGACCGTGATCGAAACCCTTTCGGGCACCGCCGCCACCATCGACTGGGCGGAACAGGCCTTCAGCCCCGCGCGCGGCTACCCCGTCACCGTGGCCTTCCATCAGGACCGCCTCGTGATCGGCGGCAGCCGCGATCTGCCCAACCGTCTCTGGTTCTCCAAATCCGGCGACCTGTTTAACTTCGATCTCGGCACCGGGCTGGACGACGAGGCGATCGAATTCGCCATCCTCTCCGATCAGGTGAACGCGATCCGGGGCGTATTTTCCTCCCGCCACTTACAGGTCTTCACCTCCGGCGCGGAATGGATGGTGACGGGCGACCCGCTCACGCCCGGCGCGGTGCAGATAAGGCGCCAGACGCGCACCGGTTCGGTCATCAACCGCTACATCCCGCCGCTGAACGTGGACGGCGCGACCCTCTATGTCGCCCGCAGCCGCAACGAGATCCACGAATTTCTCTATACCGACCTCGAACAGGCCTACACCTCGACAGACCTCGCGCTGCTCTCGCGCCACGTCATCGAAAGCCCGGTCGATCAGGATTACGACCAGCGCAACCGCCTGCTCTTCGTGGTGAGGGAGGACGGAAAATTCGCGACCCTCACCGTCTTCCGCGCCGAGTCAGTCTCCGCCTGGACGCTGCACGAAACCGACGGGCTCGTGAAATCCGTCGCCGTGGTAGGCGACGAGGTTTATATGCTCATCGAACGGGGCGGCGATTATCTGCTCGAACTGTTCGACGAAAATCTTCACCTCGACTCCGCGCTGGCCGGGGAAGCGGGCAGCCCCGCAACCGTCTGGTCCGGCCTCGATCATCTGGAGGGCCGAACCGTCAGCGTCAAGGCCGACGGCGCGCTTCTGCCCGGCCATCTCGTGACGGGCGGCGCGGTGACGCTCTCCGAACCCGCGAGCGCGGTGGAAATCGGCCTGCCCTATACGCACATCATCGAACCCCTCCCGCCGAACGAAACAACGACCGTCGGCCCGGGCCGCAAGGTGCGCCTCGTGCGCGGGCTCTTCCGGCTGAAGGACACCGCCGCCCTGCGCCTTGATACCGGGCGGGGCCTGAAGGACATTACCCTGCGCCAGATCGGTGAGGATGAAATTCTGGACGCTCCCGCGCCGCTGGTCAGCGGCGACATCGCCGTGCGCGCCCTCGGCTGGCAGAAGGACGGCACGAAACCCCTCTGGCGCATCGAACAATCCGCCCCGCTGCCCTTCGAGCTTCTCTCCGTCACCACGGAGCTGAAGGTGAATGAATAACAACAACATTTGAAAGGACCCCCATCATGGCCGCCTTAACCCCCGTACTCTCGCTGCTCGGCACGGTCGGCAGCGTCGTCTCCGCCGGAAATGCCATCCTCGGCGGCGTGCAGGACCTCGCCGGCGTCGGCAGGCAACAGCAGAAGAGGGAGGACAACCTCGCCCTCGACCAGCTTAAACGCCAGCAGACCCTCCAGCAGAAACAGCTCGAAGAGCGGGCAGCGTTGGAGCGCGAGCAGATCGCCCTCAACACCCGCCAGACCGAGGAGCAGCGCCAGCAGGCCCTGCGCCGCGCCGTCGCCCGCCAGAGGGCGAGTTTCGGATCGCAGGGCGTGGGCAGCGGCGCGGGCTCCGCGCAGGCCGTCCTGCTCGGTCTGTTCGACGAATCGGACGACGAACGCGTCAAACGCGAGGAGCTGGACACGATCCGCCTGACCGCCCTGGACCAGAATCTCGGCCAGAACCGCGCCCTGAACGTGCTGCAGCGCACACAACTGGCGGAACGCCAGCGATTGATGAGGCAGTTTCTCTAACCCCTTGGAGATGTTTCTTTAATCGCGAATCTGTGATAGGGTCATAATTAAGTTTGACGGGTATGCGTATTTTTTATTAAAATTCGCTGATATAAGACGGGACTAACCCGCGATAAGAGCGCCTAATAGGGAGAAAACGACCGGCATGAGATTTGCGAACGTCCCGGACTTTGAAGATTTCGACTCCGCCGTCCTGACCCGCTCGGGCCACAGCCACTTTATCATTGTGGGCAATTTCTTCTTTCAGGACGACCCGCTCTCCATCGACGGTCGCCGCCGCCGCTTCAATTTCAAGAGCGGGATCAGCGAAACCGCTTTTCATGCCCTGATGCGCGAATTCTGCGAACGCCGCAACCGCCAGATCATGCTGGCGGGCGAGGATGTTGCCATCATTACCGGCGATCTGAATGATTTCCGCACGCTCCAGATTGAAAATGGTGCGCGCTTTTCCTACGACTTCGTGGACGCCAAAAAGGTTGAGGAATACGTAACCTACACCCGCAGCGCGGGCGGTATTCCGCAATCACAGTTCCGCGAAGTTCGTCTCGACGCCTAATTTACGCACAGATAATGAATCCGTTGACGCATTATGTTAATGCATCCGCGAGTCCGCTTGTGGTATAAAAAGTTAAGCTATTAAGCATATAACGGGATACAGGGATGAGACACAAAATCAGCAGTATTCTGAATGGCCGTGTGGCGGACGAGATCCGGCACGGCGCAGGACTCGAAAATTTCCTCGTCATCGCCAACTTCGCCTATGAGGAAGATCACGTGACCAGCGCCCCCGTGAATATCTACAGCGGCCTCAGCGAAAATGGTTTCGACGCCCTGATCGGCCACAGCGCAGAGGCGCACGGCATCGTGGTGCTCTATACCGATGGCAACACGGCGATCCTGAGCGGCCTCCAGCCCAACCTGAAAGCGGTGGAGCGCGATTGCGGCCCGATGCTCTCCTACGCCTATTGCACGGAGGAGGGCGCCCTGAAAGTCATGGAACGCTGCCTCGAGGCCGCCCGCGAAACGCCCGAGGAACAGGATATGCGCCATATCCCCGGCGCCCGCGACCTCGTGCGGCATTTGAATTGATGAATTGACGCCGATCAAAACACCAACCCCGCCCGTCCCGGCGGGGTTTTTTTATTTCACGCAACCTTGGAGAACCCCATGACCGAGCATATCAAGATGCCCGACGTAACCCCGCTCGTGCGTTACGTTGCCAACGGCACGCAAACCATCTTCGCCTATCCCTTCCCGATCTTCGCGAGCGAGGATCTGGCCGTGTATCTCAACGGCGCGAAGCAGGCGAGCGGATTCACCATCGAAGACGCAGGGCAGACGGCGGGCGGCACCGTGACCTTCGAATCCGCCCCCGCGATCAATACCATCGTCACGCTCGCCCGCGAATTGCCGATTGAGCGCGTGACCGATTATCTGGAGGGCGGCGATTTCTCGGCCCAGTCGATCAACACCGAACTCGATTACCTCATCGCGGCGCTGCAACAGGTAAACCGCGAAAACGACGCGATGCTGCGCTACGGCGATCACGAAACGCCGGGCGAGGTGAACATCCCAGGCCGCGCCGTCCGCGCCAACAAGGCGCTGGGGTTCGACGGCAACGGAGACCCCGTCGCGGTGACGCTCGAAGGCTCCATGGCCGCGCCCGATTTCACCGCCGCCGGAACCGGCGCCGCCACGCGCACCAGCCACGATAAATTCTCAGACCTGATCTCCGTAAAGGATTTCGGCGCGGCGGGCGACGGCGTGGCCGATGATACCAACGCCTTCATCAATGCGCTGGCCGCCGCGAACACCGTCTTCATCCCGGAGGGGCAATACCGCATAACCGCGACCATCCGCCTGACCGCCTGCCAGAGCCTGTTCGGCGCGGGCCAGAAATCGGTGCTCGCCGCCGCCGCCGACACCTTCAACGTCATCGAGGTGGTTGAGGATTACGTGACCCTTTCGAATTTCCGCATCGAGGGCGGCGACGTGGGCATCAAGCTTTTCGGCCTCACGCGCCCGGTGGTGCAAACCGCCGTCAGCGACATCACCATCGTCGCGCCGAAAACGGGCGTGCAACTCGACGGTTACACCGACACCAACAAACCCTGCTACTGGAATAATTTCACCCGCGTTTTGGTTGAACAGCCCGCCGTCAACGGCTTCCACCTGACAAAATCCGGCGCGGGCGACACGCCCAACGCGAATAAATTCCACGCCTGCCGCGCCTATTCGCTCGGCGCGGATATCTCCGGCGCGGGGTTCTATATCCAGCACGGCAGCTTCAACAACGCCTTCATCGACTGCGAGGCGAACGTGAAGGGCACCGCGCAGGGCTGCTTTATGATCGGCGCGGGCTCCAACAAGACGCTGCTGATCAACCCCTACGCCGAGAGCGACAACGAGGTGCCGAACATCAAGCTCGAAAGCGGCTCGCTCGAAACCTCGATCTATAATCTGCTCTCCGCCAGCAACGGCGCGGCGATCTGGGATCTCTCCGGCGGGGAATACAGCGCGTACAACGCGGGCTTCCCGCATAAAAACCGCCTCCGGCGCACGACCGTCACCGACATGAACGCGACGCTCCAGCGCTTCGACACGGAATATATCGACGCGAGCGGAACGGTCAGCCTCGACCTCTCGCACTCGGTGCATCTCGTCTCCAGCTTCGGCGGCACATTGACGGTCGAACTGCCCGCCGCTGCCGACGCCGTGGGCGTGATGATGGCGGTCAAAAAAACCGACTCCTCCAAAAACGTGATTACGATTACTGAGGACGGCGGCCCCGGCCCGGACGGGTCGAGCGTCTTTCTGGGTGCGGAGAACGACTACGTGATGATGCTCTCCAACGGCGCGGAATGGTTCGTCATCGCCTCCAACCGCTCGCCGGGCAACACGCGCTTTTTCGACGGCACGGGAACCTACGACATCGACATGGCGGTGGATACCTACCTGCTTTCCAGCTTCGGCGGCGCGCTCACCGCCCGCCTGCCGCCCGCCAACGCGGCGGAGTCGATCGGCCGCACCGTGACGATCAAGAAAACCGACGTGTCGACGAACGCCGTGACCGTGACGGTGCAGGGCGGCACCGGCCCTGACAACTCCGCCCAGCCGCTCGCCAGCCCCTACAGCGCGATCACCGTCGTCTCCGACGGCGGCCAGTGGTTCATCGTGAGCAAGCATTTGTGAGGTAAGATGAAAATGAAGAAAGTCAAAAGAGGCCCGCCAGTTGTCAACAACCGAAAAGACAGGGAGCTATCAATACTCAACAACACGCCGGCGACATTTGAAATTAAGAGTAATATTTTCCCGGTGAATTTGGCCCGCAAAGGCGCTTATGGTCTGATGCAGGAAGGTTTTTCAGATTTATTTAATAATTTGGAACAAGCTGGCAAAGCCGCGTTTAGTTTTGAGAGTTTAGGAAAAAGTGCTGTCAGAACGCACGACAAAAAAATTATGAAATACGCTCAAAGGCATGATATTGACCCGGATTTAACGCGCGCGGTGATGTTTGCCGAAAATGCCAGAGGCTGGTACGGTAGACCTATGGAGGCAATAGGAGCTTCGGAGAGTATACTTCCGATGAATATTCAAAAAAATCGTTGGTCCACACTCGTCGGTAAGGCAGCTGACGATATGTATGATGAAGATGCAAATATAGAAGCGGGAACGATTCTGCTGAAGCGTATATCCGACAGAATATCGAAGCCCACGCCGGAAAAAATCGCCTCTATCTGGCATGGTTTGGGACAAGAAAATACGGATGATTTCGGTGAATACGTTGGCCGCATATATCAGCAAAAGCCATGGAGAAATATTGACTAACATTCCGCAATCCGCAAAAGGCAAGCGACCATGAAAATCTCACCGGCGCGTTCAAGGCTCGTAAAGTCTGTCTTGTTGCTTTACCTGATAACGGTCTGGGGTGTCTTTGTATTCCTCAACGCAGGGATGTGGGCGAATTTCTGGGAGGTCGATAAGGATTATTGCATCCCTGTTTCGCCCGCCGAACCGCATGACTATAAAATTGATGAGAACGACGCCTGCCTGATCGACTGGTGGGTCGTGGCGGCTAAGCCGGGCGTGCTTTCATTGGTGCTTTTTGCAATCTTTTTTTTCATCCTCACGCTGCCCGCGCTGTCTCTCTACAGGCGGCGTTGATCTGCGTCAAAGCCGATCCCCGGCTTTTATAATTCTCGGCAAGAACCCCCATCAGGAGAACCCATGACCACATTCGAATCCGGGATGCGCGAGCGCGTCTCGAAATTCCTGCCGCGCGCGCTCGAAACCGCGCTGCTGTCCTACCACGAATTTGCGGAGGAGGAGGCCACCGCCCCCGAAGACCCGGAAGGCGCGGGCAAGGACGAAAAGGCCAAACACTTTAAGGCGCACCACGATGCCTGCAAGGTCGCGCTGGCGCATATCGAGCTGCTGCTCAAGCTCGCCCGCCTCGCCGACCTGCCCGATCCCGACGGCGGAGACGAATCCGCCCGCATGGGGGGTCTGATGGCTCTGGCCCAGAACGAACTGGACGGCAAGAACGAACAAAAAGCATAAGCCGTCATTGCGAACCCGCCCTAGCGGGTGAAGCAATCCATTGATCGCTATGCTTCAAAAACCGCTTTGCGCCTTCGCGATAAATGGCTGGCCCTAAAAATCAAACCGGAAAACCGTAGACAAGATATGGACAAAATATCGCAATGCTCCCTCCCGCTTTTCCTCGTCCTCTGGAATCAGAGGCAGGGGCAGCGCACGCCCAAAATCCATCTCCGCATGGCGGAGTTTCTGGAGCGTGCGTGGACGGAACGGGACACGCGCCTGCTGCTAATGGCGTTCCGCAGCGCGGGGAAAAGCACGGTGGCGGGGATCTTCGCGTCGTGGCTTTTGTTTCGCAATGCGGATTTGCGTATCCTTGTTTTGGCGGCGGATCAGGCGCTGGCGAAAAAGATGGTGCAGAACGTCAAGCGCATCATCGAGCGCCACCCGCTGACCCCGCATCTCAAGCCCGCGAACCCGGACCAGTGGGCCGCCGACCGCTTCACGGTGAAACGCAGACTTGAACTGCGCGACCCCTCGATGATCGCGGCGGGCCTCGGCGGCAACATCACGGGCAGCCGCGCGGACGTCGTCATCTGCGACGACGTGGAGGTGCCCGCAACGTGCGACACCGCCGAAAAGCGCGAACATCTGCGCACGCGCCTCTCCGAGATGGCCTACGTCCTCACCCCCGGCGGAACGCAGCTTTATCTGGGAACGCCGCACCACTACCATTCCATCTATGCCGACGCGCCGCGCGCGGAGCTGGGCGAGGAGACGGAATTTCTGCGCGGCTTCACAAGGTTCGTGCTCCCGGTCCTGAACGAACACGGCGAAAGCCAATGGTCCGAGCGCTTCACGGCGGAGGACATCGAGCGCCTGAAAACCGCCACCGGCCCGAACAAGTTTGAATCGCAAATGATGCTCCGCCCCGTGAACATCGCGGAAAGCCGCCTCGACCCCGCCGCGCTGCGCCTTTATGAAGGCGAACTGGATTATACCCGCGAACTCGGCGCGCTGTTCATCGGCGCGAAAAAAATGGTCTCCGCCGCCGCCTGGTGGGACCCGGCATTTGGAAAACATTCCGGGGACAAAAGCGTCGTGGCGGTCGTCTTCGCGGACGGGGAGGGGAGCTATTATCTGCACCATATCGAATATATCGCTCTGCCCGATGGCGGCGCGGAGGATGAAGCCACCCAGCAATGCAAAATCGTGGCGCGGCTCGCGAAGGCGCATTATCTCCCTTCCGTCACCGTGGAGATCAACGGCATCGGGCGCTTCCTGCCGAACATCCTGAGGCGCGAGATGAGCCGCGCCGCCGTGCCGTGCAGCGTGCTGGAGGCCAGCAGCACCCGCGCCAAGGATCTGCGCATTCTGGAATCCTTTGACGCGCTGCTCGCCGCCCGCCGCCTTTATGCGCGCTGCAGCGTGATGCGCACCCCCTTCGCCATGGAGATGCGCGAATGGCGGCCCGGCGGAAAAGGGCAGGATGACGGGCTGGACGCCGTGGCCGGGGCGCTCTCGCTTCTGCCCGACCGCACCGGCCCGTTCCCCCGCCGGGGCGGCCATGTCTGGATGGCTCCGCCCTCGCAGGCGCAGGCCCGAACCGACTTCAAGGTTTGAATGGAATACGGCAAAATTGTGGTGTAAAGTGACCGCCGAGTAAAACGCAGGCCCAAAACAGCAGGGCCGCAAGCAGGAAATCTGATGATACTGGCCCGCGACATTGTCAAATCGAAAATCGACCCGGAACTGGTGTTCTACTGGACCTACAATCTCTCGCTCGAACTCGTCGTGACGGGGATCCTTCTGGGCGCGTTCATCGGCGCCGTCTTTTTCTGGCGCGTCAAACGCCCCGCCCGCCACCGCGCGGTCATCGGCGCGTTCGTGGGGTTTTATCTCTCGATCTTCGGGGTCATCGCCCTGTTCGTCCTCGCCGAGGCGTATCAGATCCTTTCGATGTAGGAACGGCGCACATACGCGCCCCTCCTTGTCATCCCTGCGAAAGCAGGGACCTGATGACGAATGAAGCGCCGCCCGCGACGCGGTCGCTGTGTTTCAAAACGAGCGGGGCCCTCAAGGTTCCCGCTTGCGCAGAAATGACAAAAAGATAAATCGCAACCAACCGGAGTAAAACCCATGACGATCCTCTCCCCGGATCTCGTCTGGTGGATCACGGTCATCG
The DNA here is from genome assembly GCA_964583335.1 of uncultured Pseudobdellovibrionaceae bacterium. GTDB lineage: Bacteria > Pseudomonadota > Alphaproteobacteria > Micavibrionales > Micavibrionaceae > JAGNKE01. The sequence continues at coordinate 95,467 of CAZOVG010000002.1, read as the reverse complement.
ACTTGCCGGCCCTCACGGGCCTGTTCTGGATGATCTGGAAAACCAGACACGACGGCGAGGCGGCGGTCGCGCGCCTGCGCCTCTCTCTCGACCACCGCAGCGAGCAGTTCCGCGAGGCGCTGAACGCCTTCAAGCTGGAGGTCGCGAAAACCTACGCCTCGCAGACCGACCTGCGCGCGCTCGAAGCCCGCCTCGTCGATCACCTGTTGCGGATCGAGGCGAAGCTGGACGCCACCGCCCTGAAGGCCGAAAGCCTGCTCGGCCCCAAATCCCGCAACGACTAAAACTCAAATCAAGGAAACACCATGAAACCACCGAAACTGACGCCCCTCGCCGGGGGCAAGTCGGGCGGCCCCGGCACGCCCGGAAATCCGCCCGATCACGAAAAGGACGCCGACAAAGACCGCGACATGCACGAATTTTACAACGGCGTCGCCGCCGACATTCTCGCCCGCACCCTCTGGGGCGAAGCGCGGGGGGAGGGCAGCGCTGGCATGCAGGCCGTCGCCAACGTCGTGCAAAACCGCGTGAGGATCGCGCAGGAACGCGGCGGCAAATTCTGGTGGGGCGGCAGCATCATCGAGGTCTGCCAGAAACCCTATCAGTTTTCCTGCTGGAACCGCTCCGACCCGTCCTTCCGCAAGCTTCAGGCCGTAGACGAAAAGAACCTCTATTTCGCCACCGCCCTGCGCATCGCCCGCCGCGCGCTGGCCGGAACGCTCGAAGACCTCACGGGCGGCGCGACGCACTACCACGCCGACTACGTGGAACCCTATTGGGCGCGGGGCCAGACGCCCGTCAAAATCATTGGCCGCCATATCTTCTACAAACTCATCGAAGGATAAACCGACATGAAAAACCTGATCAAAAGCTGCGTTCAAAACATTAAGGCCGGAGCGAAACTGCTTTGGGAAAAAATCAAGGCGTTCTTCGCCGCACTCGGAGCGAAGATCAAACGCGGATTCAAAAAACTGACCGCAAAGCTCCGCGCGAAACTGTTCGGTGAAAAGAGGGGGGAGTAACACATGGCCGCGCCCCTCATCGCCGAGATCGGCATCCCCGTGGCTGTCTCCATCCTGTCCGATATTCTGGGCGGGATGGAGAATTCCGCCGCCAAATCCGCCGCGAAGGCGCTCGCGAAGGTGGACGAGGCGCTCAAATCCGGCGCCATCACGCCCGAACAGCTCGCCGAGGCCAACCGCCACGCCGAACGCATGGCCGAACTGGACGCGATAGACAGCAAGACCGCGCTCGAACAGGTGAACCAGTCCCTGCGCGCCGAAGTCGCCTCTGAGGATAAATATGTCCGCCGCATGCGCCCCACCTTCGGCTACCTCATGGCCCTCACCTGGGCGGCGCAAATGTTCGCCGTCGCCTACGTCATCGTGTTCGAGACCGACAAGGCGGGCGTGGTCCTCTCCGCTATGGGCTCATTGAGCGCGATCTGGGCCGTGGGCCTCTCGGTTCTGGGCATCTATGTCTACCGCCGCACCGGGGAAAAGCTGCTCTCCGCCGCGCAAAGGGAGGTGATTTTCTGGAATCCGAGGGGGTAGAATTAAATTTTTTTATAGTTATTAATGTTTTAGGGAAATTTTCATAATTTTATAAATGCGCAAGAAAAATACAAGCATTTCGGCACTTTAAGCACAAAATTTTTCATAACTTGAAAGTTTTTTTAAAAAGTTGGTTTGCCACAGCCTATATAAAATCCAGAAAAAATGTTAGTTAATGGCTAAACAATGTTACCATGATATAAACACTAGAAATCTGAGCTTTCGATAACATGATGAATGAACAAAAAAGTGAAAAAAAGACTATAAATGCTTTAACTGAGGTACAGCGTATAGTGCCTAAATTTTGTACTAGCATTCAGATAGCCGTGCTAGAAAATCGTAATGTGGTGCTAACAATGTTATACGCAGAGGAAGAAAATGCTGCTCTTATAGACAGGGTTATCATTGATAGTACTCATGCAAAAAATTTAATAAAGGTTTTAACGGAGGCTTTAGATGAGAATGTATCTAACAGAAGCTAGACCTACTATCATTAGGCAGGCTGAAACCAATTGTCCGGCCGTTATTATTTATGAAGATGATTCTGTTTTTTCAGATAAAGATTTAATTGAGAACGCTCTGAAACAGGCAATCCAAATTTCGGAAGTTTCTGTACAGAATTTAAAAAACATGTACCCTGAACTACTTTCAACCACAAAGTAAAAGACTATGCCTCCAAAAAATCCTAATCAGGAGCTGTTGGAGCTTGCGAAAAAATTTATTTATGAAATAAAAGAACTAAGTTCGCAAACCACCACTGCAATTAATAATTTAGATCAGATTCGATCTGACTATAAAAACTCATTTTTTGAAAAGACCATAAAATTTTTTTCAGTATTAATGCCAGTATTATTGTTGGTTGTTTTGGTTTTGCTGCTACAGTTAATACCTTGTGGCACCATAATAGAATTTGGCTCTGTAAAAGTTAATTCTGCCCCATGTAAAATGGAAAAATCAACACAGCCATAGTCTAGCCCCTATAGCCAACCCCTTCAAAATACGCTAATATCTCCCCCGTACGTTCGTACAAACCCTTATTCACGCCCACCGCCAGCCGCCGCACTAATCTCAGGGAGATCCGCCATGTCCAAGAAAACCCCCATCACGGTCGCGCACGGCGACGGCATCGGCCCGGAGATCATGGCCGCGACGCTGGATATCTTAACGTCCGCAGGCGCGGCGCTGGACATTGAGGAGATCGAGATCGGCAAGGCCGTGTACGAGCGCGGCATCATGAACGGCATCGAGGATAAATCGTGGGAATCTCTGCACCGCACGAGGGTCTTCCTCAAATCCCCCATCACGACGCCGCAGGGCGGGGGCTTTAAATCCCTTAACGTCACGGTCAGAAAGGCGCTGGGCCTGTTCGCCAACGTGCGCCCCTGCGTGGCCTACCACCCCTATGTCAAAACCAACTTCCCGGCCATGGACCTCGTGATCGTCCGCGAGAACGAGGAGGATTTATACGCCGGCATCGAGCACCGCCAGACTCAGGACGTGGTGCAGTCCATCAAGCTGATTTCCCGCCCCGGCTCCGAGCGCATCGTGCGCTACGCCTTTGAATACGCCCGCGCCAACGGCCGCAAAAAGGTCACCTGCATGGCCAAGGACAACATCATGAAGATGGCCGACGGCCTGTTCCGCGCGGTCTTCGACGAGATCGGCAAGGAATACCCGGACATCCAACAGGAATTTTATATCATCGACATCGGCACCGCCCGCATCGCCGCGCGCCCCACGGATTTCGACGTGATCGTCACCGAAAACCTCTATGGCGACATCATCTCCGACGTGGCCGTTGAAGTGACGGGCTCCGTCGGTCTCGGCGGCTCCTGCAACGTCGGCACCGATTTCGGCATGTTCGAGGCCGTCCACGGCTCCGCCCCCGATATCGCGGGGAAGGGCATCGCCAACCCCTCCGGCCTGCTGCTGGGCGCGATCCTGATGCTCAACCATATTGGCCAGAACCCCGTCGCCACCAAGGTGCATAACGCGTGGTACAAGACGATCGAGGACGGCATCCATACGGGCGATATCTATGACGCCGCCTTAAGCAAACAGAAGGTCGGCACCAAAGACTTCGCCAAGGCCGTGATCGAGCGTCTGGGCAGCAAGCCCGAGAAGTTCGCCGCCGTCGATTACGGGCAGGGCAGCGGCAAGGGTCTGACCCTCCCGCCGCTCAAACCCCGCGTGAACGAGAAAAAAGTGCTGGTCGGCGCCGATGTGTTCCTCGACTGGAACGGCAAGCCCGACGATCTGGCCGCACAGATCAAGCCCGCGCTCGTCAAAGGCGTGAACCTCAACGTCATCGCCAACCGGGGCGTCAAGGTCTGGCCGAACGGCCAGCCGGGCACCTTCTGCTCCGACCATTGGTGCCTGCGCTTCATGGGCGAAAATCTGGCCGCCGTGACCATCATGCAGCAGCTCGCGAACCTTGAAAAACAGGGCCTCCAGTTCGTAAAGGTCGAGAACCTCTATACCTTCGACGGCAAAAAAGGCTTTACAGTTGCGCAGGGCGAATAAAAAACGATAATATGGGCAGGTTATGCGTCCCAGCAGCGTATAATACCAAGAAATCGCTGAAAAACTTAAGCGACAGGTGTTTTTAGGACATGGGAATGAAGGCAAGATTTCTGATACTCGCTGTAACCTTTATGAGTCTGGCATTGGTCGCCGGCCAGACGGAAGCCGCAAACGCCAAGAAGAAAAACAGAGACGCGCAAGGCTATGATCTCGTCTTCATGCCGACCATGAAGGATAATGTCATTACAATCGACAATGACAGCATTCCGCCCAACGAACCGAATATCGTGCCCGTTACGTTTTTACAAGACACCCCCCCGCGCGGGCTTCTTGATCGCGTGAACAGAATGGTCCACGGAATAACCGTGGATATCCCTCCCGAGTACGACCAGTACGGTTATGAGATCCGTCGCTATATGTCCCACGTGGGCAACGTCAAAATCTACACGGACGAAGAGTTTTTGATCGAGCAGATCAGAAATACGCGTAAGGCGCGCGTGATCGTTCGCTTCTGGCAGCAGCATCTTGAAAAGGAAGTTGAGGAAATCGAAAAGCTGGTGGCGGAGCAAGACTCATCCTCCTCTGTCTGGACGGCCCTCAAGCAAAACAGACAGGTTACGCGAACCTTTGTAATTGATCTGCAGGGATGGGTGGACTCGAACGAGCGCCTTTTGATGAACATCCTCGATACGTTCAGCTACGTGCAGCTTGACTACCCCGAACTGATCTTCCTGCGCCCGCATGAGCGGATCGAGTTCTTCAACCTGTATCAGACCCGTCAGGCCAAGCTGAACGCGATCAAGAAGTATCAGGCCTTCGCCCTTATGTCTTATTAATCCTTATGGATGATTGAGAGAGCGGATATAAGCCCGCGTCTCTTTTAGGGCTCGCCGCTGGCTTTCGCGCGGCGTTTGGCAGTCGCCGCCGCGGCCAGAACCGTGTTCGACAGCAAACAGGCGATCGTCATCGGTCCGACCCCGCCCGGCACAGGCGTGATGGAGGAGGCCACAGCCTTCACCGCCGCGAAATCCACATCGCCGCAGAGCTGCCCGGCCTCGTCCCGGTTGATCCCGACGTCGATGACGCACGCCCCGGGCTTCACCCAGTCCGCCTTCACCATCTTGGCCCGCCCGACGGCGGCCACGAGAATATCCGCACGCTGGCACACCGCCCGCAAATCCTTTGTTCGCGAGTGGGCGCTGGTCACGGTGCAATTCTCCTGCAACAAAAGCTGCGCCATCGGCTTGCCGAACAGGTTGGAACGGCCGATCACAACGGCCTCCAGCCCTGAAAGGTCTTTCAGAACGGTTTTAATCAGGATCATCGCCCCTTGCGGCGTACAGGCCACCAGACCGCCGCCCGTGCCGAGGATCAGCTTGCCCGCATTGACGATGCCCAGCCCGTCCACGTCCTTGTCCGGCGCGATCATCTGCACCAGCTTATTCCCGTCCAGATGCGCGGGCACGGGCAGTTGCAAAAGAATTCCGTGTACGTTGGGGTTATCGTTGAACGCCTGAATTTCGGCGGCGACCTCAGCCTGGCTCACCTTGCCGGGCAGGCGCGATTCGAAGCTGCGGATTCCCGCACCCTCGCAGGCCTTGATCTTGTTGCGCACGTAAATCTGGGAAGCCGGGTCGTCCCCGACAAGAATCACCGCCAGCCCCGGCTTGACCGGAAGAGCGGCGGCATCGCGCGCGACCTGCTCTCGCAAACCTTGGGCAATCGCTTTCCCGTCTATGATGATCGCGCTCATAAGCAAAAACCCGGCTTACAAAAATCAGAAGAAAGAAACGCCCAGAAGGACTCTAAAAATCAATCCCGCAAGAATCTGCACCCCGATGATGACCACCAGCGGCGTCAGGTCGATCCCGCCCACGGGCGGCACATATTTGCGGATGGGTTTATAAACCGGGTCGGTGATGCGCTTGAGCAGGGCGGTCAGGTTCCGAGCCGCCTCGTTATTGGCGTTGACCAACTCGAAGGCGATAAGCCAGCTGAGCGCGACCTCAAGAATGATAATCAGGATGAAAATCTGGATAATTGTTCCCAAAATCCAGGCTAACGTGGCAAATATAAACATCGAAATCATCTCCTAAGGGAACGGACCTGCCTCCTTTATAGACCCTTTATCCCGGCAGGAAAAGGCCGCAAAACCCAATAATTTCACCAATTTTTCAGTTTATTGCGTATAATTGCAAGTGAATGAAAGGATGGCCATGCTCCCCGTAGACCCGCTGACGCTCTCGACCTTGCTGATTTTGGCCGGAACCAAGCCCAATCTCTGCCCGGTCCCGCCGCCGACCAAAATCAATATGCTGCCCTCGACGGCGGAGATCAGCTTCGATACGACCCAGACCCTCGCGCAGCTTCAGGGCTACAGCATGGATACGGTTAATCCCTACGGCTTCCATACCGCAACGATTACGCAGGCCTTCATGAAGGGGCAGATCGTGCGCAAATATGAAGTGAAGCTCGATCATAAATTTCTTGAAAAATACAACGCCTACTGCCTCTGGTACGAAGACATCACCGTCAGGATCGAAATCGCCCCCACCATCGTGATCGCCAAGGAACTCTATAAAGATCTCTGTATGCGCAAGGCCCTCATCGGTCATGAATCCAAGCATGTCATGGTGGATCGGCAGGTCGTGAACGACTACGCGAAATCCATCGGGCAAAAACTGTATAGCGATTTGAAATCCCGTGGCTTCTCCGCAGGCCCGATCCCCGCCGAATACGGTCAGGAAACCGTGAACCGGATGCAGAAGGTGGTCATTCAGATTCTTGAGCTCGAATTTCAGAAAATGGACATCGACCGCATGGAGCGCCAGCGCGCCGTGGACAATCTCGAAGAATACGAGAGTGTGGACAAGAAATGCGAGAGCTTCCGCATCCATAACGCAAAACTCTATGAAAGCCTCAAAGCCGGGCGCCAGAAACGCCCGAACTAGGGGCCACCCCGGGATCACGCAAAAAAGCGCCGCCCTTTATTGTCATCCCCGCGAAAGCGGGGACCAGGTGACCTGCCTACTCCCCTTGGCATCCCCGCGAACGCGGGGATCCACTATAGACGATCTCTGGATCCCCGTTTACACGGGGATGCTTTTCGGTTTTATGCATAAAAAAGAACTGTCATTGCGAACCCGCGCGAGCGGGTGAGGCAACCCATGGCCTGTGGATTGCCGCGTCGGCCTTGCGGCCTCCTCGCAATGACGGGGGAGCCGCCGTGTGCGCTGTGTTCGTTGTGTTCAGAATAAGGTTCGGCAGCTCAAACCGCCGCCAGCGCCCCGCGCAGGTCCGAGAGCAGATCCTCGATATGCTCGATGCCGACCGAAAGCCGCAAAAGCTGATCCGTCACGCCCGCCTTCGCCCGCGCCTCCGGCCCCATGGACACATGCGTCATGCTGGCCGGATGGTTGATGAGGCTCTCGGTACCGCCCAGCGATTGCGCGAGGCGGAAGAGATTGAGCGCCGCAACGAACCGCCGCGCCGTATCCTGATCGCCCTTCAACTCCACGCTCAGCATCGCGCCGAACCCTTCCTGCTGGGAAGCCGCGATTTTATGACCGTCATGAGAGGGCAGGCCGGGATAATAAACCTTGGAAACCTTCGGATGAGACTCGAGCATCTGCGCAATCGCCAGCGCGTTCTCCTGCGCCCGGTGGACCCGCAGCTCCAGCGTCCGCAGACCGCGCAGGGTAAGGTAAGAGTCGAACGGCGCGCCGATCAGCCCCAGCGAGTTCGCCCAGAAATCCAGCTGCTCCCAAAGCTCTTTGGTGGCCGTCACCACGCACCCGCCCACAACGTCGCTATGCCCGTTCAGGAACTTGGTGGTGGAGTGGTAGACAAGGTCCGCGCCCAGCGCCAGCGGCTGCTGCAGCATCGGCGAAAGAAACGTGTTATCGACGACCGTGAGCGCGCCGCACGCCTTCGCCTTGGCCGCGATGGCCTTGATGTCCGCGATCCGCATGACGGGGTTGCTCGGGCTTTCGATGAGAACCATCTTGGGCGCTTCGGAAAACGCCTCCTCGATGCCCTTCGCGCTGTATTGATCCACGAATTTCAGGCGGAAATGCTTCTTCTCGGCCAGTGCGCTCAGCATCCGGTACGACCGCCCGTAGCAATCATAGGGCGCGATCAGCAAATCTTCGGGGTTGAGCAGATGCACGATCAGCGTCAGCGCCGCCATGCCCGAGGCCGTCACGCACGCGCCGTAACCCTTTTCTATCTCCGCCAGCGCCTGCGCCAGATGGTCGCGCGTCGGGTTGCGGGTGCGGGAATATTCATGCACGGCCTTCTTGCCGATCTCGTCCATCTGAAAGGTGGAGGAGAGGCAGAGCGGCGGGATCACGGCCCGGTAATTCACCGGATCGCCGAGGCCGGCCTGCACCACGCAGGTGCGCCTTTTGCGGTTTTTCTTATCCATGCCCCTATCTATGGCCCCCGCGATTCCCTTTGTCAATTTCCGATATCAAGGCGCTGATCTGTCCGGGGAAGAGCAGAGCAGGGGATCCCCGTTTACACGGGGATGCTTTTCGGGGGAGGGGCAAAAAAGTGATGGCATCCCCGCGCCCCCTTGTCATCCCTGCGAAAGCAGGGACCTGATGACTAAGAATTGCCGGCCGCTTTGTGGTCGTTGTGTTTCAAAATGTAAGATTTCCCCCCGAGGTTCCTGCTTGCGCAGGAATGACATGAATTTGAAATGGTGGTGTCAAAAAAAGTTTGACGCCTGTGCGATAGGCGGCGGAGGGAAGCGCCCAAGAAAAAACCGCTGCTTATTTGGCTAAAGCAGCGGCTGAAATGGTAAGTAAGCGAGTCGATAACTGAGGAGGAACCTGAAATCTTGCCATTCGAGGCGTCTCAACTATCTAAAACCCATTGTCAGCCTCAAATATGGCGAAAAAATGATCCGTTCGTGCCGTTTTCGGGGAATTTTTATAGCATATTGAAAATAAAGGAAAAAACACCTGTTGATAACCGGAATGAAAAATTTTTCGCGTTATGAAAACCCGCCGCAAATTCCCGGTTTTTCTAAATTCCTTGTTAATCAATTGGCTTTAATAATGTAGACTCTCGGAGCGCGATCCGCGCGTTCTTTTATTCTTTTTTCTATTTTTAGGGGACAAATACATGACGACCGTTGGGCAGGACTCTCTTCAGACGCGCAAGACTTTGGAGGTCGAGGGCAAGCAGTACGATTATTTCTGCCTGAAGGCCGCCGCCGAAAAGATCGGCGATATCTCGCGCCTGCCGTTCACGCTCAAGGTGCTGCTGGAAAATCTCCTGCGCTGCGAGGATGGCCGCTCCGTCAAGGTCGATGACATCAAGGCGCTTCATGGCTGGCTGGAGAAGAAACGCTCCGACCATGAAATCGCGTTCCGCCCCGCCCGCGTTCTGATGCAGGATTTCACCGGCGTTCCCGCCGTGGTCGATCTGGCTGCGATGCGCGAGGCGATGGCCGCCCTCGGCGGCGACCCGGAAAAGATCAACCCGCTCAGCCCCGTCGATCTGGTCATCGACCACTCGGTCATGGTGGATTCGTTCGGCACGCCCGGCGCGTTCCAGAAGAACGTGGAGCTGGAGTTCGAGCGCAACGGCGAGCGCTACAGCTTCCTGCGCTGGGGGCAGGAGGCCTTCAACAATTTCCGCGTCGTGCCGCCCGGCACCGGCATCTGCCATCAGGTGAATCTGGAATATCTGGCGCAGACCGTCTGGGCCGACAAGGACGATGCGCGTCCCGACCGCACGGTGATTTACCCCGATACGCTGGTCGGTACGGATTCGCACACCACGATGATCAACGGCCTCGCCGTTCTCGGCTGGGGCGTCGGCGGCATCGAGGCCGAGGCCGCGATGCTCGGCCAGCCCGTCTCCATGCTGATCCCCGAAGTCGTGGGCTTCAAGATCACCGGACAGATGAAGGAGGGCACCACCGCCACCGACCTCGTTCTGACCGTCACCAAGATGCTGCGCGACCTCGGCGTCGTCGGCAAGTTCGTGGAATTCTTCGGCCCCGGTCTCGACAATCTCTCTCTGGCCGACCGCGCAACCATCGCCAACATGGCGCCCGAATACGGCGCGACCTGCGGCTTCTTCCCGATCGACGGCGAGACGCTGCGCTATCTGGAATTCACGGGCCGCGACCCGCACCGCGTGAAGGTCGTGGAAGCCTACGCGAAGGCGCAGGGCTTCTGGCGCGATCCCAAGGCGCCGGAACCTGTTTTCACCAAGACCCTCGAACTCGACCTCGCAAATGTCGAGCCGTCTCTCTCCGGCCCCAAACGCCCGCAGGACCGCATCGCCCTCTCCGGCGCGGCGCAATCCTTCAAGGAACTCGTGCCCGAGGAAAAACCGACGCAAGTCGCGGGCGAGAAATACATGCTCGATCACGGCCACGTGGTGATCGCGGCCATCACGAGCTGCACGAACACCTCCAACCCCTCCGTTCTCGTCGGCGCGGGCCTTTTGGCCCGCAAGGCGCTGGCGCTGGGCCTGACCCGCAAACCGTGGGTCAAGACCTCCCTCGCGCCCGGATCGCAGGTCGTCACCGACTATCTCGACAAGGCCGGCCTGAGCAAGGATCTGGACGCGCTGGGCTTCCATACCGTGGGCTACGGCTGTACGACCTGTATCGGCAACTCCGGCCCGCTGCCCGACCCCATCGCGGGCGCAATCGAACAGAGCGACCTCAACGTCGCCGCCGTTCTTTCGGGCAACCGGAACTTCGAGGGCCGCATCTCGCCGCACGTCAAATCGAATTATCTGGCATCTCCGCCGCTGGTCGTGGCCTACGCCATCGCCGGATCCATGCGCATCGACCTGACCAAGGACCCGATCGGGCAGGATAAAAACGGCAAGGATGTCTACCTCAAGGATATCTGGCCGAGCAGCAAGGAAATCGCCGACACGGTCAACGCCTGCCTGACCTCGCAGATGTTTAAGGGCCGTTACGCCGACGTCTTCAAGGGCCCGCAGGAATGGCAGGCCATCGGCGGCGGCGACAGCGGCCAGACCTATGACTGGGAGGACAAATCCACCTACGTCAAGAACCCGCCTTATTTCGAGGGCATGACCGGCAAGCCCGAAGCCACGGCGGATATTTTGGGCGCCCGCGCGCTCGCCATCCTCGGCGACTCGGTCACGACCGACCATATCTCCCCCGCCGGATCGATCAAAAAAGACTCCCCGGCCGGAAAATACCTGATGGACAACGGCGTCACCCCGGCGGACTTCAATTCCTACGGCGCACGCCGGGGGAACCATGAGGTCATGATGCGCGGCACCTTCGCCAACATCCGCATTAAGAACGAGATCATCCCGGGCGTGGAGGGCGGTTTTACGAAACACATCCCCTCCGGCGAGACGATGAGCATCTACGACGCCTCCATGAAGTACCAGCAGGACGGAACGCCTCTGGTCATAATCGCGGGCAAGGAATACGGCACCGGCTCCTCTCGCGACTGGGCGGCCAAGGGCACGCGCCTTCTGGGCGTCCGCGCCGTGGTGGCCGAAAGCTTCGAGCGCATCCACCGATCCAACCTGATCGGAATGGGCGTCATCCCGCTGCAATTCAAGGCAGGCGCGACGCGCAAATCCCTAAACCTTCGCGGCGATGAACATTTCGAGATCCGAGGCCTCGCGCAGGGCCTCGCCCCGAAACAGGAAATGATTATGAAAATCACTTACGCCGACGGTTCGGAGCAGGATGTACGTCTTCTCTGCCGCATCGACACGCTGGACGAACTGGAATATTACCGCAACGGTGGAATCCTGCATTACGTCCTGCGTCGAATTGCTGCTTGACGGATCGCCCTGATTTGCTAGACTTCAAGGGTAATTGAGAGAGATTACCTCGGAACAGGGGCTGGTTTTTAACCGGCCCCTGATTTCGTTCGGGGGAGCGTATTCCCGAAAAACCGTACGCGTTAAGTCAAAAAAACGGCAAAAAGCGTACACCTTGAATATGCCGCCATGTTTTAAGAGCGTCACTCCCAGAGATCACGTTTACCTTTGTTTGTGTCCGCAAGCCCTGCAAGATAACGCGGCGCCATCTTCTCGGTTTCGAGAATAATCCGGTTAAAATCAGGCCGCTCGGGCCGGTAATGGACCCGGTAATGAGTCTCAAGCGCGGAAATCTCGCCATTCAGCATCGAAAGACGCCGCTTGGCCTCCCGCGCCTGCCGCGCCTCGTGAGAGGTGGAGTCGATGATCTTTTCTTTGATCTTCTCGTTGGCCAGCCCGACCAGGAACCCGAGTTGGATCCCCTCAAGCAGCGCCGCCGCGACGCGGAGGCACTGATAGGCGCTGATCGGCACGGTCTTGGCCATCTCGGCGGTGAAATTGAAGGTCGTGGAGCGTTCCGGCCCCCGGAAGATCATCCCGCAGCGCCCGCGCTCCCGTTCGATCTTCACGACGATCGCGATGCCGCCCTCATAGGTGATTTGAACATCCTTGCCCGCTGCGCGGTAGGCCTCCTCGGCCAGCTTGATCGAGGAATCGTAATCCCCCTTGCTCACGAACGCGCATTTCTCGACGATATCGAGAAAAGCGTTGCGCTTGCCGAAATGATAGACCGGCTCACCCAAATGATAGATGCACACCCACCGTTCGGGGTTGTAGGCCAGCTCGTAGTCGCTGACCACGTCGCTCCAGACTTCCTGCCATTTATAGGGAATCACGCGGTGGAGCAGGGGGCCGCCCTTTTCATAATCTCTAATCATATGCGCCACCATACGGGCGCAGCTATGCATGTTATGGGCGCGCACAACGTATTTTTCGGGCGTCATGCCCCCGGTCTGAAGCGACACGGGCATCCGGTTGCTCTGGGCATAGGTCGGCTTGACCAGATCCTTAAGATCCGGCGCAGAGCTTTTAATGACAAAACGCTCGCGCACGAGGCTCGTATCGATATCCATACCCGTCCCGAAGGGAAAATCAAACCTTCACACCCGATCATAACATATTCAAACGACTGGAAAAGAAACACTTGAAGGAAAGCCGAAAAAAGCGCCCCGCTTGGAGGAGCGGGGCGTGCCGGAGGCAAAAAGGGGTGAAAAACTTAAGCGGCGAAGCGCGGAGCCGGGGCAGCCGGAGCCGGAGCGTAGACCGGGGCGGGCGCATCAAGGGCTTCCAGCTGGCGCAGGTAATAGGCCAGTTCCTTCTCGGCCTGCAGGCGGGCAGGCAGGTCATCCATGAAGGCCTGCATACCGGAGCTGATCGAGCCGCGCATATTAAAGCTGTTGGCGATTTTCTTACCCGACAGGCGGGCCAGCGTGCCCTGGCCGTGCGCGCGGATATGCTGCTCGTCGCGCTTGCCTTCGATGTCGGTGATGTATTCGGAGTAACATTCCAGCGTGGTCGCCAGATCAAGGTCCTTGCTCCATTCGCCCGCCGTGTCCGACATCGCGTCGGAGAAAACGTCAGCCAGCATCGTTTCCATCATCATCATGCCGAGCATGCCGTCATGGTCGCTGGCGACGCGGGCGTTCGGGCTGGATTTAATGAAAAGCGGCCCCCGGCATCCCGGCTTGTCGGGGTGGGGGGCGAATTTGGAGATTTGCTGGGCCAGAGCGGCGATCTTGCCGGTCAGGGCTTGACGTTGGGTATTTTGCAGGGCCTTGGCGTTCATTTTTTAATTCCTCATTTTCTTTAATAATAAGACTGAGGAAGTAAAAACGGCTTTAACTATGCTTAAAATCCGAAATAATTAATGATTTATTATTTAATCAATACTTGAATAGAATTTAGATTTAATTTTATGAATATTTTATCGGCCCGCGCCCGCCCGTTTGCAAAATCCCCGAAAACCGCGTATTTTCGAGGGCATGACAAGAAAATATAACCGGGGTGAATTGGGGCATTTGCTCTCCGGCCTTCAAAGGCACGAGGAAGACCCGCGCATCGTCTACGCCCCCGAGGACCGGGAGCTTGTCATTCCCTTAATTCAGGAAGGCTTCATCAAGGCCGCGATCATCCCCGCCGCCGATAGCGAAGCCTTCGCGGGCCTGACCTGGCATGCGCAAGAATACGAGGTCGAGGATTACGACGAGGGCGCGATCGCCCAGCAATTCTTCGTCCGTGATGATAATCTCTATCTTTACGAAGGCTCGAAGAAGCTCTCAAACGAGGAGATCGCCGCGCTGCCCGGTGTCGTGCGCGAATCCTTCACGCGCCTCTCGGAATTTATCTACCCGAAAGAAAACTGGACGCCGCTCAAGCCGCTGCGCCAGATGGCCAACAAGGCGAGCGATCTTCTCTGGGCCTGGACCCCCGGCGCGAAATTCGAAAGGCCCGTCACGCAGACGGCGGAATGGTTGGACGACCATTTCCCGCGCCGCCAGACCAACCTTTTACTGCTCTGGCAGGAAGCGGGGCAGGGCAAGGCGACCGTGATGCCCAACCTTCATAACGACACGGGCGTAACCGCCCACCTCTCGGGCCATACGCCGATGGAATATCTGGTCGGCGGCGTGACGGACGATCAGTGGGAACTGCTCCAGAAAAACCGTATGGGCGAGCGCGACCAGCTTCTGACGCACTATCCGCAGCTCGAAGGGCGAATCCGCCGCCTCAACCCCGGCGACATCGTGGTCTTCGGCCCGGAACTCATCCACCGCTCTTCGCCCGAAGCGGGCGAAAAGGGGCAACTTAACTTCGCCGCCGAACCCGCCGGAAACAGCGGCTGGCCTTACGATCTGAATCATGACGGCTAAATACGCGTGGAAAGAGGTGATGGAACGCCACGCCGGGCTGCAAAAGCACCCGGAGGACGAACGCATCGTCTACGCGCCGAACGATAGCCGCCTGATCGTCCCGCTGATCCGCAACGGCGTCATCGACGCCGCGATTATTCCCGCCACGCACGACGAGTCCCTGTCCTTCGCGGAAGATACATGGCGGGTTCAGGATACGGGCATCGCCAAATTCGGCGGCATCGGGGAGCATTTCTTCATGCGCGACGGCCGCCTCCACGAGCATTTTTCCGGCAAGCGCGCGAGCCCCGAACTTGAAAGCGCGCTGCCCCTCACGGTGCGCACGACGTTCCATAAGCTCTCCGAATTTTTCTACCCCAGCGCCGTCTGGGCGCCCGCCGCCGAAATAAGGCGCGTCGCGCACGACGTCTCGGATTTTATGCTGGGTGTCCGGTCGGACGACAAACCCAGCCAGAGGCTGTTCAACGATCTGGGCTTCTGGCTGGCGCAGCAGTTTCCGCGCAGGCAGACGAATCTGGCGGTCTTCTGGGCCGAAAGCGGGGCGGGCAAGAAGGGCGGCGAGCCGACCCTGCGGTTCGATCAGGGCGTGACGGCGCATATTTCCGGTCACGCGCCGCTGGAATACCTCGTGGGCGGCGTGACGCAGGAACAATGGAAAACCCTGCGCCGGCAACTGGGCGGCAAAACGGTGGAGCCGATCGAGAAAGACCCCGATATAGAGGCGCGGGTCCGCGAATTGAACCCCGGCGACATGGTTGTGTACGGCGAGGGGTTTGTGCACCGCTCGTCCTCATCCGTTCCGGCAGATGGCGAGCTCAGTTTCGCCGCCGCGCCGCATGATCTATGGCCGGATATCTAGTCTAAAAAATCCTTGAGGGATAAGGCTTAATTGAACAGGGAGTCGATATCGTCCTGGCTGGACGCTTGCCCGACCCGCTCCTCGATCGCCTGCTCGCTGGGCTTCACGTCGATCCCCAGCTTCTCGAAAGCCCCGCTGATGCGGGATTCGATATCGTGCAGGTTATTGAGCGTATTGCGGATGCGCTGCCCGGTCAGATCCTGGAACGTGCAGGCCATCAGGATTTCCTGAATATCGTCGTTGATCTTGAGCCGGAGCGCGTTGCGCGTCTCGTCGTTCGCCCAGTCTTTTTCATGGTTCTCGCCCACATATTCGGCGATCCGGTCGGCGGCGTCCATGATGCGCGTGGCCGCCTGTTCGGTATCGACGATCACGGCCTCCAACTCGACCCCGGAATTGGCCGCCGTGGCATGGTCGCCCTTATAGGAAATGGCGCCCAGAACCTCAAGAATCTCTTGAAACCGGCGGACGATCCCGTCCTCGGCCATATCCACCTGCTGCGCGGTGGCGTTGATTTCCATGGAAATTTCATCGAACCGGCGCGCCACGAACTTCTCGATCGTCCTAAGCTGCGCGTTCAGTGCCTCGACCGCGCCGAAAATATCGGCGGCGCCCTCTTCGGCTTCTTTGCTTTGTGCTCTCATTGACGGAACTGCCCCTTTTACTCCTTGTGAGTATACGCCCGGTTTCTTAACAAAATACTACGCAGGCGCAGCACCCCCCAAAAAGGGCTGTTAAACCTGACCAAAAGGCGTAAGTGACGGTAAAATATAGGGAAAAAAGGTCTGAATGCCCGATTAGCGCTTCAGGGGCTGGTACAGGTCGAACACGTCGATGATTTCGAGGATCTGCTCGATCTCTTTCTTGCATTGAAGGGCGTGCTGGTTGGTCGTGACGGGCACGAACAGGTTGGAAGGCTCGAACATGTCGGTATCGTTCGGGATCATCATAAAGACGAATTTCTTGCCGAACATGGCGACGCTGAGCGGCGCCCCGTCGAAAATGTCGGAGGCCTCGGACAGCTCCTTGAGCAGACGCTCCCCGACCATCAACTCGGCGGCCTCGGGCTTGGTGGAGAAGATCTCGAACCGGTCCCAGTTGGGGTTCGAAACGCTGACATACACGCGCTTCATGGTCTTCCAGCGCGTCTTCTCCCACGCCTTAACCATCTTGGAGTTGGAGGTGAGGATCGTATGCCCCTCGATCACGTCGCCGGGGATTTCCAGAAGAACAAAAATCCCGTCGAAGACCGGCCCGTCCTTGCTGGCCTTGGAAAACAGCCGCGCCTCGGAGAAGACGACCTTCACGCCCTTGTAGGTGCCCATGAAGCAATCTTCGGCCTCGTAGCGGTCGAAGGCCGGCAGGATCGCGAGTTTGGCCAGAACCTTGGCGCTCACTCCGCGTTCGGGATAAAAGGACAGGCCGTTGAGGGCCTTGGCCAGTTTGGGCATGAATTTGGTCTTGTGCTCATGCGCATAAAGCTTGAGCGGCCGCCCCGCCCAGATATTCAGCGCGATCGGCGGGATGGCGGACAGCACAATACAGAGCGTGGCCATCGGAATATCGGTCATGACCAGGAAAAACCACCCGAACGCGCCCACGCCGATCAGCATGAACAAGATGCCCATATTCATGGCGATGAAGCCGCGCGTGCGGTGCTGCTTCATGCGCGAAAGGCGCATCTCCTCGGCTTCGATGATCAGTTCGTCAAGACTTTTCCGGAAACGGTCCTCATCAACGCGGCCCAGCTCCTCAAGCGTATCCGTGGAGGGCGTGCGCACATCGATCTGTTCTTCATCATTCATGCGGTCTATCTAACCAGCCCGAACAAAACGGCGCAAGCAAATCCTTGATGGAAATGTAAAAAAGACAGGATCGGGAGACTCTATAACCAGCGCCGCACAGACTTGCAGTAATCGCGGTATTTCTGCCCGAATTTTTCTTCGAGATAAGTCTCCTCCCGCACGATTACGAGGTATTGCACGGCCACGACCACAACAGGAAACAGCACAAATCCCCACGTAATGTCGAAGAGCACCGACAGTCCGAGGTAAAGCGCGCACAGGGCGATATAGATGGGATTGCGGGAAAATCCATAAGGCCCGACCGTTACCAGAGTGGTCGCGGGCTTGTAGGGCTCGATATTTGTCTCTTCATTCGCAAACAGCGTAAAACACCACGCCAGAAGACCGGCGCCGAGGCTGATCGAAAGCAGGCCCACGCTGACCTGCGCCGCGAAACGAAAGAAATCGCCGCCCGCGAAGACTTCCAGAATGAGGGCAAAGACGAGAGTTCCGCCGAAAATATAGGGCGGAAGAATTGGAACGTCGGGATGATCGCGGTCCGCAGGAATCTTGCTGTGCTCCCAATAGGCTTCCAGATCGGGCGCACCGTCTTCTGGATCGTCGGCTGAATACCCCTGAGGCGACGCCGTCGCGCCGGATAGGGGAGGCTTCTTCTGTGTGGTCGAAGCGTTCATAAGAAAAATCTACAGAACTCTGGCCACGCCTGGCAAGATAAATGAGCGCCACGCCGATCCATTTACAAGAAATAGTAAAATAGTGGTTGATTTTATGCGCTTTGAAGCGCAGGAAAGTATAAAGAAAAAACACGCGAGTTGCTGATTGTCGTAAACGCAAAGTCCCGGATAGGAAAATTGATAATGCATCCCCGGGGTGACCTGTTATAGAATGAGCCATGGCCAGATTAAGTCTTTTTAAATTTGCCCTTTTATTATGCCTCGCTGCTTTTTCTGCCTCTGAGGTTCAAGCGCTTAAATGTTCGGGCGTACCCGGGCTTGATCACGAAACGATCGAGCAGTCGCCCTTTATATTTGAGGGGCGTCTGGAACGCACCCGCGACCTGACCGAGGAAGAACGCGCTGCGGCCAAGGGTGTCGCCGACGCGGAAAGCCCCGCCGCAGACCATAACGATCAGGTGTTCGATGCCGGGCTCAAAATTTACGAATACAAGGTGATCCACAATTGGAAGGGCATGAAAAGAGACGCCCGCGTGAATGTTCTGTTCAATGCGCACTGGGGCGATACGCTGAATTTCGGTCAGGATGCGTTAATCGTGGCGGAAACACAGGTCGGCAACATGCTCTGGGTGCCACTCTGCGGCCCTTCATCGGCAATCAGCGACGCAGAGGGTAGCGGAATCATCGGAACCCTGCGCGAAGTGATTGGTATTGGGTATGACGTTAAGATTCCCGGCGCGGACCGGATCTGCCATTCCGCCGACGATTGCACGGCGGTCAGTACGCGCTGCGGCGGCTGCGACTGCGGCATGCCCATAGCGATCTCCGCTGTAAAAAAGCATCAAGGCAGGTTGAGCGCATCCTGCGGCGAACCGGCTGAGAGCGCCCATGTCTGTGAAAGTCCGGAGTGCAGACCTTACCGCCCTTCCTGCATCGAAGGGCAGTGCCAGTAAGATCGTGGCCGCCTAAGCGCTGATCTCGCCCGACAGGGCGCGAAGCACCCGCCGCCGGAACCCCGGAACCTTCGCACAGAGAAACAGGATATACGCCCGGAAAAACCTTCCCGCGCGGCCCTTGATCCGCCCGGCTCGGAAGACGGTCTCGGAAAGCTCCAGCATGGCCGCAAGCGTTTGATCCGCCTCGCCCGTCCCCGCGGTCCCGTCAGGAGCAAGTACCGATGAGAGCCCATCCTCGACCGCACGGCTCATCCCGACCCCGCCGAATGGCCCGTGCGCTGCACTCGCCGTGCTAATGAATCTGACCCCTCCGCGCTCAACGCTCTGCGCCCGCCGGACGCAGACGGGCAGGGGCAGGGCGCCCTCGAACGCAACGTTGGAAACCCGCCGCACACGGCCCGCGCCGCAGGGCAGGGTGAAGGCCATCCCCCCGCCGGGCAGAAGACTTAAAACGCCCGCATCCGGCGTCTCGTCCGCCGCCTCGTCCGCGAAAAACCAGCCGCCCGGATAATCATAGCCCGCGAACGGAATCCCCAGAGCCGTGCGCACCGTGCTGTGTACCCCGTCCGCCCCGATCACGCGCTCATAGGCGGCCTCCGTCCCGTCGCTGAAATGCACACGCGCCAGCCTATCCGCCTCGATCCGCACATTCGTCACCGCCAGCCCGGCTTCGATCCGCCCGCCCAGTTCGTTGACCCGCTCCGTTAAAATCGAAACCAGAACATCCTCCGGCAGGCAAAGCAGAAAGGGAAAGCCGCACCCCAGACTCGATAAATCGAACCGCGCCAGCACACGCCCGTCTTCCTCCACCCGCAGGGCTGAGACTTTATGCCCCGCCGTGATGAGGCGTTCGCAGACCCCCAGAGGTTCGAGCAGCGCCAGCGTCCGGGGCCGCAGGGTCAGCCCCCGGCGAGAGCTGCGCGCCGCGCCGGCCGGAATTCTCTCCACGATGCGCGGGACAAACCCGAGCCTCAGCAACCCAAGCGCACAGGCAAGCCCCGCAGGCCCCGCCCCGGCGATCAGGATTTTTTCAACGGTATTCATAAGGATCAGGACGGCAGGCGGCCAAGCGCATCGCGGCTGTAATACGCGGCCAGCACGATGTCCGCCTCGGCGATCGTGCAGGGCGCAACGGAAGCCAAATGCCCGCCCAGAATCACGCGCGGCGAGGGCCGCCCGGGTATGAAGCGTTTGACGATGCCGCACGCGGAGAGGCTGAAAAGGCAAAGAATAAGGATGGCTGTTCTCATAAATTATCTCTAGCAGGTCGCAGGGCGCTTGCCTATGGGCTTTTGCGTATTATCCGCCGCCCGACCGTGTACCCGCGTCTTTGGCGCTGTCGTTGAAGATATCGCCCATGCGGCTGGTCGTCCGGCTCATACAGCCAGAAAGGGTGACCGCCAAGAGACAAAGAAAAATCAGTTTGCGCATAGTCAAGCCGCCATCTCCTTAAGCTCCAGCAATTCCTCCCGCGTGAGGAAGAAAACCTCCCCCTGACTGTTCTCGGTGTTGATCCACGAAAACGCCATGTCGGGATACGCGGCTTGCAGCGCGGGGCCGCAGCGCCCCAGCTCGCAGATGATCATGCCCTGCGGCTTGAGGTAATCCGGCGCGGCGCGCAGAATTTTATGCACGAGGTCCAGCCCGTCTTCCCCGCCGTCCAGCGCCATGGTCGGCTCGGCGGCGTATTCGGGCGGCAGGTCGCCCATCCCCGGCGCATCGACATAAGGCGGGTTGGTCAGGATCAAATCGTACCGCGCGTTTTTCGGCAGCGGCGCGAACAAATCGCCCTGATAAAGCGTCAAGCGGTCCTCGAACCCGTACGACTCGACGTTTTTCTTGGCCAGCGCCAGCGCGTCCGGCGAAAGGTCCACCGCGTCCACCTTCGCGAGCGGGAACAGATCGGCGGCGATGATCGCCAGCGACCCCCCGCCGGTGCAAAGGTCCAGCACGCGCGAAACGTCGTCGGAATCCGGCGCGGGCGTATCGGGGCCGCAGAGGATCTCGGCGATGAACGAACGCGGGATGATCGCGCGCGGATCGCAAAAAAAGCTGTAGCCCTGACACTTCGCCCGGCCCACAAGGTACGGCGCGGGCGTGCGGCTCTTAACCCGCGCCTCAAAGAGGGAGAGCAGACGCGTGCGCTCATCCTCCGTCAGCCGCGCGTGCCAGAACGCCTCCAGCTGCTCGGGTTCGAGATGCAGCGTCTCCAGCACGATAAAACACGCCTCGTCGAACGCGTTGTCCGTGCCGTGGCCATAGGTCAGCACGGCCTCCGAGAATTTCGAGGTGCCATACCGGATCAGATCGCAAAGGGTGAGGAGGGTGGAGGTCATTTTTTTCCAGACTTTCAAACATAGGTTATTTATAAGTTTTTACTATACTTTTCCAATTACCATTTCTAAGGTTTTTCTCAATTTTCTTTTGAATGTAACCTACACGATCTTTATGAGAGCCTGCTGAAGTGATATTAGTCCCATTTTCGCAATCAGAGCATTTATAACACCACTTTTCTGCCAAGCCTCTTCCCCCTTCATTTATAGGCGTGATTTCAAGATCACAACTCGCACAAAATGGCCTTATGTCATCAACCTCACCCATGTAATATTTCCAACGCCAAGCCAAATTATTGAATACATCATGATTATAAAGTTCTTCTTTTGGTGAAGATTTTTTAATTATAACGACTAATAACAGAACAAAAAGAAATGCTGAGGAATATATCAAAAAGATGATCAGGCAGTTTTTTAAAAGCGTTTTTTGAAGGACGAAAGCATAAACATAAGGAATAAGTCCTAAAAAATACAAGATTACATAAATTATAAGGCCTGATATGTAGGTAATAGTCGTAGACTCCAAATCGCTTATTATTTTTTTTAAAAAATTAAAAATATATTTCATCGTACGATCCTATAGTGTTCCGCAGATCAATTCATAGCTAACATAGAGCCAAATAAATGGTAGCCGTGTCTTTTCGTGCAAGATTTTGCCTCTTTATCGGTATTCATCTTACTTGCACCCCGCTTTCGCTGGTATAACAAGAGGGCGCAAGCCGCGTTGAGTTCGCGTGCTCGCCGTGTTTCAAAACCCTGCTTCGCGTCTTGGGGTCTTAGCGATTCCCGTCTCCGCCGCCCGCCCGCGCCACCAGAGGAACAGCGTCGCCGCCACCACCCCGGCAAACACAACCCCCGTCAGCATCTCCACCGTGTCCGGCGCGGGAAACAGCCCGATCTGGTTCAAAAGCAGCGTGATGAACGAGTCCGGCAGGGCGATCTGCCCGCGCGCCGCCTTGATCTGCCAGTGCCAGTCCGTCAGCGGGCAATACCCCAACGTCCCATACAAAACCGGCCCGACGGTCAGCCAGCACCCCGCCGTGACCCCCACGCACCAGCGGTGCAGAAGCCGCGTACGCTTGGAAACCCAGCCAAACACGTTAAACAGCGTCAGGGCGAGGTGAAACACATAAAACCCGTGATCGAGCAGCATGAGCGTAAAGGGCGACATGCCGGGATTTTACAGGACGTAGGCGGGCGTGTCATCCGCAGTATAAATCCCCGCTATGGGACGCCCACTATGGATCCCCACCTTCGTGGGGATGCTGCGGAGGTTGGGCGCTTTCAAAAAAGCATCCCCGTGAAAACGGGGATCCAGTATGGCCCCCGCCGTA
Source organism: uncultured Pseudobdellovibrionaceae bacterium (assembly GCA_964583335.1). Taxonomy (GTDB): domain Bacteria; phylum Pseudomonadota; class Alphaproteobacteria; order Micavibrionales; family Micavibrionaceae; genus JAGNKE01. Next base: position 72,718 of record CAZOVG010000002.1, on the reverse strand, counting down.
GATTCCGGCCTTCCGCCTGCACCAAGGCTTCGGCGGACAAGTCGCGAGGAGGACAGCGCTGGGCGTCATTGCGAACCCGCCCCGGCGGGTGAAGCAATCCATTAAGACCGCCGCATAGATTGCTTCGTCGGCCTACGTCCTCCTCGCAATGACGAATGAAACAGCCCCCCGCGCCCCCCTGCGAGCGCAGGGACCGGGTCAGGCCCCCGCCTTAGATTCCGGCCTTCGCGGGAATGACGCTGGTTCTCGTAGTGTTCGTCGTGCCCGTTGTGTTTAAAAAAGGTTCGCGTCTACGCGGGGGTCTCTGGATCCCCGCTTTCGCGGGGATGAGGGGCTGGCTAAGGCGCGTTAAAACGCGCCGAGCAGCCCCTCACTTCTCATCGCCCATCTTGAGGGCGTTGATGAACGCGCTCTGCGGGATCTCGACGCGGCCGTACTGGCGCATCTTGGCCTTCCCTTTTTTCTGCTTCTCCAGCAGCTTTTTCTTCCGCGTGATGTCGCCGCCGTAACATTTCGCCGTGACGTCCTTGCGCATCGCCGAAACGTCTTCGCGCGCGATGATCTTGCCGCCAATCGCGGCCTGAATGGCGATCTTGAACATCTGGCGGGGAATAAGCTCCTTCAGCCGCTCGCACATGCCGCGCCCGCGCTTTTCGGCGGCGCTGCGGTGGACGATCATGGCCAGCGCGTCCACCGACTCGTCATTAACGCGGATATCCATTTTCACAAGGTCGTTTTCGGCGTAGCCGTCCAGCTCGTAATCGAAACTGGCGTAGCCCTTGGAGATACTCTTCAAACGGTCATAGAAATCGAACACCACCTCGTTGAGCGGCAGGCGGTAAACCAGCATCGCGCGGTTCCCGGCATAGGTCAGGTCGATCTGCACCCCGCGCCGATCCTGGCACAGCTGCAACAGCCCGCCCAGATATTCGTCGGGCACGAGAATGGTCGCCTTGATCCACGGCTCCTCGATATTTTTGATCTTCACGACATCGGGCATGTCCACGGGGTTATAAAGGCTGATCTGGTCCCCGTTATTCATGTTGAGCCGGTAAACCACGCTCGGCGCGGTGGGGATGAGGTCGAGATCGAACTCGCGCTCCAACCGCTCCTGAATGATCTCCATGTGCAGGAGGCCGAGAAACCCGCACCGGAAACCAAGGCCCAGAGCCTGCGAGGTTTCCATCTCATATTGCAGCGACGCGTCGTTCAGCTTCAGCTTGCCCAGCGAATCCCGCAGCTTCTCGAAATCGCTGGCGTCCGCCGGATAGAACGAACAGAACACCATGGGGATGGAGGGCTTGAAACCGGGCAGGGCGCTCTCGCAGGGGCGTTTATCGTCCGTGATCGTGTCGCCCACCTTCGTCTCGGAAATATCCTTGATGGACGCGGTGATGAAACCCATCTCGCCGGGGCCGAGCATGTCGAGCATAACGGGCTTGGGCGTGAACATCCCCACGCGGTCGATGTCGCGCGTGCGCCCGTTGCTCATGAATTTGATTTTCTGGCCCTTGCGCATCGTGCCGTCCACGATCCGCACCAGAACCACGACGCCAAGGTATGAATCGTACCACGAATCAACCAGCAGCGCCCGCAGCGGCTTGTCCGGGTCGCCCTCGTGCGGCGGCGGCAAGCGCTTGACGATGGCCTCCAGCAAATTGTCGATCCCGATGCCCGACTTGCCCGAGCACAGAATGGCCTCCGACGCGTCCAGCCCGATCACATCCTCGATCTGCTGCGCGGCGGCTTCCGGGTCGGCGGCGGGCAGGTCGATCTTGTTGATGACCGGCACGACCTCGTGATTGTTGTCCAAGGCCTGATAGACGTTGGCCAGCGTCTGCGCCTCCACGCCCTGCGAGGCGTCCACGATCAGCAATGACCCCTCGCACGACGCCAGCGACCGCGAAACCTCATACGCGAAATCCACGTGCCCCGGCGTGTCCATGAGGTTCAGCTGGTACTCAATCCCGTCCTTGGCCTTATACGCAAGGCGCACGGTCTGCGCCTTGATGGTGATGCCGCGCTCGCGCTCGATATCCATGGAGTCCAGAACCTGCTCCTTCATCTCGCGCGCCTCAAGCCCGCCGCAGGTCTGGATCAGCCGGTCGGCCAGCGTGCTCTTCCCATGGTCGATATGGGCGATGATCGCAAAATTGCGTATATGTTGCAGGGGCTTGATCTCTGGCTTGCTCATGTCCGCGAACATAAGGGCTTTGCGCCCCCCGTTCAATGAAAATTTACGGGGGATGTCGGGCACTTTCGGGCCGTTTGTTTACTTTGAAAAAACCCTTGGTATGATAAAACGTCAAAGAGGCTGGAATTTATGAATAAAGACCCCAACAACCTTCTGGAACCGGAAGATAAAGTCATATTCCTCAGCGACGTGGCGGAGCAGGGGCGCAAGGCGCCGATGCCCATCTTGATGGTGGTGGTCATCATTCTGGCTTTGGGAACCATGCTCTGGAAAACCGTCGTCCGGCAGCCCGACAATCGCGAAAAAGCGTTGCAGGCGGTCATGGAGCGCACGAAGGCCGAGGAGAGGCTGATCGAGGAGCGCGTCAAGAAACAGCGCGAGGAATATCTCAGGAAAAACCCCAACAAACACAAACAGCCCTAAAAACAGCGAGAGCAAACGGACAAGACATGAAAAAGCCGGGGAGGGGAGCGTGCCCGCCGCCGGCTTTTAAATTATTTTCATAACTACAAGCGAGATCAGAGTATAATCAAACCCATAAAATAACAGGGACAGACAGACTCGAGCGCGTCAACCGCAACCAGCCGGAGAGAGCAACAATCCGCTTACAGGCGCGGACCGGAGCCGAATCCACCATCGTTGGTCAGGTCAGGCGTGATGTTGTTGGAAGCCCCGTTAAAGAGCTGGGCACCTTGTCCGGCGACGATCTGTAAATCAACTGTCGCGGCGGTCCCGTCACGGAAGCTGTCTGCAATCTGCTGGATGTTTGCTACGCTCATATTTCACTCCTCTATTTTACTTTTTTGTTAAACCCAAATAACCCAAACACAAATCTCTTTTTATTCTTGCATCCCTATGCCCGGTGAAGGATCAGGGGGATGTAGTGGCCTTCCTTGGCCTCACCGGTCTGATCATCCAGAAGGATCATCAACACCTGGTGCGAGTTCTGCATATTCTTCGACACATCCTTCGTCAGCGGAAGTCCTGCATCGCGGATCTCACCATCGTCCATGACGAAATCCAATCTGTAAGTGCTAAGGTCGAACTCCAGCCACGAAAGAGCGTTTTTAAAAGGCTTGTTGTGAAAAATCGCACACCGCCCGTCATCTTTCACGGCGACCTGAATGTTCAGAGGACTTCCATCCTCGCATCCGTAGACAAAGTCCGTTAGGTCCCCGTAAACGGGTCTCTCTCTGCCTTGTTCGGTCGTCTCGTTCATAACCCTAAACTAACCCTTTTATTATAAGCTGACCAGAGGGAAAAAATCCCGCTTTTTTTTGTCAGTTCATTATTTTTTCTGCTTCTTCGCGCACTTTAAGGCGGACTTCGAACCCTTCGACGGCCCGCCCGTTCTGCGTCCGGACCATCAAAATCACCTGCGGTTTCGCGAAATAGGGCCGAATCAGCCACTGAATCCGGGTTCCGAGGTCAAGCTGCTGCCCGTCATTCGTAAAAACGGTCACGCGCTGGTTCTGGGGGTCGTACTCCATATAGTCGATGGTGCAACCCAGATCCGCGCTGTGGAAAATGAAGGTTTCGCCCATTTCCTTGTCGCAGAAGATGTCGAAATCTTTCTTGTCGAAAAGCGCCTTGCGGGAGGTGCGCAGGGACGAGCCCCAGTCACCCTTCATGCTGGTCGGGCTTTTTTTGCTCGGCGGCGGCTGTTCAGTGTTATCTTCAGACATGATCAGTGCGGCCAGAAGGGCCTGTTGGTCCAGCGACAAGGATGCGTGTGACATCATCCCACCATTGGCCATCATATCACTTGTCCTTCATGCCTGAAAGTCATAACAACAGCTCTCCTTTACTGGGCCGGAGCAAGCTCTTGCTGGGTGCCGCCAGCGCGGAAGTCGATCACTTCGGAGCCCAGAACCCGGCCATCCGAGTTGGTTACGCGGATCGCGCGGTGGTAAACTTCGCCGGTTTCAGAGGGCAGGCTGCCGCCCGTACCTTGCAGATTGGCTTCGCGGCGCGCCCGGTCCACGGTCTCTTGAAACACCCGGCCGTCGTCATGGGAGAAGGTGCGTGTGGCATCGCCGCCGCCCGGAACCGTCACATCGCGGGTGCCGCCGTTCAAGGTCTGAACGGAGACGCTGCCCGCCCGGAACGGGGAGGGGCCGCTTCCGCCGTCGCCGCCGGTGTAATCGTCACCCGTGGCGCGGTAACGTCCGGCCATCCGGTCCAGACGGTCACCCACATCGCTGCTGCCCCGGAACATATAGAGCAGCACGGCGCCGACAACCAGAAGCTTCATGCCGCCGGAAACCTGCGTTCCCGTCCATTTGCCGATGGTGCTGTTCCAAAGGCCGATCCCCATAAGGGCCGCAATACCGCCCATGGCGATATTCGCGCCCTGGTACATCATCTTGCCGCCTTCCGAGCGGGAAGCGTAACGGGCAACGTCGCGGGTCCACCAGTCGCGCACGCCACCGAAGGCGTCGCTGATGGAGTTAAAGGCTTGACCGAGGAAGCTTGTGCCTCCGGGCTGGCCGCGGTCACGGGTCAGATTGGAGAGAATGCCGTTATTTCCGCCATCGACGAAACCGGTGACCGAACGAACGCGGTCTTCCTGACGTCTGCGGTGCAGCTGCTCGTCCAGTTCGGTGTTTCTTTCAAGCGTTTCGCGCATCCGGGTGTTGGCCTGAGCGCTGCGCTGCTGGGCCTGACGGGCCGTCTGAGCGTGGCCTTGAATCTCCTGCATCTTGGCGCGGGCATCTTCAAGCGTCGAAACGGTCGCCGTATTGATCTGCGCGAGAATTTCGGCCGACCGGCGATTGGCTTCCTGAGCGGCCTGCGCAGCAATGTTGGCCTCCTGCGCCAAACGCTGGGCTTCCGCCAAAGGCGCATCGTAAGCGGCGGGCGTGCCGCCGTTATCGCGGGCATATTCCTGCAATTCGCGAATTTGACGCACCGTGTCGTTCAGATACGTGACGGCATCCTGAGAGGAGCGAGCCGAGTCGGAGGCGCTGCGGGCCGAACGGGCGGCTTCGGCCTTGACGGCGGCAAGCTGCTGCTCGGGCGTTCCCGTGCGGGTATTGTCCGAAGTGGTCGGGCCGATGAAGACCGGGCCGCCCTGCGAACCTCCGGCGTTCGGGTCGGGTGTCGTGCGTCCGGCGTTCGGGTCGGGCGTTGTGCGTCCGGCGTTCGGATCGGGCGTCGTGCGTCCGGCGTTCGGATCAGGCGTCGTCGTCGCCGAAGGATCGGGGCTCGTAACAACCACGGGCGGCGGAACGGTGACAGCGCCAAGAACGGCGGCAGCCTCGGGCACGGCCTGAATTCTCGCGCGCATGGCATCATGGGTTTGACGGGCTTGCGTGCTCATCTCGCGCATGTCGTTGCGGTGGTTTTCGAGATGGGTCAGAGCCTCCTCGGCAGCCAGAACATCCGTGGAATTGCGGAAAGCGTCCATGGCTTCCTGCGTCGCATCGCGCTTGGCGGCCATCCCGGTAATCAGAGCCTGCATCCGGGTCTGGTCGTTACCAAGCTGCTGTGTCAACTGGTCGAGTTTGTTAGCCTTATCGGTCTCGCCGCGCTGACGGGCGGCTGCAGCTTCCTCGCGCAGCTTGAGCATCAGCTGTTCGGTGGACTGATAAAGGTTGCCGACTTCGCCGGCATGCGTGGGCATTTCATCGAACATCGCCTGCGCACGGGCCTTCATCTCATCGCTGATCTCGCGCAGACGCTGACGTTCCTGCGGCGTGGCATCGCCCGTTTCCGTCCAGGACAGAACCCACTGACGGATATTCATGTCGGAGAAGGGCACACCGATCGAATCGATGTCGATACCCAGATCGTGTCCGGTCGTCAGACGCGTACCGCCACCCAGCAGGTCATCCCACCAGAAATCGTAGAACCCGAGACCGCCCCTTTGAAGAAGATTGATCGCACCGCGCGGGTCCATGCTGGTCTGCCAGCCGGGATCGCCGTCGCCGTTGCCCCATCCGGCCAGAGCGGAGCCTTGCTCAATCCCATAAGCCGCGGCAGCACCGCCGATAAGAATTTTACCGGGCAAGGTCAGGCCGACACGCGACTCGGTGGAAATCATACCTCCGGAAGCCAGTCTCATCGGCATTTTCAGGTACCACGGCATCCGGTCCAGATAACCGTCACGGCCCAGAACGCCGAAAAGGGAACGGTCGGTTCCACGGCCAAGCAAACCGGTGCTCGTCGCAACGGCATTACCGGCATCGTCGCGCGGAGCGCGGCGGAACCACCAGTCATAATCCATCTCTCTGATTTTGTGAGAGGCGTCGATTGTAACTTCGCCTTCCTTGAAGCCGGTCGGTCCAACGGTGCGTCCGCCCGTAACATAGGTCCAGGCCTCTTTGGCCGCATTGGACATCGGCGTTCTCAGATAGTTGTCGATCGTCGGAACAGCCATCTCGGTCCAGAAGTTTGCAGAGCCGCGGGGCGTCGGGTAACCCGTCGCGATCATCATGAACTCGGCGAAAGGCGCGTAGTAGCGACGCTCGACCTCGCGCGGGCCGAATTTGGTGCCGCGGTCTTTGTTATCAACCAGAGCGTCCTTAACGCTTTCAAGCCAGGCTCTTTTATGCGGGTCGGCCGCTGCCATGGCCTTGTCGATACGGTCCATAACCCCCTGAGGCACGGTCTGAAGCGCGCTGCCGCCCATCTTAGCCTTCAAGATACGGATAACCCGGTTGACGTCATGCTCGACTCCGGATTTATAAAACGCTTCCATCCAGCCAAAGAAGGTGTTCGCGGCCTCAACGTCCCAGTTGCCGCCCGCTTCGCGCTTCTTGTACTGGTTCAGCATCTCGAAAACGTGCAACTCCACGTTCTGCGATTTCGTGCTCACGGTGGGGGTCGCACGGTCAAAACGGTTATAGGAAGAGGACTCGAGCTGACGCTCAAGAGCCGCTCTGTTCTGAAGCAGCGCAGGATCGCCGGTTTCGATAAAGGTTCCATCAGGATTCGTGGTCCGGCGTACGTTGACCGTGCCATCGAGGCGCATCCGGGCATCTTCCCCGATACGGTTCAAACGGCTGTTAATCATATTGCCGAAAGTCTCGGAAATTTGCGTTCTGTCCGCACCTCTCTGAATAAGGCCTTCAATCACCTTTTTGTAGCGGTCTGCAATTTCAAGACTGCCATCGGGGCCGCGTCTCATGCTGGTCAGCGTATCGCGCAGATCGGTCAGCCAAACTTGCATATTCGCGGACTGACGATCCGTAAGACCGGTCAGCCCAGGATATTTGGATTGCAGGACCGAGCGGCCGTCTTTGACTTCATCCAGCAGACGGTTGATATCGACCAGCGCGGCATCGATACTGCGGACATTATCGGCATTATCCGCAAAAGCCCCGAAAATCTCGTCGATCCGTGTGGTCATGCCCTGCGCCGTAATATTTCCGTTCGCAAGATCATTGGTAAGGGTCCGAAACTCGCCTTGCAGGTCAAGGGCTTTCTGGACAACGCCGCTGCTTCTCAGTGCGTTATCGACATGATCGACGGCAGGACGGATAAAGTGCTTCACCACACCGATATTCGGCAAGCTCATTCTCAGGCTACCCAAGCTGAACATCTTGCCCAAAATGGGAACGCGCTCGAAAAGCGAGCTGGGGTGCCATGCGGCCAGTCTGTGCGTCCAGTGTGCAAAATTCTCGGGCAGGATGCGTCCCTCGACCCGGCCATTCCGGCCATTCGGTCCGGCATTACGTCCGGCATTTGCGCCGCCGCCGCCGACATCGTCAGCATCGACGCGCGCGGCATCGCCGACTTCGTCAGCCGCATCGGCATCGTCTACGGTCCGCGCACCATCGCCGACTTCGTCGCCGGTCCGTGCGCCTGCGCCCGCCGTATTATCGGCAGCGTTAACAGGAGGAACGGGATCAGGAGGTGTCGTATTGCTGCCCGTTCCCGTCGGATTGGGTTGTCCGGCCTGAGCCGCGGCACGCCGCTGGTCGCGGGCTTCCCGCGCGATCATAACGAACGGGCTGTCGGGCGGCAGTTTATGGGTCCGGGCCAGTGATTCGATTTCTGTATCACTCAGGTTACCCGAGCGTCCATTCATCATCGAGTCGAACTGGGTAACGAACTCGCTCCGGTGTCTGGAATCGATCGCCAAAGCCCGAACACGGTCTCTAAGGGCAGGGGTGCGAAGAATATTATCAAACTCGCCGGTTCTTTGCGCGGTGCGCAGCCATTCATTGATGTCGGCATTGGTTACGGCGGTCTTGCCGGCGAAGAAGGTGCGGGCGTTTTCGGCAAGTTTAGCAGCTTCTTCCGCATGAGAAACTGTCTTCCCGAACTCGGTGAGTCCCTGAATCAGATCGTCAGAATATTTGAAAACGCTACCAAGACCCATGGTCTAACCCTTTTTTTATCACCTTATATGTCTTTTATCTTAAGACATTATATTTAGTATACTTTTACCATATCCGCGGCTACAAAAGCCAGTTTTTTCGAACCCGTTAACGATTACCTCCCCCGGGGCCTGGCCCGCTCGGGGTTAAGGTCCGATCCTGTGGCCCGCGCTGGCCGCCCAGAGGATCAAGTTCCGTGGGCTGAACAAGGCCGTTATTGATCTTGAAATCATGCGTGATCCCCGGATCCCGGGGGGCGACATCCTGAAAGGTAGGGCTGATATTCTGGGGCGCGGTCTCGGTGCCCGTGCTGTCAGGCGTGGTAACAGGCGCGGGTCCGGGCGTGGCGCCCTGTTCGCCCGGAACGGGCAGCCCATAGCGGCGGCGCATTTCGTCAGCCTGCTGCTGGGCGTTATTCTGGTCGGCGCCGTCAAGTGCGCGAATCATTTCAAGCTCGGCGGTTTCCTTGCCGGAGTTGGCGACCCACGACATCGTGGCACCGCCGCCCTCAATACTCCAGGCGATGACGCTGCGCCCGTTGGCCTGAAGGGGGTTGAAGAACTTGAAGGTGCCCTCGGCAGCGCGCAGGCCGTAGCCTGCGGTGTTGTTGGTCACACCGCCGAACCACGAGGCGAAGGCGTGGGAGGTCTGGCTGGGCTGGAAAACCCGCATCGGACCGGGAAGAAAAATCTGCGAAGCCAATCCGCGTGCAGGAGCGGCCGTCTCGGCCAGTGCGGCGGCGCGCTCAAGATACGGAGCGCCGCGAATCAGGGAGACGTCTTTGCCGAGCCAGAGCAGGGGCCGTGCAACGACCTCGCCGATCCGCCCGGTATTGGCCAGCGCGTTTCCGGCCTGCGCCACGCGAATCCCCACGGAACTGCCGCGTGCGGCGGCCATGGCTGCGCCCCCTGCACCGGCCGTAAGGGCACTAACGGCGACAAAGCTGGCCACTTCCCCAACGGCCTGAAATCCGTACTTGGTCCCGGCGGCGAAAGAGGCTTCCTGTTCGGTGATCCGTCCATCGCGGACCATCTGGTCAAGTTCGACACGTGAAAGTCCCGCCCAGCTGCCGGTATGCTCTTCCATGAAGGCTTGAACCTTTGAGAAATCGGACATGCCGGCGTAATCGACGATGCGCTCGCCCGGGGCGGCGCCGAGGTTCACGACGCCTGCGCCGGCGTTATAAACGAGTTTGCCTGCGCCCTCGACGGCGTAAATACCGACATCCGCGATGAACCCGGTCAGTCCGGTGACAGAGTTGCTCAGCCCCTGAACGGCCTGACGGCCCGCAAGAGCAGGATTGTTCCAAACGAATTTGCCGTAATCGACGACCCCTTGCCCGGCAGCGCGCCAGGTTTCACCTTCAAGAAGTTTGGGAGCGTTCTCGCCGACCCAGCTCGCGGCGGGCTGGATGGCCTTATCATTGACCCAACTGGCGGCGTCTACGACAGCGTTGACGGCGCGACCATCGACAACGGCGACGGCCTTATCGCCAACCCAACTAGCAGCGGAGGAAACCCCGCTGACTACGTTGCTTGCGGCATTACTGCACCAGTCTAAAAACCCCATTCGACCCTCGTGCCGTAAAAACTACGGTCTGTATTTTTTTTATATTCCCGCCGGCGTGCCCCACTATTTTTTTATGGGTTGCTCCGCCTCATTATATCCCCGCCCGCTGCAGGGATGCAAATTTTACCCTAACCTAAAGGCCCGGCTTATATGCCGATTTACTCTTATGTTAAGGCGATTATAGCGGATATGAAAAAGGATTAGCAATAAAATTTTTGCGTATTCATGAAAAATTTACTAATAAAAAATTACTGTAAAAGTAAAAACTATTTGTTTATTTGCTTAAATATTTTTTACTATTACTAACAGTATAAAGCATATTTTATTTTACAAATACTAGATAGTTCCGAAAATGGTTCTTTTAGTGCCGGAAATGACGAATACCGGTCAAAACCATCGCCAGACCCCGTTCGTTGGCCGCGTCGATGACTTCCTGATCCCGGATTGACCCTCCGGGCTGGATCACGGCGGTCACCCCGGCCTCGGCGGCGGCGATCAGCCCGTCCGCGAAGGGGAAGAAGGCGTCCGATGCAACGACGGACCCTGTTGTGAGAGGTTCGGCCAAGCCCGCGCCCTTGGCGGCTTCCTGCGCCTTCCACGCGGCGATCCGGCAGGAATCAACGCGGCTCATCTGACCCGCCCCGATTCCGGCGGTGGCTCCGTCCTTGGCGTAAACGATGGCGTTGGATTTGACATGCTTGCAAACCCGGAAAGCAAACAGCAGGTCGGCCATTTCCTTCTCGGAAGGCGCCCGCGCCGTGGCGACCTTGAGCGTGGCGGGGTCCAGAGCGTGACTGTCCGCGTCCTGCACGAGGAATCCCCCGGCGATTCGCGCGATGGTCTGGGAGGCCGCGCGCGGATCGGGCAGGGACCCGGCGTCGAGCACGCGGATATTCTCTTTCTTCTTCAAAACCTCCAGCGCCTCCGCCTCAATGGCGGGCGCGATGATGACTTCGACAAACCGCTCGGTGATCGCGCGGGCCAGATCGGCGGACAGGGGACGATTGACGGCGATGATCCCACCGAACGCGCTCACAGGGTCGCAGAGCAGCGCCTTGCGGTACGCCGAGACCGGATCGCCCGACACCGCCACGCCGCACGGGTTGGCGTGCTTGATGATCGCCACGGCGGGCGCGTCGAACTCCGCCACCAACTCGAACGCGGCGTTCGTATCGTTGATATTATTGTAGGAAAGCTCCTTGCCCTGAACCTGCTTCGCGCTCGCCGCGCCGGGGCGGGGACTGTGGTCCATGACGTAAAGGCTGGCCGCCTGATGCGGATTCTCGCCGTAGCGCAGCTTCTGCTTGAGCCGCCCGGCGACACTGAAACGCTTGGGCGCGGTCTCCCCGGCCTGTCCGGCCATCCATGTCGAAATGCTGGAATCATAAGCGGCCGTGAGCGAGAACGCATCCATCGCCAGCGCGCGCCGCAGCTCCGGCCCCACCGCGCCCTTATGCGCGGTCATCTCCGCGATCACGCGCTGATAGTCCGCGATGTCGGTAACGACCGTCACGTCGTTGTGGTTCTTGGCCGCCGCGCGGATCATCGCCGGGCCGCCAATGTCGATATTCTCGATGCAGGTCGCAAAATCCGCGCCGCTGGCCACCGTCTGTACGAACGGATAGAGCGTGATCACCACAAGGTCGATCCCCTCGATCCCGTGCGCCTCCATCGCCTTGCGGTGCTCGGCGTCGGCCCGCCGCGCGAGAATTCCGCCGTGGATATGCGGATGCAGCGTCTTCACCCGCCCGTCCATGATCTCGGGGAAGCCCGTCACGTCGCTGACCTCGCGCACCGCGATTCCGGCCTCCGCGATCGCCTTCGCCGTCCCGCCCGTGGAGAGGATCTCGACCCCGAAACCGTGCAACGCCTTCGCGAAGTCGATCAGCCCCGTCTTGTCGGAGACGGAAATAAGGGCGCGCCGGATGGTGACCGCGCCGGAAATCATGCCGGGATCTTGGGGGGATGCGAGTGTCATATGAAAAACCTTGCGCTCGTGTCTGCGCGTTCAACGGCGTGAGGCGGAAGGTCGCAGACAATAAAAAAGCCCGCCTTACGGGGGCGGACTATAGACATAAACAGGCGGATTACGCAAGAGCCTGTGCCCCCGGCGGGACCGCCGCCGGCTTCTTGCAATGGACGCTGTCGGGCTTGCCGTAAAGGGCGCGCTGCCCCGGCACGGCCATGAACGCCTCCGTCAACCCCAGAACCGTCTCCGCCCCGCCGAGGAACAAAAGCCCGTCGGCCGGCATCTGCTTGGCGATATTCTCAAGGACGCCCTTTTTGGTCGGCTGGTCGAAATAGATGAGCACGTTCCGGCAGAACACGACGTCGAACTGCCCCAGCGCCGTCATTTTTTCCAGAAGGTTGAAATACTCGAACTTCACCATGTTGCGAATCTCGGGCTTGAGCCGCCAGCGATCCTGCTCCTGAACGAAATATTTCATGAGATACTGGATCGGCAGGCCGCGCTGCACCTCGAACTGGGTGAACAGCCCCTCGCGGGCTTGCGCGAGAATCTCATGGGAGATATCCGTGGCGACGATCTCGAACTGCCAGCCCGGCATGTTCGCGGATTCCTCCTTGAGCAGCATGGAGAGCGAATAGGATTCCTGTCCGCTGGAGGCCGCCGCGCTCCAGATCCGCAGCTTCTTGGGCCGCCCGGGCTGCGCCTTGAAATAGGGCAGCACGAAATTCTTGAACGTGTCGAACGGCTTCGTGTCGCGGAAGAACGAGGTCTCGTTCGTCGTCATCGCCTCGATGATATCGTTGACCAACTCCTTCGACGGCATGGCGCGCAGCACGTTCGTCATCGCGTCTATGCTGGGGTAATTCCATTTCTTGGCCACGGGGTTGAGGCGCGAGTCGAGCAAGTATGACTTGTCAGGCGTCAGGACAAGACCGGACTTCTGCTTCAGCAGGTCCCGGTATATTTCAAAGTCCGTAATACGCATGACGGTTGATCCTCTCTATACCATCGCAGCCCGACGCAGCCACGGGCCGATCTCGACCAGCGGCAGGACGGCGGAACACAGGCCGTTGGTGGCGACAGCGCCGGGCATCCCCCAAACTACGCTTGTTTCCTTATCCTGTGCAATAACCCGCCCGCCCTTTTCAACAAGCATTCGGGCGCCGAGCATCCCGTCCGCCCCCATGCCGGTCAGGATCGCGCACAAAATTTTCTGTCCGTAGATGTCCACCAGCGACCGCAGCATCGGGTCGACCGCAGGCTTGCAGAAATTCTCCGGCGGCCCGTTTCCAAGGCGTATGCGCAATTCCTCGCCGTGCAATTCGAACAGCATGTGCTTGCCGCCCCGCGCGATATAAATATGCCCCTTCTCGACGGGCATGAGGTCCTCGGCCTCGTGGCTGGGCGTTCCTGTCTGCATATGGATGTGTTCAGTGAGCGTCTTGGTGAAGGTTTCCGGCATGTGCTGGGTGATGACGATGGGAATATCCAGCCCCTTAAGCTCTTTCAAAACCGTGAACAGCGCATGCGGCCCGCCCGTCGAGCTGCCGATCGCCAGAATGCGCGGCTTGCCGCGATAGGCCCGCGTGTCGTCGCGCAGCGTGAAGGCGGGCGCTTCGGCGGCAGGATCTTTCGTCGCCTCCGCCCGGCGCATGAGCGGGGAGGGGACGGCGCTTTTGGCACGGTGCGGCCGCGCCCCCTTGAGCGATTTGATGAGCGCGATCAGGTTCTTCTCGAAGGCCGACCCCGGCCCCTTATCCTGCGCGCTGCCGGGCTTGACGATGCATTCCACCGCCCCCAGCTGCATGGCTTTCAGCGTCACGCTGGCCCCGCGCTCGGTCAGGCCCGAACACATGATGACCTTGGTGGCGGGCGAAGCCTTTAAAATACCGGGCAGGGCGCTCAGCCCGTCCATGACCGGCATTTCGACGTCGAGAATCATGATGTCGGGCTTTTTAGACTCGGCGGCGCTGATGGCCAGCTCTCCGTTCTGCACCGAAGCCACGACCTTGATCTCCGGGTCGGCTTCGAGAATACGCCGCAGAATTCCGCGAAGAACACTTGAATCATCGACAAGCACGACGGAGACGAAATCTTCAGGGGCGTTATCGGAAGGCACTGTCATATTATTTACTGTAGATTACCAAGCAAGTAAGTCCGAAAACCAAAATCGTCACGCAACGCAAGGCGCTACTCGGACGGTTTGATCAATCCCACCTGCACGAATTTGTTCTCTATGATCTCGCTGTCGAACGGTTTCATGATGTATTCGTCCGCCCCCGCCGACATGGCCCGTTGGATATGGCCGATATCGTTCTCAGTGGTACAGAACACGACCTTCGGATGCGTTCCGTTATCCATCTGGCGCAGCTTTTCAAGAAACTCGATCCCGCTCATGACGGGCATGTTCCAGTCCAGAATGATCGCGTCGGGCATGGACGCCTGACAGGCCTCGTAAGCCTTCTGCCCATCCTCGGCCTCGCGGCAGGCAAAGCCCAGATCGTGCACGATGCGGCTGGCAACCTTTCGCACCACGCGGCTGTCATCGACAATAAGGCAGGTCTTCATCGTTCTATCCTAGCGGAAAGTGGCAGACAAAATCAGTCTCAGGGTACTGCAAATCAGCACCCGTTCCAAATCTAACCGCCAGAAGTTACCACTTTGTTAAGAAGATTCTACGCAGACGGGCCTAAAACCGGGTCAATGCGCCCGCGCCTGGATGGAATCTAGCAAACGCGGCACGTCCATGATGATCAGAAGCTCGGAATCCAGCTGGCACACCCCGTCGGAAATATCCCGCCACTTGCTGTCCAGCGTGCCCGGATTTTTCTCGATCCGGTCTTGATCGAGGCTCAGAACGTCCCCGACCTTGTCGATGATAAGGCTGTAAAGCTCCTGATTATATTCCACGACGACGCTCATGCTGCGCTTTGCGGGGGCGATCTTGACGTTCAGGCGCTTGCGCACGTCGATGGCCGTGACGATGCGCCCCCGCAGGTTGAGCGACCCCGCGACCTCCGGTGAGGCGAGGGGAATGCGCGTGACCTTTGTTCGCGCAGCACGTCCTGAATTTGCAGGACCGGGATGCCGAACTTCTGATCGGCGATCATGATCGTCAGATATTCAAGCGTCTTGCTGGTCTGGTGTACGTTTTCCGCCTTCATCGTCGTGGCCTCATATCCCTGTTACATTCGCCGGACTCCCGGACATTAACCTCTGGCCGTAGCCTTGGACACGCGCTCCGCCATACGGGCGTTCGCCACCGTTTCGGAGAGGGCGTTCAAAAGCGTATCCCTGTCGAATTTTGCGACATAATCGTTAAAACCGACTTTACGGCCCCGGTCGATATCCTGCGGGGTCGCATGCGAGGAGAGCGCGACCATCGGCACGTTCTGCCAGCGGCTGCTCTCACGCACCCGCTGGGCGAACTCGAACCCGTCCATCTCGGGCATCTCGATATCGCTGATGATGACGTCGAAATTCGCCCCGTCCTCGCACAGCTTGAGCGCCTGCAACGGGCTCTCAAGTGTCGTCACGTCATACCCGGCAACGCTGAGCAGGGGCGTGAGCATATTACGGAAGAACAGGCTGTCATCGATCAAAAGAATGCTGCGTCTGCGGTTCTTGTTGGACAGGTCGGCGGCGGTCACGAAATCCTCGTCCCCGTGATCCTTGAACCAGTCCTTGTCGATGCTGGCCAGAAAATACGCAAGGTCCATGACATCGGTGGCCTTGCCGTTGATGATCGCGCTGCCCAGAAGACCGGGACGCGAGGCGCTGATCTGGATATCGACATATTGCTCGGTGATGTCGATGATCTGATCGACGATCAGACCAAGAGAGCGGTTTCTCTCGGCAAACACCAGAACGGGCTTCTCGCCTGTGCTGCCGATCTCCATGCTCTCGTGATAGGGGATCAGCGGCATGAGCGTGTCTCGGTATTGCACCATCATCTGCCCGCCGGAACGCTCGATCTTGTCGAGGCGTACATTCTCAAGCCGCGCGACCAGCGCCAAGGGAACGGCCTTCGGCGCGCTGTCGGCGGCACGGAACAGCAGCAGGGAGGTTTTTTTGTGGGAATCCGGTATGTTGCCGACCTGTTCGGCTTCTTCCCGGTCGGCCTCGGCCAGCGTCCCGGTCGTCTCCGCGATCCCGTTCGGGTCGAGGATCATGATCACGCTGCCGTCCCCGAGAATGGTATTCCCCGAGAAAAGGCTCAAACCTTGCAGCAACTTGCTGACCGGCTTGACCACGATCTCCTCGGTGTCGAAGACCTTGTCCACGATGATCCCGAACTCGAAGCTGCCGACCTGCGTAACCACGATATAACCCCGGGTAATCAGCCCCTGATCGGCGTCGTCATCGCGCAGTTTGAGCACGTCGCCCAGCGAGATCAGCGGCAGAAGCCGCTCGCGCAGACGGAAGACCGGCGCGTTATGCACGTATTCGATGCGGTTGTCGCCCTGCGTGGAGATCATAACAAGCTCGCGGACCGAAAGCTGCGGAATCGCGAAGCGCTCGCCCGCCGCCTCGACGATGAGAGCGGACACGATGGCCAGCGTAAGTGGAATTTTGATCGTGAAGACCGAGCCCTTGCCCTCGACGGAGTTCATCTCGATCGAACCGCCGATTTTTTCGATATTGGTGCGCACGACGTCCATACCCACCCCGCGCCCGGAGACGGAGGTGACCTTCTCGGCGGTCGAAAACCCGGCCTTGAAGATATATTGCTGGATTTGCTGCACCGACATGCCCTGAAGCTCTTCCTGCGTCGCGAGGCCGTTGGAAAGAATCTTCTGCTTGATCTTCTCAAGCGCAAGCCCCTTACCGTCGTCGGAAATTTTAATCAGGATGTGCCCGCCCTCGTGGAACGCTTCGAGCAGGATCCTGCCCGTTTCCGGCTTGCCCGCCTTCACGCGGTCGGCGGGCTTTTCGATCCCGTGATCGCCGGAATTGCGCACCATGTGCGTCAGCGGATCCTTAATCATTTCCAGAACCTGCCGGTCCAGCTCCGTGTCGGCCCCGCGCATGTCGAGGTCGATCTTCTTGCCCAGTTCCATGCTGAGGTCGCGGATGATGCGCGGCAGCTTCTGCCAGGCGTTGCCGATCGGCTGCATCCGCGTCTTCATCACGCCTTCCTGAAGGTCGGAGACGACGTGGTTCAACCGTTGCAGCGGCGTTGTGAATTCGCTCTCGGCGTTGCTGCGCAAAATCTGCAGCAACTGGTTGCGGGTCAGAACAAGTTCGCTGACCATCGTCATCAGGTTTTCAAGCACCTCGACATTGACGCGCAGCGTCTGTGAGCCGACCGCGCCTTCCTTGGCGGCTGTGGCTTCCTCACCGCCGCTGGCCGGAGGTTTTGCCGCAGGAGGAGGGGGAGGGGCCAACTCGGGCCCGGGCGCGGCCAGAAACGCCGCTTCGAGCTCTTCGAGCGAAACTTCGCCCGCAAGCGGCTCCGGCGGGGCGACGGTCCGCGCCTCGATCTTGGGTTCGGGCTTCGGCTCGGGGGCCTGGGGTGCGGCAGAAGCGCCGCCGCTGATCGACTTGCCTTCATAGGCCGCGTCCAGCTTGGCGATCAGATCCTGATCGCTCCCTTCCGGCTCCTTGCCGGTCTCGCCCAGCTTGCCGACGATGAATTTAATACGGTCGATGGATTCGAAAATAAGCGTGACATATTCGGCCGTGACGTCCAGATCGCCGTCGCGGAAGCGCCCCAGCACGTTCTCGGCGTGGTGCGCGGTCTTCTCAAGGCGCGGCAGGCCCAGAAACCCGCACGTCCCTTTGATGGTGTGCATGAGGCGAAAAATCTTGCCAAGCAACGCCTTGTCGTTGGGGTGCTGTTCGAGATTGACCAGATCGAGATCGAGCTCATCAAGGCTTTCGTTGGTCTCGGTCAGAAACTCGACAATAAGATCATCCATGGCGCACTATCCCTGATCGCACAAAATAAATACAAAACTACAGAAAAACCGCGCAAGCTCTAAGCCGCGCGAATGACCTGCAACAAAATCCCGAGTCCGAAAAGGATACGCGGGACCGAATTAAAATAAGATTAACGCAGAGGACTCAGAAAAACCGAAAAGGCGGGGGAGTATCTTCAGAGAAGGCCCGTAGGGTATACGGGCAGCATACGACCCTGAATCAGGATAGCGAGGCGTTGCGCAAGCTCAAGAGAATTGAATTTTCTTGCGTATCAAAGACGTGGATAGAATATCCGTAATGCCCGGCGAGCAGATGGGTGAGGTAGGGGTGAATGGTTTTGGGTTCGAGGCTTTCCGGCCTCGCCGCGCCCGTAAGCGCTTCCTTATACCCCTCGCGGAAGCCCGCATGCTCGCCCGTGGATTGAACATGCAGCGAGCCGTCCCCGCCGTCGAAAGCCCGAACCGTGCCGCCCTTGGGCAGCGTGTCGATGAGGGTCAGCAGCAGGCAGGCCAAAATCTTACACAGCCCCGGCGGCGGATCGGTGAGGCCCAGCGGCGCATGCGGGTCCCAGTCTTGCTTGATCCGCTTGTCGCCGCCGATATAGTCCGCGAAGATCTTGTGTACGTCTTCCGGCTTTATGGAGGAGTCCGCGCCTCCCGCGCCATAGGCGAGGCGAAACAGCTTGAGCTTGGCCGCCGCCTGTCCGGCGCTGAACGCGATCAGGTTGACGGCCTCGGCGTCCATGCCTTCGCCGCCGCTGGCTTCTTCGAGAAACTCGACGCCGTTGGACACCGCCCCGATCGGGCTGATCAGGTCGTGGCAGACCTTGGAGGCCATGAGTTCGATGAGTTTAACGCAGTCTTGATCGTGCATCGCCATTCAGCCGAAGTTTTTAAAACTCTTACAGTGAAAACGATTCGTCACTGAAACACCAGCGTATATCCAAGTTTTTTCACTTCTTCCTGAGCCATAGCTTTGAGTCGCTCCAGACCCTCTGCGCTGTCGCTCTCCGCCCGCGCCACGAGGACGCTCTGCGTGTTCGAGGGCCGCAGCAGCCACCAGCCGTCCGGTGTGGACACCCGCACCCCGTCGATATCGTTGACCGCGATGTCGGGATCCTTCCGCAGGGCGAGGCTGGCCGCCACGCGCGGCACGAGGTCGAATTTGCCGTCCTCGTCCACGTCGAACCGCACTTCGGGCGTGTTGAACAGAACGGGCAGGTGCGCCGTCAGGCTCGAAAGCCCGCCCTTCGCCTCCGAAAGCGCGTTCAAAAGCCGCACGCCGCAATAAAGCGCGTCGTCGTACCCGTAATATTTGTCGGCGAAAAAGATATGCCCGCTCAGTTCCCCCGCCAGCGGCGCTTTGAGCTCGCCCATCTTGTCCTTGATCAGGGAATGCCCGGTCTTCCACATGACGGCGTTCCCGCCCAGCTTGCGGATTTCGTCGAACATCACCTGCGAGCATTTGACATCGCCGATGATCGCCGCGCCGGGGCGGTTGCGCAGAACCTCTTTGGCGTAGATCGTCATCAGAATATCGCAGCGCAAGACCGCGCCCTTTTCGTCCACCACGCCGATCCGGTCGCCGTCGCCGTCGAACGCAATGCCGAGGTCGCAGTTATTCTCCCGCACCGCCTTTTGCAGGTCGATGAGGTTCTCGTCCACCGTCGGGTCCGGGTGATGGTTGGGGAAATTCCCGTCAATCTCGGGAAACAGCAGGATATGATTGCCCGGGATGCGGCTGGTCAGCATCTCCAGAACCTCGCCCGCCGCGCCGTTCCCGGCGTCCCACGCCACGTTGAGGTCGCGCGTCAGCTTGAGATCCTGCATGAGGCGCGAAACGAACGCCTCCTTGACGTCCTTGTCGGTCCGGCCGCCCGCGCCCGAAGCCAGCGCCCCGGAGGCGGAAATCCGGCCGATCTCCTGAATCTTCTCCCCGAACACCGGCCCGGCCTGGAGCGTCATCTTAAACCCGTTATAATCCGGCGGGTTGTGCGAACCCGTGACCATGATCCCCGCATCGGCCTTGAAGTGCTTGACGGAGAAATAGAGCATCGGCGTCGGCCCCAGCCCGATGAAGGTCACATCCATGCCCGACTCGCGCAAACCTTTAGTCAGGGCCTCGGCCAGCCCCGGCGAACTCACGCGCCCGTCATAGCCGACGCAGACATGCTGCCCCTTCAGCCCGGCGACATAAGTGCCGAACGCGCGGCCCAGCGCGTAGGCGTCCTGTTCCGAGAGGTTCTTGCCGATCTGCCCGCGTATGTCGTATTCGCGCAGGATCGTGGGGTTGAAGCTATAGGCGCTCATGGTGTTTGTACTCTCTGTGTTGGTTTTACGGGCTGTCTCAGACATAGCGTTTCAGAACCTCTTTCACACCGTTTGAAATTTCGGGATCGCTCAGGCCGTAGGCGATGTTTGCCTCAATGAACCCGAGGCGGCTGCCGCAATCGTAGCTCTTGCCGTCGAACCGGATAGCGTTGAACGGCTGCTGGCCGATCAGCTTCGCCATCGCGTCGGTCAGCTGGATCTCCCCGCCCGCGCCCTTCTCGAAGGCGCTTAAGTATTCGAACAACTCCGGTTGGAAGATATAACGCCCGACCACCGACAGCGTGGAGGGGGCCTTCTCCGGCTCGGGCTTCTCGACCAGCCCCGCGACCGGCATGACCGGAAGGGTCTGGTCCTTCGTGTCGATGATCCCGTAATTCTTGGTTTCCGCGCGCGGAACCTCCTCGACGGCGATCAGGTTGCCCCCGACTTTATTATAGGTGTCGACCATCTGCTTGAGGCACGATTGCTTGCCCTTCATCAGAACGTCGGGCAGCAGCACCGCGAACGGCTCGTTCCCGATGATCCGCGCCGCGCACCACACCGCATGGCCGAGGCCCAGCGGCTTGGCCTGCCGTGTGAGGATCAGCCGCCCGGCGGGCAGCTCGGCCTCGCGCACCTTTTCCAGCAGCGCGGTCTTGCCGCGCGATTCCAAAGTCTGCTCCAACTCGAATTGCAGGTCGAAATGCTCCTCCAGCAATTCCTTGTGCCGCCCGGTGACGAAGATGAACTCCTCGATCCCCGCCGCGCGGGCCTCCTCCACGACATGCTGGATCAGCGGCCGGTCACAGATGGTCAGCATCTCCTTGGGCATGGCCTTTGTGGCGGGAAGAAAGCGCGAGCCGAGTCCGGCGACAGGAAAGACGGCCTTTTTGACGGGCCGGGGCGTGGGGGATGTACTCATGAATCAGTCCGTTAACTTTTTGCGTTGCACCAAATTACTGCCACGCCCGCCGCGCCAATGCAAGCCCGGTCAGCCGAAGCCGGGAAGGGGGATGCAATCCGCGTGCCGCTCCGGCCTCATGGACAGAAGCGTCATTGCGAACCCGCCCTAGCGGGTGAAGCAATCCATAATTCGAGGTGTGGATTGCTTCGTCAGCCTTTCGGCCTCCTCGCAAAGACGGAATCGCCCCTTTTTGTCACCCCCGCGCCCCGCCTTGTCATCCCTGCGAAAGCAGGGATCCAGTAGAGATGATCTCTGGATCCCCGTTTACACGGGGATGCTCTCGGGTCGAGGATCAAACAGCAGCGGCATCCCCACGAAAGTGGGGATCCAACAGAGCGCTTATTATGGTTTAATATCTCCGTATACGGATATCTTATTAGACATAAGACAAGCCCGAATGACACAAACAATGAAAAACTTTCTAATCGTTTATGTAATAACGCTGACGATCATAATTTTAAGCCCCTTTTTTATGTGGGAAGGCTACGGGATACCCGACACCTTATGGGGGTATGTACTAAACATAAACTGGGGTGTGATTTTAGTGTGTGGCCTGTTTTCTTTGCCGATCACTGTGGCCTCAATCATCCTAAGACAGACAGCTGAGTTTTTATACTACGTGTGCATTAAGCATGAAGAAGAAAGGCAAACAGCGGGCTTTTTCATTTTGCAAATAGCCATAGCTGTTGCTCTCGCGGTCCTATGGATGAAAAATTATTTACTGCTCGCGACGGGGGCATAATTCCAAAGAGCCGCCAACGTGTCAGGTGGCTAGCATACTCAGGAAACTTAAGAAAGAGGCCGAACCCGGCCCTTGAGCTTTTCGGGCGCCAGCTCGACCACGAGATTCCGCACCTCCTGCCGCGCGGTGATCTGCGAGAGGGTCAGCGGCTTGTCCGACCCCTCCTTGATGTCGAGCAGGGTCATGCCCTTGAGGAACATCTCGCGGAAGATCACGCGCTCCCCGAAACCCGGAGCCAGGCGAAACCCGATCGCCCCGGAAATATCCTGCAGGATGTCGCCCACCACCTGTTTGTTGCGGGCGTTGAGCGAGGCGAGGCGGTTGCGCATCACGATCCAGTCGAGGTCGCCCGCGTTGCAAAGTTGCCGCTTGCGCCGCAGATCCTGCACCATCTGCGCGTAGACCGACGGCCCCTTGATCTTGAGCGTATCCGGGTCGATATCGACCAGAACGTCAAGGTCGATGAAACTGTCGTTCATGGGCGTGATCAGCGTATCCGCATGCCCGTGAGCAAGGCGGCTGAGGTGCGAATCCGTCCCCGGCGTGTCGATGATGATGAAATGGTTCTGCCGCCCCAGCTCCTTAAGGGCAAGGGAGAGGAACGTCCGCTCTTCCTCTTCCTGCGCGGTGACGCTGTCCGCCGTGCTGCGCGGGATCGAGAGATGCGTCGGGCAGGGCAGGTGGTCGCGCGTGCTGGTGATGAAATCAAAGCGTTTCTTGAGATAGCGGGTAAACGTGCCCTGCCGAGCGTCGAGATCAATGCTGCCCACCTTGTAGCCGAGCCGCAGAAGGGCGATAGCCGTATGCATCGCCGCCGTCGATTTGCCCGACCCGCCCTTTTCGTTCCCGAAAACAATAATGTGCGCCTGCTCTTGAGTCTTGATGGGACGCATCCTTATAATGGTGGACAATCAAAAGTCACAAAAAATGCTTCTGAGGAAAGATGCCAGAAAACACGCACCCATATCAAGACAGGCTTGCCGCTTTTCGAAAAAAGATTGAAGAGATGGGCCTTGACGGCTTCATCCTGCCCCGGACCGACGAATATCAGGGGGAGTTCCTGGCCGCCTGCGCCGAGCGCGTGGCATGGCTGAGCGGCTTCACGGGCAGCGCCGGAACGCTGGTTATTCTCAAGGACCGCGCGGTCGTCCTCACCGACGGGCGCTATACGCTTCAGGTCGAGCGGGAGGTGGACCCCGCCCTCTACGAAACGCAGGACAGCACCCGCACGACGCCCGCCCACTGGATAGCGCAAAACGCGAAGGAGGGCGACAAGATCGGCTTCGACCCTTGGCTGCACACCCCCGCGCAGATCGAGGCAGTCTATAAGGCGGTTTCAAACCGCATGGCCCTGAAGCCCGTGCCCGTCAACCCGCTGGACGCCGTCTGGGCCGACCGCCCGGGCCGCCCCATGAACCCCGCCGAACCGTTTCCGCACGACGTGGCGGGATCGGACTCTCTCGCCAAGCGCACAGAACTGGCCGCCGAAATCAAGGCCAAGGGCGCGGATGCGGTTCTGCTCACCGCCTGCGATTCCGTCTGCTGGCTGCTGAACGTGCGCGGGCGCGACGTGCTCTATACGCCGCTGGTGCAATCCCACGCGCTGGTCTATGCCGATGGAACGCTCGACTGGTTCGTCGATCCGCGCAAGGTGCCGCCCGCCATCCTCGCCCATGTGGGGCAGGGGGTGAACGTCATCCCTCCGGATAACATGCCCCTGCGCTTCGGCCAGCTTGCAGGCCGCAAGGTGATGTTCGACCGCGACCGCTCCCCCGTCTGGTTCGAGCAAAAGCTGGAACAGGCGGGCGCGCAGATCGTCGCGCAGAAAGACCCCGTCGAGCCGCGCAAGGCGATCAAGAGCGACACCGAATCAGCCGCCATCCGCGATGTGCATATCCGCGACGCGATCGCGATGATCCAGCTCCTGCACGACCTCGACCGCGAGGCCCACAAGGGCCGCCTCACCGAAATCGACGTGGACGAGAAAATCCAGCAATACAAGATCCAGCAGGGCGGCTATCAGGGGCCGAGCTTCGCCACCATCGCGGGCTTCGGCGCGAACGGCGCGATCATCCATTACCGCGCCACCCCCGAGACCAACGCGAAGATCGAACCGCCGGGCCTTCTGCTCATCGACTGCGGCGGGCAATATAGCTGGGGCACGACCGACATCACGCGGACTGTCGCCATCGGCCCGCCGACCCCGGACATGCAAAAGCATTACACAATGGTCCTCAAGGGGCATATCGCGCTCTCCCGGGCGAAATTCCCCGAAGGCACGACGGGCGTGCAGCTTGATACGCTGGCCCGCCAGCACCTCTGGGAAGCCGGGCTGGATTACGCCCACGGCACCGGGCACGGCGTCGGCTGTTACCTCGGCGTGCATGAGGGGCCGGTCTCCATATCGCCGCGCGGGCGCGAGGCTCTTAAGCCCGGAATGCTGCTCACCAACGAGCCGGGCTATTACCGCGCCGGGGAATACGGTATCCGCATCGAGAACATCATGCAGGTTCGCGTTGAAAAGGAGGAACCAACGGGGCCGAGGCTTCTGGGGTTCCGCAGCCTGACCCTCGTGCCGTACGATCCGCGCCTGATCCTGATGGAGGAGATCAACGAGGACGAGCGCCGCTGGCTCCGCGCCTATTATCTCGACATCGAGGAGATCATCGGCCCGCTTCTGCGGCCCGAGACACGCAAATGGCTGACGGCGCAGACCAGCGTCATTATTGGATAGCGCCTGACTCAGCGATTAAAAAAAATTTAGGGCGCCGAATTTTGAGGCACTGCGGCAGGCTTCGCCTGCGCAGCCGGAGGGGCGGCCTGTTGGGGTTTTGCGGTCTCTGCACCGGAGCCGTTTTCGCCGGAAGCCGGCGTCACGGCGGGAACAGCCTCTTGCGTTTGAGCATCAGCGGCCTTCGCGTTCTCCGAAGCGGGGGCGGCGGCCTTGGCATCGCCAGCGTTCGTTGCGCCCGCGCCCGTACCCGTACCCGCCGCCGCTTCGTTGTCACCCAGCTTGATCGTGGCCTTTAACGTTGTCTTATCCTCAGAGGCGGCGCCTTCTTGACCTTCGGTCTGCTCTTCGGAGTCATCCATGATAACCTCTTCATCGCCGCTCTGCTCGTCTTCGGCATCGAGAGATTTTTCATCGCCCGCTGCGTCGGAGCCTGCTGCCCGATCTTCGGAATATTTCTCCGGGTGGAACTTCACGAGCGAGAAGAGAGTCTTACCAAGGGGCGTATCGACATGCGTGTTGGCCCCGAGAAATTCAAGAACGACGACGCCGTGATCGTTGAAGATAGCCTGCAGCAGAACCGTGTTGATATAAGGATATTTTTCAAGCGGACGCATGCGCACAAGCGTTGTCACCGTGGCATAACTACCGTCTTCTGCGGTCTTGGTGTCGATCTTGAGATCCTCAAGACGGACTTTATCGGCGTAAGGGGCGACGTGTGCGCTCAGGAGAAGCGTTTTGACCTTATCGAAATTCATCCTCTCGTCAATTTTATAGCCGTAGAAATTGAAGAACGTCCGATAAGAGAGAAGGGGGTCGATGAACACATACCGCCCTCTTTCCTTTGTTTTTTCTTTGGCAAACTTCGGAGCCCCAGCAGTAAAGCTATTATCCGCATCCGGAAGTATCAGGGTAAACAGCCCAAGAGGCGATTCGTACTCTTTCCAGTTTTCACCGGGGGTTCCGTCAATCTTTCCTGGCCCGTCATAAAGTTTGAGAGATTCAAAAAAGTCATTCGACTTGAACGCGTACATGCTGCTGGACGGTCCAGTCAGGAGCATCTCCACTCTCGAGATGTCGGTATACATGATCTTGACGCGCATACCCTGCTTGTCATCACCGTCGCCATAGGTGATATACATTTCCCGGCCCTTAAAGCCGTCCACGGTAAACTGTTCGTTTGCAAGCATTACCCCGCCCGCTTTTTGCGCCGCTTTTTTGTACTTATACGCATCGACTTCCAGCATTTTCGTGATTTGCTTGCCTTTCAGAAGCGAACCCATGCTCTGGTCAACTTTAACAAGAAAAACTTTTTGGTTTTCTTTGCCATCCGGTCCGTCTCCGACCGTGGCGACAATTTCGTTGCGGAAGAGAACCGTCTTTGCGTCGATCCGCAAAGGAATGGACTTGATCTTGTATTTGGACGGAAAGCGGACATCGAACGCGCCCGTGAGAGACTTATGGAATTCCCACGTGATTTTCTGAGCCAGCGCATAACCGCTCATCCCCAAAAGGCCAAAGCCAAAAAGATAAAGAAAAAAGGGTGCTCTCAAGACCGTCCGGTTCATACCGTTATCCTCAATAAAACAAAACCAAACACGCAGGGCGCTAAAGCTTTTTACACTGCCTTACCTTAAAATACAACGTTTGGCGGGCCCGGAACATTCTGCAGAGACCATGCCAGAACCGCGGGAAGCCAGCAAAAAGCCGCCGGAATCGTAACTTCGGCGGCTCTTAAAAATCTCGCTGAAACAGCGCCTAGTAACCTTCGCGGTCGCGCTTCTTGCGCTCCATCTTGCGGAAACGGCGGACGGCCTCGGCCTTCTCGCGGGCCTTCTTCTCGGAGGGCTTCTCGTAGTTGCGGCGGAGCTTCATCTCGCGGAAAAGGCCTTCGCGCTGCATTTTTTTCTTCAGAACGCGCAGCGCCTGATCGACGTTGTTATCCTTGACACTTACACTAACCAAAGGTCATCACTCCTTAAAATCTGTTGTTTCCGGCCCCTCAGGGCAAATAAAAAGACCACTAAGAACGCAGAGTTCTATCGTAATTCCGTTCCGGTTGCCAGTGTCTTAACACCCCCGAAGGCAAAAAAAAAGAAAAATTTTCGCTCTGGGGCCCTGATAAAGGGCGGGGATGCCGCGCCGCAGCACATAATCCGGTGGCCTCTTCGAACCCTCTCATTATACGATAAATCAAAAAAAAGCGCAAAAAGCCGCCCGGAAAAGGGCAAAACGGCAGGCAGGAGGGACCGTACGATGGCAGGCAGAAAACCCCCGAAAATCCCCGGGCCGGACCTGATCCACGGCGCCACGGAGGGCGTTCGGACGGGCTTCGAGCTGGCCCGCTCTGCCGCCTATAAAACCCTGCCTTCGTTGGTGTTCGGCAAACAGCCCGGCCCGGAGGCGCAGGGAAGCCCCGTTCTAGTGGTCCAAGGCTTCGGGATGCACGATCTGACGACCTGGACCATGCGTCGCCATCTCGACGATCTGGGCCATAACAGCTTCGACCCCGATATCGGCTTCAACCTCGGCGTCCGGGGCCATATCATCGACCGGATGGAGGAGCGCCTCGTGCGCATGGCGGACCGTCACGGCCAAAAGGTCTCGATCGCGGGCCACAGCCTCGGCGGGATTCAGGGCCTGCTCTTAAGTTACCGCCACCCCGATAAGGTGGAACGCCTCGTGACGATGGGCAGCCCCTTCGGCGTGGCCCAACTCCGGGGCGGCGCGAACCGCCTGATCTACGGCGCTTACGAATTTTTAAACCCCAACGACGACGACCTGGTCGAGGAACTGGCCGGTTACATGAAGGAGGGCCCGCCCGAGGCCGCCGTAACCTCCTTCTTCTCCTACACGGACGGCGTGGTCGCTCCCAAGGCTGCCGTCAACCCGTGGGGCGGCAAAAAGGGTCACAAGGCGGAAAATGTCGAGGTGGAGGGCAGCCATTGCGGCATGATCGTGAACCTTGATGTCTGGACGGCGGTCGCCGACCGCCTCGCCACACCGCACGAAAACTGGAAGCCCTTTTCATGGGAAGGGGAGCCGGAAATCGGCGTCACCCCCGAGCTCGTTCCGGCGAAGTGATTCTCTATCCCGCGCTTCCCCTAGTCATCCCCGCGTCCCGTCCTTGTCATCCCTGCGAAAGCAGGGATCCGGTAGGGACAATCTCTGAATCCCCGTTTACACGGGGATGCTTTGCGGGTTAATTGCGAAAAAATAAGCGGCATCCCCGCGCAGGCGGGGATCCAGTGAGACCCTTTCCATGGATTCCGGCCTTCGCCTCAGCATGACGAATAAAACCGCCGCTCGCGTTGTGTTCGTTGTGTTTCAAACTGAGAGAAGTCTCCCGAGGTTCCTGCTTCCGCAGGAATGACATAACTTTAAAATCGTCGTGTTCCACAGAAAGCTTCGCGTCTTCGCGTCTTTGCGATTCCTATCGGGATGCCTCTGGATAGATTGCCGCGTCGGCCTCCGGCCTCCTCGCAATGACCAAAGGGGCCGCCGCCCGCGTCGTGCGCGCAGTGATCGTCGTGTTTTTTTAAATCAGCAGAGCGGATGAACCTACCCCGCCGCGCGGGTCTTAAGGTTGAGCGCCGCGTCGATCAGAGTCTTGGTGTAGTCCTGCTGCGGCCGCTCGAAGATATGATCCACGGTCCCGGCCTCGACGATTTTCCCGTCCTTCATCACCAGAACCTCATGGCACATGGCCCGCACGACCCGCAGATCGTGGCTGATGAACAAATAGGATAGCCCGTGTTTTTGCTGTAATTCGCGCAGCAGATCGACGATCTCCGCCTGCACCGAGACATCGAGCGCGGAAGTCGGCTCGTCCAGGACCACGAAATCCGGGGCCAGAACGAGCGCCCGCGCGATCGCCACGCGTTGCCGCTGCCCGCCTGAAAATTCATGCGGATAGCGGTGGCGCGTCTCCGGGTCCATATGCACGTCCTTGAGCGCCTCCACGACCAGCGCGTCCCGCTGTTCCTTCGACAGCCCGCGCTTGTGCAGCGCCAGCCCCTCGTCGATGATCTGCGCCACGCTCATACGCGGGGAGAGAGAGCCGAACGGGTCCTGAAACACGATCTGCATCTTGGAACGCAAGGGCCGCATCTGCTGGCGCGAGAGCGCCGACACGTTCTGCCCGGTGAAGACGATGGTCCCCGTGCTGGGCAGCATGCGGATCATCGCGAGCGCCAGCGTCGTCTTGCCCGAACCGGATTCGCCGACCACGCCCAGCGTATGCCCGCGCCGCAGCGTGAGGCTCACATCGTCCACCGCCTTCACAAAATCCAGCGGCTTTCCGAAAAAGCTTTTCCGCCTCGGGAAATAGACCTTGACGTTCTGCCCCTCCAAAATCGCGGGCGCGGCAGGGTCGGCGGGCTTGACGCGCCCGGCGGGCTGCGCGGCCAGAAGCTTTTTCGTGTAATCGTGCTGCGGCTTTTCAAACAAAAGCTCCGTGGGCTGCATCTCGACCAACTCGCCGCTTTTCATGACGCAGATTTTATCCGCCATCTTCCGCACCACCGAAAGATCGTGGGAAATCAGCATCAGCGCCATGCCGAGCCGGGTCTGCAATTCCTCCAAAAGCTCAAGGATCTGCGCCTGTATGGTGACATCCAGCGCAGTCGTCGGTTCGTCCGCGATCAGCAAGGACGGGTTGTTCGCCAGCGCCATCGCGATCATCACGCGCTGCCGCTGCCCGCCCGAAAGCTGGTGCGGATAGGAATCCATCCGGCCCTTCATATTCGAAAGCCCGACTAGATCCATGAGTTCCAGAACCCGCGCACGTGTCTGTGCGTTATTCATCCCCTGATGAATTTTCAAAACCTCGCCCACCTGCCGCTCGATCGTGTGCAGCGGGTTGAGCGCGGTCAGCGGCTCTTGAAAGATCATCCCGATCCGTCGCCCGCGAATGGCGCACATATCCTTGTCTTTGAGGCTCAGAAGATCCTTGCCCTCGAACAGAATGCGCGTGTCCGGGCTGTGCTGCGTGGCGGCGGCGGGCAAAAGCCGCATGACCGACAGCGCCGTCACCGACTTGCCGGAGCCCGACTCGCCCACCACGGCCACGGTCTCGCCCTTGCCGATGCCGAAGCTGACCTTCTTCACGGCGGAAAACTGCCCCGCCGGGGTCTTGAAATCGACGCACAGATTTTGGATCTGGAGAAGCGGTTCGAACATCACGCCACTATATAGGTTTTGAAAGGCGAGAAAAGGGCGTATTCGCTATTGAAGCGCCGCCGGCCCGTCCTGAAGCGGCAGCCCGGCCATCTGAAAGCGCGTATTGACGTAAAACATGATTTCGAACTCCTGAACCCCCGAGCGCGCCTTGATCGCGTCGATATCCTCAAGCACGATCCGCAGCCCCTTGTTCACGCGGGATTCGAACTCCTGCGCGATTCTCTGCTCGCCGGCCTCGCCTTCGTGCGCGTGTTCCAGCGCCAGCCGCCCCAGAGTCAAACTCATCAGCGCGTGATTATCCTGAATTTCTTCATAGATGGTAGACAGCGCGTATTCCTTATCAAGCTTCGTAAACTCGGCCTCGTCCGTCTCAAGCAGTGCGTACATCTCAGGGGAACGCGGCTCGATCCCGAGAAATTTGAGGGAATAGTGCAGGGAATCGTACGTGCCCGAGGCTTGCTCAGGATACTGCGGATGGGCCTTCATCTCATTCCACGCATTGCGCAAAACAAACATCCGGCCTGTCCGCGCATCGGCATAAAGCGCGTCGATGGTCGTATCGGCTCCCGCCAGCAGGGGGTTCACCCGCGCCCGTAAGGCTTCGGTCGGCGGACGGTCGCAATCCTCCGCCTCGGCGAGGCCGTCTTCAATAAGCGGGGAGAGCAGAGCCTCGTAAGTAGCGTTGTTGAGGTAATCGAACCGTTCGACCGGCGCGGTCCGTCCGTCCTCGATCTCGCGTGCGAGAGTCCGGATATTCCCGGCAATGTCATGCAGGGCTTCGATCATCTCCGGGTTCGGGGCGTCTTGTGTGTTCATCTCCGGCCCTCAATCAGTTCAAAGGCGTGCGCGGGTCGGCCCCGGGCAGCCGCCCGTCACCCTCCAGCCGCGCAAGAATGTAAAACGTCATCTCCGCCTCGCTCAGGCCCGAGCGCTTGATCGTCTTGGCGGTTTCCTGCTCGAAATCGGCAAAGTTCCGGTCATACATCTCGTCATATTCCCGCGCGGTCTTAAAGAGGTCCGAAAGCTTCACGTCGGGCCGCCCCGGCGACATCGTTTTCATCATCGCGAAATTCATCATCGACTGGCGGAACAGCAGGTCTTCATAGACGCTTTCCTTGGCGTATTTCTGGTCCACGCGGCGGAATTGCTCGGGCGTGGTCTCCAAAAGGGCGCACATCTCCGGCGATCCCGGCGCGATCCCCAGAAATTCGAACGAATAATGCAGCGAGTCGTAATCCGCGCTGGCGTCCTGCGGAAACTCCGGCGCGTCGCGCATGGTCGCCCAAAGCGTCCGCGCCAGAAACGTGCGGCCCGCCCGCGCGTCCTGATAGACCTTGTCCACCGTGAGTCCCAGATCGGCCAGATGCGGGTCAACCTTGCTCCGCAAATCCTCATCCGGGGCCTTCAGCGAAGCCTCGGGCGTCGCGAGGCCCGCGCGGCTCAGAAGGGCGATGAATTCGTCATAGGAGCAATCGAGTTGGTAGTCGATGGCCTCCATGTTGTCCGCCATCGTCTCCCCGCGCTGCTGCACCGTCTCCGCGAACGCGCAGATATTGCTCGCCACGTTGCGCGCCGATTGTAAAAGCTCGTCCTGTGTCGGTTTCCGAGGGTTCATACAGCGGAAATTATACCTTTTTAACCCTTAACACACGGAAAATGTCCTGCGTAATCCGCTTCTCGACGCCCTGCATGTCCGAAAGCTTGAGTTCATGCAGCTTGCAGCCCTTGTTTTCCGCCATTTTCACGATGGTTCCGGTGATATGGTGCGCCTCCCGGAAGGGGATGCCCAACTCCATCACAAGCCAGTCCGCCAGCCGCGTGGCGGTCGTGAACCCGTCCTCGGCGGCTTCCAGCATCCGGGCCGTGTTAAAACTCGCGCTCTCCAGCATTCCGCGCATGGCCTGCAGACCCAGCGAAAGCGTATCGAAGGAATCGAACACCGGCTCCTTGTCTTCCTGCAAATCCTTGTTATAGGCCAGCGGCAGCGCCTTCTGAACCGTCAGAAGGTTGATCAGGTTCCCGTGCAGCCGCCCGGTCTTGCCCCGGATCAGCTCCGCCGCGTCGGGGTTTTTCTTCTGCGGCATGATCGAGCTGCCCGTGCTCCACGAATCCGAAAGCCTCACGAACCCGAACTGCGTGGTGGACCAGAGAATGATCTCCTCCGCCAGGCGCGAAAGATGCACTCCGCACTGTGCGCAGGCGAACAGGAACTCCGCCGCGAAATCCCGCGCCGAAACCCCGTCCATCGTACTCGCCGTGGGGCGGTCGAACCCCAATGCCTTCGCCGTCGCCTTGCGGTCGATAGGGTAGGGCGTTCCCGCCAGCGCGGCGGAACCCAGCGGGCATTCGTTCATCCGCGCCCGGCAATCCGAAAAGCGCGACAGATCGCGCTCCAGCATTTGAACGTAAGCCTCCAGATGCATCCCCAGCGTCACGGGCTGCGCGGCCTGCAGATGCGTAAAGCCCGGCATCGCATCCTTCTTGTGTTTTTTCGCAAGGTCCTTGAGCGTGTCGGTGAGGTCGCAGGTCAGAAGGGAAATCTCGTCGATCGCGTCCCGCACCCACAGGCGGAAATCCGTCGCCACCTGATCGTTGCGCGACCGCGCGGTATGTAGCTTGCCCGCCGCGTCCCCGATAATCTCCTTAAGCCGCGCCTCGACATTCATATGAATGTCCTCCAGCTCCCGCTTGAAGGTGAACGCGCCCGTCTCGATCTCCCGCTCGATCTGCTCCAGACCCTTCAGAATCTTCTTGGCGTCGGCCTTGGGGATGATCCCCTGCGCAGCCAGCATCTCGCAATGCGCCATCGACCCGGCGATATCCTGCCGCCACAGGCGCTTGTCGATGCCGATGGAGGCGTTGATCTGCTCCATGATGTCCGAGGGCTTGTCCTCGAACCGCCCGCCCCACATGGTGTTGGAAGTGCCTTTTTTCTGCTTTTTCATCTTATTTTTCGCTATTTCAATAGGTTAAGGCCAGATACGCCAAGCTTTGTAACCCAAATTAACAGCTCTGATCCAGTTTAAAAAGCTGTTGTTATTATTGAAAATTGAATATAGTAAGAAAAAAAGCAAAGACGAAATGCAATTAGGGGTAGGAATTGGGTAAGGATGTCCTCGTTGCTGACCTTATGGTCATCGACTTCCATTCAAAGCATTTGACGCCCGAAATTCAGGCGTGGAAGGAGAACGCCGCCGTTCCCTTTGCCGCCAGCTGTTCCCGCCAGATATGGTACGGCACCCCCGACGATTTCAAGGATTTTCCCTACCCCGAGAACAAGGACGCCGTAAAAACTCTGAACGGCGCCGAGGCCTATTCGGCCCTTCTCAGGGTCATATCGGGCTTTGAAAGCAACCGCTTGGGCGAAACCCATGTCAAAAGCCAGTTTTACGAGGGGTGGCGCTGTTTCAACGACGAATACCCCGATAAGGCCGAATCCTATCAGCGCTTGGTCGGGATGCTGAACGAGGACGTCAATTTCATCCGCAACGACATAGCCTCGGCGTTCAAGTATCAGCGGCATGAGATTTCCGCGCGCGATCTCTCGGGTCAGGCCAAGGGCGATAAGCTGCTCGTGATCGGGAGTGTTGGAAAAGGCGGAACGGCGAGCGTTTTCACGGAAGGCATCATCAGGGTCTCTGAAAACCGTCAGAAAAACAAAGACAACTTTCTCACCGTCACAACCCCGGAACCCGAGGCGCTCGAAATTCTGAAAGAGCAATTACTGCAAATGAAGCGGGCCGGAAAACTCAGCACGAACATTGAGTTTTCGGACTTCTCCGAAATCGGCCGGAAGATGGACGAAAGCGACCGCGTCTATGTCGATGTCCCAATGGGCTCGAACCCCGAGGCGGAAGCCCAGATCGTGAATGCCTGGCGCGACAGAATCCGCGACGATAATACGCTCACCCACATGCGCGGCGACCCGCACAACCGCGCTCTATCGACGCCGCTTTGGGCCGAGGCGGAACTGGATCATTATTTCTCTCCGGAGGATATCCGGCACGATATGGCCGAACGAGGCCGCAACAACCGCATCGTGCTGGAAAACGCGGACAGGGCTTTTGATATGTGCGGCCAGCTGCGACTCGAAGGCCGCAAGCCGAAAAACTGCATCACTCAGAGCGCGGATTTAACCCTGACCGTCAAGGAAGCGCAGCCGCGCCCCGACGCCGAACCGGCCTGATTTTAAGACCGAAAATTATAAACCTACATATCCCGCTCAAGGCCCGGCGGCGGACGCACGGCATGATAGCCGTGTTCCTGCATGATCGCGTGAACCTGTTCCATCGCGCCCATCAGAACTTCGCGGATTTGCTCCTGCGCGACGCTGCCGCTGAACTCGCCCGAAAGAACCTGCGAAAGCCCCGTCCCGTTCATTTGCCGCAAATTGAGCCGCAGCCCGGTGGACACATCCTCGCAGGATAATCCCGGATGCTCGTCCTGAATGGGGGAAACGTGAATCATCGGGCTGTGATGGTGCCCGTTGCCGTTGGCGCTCATAAGGTCTCTCCTGTCCGTATACTTATTATGGTTATACAGGAGTGTAGTAAAAAACGCCGGCCTGAGAAAGAAAAAATCCCCTTTATTCAAACTGAACGGGGTCCAGAACATACTGGATCGTCATGACCAGCCCGACAGAAATCGCCAGGCCGATCATCATTTTAAAGAAATCCTTGCCGATCAGCGGGAAAACATAGCCGAATTTATATTGCGCCCGATAGGTTGTGGCGATGGCCAGCTCCCGCCCGGTCAGCAGCCCCACGAACACCCACGTCGTGGACATGGGGATCGAATTGATTTCCTTGAAATAGATCAGGATCAGCGCATAGACAAAGTCGATAATCGTGGCCGAGCGTATAAACCGCGTACCTGACTTCTCAAGAACGATTTTCTGGATCTCCCCGCCATTCGTGCGGAAAATAACCGCCAGCCAGCCGCAAAGCACGAACAGCGTGCCGAGCAGCATCCAAAAGGGCAGCTGCCGGGGGAGGAACACGGCGATATTCGCCATGTCGTGCGAAAGCCAACTATACCAGAGAAACCCGGTCGCCACCCATTGCAGCACGCGCCACTTGGTGCGGTTTTCCTTTTTCACCATATTGTATTTTTCGTTCATGAATCGCGAAATCACCATCCACAGCGTATAGCCGACGATGGCTGCGATGCTGTAACCCACGATGCTTTTGACCAGCATCTTCTCCAGAACCTCGACGGAGGCAAAGGTGGACAGCACCAGAAACGTCGTCGAGACCGGAATCCCGAAGCGCGTCAACCCGACAAGGATCAACGGCGCGGCGGCGTGATACCATTTGATTTCAACAGGGGGAATTTTCTCTAGCCGGCCAAAGGAAATATCGCCGTTATACATCACCCAGCTATAGACGATCGTGGCCACCATCACCGAGGCCGCCGCCGCCCAAAGCCAATACCACTTGAAAACCTTGCCGTTCGAGGCGATGAACGTGCCGAGAGTCTGAACCGCGTCGTTACCGACCACCGAATACGCGGCAAGCAAAAACCCGACCGTCGCAAAAAACACGCTGGGGTCCATGTCGCCGTCCTTCCGGTTCAGTTATTCTGCGGCAAAGCCTAAAGACAAGGAAAAGCGAATTCAACCCCCCAAGGACAAAAACCGGGATATTGGTTTGTTCATGCCGTGTAAGCGCGTCTTATGGCGATAGGGACTTGTTCTCGAATCTTCGTCAGGACCGGATGGATCAGCTCGTCTTGTCGAACAACGTGCCTTTCGGGGCTTTGAGAAGGTCGTCCAGAGGGGTGTTCCGTCCGGCGGGCGCCTCGATGCCCAGCCGCTTGCGGATATCGAGAATTTTTTTGATGCTTTGGGCGATGAAATCGTCCTGCGCGGGCGCGGCGGTCTTGGACGGAGCGCCCCCGGTAATCCGGCTCAGCTCCAAATCGAGATCGCGGCGGCTCAGAATATCCAACTCGACCGCCAGCCTCTGCGTCAAACGCGAAAACCGGGAGTCAATCCGCTGGTTCAGCAGATTTTTGTAACTGACAGAGCCGTTCTGAATAAAATTGCCGTTCACAGGCGCCTCCCGACCTCCCCATTATAGAGGATATTCGGAGGTCATGGAATCCGAAACGGCTAAGGCCATGAAAGACCTTGATATTTCAAAGGAAGGTCAAGCCGCCTGAACCTTTATCCAGACCAGCCGAATAATGTCGTCGATCGTATGGGCTTTGCGGGCTTCGTCATCGGAAATCTCAATGGAAAATTCGGATTCCAGAGACTCCGCGATACTGACACCAAGAAACTCGTCTTCCTCCATAAAGAAGCGCAGATTGCCCGAAAAATTGTCCGAGGGCAGCACCCGTGACAAATCGCAGAGCAGGTTGAATTCCAGATCGCTTAAAACCCTGATGACGGTATCCTCGGAAATACCCGTATCGGCATAATAAGCCTGATAGAACGCGGCCTTGGTTTTGCGCTCGCGTCCTTGAAAAAGCCGTTCTATGGCTCTTCCGCGCAGGTAATCCCCGGCCTTCTTTGTAACGAGGATAACAACGAGCGCCGCTAAAAGAAGAAATCCGAATTTAAGGAACAAGGCTCCCATATCGCCGCAGAAAGGGCTTGTTTAATCAAGCCGCCTTGCTGCCCTTTTTCCCGGCCTTATTGCGCACATTGGTATTGTTCCGCAGACGCACGGCGTTGATGCGGATGAACCCTTGCGCGTCGGTCTGATCGTACCCGCCTTCCTCATCCATAGAGGATTGCAGCGGGTCGTACAGCGCGTTCGGCGAGGTGCGGGAAACGGGATACGCGCGGCCCTTGAACAGCTGCACCGTCACCGCGCCGTTCACCGGCTCCTGCGCCTTGTCCATGAAATGCATGAGCAACTCGAACTCCGGCGCGAACCAGAACCCGTTATAGATCAACTCGGCAACTTTGAGCGCCATCATATCGCGCAGCTTCATCACCTCGCGGTCCATCGTCAGGCCTTCAAGATCGCGGTGGGCTTGGCGCAGGATTTCCCCGCCCGGCGTCTCGTAAACGCCGCGCGACTTGATGCCGACAAAGCGGTTCTCCACCATGTCCATCCGCCCGATCCCGTGGCGGCTGCCGATGGTGTTGAGATACATGAACAGCTCCAGCGCGCCCGTTTTCTTCGTGCCGTCGTCTTTGTTTTCGACCTTCACGGGGATTCCCTGCTCGAAGGTCAGCACGATCGTCTCCGCCTTGTCCGGCCACTGGTCGGGGTGGGACGTGCGGGAATAGATTTCCTCGTCGCACGCCGCGCCGGGATCTTCCAGAATCCCCGCCTCGTGCGAGATATGCAGCAGATTATCGTCCTCGGAATAGGGCTTCTTGCGCGTCGCCGTGACGGGAATCCCGTACTGGTCGGCATAGTTCAGCATATCCGTGCGGCCCTTGAAGCGGGTCAGGAACTCCGGCATCTTCCAGGGCGCAATAACCTTGATGTCGGGCTTGAGCGCGTAATAGGTCAGCTCGAACCGCACCTGATCGTTGCCCTTGCCGGTCGCCCCGTGCGCGACGTACTCGGCCTTTTCCTTCTCGGCGATGCGGATTTGATGCTTGGCGATGATGGGCCGCGCAACCGACGTGCCGAGCAGGTAACGCCCCTCATAGACCGCCTGCGATTTAAAGGTGGGGAAGATATAGTCGGTGACGAACTCCTCGCGCAGATCCTCGATATAGACCTTGCTCGCGCCGACCTTGAGCGCCTTGGCCTCGGCGGCTTTGAAATCCTCGTCCTGCCCCACGTTGGCGATAAAGGCGATAACCTCGTACCCCTGTTCGATCAGCCATTTCAGGATAACCGAGGTGTCCAGTCCGCCCGAATAGGCGAGAACGATTTTGCCTTTGCTCATGCCGCGCTCCTTAAATAGAATATCCATAAGCTTTTAGACCTCCGGAGCCATAAAGTGAAACGCTTTTTTTATGCCCTGTCGGCTTTTTTATGCCTGTTTTTGAGCCTTTTGGCGCCGTCCTACGCGCAGGAGCCGGGGCCTGAAATCCTCAAGGACATCCCCTATATCAAGGGGTCGGCCGACCCCGCCCATACGCTCGATCTCTATATCCCGCCGTCCGGGCCGGGGCCGTTCCCCGTCCACATCTTCATCCACGGCGGCGGCTGGAGCCACGGCGACAAGCGGATGGCCGTCAAGATGGGCCCCTTTTATGCGCAAAGGGGGGCCATTCTGGTCTCGCTCAACTACCGCCTCGCCCCGAAAACCAAATACCCCGGTTTTGCGGAGGATCTCGCGGCGGCGGTCAAATGGGTCCATGCCCATATCGGCGAGCACGGCGGCGACAATAAACGCATCGTCCTGTCCGGCCATTCGGCGGGCGCGCATCTGGCGGCCCTGATCGGCACGCACCCCGCCTTGCTCGAAAAACACGGGCTGCGCCCCGGCATGCTACGCGCCGTCATCCCGTCCGACACCGCCAGCTTCGACCTCACCGTTTCCCCTTACGGCCTCGCCGTCCGCCGCCAAAAGAAGATGCACCAGAAAGCCTTCGGGTCCGATGAGGCCGTTTTGAAAGACGCTTCGCCGACCCTTCAGGCCGCGCAGGCGGGCGGGGGCAGCCTCCCGCCCTTCGAGATTTTCGTCTCCTCCAAACGCCCCGACGCAGTGGAGCAGAGCCGCGCGCTGGAATCCGCCCTTGTGAAATCCGGCAACGAGGCCCGCACGATTGTGGTGCCCGGCCTCTCTCACCGCGCCATGTGCACCGCCATGTGGGACGAGGACTCCGTGATCGCGCAGACGATTTTGAAACGGCTGGGGCTCTAAAAGGCGAACGCCCCGCCGCCCATATAGCCGTGATAGAAAAACAGAAAGACGATCGCGCCGCCCCGTCCTAACGCCGCATAAACGGAAACCCGCATCAGCGTGACCATCGCCGCGACAAAAAGAAAAACGAACGGAAGCGGCCGCAACAAAAAGAAAAACCCGAGAGCAGCCGAGCGCTCTTCGCTCAGAAACGTCAACCCGGTGAAAAAATCCGCGCCCAGACCGTTGATGCCCAGAATCTCATACGGCAGCCCGAGCATGAAAAACCACAAAAGATTCACGGACTCGATCGGACATTTCGACTGCACCGCCCCGCTCAAATTGATATAAGGCCGGCACTCGGCGGGGATGAATTCTATAAGGTTTTGAAGAAATTTTGGCTTGTCGGGCTCGACCAGAAAATCCAGGCTGTCGTCACGATAAGGCAGAAGCAGGGTCAGGCCGCCGAAGACGGCCAGATACATGAAAAAGGTGACGGCGAAGGACTCGTAAGCGATCCTGTGGCGCATATGAAGATAGGCCTGGCACGCCAGAAGCGCGGACAGCACAAAAAAGCGCGAGGCGAAATGCTGCCCTTCGAGCGTGTAGCCGTAAAGCTCCAGAAACCATTCCCAATATCCCCCCGCGCCAAGAAAAACCAGAAACAAACCGAACCAGATCAGCGCCCGCCGTATGACTGTGCGCCCGTGTAAATCCTCGCGAACAAGCGGGTCTGAAGGGGACATAACCTGAAAAATCCTCCTGATACTCATACTTAAAGGTCTGAAACAAAAAAGAAAAGGTCAATTCCTTCAACCAAGGATAGAGCCGTAAATCATTGTTTTCATTAAATACTTGTTAAGCCGACTGCCGTTAAAATCAATTTTATTAAAATTCAAAGTGATTTAATGGCTCATAGATTTTCGCTTCTTCTGACAACCGCCCTGATTCTGCCTGCGCCCGCCATCGCGCAGGAGGCGTTGCAGCCGCGCGCGGAATTGAATGTCCGCCCGGGCACGGAGCGCACCATCACCATGACCGAATTCTGGATTCCCCTTTCGCAAAACGAACACGCGGTCATCTATGGCGATCTGCGCATGATGGCCGACAGCGAGGACAACAAGGAGGGCAACGCCGGAATCGGCTACCGCCGCATCGTCAACGCCCCCGTGGTGGGGCAGGGCGTAGCGGGCGCGGCGATCTGGTTCGACCACCGCATCACCGACTACGACTCCCGCTTCAATCAGGTCACGGTGGGCGGCGAATGGCTGGCCCGCGACTGGGATCTGCGGGTGAACGGCTATATCCCACTCTCTGATGATGAACTTCATGATGTCTCGGGCGAGGGTCAGGGCGCGTCCTTCACCGGAACGGGCCTCGTCGTCCAGACCGACGGGACGGTGCTGGAGGAATCGCAGGGCGGCGTGGACGCCGAGATCGGTTGGGAGGTCGGCAGCGTCTCTTCTTGGGTCGCGGACCGCACCGACGCTCTGCGCGTCTATGGCGGCGGCTATTATTTCGACGGCGACGATACGGACCCTACCGCCGGATGGAAAACCCGTCTCGCGGCGGACATCACAAGTGATATTCAAATCGGCGCACGGTTCCAGCGCGACGGCGAACGCGGCTCGCAGGGCTTTCTGGAGGTCACGCTGCGCTTTCCCTTCGGTAACAAGAAAAGCTACCGCGCCGAAGGTCTGCGCGCCCGGATGGACGAATCCCCCGAACGCGATATCGACATCGTGACCGGGACCGAGACGCTGGAAAGCGGCGAGAATGTCGAAGTGCTCAATCTGACGACGGGCGTGCGGCAGGTCATCCTGCACGTCGATAACACCGCGCCCGGAGGCGGGGACGGCAGCGCCGAAAACCCCTTCAACACGCTCTCCGCCGCGCAGGCCGCCTCCGCCGCGCACGATATCATCTACCTGCATCGCGGCGACGGAACCACGGCGGGCCAGAGCACCGGATTTTTGATGAACAAGACAGGCCAGCAACTGATCGGCAGCGGCGTCGATTTTGTCTACGATTCGGAAAGATTCACGACCGCCAATGGCCGCGCCCCGCAATCGGCGCTAATCGCCGCCGCGTCCGCCGCCCCGGTCATCACCAATACCAACTTGGCGGGCAACGGGATTACCGTCACGGCCAATAACGTCAAGGTCGCGGGCGTAACCGTGGACGGCGCGACCCAGACCGGAATTTTCGGCAACTTCGCCGTACCGGGCGATTTCACCTTCGTGATGGACACCGTGACCTCGATCAATAACGCCGTGCGCGGCTCCGATATCCGCACCTTCGGCGGCGCGAACCTCGACCTCACCGTGACGGACAGCACCTTCAGCGACAATACGCAGCAGGGGCTCTATGTCTTCCTGCAGGGCAACGGCACGGGCACCATCCTGATCGAAGACAACGTGATGGACGGCAACGGCAACGACGGCTACCGCTCCTCCTCGCGGGACGGCTTCGCCCAGACCACCACCTTCCGGGGCAACGCGGCGCAGGGGAACGGCCAGTCCGGCTTCGCCCTGCGCTCCGAAGGCACGGGCATGGACGTCTTCACCGTCACGGATAACGAGGCCACCGGAAACACGACCTTCGGCTTTCTCTTGCGCCAGCTCACCGGCGGCCTGACCGTAAACTTCGCGCGCAACATCGCAACGGGCAACACCACCCACGGCGCCTATCTCGACGACGACGAGGCCGGGCAGAACATGATCGTCGATTTCGGCGGCGGCACGCTGGGCTCGGAAGGAAACAACAGCATCCACAGCAACGGCGGCACGGACATCCGCGTCGATATCGACGGCGACCAGCTCAAGGCCGAAAACAACTGGTGGGGCAACGCGGCGGGCCTCGTGGCGGGCGAAAGAACCCTCGACGCCGGCTCGACCATCGACGCCGCGCCCGCCCTGACGCAGGCTCCCTAAAAAAATTATTTCTTTTGAGCTATCAGTTTATCGAGATTATCGACGACGATTGTATGACTGCAAAGAGGTGCAGAAAAAAGTATGCTCCCATCCGCTTTTTGTACTGCCCCGACTGAACCTTCATAATTGATGGTAAGTATGGCTAGGGAAATAAACTCGTCGGGCAGACAAAATCGAGACATTGAATAATTTTCCTGATTGGCGCTTTCAGTAAGCAAGTCGGCTTTTATATAAGTCTCGCCTTTTTTTTTCACCTCAAGCTTGACTTCAGGATCAGCAAAACCCATTTCATCGCATGAGGACAATTTTGTCGGAAACGAAACTGATATGTCTTTGCAAGTTTTTTTATCCTCGATAAGCTCAACGACAACCTTTTCCTTGCTGTCATCAGGTTTATAAGCAGAAGAAGTTGAGGCAACGGTTAGCAATAAAACCAAAACAAAAAAAGACAATAAGTTAACAAACGCCCGCATCCCTCAACCCTTCTTCCAAACCCTCACGCCGGAATCCTCCAAACACCACGCAAGGATCGCCTTCTGCGCGTGCAAGCGGTTTTCGGCTTCGTCATAGATCACGCTGGCCTTGGTTTTGAGAACGTCCTGCGTAACTTCCTCGTTCTGGTGGATGGGCATGCAGTGCATAAAGATCGCGTGATCCTTCGCCTGCGCCATCAGCGCGGAATTGACCTGATAGGGCATGAATTTGTCGATTGCTTTGCCTTCTTGCCCCATCGAAACCCACGTGTCGGTGACGATCACGTCTGCGCCCTTCGCCGCCGCCTGCGCATCCTCGTGATAGGTCGTGCGCGGCCCCGGCTTGGCGGGCTGTAAATCTGGCGGGGTGGAGATCGCGAGATCGAACCCGAACAGCGGCGCGGCCTGCTCGAACGTCTTGCACACGTTGTTGTAATCCCCGAACCACGCGATTTTTTTGCCCTCGACGGAGCCGAGCTTTTCCTCGATGGTCAGCAAATCCGCCATGATCTGGCACGGGTGCGACTCGTTGGTCATGCCGTTGATGATCGGAATAGTGGCCCACCGCGCCAGCTCCTCCATGTTCTCGTGACTGCTCATCCGCAGCATCACAGCGTCCACGAACCGCGAGAGCACCTTCGCCGTGTCCTCGATGGTTTCCGACCCCGCGATCTGCATCTCGCCCATGCTCATCACGACCGTATGCCCGCCGAGCTGCTTCATAGCGACCTCGAAGGAAATACGCGTCCGCGTCGAGCGTTTGTCGAACACCATCGCGAGCGATAAGCCTTCGAGGATCTGCGGCGGATTGAACTTCTCCGCCTTCAGCGCATGCGCCTGTTTCAAAATCCCCTTCAGCGTCTCCGCCCCGATATCGGGGAGATTGATGAAATGCCTGATACTCATGTCGGTTTCCTTACAAAATTTTTAAACACAACGATCACAAAGCGCACGACGACACCGGGTTGGTATGGATTCCCGTTGATACGGGAATGCCTTAAAGGCCAGGCCGGCATCCCCGCGCAAGCGGGGATCCACGTGTTCGTTGTGCGCGTTGTGGTTCATTAAAACTAGCCCATCTCCTTGAGCGTCTTGCCGATGATGCCCAGAGCCTCGTGCGCCTGCTCCTCTTTCAAAATGAGGGGTGGGGTCAGCCGCAGCGTATTATCGCCCGCCTTGGTCGCCATCAGCCCGTTCTTCTGCAACGCCTTGAGCAGCTCCGTGCACTTGGTGTTCGTATCCACACCGATCATCAGGCCCTTGCCTTTGATATCGGTGATCTTGTTCGACTCGCGCTGGATCTGCTTCAGCCCCTCGAACATCACCGCCGAGACTTTCTGCACGTTCGCCATGAACCCGCGCTTGAGCATCTGCTTCATCACCGTCGCCGCCACGGCGCACGCCAGCGGATTGCCGCCGTACGTCGTGCCGTGCGTGCCGACCACGATGGCCGATCCGAACTTGCGCTTGGCCGCCATCGCGCCGACCGGGAATCCGCCGCCCATGCCCTTGGCCCACGCCGCGATATCCGGCTCGATCGGCTTGGCCTTGCGCGGCATCGGCTTGCCGGTC
Organism: uncultured Pseudobdellovibrionaceae bacterium; assembly: GCA_964583335.1. Lineage (GTDB taxonomy): Bacteria > Pseudomonadota > Alphaproteobacteria > Micavibrionales > Micavibrionaceae > JAGNKE01. Next base: position 29,073 of record CAZOVG010000002.1, on the reverse strand, counting down.
TCCACGCACTCGGGACAGCACGAAAACGCCTCATAGGCGTTAAACGTGCCCAACCGCCCGAAGCCCGCCTGCACCTCGTCGAAGATCAAACAGATATTATGCTGGTCGCAGAGTTTGCGCAAACCCATCAGGAACGCGGGCTCCGCCGCCGCCAAACCGCCTTCGCCTTGCACCGGCTCAACGATGATCGCCGCCGTCTTGTCGGAGATCAGGGGCTTCACCGACTCAAGATCGTTGAACTTCGCGAAATGCACGCCCTCCAGATACGGCCCGAAATAGGGCTGGCTCATCCGCTTTTCCGTCACGCTGGCCGAACCGTAGGTCCGCCCGTGAAAGCTGTTCCTGAACGCGATGATCTCATAGCAGTGCGGCCCCTTGGCCTCGTAAGCCCACTTGCGCGCGCATTTCAGCGCGGCCTCCACGGCCTCCGTCCCGCTATTGCAGAAATAAACCTGATCGAAACAGGAATGATCGACCATGATCTGCGCCGCCTCCAGCTTTTCCTGCGTGGCATAAGACGCCTGACACGCCATCAGCCGCGCGGCCTGATGCTTGAGGGTCTTGATGATCGCCGGATGCGCGTGACCCAGCGAGGCCACCGCGATCCCCGCCGCGAAATCCAGATATTTCTTCCCGTCCGTGTCATAGGCATAGCAGCCCTCGCCACGGTCCAGAACCACCGGCTGCGCGTCGTACGTGCTGACCAGAAGGGCCTTGGTTTTCTCGATAATCTCTTGGGCGTTGGGGTGTGTCATGGTCGTTATTCCTATAGTTTTCTTAATGTTAAATCGTCTTCCGTGGCAACAGGATCGGTCGTCGTCGTCGGATATCATACATCGTCAACATGATATTCCTCCGTGAAAAGATAGCGCTTTCTCCGGGCGGCCTTTCCGGCCTGCCGCGCGACGAGCGCCTCGACACCCTCGGACTCCTCCTCGTTCTGTCTTTCGACATCCGCTTCATACGCACGGGAAGCCTCAGAGGCCCGTTTGCGCAATTTCTCAGGATAGGTCTTATACGTCATCGTCAGGAAATTAAGACCCAAAGGTGGTAGCCCATGACTTGTGAGGTAGGGTGCGCTTGACTTAAACAAAACAATTGTAAAGGGGGAGATCAAATGCTCATCTAATATGTTAAATGGCCAGCTATTGGAGCGGAGGATGCCAGAATTGAAATTGAGGAGAGTTAGAATGATATAAGGCAACGTAACAGCGAAGAATAAAAGGGCAAAAAACGATGAAATCAGAGTCTTCAGAGCTTGTAGGGTCGTATATTCCTCTCTGGGATCGGAGAGCGTATCCCGGTATCTCCGGACATAGACAAGAAAAAACAGATATAGAGTGATGCTTAAGGTCAACCACATCAAATAGGGGTGTTCAAAAAAAGAAATATAATACAAAGCAAAAAAGATCATCAGCGTAAGCACAAAAAACTGCGCCCTGTTCGCCCGCCCGGTGCGTATGTCCAGCAACGCCCACATCACGCTGTATCCTTGAATTCCAAGGTTTCCGCTAAGAGCCTCTCAGAACGGATATCATACATCGTCAACATGATATTCCTCCGTGAAAAGATAGCGCTTTCTCCGGGCGGCCTTTCCGGCCTGCCGCGCGACGAGCGCCTCGACACCCTCGGACTCCTCCTCGTTCTGTCTTTCGGCATCCGCTTCATACGCACGGGAAGCCTCAGAGGCAAATTTCCGCAGTTTCTCAGGATAGGTCTCATACGTCATCGTCAGGAAATTAAGCCCGCGCGGCGGCAAACCGTAAAGGGTGAAGGCCGGGGCGCTGCCTTTAAAAAGAACGTCAACCAGCGGGTCGAGGATATCTTCGGCGAAACGCTGCATAATCGCGCCGAAAAATTTTCGAGCGGAATAGCCCCTTCCGCCCAAGGTAAAAGAAAAAAAAGCCAGAACAATTACCATCGGCAAACCTCCGATGAACAGGCCGACGGCCCCCAAAGCGGCCAAAAGAGGGTTTTTTCCCTCCGGGCCGGAGCGCGTGTCGCGATACCGCCGCGCCCACATAAGAACAAGCACATACGAAAGAACACCGACCGTCGGGATGCTGAAATAAACATGATCCAGCGGCAGGGTATAAAGCACGGGGCCGCACACGAGAAAAACAAGATAAAACTGCGCCCTGTTCGCCCGCCCGGTGCGTATGTCCAGCAACGCCCTCATCATCCTCTCCCCTTGAATTCTGGGGTTTCTTGAGTTTCAGTTTGCCGGTTCTTCAAGTTATCCCGGTAAAAAGCCTCGCGCGCTTTGACCTCTTCCTCTTCTCGCGCAGCCCGCTCGGAATCTTGCTTGTTCATCATCTCGCGCTGTTGTGCAAGCAGACGCTTCGGATAAGTGGCCATCGTCATCGTGCTGAACTTCAACCTGATCGGAGGATACCCATATTGATTCGGAGCAGGATCGCCACGCATGAGGAGATAGACAATAAAAATAATAGAGACAATAGCGGTAATTACAGAGAGAACTTTAGAGAAACCGCTCATAATTAAAAAATAACCGGCAATCGCGTATACTGAGAAAAGAGGCGGAATAAGAAGCGGCAGAACCCAAAACACAGTATATGCCAGCATAAAAAATGCCACTTTTTGAGAGCCTCTGTCCCGGCAGCGTCTGAAAACAGCAAGATAAAAAATATAGTAAATCAGAAGATGAATATAAAAACCGGGGTTAGACAAAAGCGCTGCAAAATCAATGTGAATCCCAGAAGGCCTTATTATAGGAAAATAAACAGAGGTTGGAATGCGAATAGCAATGCATAACACAATAAGCAGAATAAACTGCGCCCTGTTCGCCCGCCCGGTGCGTATGTCCAGCAACGCCCACATCATCCTCTCCCCTTGAATTCTATATAGGGGGAGGCGCCGCCAGTTTTGGCCTTCCGCGCCGCCTTGGCCCGCTCAAGCCGATGTTGTAATTCCCGCTCCCGCACGTCGAATTGCTCCGCCGCCGCGTCGGGATAGGTGCCCGGAAGGGTGGTGCGGAAATCCATCCCGATGGGCGGCAAACCATACTTATTGGCTCTATAATAACTGCCCCCCAAGAGTAACCAGCTAACAAAAGCCGCAAAAATCCATAGCAGGGGCGTAAAAGCTTTTTTAAAAAATAAAAAAACGGGAGCTATAAAAAAGAAATAAAGAAAATACATAACGGGCGGCAGAAAAAAACATAATACCGCTAAATAAATAAAGCCAAGGGAATACAGGCCCGCAAACCACTTCATAAAAAACAGATACCGAAAAGGGCGCCGGATCTGATCTAAACGCCGTAAAATGACGGAGCCGTCATGGTCGTATTGATCGTTCAGCCGCCGGGAGACGAAGATAATAATCATAAAACCGAGGCAGATATTCAGAACATAAACAAGTGCGGGCTCGGGGATAAGGGATGTACCCAGAAACATCGCACCCGCACAGAGCGCAGTGCCGAGGATGAATTGCTGCTGGTTCATCCGTCCGATCCACGGATTGGATAAGATCCAGGGATCATGAGGCGCAGCGCTTTGCTCGTCTTGGATCAGAGGCTTTGGATAACTGCCTTTCAGCATCGTTCTGAAATTAAACCCCACAGGAGGCGGGCCGAACCTGTTGGAAAACCTGTTATTGGAAAGCAAAAGCGGAACCGCAAAAAAAATTAAACCGAAGAGAACGTTCAACAAGAAAAGAGGTCCAGACAAATCAATGTCTTGGTTCATCCCCTGTGGGCAAGAGGAAGTCAGAGTACAATTAAATCTTACGGCCAAGGAGACAGGTGCACTGATAAGAAAGGAAAAGCTAAAGCCCGAGCGCAAATAAAGATACAAACTTAAAAAAAAGATATTAATTATAAGAAAAACACCGACACATTTTATGATCACCGGAAAAATCGTCAAAAAATTTTCAAGAGAGAGAAGATCGTTATCCCTGAGCCTTCTCAGAAAACCGACAATAACAAAATAAAAACCACAAAAGCCTATGATAAATCTCAGGGAATCATAGCTTTTATCGTAATCATAAGCGTTCATGGCGACTTCCAGCCATAAAAGCACACTCAGAAAAATCAGGACAAAAAACAAAAACTGCTGCCGGTTGGCCCGGCCCGCGAAGGGGTTCAAAAAAAGATGAAGAACCTGCAGTGCGTTCACTTCCTCGCCTCGATCATCTTCTGCACCTCGACTTCGTTGAGGTAGTTTTGCTGCTCCTCTTCGATCGCCTCGAATTGTTCGGCCAAAGCAGCGGGATAGGTGGCCGCCAGCATCGTGCGCAAATTGAACCCCACGGGTGGCGGCCCGTATTTGTTCGGCGAGCGGCTGTTTGGAAGCAGCAGGGGAAGAAATACAAAAAAAACGACAAAAAGAAAGCCGAGGGAATAAGGTAAAGACGAAAGGTCCATTTTCATGCCAGGCTGGCAATGAGATAAAGTGATGGTGCAGCGTAATCTTAAAAAAATAACGAAAGGAAATATAAACCACATAGTTAAAAAATAGAGTACCGACTTAAAAAAAATCGCCAGAAGGCCCAAGATAGAAATCAAGATCACTGCGGACATAAAAGCTTTAACGCTCCATGCCCTCAAAGTTTCTGAAAAATTGACATCGTTATCCCTGAGCCTTCTCAGAAAACCGACAAGAACGAAATAAAAGCCGCCAAGCCCGATCATAAATCTCAGGGAATCATAGCTTTTATCGTAATCATAAGCGTTCATGGCGACTTCCAGCCATAAAAGCACACTCAGAAAAATCAGGACAAAAAACAAAAACTGCTGCCGGTTGGCCCGGCCCGCGAAGGGGTTCAAAAAAAGATGAAGAACCTGCAGTGCGTTCACTTCCTCGCCTCGATCATCTTCTGCACCTCGACTTCGTTGAGGTAGTTTTGCCGCTCCTCCTCGGGCAGCACCATGGTGCCCGGGCTGACCGACTCGTAAATCTCCTTATACAGCGCGTCCTCACGCAGCCCGTTAATAAGGTGGATGCGCTTCACGCCGCCCTCCAGCGCGCGCAGGCAATTCTCAAGCTTCACCTTCATCCCGCCCGTCGCCGTGCCGTCCTTGATGTATTCCGCGATCTGCTTGGAGGTGATCATAAAGGCGGTCTTGCCGTTCACCTTCACCCCGTCCACGTCGCTCAGGAAGATCAGCTTGTGCGCGCCCGTCCCGATGGCGAGTTCGGTGGAAACGGAATCCGCGTTGATGTTGACCAGATGCCCCTCCCGGCTCATGGTCAGGCACGGGCAGGCGATGAAATTGGTGACGCGCAAAAGCCGGTTGATCGGCCGTTTATAGACATCCTTGATGTCGCCCACGAACCCGAAATCGACGGGCTTTTTCGGGCGCAGCTCGACCCGCATCCAGTCCGCCGGAACGGCGTTCAGCGCCATCCCCTCAAGGTTATTCTTGAACATGCCCTGATAAACGCGCAGCGACAAATCGCCGCCCACCACCTCGCGCAGGATGCCCATCGTCGCCGCGTCCGTCACGCGCCGTCCGTCCTGCCGCTTCGTGCCCACGCCGCGCGCCTCGACGGCCTTATCGACCAGCCCGCCATGCCCGTAGATCAGGATGACCTTCACGCCGTGCACCGTGAGCGAGCGGATGTTAGCCAGAAGATTATCCAGCGCCTCCGGGTTCTCGATCACCGCGCCGCTCGCCTTGACGAGGAACAGGTTGTCGCGGAACTTGCTCTCATAGAACGCGTTGATGAAAAAATCCGGCAAGGGTTTCTTTTTCTTGGCCATGATTGAAAGGCTCCTTTTAGTCCTTGTAAGGGTCGAATTCGTCCGCGCCCGCCATCGCCACGATGATCGGGGTCAGTCTGTGCAAGACCTTCACGCTGTCCGCGTGATAGGCCAGCACATCATCCAGTTTCCGGTACACTTGCGGCGACTCGTCCGCGCCGCCGCCGTAAAGCCGCACGCCCTGCGCGGCGATGCTTTTGCGCATCTCGGCCTCGTTGATCTTGCCCTCGGAAATTTTAACTTTTTTGCCCTTGGCCCAGCGGCTCTTGCCCGCCGCCTCGGTCCGCGACATCACGCGCCCCGCGCCGTGGATGGTGGAGTAAAGATTCTCCTTGGCTTCCGGCGTGTCGCGCCCTTCGAGGATCACGGAAATATCGCCCATCGACCCGCCGACAAAGCATTTTTGCCCTGGGAACGCGGGCGTGGAACCCTTGCGCACGACGAACAGCGTCTCGCCGTCATGCTCCTCCTCGAACGCGAAATTGTGGTGGTTGTGCACTTCAACCAGCCGCTCCGTATTGCCCTGAATGATCCGCGAAACCTCGTCGCACACCCATTCCCGGCCCGCATAGGCGTAACGCCCGCCCAGCCGCATGGCCTTCAGGTACTGCTGCCCGAGGTCGGATTTAAGATCGACGACGCACGGATCGACCAGCATGCCGTCTTTTCCGCCCGCCGCCTTCAAAAAATGCGTGGTGGATTTATGCCCCAGCCCGCGCGAGCCGAAATGCACGCCGATCCAGATAAACCCGTCCTCGTCCTTGAACACATCGACATAATGGTTGCCCGAACCCACGGTGCCCAGCTGCGCCGCCGCCATGTCGCGCAGATCGCCCACCACATCGATTTTCCACGCATCGTCCTCGTCAAGACATTCCGCCTCGACCGAGGTTTGATTGACCCGCCCGATGCCGAACGAAATGGTCCGGGCGATGGCAAGGCCGATCTCGTCCAGCCTGTGCTCGATCTCGGTGTATTGGACCGGAAGCTTCACCGCCATGTTGCCGCAGGCAATGTCGAACCCCACGCCGGAGATCGAAACCGCGTCGCGGTACGCCACGACGCCGCCCACGGGCTGCGCGTAGCCCAGATGCCCATCCGCGCACAGAACGCCCTTCACCCCGCCGTAATTGACGCAGTTTTTCATCTGCTCAATGGTTTTTTCTTCATGCTCCCCGATGATTTTAAGATCCATGGCATCCTCCTACGGGTACACCGGAGCCAGAACAGAAAGACCCAGAGTCTCCTCCAGCCCGAACATGAGATTCATGTTCTGCACCGCGCAGCCCGCCGCGCCTTTGACAAGGTTGTCCAGCGCGCCCTGCACGATATAATTCCCGTCCGAAACTTTCTTATAGCTGAGGTCGCAGAAATTCGACCCCACGATATTCGCCAGCGCGACATCCTCCATCACCCGCACGAACGGGTGAGATTCGTAAAGCTCGGCGGCGCAGGGCAGGGCGGCGCCCGGCTTCGTCCGCACGAATGCGGTGGCGAAGATACCCCGCGTGAACGGCCCCGAGGTCGGCACGAAATTCAACTGGCTTTCCGAGATTTTCGCCGTGCGGATAATCTCGGGGATATGCCGGTGGATATTGATATTATAACTTTTAAGATTATGGTTCCGCACCGGGTGATGCGTGCCCTCGCTGGGCGACTTGCCCGACCCGCTCGACCCCGTGATCGCCATGATATCGACGCTCTCGATATGCCCCGCATAGGGCAGCAGCATCAGCTGCGCGAGCAGCGCGAAACATCCCGGGTTGGCCACGATCCCGGCCTTCTTGATTTGCTCCCGGTAAATCTCCGGCGCGCCGTAGACGGCTTGCTTGAGCAAATCAGGGTAATTGTGCTTCGTCGCGTAGTATTTCTCGTACGTCGCCGCATCGTCCAGCCGGAAATCCGCCGACATGTCGATGATCTTCGTTTTTCCGTGCATTGCCGCCACCGTGTCCTGCGCCGTTTTATGGGGCAGGGCGAGGAACACCACGTCGCTCTCCTTCGCCACCGTCTCGTGATCCGTGTCGGTCACGGTGAGCTTGAGGTGCGAAAGATGCGGGTAAAGGTCGCCGATCGGCGTGTTCGGGTTCTGCCGCGAGGTCAGATAGGCGATGTCCACTAGCGGGTGCGCGATCAGCATCCGCAGCAATTCAAGGCCCGTATAGCCCGTTACGCCGACAATGGAAGCTTTGAGTCTCTGAGCCATCTCGATATCACCACATCAATCCACTCGCTGGTGGGGTTAAAGGCGTTGTAAACCAGAACGCCCAGTTCTTCTTTCACAATGGTCTTGCCGACCTGATTGTCGGTCACGGGCCCGCTGATGACATCAATCGGAATCCCGATCCGCTTGCATTCCCGCGCGAGGCCGATGGCCCCAACAGGGTCGCTCGCGCAGCCGATATGAAGCCGCACGTTCTTCTGGATCTCGGGCATGTTCAGCACGGCGTTGACCCCGTACCGCCCCATCAGACCGTCCCCGAACTCGATCATGATCGCGTCCGGCTCGTCCTCGCTCAGGTAATCCAGCGCCCCGCGCACGACATCCTTGACCAGATCGTCGGGGATGTTTGCGGTCGAGGTAATGCCCGCATCGACGAACGACACGGCGTTATAAATCCCGTAATCCTGCATCTTATAGAGATCGCGCAGCGCCGCCACGCCCGTCAGCTTCGCGCCCGCCAGCTTCATGCCCATCCGCGTCAGTGTCTTGACCACCTCGATGGCCACGGTCGTCTTACCGCTATCCATGCTCGTGCCCGTGGTGATGATGAGGGGAATATCGCTCTTCATCTTTTTCTTCGGGGCGAACAGGGCCTTCTGCCCGATATTCAAAATCTCGCCCTTGCGCGTGATCGCGCCGTGCACGCGAATCCGCAAGGGGTCGCCGACCTCCTTCACGTTCGCGCCGAGACACTCCCCGGCCACGCCGCCGAAATTCAGCAGGTGAATGACGTCTCCGGGCCGCAGGGAGGAGGGCAGCCGCCCGACGAACCCCTTGAGCGCCATCCGCTGGCCCAGCGCCACGGCGAGCATATCGCCCTTCTTGATTTTCGACATCCGCCCCGAAGGCAGCTCGATCTCGTTATAGACCGACTTGTCTTCCAGCACTTCGGCCGCCAGAACCGTCCCCATCGTACAGGGCAGTTGCAGACCCGGCTTGTCGATGATCGTCTCGACATGTTTGAGCGCGAGGTTCTTGGTGACGGAGCATACTTTATCGAGTGCGATTTTCTTCATAACGGTGTCTTTCGAATTCGTCCGGTTGTAAGCGGTTTTTGTTTGTAATTATCCTTTGTTTCCAAATTCTTGCCCCGGCTCTGGCAGAGCCTTAACCATGCCCAAAAACGGATGGTCCTGCAATCGGTTATCTTTGGAAAATTCTAAATTCCTGTCCGGCTCAGGCGGTTCATGCTTCTAAAGGGATGAAATTCCGGAAAACAGACGCGAGGCTGGGCCCCCGCAGGCGCTTAGCGCGGTCGTCGTCGTGGCAGCGATGGTGTATTCATCGTGTTCATGCCCGTATCAACACCACATCCCGCCGCCCCTTGTCAATGAATTATTGAAATGGGGGCTAAAACGACCGGAATAAAGGACGCGGAACCGCCCCGCACCCCGTCCTTGTCATCCCTGCGTAAGCAGGGATCCAGTAGGGACGGTTTGGATCCCCGTTTACACGGGGATGCTTTTCGGGCGGAGGGCTAAAATAGCAACGGCATCCCCGCGAAAGCGGGGATCCAGCCAGACGCCGACCGTGGATTCCGGCCTTCTCGAAATGACGAACAACCCCGTCCAGTCATCCTGAGCGCAGCGAAGGATCTCTGTTTGCGGTTCTCGGGATCCTCCGGCTTCGCCTCAGAATGACGGCGAGGAATGCCCGCTTGCGCGGCTCAGCCGAGGCTATTTCAGGGGAAGGGCGCTTTCCACCAGCTTCACCCAGTATTCCACGCCAAGCGGGATCAGATCGTCGTTGAAATCATAGTGCGCGTTGTGCAGGCCCCGGCTGCAGGGGTTTTGAGGCTCTCCGGCCACGGCCTGCCCCATCTTGATATAGGCCCCGGGCCGCTCCTTGAGCATGGAGCCGAAATCCTCCCCGCCCATCGAGGGCGGCGCGTCGAGATCGACCTGCGCCTCTCCGACCACCGCAGCCGCGACCGAAGCACAAAATTCCGCCTGTTCCCGGTCGTTGATCGTGGCGTCGATGACGAAATCGTATTCGTAATCCACCTTCGCGCCGAAGCCCCCGGCGATCCCCTCCGCGATCTCCAGCGTCCGGCAGCGGATTTTCTCCCGCAGCGCGTCGCAATAGGTCCGCACCGTGCCCGTAAAGGTGATGGAGGAGGGCGTGACGTTGAACGCGCCCGTCCCGCCGTTAATGTTGGTGACGCTCAGAACCGCAGGCTCGAACGGGTCCTTCCCCCGGCTGATGATGGTCTGAAGCGTGGTGATGATCTCCGCCGCAATCACGATCGGGTCCACGGTCGTATGCGGCTTGGAGGCATGACCGCCGCGCCCGGTGATCGTGACGCGGAAACAATCAACGTTCGCCATCGCGGCCGCCCGGTTGACCTCGACATGCCCCAGCGGCGTATACGGCCAGTTATGCAGCCCGTAGACCGCATGGCACGGGAAACGCTCGAACAGCCCGTCTTTCATCATCGCCTTCGCGCCTTCGCCCGTTTCTTCGGCGGGCTGAAAGATCAGATGAACCGTCCCGTTGAAATGCGGATTGTCCTTAAGGTATTTCGCCGCGCCCAGCAGCATGGCCGTATGCCCGTCATGCCCGCACCCGTGCATCTTTCCGGGGATGCGCGACAGCCAGGCCTTATCGCCTTCCTCGGGAATGTCCAGCGCGTCCATGTCCGCCCGCAGCCCGATCGAGCGCCCGGAATCATGCTTCGAGCCGCGCAGCGTGGCCACGACGCCCGTCTTGCCAAGCCCGCGCTCGAACGGGATTCCCCATTCCGAAAGCTTGTGGCAGACCAGCGTGCTCGCGAACACTTCCTCGAACGAGGTTTGTGGGTTCTGGTGCATCTGCCGCCGGTATTCGGTCAGCTCGTCTTTAAGGTCGGCGATGGCGTTGCGTACGGGCATGAAAGGCCTCTATAAACCGGTTTTGCGGGGGTCGAACGCGTCCCGCACCGCTTCCCCGATGAAATTCAGCAGGATCAGGATGATCGCCAGCGAGAAAAACGCCGTGAACCCAAGCCACGGGGCCGAAAGGTTGTTCTTCCCCTGCAACAGCAACTCGCCCAACGACGCGCTGCCCGGCGGCAGGCCCAGCCCGAGGAAATCCAGCGCCGTCAGTTGCGTGATGGAGGAAGTCAGGATGAACGGCATCAGCGTCACCGTCGCCACCATCGCGTTGGGCAGAACGTGCCGCCACATGATGACCGGGTTGGAAACGCCCAGCGCGGCGGCGGCCCGCACGTAATCGAAATTCCGCGCCCTCAAGAACTCTGCCCGGACGACATCGACCAACGCAAGCCACGAGAACAGCAGCAGGATGAACAAAAGCGTCCAGAACCCCGGCGGGAACAGCGCCGCGAAGATAATGAGGATGTAAAGGCTCGGCATGCTGCCCCAGACCTCGAGCGTCCGCTGCATCACAAGGTCGGTCATGCCCCCGTAATAACCCTGAATCGCGCCCGCCGTGATCCCGATGATCGAACTGATGACCGTCAGGATCAAGCCGAACATAACGGACAGCCGGAACCCGTAAATCACCCGCGCGGCCACATCACGCCCCTGATCGTCGGTGCCCAGAAGGTTCCCCCCGAAAAACGGCGGCGTCGGCGGCGGAGCGGACAGCTCGTAATTGATCGTATCGAAGCTGTAGGGAATCGGCGGCCAGAGCATCCAGCCCTTCGACCCGTCCGCCCCCTGGATCAGCTCCCGCACGTACGAATCGCGGTAATCCGCCTCGGTTTCAAATTCTCCGCCGAACGCGGTCTCGGGATAGAAAAACAGCACCGGGAAATAGGTCTTGCCGCCCGTCTGCACCACCAGCGGCCGGTCGTTCGCGACGAACTCCGCGCCCAGCGCGATGATAAGGAAGGTCATGAAGATCCAGAAGCTCCAATACCCGCGCTTGTTCGCCCGGAACTGCGCCAGCCTTCTGCGGGTGATGGGGGTAAGGTTCATGACTCGGCCCTTGAATTGATCCCGCTCATTGTAGCGTCCGGCGGCGTTTCGTAAAGAGCGCACGCAACTTTTCCTGCGAGGCGATCAGGGTTCCCCCCAGAACAAGGAACGCCGAGGTCAAAATCGTCCAGTTAAACAGAACCTGCCCGAACGCGATCAGGTAAACCGTGGACAGAACCGGCATGGAATTGGACGCCACCCCGACGATCTGCGCGTGCCCGTGCTTCATCGCCGAATCCCACAGTAGATAGGCGATGCCCGAGATGCTGCCCTGAAGCAGGATCAGCCACCCGATCGTCCAGTCGAACGTCCAGCCCGGCTCAAGCGCCAGATGCGCCGTAAACAGCAGGATGGCGTTGCACAGGAACCCCGCCGTGTTGAAATCCCCCGGATGCCGCTTCATGGTCCGCGTCCCGGCGGAATAGACCGCCCACGCCGCCGCGCCCGTAAACGCGACCAGATGCCCGGGCGCTAGATCGGGGATCAGCGTTCCGGGCTTGAGCACCAGCAGGGCCGCCCCGCCGAAGCCGATAATGGCCCCAACGATATATTCGGGCCGGAATTTATGCCCCGGCAGCGCGGAGACCGCCAGCACGGTGAGCATCGGCCAGAGATAGTTGATCAGGCTCGCCTCCGCCACCGGGATCATGCGGATGGCGTATACAAGGCACATCGACTGAAACCCCAGCCCGAACATCGTCCACAGCAGAACCTTGGGGTTCCCGGTGAAATAGGGCAGGGGGTTCGTGCGCTTCCTGACCCAGCGCGTGGCCAAAACCGAAAACGAGCAGCAATTCGCAAGACACAGATAAAGAAGCGCCGGAACCTCGGCGGTCAGATTGACCAGAAGCGGCGTGAACGACCACAACAGGATCGCCGCAAAGCCGCCCAGAGTCGCCTGCCGCTCGTGCATCGTGGGGGAAACCTCAATGCTTCTGAGAGGTAAAGTCGATGCGCGGATCGACCCACACATAAACCAGATCGCGCACCAGATGCACGACCAGCCCGATCAGGCTGAAAATATAGAGATTGCCCAGCACCACCGGATAATCCCGGTCCACGATGCTCTTGTAGCCGAGCTGCCCCATCCCATCGAGCGAGAAGATAATCTCGATCAGCATGTTCCCGGTAAAGAAGATCGCCACGAACGCCGCCGGAAACCCGGCGATCACGATCAGCATGGCGTTGCGGAACACATGCCCGTAAAGCACCCGGTTCTCCTCCAGCCCCTTGGCGCGGGCCGTCAGCACGTATTGCTTGCCGATCTCGTCCATGAACGAGTTTTTGGTGAGCATCGTCTTGACCGCGAAACCGCCGATCACCATCGCCGTGATGGGCAGCACCAGATGCCAGAGATAATCGAGGATCTTGCCCGTCAGGCTCAACTCCTCCCAGTTGTCGGAGGTCAGGCCCCGCAGCGGGAAGAAGTCCCACACCCCGCCCGCGAACAGAACGATCAGCAAGACCCCCAGAACGAAGGAGGGGATGGAATACCCTATGAAGATCACCGCGCTGGTCCACACGTCGAACGCCGACCCGTCCTTCACCGCCTTGCGGATGCCGAGCGGGATGGAGATCGTGTAGATGATCAGAAGCGTCCAGAACCCCAGCGAAATCGAGACCGGCATTTTCTCAAGGATCAGCGAGAACACGTCCACGTCGCGGTAATAGCTCTCCCCCAGATTGAAGGTCAGGTAGTTCCCGACCATCAGGACGAAACGCTCGTGCGCGGGCTTGTCGAACCCGTACATTTTCTCAAGATCCTTAATGAATTCGGGGTCCAGACCTTGCGCCCCGCGATAGCTGCTGCCCGCCCCGGCGGAGGCGCCGCCCGCCGCTCCGGCCACGTCGCCCGGCCCGCCGCCCGAAAAGCGCGCGGTGGCGGAGGTGTCGTGCCCCTGAAGCTGGGCGATCATCTTCTCGACCGGCCCGCCGGGCACGAACTGGATAATGACGAAGCTGATCAGAAGGATCCCGAAGATCGTCGGGATCATAAGCAGCAGGCGTTTGAGGATATAAAAAACCATAGCCCCGATCATAGGAGGCTATGGTTGCCAAGTCCACGCACTTTTCAGGAGTGTGCCATGCCTTTTTGTGCGGTTATATTTATCTCCGTCTCATTTAGTGGACGGATGTGTAACCCTCTGCACTGCGCAGATTAAATTCGTCGAACGCCGACGGCGCGTCCTTCTCAAGGAAGAAGGCGCCGAAGTCCTTCAAAATCTCGGCCTCGCGGCGTTCCATCTCGGCCATGCGGCGGCGGGCCGTGACGTTGTAGGCGTCGGTGAGGCTGCGCTCGCGCAGCTCGTCCTGCCCCAGATTCTTGGCGATGTAAGCCTTGCTGCCCAGAGCCAGCAGATTTTCGGGATCAACGGCCAAAGCCTGATCCAAAACCGAAATCGCTTCCTGCTCGCGGCCGAGGTTGGCCAGCGCGAAGCCCTTGTTAACAAGGGCATTCACATTATACGGGTCGTTGCGAAGAACGCGCTCCTCGCGCACCAGAAGCTTGGCGTACTGGTCGCGCAGGTGCGTGATGAACGCCTTCTGGAATTGGGATTTTTCATCGTCCGGGTTGGCGGCCAGACGGGCGGAGATCATAATCTCGGCTTCCTTGTAGAACCCGTCAACGATCAGGATATCCACCTCGTCGTCGCTCTCGTGCGGATCGAAACCGTGCAGCGAGTCGGGGTTCAGGAAGTAGGGGCAGTCGGCCCGGCGCATGAAAGACATAAGATCGTAAGCCAGACGCGCACGCAAGGCGCCGTCATCGACGGTGGAATGGCTCAACGGATGAGAATATTGAAACTTTGAAGAAGACGCACTTACGGCGTAAATCTCTTCTGGTACCATTTTGATTCAACCCCAACTATTATCACAGTTGTTTTATATTTTTTATCGTGGGCTATTTTTAGCTCTCACGTACCCTAAAACTACTCCTTTTTGCCCCCCCTTGGCAAACTTTTTTCTGGAATTTTTTCCTTATTTTCCCTAATGGCCGGGCCGGACGTTCCAGCTTTCCGCAAACCAGCGCCCGCCCTCATATTTGAAAACCCCGTACGCCCCGGTTTTCAGCTTCAGGTCGAACCGGGCGCGAAACCCCTCGAAATCCCCGGTGATCGCGGGGGCGAAGCGGGCCACGCCGTTGGATGTAACAGCCAGAAACACATTTTTTCTTGATTTTTCAATATCTTGAGAAAGGGAAATCCAGTCGGCGGTCATCCGCGCCGGATCGGCCAGCCAGCTGGGGGGCACAACGGCCCGCTCGTCCCAGTCCTTAAGGGCCTGCGCCCCGATTCGGGCGATGACGGTCTCCTCGGTCTGGTTTTCGTCCGGTCCGTAATCGACCTCGCGCAGCATCTCCAGAGTCTGGATCCGCAGGTCGAGCCCGCAGGCCTTGAGGACGATTCGCGCCGTCTCCTGCGTCCGCTTGAGGGGGGAGGCGTAGACCTCCTCCGGCAAAATTCCTTGGGCCCGCAGATACGTGCCCATCAGCCGCGCCTGCTGCACGCCCGACTCGGCCAGCGCAAGGTCCGTCCGCGCCCCGACGCGCGTCGGCGTATCGCCGGGGCCGAACGTATTGCCGTGCCGCGCGACGATAAGTGTTCTTTCGGCCCCGCTCATGACAGCGGCTCACCCTTCGCCTTGATGAATTTCTCGGCCCGCTTGAGGTCTTCCGGCGTGTCGATGCCCGGATGCAGTTCGCCCTCGGGCAGGCTGACCTCCACGACCTGAACGGCGATCCCGTTCTCGATCATGCGCAGCTGCTCCAGCCCTTCAAGCTGTTCGTAAACCCCCTGGGGCAGGGAGCAGAATGTCTCCAGCACGTCCGTGCGGAACCCGTAAAGCCCCAGATGCTGGCGGACCGGAGAAAGTGGAGAGCGCGCGCGCAGCTTCTCCTCGTCCCGGATGGCGGGAATGATGTTTTTGGAAAACCACAGCGCCCGCCCGGCCTGATCCACCGTCACGGTCGTGCCGCTGAACGGCGTCTTCTTTTTGGAATTGCGCAGGCGGTCCAGATCGCCCCAACTCAATGTCTGCGCGGGTGTAATAACCTGCGAATCCGGCCTCGCGACGAACGCCTCGAACATGGTGCGCAAAACGGCGGGCGGCGTGAACGGCGCGTCGCCCTGAAGATTGATGACGAAATCCGGCCAGTGATCGAGTTGCCGCAGCGCCGCCAGAACCCGGTCCGAACCCGTCGCGCACGTCTCGGGCGTCATGATGCAGGTCACGCCGAGTTCTTCCGCATGCGCGGCGATCCGCCTGTCCTCGCTGGTCACGAACAGCGCGACGTCGGGAATGCCGCTCACCACCACCGCGCGTTTGGCCAGATCGACGACCCGCCCCAGCATCGAACGCCCCGCGATCTCGGCCAGAGGCTTCCCCGGAAACCGTGAGGAGCCGTAACGGGCCGGAATGGCGATGGCAAGGCGCGGCTGCGTCATGGCGTGGTCTTTGTCCCTGCGTCTTGCGCCGCCGGGTCGATCCACCAGCTCTGTACAACCAGCGGGTCGATCCACGAAAGCGTCTCCGGCCGCTTGAGCTTTTTCCAGTAAGCCATGCGCCACTTGTCGTAATGCCACATCGGAATCACGTAATGGTTCCACAGCAGAACCCGGTCTAGCGCCCGCGTCTTGGTGATCAGATCCTCGCGCGAGGTCGCATGGATCAGCTGCGTGACGATCTCGTCAACCACCGGGTCCTTGACCGCCATATAATTGCGGGCCCCCGGGATATCGACCTTGTCCGAACCCCAGAAATCGCGCTGCTCGTTCCCCGGCGAATCCGACTGCCCGATCGTATGCACGATCATGTCGAAATCATATTCCATCAGGCGGTTCTGATACTGCGCGGCGTCAACCAGCGTGCGGATCTTCGCCTTGACGCCCATCCGTGCGAGATTCTGGATAAAGGGCTGCGTCCAACGCTCGAACGCCACGCTGTTCAGAAGAATCTCGAACTCCAGCTTCACCGGACCCTTTTCCGTCTGCTTGACGCGCACCTTGTCGGGGCCCATCACGTAACCGGCGGCTTCCAGCATGTCCGCCGCCTTCTTCAGGTTCGCCCGCGCGTTGCCCGAACCGTCCGTCACCGGGGCCTTGTATTCGGTCGTGAACACCTCCTCGGGGATTTTCCCCCGGAACGGCTCAAGGATTTTAAGCTCTTCCGCGCTCGGCAGGCCCGACGACGCCAGCTCCGAATTGGCGAAATAGCTGTTCGTGCGCTTATAGGCCCCGAACGCGAGCTGCTTGTTCGACCATTCGAAATCAAGCGCATAGGCCAAAGCTTCGCGCACCTTCACGTCCGCGAACACCGGGCGACGCGTGTTATAGGCGAAGGCCTGCATCCCCGCCGGACGCTTGTTGCCGATCAACTCCTTGATCAGTCGCCCATCCTTCACGGCGGGCACGTCATAGGTCGTCTGCCACAGATGCTCGTTATTCTCCAGCTTGTAATCGAACTCACCCGACAGAAACGCCTGATGCGCGACCTTCTCGTCCATATAATAATCGAACACGATCCGGTCGAAATTATTCATGCCCTTGAAGAACGGCAGGTCCTTGCCCCACCAGTTCGGGTTGCGTACATATTCGATGGAACGCGGCGCGTTGATTTTCCCGAATGTGTAAGGCCCGCTGGTCAGCGGCGGTGTCAGGGAGCTTGAATCCGCGAAATTCCGGCCCTCGGCGGTCCAGTAATGTTTCGGCAGCACCGCCATTTCCGCGATGATCAGCGGCAGCTCGGCGTTGCCCTTGACCTTGAATTTGAAGGTCACGGTCTTCGGCCCGTCCGCCGTCACGCTTTCCACGTCGCCCCAGTAGGCCTTGAAGAACGGCTCGCCCTTGGTCGTCAGGGTTTCGAACGTCCACACCACGTCGTCGGCGGAGATCGGAACGCCGTCATTCCACTTCGCTTCCTCACGCAACTCGAACCGCACCCATCCACGGTCTTCGGGCATCTCGATCGACTTGGCGATAATTCCGTAAAGCGTGAACGGCTCGTCCAAACCGTTCTGCATCAGGCTCTCATAGACGAGATAGCTTCTCATGGGTATAAGCCCGGCGGCCGAAACCCCCTTGGAAAGAAACGGATTGAGGGAATCGAACGTCCCGACCGACCCGACCCGCAGCGTCCCGCCCTTGGGCGCGTCCGGGTTGACGTAATCCAGATGCTTGAAATCCGCCGGATATTTCGGCTTTCCATGCAGCGCGATGGCGTATTGCGGCCCGCTCGGCGGTTTTTCGTCCGCATGGGCGGAAGCGCCCGGAAGCGCGCTCAGCAAAAAAGCCAGAAGGGGAAGAAGGAAAAAAGAAGTAGCCCGGTTCATGCAAACACCCTTAGATCGCGTCAAAGACATCGGAATATGATACGCGGCTATTCTAGCGCCCCGTCGCGCAAAGTCACGTATGAATTGAAAAATGTGATGCCTTAGGCGCTTCTGCGAAATTTATAGACGCCTTCGAGATCGGGCCGCCCGAACAGGAACCCCTGCCCGAAATTCACCTCGTAATCCAGAAGCTCCAGCAACTCCGGCTCGCTCTCCACCCGGTCGATGATGACCTCGATCCCGTTGACCTCCAGACGCCGTTTCCGCCGCACCATATGCGCGAAATCCGCATAGCCTTCCTCCTTGCCGAGGAACCGCCGCGCCGGAATTTTGATGAACCGGACATTACGCTGGTAAAGGGTGAGGATATCCTCCGGCAGCTCGCTAACATGGTCCAGAGAGAACCGGCAGCCCAGCTTGGTCATCCCATCCAGAATGAGCCGCTCCCCGCTGGAGAGATTCTCGAAATCTGCCTGCTTCATCTCGAAGACGAGAGAGGGCGCCATCCGCTTGTTCTGCGCGATGAATTTCAAAAGGTCGTCCATGAAATCCGCGTTCCGCAGCGTAGAGGGCTTGATATTGATGAAATAGGTCGAAATTTTTTCGCTCTCGTAATTGACCTGCAAGACCTTAAGACATTCCAGCAGCAGCAGATTGTCGATGGACTCCATCAGCCGCTCCTCGACCGCCAACTCCATGTAACGCTGCGCGGGCAGGTAAAGCCCGGCCTTCGCCCGGATACGCGCGAACAGCTCGTAGAAATTCGTCTGCCGCTGCGGCAGGCGCACGATCGGTTGAAGGAAAATATCGATCTGGCGGCTGCGCACGGCATGGTGCAGCAACTCCCGCACCGCCATATCGGTCAGCGCCTCGCTATTGGCATAGAAATCCTCGTTCGCCACCACGTGCGCTGTCCGGCGGACATGAAGCGTCTCGGCGGAGGGCGGCTGCGGCGCGCGCGAATCGTTGGAGGGGGAGGGGATCTCTCCGGCGGGTTTCAGAAAGGCCGGCACGATCTCGGAAGCTTCGGCGAGAGTATCCTTAAGCCCTAGAACGCTTTTGCGCGCGGGGGTGTGCCGCCCGATCTCCGCGCTCTGCTCCTCCATCGTCTCGCGCATCCCCTGAATATCGGAGCCGTGCTGCGAAACCGTGCCTTCCAGCGCGCTCACCCGGCGGTAGAGATGCCGCACGGTTTCCATGAACTCCGTGCTGATCTCGTCCTTGCGCTCGTTCGTCATGTTGAAGAAGCAGCCGACCACGATGACCGAAGACACGAACAGCGCCAGTTCGACCGAAATCGAACTCAAAAGCGCGACCATGACGCAGCAGATCAGGAACATCGACGCGGCCACGCCGCGCATGAACGCATCTGTCCGCCCGGTTGGAACCGACTCTCCGCGCTCGCTGCCGACACGGCCTTCGGGTCTCATCATGCCGCGCTCTCCGTTCCGCCGTTGGAATTGCGATGATCCGCGCCGATCGCGCGGCTGATATTGCTCAGCCCGTCCTTGCGCATACAGGACATAAGCTCCTGACAGATCAAGTGGGCGACCTCCGGCCCGCGATAAACCAGACCGGTATAGAGCTGCACAAGCGAGGCCCCGGCCCGAATTTTTTCATAGGCATGGCGCCCGTTCGAAACGCCGCCAACCCCGATGATCGGCAGCTTACCCTTCGTGAGCTTGTAAAAGTTTCGGATAATCTGGGTTGAGGCCTTGCGCAAATGCGGCCCGCTCAGCCCCCCGGGATGAGAACGGAACGCCTGCGGCAGGCTCTCGGGGCGCGCAACGGTGGTATTGGTCAGAACAATCCCGCTGACACCCGTTTCCAGCAAAACGCCCGCAATCTGCTCCTGCTGCTCTTCGGTCAGATCAGGCGCAAGCTTGACCAGCAGCGGCGGCGGCGGGTATTCCCCCACGGCGTTATTGAGCGACGCGACCAGCTGTTGGAGCAGCGCGCGCAGCGTGTCCTCATCTTGTAGATTCCGCAACCCCGGCGTATTGGGGGACGAAATGTTGACCGTGAGATAATCCGCCTTCTTGGCGAAATATTTGATGAGGGTGATGTAGTCGGCAGCCGGATCCTTCTGATCCTTGTTCATGCCGATATTGATGCCCACAACGCCCGGCGGCGGAACCTCTTCATGCTTGAAGCGCTCAAAGTTTTCCTCGAATACCCGCAGCCCTTCATTCGGAAAACCCATACGGTTGATGATGGACTGACTCTTGACGTCACGAAACACGCGCGGCGGCGGATTGCCGGCCTGCGGACGCGGGGTCACGGTGCCGACCTCGGTAAAGCCGAATCCCAAAGACAGGGCGGGGCCGATCACTTCGGCGTTTTTGTCGAATCCGGCGGCCAAGCCAACAGGGTTCGGGAACGTGAGTCCCCAAATCTGCTGCTCAAGCTCTGGTGCCTTGATTCGCGGCGGCACCGGCATTAACCCAGATTTCATGATCTTGAGGGTCATCCGGTGGGCTTTTTCGGGTTCCAGCTTGAACAGAACCGGGCGGGCGAGTTTATAAAGACCTAGCACAAAAAAAGGCTACGCAATTTCCCCGGTACGGTCCAGATCGTTCCCCGAAATCATCCCCAGCAAGTTGTTGATAAAAGTTATAAAAGCCCGTTTGCCCCGACCCGGACTCTTAAGGCTCGCTTGAGGGCTCGTCCTTCGCCAGCAGGACCGGCAGCGCCTTGAGGAAATATTGCCCGCCCGTAATCACCGTCAGCAGCGTAGCAACCGAAAGCGCAAACAGCCCAATCTCGGGGGCATAAGGCGCGTGCGGGCCGAGGATCAGGAACCCCGTCGCCACCATCTGCGCCGTGGTCTTCCACTTGGCCATGAAGCTGACGGGCATGGTGATGTTCTTCGGCCCCAAAAACTCCCGCAGCCCCGAAACCAGAAACTCCCGCGCGAAGATCAGCAGTACCAGCAAAATCCAGAGCCCCTCGACCCGCCCGAACGCGACCAGAAGCAACAGCAGGCTCGTGACGAACACCTTGTCGGAGATGGGGTCGAGAAACGTGCCGAGCGGCGTGACCTGATTGTATTTCCGCGCGACATACCCATCGAAATAATCCGTGATGGCCGAGACCGCGTACAGAACGAAACACAGCAGCGCCGCGAACCCGCCCCACGACGCCTCGGCGTAAAACAGCGCGATCATGAACGGCAGCAGCGCCATCCGCGCGCAGGTAAGAATATTCGCAAGGTTGTTTTTGATCAGATCCATGAAGCCAAGCCTAAAACAACCGCGAACGGAAAGAAAGCCGTGCCTTCACGGTGAGACCGAAAAAATCCCGACAAGGGAATTGTGGTCCGATCCCCGCGCAGGCCCCGGCGTCAGCTCCAGAAGCCGCATCCCCGGCCCAGCCAGCATATGGTCGATGGGGATTTTAAGGAACGGCAGGGTGAAAAACGAAACCCACGTCCCCGGCGGAAAGACCCCGTACGTCTGATAGGTCAGCCCCGAATCCCTGACGAAATCGCCGAAAAACGGCGAATAGGGCGTGATGTTGAAATCCCCCGCGAGGATTTTATAAGGGGAGGGATCGGCGGCGATCCACTGCGACATCCCCGACAGCTCGGCATTCCGCCGGAACTGCCCACGCGCGGCAATAGGAACGCGCGTATGCAGCGTATAAAGCGCGATCGGCTGGTCGAATCCCTCGGGCTTGATCGTAAACCGCGTCCCGCGCGTCCGCACGTGCTCCGGCGCGACCATCCGGTGTTCGTTGGAAAGCAGCTCATGAAGAGAAAAAATCAAGGAAAAATCAGGCCCGATCCCCTCGGCCGGAAGGGAATAGGGGTACGTGTCGGCCAGCGCTTCGCGCAAAATCCTCGCATCGTCCGGCTCAACCTCCATAAGAAAAACGACATCAAAGGGTTCACCGTTATTTTTAAGAAACTGCGTGATCTGGTCATGCCGCTTGTTGGAATAATATTTGTTGTAATGAAGGACGCGAATCCTGCTTCGATCCGTTTCGATTCGTTGCGGCGGGGAAAATTGCCACGATTGCGAAAGCGGCGCCCGCGTTTCGTAAAACGCTCCGGCAAACACCGCCAGCATCACAAGCGCGACCAGCGGCATTTTCAGCACGACGAAGATCGCAAAGAAGACCAGCCCGAAAAACGCATACTGCACCTGGAAATGACTGAGCAGGTCGAGCGTCCAGTGCCACCGCGCCAGATGCGACAGGCCGTAGCATAAAACCAGAATCCCGGCGGCCAGAAGATACCACTTCGCATTCAGACCAAGAAGATGCGCCTCGAACTTCATCTGAAATCTCAATTCTCGATCTTGAACACGGCGACCACCGCGTGATGATCCGAGCCCAGCGACGGCCCCAACCGCTTCTCGATCAGCGTCAATCCGCCCCGGTGCAAAATATGGTCGATCGGAATCTGCAAAACCGAAGGCAGCCGCGCCGGCCAGCTGGGCAGGAAGTATGGCGCGGTCGTCTGGTTCTTGAACCCCGTATCCGCCAGTAATTGTCCAAAAAACGGCGAGTAGGGGGTGATGTTCCAGTCGCCCAGAAGAATCACGTTGTCCGTCGGCTTTTTGTTCTGCTGGTTGATCAGCGCCGCGACATGCGCCAGCTCTGCGTTGCGTTGCCGGAAAAAGACGGGCAGCATCGGCGGCGGCGCGTGAAGGGCGTAGAATTTGACCGGCTTGGCCCCCTCCGGCTGGATTTTCACCAGCATGATGAAATTCGGAACGCCCTCCAGCCCCTCCACCAGATGGCTCTTCGGCGCCCATTTGAGGGTGAATTTATGCTTGCTCGCCGCCACCATCCCGAACGCATGCCCCTTGGGCATCAGGAACTGGTGCGGGTACGCGTCCGCCAACGCGGTCTTCAGCGTTTGCGCGTGGCTCTCGTTGGCTTCGAGGATGAAAAAGATATCCGGCTCCTCCGCCAGAATGAAATCCACCATCGCCTGATGCTCGGTCAGGCTGTGATGGCGGTTATAGACGATGACCTTGAGAAGGTGAGCCCCCTCAAGCGCCTCGGCTTCCTGCGCCGGAACAGTGTCGATCCGGCTCAAAACCTCGTACCCGCAAACCCCCGTCAGGGCGAGCATCAGCGCCGCATACGGCCAAATCTTGCGCGCCGCCGCCAGCGCCCCGAACAACAGCGCCAGCATCGCATAGTGAACGATGAAATGCCGGAACAGGTCGAACACCCACAAATACGCCGCGCCCAGCGAGAGACCATAGGCGCAAGTGAGCAGGATGCAGAAAAGCCTGATCCAGTTATTGAAGGAGTCGAGCCGAGAGAAGGCCCGCGCGAAGGTCGGGAATAAAGCCATGCCGCATGATGCGCCGCGCGGCCAAACCTGTCAACGCCGGACGAAAGCCCCCAGCGCCCCGCCGCCGGGGTTGTGCGCGTTGTGTTTCAAAAGGGGAGAGGTCTCCCGAGGTTCCTGCTTGCGCAGGAATGACATAGCTTTAAATTCGCAGTGTTCCACGGAAAGCTTGGAGTCTTCGCGCCTTTGCGATTCATGGCGGGATTACAGCTTTTAGCCGAAGGACAGCCAAGGAAAACCCCGTCATTGCGAACCCGCCCCGGCGGGTGAAGCAATCGATTAAGGCCGCAAGCGAGATCCTTCGGCTTAGCCTTAGGATGACGGAAAAAGCCGCCGCCCGCGTTGTGTGCGTTGTGATCGTCGTGTTTGATAGAAAGCTTCGCGAAGAGCCGCAAGCGCCTAGGCGTTCGCCGCCTTCTTGTCCTTCTCGGCTTCGGGATCGCGCAGCACGTATCCACGCCCCCAGACGGTCTCGATATAGTTGCTGCCGTCCGTGGATTCGGCCAGCTTCTTGCGAAGCTTGCAGATGAACACGTCGATGATCTTCACCTCCGGCTCGTCCATACCGCCGTAAAGGTGGTTCAGGAACATCTCCTTGGTGAGCGTCGTGCCCTTGCGCAGCGACAGAAGCTCCAGAATCCCATACTCCTTGCCCGTGAGGTGCAGCGGCTTGCCGTCTGCCTCCACCGTGCGGGTGTCGAGATTGACCTTGATCTTTCCGGTCTGGATCGTGCTCTGCGAATGGCCCTGCGAACGGCGGACGATGGCCTGGATGCGGGCGACCAGCTCGCGCTTGTCGAACGGCTTGGTCAGGTAGTCGTCGGCCCCGAACCCCAGCCCCTTGATCTTGTTGTCCAACTCCGTCAGACCCGAAAGGATCAGGATGGGCGTCTCGACCTTGGAGGCGCGAAGCTGCTTGAGAACGTCATACCCGTCCATGTCCGGCAGCATGAGGTCCAGAATGATAATATCGTAATCGTAGATCTTTCCGATCTCGAGGCCGTCCTCGCCCAGATCGGTGGTGTCAACGATGTAGCCTTCGGACTTGAGCATAAGCTCAATGCTCTTGGCGGTGGAGGTGTCGTCTTCGACTAACAATACACGCATGAAAAGATCCCCTGAAAACGAAAGTGCAAGATATAAAGTGGTCACTTTATTAACCAATATCTTAACAAATATTAAAAAGGTTAACAAATCTTTTCTAAATTTATAAACCATTAAATTTTTTTTATAAGTGCATGTTTGGGCTTGAAATTCTCTCATTTCTCTTTTTGTGGGAATGCTGATAGAATGCCCAAAGTCGGGAACCCCTTGCTTTCATTAAGCTATGGCTGGGCTCGGGCGTTAATTGATTAACCTCCTGTTTTTAGGTTTTATTTCCCATGGACCGACTGGCTGAACAGGCCGCCGCCGCGATTGCAAGACTGCCGACGACCGAATTCTATGGGCAGGTGACCAAGATTCTTGGCCTTCTGGTCGAGATAGCGGGCGTCAGCGACCGCCTTGCCGTCGGCTCGGTTGTTCATCTGCGGGCAGAAAATGGCCGAATCGTTCCGTGCGAGGTCATCGGATTCCGTGACAAACAGGCGCTTCTCATGCCCTTCGGCACGCTGGAGGGCATCGGCCTCGGCTGCAAGGCGGTGATTCAGGCACAGGAGCCGATCGTCAATCCTTCCGATTTTTGGCTGGGCCGGGTCATAAACGGCATGGCCGAACCCATCGACGGCAAGGGCGGCCTCCCTCAGGGGCTTCAGGGCATACCGTTGCGCAACCGTCCGCCCGCCGCCCACGCACGGCAAAGGTTGGGCCCGCAACTCGATCTCGGCGTTCGCGCCGTAAACACGTTCCTGCCCCTCCGGCAGGGCCAGCGCATGGGGATATTCTCCGGCTCCGGCGTAGGAAAATCCGTGCTTCTCTCCATGATGGCTCGTTATACCGGGGCTGATGTCTCGGTGATCGGGCTGGTCGGAGAGCGGGGCCGCGAGGTTCAGGAATTTCTGGAGGACGATCTGGGGCCGGACGGCCTCGCGCGTTCGGTCGTCATCGTCGCGACCGGCGACGAGCCTGCTTTGATGCGCCGTCAGGCCGCCTACGTTACACTGGCTGTCGCCGAATATTTCCGCAATCAGGGGCGGCAGGTGCTTTGCCTGATCGATTCTGTCACCCGCTTTGCGATGGCCCAGCGCGAGATCGGTCTTTCGGCGGGTGAACCGCCCACCTCCAAGGGCTACCCGCCCACAACTTTTGGCGAACTGGCCCGCTTGCTCGAACGCGCGGGCGCCGGAACGGCAGGGCAGGGGGCGATCACGGGCCTGTTCTCCGTCCTCGTGGAGGGCGACGATCACAACGAGCCCATCTCCGACTCGGTACGCGGGATATTGGACGGGCATATCGTGATGGACCGCAAAATCGCCGACCGGGGCCGTTATCCTGCCATCGACATCCTCAAATCCATCTCGCGCTCTATGCCGAACGTCTTCAGCGACTGGCAGAACGGCGTGGTCCGCAAGGCCAAACAGGTGATCTCGACCTACGAGGATATGGCCGAACTCATCCGCCTCGGCGCATACCGGCGCGGCACCGATCCGGCGGTGGACGAGGCCGTACGCCTCTACCCGCAGCTCGAAGCCTTCCTCACGCAGAATAAAGACGACTCATCCACCATCGACGACAGCTTCTCAAAGCTCGCCGCCATTCTGGGCATCAAGTCGTAAAAGCCGCAAAAAGAAAGAGGGCGCACTGCGCCCCCTCATGAAACGGTCTAAACGTTACTGCGCCTGCCGGTTTTTCATCTTCTCTTTCAACCGCTTGCCTTTATCGCCGTGGCCACCGCCATTCGCCGCACGCTTCTCCTTGATCTTGGCTTTGACCTGCGCCTTCTCCTCTTCGCTCAGACTGTCATACTTGGCTTTGGCGTTTTGGACCTTCGCGCGCTTGGCGTCCACCTGCGCCTTTTGGTCCTCGCTCATGCCCTCATAACGTTTGGCGGCCGCCTCATGGATGGCCGCCTTTTTTTCTTCGGGCGTCAGACTCTGGAAATTAGCGACCTTCTTCTTGGCCTCCTCGACGATGGCTTTTTGCTCCTCGGGCGGCAGGCTCTCGAAAATCTCTTTCTTCTCCTGAATTTTGGCCTTTTGCTCCGGGCTTAGATTGTCGATGCGTTTCTGCATGCCGGGGCGCGGCGCGGGCACGCTTTCGGCCAGCGCAGGGACGCTAAAAGTGGTTATATAAGCTATTGATAAAGCTATAAAAAATATTCTTTTTGCACGGTTCATGGCCAAACCTCATAGTTTTAGTGGCGGATTACGTCTAATAATGCCAAAAATATATGAACGGAATATGTCCTACATGTAATGTTTTGTAAATAAAACGCGGGAAAACATGCCGGTCAAACTGGACGACATCGAAGGCGGAACGGAGAGGATCGCGGCGTTTGCCGGCCTGCCCAAGGGCGCGTACATGCCGGACGCCAAGACTCGCATCGCGCCCGAGACCATCGCTGCGGTCGGCATGGAATGGGCCGCCGTCACCGGGCCGGACGCGAAATACCCCGCGCTGGGCACCGAAAATCTGGCCACTTGCATGGGCCTCGCGGTGCATAACCCGCGCACCAAGGCCACGGGCCTTGCCCACCTCGCGCAGGACGGCGCAAGCACTGACCTCGGCGAGGAAAGCCGCCTCTCTCTCGTCACCATGATGGACCGCGTGGCGCAGGGCGGCGGACCGCTGGAGGTCCGCATGGTCGGCCCCTTGATCGGCGGTTATCTGGCGGCGGAGTTCGTCGATAACGTCGCGGAAATTCTCGAAGATTACGACGTGACGGTCCTGAGCGCCGATTTCGGCGATAAACCGGGTATCAGCGCCGTCGCCGTTCATTCCGCGATGTGGGACCGGGGCCTGATCCGGGGCAAACTCAACATGTCTGAAATCATGAGCGCCAGCGCCGAGGGCGGCAAGGACGCGGTGGCAAAACTTCATGCCGAAATCGTGAATCTGGAAAACATGAGCACCCCCGGCTCCTCCTCACCGCATATGGCCTATGACGGCCTGAGCGAGCCACGGCCCGAACCGGCGCCCTCGGGCATGGAGTGAGGCGCGCGCGATGTCCCTGAAATTCACAGCCTATGACAAAGACCGCGAAGGGTGGCTGAAGGCCCTGATGGACCTGCCGCCTGCGCCGTACGTCCAAAACGCGGCCAAGCTCTTCGATGCGCGGCAGGCCGTCCACGTCGAAATGAACATGGCGGGCATCGCCTCGCCGCAATCCAAATATCCGGCGCTCGGCGCGGTCACCGTCGGTTCGGGCATGGCCGTCATCGCCCGCAACCCGGAAACCGGGGTGATCGGGCTTGCGCATCTCACAACCGAAGGCCAAAAATTTGAATCTCTCTCCCTGAAGGGGGAGGAGGCCCTGCGCGAGATGCTCACGATGGTCGGCGGCGAGGGCACGCAGGTCCGCCTTGTCGGCCCCCGTATGCGCGGCCCCGTTGTGGACGGTCTCATCGCCGACGTTCTGGACGTTTTGGCCCAGTACGAAACCGAAATTCTAAGCGCGGATTTCCGGGGCAAGGAAAACCCCAACAGCGTCGCCGTCCATACAGACTTGTGGGACAAGGGGCTCGTGCGCGGCAGCCTGAGTGTCTTCAACCACGCCGTGGCGCACGGCCATAAGGCCGAGGACTGGAAACGCCGCGCCGCCGAAGTCGTCAATCTCGGCGGAATGGTCCGCCTGCCGCTGAAGGACCATAGCAGGATTGTCTATTACGGGCAGGACGCGCTAAACTCATTGTCCGAACCCGAGATCGTCTGATCTCAACTTTTTTCTGTCTCTTGAGCCATGGCCAATCTGAAACCTCTGATCCGCGTGCGCAAACACGCCATCGAACAAAAACAGAAATACCTCGCCGAGCTTTACCGTCAGGCGGAGGAGCAGGCGAACGAGAAACGCAGGCTGACCGACGAATTCGCGCACGAACGCAAGACGATTCAGGAAATGGGCGCGGACATGCTGGGCTTCTTCGGCGCCTACGCCAAGGCCGTGGATATCAGGATGGAGGAGATCGACGCCGCCATCGCCCGCCTCGAAAACCGCATCATCGTGGCGCAGGACGATATGCGTCAGGCCTACGCGGATTTGCGCCGCATCGAGATCGTTCAGGAAAACCGGGAAAAACAGCAAGCGCAGGCGCGTGCGAAACGGGAAGCGCAGGAACTCGACGAGATCGGCCTCGACCGTTTCCGCGCCCGGCAGGAAGAAGACGCCTAGCCCCGTCCTTGTCATCCCTGCGAAAGCAGGGACCTGATCACTGAGAAGACCGCCGCTCGCGTTATGCCCGTTGTGTTTCAAACTGAGAGAAGTCTCCCGAGGTTCCTGCTTCCGCAGGAATGACATAACTTTAAAATCGTCGTGTTCCACAGAAAGCTTCGCGTCTTCGCGTCTTTGCGATTCATATCGGGATGCCTCTGGATAGATTGCCGCGTCGGCCCTGCGGCCTCCTCGCAATGACGACAGATCCGCCGCCCGCGTTGTGTGCGTTGTGTTTCAAACTGAGAGAAGTCTCCCGAGGTT
>CAZOVG010000001.1:0-596635 GCA_964583335.1 uncultured Pseudobdellovibrionaceae bacterium | reverse complement strand
CCGGAAATGGCCTTGCCCTTCAAGGCTCTGGCGTCTTTTCGGGAAGGGCAAAGCATAATGGCGGAGAAGACAGGATTCGAACCTGCGAGGAGTTGCCCCCTACACGCTTTCCAGGCGTGCGCCTTCGACCGCTCGGCCACTTCTCCATCCCGAAAACGGCGACTTTCCGGGTAATTCAGCATTTCTAGGCTCGGACACTACCCGCGTGTGAGTAAAAATTCAACCCACCTTTTCGTTTCCGCTCATAATTGTTAATATCCTCAGGCTATCATTTAATTTGAAACGGTCCTGACATGCGCAAGCTCCTGCTCCTCCTCGCCTTTTTGCCCTTGATCGCGGCCATCGGCCACGACGTCTATAATTTCACCCAAAATCAGGAAAAGGGCTTCCATTTTGCGGATATCGGCTGGATCTGGTCCAAATATGACCCCGCCAGCCATCAGCAGGTCAATAAGGAGCTGAACACCCTCATCGAACAGGGCGAAGCCGCTCAGACCCCGGTCATGACCGCAGAACCCGTTGAAAACGAAGCGCAAGCGCCCGAGACCGCCCCGCAACCCGAAGGCGCACAGCCGCCGCAAACCGGCACCCCCGCGGCAGAGCCCGTTGACGACGGGACCGCCATGATCCGGGTCAAGGTGCAAAAAGACGCATCGAACATCCCCAATACGGGTGAAATCGTCGGCAATGCGGCCGGGTTCGCCGCCTTCCTGATGCAGCAGCAGGCCGTCGTGGTCGCCGCCTTCTGGGCCGCGCTCCTCCTGATCCTCAGACGCCTGTGCTGCGGATCGGGCTCGGGAGGCAAAAAATTCGACGAGGTGGACGAAATCACCGGAAAGAAAAAGGGCGGCTCCTACAAATTCAAACGTAAGTAATCAGATTTCAGGCCGCCACGGCCCGCGACATCGCCTCGACCTCTCGGGCGATCAGGGCGAGATCCTCCGGCCGCGAAAGCCTGTGCTCCCCGTCCTCGACATAGAGAATCCGGGTCTGCGGCCCCTCGAAATGGGTCTTTATGGCCTCCGCCGCTTGCCACGGCACGTCCGCGTCCCGCTTCCCGTGAATAAGGGTCATCGGCGCCCCGATCCGGTGCGTGCGGTTCAGAACGCACTGTTTGCGCCCGTCCTCGATCAATTTGCGCGTGATAATATAAGGCTCGCCATAGGCGCTGGGCACGGCGATGATCCCGCGCGCCTCCACCTCCGCCCGCTGCGCGGGCTGCAATTCGCTCTCGATCGAAAGCGTGAAATCCGGCGCGGCGGCGATGCCGATGACGCCCGTGACCCGCTCCGCCCGCTCCAGCAGAAGAAGCAGCGAAATCCACCCCCCCATCGAGGAGCCGACCAGAACGACCGATCCCGGCACAACCCGATCCAGAATATCCCGCGCGTCGTCGCGCCACTCCCCGATGCATCCGTCCTCGAACCGCGCGTCGGACAAGCCGTGCCCGGTATAATCGAACCGCACGAACCCCTGCCCCCGCGCCCGGCAGGATTCCTCAAGATAAAGGGCCTTGCTGCCCCCCATGTCCGACCGGAACCCGCCCAGAAACATCACGCACGGCAGGCCCGCGCCCTCCCCCTGCGCCGGAGAATAAAAATACGCCAGCCGCCCCCGCCCGGGGCGCTCAAGATACGAAGGTTCGGGATGCTCGATCATGCTCTTTAACCGTCATAAATAATTGTACAAAAACAACCGCTTGCCCAACAGAATCTTGCCTAAAAGCTTCATTCGCCTTATACATGGAGCGGTAAGCTTAGACGAGCCGCCCCGCGCAGGCCAGTCGGAAGTGCGTTTAAAACGCAAAATGAATGTAAATTAGACCGCAGCAAAACGTGTTATTTTATAAACAATTTTAGAAGCGCCCATGACCGCCGCACCCTTCGAACCTGTCATTATGCAGATTATCCCCGAACTCGGCGCGGGCGGCGCGGAACAGGGCTGCATCGACATCGCCGCCGAAATCGTCCGCGCGGGCGCCCGCTCCATCGTCGTGTCGAACGGCGGTTACCGCGTGCCTGAATTGCTGCGCATCGGCGCAACTCATATCAATCTTCCCGTCCACAGCAAGAACCCCGTCATCATGTGGCGCAACATCGCCCGTCTGCAAAAACTCATCCGCCAGAACAAGGTCAACATCGTCCACGCCCGCAGCCGCGCCCCGGCCTGGAGCGCCCTCAAGGCCTGCAAGGGCACCGACGCCCATTTCATCACAACCTGCCACGCCCCCTACAATATCAGCGGCGAGGCCAAGCGCATGTACAACCGCTCCATCGCGCAGGGCGAAATCGTCATCGCGATCTCCAATTTTGTTGCGAAATACCTGATGGACAACTACGCCGTGGACCCCGCAAAAATCCGGGTCATCCCGCGCGGCATCCCCATCGAGCGCTTCCACCCGACCGCCGTGACCGCCGAACGCCTGATCAGCCTCTCCCGCGAACTCCGCATCCCCGAGGGCGCGAACATCATTATGCTGCCCGGCCGCCTCACCCGCTGGAAGGGCCACCACATCCTCATCGAGGCGATCGAAAAGCTGGAGCGCGAAGATATCTTCTGCCTTCTGATCGGCGCGGATCAGGGCCGCACCGAATACCGCAAGGAGCTTGAGGAAACCATCACAGCCAAAAATCTGGGCAGCAAGATCCGCATCGTCGATCACTGCAACGACATGCCCGCCGCCTATATGCTCAGCACCGTCGTCGTCTCCGCCTCGACCGACCCGGAGGGCTTCGGCCGCATCCCCGTAGAGGCACAGGCCATGGGCCGCCCCGTCGTCGCCACCGACCACGGCGGCGCGCAGGAAACCATTCTGCGTGGCCAGACGGGCTGGCTGGTGCCGCCCGGCGACTCCGCCGCATTAGCCAAGGCCATCGACGAGGCCCTGTCCCTCAACCCGATGCAACGCGCCGTTCTGGCGACCCGCTCCATGTCGCACGTCGCCGCCAACTTCACACGAGAGAGAATGGCCGAGCAAACCTTGGGCGTCTACGCCGAGATTTTGAAAGAAAAGCTCCGCAGCCCGATGCGCATAGAGCCTTTTGAAAATTTTAACGAAAACCAGAGAAGCCGGGCTTTCGGCTGAAGCCCGAAGCGAAGCGCTGCGATAAAACGATACTCGGATGACAATGAGTACGGAAAAGAAGAACTATGACTGCGGGAAGTAAGGCCGAAAAAATTCTCGTCATCAAGCTGGGCGCGCTGGGCGACTTCATCCAGGCGCTCGGCCCCATGGCGGCCATCCGCCGCGCTCACAGCGACGCGCACATCACCGTTCTGACGACCAAACCGTTTGAGGAGTTCGCCCGCCGCTGCGGCTATTTCGATGAGATTTGGCTCGACCGGAAACCCCGCGCCCTGAATATCCCCGGCTGGCTCTCGCTGCGCACAAAATTGCTGCGCGGAAATTTCGCCCGCGTATACGACCTGCAAAACAACGACCGCACGTCTGTGTATTTCCGGCTGTTCCCAAAAGCCCGGCGCCCCGAATGGGTCGGCGCGGCCAAGGGCGCGTCTCACGCGAACCTCTCACCCGAACGCTCCGCCGGCCACGCCTTTGACGGGCACGTGCAGACATTGGCTCTGGCGGGAATCAAAGACGTTCAGATCGACGATCTGCAATGGATAGAGGAAGACCTCGCCGCCTTCTCCCTGCCCCCCGCTTATGTCTTGTTCGCACCGGGCTGCGCCCCGCAGCATCCGCATAAACGCTGGCCCGCCGAGAACTACGCCGCGATCGGAAATCTTCTGGCGAAACGCAACATCCGGACTGTTCTTCTCGGCACGGCGGCCGAGGCGGACATTAATCGGCGAATCCAAGCCCTTTGCCCCGCCGCCATCGACCTCACAGGCCGTACCAGCCTGTTCCAGATCGCCGCCCTCGCCCGCAAGGCGCAAGGCGCCATAGGCAACGACACCGGGCCCATGCACCTCATTGCCGCCACAGGCTGCCCAGCCCTCGCGCTCTTTTCAGGGGCGAGCAACACAGTCAAACACGCGCCGCGCGGAGCGAACGTAACGATTATTCAGGAAGACAAACTGGAAAATCTGGACATCAAAACCGTGTTCATGACCGCAACAAAAGCCTTCGGCCTGCGCAAACACGCGGCCTGACCGAAACCATCAGAAAAATCGGGAACAAAACCGCCCAAAAACGCCTAAGCGTTGGCGGCCTTTTTGCGGACCGGCTCCTCGGAAAAAGCGACATCCGGGCGCTGCCCGTCCTGCGGAGTATAGATATCGCACAAGCAGCGGAGCAATTCCTTGGTCGCCTCGTTCTGGAGGGAATAATAAATCGTTTGCGCTTCCCGGCGCGTGCGAACCAGCTTATCCTTGCGCAAACGCGCAAGATGCTGCGACAGCGCGGACTGACTCAAACCCACAATCCGCTCAAGCTCGCCGACGCTTTTCTCGCCCTTGTAGAGCTCACAAATGACGGTCAGACGTTTTTCGTTTGATAAAGCCTTCAGGAGACCGACGGCCAGATCGACATTCTCTTCAATATCTTGAACATCCATAATTTTTATAACCCTTAACTCACCCAGTTAAAACAAACCCTTGTAAACGTAATAGTAAAAAAAAGCTTTGGTAATTAAAAACGCTTTATGTAAATCGATAATCGTAAATTAGATATGTAAATATATAAGACTATCCTTTTAGTTAGAACGATTTCAAAAAAAAATCAAGGGGTATGGAAAAATCATGCTCCTATCGGGGTTTAGCAGGACTCTTCCGGAGCAGCCTTTGGGCGATTCCCTCGGACAAACAGGCCAAAACCCGCACCCCGGCCCAGACGGGCCACGGAAAGGCGATCCGGCTCCGGCCCCGCTCGATACCCCGCGCGATCAGGGCGGCGGCCCGCTCCGCGCCCATCAAAAACGGCATCGGAAAGGGGTTTTTCGCGGTCATCGGGCTCTTGATAAACCCGGGGCAGATCACATGAACCCCCACCCCCTGCGCCCGCAGCGGGCCCACCAGCGCCTCCCCGTAAAGCCGCACCGCCGCCTTGGAGGCGCAATAGGCCGGAGCGCCGGGAAACCCCCTGAACCCCGCCAGCGAACTCATGATCCCGATATGCCCGCGCCCCCGCGCCGCCATAACCCCGATCAAAGGCTCGATGGTGTTCAAAACGCCCGTCAGGTTCACATCGAAAACGCGCCGCACTTGCGCCGGGTCTTCGAGAGTCAGCGGCCCCGGCCCCGCTGAAATCCCGGCATTGGCAAAAACCAGATCCACCGGATATCGTGAGTCAAAATCCACAAGCCATGCCTGCATCCCCGCCCGGTCGGTCGTGTCGCCGATGAACATCTCAACCTCTGCGCCTTTCTCCCGGCAAGTCCGCGCCACGGCCTGAAGCCGCGCGGCATCCCGCCCGTGAACCGCCAGAACCCGCCCCGGCCCCGCGTAATGGATCGCCAGCGCGGCGCCGATTCCGCTCGACGCCCCGGTGATGACGATGGTTTTAAGGCCCTTGGCTTTCACGCCCATGGAAAAATCCGTAATTTCAAATGGACTTTACAAAACTCTGACGCTAGTTTTATACGCGAACAAGCGGAAAAAATCAGCAGACAGGAGCGGCGTTTGCAGCAAATTCAGCGCAGGGGATTGATGTATGTATTGTCCTCCCCCTCTGGAGCAGGCAAAACCACGATTTCACGCGCCCTTCTGGGCGGAAACCCGGACATGACGATTTCCGTCTCGGTCACGACCCGCAAACGCCGCGCGGGCGAGGTCCACGGCCAGGATTATTTCTTCGTCACTCACGATGATTTCCGCGACATGGTCGATAACGGCGAGATGCTCGAACATGCCAAGGTCTTCGACAATTACTACGGCACCCCCCGCCAGCCCGTGGAAGACGCTCTGGCAATGGGCAAGGACGTGATCTTCGACATCGACTGGCAGGGCACCCAGCAACTCTCCGAAATCGCGCGCGAAGACCTCGTGACCGTGTTCATTCTCCCGCCCAGCCGCATGGAACTGGAAAAACGCCTGCGCCACCGCTCCCGCGACACGCGCGAGACCGAGGCCGAAATCCGGGGCCGCATGGCCAAGGCCGCCGACGAAATCTCCCATTATTCGGAATATGACTACGTGATCGTGAACGAGGAAATCAACGCCGCCATCGCCAAGGCCCAGCTGATCCTCGACGCCGAACGCATCCGCCGCAGCCGCATGGTCGGCCTCTCCGAATTCGTGCGCGGCCTCCGCGAGGGTTTATGAACACCAGCATCGGTTGGGGTCTCAACATAGGATTCCTCTTTATTCTCGGCGTCCTGTCGTTCGTAGCCTTGGCCATCCCCGGACTAGTCATTTTTGGCCTCTTTCTTGGCATACTGCCCGGATTGATCCTGATCATAGCCCCAACGCTTTTCATATACCTGACGCAAGCCAGCTTAGTCGCGCCACTTGTTAGAGGCTTGCGAATTAAATTTGCGCCGCTGGTCAGCCTGATCCTCGTTGTGGGCCTCGGATGCGCACAATCCTTCTGGATCGACTGGGATGTCTGGGAAAAATACATCGAAGCAAAATACAGCGAGGTGCCTTTACGGGCGGTGAGCGCAACGTTTAATTCAATCGCTGTGCTCGGAGATGACGGAGCTACATCGGGCAAAGGCGATGTGAAGCAGATGCTCTGCGGCTCGATTTGCCAGAGACTGCTGTATAACGCAGCCGCTAAGGAAGTGATGGTGGCGGAACCCCTGACCTACGGCAGAACCCTGAACGAAAACACGCAAACTGCTGTCTTCTACATAAAGAAAGGCACGGCATGCGAAGAAGTCGGCCTTACAGGCTATGAAAACAACGGAACCACCCTGACCCTTAAAGGCATAAGCGCCCGCATGGCTAAGGGCGAATGCCTTGTAAAGGACTACGGAGAGATATCGGAAGCCGATGCAGTACTATCCATCGCCAGCGAAACAGGAGGTAGCAGTAAATCTCAGGATTTCTGGAATATACAGAGAAATCGCAAGAGCTTCTTGAAGATCGAACTGTTAATGAGAAACTTCGAGGGTGAACTTGAACCTGCCTCAGGGTTCATAAGCTTGAAGGCCGAGCCGCTTTTGGCTCCTCTGACTGTGGCCCCGATAATCGGCGGGTCGGGAGGCAACCTGTATGCAAGTTCAGGGTTCGTGCGTAGAAAAATAGACCTTTGCAATAATAATTTCTGCGGTACGCAGGACACAACCGAAAGCGTCCTTAATGCAATGTTGGGCAGCTATATGAACGAGCCCTTGGTACCTGAAACCCTCGACAGCTCCTTGGCAGAAATGCTTGACGATCCCTCAGTCGAAAGCGAGAAAATATCTCACGCATTCGAATATTACCTTAGAGACTTCTCCTACGGCCGCAAAAAGCAAATCAGCTCGGAAGATCAGGAGTTAATCGTCCTCAGCCTTCAGGACCCCAGAATTACCGGCGTATTCTATAATTTTGATGGAGTTTTGCAGGTTCTTAAAACAGAGTTGAAAAAGACCAAAATTCCCGATGCTCTGATTGAACGCATAATCAGAGGAAAACACGATAAAGCGGCAAGAGACACAGCTGACCTGATAAACAGCCTAATCAAATCAGGGATTAATTTTAAATTGAGCCAATCTCAAACCAAGCGCCTCAATAACAATGCTGCGCAAAAAGACTATGTGCTGGATGTATTGCAAAGAAAGATGGAAGCAGAGTCATCAAGGGATACAAAAAATCTCATAAGGAGAATGATTAAAAACTGGTCCGAAACAGACTCTGACTGAGAAGAGCTAGCTTAAATCAACCGCCGCGCTCCGCACGGCCTCGGAATAACTCTCGCGCCCCGGCGCGGCCCGTTCCAGCCGCGAAACCATGTCCGCCACGATCCGCGCGTCCCGCTCGCTCATCTCGGGCGGCGGCGGCGGCGCCCAGTCCCCGAACTCGCGCCTGAACCGCTCCTGCGCCTCCGGATCGGGTTTGTATTCGTAAGCCTTGCCGGTAAACGCGTAATCCGCGAACTCCCCCCGGAATTTCAAATGCCCCTGCGCGTCCGCCTCCAGATCCATGGCAAAGCCCCAGTTAGCGATCCCGAACGCCGGATGCCCCGCATCGTCCAGAACCACGAGGTTATGCCCGTCCCAAAGCATCTTTTTAAGCCGGTCGAAATCCTGCGCCAGCTCTTCGCGCGTAATATGATGAATCGGGGCCAGATGCCTGAGGTGCGGGAACGCCTGATGGAACCCGTAAAGATACTCCGCCGGAACGATCGCGCCGGGCATATCGATCCCCCGGCTTTCCATGAGAATCAGCATCGTGTTGTCCGGCCCGGCGCTCTGCACCGCCTCATCCCAAGCGGTTTTCAGCAATTCGCTGCGCCGCAGGCACATCAGATCCGGGTTTTGCGAAACCCAGTAAGGCCGATAAGCCGTTTTGATATCCCCGACGCGTTTCAAATCTCAACCCTTTTCGATGAGTTTTTTTATGACAATCAGGATACAGGATCGCCGCCAAGCTGCGCAAGCCTGATATACTGCGCCACGCTCAGGTTCTCCGCCCGCGCCTGCGGGTCGATTCCCGCCTCCTTGAAATGCGGCTCATAAGCCGCAAGGCTGCTGCGCACCATCTTGCGCCGCCCCTGAAACGCCAGCGCCGTCACCCGCTCCACCGCCGCAAACGGCGGCGAATCGGCGGGCAATTGGCGCGGAACCAGCTTGACCACGGCGGACCGCACCTTCGGCGGCGGCGTAAACACGGAGGGCGGCAGCTCGACAAGAATTTTAGCCTCGCACAGCCACTGCGAAATGACGGCCAACCGCCCATAAGCCTTGCCCGAGGGCGCGGCGCAAATCCGTTGCGCCACTTCCTTTTGGAACATCAGCGCCAGAAACGCATAAGCGCCCTGATCCTCGTATAAATGCTGCAACCAACCGAGCAAAAGCGGCGTAGCGATGTTATAGGGCAAATTGGCGATCACCGCGCGTGGCGCGGGACACAAGGCGCGCGCATCGACCGACAGGGCGTCGCCCTCCAGAATATGCAGCCGACCGGCCGCAGCACTGTTCAAATCCGAAAGCGCCGCAACCGCCCGGAAATCCGCTTCCACGGCCCAGACTCCGGCGGCGGGCGAGCGCAGCAAACTCCGCGTCAGCCCCCCCGGCCCCGGCCCGATCTCGATAACATTCAACCCCTCGGAAATGCCGCAAAGCCGGACGATTTTATCGGTGATGTTTTGGTCAAGAAGAAAGTTCTGGCCCAGGGATTTTTTCGCTTGCAGGCCATGCGCGGAAATAACGTCACGCAGCGGCGGCAGAGAATCCAGCCTCAATCGGCGCGCCTCAATGTCTAAATCAGGATTCGACACGGTTTTCGATGAAGGCCGAAGCCTTAAGATCAAGCATATATCCGCGCTGCATCCGGTCCAGACGCTCAAGCCCCAGCATCGTGAAAACCTTTTCGCGGCTGGGCAGGTTTTCACTGGCCAGCTGCCGTTGTTCCCTAATAAAAAGGATATGGTAACCATTTGGCGAACGGATCGGCTCACTCACCTGATTAACGGTCATACCCTTAAGAGCCTCGGCAAGCTCCTTAGCCACCTGATCTTCCTGAACCCATCCAAGATCGCCGCCGTTGGCCGACCCGGCGGATTTAGAAAATTGCTGCGCCAGCTTATAAAAGCTCGCCCGGCCAGCCTTGATTTCCGTCATCATGCTGCCCGCAAGCTGCTTCACCTTGGCTTCGTTATCAGCAGTGTCTACAGGGAGAAAAATCTCAGCCAGCAGATACTCGCTTCGCCCGACATTCTTGGCCATTCTCCCCAAAAGGTCATCGACATCACGCTCTGTAACATTCACGCGCGGGCTCAAACGCTTCTGCACGACAAGCGACCAGGACAGATGGGCCTTGATCTGGTTTTGCAGGGTAAGCGTGGAAATGCCGCCCCGCTTAAGCATGGCCTTAAAATCTTCGGCGCTCATCTTGTTCTGCTTGGCCAGACTGGCAAACCCTTTCTCGATCTCTTCAGCTTTAATGTCAATTTTCAGCTTCTGCGCTTCCTGCACCATAATTTGCTCTTCAATAAGCGTATTGATCACCTGTGGCGCGAGCCTCCGGCGGATATCCGGCGTATTGGGCATGCCCGAAGACGCCATGATCAGCTTCATCCGGTCGTCCAGATCCTTTTGTGTAATCGCGTCCTCATTAACAACGGCCACAATCTGCTGGGGACTGGCATAAGCCGTTGCAAACGGCTGGCTTGCGGCCACCGCGAACAAAACGGCAAAAAACAGGGCTCTCAAAAACATGGCGGCTCCCCTCTCAAGGCGGAATAAACCCGTATATCATACAAAAACAATAAAACACAAAAACCGGAACGCGAGAAAAACCTAGGCTTTAACTTTGGCCAAACGCCCGCCAGGCTTATAAACTTCAAGATACCCCGGCAAAACCGAATCAAGCGAACGCGGCAGTATTCCCAAATCCGCAAAACCCTTCATGCCTTTCGAGACAACATTATCGGTCTTGAGCGTCTCGACCTGATCGGCGGTCAACAGCGGTTCGGGCATGATACGCATGAACCACGCCTGAACCTTCGCCAGCCCCCAGGGAACCGAAACGAGAAGCCGCTTGCGCCCCGTATGGACAAACATTTTCGCGTAAACTTCACGGAACGACAAAACCTCCGGCCCACCAAGCTCAAACACCTCGCCCTCGACGCCGCCACCCGCCTCATCCCCCACGGCATAAAGGCTGGCGATCACGGCATCCGCGACGTCGCCGACATAAACGGGCTGCAGCTTCGTATGCCCTCCGCCGATCAGCGGCAGGAACGGCAGGTAGCGCGAGAGTTTCGCAAACATATTGAAAAAACGGTCCTCTGAGCCGAAAACGACACTTGGCCGCAAAATCGTCGCACGCGGAAAATTCGCGAACACCGCCTTCTCGCCTTCGAGCTTGCTCTTGGCATACGCGGATTGAGCCTTATCACAACTGAGCGAAGAAATATGGACAAAGCGCAAAACGCCCGCCTCCGCGCACGCGCGCGCTATGGCCGCAGGTTGATCGACATGCACCCTGCGGAATGTGCGGCTCTTGCCACGCTCAAACAGGATTCCAACGCAATTAACCACCAGGTCCGATCCTTTAACGGCCTGCGCGAGGCTTTCGGGCGAATCGTAACGACAGGCAAACGGCACGATCTGACCCACCCGTCCGAAAGGCTTAAGAAAATAAGCGCTCTCCGGCACGCGGGTCGCGACTTTAACGATAACCCCGCGCGACGCGAGCTCCCGAACGACCTGCCGCCCGATAAATCCGGTGCCTCCGAAGACAGTCGCCACGGTGTAATTATTAATCATGCGCAAATTCTCTCCGTTTTGGCGCGCCCACGGCCCAAATATGGACCATTCCAACCTCAAAAACAACGTGCAGTTTGCGCAATTTTAATCTAACTCTATGATAGGCGTGGCAATCGTATCTCAAACGCTAAGCCGCCCAAAAACACCACAGTGACGGACGAACGCGCAATGAAAAGACAAACGAAACGACTGCCCCTTCTGGCCCTCGGCGCTTTGCTAACGCTGGCGAGCGCGCCGGCTTCGGCTGACGAAAAGAAAAACGATGACAAAAAATCACCCCTGACGGTCGTTGAGCTGTTCACGTCTCAGAGCTGCTCCTCCTGCCCGCCAGCCGACAAATATCTTGAGGAACTCTCGGCGCAAGACAACGTCATAACAATGAGCTGTCACGTATCGTATTTTAATCAGAACGAATGGAAAGATACGCTCTCCCATGAATTCTGCGACGTGCGTCAGCACGGATATGCCAGCCTCGAAACCCCGCCGAAGGTCTACACACCGCAAATGCTTGTAAACGGCCTGAGCCCGTTTGTGGGGTCTCACATTGACAAGGCTGCGACGGCGCTCTTGCGTGCCAAAAATCAAGTTGTGATGCCCATCGAAATACAAAAGGATGAAAGCCTCATCCGCTTCATGCTGCCTTCGGTTGACTTCCCGGTGAGTGGCGATTTCCGCATCTGGATGTTCGGCTTCAAAAAGTCCCATACGCAGAATATCTCCGCCGGTGAAAACTCCGGCAAAGAGATTCACTATGTCAACGCGGCGATCACCTACACCAACCTCGGCGGATGGAAAGGCGATGCCATCTCAAGCATCGCCCCAAAACCCACGGAAGATGTTGACGGCATCATCATTCTGGCGCAAGCGGGCGGCTATGGCCGCATCGTCGCCGCCGGGAAACTGGACTTCTAGCGATCAGGCCTTCTCTAGAAAACTGTCCATCACACGTTTTTGTCCGCCCTGATCGAACAGGATGTCGAGCTTGTGACCATCGATATTGACCACGCGCCCATAGCCGAACTTGTCGTGAAACACCCGGTCCCCGCGCACAAACAAAGTACCCTCGGCTGAAATCACCCCCTTCGCGGGCAAGGCGTTGGCCCGCAGCGGCGCCGGATTCATCCCGCTGCTGTCCCAATGCTGCGACCGTCCGGCCATCTGGTAATTGCCCGTCTCCGAGACAATCTCGATCAATTCGCGCGGCAACTCGTCCACAAATCGCGAAGGAATGGCACTAACCCAGCTGCCGTAAATCCGGCGGTTCGAGGCATGCGAGATAAACACCCGCTTGCGCGCCCGTGTGATCCCGACATACGCCAACCGCCGCTCTTCTTCCAAGCCTTTCATGCCGTTCTCGTCCATCGTCCGCTGCGAGGGGAAAAGTCCCTCCTCCCATCCGGCGAGAAACACCGTATCGAATTCCAGCCCCTTCGCGCCGTGCAGCGTCATGATCGTCACGCCGTCCCCGCTCCCCGCCTCGCGATTTTCCAGCACCAGCGAGACATGCTCCAGAAACTCGGCCATGGAAGTATATTCCTGCATCCCGCCGATCAACTCGCGCAGATTTTCGATACGCCCCGGCGCTTCGGGGGTTTTATCCTGCTTCCACATTTCCATATAACCGGATTCATCAAGAATCTGCGCCGCCAGCTCCGCATGCGGCACGGAAGAAATTAAAGAACGCCAGCGCTCGAAATCATCCATCAGCTTACCGAGCGTCGCCTTGATTTTCGGTTTCAGTTCATCGGTTTGAGTCAAATCCCTGATCGCCGCATTCAAGGAAATGCCGTGCCGCCGCCCGTGCTGATAAAGCACTTGCACGGTCGCGTCGCCCAGACCGCGCTTGGGCGTGTTAATAATCCGCTCCAAGGCAAGATCGTCGGCGGGCTGAACGGTCACGCGGAAATAGGCCAGCGCGTCCCGGATCTCCATGCGCTCGTAAAAGCGCGGCCCGCCCACAACGCGGTAAGGAATGCCAAGCTTGATAAATCGCTCCTCGAACTCCCGTGTTTGGAACCCGGTGCGCAAAAGAACCGCCATCTGACCCAGCTTTTCCCCCGGCTCCCCGTTGCGCGGGCGCTGCAGCTGCTCAATCTGCTCCCCGACCCAGCGCGCCTCCGCCTCGCTGTCCCACAGCCCGCAGACGGTGACCTTCTCGCCGGCCCCGCGCTCGGACCACAACTCCTTGCCCAGCCGCCCCGCATTTTGCGAAATGACCGCCCCGGCGGCCTTGAGGATCGTGTTGGAGGAACGGTAATTCTGCTCCAGCCGGATGATCTTCGCCCCCGGAAAGTCGCGCTCGAACCGCAAAATATTTCCGACCTCCGCCCCACGCCATCCATAGATCGACTGATCGTCGTCCCCGACGCAGCAAATATTCCCCGTCCCCTGCGCCAGCAGCCGCAGCCAGAGATATTGCGCCACGTTCGTATCCTGATACTCATCCACCAGGATATAGCGGAATCTGCGGTGATAATCCTCAAGGATGCTCGCATTCGCCGGGTCGCGCAAAATCGAAATCACATGCAGCAAAAGATCGCCGAAGTCGCACGCGTTGACTTCTTTAAGACGCGCCTGATAGGCCCGGTAAAGATCGGGCAGCTTACCGTCCGCGACCTCCCGCACCTCCTGCGCCTCGACCTGCCCGGGCCCGAGCGCCCGGTCCTTCCAACGCTCGATAAAACTCAGAACCACCTTCGGCGGCCATTTCTTGATATCGATCCCGCGCTCTTCCATGAGCGGCTTGAGCAGCCGCGCCTGATCGTCCGGGTCCAGAATCGTGAAATTGCTGCCAAGCCCGACGCGCTCCGCATGCCGCCGCAGCATCCGCGCGGCCAGCGCGTGAAAGGTGCCGAGCCACCAGCCTTCGACCGACTGCCCCCCGCCGATGGCGCTCACGCGCTCTTTCATCTCCTGCGCCGCCTTGTTGGTAAACGTAACGGCCAGAATCTGCGAAGGAAAAGCCCTGTGGGTGTTGAGAATATGCGCCAACCGCGTGGTCAGGACGCGCGTCTTGCCCGTCCCCGCCCCCGCCAGAACCAGCAGCGGCCCGTCCAGCGTCTCAACGGCCAGCCTCTGCTCGGCATTAAGCCCGTCAAGATAACCCGCCTCCGCTGTACCGTGCCGGGTTTGGACCTGCGCCTCTGTCATAAACCTTACCTTTACGCTCGTGAATCGATTCTCATGGGAACAAGCGCCAAGGTGCAGGATATGGCCGCGCGGCGCAACACCAAATCGCTGCCTACAGATTGAGGTATTCTGGAAAAGAAAAAGCCCCTACCCCGAAGCCCGACTGCCCGCGTTCATAGAGACCGGAGCCACGGCGACCTGGTTGCGCCCGTTATGCTTCGCCGCATAAAGCGCCGAGTCGGCGCGGGAGATCAAATTCTCGATCGGTTCAGACTTAACATATTCTGCCACCCCGATGGAAATGGTGATCCGCGCCAGCCGCTCCCCGTTCATTCGGTTCACGACTTCTTTCTTCGCCACGTTCAAACGCAAAAACTCCGCGACCTTGAGCGCAGAATCCATCTTCGTGAACGGCAGGATGATCGCGAATTCCTCCCCGCCATAGCGCGCCGCCACGTCGCGACCCTTGATCCCGTCCTTGAGCGCCTTGGCCACAAGGCGCAGCACCTGATCGCCGACCTGATGCCCGAAAGAGTCGTTGAAACTTTTGAAATGGTCTATATCCATCAAAAGAAGAGTAAAAACTTCCCCGTCCGCAGCACAGGCGGATTTGGCGATCTTATCGATTTCCTGATCAAACGCCTTGCGGTTTGAAAGTCCGGTCAGCGCGTCGGTCAGAGCCTCCTTACGGGCGATTTCAAGGTCGCGGTGCAACTTTTCCATCGTCGTCGCCGACTCCTTGAGAAGCACTTCAAGATGCTCGTTCTGGTCCAGCATCGCGCGCGTATCGGCAAGGACATGGCCGAGGATTTTGGTGACCTCTTCCTTGGTCTTGTCCTCCTTCAACTTGTCATGCACGTCTTCGAGCGTGTCGTGATACTCGGTCGCGAACTCCCGCACGGAGCCCACAGCGGTATTGACCTCCTCAATAGTCTTCTTGATCTGATCGCCCGCCGAACGTACGCGCTCGTCCTCGCGGTTCGCACGCAGAAATTGATCGAATATGGAAAGGCAAATCTCGTTGGTCGGCTTGATTTCCTTGGCCAGCATCTCGTCCAAGGCCTTATTCATGG
Source organism: uncultured Pseudobdellovibrionaceae bacterium (assembly GCA_964583335.1). Lineage (GTDB taxonomy): Bacteria > Pseudomonadota > Alphaproteobacteria > Micavibrionales > Micavibrionaceae > JAGNKE01. The sequence continues at coordinate 581,115 of CAZOVG010000001.1, read as the reverse complement.
CCGGGTTGGCGCCTGCGCGGTAAATAAACCACAATTCGTAGTTCTCCGGCGAGGGCAAAAGACCGTTCTCACGGATCCGCCCCAACGCGAATTCGGAAAAATCCTTGGCTTTATCAGGAGGATAGAAAGAGCTCAAAGTCCATAGCCTTTATAGAATGACTAAAACATACTGTAGCAGGAAAAGTACTCAGAAAATAATAACGTACAAATAATATCGAACACACAAAAAGTCTAGCAGATCGAAGGCTTTCAGAGAATGCCTTTATGCCCTTGCGTCGCCCAAAATGGATTAAAAAAATTTAATAGTGGTTAAAGCAGAGTCCCAAAAAAACAAAGGGCGCCGGAGCGCCCCCTGAAAAAAACTGAAAGCACAGGCTACATCGCCATCTTCATGCCGGTATCGAGCTTATTGTTGATCGCCATGGTCAACTGCATCTCAAGCGCATTCATATTGAGCTTCTCATGATCCAGAACCGTCTTAACGGACTGGGAGTCCATATCCAGATCGGTAGCCACACGGGAAAACCCGGTCAGGTTCTCACCGACCAGCTTCACATGGGTCGCATCGAAACGCGCCGCCGTGCGGACATCCTCGACAACAGTGGCGTCCTCGACAAGCTTGCGCACGGCATCATTGCCCGAGTCCACCTCGACCTGAGCCTTGGCGACGAGATCGCCTGTTTTGCCATAAAATTCGCGGATATCGGCATGGTTGCCGTTAATGACGTTCTCTTCGAGATCGTACTCAAGATCGACCAGCTGCTTGAAGTCGTCTTCCTGCATCGGATCGGCCGCAATAAACTCGGCCAGATCGTCCATCTCGAAATTCTGCCAGTGATTCTCGCTCTGATCGTCGGCGCTGATGGCCGGAGCTCCGCCGCCGCTCGCCGAAGCGCTCGCGCGGGTGTCTTGTGGCGCGGTCGATTGCAGACGGCGCAGGGATTCCTCAAGCAGGGCCTCCTGCTCTGCGCGGCTCAACTTCTTGCGCTCATCGCCGACCTCGTTGGCTACGAACGAAGCCTTACCCATAGTCGCCAGCGTACCGGCGCCGAACGCGGCTTCCCCAGCGACATACGCCATGGCCGTACCCTTGGTAGACGCGCTGTCGGGAATAAGCGTATCCATGGCGACCATCGGGTCCAGACCCTGATCGACCGCTGTCGCCTTGATGACGTCCAGAGCCTCGGTCTTCGCCTGGTTCCAGTCATTCATGAAATTGCCGATCTTCTCCTTGACGTCGGCCAGACCCTCATGGGCCTTTTGCGAAATCTGAGCCGCATCGGTAATCGGCTTGTCCACGTCACGCTGAAGACTCTTCGTGTCGATCTTGTCGGCACGATACTTTCCGCTGGCGGAGTCCTCCGGGCGCAGCATCTGCATAAAGGTCTGCTCGCGCACGTTCCCTTGAACCAGAGACTCGGTGAAGCTCATCTGCTGGTTATGCGGCATCCCGCCCATCTGGACCTGGAACTGGCGCCACTGCACCACGTCATCGCCGATCTCGAACTCGGCACGACGCATGATATCGCGGTCATGATTGGAAATTCCGTCAGGATTCCGGTCATACCCGGATTCCCGCGCAGTTAAATCGACACCGACAATAGATCCAGACATTAAAATCACCGGCCGTTAAGATCACACCCGCAAGACCCGACCGCACCCCGCAGCCAATAGCCCTGCACATTATTATACATATGAATTATATGCCGCCTGTGCGCTTGAATACAAACAATTTTATGTATTTGGCAAATAAGCCAAGCCTCAAAACCGCTATAAACTCAAAAAATACTTATGAATTCAAAAGGATACGCCGATAGCTCAGCGCCTCGGCGACATGCGCCCGCCCCAGAACCTCGGGCCCTCCCGAAAGGTCGGCGATCGTCCGGGCCACCCGCAAAAGCCGGTAATAGGCCCGGGCCGAGAGTTTTCCGCGCTCAACCGCCTGATTCATAAGACTTTTGGCATCCGGCTCCAACGGCGCGACCGCCTCCAGCACCTTCCCGTTGGCCACCGCGTTGGTTTCCCCCGGAATCTCGGCCCCGAACGCGCCGTAGCGCTCCTTCTGGATCGCCCGCGCCGCCGCGACCCGCGCCGCGATGACCGCCGAAGCTTCCCCGCCTCCCGGCGCTTGTAAGTCCAGCGCGCTGACCGCCGCCACATCGACATGCAGGTCAATCCGGTCCAGCAAGGGCCCCGAAAGCCGCCCCTGATAATCCGCGCCGCAACGCGGCGCCTTAGTGCATTCCTGCTCCGGGTCCCCCAGATACCCGCAGCGGCAGGGATTCATCGCGGCGATCAGCTGGAACCGCGCCGGATAGCGGATATGCGCGTTCGCCCGCGCCACCAGCGCGTCCCCGGTTTCCATAGGCTGCCGCAGAGATTCAAGCGTCCCGCGCGCGAACTCCGGCAACTCGTCCAAAAACAGCACCCCGTGATGCGCCAGCGAAATTTCCCCCGGCCTCACCCGGTGCCCGCCGCCGATCAAAGCGGGCTGCGAAGCCGAATGATGCGGATTGCGGAAGGGCCGATGCCGCAGCAATCCTCCGGCAGGCAGCGCCCCCGCCAGTGAATGAATCATCGAAACCTCAAGCGCCTCGCGCGGCGAAAGCGGCGGCAGAATTCCGGGCAGGCAACTCGCCAGCATCGACTTCCCAGATCCCGGCGGCCCGAGCATCAGTAAATTGTGCGCTCCGGCCGCAGCAATTTCGAGCGCCCGTTTGGCCGTCTCTTGCCCCCGCACCTCCGAAAGGTCCGGGGCGCGGAAACCCGGCTCGTCCCGCAGCTTCGCCTCGGGCCGGGACATCACTTGCGTACCCTTGATATGGTTGACGAGCTGCAGCAAATTTCCGGGCGCGAGAATGTCGATCTCCCCCGCCCATGCCGCCTCCCCGCCGCACTCCTGCGGACAGATCAAATTGCGGCTGTTTTCGTTTGCATGCATCGCGGCGGGCAGGACGCCCGAAACGCGCCGGATTCCGGCATCGAGCGATAATTCGCCCAAAACCACATAATCTTCAAGATCGGCCTTCGGAATGACGCCCATCGCGGCCAGCAGGCCCAAGGCGATGGGCAAGTCGAAATGGCTGCCCTCCTTCATCAGGTCGGCGGGCGCGAGATTGACGGTGAGCCGCTTCGGCGGAAGCGAAAGCCCGAGGGCATGAAGAGCGGCGCGCACCCGCTCCCGCGATTCCGCGACCGCCTTGTCCGGCAGCCCCACGATGGTAAATCCCGGCAGCCCGTTGGAAATCTGCACCTGCACGTCCACGGGCTTCACCTCGATCCCCTGAAACGACACTGTGTGCACCCGCGCGACCATAAAGAGTCCTCTTTTGTTCTGCTCAATCTTTATGACATGTAAAAGGAAAAATGAAAACCTGCGGATTTCAGGCGATTGAAAGCAGCTTCCACATCTTGAGGTGCGGAATTCCGTCCTCGTCGAACATCTCCCCCACCGCCACATACAGGTTTTTTTCATAAAACCGCACGGCCGTATCGCGCGCGTGGACGTAAACTTTTTCCGCGCCGAGACCGGCGGCGACACGCTCGCAGAATTTCATCATCGCGCCGCCGATTCCCTGCCCTTGCAAATCCTCCGCGACCGCCACGCGTTGCATTTTCATCTGCGCACCCTCCGGCACCAGAACGGCGCACGCGCAAACACGCTCGCCCCTCACACCGACAATATGCAGGTGATCCTTCTCCGCCGCCAACTCGTCAGGCCTAAAAACCAGCCCCAGCGGCGCGCGTAAAATTGTCTCGCGCAGCTGAACCGCCGCGAGATAATCCGCGCTTCCATGCTCAATAACTGAAAAAGAAACGTCCATACTCATCCCCCCGAAAAACCGCACTTTACCATCGATTCGCGCCCTAAAAACGCCCGGAAGGTAAAAATTCGTTAACCCCGCCCCTGAAACCCACCCTGAAAATCCAAAAAATCGAAAAAAGTTTTATTTATTATCAATGACTTATAACTATTTAATCCGCGTTAAGAACTTCTTTACCTTTACCCCTTAAATCAGAGGTTAAGAGACGACGAATAGGAGATTCGAAATATGAACGACGATGGCAGTAGGGGCACCAGAGACATTAAAAATCCCGCCCTTTTCCGCGCTGAGTACCTTCTTCCCACCATCATCAAGGGCGTCCTGAACCGCCAGATCGCCTTGAACGCCGAAGCCGAACATTCAATTCACACCGTCATCAGCGAGATGGAGCCCGACATGGCCCTGCTCTGCTGCGCGAACATCGCGAAGGAGATTTACGGTTACGAAAAGACCCGCGAGCTGGACCTCGCCTTTCTGGGCAACCTGAGCGACAAAATAATTAAAGAGTTTCGACCCCTCTGCGCTCTGGCCGAGACAAACCCGGATCACCGCACGGCCAAGCTGAGGGCCATGCTTCCCCGTCTGGCCGACCAGATGGAAAAATTCATGGACAATATGGACTTGACCCGCGTAGGCCTCGAAATCTACGACACCAACGCAGCGTCGATCCTCAACATCCTGCTGATCCAGCTTCAGGGCCAGTTCCTGATCGTGGACCAACTGATCGAAATTCAGGAATCGAGCATCGTCTACGAGGATGAGGAAGACATCGCTCCCGAAGACATGCTTTCGGTTATGGCCGGTATATTGGTGAAGGAGGATAGCAACATAATCCCCTTCCGCCCGCGGCCCTGACCCCGGAATTACCTCCTTGATTAAACTTGAGTAGTTGGTTGTATCACCTTATCCCCGGCCTCAGAACCGGGGATTTTTTTTCGGGATTCTCTGAGGATTAACGAAGCTCAGGCCGCAAGCTTGGTGAGCATCGGTCCGAGCCTGCGCCCGCCAAGGATATGCAGGTGGAAATGCGGCACTTCCTGACCGCCGTTCAGGCCCGTGTTGGTGATGGTGCGGAAGCCCTCGCCCGCCAGCCCCTTTTCCTCCGCGATCCGCGCCACCGCGTCAAAGAATGCCTTGATCTCCTCGGCGCTGGCCTTGGCCCCGAAATCGGAAAGCGAAATATACGCGCCCTTGGGGATCACGAGAATATGCACCGGCGCCTGCGGCGCGATATCGTTGAACGCCAGAACGAAATCGTCCTCGTAAACCTTGCCGCACGGGATCTCGCCCCGCAGGATTTTCGCGAAGACATTGTTCGGGTCATAGCTGCTCATGGCCGTTTTTCCTTGCTTTTTAGGGTCGAGAGGACCAGATTACACAGCGTTTGCAAGGAAAGTAAAGATCATGATCCTGACAATGCTCAAAGCCAAGCTCCACCGCGCGACCGTCACCCGCGCCGATCTGGATTATGAGGGCTCGATCACCATCGACATGGACCTTCTGGAGCGTTCCGGCATCCTTCCCCACGAACAGGTGGACGTGCTCGACATCACCAACGGCGCGCGCCTCACCACTTACGCCATCCCCGGCCCGCGCGGCTCGGGCGAAATCGGCATCAACGGCGCGGCGGCACATCTCGTAAACCCCGGCGATCTCGTGATTATCTGCGCCTACGCCCGGATGGACGCGCAGGAGGCCGAAAACTTCAAACCCGTCATTCTGCTGCTGGATGAAAAAAACCGGGTCAAGCCGGGTCCGGCCAAAGACGCAGCTTAGAGTCACCCGGACCCATTCAAGTGTCTAACGCTCGATGTGATAGGGATTGAAACCCGGCTCCGGTTGGGGTGGTGGGGCCGCACTCGGTGTGCGCGACTCGAGCTTCTCAAAAGCCTCATTCAGAATTCTCAAAAAGGCCTTCTCCCGGTCGTCCGCGTTCTTTCCCCCGACATAGGACGCGATCACCCGCCGCTCGCCCCGCCGCGTATGGGCGGTGAGCGCAAACCCGGCATCGCACGTATAACCGGTCTTGCCGAAGATATCCTCGTCTGCAATCGAATCGTTCCGCAGCAGCGTGTTGGTATTTCGCAAAGTTCTGCCCTTAACGCGTGCTTCGGAAATCCCTAGCATCTCAACAAGCTCGGGATGATTGTCCGATATATGCTTGAGCAAAATCGCCATGTCCCGCGTCGTGGTGCCCCCGTCCCGCGTACGGATCAAAGGGGTCGGCAACCCGCTGGCGTTGTAAAACACCGTGTTGGTCATGCCCAACTCCTGCGCCCGCTGGTTCATCAGGGCAACGAACTGAGTCTCCGTATTCCCGGCGTTACGGGCCTTCGCCGTATATTCGGCGATGGTCGCCGCCAGATCGTTGAAGGAACTGATCGCCGCCCCCTTCATGGCATCGGCAAGCTGAACAGGGTTCGTCCATCGGGAAAACCGCTCCATATCGTCCCGGCTGCCGGTGCCTGCCGCAATAAAAAGCCGATCATTGGGCCTGAGCACGCTGTCGCGGATCGCCTCCTGCGCCAGCAACAAGGTCATCAGCTTGGTCATGGATGCGGGCTGAATTTTGACGTCCGCATCATGCTCCAGAAGCACTTCGCCCGTCTGCGCGTCCATAACAAAATACGCCTCGCGCTCCGGCACACATTGCGCCTCGGCCTGCTCCGCCGCAAAAACCGTGACCAGAGCCAGACCGGCCGCACGAAAATTATTCTCAAGCGTTTTTAAAAGATCCATAGTTCTTTATACATAATTCTGTACTGAGGAAAAGCTTTTAAGGCATAAAAAATCAGCTCAATAACAACATGTAACTTTCTAATTGCAAGCTGCGAAGCTTTTACAGAACAAAGTGGATAAAACAGCGCTTTGCCTTGACCCTTGGCCCGTTTGGGCCATATTGAAAAAGACATTGCGTAGAACTTAAGGAGCCTCCCTCATGAGCCTGCAAAGCGTAACCGACAAGGATTTCAACAAGGAAGTGATTGAATCGGAGGACACCGTTCTGGTGGATTTCTGGGCGGAATGGTGCGGCCCGTGTAAGGCGCTGCTCCCGGTCATGGAGGAAATCGCCGGAGAGTTGGGCGAACGCGTCAAGATCGTGAAAATGAACATCGAGGAATCGCCCGAGGTGCCCACAAAATACGGCCTGCGCGGCGTACCGACCCTGATGCTCTTCAAGGGTGGCAAACTTCTCGACACCCGCATCGGCGGCGCCCCGAAATCTCAACTGGTCGCGTGGCTCGAAAACCACGTCTAAGCTTGGCCGATTGAGCGCCATAAAATTGTAAAACCATAGAAAGATCGGCCATATCCCCTTATGGCCGATTCGTTTTGGGCTCACCCGCGATTCAAAATCGAGTCAGGCAGAACCATCAGAATCGGCCCGTCCGTCCACAGCAACGCGCAGGTCACCGCCCGCCCCGGATAGACCTTTGAAACCGCGTCGCGGTAAGCCCGCATTTGCCGGATATAGACGCCCGGAACGTCCTCGGCCCGCTGCGGCGGCGGACGGTTGGTCTTGTAATCCAGAATCCACACATGATCCGCGCCGACGACAAGCCGGTCGATCTGCCCGCTCAGGGCGAGATTGTCCTCCAGCAGAGCGGCGACCGGAACTTCCGCCAGCCCCTCCGGCACGAAAAACGCGCTTGTTTCGGGGTGGTCGAGAACGGCCAGAACCTCCCGCACCACGGACACCCTGATCTCATCGGGCAGCCCGCCGCCATTTCTGTCCATAAACTCACGCGCAGCGCCCTCCCGGTGCTCAACCGGGAATTGGGGCAGGAATTGCAAAAGCTTGTGCGTCAGATTGCCGCGCAAAAACCGATAAGCCGTTCCGCCTGCAAGGGGCGAAAGCGCCGCAAGCGCCTTGTCTCCGCTCTCATCCCCCGCAAGCTGGCGCGACGGCGTAAGGGGCCGGGGCGGCACCGCCTCCTCCGGCGCGGACTCGAAAACCCACGCAGGAACCGCCGGAACCTCGGCGGCCCGCACTGCCGAGCCCTTCATCTTGTCAGGCGCGGCCGTTTGCGGTGTTTCATAACGCAGCTCTTCATCCGCCGTCTCGGCAGCCCCGGGAATCTGCAAAAGCCCGTCGCGGATCGTCTTGTACCACGAAACATTATAGGCGTTATCGCCCTTGGCGCCCTTCCGCCCGCACACATAAAGCCGATCCGCCGCCCGCGTCATCGCGACATACAAAAGCCGTGCGTCTTCTTGGGCCGCCTTCTCTTCCAAACGCTCACGCACAGCTGAATAGGCTTCAGGTTCGTCATCCCCGCGTGGCGACCACAAAGGAAAATCCAGCCCCGTCTTGTCCGGCCACAGTAGCCCGGAATTCTTGCGTCCCGCCTTTTGGGGAATCGCGTCCGGCAGAATCACGATCGGCGCCTGCAACCCCTTGGAGCCGTGAACAGTCATGATCCGCACCTGCCCCCCAGCTTCCTCCATCTCGCGCTTGATCTCGGTCGGGTTGGACTCGAAAAACTGCACGAAAAGCTCCAGAACGTCCGGCTGATCCCGCCCGAACGAAAGAGCCATCCGCAAAAACTCCTCCAGCGGATCGAGCGAATCCTCGCCCAGCCGCCGCCGCAAGGCCCGCAAACCGCTCTGCTCGTCTCCCGGACAGGGCGAAAGCAGGATATGCGAAAAGAACTCGTAAGCCCCCAGACTCTGCGCATAAAGACGCAGGCTGCGCAGGTATTCGGCAACCTCCTGCGCCTGCGCGGGCAGGAGCCCGATCGGGTCATCGAGGAGTCTTCGATTCGTATCCGGTTCAAAATGAACCAGCGCCGACCATAAATCGCCCGCCCGTCCGGCGGCCAGCGCGAAAAGCTCCTCATCCCCCCACCCGATCAAGGGCGATTTCAAAAGACACGCCAGCGTCAGATCGTCCGGCGGCAAAAGACAGAATTTCGCCGCCGCCATAAGATCCTGAACCACAAGCTGCGGCGCAAGATCCATCCGGTCCATCCCGCTGACCGGAACACCGCGTACCTTAAGCGCCCGGATCAGCGCATCGACAAGCGCCGTGCGCGACCGCACGAGAATCATGATATCCCCCGGCGTCACCGCGCGGCCATAGGCGAGCAACATGTCCCCGCTGCGCAGCCACCCCTCGATCCGGTCCGCCACCGTGTCGGCCAGCACCAGAACGTTCTTGCGGCCCTCGTGAACGCTGACCGGCGGGTCCCAAAACGATCGCTGCTCCGGCTTTTCCGTCTCGATGACGGGCCACATCTCGACCAGCCCGCCCTGCCCCGCGCGAACCGATGTATGATGAACGAACTCTCCGCCCATCGCCGCGCGAAGGTCGTCGCGGTCGAAGGTCTTGTCCACCGCCGCCAGAACCGCCTCGGTCGAACGGAACGACATAGAGAGAAAAACATTCTGGAAATTCTGCCCCGCCTGCCCGGCCTTCTCGTCGAACAGCGCGTTCATCCGGCTGAACTCTTCCGGCGCGGCACGCTGGAAACTATAGATCGACTGCTTCATATCCCCGACCGCGAACACCGTCCGCGCCCGATCCTCCTTCGCCCCCTGCCCGGCGAAGAAATCATCGCACAGCGCCTCGATGATCGCCCACTGCTCGGGGTTCGTATCCTGCGCCTCATCGACCAGAACATGGTCGATCCCCTGATCGAGCTTATACATGATCCAGCGCGTGACGTCCTGCTCCCGCCCCTCGCCCAGACCGCGCAAGCTGAGCGTCCGCCCGCGCAGCAAATCGCGCGTCTTCAGGATAAGATCGTCATAATCCACGCCGCCCCGCTCGGCTTTGAGCGTTTGATAGGTCCTGTTGATCGCGTCCCCGAGAATCAGCACATCCCGCGTCAGCCGCGCGGAATGAATGGCTTTGCAATGATCGACGATCCCGATTATCCGTCGCCCTTCCGCATGCAAAATTCTCTCGCAATCGGGATATTTTCTCTTTGTGTTTGCCCCCGGAAAGGAAGAGCCGTAAATCTCTCCGTCAGCATTCAAAAAACCGCGCTTATAAATTTCAAATTCAAGAAGCCGTTCCTGGCCGGTAAGAGAAAGCCACTTCAGAATGCGCTCGCCGCGCTCAACCTCCTTCTGCGTACCTTCTACTAGGGCCAGCGCGATGCGCTTGATCTCCGCCTCGTCCTCCAGCGCGGGGTTCATCGCCGCCGCGATATACCCTTTCTCATCCTCACCCGGAACAACGCCGTAAAAATCGCACACCGCAGCATAAATCGCCTCGACGTCCTGAAACCCGCGCAGCAATCCGGCCATCTGCCCGCGCTCCTTGCAGATGTCGTTCGCAAGCTCCGCGAACTGATCTTCGCTCTGCTCGGCCGTAAGATTTTCAAGCGCGTTCCGCAGCGCCGAGCCCGCCATCTCCGGCCGCCCGGCCTCCGCAATCGCCGCCCTTTGCGCCTGCTCGATCAGCTCGCGCGCCTGCGTCTCCTCCAAAACCCGGAAATGCGGCTGCAAATCCGCCTCCAGCGGAAACCGCCCCAGAACCGACTGGCAAAAGGAATGGATGGTCAAAATCCGCAAGCCTGCGGGCGCATCCAGAATCCGCGCGAATAATTGCTGCGCCGCCTTGATTTGTTGCGCCGTGGGCGCATATCCGTTCAGCGTTTCAAGCGTTGCGGTGAGGCTTTCGCCCGTGCCCGGCTCGACCGGCATAACAGCCCACCGCCCCAGCGTCTCGAACAGCCGGATGGTCATTTCGCTCGCCGCCGCCTTGGTGAAGGTCAGGCATAAAATCCGGTGCGGCTCGGTCCCTGGTGTGCCGTCCTGCTGCGGCAAAAGCAACCGCAGCAATCGGTCGGTCAGAACCTTCGTCTTGCCCGTGCCCGCAGACGCGCCGACCCAGACTGAGGCCGCAGGCTCCGAGGCCATGCGTTGCACCTCGTCCGGTGTAATAAGACTCTGCGGTGCGGAAAGGGCGCGGCCGGTCGTCATGTCTGCGCCCCCTCGCTGTCCGCCTCGTTGACCGACCACTCGCGGATACGCTCCAGATGCTCGAAATCGTTATACATCGGCGCACGCGCCGCATCGGGAATGCAATGATAGGCGGCCAGCGGATCACGGAACGCCCGCACAAGAGCGATGAGGGAATTTTCCGCCTCCTCCGCCACGCGCGCGACTGTCTCAGAATCCTCAAGCGCCTGAATATCGCCGCCCCGTGCCCCCGAACGGAAAATCCAATACCCCAGATAGGCGCACGCCCCCGGGTCGATGTTTCGGCCCTCCTCCGCCGCGAATCCGCCCCGCCGGAGCATCACGGCCTCCAGCGGTAATTGCGGCAACTGCCCGCTTTCCATCTTGCCCTTCGTATAGGAACCGCCGGACTTATAATCGATGATCGCATAACCCTCCGGCAAACGGTCGATCCGGTCCACGCGCCCGTGCAGGGTGAAAGGCTCCCCGTCGATCTCGAACACGCTCTCGCCCTTCACCTCGGCGGCATGAAAACATGCCCGCTCGCGCCACCGCGCCTCGTGCCCGGCCACCCAGTCCATCGCATGACCCGCCCGCGCGGCCCAGAACCGAATCATCTCCGGGTCGTGCAAGGCCTCCCCGGCGGCCTGCGCCAGAAACCCGCGCAAAACGTCCTCCGCCCGCTCCGGCAGCCGCTCGGGATGCGCCTTGATGAACGATTCGACCGCCTTATGAAGGATTTGCCCGCGCAGCGCGGCATCCGCCTTCACGGTCAGATCGGGAAGCTTGCGCAGCCCTAGCGTATACGCCGCGTAATACCCATAAGGATCGCGCAGCCACGTCTCCACGCGCGTCACCGAGACTTTCGTAGGACGGTATGAAAGCGGCGGACGCGGCGTGGGCCGCGAAACGGGCGCAAAATCCTCCACCCTGTCTAACATCCCGGCCCACTCGCGATGCGGCCCCCGCGTCAAATCCTGCGGCTCGGCGCCGCAGGCCCGCAAAACCGTATCCATCTTCTGAAGCCACCGCGCCGGAACCGTCGGCGCCCCGTCAACCTTCCGCGCGCGGGTCAGCACGATCTCGGCCGCGCAAAACGCCTGCGCGAAATCGTGCGCCGCCAGCCCGACCGAACGCTCCAGCCCCGGCAATCCGAAATTCGCCCGCATCTCCCGCGACATCCACGGGTCGAACGCCGCGCCGGACGGCCACGTCCCCTCGTTCAGCCCGCCGAGAATCACCAGATCGGCATCCCCCAGCCGCGCTTCAAGCTGGCCGAGAATCTTGAGCCGCGCATGCGCCCCGAACTTGGGCCGCACCGTCGCGCTGTTCATCAGAAATCCGATAATCTCCGCATAATCGCGTCGGCGCAAAGGCCCCGCCGCCTCGGCATGCAGCCGCAACTCGGACAAAAGCGCCGCCGCCTCCGCGCCGTCCTCCCCGGACCACAGCGTCTCGCCGTCCGCTCCCGCCGCCAGGGCTTCCGCCGCCTCGATATGCGCCGTGAAATGCGCCTCCGCCGGATGCGCCCCGCCATCGTCCAAATCCGCAAGCGTACCCAGAACCGCGCACAGGCGCGAAAGAAAGTCCGCGACATCCGCAAGTCCCGCATCCCGGGCAAAGGCCAGAGCCTCCTTTAAATCTCTGGGACGCTTCCGGTCATTCCGCAAAATCCTCATCTCGAAGCGTTGCAACAATCCCGGCGGTGCTTGCTTCTGCCGTGTGATGCGGCAAAGAGGATGCTTGAGCAGGGCCAGCAACGCCGCCGGATCGAACGGCGACGATCCCGCCCGCAGAACAAGCGCCAGATAACGCCCCGCCGGGGTCTCAGAGAGTGTTGCACCCGCCGAATCGTCGATCACAATCCCCCAGCGCAAACAATGCGCCGCCACCCGCCGCGCCAATATGCGGTCGGGGGTGACGAGACTCGCCGTGCGCCCGGGAACTTCCAGCGCCTCGCGCAGCAAAAGCGCGATGACGCTCGCCTCCTCCTGCGCCGTATCGCAAGGATAATAACGCACGCCGCGCAGCAAATCCTCCGCGCCGAGCCCGCGCCCGGCGATCTCCTGTTTAAGCTCGGCCCAACGCACAGTCGTCTGCGCGGGCCGCATCAATTCGCGGATCAAAACCCGCCGCCCTTCATGGCTTACGGCGCCGTCCCCGGAATCCGTGGGCGGCACCACGATCTGAACGTCGGCGCGCTCAACACCGATGCGCGAGAGAAGCTTTTTCATCTGATACTGCGGATGGGTTTCATCCAGCGCGTCCCAACTCTCTTGATCCAGCTCCAGATCAAGCCCCGGCAGGATCACCCGCCCTTGCGGCAACGCTGAAACGGCGTCCAGCAAGCCCGCCGTCGCCGGAATCGAGCCCGTGCTGCCCGCCGCGATCACCTTCCCGGCTTGTTCGGGATGGGTCCGCCAGAAATCGGCCAGCGCCTGCAGCAAAAGCACCCGCCGCAGTGACGGATCGACCAGACCGTCCTCCTCCAGAATCTTCGGCCAGTGCTCGATCACGATCTGCAGGAATTTCAGCGTGATCTGCCAATGCGAGGCGAAATCCTCCGGCACCAGTTCGGCCAGCTGCGAGAGGTTTTTGCCCTCGGTATGCGTCTGATCGACTAGCCCCGCCAGCGCCTGCGCCAGCGCGATCGCCTGATCGCCGCCGCCCGCGAACCCCTCGCCCGCCTGCAACAGGCGCGAAAGAATCAAAAGCCGCCGGATCGGCGAAATCGCGGGCGGAACTTCGCCCATGCGCCCGCCCTGCCCCATGAACAGCAGCGAAAGCTCGCCCTCGTCCACGTCGCCGATCGGCGTCATGCGAGGCAGCAGGATCGGCTTTCCGCCTGAAAGCTCAAGAAAACAGTCCCGCAAAACGCGGCACGCCCGCCGCGTCGGCAGCAAAACCGAAATCCGCGCCAGAGCCTCAGGTGAGCCGCTCGCCTCCAGAAGAAGATTCCGCGCCAGCGTTCGCGCGAACGGCAACCCGGCGGGAATGGTCTGCACGTTGCGGCGCGTATTCCCGGCTGCGTTCATGACACCGCCTTGCCGGCCTCGCCTTGCCCAAAGGCCGCCCGCACCGATTCAAGATCGCGCGGCGAACTGATATGGTGCCAGTCGCCCTCATGCTCCAGTGCGTAAAACCGCCCGGCCGCCTGCGCCCGGTCCATGAGGGTCAGGAACGAAAACGCGCCCTCCGGCTGATTCTTATAGATCTCCGGGCTGTTGAGCCGGATATTCGTCCACATAAAGGCGCCCGCCTTCGCCGCGCTCCGCGCCACCCGCCCGTCGGGAAGCAGATCGTAATCCCCCGCCCCCTCGGTCAGGATCATCCGCGAAAGCGGCTGCATCAGCGTTAAAATATCCATCCGCCCCGGATCCCACAGCCGCGCCAAGCGGGTCAGCGCCGCCTCTCCGCCCAGCGGATCGGTCCACAGCGCGTCTCCCGCAATCACGTAAAAGGCCTCACCCCCAAACAGGGGCAGCATTTTGCGAACCCCGCCCCCGGTATCGAGCAGCGTCTCCTCATGCGAAAAATGAATCCTGAGCTTTGGGGGATATCCCTCTAGATGCGCCTGCAACTGCTCCGCCCGGTAATGCAGGTTGACGGCGACCTCATCCACTCCGGCTTCGCAAAGCTTATCCAGAATCCGGTAGATCAGGCTGCGCCCGGCCACCTCGACCATCGGCTTCGGGCAATGATCCGTATAGGGGCGCAGCCGCGACCCCATCCCGGCCGCCAGAATGAACGCTCGTTTGGGTTTAAAAGCCGCATCAGCCATAACGCTTGACCTCCACCCGCCGCGCATCGGGATTGTCCGCCACGGGGGATAACGTCACCTCGACCCGCTGCCGGGGAATCAACCCGCCCAGCCGCTCCGGCCATTCCACGAGGATGATCGCTTGCCCAAGCGCCTCCTCCCAGCCCGTCTCGTAAACCTCGTCGGGGTCTTCAATCCGGTAAAGATCGAAATGCCACAGCGCCCGCCCGTCATCCGCCTCGTAATGCTGCACCAGCGTAAAGGTCGGGCTCGGCACCTCCAAATGTTCATCTTCGCACAATTCTCGGATCAAGGCGCGGCAGAACGAGGTCTTTCCGGCACCCAGCCCGCCGCGCAGCATTACGGCATCTTTGGGCCCCAGCGACCGCGCGAAAACCCGCGCGAAAGCTTCCGTTTCCGCCTCGTTGCGCAAAACTCTGTCCTGAACGTCCATTCCGGCTAACATCACACTTTGTTCCTGCCCCCCAACAATGCTAAAATGAAGCATGAAAATCCAGCATTACTTTGCGCTTGCCGCCCTGCTCCTGACCTTCTCACCGAACGCCGCGCAGGCGCAGGAAATCCTGAACGACCCCGTCTGCTTTACGGTGCGCAACACCGCCAACCATAAGGTCTACGGCAATTTCGTGACCGACTACTACACGGCCGAAGACGGAACGCAGGCCCGCCACCGCTCGAACTTTCGCCTCGATGAGGCCGGCGCGAAAGACCCCGAAAAGGGCTTCCCGCTCGATGTCGCAGAATTCTGCTCCTACGGCCCGTTCTTCGAGGGGCGCCAGCTTGAACTGGTGATCAGGACGTTGATTCCGGTCTTCTCATGCAAGACCAGCGTCGAAAAGGGGGAAATCATTATCAAGAGCGAACGCCTCCCGGACGACAGCGGCAACAAGATCTGGGCCGAATGTCTCAAGTAATGTATTAAGCCTTCCGGCCTTGCTTGTTCGGAATCCTCAAAACGACCTTCGTGCCCTTGCCCGTTTCACTCATCAGTGTAAACGTCCCGCCATGAAGCTTCACGATGTTCTGCACCAGCGTTAGCCCAAGCCCGACTCCGCGCCCGCCCTGCTGACTATCGATCCGCTCGAACGGTTGCAGAATGCGCGACTGCTCTTCCAACGGAATCCCCATCCCGTTATCTTCGACGTAAATCTCAACCATTTCGCCCTCACAGCTACAGCCCACGCGAATCCGCCCGCCTTCCGGCGTATGCGCGATAGCATTTTGCAAAAGGTTCAAAACCGCCTGCTTCATCCGCGATTCATCCATCTCCGCTGGCCCGCAAACAGGCCCACAATCAAGCTCCAGCGTGATATTCTGCTTCCGCGCCCAGTCCTGCATGAGACCCACGACCCCCTCCAGCATCGGCTGGATCGGAGTCTGCGTGGTCTGAAGCTGGATATACCCCGCCTCGAACGACGACAGATCGAGAATGTCGTTGATCAGCGAAAGCAGCCTATCGCTCGCCTCGCGGATATCCCGCGTATATTCCTTCTGCTTCGGGTTCAAAAGACCGAAAAACTCCTGGTCCAGAATCTCGTTGAACCCCATGATCGCGTTAAGCGGCGTCCGCAGCTGATACGAAACGTTCGCCAGAAAATCGAGCTTGAGCTTTTCCGCAGCCTCCAGCGCAGCATTTTTCTCCCGCAGCGCGTTTTCGACACGCACCGAATCGGTCACGTCCGTAAACGTGACAAGCACCCCGCCATCCGGCAAAGGCACAGTAACGAAATCAAGCTGCGAGTGATCCTTGCGCGTGTGCCGCCCCTCATGCATGGTACGCTCCAGCGCCAGCCCCGTCAGGCCGTCGCGGGTCGCTTCCCAATCCGAATCTTCGAAAAACCCCTTCATGCGCTCGACGATCCGTGTCACATGCGGCTCGCCCTCCAGATCCTCGGGATGCAAACCCCACAACCGCGCGAACGAGGGATTCCAGAGCTTAAGCCGCCCGTCCCCGCCGAACACCGCCACGCCTTCCGCAAGATTATCCAGCGTCTCCTTCTGAACGGCGATCAGCGTGTTATAGGATGTCTCAAGCTCAAGGCGGCTGCTCACATCCTCGAAATTCATCATCAGCCCGCCCGCCTTGTGCGGAACCACCAGCATCCGCACAGCATTCCCATTCGGCAGATAGAGCATATCCTCATAAGGATCGATCAAGTCGGTAAAGCGGTCCGACCAGGTCTTCTTATATTTACGAAAATCCGCCTGCTCGGGAAGCCGGCGCATCTCCCGCAGCTTCTCAAGAACGTCGCCCAGCTTCGGCTTGGTGTTCAACCACCCCTCATCCAGCGTCCAGAGCTGAGCATAGGCCGTGTTATAAAATTCCAGCCGCTGCTCCGCGCTGTAAATCGCTACCGCCGAGCGCAGATGCTCCATCAGTCCCCGGTTCGCCTCCTGATAGTTCCGCAGCGTGGTTTCAAGCGCTTCCTCGCCAGAGAGATCTTCAAGAATCCCCATGGTCATGCCATGCGCCTTGAGCAGCGTCTCCGTGACCCGGACCAAAAGGCGGTTCCCGCCAATCACAACATGCGCGCGCGAAACCTGCGCGGCGCCCTCCGCAACCGCCTTGGCCGCAAGCTCCGGCCCCAGCAAAACCTCTTTGGCCCCGGCCTTCTTCTTGCGGGGCTGCTGCGCGATTTCCTTTTGAAGACTCAGAATTTCACTGGGCCGCGCCCCGATCTTTTTGGCATAGGCCACATTGACCCAGATGATCCGGTACGCCGAGTTGCGAATCCACACCGGAAACGGCAGATGATCAAGCGAATCCTGAAGCCGCTCGATCTCCTCTTGCTGGATTTTCTGCTCCTCGGCAAAGGTAACGCTGGCTTCGTGCTGCTCGGTGATATCCTCCAGCCAGAGGATATTGAAATAATCCTGCGCGTCCGCATCCTGCCCGCGCACGCCCGTGATTTTCAGCGTCTTCTTCCCGGCATGATCTTCGACATTCAGGGTAAAGGAAATGCCGTCCTCGGCCAGACGCGCGAACAACCCCTCCAGCGCCGCCGAATCGCTGGGCGAAAGCTGGTTCTGAATATCCTGAAGCGACATGACGCGCTCCAAAGTCAACAAATCGCAGAATCCTTGGCTGTAGATAACGCTCCCGTCGCGCGACATGCCGCAATACTCGCCCGGAACGGCGGCCAGAAACGCCTCCAGCCGCGCCTTCTCGGCCTGCAGCTTCTTGTTGCCGCTCAGCGTGTCGAACAGCGACTGGAACGGCGTATTTTTCTTTTCGGTGTGTGTGCTCACGGCTCGGGATTCTAGGAACTCTCCCCCTGCCAACACAAGCGAAAAGCCCAAAACGTCAAGCCGCGCCTGTGGGTTGTTCCAAAGACAGAGAGGCGTTTAGAGTATAACCGTGCGCTTGCCGTGCAGGAAAATCCGCCGCTCCGCGTAGTGCGTGATGGCCCGCGCCAGAACCCGCGACTCCGAATCCTGCCCGATGATCCTCAGCCGCTCCGGCGTGTCCGAATGCGAAATCCGCACCGTTTCCTGCTCGATGATCGGCCCCTCGTCGAGATCCTCGGTCGCGAAATGCGCCGTCGCCCCGATCAGCTTCACCCCCCGCTCATAGGCCTGATGATACGGCTTCGCGCCCTTGAAGCCGGGCAGGAACGAATGATGGATGTTAATGACCCGCCCCTGATACCGCTCGCAAAACGCCGAACTGAGAATCTGCATGTAACGGGCCAGAACGATCAACTCGCTGTTCGTCTCCTTGATGATCCGCTCAAGGCTGGCTTCCTTCTCCGCTTTGTTCTCTGCGGGCAGATGAATGAACGGCAGGTGGAAATCCTCCGCCCGCTTGCGCAGATCCTCGTGATTCGATACCACCGCCGTAATCTCGACCGGGAAATGCTTGACGCTCCAGCGGTAAAGAATATCGTTCAGGCAATGCCCCTCCTTGGAAACCATGAGCAAGGTGCGCACGGGCTCCTCAAGCGTATGCAGCGACCATTTCATCGAAAATTGCTGCGCGACAGCGGCGAAGTTCTGCGCAAAACGCGCACGCGAATCGGCCATAAGCGGCGCGAACAGGACGCGCATGAAAAACTGGCCGGAAAGATGCTCGTTGAACTGGGAGGATTCTTCGATATTGCACTCCGCCTCCGCGAGACAGGAGGAAACCGCAGCAACGATCCCCTTCCTGTCATCGCAATGAAGCCGAAGCACCAGCATGGCGTAAACTCAAAACGCCGCGCCGGATCAGTAGCGGTACTCGTCCTTTTTGAACGGACCGTTGACCGGAACGCCGATATAGTCCGCCTGCTCCTTGGACAGTTTGGTCAGCTTAGCGCCGACCTTTTCAAGGTGCAGCATGGCGACTTTCTCGTCCAGATGCTTGGGCAGAACATAAACCTTGTTCTCATACTTGGCATGGTTCTTCCACAGCTCGATCTGGGCCAGCGTCTGGTTCGTGAACGACGCGGACATAACGAACGACGGGTGCCCGGTGGCGCATCCGAGGTTCACAAGACGCCCCTCGGCCAGCAGGATGATCCGGTTTCCGCTCGGAAACTCGATCTCGTCCACCTGCGGCTTGATGTTGTTCCACTTCATGTTACGCAGGCCTTCGACCTGGATTTCATTGTCGAAGTGCCCGATATTGCAAACAATCGCGCGGTCCTTCATCGCCCGCATATGATCGACGGTGATGATGTCCTTGTTCCCGGTCGTGGTCACAAAGATGTCGGCGCGTTTCACGGCGTCTTCCATCGTGGTAACTTCAAACCCTTCCATCGCGGCTTGCAACGCGCAGATCGGATCGACTTCGGAAACGATGACCCGTGCGCCGGCCTGACGCAGCGAATCGGCGGAGCCTTTACCCACGTCGCCGTAACCGCACACCATGGCGACCTTGCCGGCCATCATGACATCGGTCGCGCGGCGGATCGCGTCCACAAGGCTCTCGCGGCAGCCGTATTTATTGTCGAACTTCGACTTGGTAACCGAATCGTTGACGTTGATCGCCGGAACGGTCAGCTTGCCCTTCTTCTCCATCTCGTAAAGACGCAAGACACCCGTGGTCGTCTCTTCGGAAATCCCCTTGATGCCTTTCATGAGGTTCGGGAACTTCTCAATGATACGCAGGGTCAAATCACCGCCGTCATCAAGAATCATGTTCGGAACCCATCCGCCGGGACCTTCGATCGTCTTGTCGATCGCCCACCAGAATTCTTCCTCGTTCATCCCCTTCCAGGCGAAGACCGGAACGCCCGTGGCCGCGATGGCCGCCGCCGCATGGTCCTGCGTCGAGAAAATGTTACACGAGCTCCAGCGCACTTCCGCGCCCAGCGCCGTCAGCGTCTCAATCAGAACCGCCGTTTGAATGGTCATATGCAGGCATCCCGCGATGCGTGCGCCCTTCAGCGGCTGCTCCTTGGCATACTCTTCGCGCGTGGCCATAAGGCCCGGCATCTCGCTCTCGGCGATGTTGATTTCCTTGCGGCCCCACTCGGCCAGTTTGATATCGGCGACTTTATAATCGTTTTCGACGGTTTTGGGCTGCGTAGCCATAATCTGGGTCTCCTCTTGTCTTCGTTCCCGTAGGGCCGTAATAAAGCTGTTTCTTTAAGAATCAAAGGAAAATAAGCGTTTTTTTAAACAAAAACCAGTGATAATATGCCCATCATGGAAATTGATTTTAACAAGCAGCTCGAACGCCCGCGCTTCATCTATAAGCCTAACCCGCTGATGAAACGCGCCTACCAGGTTCTCGAACTGATGCCTAAGAATAACGGCTATGAGCCGGTCGGCGAGTATATCCTCCTGAACCACGAGGAGGACCCCGAGCTGACAGAGGAAAAGATGAAAAACCTCGTCATCCTCCTGAACGGCAAGAAAAACGTCAAGGACCTCTCGAAAATGAGCAAAAACCGCGTCCTCTTCACCGTGATGCCGGAAAGCCAGTCGGGCGACCAGACCAAGATCATCTTCAAGGACTATGACGGCAAGGGCGTGTCCAGCGACAACGCCGTTTTCACGATTCGCAAGGGCGTTCTGCACGACAAGCGGAAATTCGTCTAGGGCCGTGGCCTCCGTGCCCGGTCCGGCCTGCCGGAATCTCTGAAATTTTCCGCCGCAAAGAACGAACGAATCTTTCAAAATGGTCTTAAGTTATTGTTTTATAATATGAATGCAGGTACAGCACCCCCTCCGTCCGCCCCCAGAAAAATGCGCACACCCCCATTTCTTCTTTGACAAAAACCCCCGCTTTGATTTACCTTGATCATAGAAATACGGCGAATGACCAGAGAAAAGGCAAAAAAGCCAACGTTCGAAGTGTTTCCAAAAAATAAATGCACTTTAAAATGAGAAAGGGTGTCTCGAAATGTTGAAATCTATGTTTGCTGACAATGCTGCTCCTCTGACCGCACAAGGTATCGGTGGGCGCTTCTGTGATGCTGTTGGTCCGGGCTTCTCTGCACAGCCTGAGCTGACGCTCGAAACCGGCATGCACAACACCAACGGCTAAGCCGGGTAAGAAATTCCAAAAAGGGGCCTTCGGGCCCCTTTTTTTATGCCCACGAAGGCCACCCCGCAAAGCAAAAAAGGCGGCCCTGCGGTCGCCTTGATAGTAAATTAAAACCAAACTGGATCAGGCCGGCTCGGAGCCTGACGGACCGTCGGGTCCCATGGGGAGGAAAGGCCGCCGCGTATCCGGGCGCCAACTCATATCCAGCTGCCCGTCCTTATAAAGGCCTAGGCGCGTGGCATTATAATCATCGAGAATCCGCTCACGGTCCTCGCGGCCCTGCGTATTCTTGAGAATCTGAACCAGTTGCTGAACCTCCTGCATGTCAATCCGCCGCACAACTGCTTTAGTCATGGCCGAAGCTTTGATCCCGGTCGAAAGATTCGTGATTCCCGAACCGAGGACCAGCGGCAGATAGCGCGGCTCCGAAGCCATGTCACCACACATGCTGATAGGGATATCCTTCTCTTTGCCATTGCAAACCGCGCGGTCCAGAACCCGCAGCACGGAAACGTCCGTCGGGTCGTAATGGATCGAACTGCTAGCGTGATAGCGGTCCGTTTCCAGCAAGCCGTGAATAAGGTCATTCGAGCCAATCGACATGAACGCTTCGTCAAGCCGATCCAGCTTGTGGAAGAGCGCGGGCACCTCGCCCATGCAACCCAGCTTAAAGCTCGGGACACCCAGCTCCGCAGCACGGTCGTCGAACTGCTTTTGCATCTTTTCCATCTGCTCGACCGAGCCGATCATCGGGATCATGACTTTGATCCGGTTCGGCGAACCGGATTGCGTCAACTCGTGATTGAGACGCAGCAGGGCACCCATCTGCGTTTTTGTGACCTTGGCCTCATAAGCCGCCTTCTCTTCGGGCGACTTTCCGGCAAAACGCCCCGCCTTGTCACCAGCTATGTCCAGCGTACGCACGGTCATCGGAACGATAATCCCCGAAGGGCCAGACACGGCCTTGATATTCTCTCTGAAAATCTTGAGCCATTGATCCTCCTCGATCTCAGGCGCGGAGTCAGAGCGCATATTTTCTGCCATCTCCGAACGGTAAAGCCCGATCCCCTGCACATTCGCCTTTCGATAGGCCGGAGCCTCCAGCGACGTACCGAAATTGGCGTAAACCACCACCTCGGTTCCGTCCAGTGTCTGGACATCGCGCGAAGCCGCTCCGAGCGACTCCAACTGGTCGGCGATCTCCTGCATGCGGCGCTTGTGAGATAGGCTCTCCTGCATGACGGCAGCGCTCGGGTGCAGTACGACATTGCCACCGACGGATGAGCCGTCGATGATACAATCATAACCGTTTTTGACGACCGGGACGCTCTCGGCCTTCAAAACAGCAAAAGGAATGCCCAGGGACTTCGCGATAATCGCGGCGTGCCCCTTCATGCTGCCTTCGGTACAGATAAGACCCGCAAAACGGTTCTCGCCTGTGTCTTTATTGATAAAGCTCATGATCTCGGCGGGGGGCATGCTCTTGCAGAAAATAATGGCCCCCTCAGGCGCATCGCGCAGCGAGGACAGAACCTTGGTCGGATGCAAATGATGCTGCAACACCACGAGCTGCTGCTCAATCTGCTCGGCGAACCGGGCAGTAAAGTCGTTGCTTCTCAGTTGCGCGATCTGCTTTCCATAGGCCTCATCTACGGCGGCTTCGGCGGATTTACCCTTCTCAATCAGACCCCTGATTTTTTTGGCGATCCCGTCATCTTGGGCGATGGCAAGCTCAGGCTCGACGATCAAGTCAATATCGCCCTCCATCTCCACCGTCATGGATTGATGGACGGTTTCGATATTCTTTTCATAGGTGGAGATGAGCATCTTGCGGGCTTCATCGTAGCGCGCGGTCTGCTCGGCAACGAAACTTTGCTGGACAGCCTCCTGCATCTGCGTAGGCAACTTAGCAAACTCCAAGGCATCATAACCAAACAGCCTGTCCGAATCGGTGGCAGGAATGGGATCATTCTCATAGACATAAATTTTGCCGATCGCAACGACCGGAAAATTCACGCCTGCTGGCAAGACAACAGACGAATCGTTACTGACGGCAAATCTATTCTGCAGGTCGCCCGGCTTGTCGGTCATGGTATCACCCGTAAAATCTTAAACCGCTTATTATTTTTTTTCATAAGTAAAATACCATACCCGCAGGTCAAAAGGGAAGCATCTTTTTTAGGCTGCGCGGCCCATTAACCCCTTCATAAATCACGATTTTCGACAAAAACCTGCTGGTTTTTTGCCCGCAGCCACGCCGCAAGCTCCTGCACGATATGCACCGACCGGTGCCGCCCCCCTGTGCAACCCACGGCCACGGTGAGGTAATTCTTCCCTTCCCGCCCATACCGGGGCAGAAGCGACTCAAGAAGGTCGCGGAAACGAGTCATGAACCCCTCATAATCCGGGTCCTGCCGAACATAATCCCCCACCGCGCCGTCCAGCCCGGTCAGCTCCCGGAGCTCCGGAACCCAGTGCGGATTGCTCAAAAACCTTACGTCCATCACGATATCTGCCTCCCGGGGCGTCCCGCCCCGAAACCCGAAGGACATCAGGGTGACGGTCAGCCGCCCCTCCCCGGGCACGCAAAAATACCCCTCCAGCACATGCCGCATGTCGTGGATGGAAAACTCGGTCGAATCGATGACGATATCCGCCTCTTTTCTCAATCCGGCCAAAAGCTTACGCTCCAGCTCGATCCCGTATTTCACGGGGCGGTCCTTGGCCAGCGGATGCCGCCGCCGCGTCTCGTTGAACCGCTTTTGCAAGGTCGCCTCGTCGCACGTCACGAACAACAGCCGCGCCTGCCCCCGCTTGGCCACGTCCAGAACCGCCGAAGCCGAAAAGCCCCACGTGCGCGTATCGATGCCGATCGCGATCCTTAAGGGGGGCCGGTTGTTCTGCCCCGCCTGTTCCAGCAGCGAATCGACCAGCGCCAGCGGGAAATTGTCGAACACCTCGAAATTGAAATCCTCAAGCGCCTTGAGCACGGAGGTCATCCCCGCGCCCGAATAGCCTGTGACGATCAGGGGCCGGAAATCCGTCATGGCGTCTCCGCGATGTTGAGCACGATCACGAACCGCGCCCCCGTGATCTTGCCCTGGCGGCTCTTGACGTTCTCGGCATAGATCATGCCGTTATGCGCCTCGATGATCTGCTTGCAGATCGAAAGCCCAAGCCCGGAATGCTTGCCGTACTGCTCTTGCGGCCGCTCGGAATAAAAACGGTCGAACACGGTCTTGAGGTTGTTCTCGGGAATGCCCGGCCCCTCGTCCTCGAAACTGATCGTCACGCGCTTTTGCCGCTTCTCGACCTTGATTCGGATGATGCTCTTGACCGGGGTGAAGGTCAGAGCGTTTGAGATGATGTTATGAAACACCTGCCCCAGCCGCCCCTCATTCCCTTGGATCAGAATATCTTCCTCATGCGGATAATCCAGCATGATCATCACGCCGTCCTTGATCGCCGTATCGGGATCGACCCTGTTTTTGCTGCGGTCCAGAGGATTCTTGTAAATATCGAGCAGCTTGCGCAGCAGAGCCCGCACGCTCAGCGTCTCGAATGACTCTCGCGACAGTTCGGCCTCAAGCCGCGATGCGCCGGAAATATCGGAAATCAGCCGGTCCAGCCGCGCGATATCGTGCAAAATAATCGCGAGCAGCTTGTCCTGATCCTCCTTCTTTTTGACGACCGAAACGCTCTCGATTGCGCTCTTGAGCGAAGTCAGGGGATTCTTGATCTCGTGCGAAACGTCAGCCGCGAAGCTCTCCATCGCGTCCATGCGCTCCAATAAGGCGTTGGTCATGTCGCTCAGCGCAATCGAAAGCTCGCCGATCTCGTCCTTGCGCCCGCTCATGTCGGGGATCTCGTCGCCGCGCAACTTGCCCCGCCGCACCTTGTCCGCCGCGTCCGCCAGCTTTCGCAGGGGTCGCGCGATCACCCCCGAAAGATAGATGGAAAGAGCGATCGTAAAGAGTAAAACAGACAGGAAAACCTTGAGAATGTCGAACCATGCGTCGCCAAGCGCCTTGCGGATATCCCGCCCCTCGCTGACAAGATACGCAACCCCGGCAATTTGGTTGTTGTACTTGATCGGCATGGCGGCGGTCAGCATGATGGCGTTTTCACGATCTCGCCAAGCGGAAATACTGACTTTGCTCTTCATGGCATCAAGGACATCTTCATAGTCTTGAGCAGATTGGGAGTTGCTCTCCCGATATTCCGGCAAGGCATCCTGCTCCGGCAGGAAGGACAGAAAAAAAGCGCCCATCTGCTTGAGCATTTGGATGCTTTCCCACGTATGCTCTTCCTCTCTCTGGACAACAAAGATGGGATCAATATTGCGCTCCGCAATGAGACTTTGCGAGTCTGCAACAAGTTGGCCTGATTTATCAAAAACACGAATACGCTTGTTCAGAGTAGCGCCAAATAAACCAACAATCCGGCGGACATTCTCAACCGCAAGCTCTGCACCAGGCCCGGAATCGTCAACACGGCTGGCCTCGGACACGGCGGCGGTCACAAGAAAGATTTCGGTCTCGAAGGTCTCAAGCTTGGTCTGAATCAGGCGGCTCTGATAATCCCCCAGATAAAGAACGCCCAGCATCAGGCTGAGCAGCGCGATGGCGTTGACTGCAATAATCCTCAGGGTCAGGCCGGTAATCCGGCCCTGCGTCCCGCCCCAATACAGATCGAAAAGCTGGTCGAACTCGCCATTGCGCAAGCCAATCCGCAGCCAGCGCTCACTGCTGCTCTTTGATTTTGTATCCGACTCCGTAGAGAGTTTCGATTTGGTCAAAGTTATCGTCTACTTTTTTAAACTTGTTGCGAATCCGCTTGATATGAGAGTCCACAGTCCGATCATCGACATAGATATTCTCACCATATGCCATATCAATCAACTGGTCACGGGTCCGCACATGCCCGGGGCGAGTCACCAGCGCCTTGACCAGAAGAAATTCCGTAACGGTCAGGTTAACGGGCTCCCCGCGCCATGTGCACAAATGCCGCGCCTCGTCCAACTCGATGTCCCCGTAAAGAATGTTCTGCTGGGCAGAGGCCTTCTGCGGTTCATTCTTGAGATCCTGACGCCGCAGCAAAACCCGGATACGTTCGATCAGAAGACGCTGCGAAAACGGCTTGGTAATATAATCGTCGGCCCCCATCCGAAGGCCCAGAAGCTGGTCGATCTCATCGTCTTTGGATGTTAAAAAAATCACGGGAATTTCTGAATTTTCCCGAACTTTTTTGAGAACCTCCATACCGTCCATGCGCGGCATTTTGATATCCAGAACCACAAGGTCGGGATTGACCCGCTTGATAGCGTCTAGCCCGGACTCCCCGTCACTATAGGTTTCAACCGAAAATCCCTCGGCTTCTAAAACCATCGACAAAGACGCGGTGATATTCCGGTCATCATCGACGAGGATAATTTTACTCATGCTCAAAGCTCCCCCACTTGCTCCGGATTTTCCAATGACTACGGTATGATAGCATGCCCCGGGACGATAGAAAACTCAAACTCCGCATCCCGCCCCCGCACGCTCATCGGAAAGCCTTAAAAAATCACCGGCAAGATAGACCGACCCGGCGACCAGAAGGCGGCAAGGCCCGGCAGAATTCGCCGCTTCAAGCGCCTCCGGCAGTGAACCGTAAGCCTGAACCGCGCATGATCCCGTCAGGTCGCCCGCAGCCGCCCGCAACCGCGCGGGCGTAAGGCCTTGCGGCTCGCCCTGAATCGGCGTGAGGTAAATACCGTCCACAAGCCTCGCCAACGGTGCCAGAAATCCCCGCACGTCCTTGTGCGCCAGCATGCCCAGAACCAGCCGGACCGGCTTCGGGTCATCGGCGGCCCATCCGCGAATCATCTGCGCCAGCACCTCGCCCGCGCTGTCGTTATGCCCGCTGTCGAGCCATACTTGCGTATGCTCGCCCAACCCGAACGCGCGGCCTTCAAACCTCTGAAGTCGCCCGTTCCAGCGGACATTCCGCAAGCCAAGCGAGATCGACTCCCCCGAAACGACGAGAGCGTCCGAAACAAGCCGCAGCGCCATGATCGCAGCCCCCGCATTGATCATCTGATGCGCCCCGCAAAGCCCGGGCGCGGGCAGATATAAACGCTCAGCGCCATGCTCGAAAATTATTCCGTCCTTTGACGCATGGCTGCGCCAATCACGCCCGAAAACATAAAGCGGGGCGCTCAAAGCACCCGCAGTCTCGGCCACGGCACCTAAAACCGCATCGCCGTCCGCGCCCTCCGCCTGCGCGCTGAGAACGCAGGGCCGTCCCGGCTTGATGATTCCGGCCTTCTCACGTGCGATCTGCGCGATATCCTCGCCCAGAAATTCCGTATGGTCGCGCGAAATCCGGCTGATGACGCTGACCAGAGGCGCCTCGATCACGTTCGTGCAATCCAGCCGCCCGCCCATGCCGACCTCAAGCAGCAGAATGTCGGCGGGCGTTTCCGCGAACGCCTTAAAGGCAATCGCGGTCGTAATCTCGAAAAAGGAAAGATCCTCTAATTTATGCTGCGCTTGAACCTCGTCGATCAGCCCTTCGAGCTGCGCATCCGAAATCTCTTCCCCCGCCAGAACGATCCGCTCGTTCACCCGCTGCAAATGCGGCGACGTATAGGCATGAACGCGATATCCCTGTGCCTCCAGAATGGCTCGAAGGAACGCGACGATCGAGCCCTTGCCGTTGGTTCCTGCAATATGAATCACGGGAGGCAACCGCAAATGCGGATCACCCATATTGTGCAGCAATGTTCTGTAACCCTGTGCGTCCCAGTTCACGCGTGAACGCGTTCGCAAAGCATAAAGCCGTTCAAGCTTTTCACGGAGGGTCGGATTGGTGTGTCGGAGATCGGAAACGTGCATGCCGTTAATGTCCGGCTAGTCTCCGGCGGCGCTCCCGCTGACCGGCATCTGTGCGGAATCCGAAAGCTCCTGATCGTCATTGGCCTGCAGAATGTCTGTTTGTGGCCCCGTATTACGACCAAGCTTTTTGACCGCCGCATGCGCGATTCGCACCTGCTCCAAAGCTCTGCGCGCGGCCGCCCGCTCGTTGTCGTTAGCCTGACCTTTTGCTGCGGCCTTCGATCCTGCGCCCGAGCTGTCCGTGCCTTGCGGACTTCCGCCTTCGCTATGCTCGTTGTCACTGCGACCGTTCTTTTTCGGATCTTTCGTATAGGGTTTTTGCAGCAAAATTCCGATCAAAGCGCCGAGTGTGTTTTTCATTTCCTTGCGCGGCACGATCATATCGACCATCCCGTGCTTGAGCAGATGCTCGGCCGTCTGGAACCCTTCGGGCAGTTTCTCCCGCACCGTCTCCTTGATGACATTCGGTCCGGCGAAACCGATCTGCGCACCCGGCTCGGCGATATGAACGTCACCCACCATGGCAAATGAGGCGCTAACCCCGCCCGTCGTCGGATCGGTCAGTACGACGATGTAAGGAAGCTTGGCGTCCTTGACCATCTCAACGGCGACCATAGTCCGCGGCATCTGGATCAGGGAGAGCATCCCCTCCTGCATCCGTGCCCCGCCGGAGGCCGGGATAACGATAAAGGCTGACTTGGTTTTGACCGCTTCTTGCGCCGCCTTGACGATCCCCTCGCCCACGGCCATGCCCATCGAGCCGCCCATAAAGCTGAAATTGAACGCGGCGATCACGGCATCCAAACCGCAAATCTGACCCTTGGCCAACGTGATCGCGTCCCGCAAGCCGGTCTTGGCCTGAGAGCGCTTCATTCTGTCGATATAGCGCTCCTTATCCTTGAACTTGAGCGGATCGAGCTCCACCTTAGGCGTCTCAAGAACCTCATACTTTCCGCCATCGAACAACATCGCCAGACGCTCCTTGACCGGAAGCCGCAGATGATGATTGCAGTAATGACAAACATTGTGGTTGGCGCTGAGGTCCGTATGGAACAGCATCTTCTCGCACGAAGGGCATTTGGCCCAGAAATTATCGGGGACTTCCTTCTGCTCGCCAACGATCGAACGGATCCGCGGAGGTATGAAATTGGTCAGCCAGTTCATATTTCGTCCAGCCTTTGCATAATTAAATTCACGTGATGAGACACAGGGTTCACAAAAAACATGGGATACGTCAAGCTCACGCAGAAGCCTTCAGAGCGCCGGAAAGGGCGCGGATATGGTTCAGGATAGCGGCCATTTCAGGCGCATCCTGACCCAACTTATCCGATTTTCCGCTTAATTGCGCGATTTTTTCAACAATCGATGAACCGACCACAACCGCATCGCCGAACGCCGACATTTCCTGTGCATCGTTTGGCGTCTTGATCCCGAATCCAACCGCCAACGGCAAATCCGTCTTCTCGCGAATCTGCGCGGCGTGAGCGCGAACACTATCCAGGTTTGCCTTGGCGGCCCCGGTGATCCCGGCAATAGAAACATAATAAAGAAAGCCCGAAGCACCATCGAGAATCAGCTTTAAACGCGCCTCGTCTGTGGTCGGCGCGATCAGTCGGATCATATCGACGAATTGATTGCCCAAGGCCTCGCGCACCAACTGGTCTTCCTCGGGCGGAAGATCGACGACGATTACACCGTCTACACCGAAATCCGCGCAATCATGGGCAAACTTGTCGACCCCATAACGATAAACCGGATTGGCGTAACCCATCAAAACGATCGGCGTATCAGTATTTTCTTTTCGAAACGCCACGACCATTTCAAAGATTTTTGCAATCGTGCAACCGCCGGCAAGCGCACGCTCCCCAGCCAGCTGAATGACCGGCCCGTCCGCCATCGGATCAGAGAACGGCATACCGATCTCGATAATATCCGCCCCGCAAGACGGCAGAGCCTTCAAAATCGAAAGGCTCGTCTCGGCATCGGGATCGCCGCCCATGATAAAGGTAATAAGAGCCTTGCGCTTTTGCGAACGCAGCGATTCGAATGTCTTGGCCAGACGTTTCATGCGAGGGGCTCCTTCAATCCGATATAAACCAGAACCTCGTGAACGCCCTCTTCGAAAAAGCGGGGCCCGTAGACTTCAAAATCCGTCTTGAATGCGCGATCGAGATCGCTCTCCCACACGGCCACCCACGTTTCAATGAGGGCCTTGGGCTGCTCCCCGCGCGCCGACAGGCTCGCATAGTCCCCTGCACCAACCTGCACGGCATGCAGCATCGTAAGCGCGGATGCAGCTTCAGAAGGCGCAGCATAACCGATCGTCAGGCGGTAAGGTTTCGTATGATCGCCCTCGTAATCCGAATAAACCGCATAGATCACATCGCTCGCCCGCTCGGGAATTCTCTGCGCCACCTGCTGTTCGAAAAACGATTGCCAGAGGGTATTGATTTGTTCCGCCGCGCGGTCGTCCTGATTGTCGATCACGGCGCTGATCCCGCGCACTGTAAACGCCTCGACAGGTTCAAGTCCTGCTTTAACTTCATACTGCAGAGCCGCTTGAACGCTCATAACTTGACCCCAAGCTTATCGGCAACGGTAAAGATGTCCTTGTCGCCGCGCCCGCAGAGATTCATGACCAGATGATGGTCGGCGGGCAGCGTAGGAGCGATCTTCGCGACATGCGCGAACGCATGCGCGGGCTCAAGCGCGGGAATGATCCCCTCCAGCTTCGCGCAGAGTTGAAACGCCGCCAAAGCCTCCTCATCCGTAACCGAAACATATTCGACACGCTTGTGATCGAAAAGCCACGCGTGCTCTGGCCCGATGCCGGGATAATCCAGCCCCGCCGAAATCGAATGCGCGTCCTGAATCTGTCCGTTCTCGTCCTGCAGAAAATAACTGCTCATCCCGTGCAAAATGCCCGGCGTTCCGCCCGTCAGACTCGCGGCATGCTCTCCGCTTGCAACGCCATGTCCGCCCGCCTCAACGCCGATCAACTTCACGTCCGGGTCGTCAAGAAACGGATGAAACAGGCCCAGAGCGTTCGATCCGCCGCCGATGCACGCCACCAACGTATCCGGCAATCCGCCGTAGCGGTCCGCAAACTGTTCGCGCACTTCCTTGCCAATGACCGACTGGAAATCCCGCACCATCATCGGGAACGGGTGTGGCCCCGCGACGGTGCCGATCAGGTAATAGGTATCATGGACGTTGCTGACCCAGTCACGCATCGCCTCGTTCATAGCATCTTTCAGTGTCCCCGCACCTGAAGTGACAGAACGCACCTCCGCACCCAAAAGCTTCATGCGGAAGACATTCGGGGCCTGCCGCTTTACATCCGTCTCGCCCATGAAAATGGTGCAGGGCAAATCAAAGAGGGCACAGACGGTCGCCGTCGCCACCCCATGCTGCCCCGCTCCGGTTTCCGCGATGATGCGTGTCTTGCCCATGCGCTTGGCAACAAGGATCTGCCCGATGCAATGGTTGATCTTGTGCGCGCCGGTATGGTTCAGCTCGTCGCGTTTGAAATAAATCTGCGCCCCGCCGAAATGCTGCGTGGCCTTCTCGGCATGGTAAAGCGGCGAAGGGCGGCCGATATAGTGCTTGGCATATTTGTCGAACTCGACCCAGAACTTGATGTCGTCCCGCGCCTCAAGATAGGCCTTCTCGACCTCAAGGATCAGTGGCATGAGCGTCTCGGCGACGAAACGCCCGCCATAGGGGCCGAAATGCCCGCGCTCGTCGGGGCCTCTGCGATAGGAATTGGGCTTTTTGGGTTCGCTCTGCATCACGGGGTTTATAGCCTGTTTTAGGGGTCAAGGAAAACCAAATTTTGACAAAACCGAGCCGTATCGAAACACCTGACGGAACGGCTGTTTAAGCGCTAAAGCCTTTTGCTGCCTCAATAAAAGCGCGGATTTTAGCCGGGTCCTTCACCCCCCGCGCCGCCTCGACACCCGAGGAAACATCCACCGCATTTGGCGAAAGCAGACCAAGCGCGCCCCCGACAGTCTCGGGCGTCAGCCCGCCCGACAGCATCCAAGGCTTTGAAAAACGACGCCCTATAAGTAAGGACCAATCGAACGTTTTTCCTGTTCCGCCCGGCAACCCGTCCGGCGCGGGCTTGGCATCGAACAACAGCCAGTCCGCGACCGCCTCATAAGCCTGCACACTGTTAAAATCAGACTCACAAGAAACCGCTAAGGCCTTGATAACAGGAATCTTAGTGCGTTCTTTCACAGCGCCCACGCGCTCCGGCGTTTCGGAACCGTGAAGCTGGATCATATCGGGCGAAACGGCGCCGAGAACCTGTTCAAGCATCGCATCATCAGCATCGACCAGCAACGCGACGGTCATCACTTTTTTCGCGACGCTCCGGCTTTTAATATGCCTGGCCAATCCGGTGGCCTCCTCGAGCGTAACATGGCGCGGCGACCCCGGAAAAAACACGAGCCCGATGAAATCCGCCCCGTGGTCGATCGCGGCATCGATGGCGGCAATATCCTTGAGCCCGCAGATCTTGACCTTAACGCCGCTCATGCCGCGCCGCGCAGATCGCTGAGAATATCCCGCGCCGCCGCCGCCGGATCGGCGGCCCCCGTGATCGGCCGCCCGATGACAAGGTGATTCGCCCCCGCCGATAAGGCCTGCCTCGGGGTCATGACCCGTTTCTGGTCCCCCGCCGCCGCGCCTACGGGCCGGATGCCGGGCACCATGAGAATAAAATCGGGTCCGCAAGCCGTGCGTAATCGCTCGATCTCATGCGCCGAACAGACCACCCCGTCCAAGCCGCTCTCCTGCGCCAGCAGCGCCAACCCCTCGACCCGCTCCGAAAGCCCCGCGCGGTAGCCCGCCGCCGCGATCGCCGCCTCGTCAAGACTGGTCAGGATCGTGACAGCCAGAAGCTTCGTTGCAGGAGCGCAAGCCGCCTTCGCCGCCCGCATCATCTCCGCCCCGCCGCTCGCATGCACGTTGAGATAAGCCGGACTCATCCGCGAACAGATCGACCGCACCGCCCCCGCAACCGTATTGGGAATATCGTGAAATTTGAGATCAAGAAAAAGCGCAGCATCGCCCGCACGCTCCACGACGCGCAAAACGCCCTCCGGGCCCTGCGCGTTGAAAAATTCAAGCCCCAGCTTGATCCCGCCTGTAACCGGCCCGATCTGCCTCGCCAGCGCAACCGCTTGTGCAGCATCCGCCGTATCCAGCGCACAAAAAATCTCCGGCTTGAAATGCCCCGGAACAGGACTCATAAGAAAACTCCGCAATATGAATTATAAAGAGGCTTGCCCGATCCGCGCAGGCAGGGCGACATATGTATCCCCGGCGGAAACATGATTCTCGGGCGCTCGCGACACCGCTTCGCGGGCGGCCTCGACCTGACGGTTCAGAGTCTTGATTTCTTTCTTCTGCTTGCGGCGCTCAGACCGCAGCCGCCCCATATTCATCCAGACGGCCGCAGCGCCGAGAAAGAACCCGAGCGCCATAAAACCAAGAACCGCAAGATAAGCGGGAACAGTCACCGACCCCTCGCCCAGCGGATTCCAGAAGACTTGAATATCGTGCCGATTGACCACCGCGAAAACGGCGGCGGCGGCGGTGATGATGAACCCGAAGATCCAGCGGATAATGGCCATGGCCACCTCGATAATTTTAGCTATCGTTCAGCTTTTCACGCAGAGCCTTGCCCGTCTTGAAGAACGGCAGACGCTTGGCGTCGACCTCAACGGTTTCGCCGGTTCTCGGGTTGCGGCCCGTGCGCGACGCACGCTCCTTGACGGAAAAGGCGCCGAAACCGCGCAATTCCACCCGGTCCCCACGCGCCAGAGCGTCGGCGATCTCGTTAAAGACCGTATCCACGATCTTCTCGACATCACGCAGATAGAGATGGGGATTCATCTCCGCCAGACGCTGTATAAGTTCAGATTTCGTCATAACAAAAACCTCTGTGCGCAGCCCCCGGCTGCATCCGTTCTGTCATTAACCTGCCCTAGATTGCCCCAAAGAACAGGGGGGTGTCAACCAAAACCCATTGATAGAATTGAGAATTTTTCTTCTTCAACCCACCATGTAACCAAACAGGGGTAAAAAACGAAACAAGCCGCCCAAAGGCGGCTTGCTCCATAATTACCTAGAAAAGACCGAAGTCTTACTCTTCGCTGGCTTCGGCGGAGAATTTCTTCGCCGAGGTGCGGGTTTTCTTGGGCTTGTCCTCGTCTTCCTTGTCGGCCTTCTTGGACGCCTTGCTGTCCTTCTCCTGAAGGGCCGCGCCGAGAATGTCGCCCAGCGAAGCACCGCTGTCGCTGGAGCCGAACTCCTTCATTGCCTGCTTGTCTTCGTCGATCTCGCGGGCCTTGATGGAAAGGGTGACCTTGCGGGTCTTGCCTTCGATGCTGATGACCTTGGCGTCAACCTTCTCGCCCACGGCGAAACGGTCGGGACGCTGCTCGGAACGCTCGCGCGACAGATCGGACTTCTTGATCGTGCCCGACATGCCGTTGCCCAGCGTAACCTCGATGCCCCGGTCGTTGGTCTCGGAAACCGTACAGGTGACGATCGAACCTTTCGCGAGGCCGGTAACGGTCCCCTCGTAAGGATCTTCGGTCAACTGCTTGATACCAAGCGCAACGCGCTCACGGTCAGGGTCCAGTTCAAGGATTTTCGCCTTGACCATATCACCCTTCTTATAGGCTTTGAGCGCTTCCGGCGTGGCGTCTTCCCAGGAAATATCGGAAAGGTGAACCATACCGTCGATCTCGCTGGTGAGGCCGACAAACAGACCGAACTCGGTCGTATTGCGGATTTCACCTTCGATGAGGTCGCCCACCTTCGCTTCCAGAGCGTACTTGGTCCACGGATTTTCTTGGCACTGTTTAAGACCGAGCGAAATCCGGCGCTTCTCAGGATCAACATCCAGAACAGCCACTTCCACTTCCTGAGAGGTGGAAACGATCTTGCCCGGGTGGATGTTTTTCTTGGTCCACGACATTTCGGAAACGTGAACCAGACCTTCGATCCCCTCTTCCAGCTCGACGAACGCGCCGTAATCGGTGATGTTGCTGATCCGGCCCTTGAACCGTGCGCCGACCGCATAACGCTCGCGCACATTCTGCCAAGGATCGGCTTCCAGCTGCTTCATGCCCAGCGAGATCCGCTGCGTTTCTTCGTTGAAACGGATGACCTGCACCTTGACCGTCTGACCCAGTTGCAGAACCTCCGACGGGTGGTTCACGCGCTTCCAGGAAATATCGGTGACGTGCAGAAGCCCGTCGACGCCGCCCAGATCCACGAACGCACCGTAATCGGTGATGTTCTTGACCACGCCTTCGAGGATTTGACCCTCGCGCAGGCTTTCCAGCAGATCGCTGCGGGCCGATTCGCGGGACTCTTCAAGAACCGCGCGGCGGGAAACAACGATATTGCCGCGTCCGCGATCCATTTTCAGGATGTGGAACGGCTGCGGGGTGTTCATCAGGGGCGTAACGTCGCGCACCGGGCGGATATCCACCTGGCTTCCGGGCAGGAACGCAACCGCGCCGCCCAGATCGACGATAAATCCGCCTTTGACACGACCGGTGATAACGCCGGTGACGCGCTCGGCCTTCTCGCAGGATTTCTCCAGCTCGATCCAGACTTCCTCGCGGCGGGCCTTCTCGCGCGACAGGCTTGTCTGCCCCTCGCGGCCTTCGATACGCTCGACGAACACTTCAACCGTGTCGCCGACCTTGATTTCCGGATCTTCACCGGGGCGGGAAAATTCCCGCAGGCTGACGCGGCCTTCGGATTTCAGGCCGACATCGATAACGGCCACGCCGTCCTCGACGGCGACGATGGTTCCGTTGACCACGCACCCTTCGAATTTATTCTGTCCTTTCAGCGATTCCTGAAGAAGCGCTGCGAAGTCAACAGACTCCAAGTTGTCTTTAAGATTTGCGGCTATATGGGCCATAGTTTTAGTCCTTTCAAAGTCAAATACCCCATCCTCCGGCGCATGGGCTCGCGGACGGGATGTTAAAGCGCGATACTATCGCTGTAGCGGCGATGAAAACGATTGCCGGATAAAGACTTAAGCGTCGAGCGCTCGCTCGACCGCTCGCAGGGCCTCGGCCAGTACCTCCGCCTCCGAAAGACCCGTGGTGTCAAGCACCACTGAACCTTCGGCGGGTCTGAGGGGGGCCACCCTGCGCCCGGAATCACGTTCATCGCGGGTACGCATATCCGCTAAAACGGCCCCATATGTAGCGCCTATCCCCTTGGATTGCAACTCTTTCATGCGCCTTTGGGCGCGAATCTCGACATCCGCCGTCACGAACAGCTTCACGGGCGCATCAGGGCAGATCACCGTGCCGATATCCCGCCCGTCCAGAACGCACCCTGCATAGCCCGGCCCCGGATAACGCGCAAACCCCCGCTGAACATCGATTAAGGCCGCGCGGACCGCCGGAATGACCGCGACTTTTGAGGCCCCCTGCGCCACCTCGTCCCCCCGCAATAGAGGGTCGGAGAGAGTCACGCCCAGCAGCCCGTCCTGAATCTTGCGCTCCAGAGCCGCGCACCCGCGCAGGGCGTCGTCCTCCTGCCCGCAATCGCCACCCGCCTGCAGAATCTCGTGCGCCACCGCCCGGTAGAGCGCCCCCGTATCCATATGCGCATAGCCCAGACGCTCGGCCAGACGCCGCGCCAGCGTCCCCTTGCCGCTCGCCGCAGGCCCGTCGATGGCGATGACGAAAACCTGTCCCATGCCCTGTCCCTTGTCCATGCCCCAGATTAACAGGTGATCCTCTTTTTACAATTGCCAACCCGCACGTGCCCGTCTAAACCTGAATCCATGCGCAAACGGCACCATCTGATTCTCTTGCTGCTTCTCACGGCCTGCACGAAAGGGCAAGGCATAAGCCTTCGCCCCTATGAGGATACATGGGGCACGCCTCAGGATTTTTACGTCTGCCACGGCTTCAACTGCACCAACAGAACCCCGGTAAGCCTAAACGAACAGGAATGGCAGGTGGCGCTCTCCCCCTTCCGAACCCCGGCGAAAGACGCGGCGGACGAGCGCAGCAAAATCGCGCAATCCATCGGCCTGATCGAAAAAATGGTGCAGCAAAAAACCGGAATGAACGCCGACCTCGGAGAGGCGACCACCTTCGAGCGCGATCAGGACCAGATGGACTGCCTCGACGAGACCATCAACACCTCCCGCTACCTGCATTTCATTGAAAAAGAAGGCGTTCTGAAGTTCAACGAACCCGCCGACCCCATCCACCGGGGCTATTTCGTGGACGGCCTGTGGCCTCACAATAGCGGCGCGGTGATGGAGAAAGCAACCGAGGAACGCTTCGCCATCGACAGCTACTACCGCGACAGCGGCACACCCGCCGATATCGTACCCCTCGATACGTGGATCAATAACTGGCGTCCGTATCGATCTGGGCGCCCAGATCGTTCATAAGGTCGATAAACCCCGGGAAACTGGTGCGTATGGGCGAAGCGTCGTCGATCTCGATCGGCTCCGCACTCACGCACCCCAGAACGAGAAAACTCATGGCGATGCGGTGATCCAGCGCCGTCTCGATCGTTGCCCCGCCCTTGGGCGGCTGCCCCGTCCCGTGGATGGTCAGGCTATCCTCACCCATCTCCAGCTTGACCCCGCAAGCTTCAAGCCCCTTGGCGATCATCAGCAGACGGTCGCTCTCCTTCACGCGCAGCTCCGCAAGCCCGGTCATCCGCGTCACGCCCTCCGCACACGCCGCCGCCATCGCCAGAACCGGAAACTCGTCGATCATCGAGGGCGCCCGCTCCGCCGGAACGTCCACACCCTTAAGCCTCCGTGTGCCCCGCGCAACAATCGTTCCGACTTTCTCGCCCGATTCGATACGAACATGCTCGAATCGCACATCCGCCCCCATCTCCTGCAAGGTCTGGTAAAGCCCCGTCCGGCGGGGGTTGAGCAGAACATTGGAAAGCGTGACCTCCGAACCTTCCGCAATGACCGCCGCCACGATGAGAAACGCCGCTGAGCTAGGATCGCCCGGAACATCAACCGCGCAGGGCTTAAGCGTCACCGGCCCGTCGATGGAAATCGCCTCACCCCCGTCCGGAGCCGGTTCGATAGAAACCTCAACCCCGAAATGCCGCAGCATATTCTCCGTATGGTCCCGCGTCGGCTCCTTTTCGATCACGGTCGTCCGCCCCGGCGTATTGAGGCCCGCCAAAAGGATCGCCGATTTGACCTGCGCCGAAGCCACGGGCAGCGTATAGGTTACAGGAACCGGATTTTCAGGACCCCGCACCGTCAGCGGCAACCGGTCGCCCGTCCGCGCAAGGAATTTCGCGCCCATCTGCTCCAGCGGGGTCATCACCCGCCGCATGGGCCGTTTGTTAAGCGACGCGTCGCCCGTAAACGTCGCGGCAAAATCGTGCCCCGCGATCAACCCCATCAAAAGCCGCGTGGACGTACCGCTATTCCCCATATCCAGAACGCAAGAGGGCTCGGCCAGCTTGCCGACGCCCACGCCCCGCACACGCCAGAGCCCGTCCGATCCATTACCGATCCGCGCACCCATATGCCGCAGCGCCTCGGCGGTATTCAAAACATCTTCGCCCTCCAGCAAACCACTGATCAGCGTCTCGCCCTGCGCCAGAGCCCCGAACATCAGCGCCCGGTGCGAAACGGATTTATCGCCCGGAACCCGCGCCGAACCGCTGAGGGCCCCACATGCGCGGGATTTGCAACTGCGTGTGAACTGAGAATGCGACATGAAAAAGGCCCCGCTGCGCCAAACAACGCGAATGAGATTGAAATTTCAGGGAAAAATAGCGCGTCCGAAACTTCGGGGCAAGCCTTGGAGCAAACTTACTTTGATTTTGGGATGGGCGCGGGCAAGGAAGCTCTATTCGCCGAAGCTGCCGATATCGCCGTTATAGGAGGTAACGAACGCGATCAGCTTGTCCACCGGCACCGGGCGGCAATAGCGGTAACCCTGCACCTCGTCGCAGCCCTGCTTGATCAAAAACTCCTCGTGCGCCTTGGTCTCGACGCCTTCCGCGATGACCTTGAGGTTCAGCGAGTGCCCGAGATTGATGATCGTCCGCGCGATAGAGGCGTTCTCCACGTCGTTCAGAGCGTTGCGGATAAACGACTGGTCGATCTTAAGCCGGTCGATCGGAAACTGGCTGAGGTACGAAAGCGATGAATACCCCGTACCGAAATCGTCAATCGCCAGTTCGACGCCCAGAGAGTGAAGATTCTGCAAAACTTGAACCGTGTGCTTGATGTCGTGCATGAACACGCTTTCCGTCACCTCAAGCTCTATAAATTTCGGATCGTATCGTGTTTCAGCCAGAAGCCCGCTCACAAACCCGACGATATCGGATTGTGCGAACTGGTTGCCCGAAACGTTGATCGCAAGGCGCAGCGAGATATCATGCTCGTCCTGCAAACGCTTCCCGACCTTCACCGTCTGCCGCATCACCCACTCCCCGATGGGAACGATCAGGCCCGACTGTTCGGCCACAGGGATAAATTGCGCAGGCGAAATAAACGTGCCGCCCTCTTTGCTGTTGTCCGGCTTCCACCAGCGCAGCAGCGCCTCGGCGGCGATAATCTTTCCGGTCTTGAGGTCCAGCTGCGGCTGGAAATAAAGCTCAAGCTCTCCCTTCTCCAGCGCGTCGCGCAGATCGCGCAAAAGCTGGAACCGCTCCTGCACCGCGCGGTCGAAATCTTCGGAATACTCCTTCACCCGGTCGCGCCCCTCTTCCTTGGCGCGGTTCAGGGCGATATCGGCGTTCTTAAGAACAAGGTCCGGCTCGATCCCGTCGTCCGGGTACGTCGCGACGCCCACAGAGGCCCGCACCTGAAACTCCTCGTTGAAAACCTTAAACGGATCGTTGCGAATCACATTGATAACCCGCTCCGCCACTTCGCGGGCGGTTGAAGCGCCACTGCGCAAGGGCAGCATCAACGCGAACTCGTCCTCTCCAGTCCGCGAAACCATCGCCGACTCCGGCAACGCCGAACGCAACTTCTTGCCGACGGAGCGCAAAATCGCATCGCCGACATTATGGCCCATCGAATCGTTGATATCCTTGAAATGGTCCAGATCGACCGCAACCACCGCGAACCGCTCCACCGTATCGTCATACGATACGCGCGCGTTTTCCGAAAGCTTCTGGATGAACAGCGCCCGGTTGGGCAGGCCCGTCAGGCTGTCGTAATACGCCAGCTTGTGGATCTTGTCTTCCGCCGTGCTCTTGATATGCACGATATTCTCGGCGTTCTGTTCGATCAGCTTCTGCATCAGCTCAATCGTGGCACCGACCTCGTCATGAACCCCGTAAGGCGACTTGCGTATATCCGGCGACTCCGGATTCTTGAACGCAGCAACCAGATTGGCCCGCATGAAAAGCAGCGGCTCGATCAACCATTTTCCGATCATAACCATAAAGATCAGCGTGATGGCGAACGACATAAACACCATGACCAGAATATTCTCGATCAGGAACCCGTAAACCTGATCCTTCA
Organism: uncultured Pseudobdellovibrionaceae bacterium; assembly: GCA_964583335.1. Lineage (GTDB taxonomy): Bacteria > Pseudomonadota > Alphaproteobacteria > Micavibrionales > Micavibrionaceae > JAGNKE01. Next base: position 540,719 of record CAZOVG010000001.1, on the reverse strand, counting down.
CGATAGAGGAGTCCAGCTTAGTGACAACAATATAAGGACTCTGGATGTCAGCGCCCTTGAAAATCGTCTCATAGATAACACCGTCCGGGCTGCGGTAAGTCTGTCCAAGTTGCCCAAAAAGCGGCTGCAAACTCGGTTTGCTGCCATAAGACGCGATAAGCTGGTACTGGTGCGTATAGACGTCTAACCCCAGAACCGGTGATGTAGCCAGCAGCCGATCAACATGTTCCTGCTCAAACGGATTGGCCTTCCCTGAATCGTCCGAGACATGCATGATGGAGGCGATCCCGATCACCGCCTGCTGCGCCAGCGCATCCAGCCGCGATTGCTCGTAACCCACCATCACCTGAAAATTGAGAACGACCGTGCGGATCAGCAGGATCGCCATAAACATGGTCGCGGCAATCCGCCAGCTCAGCCGGCTGCGCCAGACCCCGCTGTAGGCGAGCGAAAGCAATCCGCCCCCGGTCGAACTCGCGGAAGCGCTCGACGCTTGCGCATCGCCCTTTCTCGCCGTCCGTTTTGCCAATGCTTCGGAAATCGAAGGCATGTCTGATCCACTTGAAGCTAACGAAAGTCCGCGCGGCCCGCGTCCTTGCGAACCACACGTAAAACCCCCAATCTACAGACGATTGTAAATACTAAAGATTAACAACACGTTGAGCGGGGGCTAAATTTCTAAAGAAAATAAGGAAAATATCGGGAGCTGAAAAACGGAAAACGGCGGAAAACAGCCAAAATTGGGAATGTACTACTATCAATGTCCCCCGTTTCCGGCGTTTTGACAAGCGATTTTCGAGCAGACGATCAGCTTTTTCCGTTCATCTTGGGTTGTACAGGCGAAAATCCGGCACGAATCGCCCTCCCGCAAACGCAGCTTCGCCCGCAGATCGTCCGTTCGGCCAGGGTAATTCCGCAAAACCAGCTCCGCCCCGGCGATATCCGCAACGCCGTCCGCCGGACTTCGCACATCCCCGATCTTATAGCATTTCCCCGGAAACCCCTGAACCAACTCATCCGACGTATAAAGATGCGTATTCCGGTGCAGCTTGCGTAATCCGTACCGCGTCGCCAGCAGATTAAACGCGCCCGCCTTCAAAAACGCCGCTCCCGGCTCGTATATATAGGCTTCCGGCGGCCCGATCTCAGCCTGCCCGGCCTGCTCCTCGGCCACCTTAAACTGAAATTCGACTAAAACCCGCCCCTCATCATCAATATCGACGGCATGGATCCCGGGCTCCCCCTCAGCGCCGTCGAGGATATACAGCACCTCCTTGCATTCCCCGCCCGATTGGACGACATGCACGGCGCCGACCCCGCCTAAGGCTTCGACCGCCAGCGCGATATCCAAAACCGGGGAAGCCTTAAGCATGATCTTCGCCCCCGCCTTACGCAATTCAGGCAGCATCGCTGTAATATCCGGCGAGCAATCCTCGAACAGGAACCGCCCCTTGCGGCCCCCCTCACGCCGCTGCGGGTCGAGATAAACCCAATCGCACGGCGTCATTTCACCAATAAATTCCTCTGAACCGCCGCCATGAACCTGAAAATCCGCGCGAAAATGCCCGGCTTTCCTAAGAATTCCGAGATTATGCTCAAGGATCTCGGCATGGAGAGAGTCTTTTTCGGCGCAAACCAGAGTCACGGCCCGCCGGGCCAGCGCCGCCGCGTCGATCCCCGCCCCGGCGGTCAAATCGGCGATGCGCCCGCCTCCGATCAAGGATGCTTTATAAACCGCGCACGGCCACGAAGACGCTTGCTCCATCACGTCGGCGGAAGGAAAAACGATCTCGGGAAGATCAAGCCACGCCGGAACCTTGGTCGCCGCCTTCCCCCGCGCCTTGATCTGGTCGAGGATCAGCTTATAGGGCCAGTCGGGATGGGGCGGTTTTTTGAGCGCCAGCGCCGAAACGTCCGCCCCGGCGTGGGAAAGGATAAACGCCCGGATATCAGGCGCCAGAAGGGCGCGCCAGTCCTCCACGGGCTCAAGCCCCCGAACCCAGCGTTTCACGGAACCGCACGGGCTTCCCGACGGGCTTCAAAAGCTCGTCCTCACGCATCACCATCTGGCCCCTTATGATCGTCATGATCGGCCAGCCCGTGACCTTCGTCCCATCGAACGGCGTCCAGCCGCATTTGGTCTGCTGCTGCGCGTTCGTGATCTCCATTTTCTTGCGCAAATCGACAACCGTGAAATCCGCGTCATATCCGCGCACGATCCGCCCTTTATTGGCAATCTGATGAATCCGCTGCGGCCCATACGAAACAAGGTCCACAAACCGCTCCAGCGTCAGATTCCCCTTATTCACGTGGTCCAGCATGATCGGCACCAGCGTCTGCACGCCCGGCGTGCCGCTTGGGCTGCCCGGATAGGTCTTACCCTTCTCCTCCAGCGTATGCGGCGCGTGGTCTGACCCCAGGATATCCACCGTCCCGTCCCGGATACCTTTCCACAGCGCCAGCTGATGATGCAATTCGCGGATGGGCGGGTTTTGCTGCGCCTTGGTCCCCAGCCGCAAATAACAATCCGGCGCCGAAAGCGTCAAATGGTTGGGCAGCACCTCAACGCTCGCGATATCGCGGTTCTGGGCCAGAATCTCCATCTCCTGCGCGCTGGTGATATGCAGCACATGCACACGCCGCCCCGCCTTGCGGGCCAGCCGCAAAAGCCGCGTCGTCGCCGAAACGCACGACTCGACCGAGCGCCAGATATGGTGCATCGCCGGGTCGGTGCTGCTGCCGAGGATGCTTTTCTTGTTTTCGATCATCATGGCCTCGTCCTCGGCGTGGACAGCCACGACCCGCCGCCCGTTCCGCAGGACGGCCTCGACCTCCTCGTCCGAAGCGGCCAGAAGATCGCCCGTGGACGACCCCATGAAAATTTTAACGCCGCAAACCCCCGGCAGATTCTCCCACTCCGGCAAATTTTGCGAATTCGCCGCCGTCCCGCCGAAATAAAACGCATATTCGGTCCACGGGGCCTTCGCGGCGGCCTCCATCTTGCGCGCCAGCCCTTCGGGCGTGGTGGTCAGCGGGTTGGTATTCGGCATCTCGAAAATCGCGGTCACGCCGCCCATCGCGGCGGCCTTCATGCCCGTTTCCAGCGTTTCCTTGTGCTCGCCCCCCGGCTCGCGGAAATGCACCTGCGTGTCGATCACGCCGGGCAGGATATGCAAACCCCCGCAATCGACGATCTCGGCGGCCATCGTGGGGTTGAACGACCCGATATCGTGGATTTTGCCATCTTTGACCAGAATATCCGCTTGCCGGGTGCCCTCGGGTAAAACGACGGTCCCGTTGATCAGCAGAAGGTCGGCGTGCGTGCTCATGCGAAAATCTCCCGCTTGGGGCTGGAATACAGGAAAACTATACTAAAAAAGCGGCGCCTAGTCTCTGATCAGGTCCAGAAAACGGCGCTGAACCGTCGGATCGTCCTTGAAAATGCCCGAAAACATGGTGGTCACGGTGCTGGAATGCGCCTTGTTGACCCCCCGGATCGACATGCACTGGTGGTTCGCGCGGATCATCACGGCCGCGCCCTTGGGCTTCAGCGTCCGGTCGATCACCTCGACGATGTTCCGAGTCATATTTTCCTGCGAGATCAGGCGCTTGGCGTAAACATCCACGATCCGGGCCAGCTTACTGATCCCGACAACCTTCTCGGTGGGCCAATAGGCGACATGCGCCTGCCCGATGATCGGCACCATGTGATGCTCGCAATGCGAGGTGAAACTGATGTCGCGGACAATGACGATATCGTCAAACCCTTGAATATCTTCGAAAGTTTTGCCCAGTTCCAGAGCCGCATCCTTGGCGTAACCGCAAAAGAACTCGTTATAGGCCTCAACCACGCGCTTGGGCGTATCAAGCAAACCTTCCCGCGCCGGGTCGTCCCCGGCCCAGCGGATCAGCGTCTCAACGGCGCGCATAGCCTCGTCTTTCGTAGGCCTCTTGTCCTGCGCCATTTTTTTCTTCCGGTTAATATTCTCTACGCTCATCCTTGCCACCCGTAAAAAACATGTTGGTCTTACAGTGTCTTTCACGTATTTTCCAGTAAAAAAGAATATAAGGACCCCGATTTGATGACCGCCCTCAAGCTGCACAACTCCCTGACCCGCAAGAAAGAGGATTTCAGGCCCCTCGACCCGGCCCATGTGCGGCTCTATGCCTGCGGTCCCACGGTTTATAACTATGCCCATATCGGCAACGCCCGCATGGCCGTGGTCTTCGACCTTCTGGCGGGCCTGCTGCGCTCGCTCTATCCCAGGGTCACCTACGTCTCGAACATCACCGACATCGACGACAAGATCATCGCCGCCGCCCGCGAAACGGGCCGCCCCTGCGACGAAATCACCTGCAAATTCACCGATATCTATAACCGCGATATGGCGGCGCTGGGCGTAAAAGCCCCGGACGTCCAGCCCCGCGCGACGACCCACATACCCCAGATGATCGCCCTGATCGAAACCCTGATCGCCAAGGATCACGCCTACGAGGGGCAAGGCCACGTGCTCTTCAACGTCCCCTCCTTCCCCGCTTATGGCGGCCTGTCGGGCCGCAGCCGTGACGACCAGATCGCCGGCGCGCGCGTCGAGGTCGCCCCCTATAAGCGCGACCCCGCTGATTTCGTGCTCTGGAAGCCCAGCACGCCCGATCAGCCCGGCTGGGATTCCCCCTGGGGCCGGGGCCGCCCCGGCTGGCATATCGAATGTTCCGCGATGGCGCAGGAACATCTCGGCCTGCCCTTCGACATCCACGGCGGCGGCGCGGACCTCAAATTCCCGCACCACGAAAACGAAATCGCCCAAAGCTGCTGCGCGCAAGGCCAATTAAACGATCTGTCCGCCTTCGCGAAATTCTGGGTGCACAATGGATTCGTCACCGTGAACACCCAAAAAATGGCCAAATCCGAGGGCAACACAAGATTGGTGCACGATTTGCTGCAGCAATATGACGGCGAGACTCTCCGCCTCGCCCTCCTCTCCGCGCAATACAGCCAACCGCTCGACTGGACGGAAAACCTGCTGCAACAAACCCAAAAAACATTGGAGCGCCTCTACCAGACCCTGCGCGAACTCGCCGACATAACGCCGGAGAAAGACTCAAACCAACACGACAACCCGATCCACGAAGCCCTATGCGATGATTTGAACACCCCCAAGGCCATCGCCGCCCTCGGCCACCTCGCCCGCAAGGCCGCGCAAACCCGCGCCCCCTATGACAAGGCCGCGCTGCTCGCGGGCGCGAACCTGCTGGGCGTGCTGCAACAGGACGCGGATTCATGGCTCGGCTACGGCCAGCCCGCAAACGACGCCGACGCCGCGAAGATCGAAAATTTGCTGCAGCAAAGACAAGACGCCCGCAAGAGCAAAAACTTCGCCCGCGCCGATGAAATCCGCCGCGAGCTCACCGATATGGGCATCGCCATCGAAGACACCGCCGCCGGCGCGGTCTGGAAAAAACTCTAACGCCGGAGACTTGAAAAACCCGCGCCGCAGCATAGAATGATGAAAGAAAGAAACACGCATGACCAGACAGCAAAACAACGCCCCCCAGCCCGAAACCTTCACAGTGCCCGCCGATGCCGACGGAGTCTCCTGCGACGGCGGCGGCGGCCCGCTCGGCCACCCCAAGGTCTGGTACACGTTTGATGACCATAACCGCGCCGAATGCGTCTATTGCGACCGCCTCTTCGTCCGCAAATCCTGATCCCCACTCAATTTCTTGTCTCCCGCCCCGACTCTCCTGTATGATGAACTCGGGTGATGCTGCTGATGCGGGTCTCCCGTAACTCGCTCAATGGAGGAGACAAAAATGACCACACGTTTGACCTTGTTCGACAGCCCCCTTTTCCTCGGTTTCGATCAGTTTGAAAAGACCGTAGACCGCCTCCGCAAATCCGGCGGCGATGGCTATCCCCCTTACAACATTGAACAAATCGGCGAAAATGGCCTGCGGATCACCCTCGCGGTTGCCGGATTCGGCCTCGAAGACCTCGATGTCGAGATCGAGCATAACCAGCTCACCATCCGGGGCCAGAAAGCCGAAGACGAATCAAAGGTTTACCTCTATCGCGGCATCGCCGCCCGCCGCTTCCAGCGCAGCTTCGTGCTGGCCGACGGCATAGAGGTCCACGACGCCGACCTCGATAACGGCCTTCTGCATATCAATCTGGAGCGCGTCCAGCCCGAATCGGCGGCGCAAAAAATCAAAATCAAAAGCGCCGAAAAACCGGGCCGCAAGGTCAAGGCTATCGACATAGATGCCACGGAAACCGGCGAATAAGGAGACAACAGCATGGTCACAGAGAACAGAGAAGATCATATCCGCAGCCTGCTGCGCAATATGTCAGCGGAAGATTTCATGAATCTCGGAGCCGGACAGGTCGCCTACATCCGCATGATCGAAGATGCGGGGGGCGCGCTCTATGCCCTCTGTTCGGCGGACGGCCGCCCTCTCTCGATCCTCGGCAGCTTCGAGGAAGCGGTGAAATCATCCCTCTCGAACAAACTTGAGCCCGTCACAGTCCACTAGGCGGCATAAAGTCGCCGTTCAGGAGACATCAGCAAAAGCCGGATAGCATCCGGGTCCTTTGCCTCGCGCACAGCCTGACACAGGGTCTGATCCCGCAGCAAGCGCGAGATCGAGGATATGCGCTGCAAATGCACCGGCCCATCCGCATGCGGCGAAAGCACACAGGCGACAAGATCGACTTTCTCCCCGTCAGGGGCCCGGAAATCCGCGCCGTGATCCAAAACCGCCAGACAAAAAAACGGCTTCTGAAGCCTGATCGATTGCAGATCGATCACCGCGACCCCGCCCCCGATGGCGGAGCAACGCTTGATTTCCTTCTTGTTGAAAAGCCGCGCCATGATGACGGCGTCAAGGCGCGTGACCGCCGCGATGCGCACGGCGATCTCGTGAAGGCACTTCCGGCGCGTTTGCGCCTTCAGGCCCGTAAAGACATGATCGGCAGTAAGAATGGAAAGCATGATCTGTAAACCGCCTCATTGGCATGAAGTACGATGGTGAGGTGGTACCACGAACAAACACGAATCTGCCAGAAAAAACGACCCGGAGACTCATTTTTGTTGCAGATAAAAAATATGGCAAAACAATACGTTAAAGACGTTTTCATAAACGCCGGCGCACGTGCCGTTTTCACACAATTACGCTATTATTTTTGCGCTCGCACCTGCACAAAAAATCCCCGCCGCAGCGAGGTTAATAATGTCTTGTAACCCATTCGAAGAGCTTTGAGACGAAAGGGGCGGTTTTTCTACCTTCAAGAGCAAAGAGCGCTGAGCCTGAACAAGGCGCAAGGAGCGAAGGTTCGCAGCAGCCTTCAGCCCCCGCGAAGGCGGGGGGACGCGGCAACGCGGTTCAGGCTCAGCGATCGAAGCTCTAATCCTGGGGATCGACCCAGCCGACGTTACCATCGCTGCGCATATAAACCATGTTCAGCCTGTTATTCTTGGCGTTGCGGAACAACAGTGCGTTCCGGTCAGCCAACTCCATACGCATCACCGCGTCGGAAACGCTCAGCGTCTCGATATCCGCAGAAATCTCGGCCACAACGACCGGGTCGTCGCCCTGGGGAACGCCGTCCTCCTCATTATCCTGCTCCGCGGCCTCGCCGCCGCCCTGAACCGCCAGCGTATAATAAAGCGCCTTGGTTTGTTCTTCCTCGGGCGTCTTTTGCTTGCGGGCGTGATGGTCGCGCAACTGCCGCTTATAGCGGCGTAGCCGCTTGGCCGCCTTTTCCGAGGCCGCTTCAAACGCCACATAGGGATCGTTCTCCGTCGCCTCGGTAATCACCATGACGTTCTTGCTTACACGCATCGAGATATTCACGCGGAACAGGCCGCTGCCGTGCCCCTCGCGCGAAAACGTGACCGTGGCATCCGTCGCGTGGTTGAAATACTTTTCGTCGATATCCGTCAGCTTTTCTTTAACATGGGTGCGCAACGCATCGCCAATATCAATCTGCTTGCCTTGTACGATCATTTCCATCGTGGGGTACTCCCTTGCTTGGGTTGTGAATAGGGTTGTAACAGCAGAGCCCCGCCCGGTTCAAGGCGGCGATAGGCAAAAAATGTGAATGAGGCTGCAAAAAAATCAGGATATCTCCACATCCATAGAAGCCATGGCCAGCGCTTCCTCTTGAGTATAGCGCCGCTCGCCCTGCGGAAGACCGGGATGCGCGATATAAAGGCTCCACCCGTCTTCAAGATTAAGGTCACCTGCAGTTTTAGAAAACATTTTCGACATACGCGCGGCAAAAACCCCGGCATCCGGGCCCGCGCCAAAAGCGGTGCGCAATTCCTCACCGGAAACTTCTTGGTCGGAAACATCGCGCAGGGAAACAATAACGCTCATGCCGGGGTCTTCCTGAACCGAAGAAAACGCAATTTGAACATGCACCATGATACCACAAACCGTGTTTTTGGGGAATGTTTTTACGACTCGCCGCGCTGGGCAAGGGCCTTCTTGACGCGCCGCCGCTGCACCGATGACCCGATATGCATACCCTCGCGGTATTTCGCAACGGTCCGCCGCGCAAGGTCGATCCCTTCTTTCTTGAGGAGGAGCACGATGGCATCATCCGAAAGCACGTCATCCGCTTTTTCGTTTTCGATCAGGGTCTTGATCCGCGCCTTCACGGATTCCGCCGAATGGACGCTCCCGTCCTCCGAGGTCAGCGCCGTGGTAAAGAAATATTTGAGCTCAAACAGCCCGCGCGGCGTGGCGATGTATTTATTGGTCGTCACCCGCGAAACGGTGCTCTCGTGCATTTCGATCTTTTCCGCGACATCCCTGAGGGTCAGCGGCCGCAAAAACTCGATCCCGTAATTGAAGAACGCGTCCTGCTCCTCCACGATGACCGCCGCCACCTTGATGATGGTCTGCGCCCGCTGGTCAAGCGCCCGCACCAGCCAGTTCGCGGAATTGAGCTGGCTGTTGAGATACTCCTTGTCCTTCTTGGCGCCCGCCCCTTGCGAGACTTGCGTGAAATACTCCTGATTGATCAAAACGCGCGGCAGCGTCTCGGCGTTCAGCTCGACGCGCCAGCCGCCACCGACATGCTTAGGTAAGCGGCGCATCAAAATGTCCGGGATGGCCGTCTGGACCACCAGATGGTCGAACGAGGATACAGGCCGGGGGTTCAGCCCCCGGATCTCTGCGATCATATCCTGAAGATAGGCGGCATTGACCCCGCAAGCCTTGCCCAGCGCCGCCATGTCGTGCCCGGCCAGAAGGTCGAGATGGTCCAGAAGCGCCCGCATCGGCGCGTCCAGCTTGCCCTGCTCCTCAAGCTGCAACGCGAGGCACTCGCGCAAATCCGCAGCAAAAACACCCGTTGGGTCGAATTGCTTCATTTCGCCGAGCAAACGCTCGATCCGCTCGACCGAACAGCCCAAACGCCCGGCCAGCGCCGCATAACCCTCGCGCAGATAGCCGCTCTCGTCGATCAGGTCGATCAAAAGCGCTCCGATCATACGGTCCCGGTTATCTCCGAACGCAACAAAAAGCTGCTCGGAAAGATGCTCGCGCAAACTCTTGCGCACGGACATACGGTCTTCGAAACTGTAATCCGTATCCTCAAAGGTCGCGCTACCGCCCGCGCCCGTCCCGGCCATCGAAAGCCCCGCGCTCGGGTCGTATTCCCACGCCCCGTCCGCCGCATCTTCATAACCCGTATACCCGTCGGGCGCTTCCGCGCTTTGTTGGTCGGGAGTCTCGGCCTCATATGGCTCGTCTTCGCCCGCACTCGGCTCGGCGGGGGTTTCCGCAATCTCCAGCAGCGGGTTCTTCTCCAGCTCCTGCTCCAGAAATTCGTTCAATTCAATATTATTGAGCTGCAGCAATTTGATCGCCTGCTGCAACTGCGGCGTCATCACGAGCTGCTGCGCGTGCCGGAGGTCAAGCTTCTGCGATAAAGAACTCATACCGATACTCACCACATTGACGAACCCGGACGCGGAAAAACGAATCGCCCCGCGCCTCGGGGTTCTACAAAGCAATTTTAATGCCATAATGATGAAGATTTACGGAATATCGTCAAAACCGCCTGTAATTTCAGGGGAAAAAACAAATATCTAGGCACTCAAGACGGGCTTGGACAAACAGCGTTGATCCTGAATTAGGCGCGAGGAGCGAAGTGTACAAGGGTGCTTGGGCGACGAAGCAACGCAATTCAGGATTAACGATGGCGGTCCAATTAAAGACTAAAGCCTTCGCCCAGATAAACCCGCCGCACATCGTCATTGCCGACGATATCATCCGGCGTGCCCTCCATCAAAACCCGCCCGTCATGCAGGATATAGGCCCGGTCCACGATGCCGAGGCAATCCCGCACGTTGTGATCGGTGATCAGAACGCCGATGCCACGGTTCTTGAGCTGGGAAATCAAATTGCGAATATCCCCGACCGCGATCGGGTCGATCCCGGCCAACGGCTCGTCGAGCAGCACGAAATGAGGCCGCGCCGCCAAGGCCCGCGCGATCTCGACCCTGCGCCGCTCCCCGCCGGAAAGCGCCAGCGCCGGGGTGCGCCGTAAATGCTCCACCCCGAACTCCGCCAGCAAATCCTCAAGCAGCAGATCCTGATCCTCGGCACTCAAATTCTGCGATTCTACGACGACGCGGATATTGTCCTCGACGCTTAAGCCTCTAAAAATCGAGGATTCTTGCGGCAGGTATCCAACCCCCAGCCGCGCCCGGCGGTACATCGGGTAATCCGTGATCGGCTGCCCGTCCAAAAGGATGCTCCCCCCGTCCGGGTGGATCAATCCGGTAATGATATGAAAACACGTGGTTTTACCAGCCCCGTTGGGCCCAAGCAGCGCCACGGCCTCCCCGCGCTCGATGGACAGGCTGACATCCCGCAGCACGGGACGTTTCTTATAGGATTTCGAGAGATGCTGCGCGCTCAGCCCGCGCGGCACGCTCTGCAATCTCGGTTTTCGTTTTCTCGGTGGCGCCATAGTGTTTGTCATAATATACAACTCACCTCGAAAACGCCAGTTTGATGCCAAGACCGATCATCAGCCCGCCGCAGGTCCGCTCGACCCAGTGCACCGCCCCCATGAAACGCTCCTTGATCCGCCGATCGGTCAGAACCACCGCGACGCCGGAAAACCAAGCGATTTCAATGACAACCGAAGTCGCACCGTAAAGCGCCATCACGGCGACGGGCGTCCCCGGCCCGATGAACTGGGTGAAAACAGCCGTGAAAAACACCACCGCCTTGGGGTTCAAAAGATTGGTTAGGAACCCGATGGAGACTGCCTTCCGCGCCGATATGCTGGCCCGCTCCGGCGCGACCGCCTCCGTTGAAACGGCCTTCGGCTTGGCCCGGCTCATCAGGGCCTTCCCGCCGATATAAATCAGGTACGCCGCGCCCGCATAGCGGATCAGGTCGAACATAAACGTATAATGCTGCAGCAAAACCGCCAGCCCGCACAAGACCACCAGCACATGAACGGCCACGCCCAGCCCCAGACCGAACGCGGTAAAAATCCCCGTCCGGCGGTCATAGGCCATCGCGTTGCGCACGGCCACCACGAACGCCGGCCCCGGCGAAATCGTCGCCGCAGCCTGCACCGAAGCCATCAAAAGCCAATGAAAAAAAAGCGTCATCCCTGACCTGCTCCCCCACCCCGTATATCATAAACCCCTGAATTATTCAGGCTTTTTCTCGATCTCGGGCTTCTTTTCCGAACCCGGGAAGAACACCGCCCGCACCCGCCCGCTCTGCCCCTCGACCCCGCCCGTGACCGAACTGACGTTGGTATTGAGGTTCACCGTGGCCTTATCGCCCTCAAGCTCGTTCGGCCCGCGCTTGATCTTCACCTTGCCCGTCAGCTCCGCGATATTCGTCTCGGCGGTATAAACGCCCTTGTCACCCGTCAGAACCTCTGTCGGCGTGGTAATCACCACGTTCCCGGTCGCCTCCAGTGTCTTTAGTACGCGCTTGCCGTCTTTATCCTCCGTGAACACGGCGGAAAGCTCGTCCGCCTCGATCCGGTCTTCGGCCTGCACCGCCACCGCCCGACCGACGGCCCTTAGCCGCCCCTGTGTGGTCCAGTATTCAAACCGCTCCTGCGCCGTCACGGTATGATCGCGGGTAATGAGCTTCAATCCCTTCCCGGTCATGACCGCCAGCCCCTTGTCGATGTCATAGACCGCGCGCTCACCATAGGCTTTGCTCTCAGCAGAAACGATCTGCACGCTGCCCGTCGCCTCCACCTCATAAACCTTCATATCGCCTGCGGGGCTCTCCTTGTACCGCGCAGTCAGGATGGCGGAATTCAACACCGTTCCACCCTGCTCCGCGCGGACGTTTTTGGTCGCACGGAAATATTGCTCGTTCCGGTGCCATTCCAGCCCGCCATCGGCGGTGATCTCAAGCTTCTTCCCCGCCTCGGGGTTGACCTGCGCCCGGACTGGCGAAAAGGCAAAAACGGATAGCGCGAGAACACCAAAGGCAAACCAGCGCCTGATAGGGGGCAACTTTATCGAAACATCCGGACTCATAAACCGTCCAATCCCTTTGTAAGAACCAGCTTCGCTGGCCCCGAAAACACAACTTCGCCCGTCTCGCTGTTCGCCGTCATGCCCTTGGCATCAATGGAAAGATCCGGTCCCGTAGCCTGCACAGCCCTCTCGGTCCAAGCCAGCTTGCCGCGCAAGTCGATATGCGCCTCCTCGCTCCGCAAGCGGTAACCCTTGTCGTGCAGGAAATCCACCTGCCCTGACAAAAAGAAACGCTCCGTGTCTCTTCTGTAAGCGCCCGTCAGCGACGTTACCTCAATCTTCGCGCCCCCCTCCATGGTCATCACGCCCACGGGCTTCTCCAGCATGATCAAATCCTCGTTCTTCTCGCCCTGAATCGCCCGCGCCGCACTGATCTTATAGGGATTGTTTTTCTTGTCCGCGCTTTCGAACTGCGGGTTGATCAACTCGTTCTTGGCGATTTTCTGATCCTTGAGCATCGTGCGCTCCTGCGCAACCGGTACGATCGCCTCGTCCCGCCCGGCGGGCCACAGAAAGAGAATCATGACGATCCCGGCGGCGATCAGCGGCAGCACGAGCCGCATCGTCCGCACAAACTTGGTATACCCCGCACCATAAGCCTGCGCGGCGGGCTCCCGGCGACTCAAACGCTCGATCCGCTGGTCGGAGGCCGCCTGCGCGCTGGCCGAAGGTTGTTTTTGCCTGTTACGATCGGTGTTCATTCTCTTGATTCCAAAGAAAATTTTTATCTCAGGCCAAACCGGCCTTCAAGCAATCCTGCAAACGGATGATTCCCTGCAATACGCCCGCCTCGTCCATAACCACGAGCGTCGTGATATAGCGTCCCGCCTCCTTGGTCATAAGATCGAGCGCCTCGACCCCCAACGCGTCGGGACGGATGGTTTTTGGGCTCGAGGTCATAATGGATACGACCCGCTTCGATAGCAAGTCCGGCGCCATATGGCGCTTGAGATCCCCGTCGGTGATAATCCCCAAAAGCGCCTTGTTTTTGTCCACCACCAGCGCGATCCCGAGATTCTTCTCCGTAAGCGCGATCAGCGCCTTGTCCATCAGACTGTCTTCAGACACGAACGGCAAATCGTCGCCCTTGACCATCAGCTCCGAAACCTTCATCAGCCTCTGGCCCAATTTTCCGCCCGGATGAAAAACCTTGTATTGTTCGGGCGTTAGGCCCATCCGCTCAAGCAGCGCGACAGCCAGCGCATCCCCCATCGCGATCATCATCGTGGTCGAAGTGGTCGGCGCCAGCCCGTTCGGGCACGCCTCGGGCACTTTCGGATAAACAAGGCGGATATCCGCGTATTTCGCAAGCGTGCTATCCGGATTCCCGGTCAGCGCGATCAGCGTGATATCGAAACGCCGCGTATAGTGAATAAGGTCGGAAAGCTCGGAATTCTCGCCGGAATTCGACAACATCAGAACGACGTCCCGCCCGGTGATCATGCCCATATCCCCGTGGCTCGCCTCGCCGGGGTGAACGTAATAGGACGGCGTGCCCGTGGAGGCCAGCGTCGCCGCGATCTTCCGCGCCACATGGCCGCTCTTGCCGATTCCCGCGACGATCAGGCGGCCTGACCCTTGCTCCGTCCTCTTCATCTTATGAATGGCATCCACAGCCTGCGAAAAACTATCGCCCACGCTGTCGGCCATGAGGTTCAGCGCGTCAGCTTCCGCGCGCAACACCCGGACTGCGTGCTCTATGTCTTTCTTTGCATCCATGTCAGGAAAGCCTCAATGCGCGAAAATATCAGTCTCGCTCCAACCCGCGAGATCAAGTTCCGCCCGCGCGGGCAGGAATTCAAAACATTTACGTGCGATCTCCGCTCGCCCTTCGCGGATCAGCATAACCTCCAGCCGATCACGCAGTTTGTGCAGATAATAAACATCGCTCGCCGCATAGCTCAGTTGCTCGCTGCTCAGGTCCGCAGCACCCCAGTCAGAGGATTGCTGCTGCTTATTCAGCTCAACGCCCAGAATATCCCGGCAGAGGCACCTCAGGCTGTGCGCATCCGTATAGGTCCGTGCCAGCTTTGAGGCGATCTTGGTACAATAAACCGGAGCGCATAACACATTAAGATACTGATGGATCGACGCCAGATCGAACCGCGCAAAATGAAAAATTTTGGTGACCTTGGGGTCGGCCAGCAACGCCCGCAGGTTCGGCGCCTCGTAACGCCCGTCCTCAAGCTGCACCAGATGCGCCGTCCCGTCTCCGGCCGAAAGCTGCACAAGACACAAACGGTCGCGCAGCGGGTTCAGGCCCATCGTCTCCGTGTCGATGGCAACGGAGGAGCCAAAATTCAGCCCGGCGGGAAGATCGTTTTTATGAAGGGTGATGCTCAAGGGTCCGCGTCCGATTCTTTAGCGTTAATTATCCCGTTTAAAAAACCACGAACGCCTTGCCGGGGCAACCCCCGCGATCAAAAAACAGGAAAAACGGGGGGCGTGGCCCGGAAAACGGCAAGCCCCCGAAAAAAATATGGTGCCCAGAAGAGGACTCGAACCTCCACGACCTTGCGATCACCAGTACCTGAAACTGGCGCGTCTACCATTTCGCCACCTGGGCCCAGCGGGCTGTTTAACACTGTAAACCCCCCGCGATGGATGAAATTCTCTATCGCACCCGGCTCCGAATGTCAAACACAAGCCTGAAAAAAACAGCCGCGCCCCTCGTTCACCGAAACAAACAACCCAAAAACCGCAAAGGAAACAAAGGGCTTTCCAAGCCTTTCCCACAGGTCGGAAAGAAAGCTAAGTTATGAAAAACACTAAAAAAACACGCGCCCGCGTTAATCTTTCGGCAGGGATTTTCTGACATCATCGAAGGGCGTTTACACCGCCCACTGCGTTATGAGACATTAAATCCGTATAGATATTTCAAAGGCTCGCGCATTATGAAAATTTTAGTCGTAGACCGGGAAGGCATCACCGCCCAGCTCATGAAATCGCGTCTGGAGCCTTTGGGCCACGTGATCAAGGAAGAAAGCTCCAAGAACAACGCCGTCGATCTGATGGGCACCGAACGCTTCGATATGATCTTTCTCGACCCCATGCCGCTCACAAGCGCCCGCCCGGTGGTCTTGAACCTGCGCCGCGCCAGCGGAAACTACCCCTATATTTTACACATGGCCACCCAAGGCACCCGCGTTGAGGCCATCCAGTCCGGCGCGAACGATTACATCGCCAAACCCATCGACCCCGAGGAGCTCGACCGCAAGGTGGAAAACGCCAAGCGCCTGACCGCCCTCATCAAGCGCATCGGCGACGACAAGGAAGATTACCCCAGCGCGGGCGGCATCATCGCCAAATCCGCCTTCAACCAGCTCTTCCTCTCCGCCATCGACCGGGCCGACCGTTACGGCGAACGCACCTATATCGTCTTCATCCGCCTCTCGAACTATCAGGACATCGCCGAGCGCGAAGGCCCCTACGCCGCCGACTACACGGTCGCCAAGCTCTCGCAATATCTTGTCCGCCTGCGCCGTCAATCCGACATCATCGCGCAGACTGAACGCTTCGAATACGCCCTGCTGCTGCAACGGCCCCTCTACGAGACCGAGCCGGAGGAGGCCGCCAACCGTTTCGCCGAGGCCATCGCGGGCTTCAAGGAATTCTTCGCCGCCGGCGAGGTCGCGCCCGAAGTGACCGTGAAACTCGTCGATCTCCCTGTGGGCGGCCAGATCATCGAACACTACCTCACCAAAGACAGCGCGGGCCGCTAAGCGCGGACGCGCCCGTCATCGCGGTCCTCCCTTGGCATCCCCGCGCATGCGGGGATCCAGTAAAAACAAACCCCTTAATCTCCATAGTTCAAAAAACCGCCGCAAGCGCTGTGTTCGTTGTGCCCGTTGTGTTTCAAAAAAACAGCTTGGCGTCTACGCGATTCATGGCCCGGAGTAGAGACCTCACCAATAATCCAGAAACAGGCTCTCACCATAATTAGGAATATTTTCTTGACAAAACGATCCTGCCTCGCCTAAAGTAAAGCCGCAACGCCCGATTTGCGCCCGCCCTCCCGGCGGGCTTTTTTATGCCCATCCGAAAACCCGAACGAAAGAAAGACCCGAACCATGCCAACCTTGATGCCCACCGATATCAACGACAACGCCATCCCCGCCCTGCGCCTGCGCGCCTCGGGCGCCCACGCCATCGCCGCCGGGGCGGCCTCAGCCCGCAACACGGCCGCCTTCAACGCCGAAACCCGGGTCGTCAGCCTCTACGCCACCGTCCCGGTCTTCGTGAAATTCGGAAATTCCGCCGTCACGGCTACCGCGTCCGACCATTACTACCCCGCCGGACTCTATTATGATTTTGCCCTCGGCGGCGACCAGTCCGGCCATTACACTCACGTCGCCGTGCTGCGCGCCTCGCCCGACGGCACCGTCTACGTTTCCGAAAAGGAATGAGTGTGGGCGCAAAAATATAAGAGCAAACCATTTTGTGGCCGGGCAAGGCACAAGGAGCGAAGTGTACAAAAAGTACATGAGCGACGCGGTAACGCCGCCCGGACGCAAAAGGGAAAGCTCTTGTTTATGCTGCACTTCTGGAGTTGAGGGCGGTGACAATCGTCCCGTCATCAAGATAATCCAGCTCGCCGCCGACCGGGACGCCGTGCGCCAGGCGACTGATTTTTAATGGGTATTTCCGCAATCTGTCGCAAACATAATGCGCGGTGGATTGCCCGTCCACTGTCGCGGGCAGGGCCAGAATGACCTCAAAATTTTGCTGCACTTTTTCCTCTTCGGCAAATCCTCCCGCCGGAACCGCGACCGGAGCGCACAACGCCTCCGCCCGCCGCAGCAACAAATCGATCCGCAATTCCTCCGGCCCGATCCCGTCCAGCGCGGAGAGAAGCCCGCCCAGAACATGGTATCGCCCGCGAAACGCGCCCGTCCGCTCGACGGCCCAGACGTCGCTCACCTGCGCCACGATGCAGATTTTCGCGGCATCGCGCCCGTGATCGCGGCAAATCCCGCACGGCGAAATCGAATCGAAGTTTCCGCAGGTCTCGCAGGCGCAAATCTCGCTCGCCCCGCGCTCCAGCGCCCGCGCCAGCGGCTGCATGAGCGTCTCCCGCCGTTCAAGCAGGTGCAGCGCGATCCGCCGCGCCGAGCGGTTGCCGAGCCCCGGAAGCCCGGCCAGCATGCGGATCAGATGATCGAGCGGCCCCTCATTCATTAAATGTCGGCTTTCTGTCTTTGTCTTTCAGGCGCGGATCGACATACCCGAACAGCTTCCGGTCCAGCTCGACCCCGGTTTTAAGGTAAAACAGCTCGATTTCCGTGATCGCGCCCTGCCCGTCCACCACGCGCCATTTCTTAAGCGCGAAGGTATCCGGCGAAAAGGCGAAGGTCAGCGTCCCCTCAGACGGGTCCGAGGTCTGCGTCACCTCGATCTGGATGAACCCGCCCGCCTCTTTCGTCTCCTTGACGGTCAAATCCCCCTTCAAAGAAAACTCCTTACGCAGGAAGAAATCCGCCAGCGTCGTACCGATCGGCGCGTTGGTCTGCTCGTCCAGCTCCCCGTCATAGAAATAGATGAACGTCCCGTCCGCCACCACGAAATCCTTGTTCGGCGGGTCATATTCGAACCTCAGCTTGCCGGGGCGGCTCAGATAGAACGTCCCGGTCATTTGCTGCCCGACATGCGTGGTTTGCACGAACCGCGCCTGCGCGGTCTTGAGATTCTGGAAATATTTCTCGGCCCGCGCCACAACAGCAGGATCGACCGCCGCCCACGCCGGAACCGCCGTAAAAACACCCAGAACACTCAGAATCAATGCAAAACGCTTCATAAATCCAGCCATAATATAAAAGCCCCGCGCGTGAAAGTTAAAAACAGCCTTGTCGGACAATAATACGCCGCAATCCCGCACATCATTCTCAGGCGCATGAGTGGACTAAGTCCAGTCGTTAGACGTCGCTGAAATCGCGGACGAGAATCTCGCGTTTTCCTGTCGAGTTGGCCGGGGAGATGATCCCCTGCTTCTCCATCTCCTCCACGATCCGCGCCGCGCGGTTGTATCCGATCTGCAAATGCCGCTGGACGAAGCTGGTCGAAACCTTGCCCTCCCGCGCCACGATGGCCACGGCCCGGTCGTAAAGCTCGTCCACGTCGCTCGACGATCCGCCGCCCGCACCGCCGAACATCGCCGACATGATCTCGCTGTCGCCGTAATCCCCGTCATCGGTAAGGTTATCGATATAATCCGGCGTCGCCTGGCTCTTGAGGAACGAAACGGACTTCTCCACGTCGTCGTCCGCCACAAACGGCCCGTGCACCCGCGTCACGCGCCCGCCCGGCGCCATATAAAGCATATCGCCCATCCCCAGAAGCTGCTCCGCCCCGGAATCGCCCAAAATAGTGCGCGAATCGATCTTGGAGGTGACCTGGAAGCTGATCCGCGTCGGGAAGTTCGCCTTGATGACCCCGGTAATAACATCCACGGAGGGCCGCTGCGTCGCCATGATCAAATGAATCCCCGCCGCCCGCGCCATCTGCGCCAGCCGCTGGATCGCGTTCTCGACATCCTTCCCGGCCACCAGCATCAGATCGGCAAATTCGTCAACCACCACAACGATATAGGGCAGCTCCGCCAGCTCCATCGCATGATCCTCGAACACCGCCTCGCCCGTCTCCGGGTCGAACCCGGTCTGCACCTTCTGGACGATCTCCTCGCCCTTCTTGAGGGCTTCGCGGATGCGCGTGTTGTAACCCTCGATATTCCGTACGCCCAGCTTGGACATGTTGCGGTAGCGGTTCTCCATCTCCCGCACCGCCCATTTCAGGGCGACCACGGCCTTGCCCGGCTCCGTCACGACCGGAGACAAAAGATGCGGAATATTGTCGTAAACCGAGAGCTCCAGCATCTTCGGGTCGATCATGATGAACCGGCATTGCTGCGGCGAAAGCCGGAACAAAAGCGACATGATCATGGTGTTGACCGCCACCGACTTCCCCGAGCCGGTGGTTCCGGCGACCAGCAGGTGCGGCATCTTGGCAAGATCCGCCAAAATAGGCTGCCCGCTGATATCCTTGCCCAAAATGAGCGGCAACTTGGCGCTGGTCTTCTCATAAAGCCGGGATTCCAGCATCTCGCGCATATAAACCGTCTGCCGCTCCTTGTTGGGCAGCTCGATGCCGATCACATTCCGCCCCGGCACAACCGCGCACCGCACGGAAATCGCGGACATCGAGCGCGCGATATCGTCGCTCAGCGAAATGACGCGGCTGGTCTTGGTCCCGGGCGCAGGCTCAAGCTCGTAAAGCGTGACCACCGGGCCGGGATGGATGCTCGTGATCTCGCCCAGAATATTGAAATCCGCCAGAACGCTCTGCAGCAATTCGGCGTTTTTGCGCAGGGATTCCTGATTGGGCTTGCGGCTGATCACGTCTTTCGGAACTTCTTGAATAAAGGAAACATCCGGCAACTGCCACTCCGCCATGTCGCTCAGCGCAAGACTACGCTGCTTCGCATCCTTCTTTTTTGCTGCGGGCTTTTTCGGCTTTTCTTCCGTCGAAGTCACCACCGGAATAGTGGCGCGTGGCCGCTTAGCGCTCACGGGAACAGCTTCATACACCTCTTCATCCTCAACAGCCTCTTCCTCGGCTACCTCTTCGTCCTCTTCATACTCCTCGCCGTCCTCGGCATCTTCCGCCTCAATCTCGTCCTCGGCCTGCGCCCGGCGTTCGGCCAACTCGGCCCTCCACGCCTTCACGCGCTCGACGAAACCGAGATTGAGCGGCTCGGGCTCGTAATCCGGGTCGTTATAATGCCGCACCCACTGCAGGAAGCCCTGCACGCCGGACAACACCGCCCCGATCGCCACGTAAGCCGCCACCTTGACCCGCAGCAAAATCCCGATCATATCGTCGCGCGAAAACGCGGCGGCATAAAGAAACACCGGAATCGCCAGAAATCCGCAGAGCAACGAAAATGCCCCGTGCCCGTAATCGAACCCGTACTGCGCGGAAAATCCCGACAGGGCGTTAAGCGTAAGGCTCCCCACGCTGCTGCCCAGATAAGGATGCGCGATCCACGATCCCGACGGCACCTGCGCCAGCCCGATCGAGGCCAGAACGCCCAGAATCAGAGTCGCGATGATCCGCAAGCTGACGGGCCGCAGCGTCTCGCGCTTCAAAAGCCGCCAAGCCCAGAACAGCGGCACGAGCGCGAACACGAATGCCCCCGCCCCCAGAGTCTGCAACAAAAGATCGGCCGTCCACGCGCCGGGCAGGTCGGCGAAATTCGCCACGCCCGCGCCCGCCCCCTCGGGCCGCGCCGTATTCCAAGACGGATCAGCCGGATTATAAGTAATCAGCGCGGCAAAAACGAAAACGCCCGCCCCCAGCAGCATCAGCGCGAACGCATCCATGCAGCGCCGCGCCGTAAAAGCCTGCAGCGATTCCGGAACGAACGGAATCGCCGGCTCGCTGCGCTTGCCTTTGCCTTTGCGTTTACGTTTGATGGTGCGGGTTCTGGCCATGGAGGTATATTAACAATTCTGGATGTTGAAGAGGGGCGGCGCATACGGCGCACCCAGACGGATAATGATGAAGGCGGATGATCCCGGCCCCGCCCGCTCCTTCTGGAGCCTCGGCGCAAACCGGGGAAGAACAAGCCTCAGAATAACAAATTTTTGTCCCATTAAACAACCCGCACACGTCAAAAAGCTGAAAAAATCGGGCAAAAAGCCCGCTGTAAAGCTTTTGTTAACCTTCCGTTAACCTTTGGAAGTCTAAACTGAC
Organism: uncultured Pseudobdellovibrionaceae bacterium; assembly: GCA_964583335.1. Lineage (GTDB taxonomy): Bacteria > Pseudomonadota > Alphaproteobacteria > Micavibrionales > Micavibrionaceae > JAGNKE01. Next base: position 519,432 of record CAZOVG010000001.1, on the reverse strand, counting down.
AGCGTTAATTTTGAGTGAATTTATTTTCAATAATCCAATATTTAAAACTTAGAGTAAAAAACATGATCCGTAATCCTGTAAAATTGGCAACTCGTTTTGCCCCGCCCCCAGAGGACGGCCAAACCCGCATCGGCGCGGACGGCGTCGAATACGCAATCTACATCCACCACCCGGCCAACGACGACCGCAGCGCCACCGCTTGGGAACGCGCGGCCACGACCCGCTGCCGCGACTCCGCTCTGCGCGAGGCGCACAAACTCTTTAACAGCCGCAAATACAGCAAGGTGGAAATCAAGCGCAGTATGTTCGACCGGGTCCAAAACCGCCGCCTTGGCGACACGCTTCTGGTCTATGGCGGGGAAAAACACCGGAAATCGCCGCGCACATTAATGCACACGGCCATCTATCTGGCCTTTGCGCTTCTGGGCGCCGCATTGTTTCTGACGTTGATGGCCGCCTGATAAAATCGGCGGAACAGGAAACTAATCGAGATAGCCCAGCGGATTCTGCATGACCAGATCGCCCATCTGGTCGTAAACGTTGGCGTTTTCGTTCATCTGGTCCTGAATCGGCTTGTTCTGCTCGCCCAACTTGCGGAAAAACCCCGCCGCATCTTTCAAGAGACGCCCGGCCAGAACGGCATGGGGCGTATCGTCCAGCTTGCCGTAGGGATCCTGCACCACGAGATTCGAAATTTTATCGAACACGGTGGCATTTTCGCTCATCTGCTTTTCGATATTCCGGTTCTGGCTGGCCAGGGTACGGAAAAACGTGGAGGCATCCTTCAGAAGCTTGCTGGCCAATTCGGCGTGTGTGGGCATTAATCAGTCCTCTTAAATCACAATCCTGAAAACATTATATCACGGCGAAGGTTAACACAATTCTGCGCTGCGCAAACAACACTTTAAGCAAAAAAGACGCCCTCTTAAAGCTCCGTGTGGTCCTTACCATGGCTGAAGCGGAAGGGATGCGCCGGATAAGTGCCCAGAAACCGCACGTCCTTGGCATAAAAACCAAGCTCCTCCAGCGCCAGCTTAAAGGGACGGCTTTCCGCATGCCCCTCAATATCGCAATAAAATGTCGCCGCCGAAAACGTCTCATCGACATAGGATTCCAGCTTGGTGAGGCTGAGCCCGTTCGTCGCGAACCCGCCCAGCGCCTTATAAAGCGCCGCCGGAATGTTGCGCACCTCGAAAAACAGGCTGGTGATGACCGGCTCCGGGGAATCGATATCCGGAAGCACCGGTTCGGGCGCAAGAATCAGAAAGCGCGTGGTATTATGGGCTCGATCCTCGATCTCGGTCGCCAGAACCTCAAGCCCGTAAATCTGCGCGGCCAGCGAGGACGCAATCGCCCCGTGCGCCTTGTCGTTGCGCTCGGCGATCTCCTTGGCCGCCCCCGCGGTATCGGCATGAATCCGGGGCGTTACGCCCAACGAGGAAAGATAATTTTTACACTGCGGAATCGCGTGAACATGGCTGTGGACGTATTTAAGGTCCGTGATCGTCGCGCCCTTGACGCCAAGAAGCATATGGTTGATCGGCTCGAAATGCTCCCCGATGATGAACAGATCCCCCTCGGGCATCAGGTGGTGCACATCCGCCACCCGCCCCGCGATTGTATTATCCACCGGAATCATGGCCAGATCGGCCCGTCCCTCGTTAACGGCGGCGAACGCGTCGTTGAAGGAGTGGCACGGAACGGTTTCCAGCCCCGGAAAAACAGCCCGGCAGGCCATGTCGGAATAGGCGCCGTGCGCCCCCTGAAAGGCGATGGATTGAGGTTTTTTCATGCCGTTTTCGCGTCCGATCCCGAATAGTGGTTATTTTTCAACACTCTGCCGCCAACCGCAACTTGACAACAATCAAGTCATTTTTCGGTTGAACGACTATAAGTTAAGCGTATAACTATGTCGATAACGCCGCGCAAGAAGTTATACTCTTGCAAAGGCTCCAAAAGCCGGGTTCGTTATCGCTCATTGATTAAAAAAACCGAGCTAATTCAGGTTATAGAAATATGTCCAGCTTTGAATTCAATAAGATTTTCGCCGCCGTTCTGGTGGCCGCCATTGTCGCCATGCTCGGAGGCTTCATCGCCAAGCACGCCGTTCACCCCGAGAAACTGGCGAATGACGCCGTTGCCATCGACGGCGCGGCGGATGCAGGCGATCATGGCGGCACAAAAGCTGAAGATAAAGGCCCAGAGCCGATTCTGGCTCTGCTCGCCGCCGCCGACGTTGAAAAGGGCGCGAAAGTCTCCAAGGCCTGCGCGGCCTGTCACTCCTTCGAAAAGGGCGGCGCAGCCAAACAGGGCCCAAGCCTCTGGAATATCGTCAACCACGACATTGGCACGGCGCCGGGCTTCCAGTATTCCGAAGGGATGAAAAACTTCCCGGGAAACTGGGATTACGCCCATCTGAACCAGTTCCTGACCAAGCCCAAAAAGCTCATCGCCGACACGAAAATGAACTATGTGGGCCTGAAAAAGCCCGAGGACCGCGCCGCGATCATCGCATGGCTGCGCACCCTCTCCGACTCCCCCGCACCCCTGCCGACCGAGGCCGAAATCGCGGCGGAAGCGGCGGCGCACGCCCCGCCCGCTGAAGCGGCCCCGGCCGATGGCGCGGCCCCTGCGGAGGGCGCGGCCCAGAATGACACCGCGCCCCATGCCGGAACCGAGTCACCCGACTCATCCGGGGTCCAAACTGCACCTGAATCCGCCCCGCAAACTACACCGGAAAGCGGCATGCCGCCGGCCCCGGCAACGCCCGGACAACCCGCACCGGCCCCGGCTGCAACAACCGAAGCCCCCAAGGCCCACTAATCAGGCTGAGGAAACGCAGTTCAGGCACAACGATCGAAGCGTTAGGCTTTTTTATCCCAGCCGCCGCGCTCATTCTGCTGCCAGTACGTAACCTCGTGGCCCGCCTCTTTATAGAGCTTCCAGCGTTCGCGCGCCGCCTGAACCGCGCTTTCGTCACGCCCGTCCAGCATCTCGCAGCACAACGCGATCTCCGGCCCGAAGGGCTGCGCGGCCCCGTGCCCGGCAATCAGAACCTCCGCCCCGTTCGGGTTGTCGTTGGTATGGGTGAGCCATACGGGCTGCCGCTCGGGCGGAAGCCCGTCCTTGGCGCTGCCGTGCGGAATGAAACTGTCGGGCCGAAAGGTCCAGAGCGCCTCGTTGATCCGCTCCACCTCCCGCTCATCGGCCAGCCGCACGACGACCCGCTTGCCGCTCTCCGCCGCCTTGGCGATCAGGGCGGGCAAAGCCTCCTCCTGCCGCTGGACCTGAAGATGATAGAACCGCACCTCAGCCATGCCCGTCCCCGGCGGGCTTGACGGGCGGATAGGCATGCAGCGCCCCGTCGATATCCTCGACGATATACCGCCCCGGCGCAGCCTGTATGGCATAGGGATGCTCGACCGGAACCTTCCCGAAACCGCCGGGAATATCAAGCACGTAGCGCGGCAGGCAAATGCCCGAAAGCCGCCCCTGCAACGCCCGCATGATCGCGCGGCCCGTCTCGATCTCCACCCGGAAATGCCCGGTTCCCGGCGCAAGGTCGGGATGATGCAGGTAATACGGCTTCACATGCAGGGTGATCAGCCGCCGGAACAACGCCTCCAGCAAGGCCGGATCGTCGTTGACCCCTTTCAAAAGCACCGATTGGGAGAGCAAGCTGCACCCCGCCGCGCGAAGCTGCGCCAGCGCCGCCTCGACCTCCGGCGTGATTTCCTGCGCGTGGTTGATATGAATGACCGCGAAGACAGGCTTGGCGCACCCCTTCAAAACGGCACAAACCGTTTCGGTGATACGCTCCGGGTCCGCCACCGGGACTCGCGAGTGAATCCGCACAACCTGAACATGGCTGATCCGGTTCAGGCGAGTCAAAACCGACTCAAGCCGCCGCGCCGAAAGCACCAGCGGATCGCCCCCGGTCAGGATCACCTCCCAGATGGCCGGTGTGGCCTCGATGTAGGCCAGCGCCGCCTCAAGGTCGGCGTCCGTGAACGCCTCCTGCCCCGGCCCGACCATCTCCCGCCGGAAGCAATACCGACAATAAACCGCGCAAATATTTGAAATTTTGAGCAAAACCCGGTCCGGGTAACGATGCACGATGCCCTTCACCGGGCTGTGCGCCTCGTCGCCCGTGGGATCGGCCAGCTCCTCCGGCAAAGTCCGCAACTCGGCGGGCGACGGGATATATTGCCGCCCCACCGGATCGGCGAACAAATCGGCCCGGTTGGCGATGGTCGCCTCGATCTGCGAATTGACCCCGACCGCGTACCGCTGCGCCAGATCGGCATAGTCATGCGAAGAACAGCCGCCGGGCAGCAACCCGGCCTGCTCCAGATCGGAAACGCTTTTATATCGGGTCTTGGACGCGACGCTCATGCGGATTATTCATAATGATCCGCGATCCATCTGTCCAGCAGGCGCACGCCGAAACCCGTGCCGAATTTGGGGGTGGTCTCCCGGTCCTTCTTAATCCAGGCCGTCCCGGCAATATCCAGATGCGCCCAGGGCGTGCCGTTCTCGATGAAGTGCCAGAGGAAGCCCGCCGCCGTGCACGAACCCGCGTCCCGGCCCGACTTCCCGATATTCTGAAGATCCGCCGTCTCGCTCTCCATCTCCTTCTTGAACGTCTCGTCCAGCGGCATCCGCCAGAGCTTGTCGCCCGTCGCCTTGCTGGCCTTGTCCAGCTCGGCCCAGAGATCGTCATTATTGACGAACGTCCCGCAATATTCATGGCCCAGCGCCACGATGATCGCCCCGGTCAGAGTCGCCAGATCGATGATCGCCTTGGGTTTGTATATTTTCTGAACATACGAAAGCGCATCCGCCAGCACCAGCCGCCCCTCAGCGTCCGTATTCAAAACCTCGATCGTCTTGCCCGAATAGGAGGTCAGGATATCCGCCGGACGGTAAGCGCGGTCGGAGGGCATATTCTCCACGATCCCGACGATGCCCACCACATTGACCTTCGCCTTGCGATGCGCCAGCGCCATCAGCGTTCCGGCCACGGCGGCCGATCCGCCCATGTCCATCTTCATCTCGTCCATGCCGGGTCCGGGCTTGAGCGAAATCCCGCCCGTATCGAACGTCACGCCCTTACCGACCAGCGCCAGCGGCGCGGCCTTGCTCTCCTTGCCCAGCCCGTTCCAACGCATGATGACCGCGCAAGGCGGGTTGGCCGACCCCTGCCCCACGGCCAGTAAGGCCCCGAACCCGTGCTTCTTGAGCTTCTTGTCGTCCATGATCTCGATCTCGATGCCCAGCGGCTTGAGCACCTCCAGAATCCGGTTGGCGTAGGCATAGGGAAACAACACGTTCGGCGGCTCGTTGACGAAATCCCGGGCAAGAAAAACGCCCTTGATCACGGGCGCCTCGCGAGCATAGAGCTTGCCCGCCTCCTTGTCCGCCGAAACCGCAACATTCAGCTTCTCGGGCTTCTGGACCTTATCCTCTTCCTTCTTTTCGGACTTATACGTCTCGAAACTATAGGACCGCAAGCGCGCCCCGACGCCGATGGAGGCCGCGATCTGCGCCCGCGCCTCGTGCTTCTCATCAATCAGGATCTCGGCGCTCTTGATCGAGCGGTCCGCGAGAAGCGCGTAAAGCCGCCCGCCCGCCTTCTCGGCTTCCAGAGCATCCACCTTGGCCGGATCGCCCAGCCCAAGCAGCACGAGATAATCGTAATCCCCGCCCTCGGGCAGAAGCGCCACGAGGCTTTGCCCCGCCTTGCCCTTGAAGGTGCGGCTTTTCTCCATCGCCCGCTTGGCGAATTTCTGAAGGCCTTTATCCGCACCGTCCGCGCCGCCCGCCAAAATGCGCCCGTCATAGACGCACAAAACCAGCGCCTCCGCTTTTTTCTTGGCGCCCTTTGAAAATGTGATATCTAACGTCATGATTTATCCCGTCCTGCGGCGTGTGTTCTGTTGAAGTTCCCCAAAAAACCAGAGTACTATAAGCGCTTCCGCATAAGGGGCCAAGGGGCCAAATGGACCGGGCACGAAGGAATAAAGCCTTAAAAGAATGAAAATCTTCGAACGCTACATTTTCCGCAATCTGGCGATCGGGACGGTCTTCGTCGCCGCGACGCTGTCCTTCATCGTCTTCCTGACGCAATCCCTGCGCTTTCTGGAAATCATTCTGGAATCCAACTCCTCCGGCGGCTCCCTCTGGCTTCTGACCGTCCTCGCCCTGCCGCGCTTTTTCGAGATCGTCCTGCCGCTGGCGCTCATGACCGCCGCGCTGTTCGTCTACAACAAAATGACCATCGATTCCGAACTCATCGCCATCCGCGCCCTCGGCAAGTCCCCGGCGGCCCTCGCCCGCCCTGCGCTGGCGCTGGCCGCGCTGATCACCGTCCTGCTTTGGATCAACGCCATGTGGGTCGCCCCGGCCTCCCTCAGCCGGATGCAGCAGATGCGCATGAGCCTGACGGCTGAATTCTCCAACTATCTCTTCCGCGAAGGCGTCTTCAATCAGGTCGGCAAAGGCCTCACCGTCTATATCCATAAACGCGCCTCGCAGGGCGAACTCGCGGGCCTGATGATCTACGACAGCCGCGACAAAAGCAAACCGCCCTCAACCATCCTCGCCCGGCGCGGCCAGATTCTGGCCGGCCCCGACGGGCAACAAGTAGTGGTCTACAGCGGTTCGCGTCAGGAATTCAATCGCAATTCCCGCGTTCTGCAACGTCTCGATTTTGATGTGTATACGATCGATTTGCCCAGCGCCTCCCCCGCCCGCACGCGCTGGCGCGAGCCGGACGAAAGAACGCTGGGCGAGCTTCTGAACCCCGATCCACAAAACGAGCGTGATCTTAAAAACGCGCAGGAGTTCCGAAATGAGATTCACCGCCGTATCACCACGCCCCTACTGGCCTTTGCCTTCACGCTGATCGCTCTGAACGCGCTTCTTCTGGGCGAAGTAGACCGCAGGGGCCAGGCCCCGCGCGTCATTCTGGCGGTGGTTTTGGTGGTGCTGCTCCAGAGCCTCGCGCTCGCCGTCGATAATCTGACCCGCAGCTCAACCGCGGGAATCCCGCTGATGTATCTGGTGACGCTGGGCCCCTCCGCCGCCGGCCTGTTCCTCCTGAGCGAGCACAGCGAACCCTTCCGCCGCCGCTTCCTCCCGGGCGCAAGAAAGGCGAAACCCGCATGACCCTCAAACTGACCCCGACCCTGAGCCGTTATCTGGCCCGGCATTACATCGTCAACCTGCTGATCCTGACCGGCGCGCTGATGACCGTGATCTATCTCTTCGACACGGTCGAACTGATCCGCCGGGCCAGCGACAATCCCGAAGTATCCCTCATCGCCATCCTGCAAATGAGCCTTCTGAAACTGCCCGAAGTCAGCCAGACCATGCTGCCCTTCGCCGTGCTGTTCAGCGCTATGTATACCTTCTGGCAGCTGACCCGCCGTTATGAGTTGATCGTGGTCCGCGCCTCCGGCTTTTCGGTATGGCAGTTCCTGATGCCCCTCGTCGCCGTCGCCGCCCTGTTCGGCATCCTCCAGATGACGGTCATCAACCCGGTCGGCTCAGTCCTGATCCAGAAATATGAGCAACTCCAGCACAAGCTGCTGAGCAAGGAACGCAACGAGATCGCGATCTTTCAGGAGGGCCTCTGGCTGCGTCAGGCCATCCTGATCGAACCCGAAGCCCCCGTGCCGCAAGACCCAGTCCCGCAGGATTCCGCGCAACCCGTCCCCGCGAAAGCGGCGCTCGTGCCCGGCTACATCATCTTCCACGCCGAAAAGATCAAACAGCCCGAATGGAAGCTCCAGAACATAACCGTGCTCTACTTCACAGAAGAAAACGATTTCCTCCAGCGTGTCCATGCCCAAGAGGCCGTTTTAGGCGAGGCCAGTTGGCGCATGACGGGCGTACAGATCTATAAAGATAACGCTGTTGTGCCCGAAACCTTGGAGACGTTCGAATTACCCACCTCCCTGACCCGTGAGGATATCGAGGAAAGCTTCTCCTCCCGCGCCAGCATGTCCTTCTGGAAGCTCCCCGGCTATATCGCCACGCTGGAGGAAACTGGCTTCGACGCCGCCGCCCTGCGCGTCTATTACCATAATCTTTTATCCCAACCCCTGATGTTCGCCGCCATGATCCTGCTGGCCGCGACCGTCTCCATGCGCCCGCCCCGGATGCAGGGCAGCTTCCTCTTGATCGTCTTCGGGGTCTTTATCGGCTTTCTCGTCTTTTTCCTCTCCAGCTTCCTGCAGGCGCTGGGCACATCCCGCCAGATCCCGGTCATCATGGCCGCCTGGGCGCCCGCAGCCATCTGCTTCCTGCTGGGCCTGAGCGCGATGCTCAACAAGGAAGACGGGTAAGCCCGCCACACCGTGGCAAAAATACGACTCTCCCCAACAAATCGCGTATAAATCCCGCCCGCCTATTGTCTTGGCGGGGAGAATCAATAAAACTTTCGGAAAATAACATTTTAAGCCTTCCTGATTCTGCGTTAACTCATTAATAATTCCCGGCTGTTATAAAGAATGAGATTGTAAAACCACGTTGTCTTTGGGCGCTCCTATGAAAAAAACGAATCAAAAAGGGCAGGTTCTGTCCGCTCTGCGTAAATATGCCTTGGTCGTGTGTTCAGGGTTGGCCTTGAGCGCCTGCGCAACCAATGAAAACGCGCATATCGTGGAGGGCGATCTTGAGATTTACGACCCCTATGAGGGCTATAACCGCGCCATGTTCTCGTTCAACGCGGGCTTCGACGACGTGGTCGTCAACCCGATCGTCAAGGGATACCGCTTCGTGGCCCCCCACCCGGTCCGCAAGGGCGTGCGCAACTTCCTGCGCAACATCAAATCCCCGGTCATTCTGGCCAACCAGCTGCTTCAGGGCGACCTTGAGGGCGCGAAGAACTGCGTGGTCCGCGCCGCGATCAACTCCACGGTCGGCCTCGGCGGCCTGATCGACCTCGCCGGCTATAACGGCATCGAATACGAGGGCGAGGATTTCGGCCAGACCTTGGCGGTCTGGGGCGTCCCGCACGGCCCCTATATGGTCGTCCCCTTCCTCGGCCCCTCCTCGACCCGCGACTATTCCGGCTATTTCGTGGACGGCATGGCCGACCCGGTGCGCTGGTACCTGTTCAACGTCGATCAAGAAGCCCTCTACTACGGCAAGCTGACCGCCGATTATCTGGACATCCGCGAATCCGTCTATGACACGCTCAAGGATATCCGCCAGAATTCCCTCGATCCCTACGCCGCGACCCGCAGCATTTACTTCCAGAGCCGCCGCGCACTGGTCGAAGATGCAAAGGACGGCGCATTCGGCTCCCCCTCCATCCCCAATTACGACGAAGACGATCAGGAATAAGAAGGACTAAAACACCGTTTTTAACGTTTTTTCTTCCCTTCGCCCGCAGACTGTAATAAACCGGGCGCTTGGACGAATTAAGTGTCAGGACCGGAAAGTTTTAAGGAGTAGCTAAGCGTGAACCGTTATTGTTCTGGATTAACCAAACCCGCCGTTTTGGCCGCTCTCGCCCTCACTGCCCTGTGTCCTGTTCCGGCCCCGGCCCTCACGAATGTCGCCACCGCTCAGGAATCGCCCGCGCCCCGCATCGCGATCCTGAAAATCAACGGCGAGGAAAACCAAGCCCTTCTGGACAGCGGCAAGGCCTTGATCGGCGATATCGCCGACCGCGGTATAGGGTTCCTGTCCGACTCATCATTGTCCCAGGAAAAGCGCGAAGCCGAATTCCGGGACCTCCTGAACGACGCGTTCGACATGGAAACGATCGGCCGGTTTGCTCTGGGAAGATTCTGGAAAACCGCCACACCGGTCCAGAAAAAAGAATACCAGAAACTTTTCAATGAACTGATCGTGCGCGTCTACACCGCCCGCTTTAAGGAATATGACGGCCAGAAACTCGAAGTCACCGGCGCCCGCAAGGACAGCGCGAACGACGACGTCATCGTCCACACCACGATCATCCCCAAAAAAGGCCAGCAGAAATTCGTGATTGAATGGCGCGTGCGCGGCAAGAATCAAAAATTCAAGGTGGTGGATATCCTCGTAGAGGGTGTGAGCATGGCCCTCACCCAGCGCTCCGACTTCGCTTCTGTGATCCAGCGCGGCGGCGGCAACGTCGATGTCCTGCTCGAACATCTGCGCAAATAACCTCAGAATTCCTCGTCTCTCAGCTCAAATGAGCCCCGCCTCTCAGGCGATGGGCTTGTGCGCCGCAGCACAAGAATCCTACGCACGAAATGAATAAATTGAAAAAAAAATGGACAGGATGTTTCAAGGTCATAATAATGAAAGCAACAGGGTGTGACATAAAAAAACAATAATGAGGTTTGAATGGCAGACGGGGATTCTTTTACGAATCAGGCGCACCAAGACCCAAACAGCGGGCAACTTGCCCAGGCTCAGCAGCTTGAGCCGATGCCCCATCCCGAGCTGATCTTCGACTACACCGACGCGGCCGCCCCCGAGGTGGTCGAATCTCTGAAAAAAAACACCGATATTATCACCCAAGGAATTGTTGATCGTCTGGGGCTTCTTCGCCGTGGCCAAAAAATCGTGGTCTGCGTTGGTGAACTGCATGAAAACGGACACCATGTCGCGCTTCAAACCAACGTGATCCATGAGTTGACCCAAAGAGGCGTAAAGGTCGCCCTCGCGCTGGAATGGCCGCCAAACAATATTGATTTGCACGTAGACGAGATTTTCAAACCCGAAACGACGAACAAGGCGGGGGTGAAGGCGCTTCTGCAAGCGCCTTGGAATGCCAGCCTTCGCGACAAGCTATCCGCCGATACCACGCCGGTCCGCACGGGCAACGCGCGCATCAACCGGGCGCTTCTGCACCAGTACCTAGACAACCATAATATACCCGTTCACTGCGCGGATGCGCCCCGCGACTGGAAGCTTTATCTTGAAAATAACCGCAGCCGACAGGACCTCCTGACCTCAGACCCCAAGGTGGCGGAGGCCATCGAGGAGGCCTCCGAAATCCTCAGAGAGTTCGGAATCACCCCCCCGACGGAAGGCCCGATTGACTCGCTCGGCCAGATGGGAATGTTGACCCGAAATATGTATATGTTCAACAGGACCGAAGAAATCTTTGAGGAAAACCCTGACGTTGAGGTTCTGTTCATCGAGGCCGGACGCGCCCACGTCACCGGAAACCACGCGCTGATCCCTGAACGCAGCTGGTATGAACACAGCCTGAACGCCATATTCGCGGCCCGCTCGCAGCATGTCTTTATGGGCGCGCCGCTCTATAAATCCGAACAGGACAAACTGGACAACACCCCGGTGCAAGCCTTGAACGACCCGCACACGCTGCATCTTGAATACACCGATGCCACCGGCTTCAGTTCGATCAGAGACCCGGAGGCCGACGACCGGGAGGTCGCGCTGATCCAAAGCCTCGCCCCCCACTTCTCCTATATCAGTGAAACCCTTGAAGGCCGCACGCCCAAGGAAATGTATGAGGCCCGCGCGGAGGAATTGCGCCTTACGCTGCGCCAACTGCGTGACAATAACGGCCTTCTCCTCACGGCCCCGGCGGAAGAATACACGCCGCATTAAACCCCGTTAAGAACCCGTCCGGATTAATCTTGGAAGCCACGGCATAACAAAATGCGGCCAAAAGAGCCGCTTTTTTTTGCATATCGGTCAAACAAATATGGAAAAGAGAATCCGCGAGACGTCAAAAAAAACCAGCGGTAAACCGAGGAGGAAAGTCAGCGGCCAGATCTATTTGTTTGCCCCTGTTCTAAAGATCGTATCGGTAACATCGCCGCCGCCCCAGCTGCTGCCAACGCCCCTGATATTGCCCATCATTTCCATGAGCTGCGCACGCGTGATCTCGCCGGTCCGGTACATCTTGCCCGCCAGTTCCCCGGCCGGGTCGCCCGAATTGTCCTTGAACGTACTGACCGTTGCACCCATCCAGCGCAAGATCGCATTGGGAACCTGATCGATCAGCTTAAAGTTACCAAGTGCCAGCATGTAGACGATGATTGCGTAGATAACCGTGAAAAAGAACTCGTCCAAAGGCCCGCGTAAGAAGTCAATCGTGCCCTGCGGCCCTGTAGGGTTGGAGTTGGGCAGACTCGCGGTCGGCGCGGCAAGGTTCTGCTCGATATCATAACCCGTGGCGTTCATAACGACGATATGGAAACTATCATTCAGGCCGTTAACCAAGGCCGTGAAAATTTGCAAGCTCGCGATAAGCCCGAAAATCAAAAGTGTCGGCCGCAAGAAAATCTCGAACAAAAGGAAATACCCGTTCGTCGCCCACGGACCCGGCAAGCCCTCGCCATCGATCTTGATGTGCGCGACAGCCCACAGCGGCATGGCCACCATGGCTTCAAACACGCTCTTGACCCAGCCGCTAAACCCGAAGAAGAAGTAAACGAAGGGAAGGAGCGGCAAAACATAATACAAAACGAAACCAATCGAAACGCCGATCAACGCGATGCGGGCCGCGGCATCACCAAATGTTTTGGCCAAAGGTCCCACGGCTTTGTCGTCCACGATCTCCCCGATCCCCTGCCCGACGACACCGATCAGAAGGTTACGCATGGCGGCATCGAGAATACCCTTGCCAAGTGAGCTCAAAAGCGCAAGCGGATGAACGTTCAGCGTCCGCCCGTCAGCCGCCGGACCCTGCTGCATCCCCTCGAGAAGGTCATAAAGACCCTCCGTGCCGAAAATCATATTGATCGTATCGATAACGACGCTTCCGGTTCCGCGGGTTTGCGTGGAGCTTTGCACGCCGCCCTGCCCCCACATCTTAAAGCCGGAGTAAAGCGCCGCAGCGATATACTGATCCCCCGGATTGGGCAAGCTCGCCAGCCGCCCGTCGGCAAGCATGGGATTGAACCGCTCCGCCCAGGAAGAATTGCTCTCCTCAACCTTGTGCTGCTTGGCAATCATCTCCATAAGCTCGGGATATTTAGTCGGACGCGGCAGGTTCTGAACCGCAGACATGAACATACCGTTGACGTTCGCGATCTGATGATACCAAAGCGCCGCCCCGGCCCAGCCCAAACGCCGGACCTCGATCGGTAAGGCAAAGTCGTATTTAAGCCGCATCTGCAAAATGAAGTTATAGACATCCGGCGAGTTGATGGGCCGACCCGACCATCCGGCAACCCCCGTCCAGCCCGCGCCCGGGGGGCCGCCCGCGCTGGTCACCTGAAACTCCGGATCCGCAGGCTGCCACCAGAGGCCGGAAATCACGGCGCGGTTGACGTTGTTATAGTAATTGATGTTACGGCGCACGAGATCGACGTTCCCCCACCGCGTGACTGGAAATGCGGGAATCCAAGCCGTGAAATCCATGTCCACGCAAGCCGAATCATGATCGTAAGGCAGGATCGATTTCAACATGCAGTGCGCCAACTCGTCGAAATAGGGGTCCTGATAGAAATACTGCTCCACCATCTCGTAATAAATTTCATTGACCCCATTCATAGAGACGGGCAGGTCGCCGCCCCCTGGCTGAAACCCGTGGGGATCAATTTCAAAGTTACCAATATTGGTAGCAAAACCGGTCGTCACGGGATCGCCAATAGCAGTGTCAGGCCTGGGCGCGACCAGATCAAACACAAGCTCGCCGCAGGTAGGCTTTACATAACCAAGCTCATTTTCATAAGCCCCCGCTTCGTTCGGATCGCCAGCCCCGCCGCCGCCGGGCGGATTGAAGTGACCGAAACGCATGACAACCTTGCCATAACGCGAGAAGCGAACAACCTCGTCGAAGAAAGGAAGAGGCCCGGGCTCGAAGTAGTAAAGCGCGTTACCATTGCTGCCCGGAACCGTCGCCACGGCAAACCCGAGCGAGGCATCGGTAACATCGGGATTATTATCCCGGACAAGGAAAATGTTGAGATATCGGTCATCGGTCCGGTTATTCATAATCTGCTCGGCCATCATGCACATCCGCGCAACGAACAGAAACTGTGTCAATGTCGCCATCTCCGGCGCGTTCGGCATCGCGACCATCGTTTCCGCACGGCCAAGCAAAGTATCGATATCCGGGTTGAGAAGAGCAGCAGGAAGGAAAATACGGTCCCAGGCATTCGTCGCCATATTGGAGCCGAACTTCGCAATGCCAAGCGTGATAAACTGTGCGGCGTTGATGCCGATATTATTGCCGCCCGCAAGGTTCATCGGCGCGATCAGGGCAAAAAACATGATCAGCCGAGGAATGTACCAAGCCTTGTTGAGCCGCTGTCCGAAAGGTCGTCCCGACGTAATGCTTTCGCCAATAATGGCAACCACGTAATAAAGGATGAGAACCATCGACAAAAACGCGATGCCAAGCGTATAGAAACCGAAAAACTGATGCAGCGCCAGATGGAAAGGCTGCGGGAAAGCCGCAGGCGTTGCTACGACGTTTCCATTGAGATCAAGGCAAGCGACACCGGTCGAGTAGCACGATTCGAAAAACCCGCCCGCACCCGTGAAGTCCATGATACCGAACACACGGTCCAGAACGATAAACGCGAGATCCTGCTCAGGCCCAAGCGGCGTAGTCAGAAACGCATTGGTCCAGGTCGTCGCAAAAACCGGCAAGGCGACAAAAGACAGAACAACCAGACATATCTGCATCACCAGCAGCACAATCCCGGCGATAATGGTGAAATGAATGATGATCTTGTCTACGTTTTGCCGGTCGTAAACAAGGAATGCCGAGGCTTCCGCCACCACATGCCGCACGCCGTATTTTCCGTAATTTGCAGGCTTGAGATAAGGGTGCCCTGCCGGAAGCAAACCGACATTGCGATAAATCACCGCGATCATCAGGGACAGTTGCGCGAAACCGGAGGAAAACAACTCCCAAACCCGGGGCAAAACACCGGGCAGAAGAAAGTATCCGACTATTTTCCGCTTCCGTATCATTTAGCCCATGCCCCGCTTCGCGGCCACAAAAACATTAGTTCGGCGAACCGAGTTTGGCATAAGCGCCAAGACCGCCACCGATCTTACCCGTAACCTGCTGCGCCCCCAGAGAGGCCCGACCCACAAGTCCCTGAGCCGCATCCTCGCGCATGTCACCGAACGTCGCAACGCTCTGCCCCATCCAGCGCAGGATGTTGTTGGGAATCGTATCGATCAGCTTGAAGGACGACATCCCCATCATATAGACCAGCACGCAATAAATAATCGTAAAGAAGAACTCATCGATCGGGCCGCGCATGGAGTCGATAAAAGCGGGCGCGATAGAAACTTCCGCCGAGACGTCGAAACCGCCCGCGTTGTGCACGACAAGATCGAAAGTGTTGTTAAGAGCCGCAACGAGCGCAGAATAGATTGAAATCGCCGCTAAAAGGCCGAACACGCACAAAATGGGCCGCAGGAACACCTCAAAAATAAGGTAGTAGCCGTTCAGCGCCGCGTTGCCCGGAAGCCCCTGCGCATCAATCCGGATATGCGCCAGAGCCCAGAGCGGAGCACCGACCATAGCCTCGAAGATCCCCTTGATCCACCCGCCCACGGCGAAGAAGAAATAGATAAACGGTAGGAAAGGCACCACATAAGCGAGAACGAAGCCCGCCGTCATCCCGATCATGGAGATCGTGAAGATAAACGAAGCAACCACGGACATAAGCTTGGAAACGCCGCCGCCCTGCCCGGCCAGAACCAATCCGACCCCCGCGGTTGCGGTCAAAAATCCGAACCCGATCCCATCGACTGAACGCTGAACCAAAGTCCGCCCCAGACTGACGAGCTGCGCCAGCGGGTGGGTATTCGGGTTGCGTCGCATGTCATAAAGACCGTTCGTTCCCAGAATGTAGGAAATAGCGTCTATGAACGGATTGCCCGAGCCCTTTTGCTCCGTCGATCCGAGTCCGGCGGTCCAGACCTTGTAGGACTCGTAAATGGTCGCGGCGATTTTCTGACCGTCCGCCGCCGACAACAGGGTGGCGGTATCGTCAACCCCGGACAGAACAGGCTTGAAGATTTCGTCAAGACTATTCCCCGTGTTGTACTGCGCCTTCTTGTCTTGCAGTTCTTCGAGCAGAAGCGGCTGCAGGCTTGAAGTCGGCAAAGCATGAACGGATATGGAGATAGGGTGATTCATCTCGGCCACGCGGTTATACCATATGCCCGCAGCAGCCCAGCCCTTGCGGTAAACCGGATCGGCCCCGGTCCACGATCCAGACCAGCGCGGCGAAGCCAGCTGTGCGCCGACCGCAGCCGTCGTCGCGGCAAAGAAGGAGTTGTATACGTTCGCATTGACCTGCGCGACATAATCAATGTCCGGATAGGCCGAAGGCGGAGGTCCGACCTGATCGAAAGCCAGCCAAGCGATTGTATCCGCCCGGTCGCCAGCACCGGCGACAGCACCGCCGAGAAACGCGTTATTCGCCCCGGCATGGTGCCACATATCGCGCACGAGGTTCCAGAAATAGGTCTGAATCTGATACGGCCCCGGCTCCGGAGGAATGGGCCCGCCATTGCGCCTCGGGTCGGCAAGATGGAACTGAATCTCCCCGCAATAAGGCTTAACATGACCGCGCTCACTGGCATAACGAACGGTATCGCGCTCACCGAAACGAACCGTTAGGGAATTAGCCATGGCATCGGCACCGCCCTGCGCGGCGTCATAGGTAAACCCGGGGGTAACCTCAACCGCGTTGGTGGCCTTGGACTGCGCAAGAATCTGATACATCCGGATTTCCGGAGCGCCGCCCGTTGACCCGGAGTTAGGAACGGTAGCACCCGTCGGGGCGCCACGGGAATAGAGATAGGCAAAACGGCAGGTCCGCGCAATGAACAGCGCCTGGCTGATCCGGCCGACCTCAGGCAAGGTCGGCAAAGCGATCAGATCGTTTGCGGCCCCGAGATAGTTTTCGGTCAAAGTATTATTGAAAAACTTCCAGCCGTTCGTCGCGAAAGCAGAACCGAACTTCGCCGCATACAGCACAAGATACTGAGAGGAGTTCAGGCCCGTTCCCAGAGGAATAAGCAGACCGAACGCAACAACCAGACGGATCGGCGCCCACATCTTGTTGAAACGGCGACCGAAGGGCGTTCCGCTCTGGGCCGTTTCGGCCAGGATGGTGGCGATAAAATAACTGGCGATGATGACCGCAATAACAAGAAGGCCGGTGCTGTATACGCCGAACAGACGGTGAATACCCAGATGAATGGGGAACGGAAACTGCGCGAACGCCCCGGTAGACAGCGGCCCCATGATCGCCGACGTAGCGGCAGGCACGGGCGTACCGCCGGTATTGGCGTCGATGATACCGTTACCGAAATTGTCTTCGCAAACCGTGGCAACGCCAACGCAGGATTCAAAGAACCCCCCGGCGCCGCCGCCCGGCTCGGGAACCCCGAAGACCATATCGAGCATGATAAAGGCCAAATCCTGACGACGCTCGGCCAGCGGGTTAACAACAAAGAAACCGTTCCAGTTTGTCGGAAACGCCATGACAGAGGGGAAAACCAGCGCAACCAGCAGAACCGCGATCTGAATGAAAAGGATAGCAAGCCCGAAAAGCACGAGCACGAACAGCAGAACCTTATCCATGTTCTTGCGGTCGAAAACCAGATGGTTGGCGGCCTCGGCGACCACATGGCGGATACCGAACCGCCCGATATTGACGGGATTCACATAGGGGTGGTTGGACGGCAGCAAACGCACGATGTTATAAACGATGGCGATAAAGAAGGGGATGTAGTGAAAACCTCCGAGAACGAGGCCATTAATACGCGAGACCAACTCCGGCATAAACATATACCGGAACGATCCCTTGGGCATCAAACTCGCTATTAACATCTCAATCGCACCCTATTTTAAATAACTCGCACTAGCTACTCGCAGCGCCTTTTTCGTCCTGAACCATTTTAGCCAAAGCATTACCCGTACCGCTGGCCAGACCGCGCGTGGCGCCCACCGCCTGCGAACCGACCGTCATACCGCCGGTCGCGGCGTAGCGGTTGAGCGACTCAACGTGATCCTGGTCGAGATCCCCGAACGAGGATACGCCCGACCCGGCCCATCGCAGAATGTTGTCAGGGATCTTGTCGATCAGCTTGAAGCTCGCAACGGCCAGCATGTAGCAAACGATCGTATAGATGATCGTATAGAAGAACTGGTCAAGAGGCGTGCCCTTGAAACGGACGTCCTCGGCGATCAACGTAGCCAGAATATCGCCGTCCGAGTAACCCGAAACGTTCGTGGTCACCAGATCCCAGATCAGGTTCAGAACCCGGACCTGCGTGGCGAATATGCTGAGCGCGGCGATAAGACCGACAACCGTAAGAATGGGCCGTATAAAGATCTCAAGGATAAGGTAATACCCGTTCGCAGCAGCCTCGCCCGGCAAACCGTCACCGTCGATACGAAGGTGCGCCAGCGCCCAGAGCGGAACCGCCACCATCGCCTCGAAAATCGCCTTCATCCACGAACCGACCGCAAAGAAGAAATACACGAACGGCAGGAACGGCAGAACATAGAACAGGATAAACCCGGCCGTCAGACCGACGAACGCAGTCACCTCCATCAAGGAGCTGAAAACCTCTAACATCCCGCCGAGAGTCTTGATTTGCTGATTTTTCGAAGCGCCGAGAGCCCCGCCAAGGAATGCGGATGCCGTACCCGCAAGAATGTTGGTCACAGCACTGTCCACCAAACCCTTACCGACAAGAATCAACTGCGCTAAGGGGTGAATATGCTGATTGGCGCCGCGAATATTCGCAAGCCCGGAGGTTCCCAAAAGCATATTGATCACGTGCACGAAAACGTTCGACTGATAAGTTTCCTCTTCATTATCCAACGCCGAAGTATCCTCTCCCCACCACTTCCAGACGTTATTCAGGGGGACGGCCACACCGTCAAGCTCCGCCTCGCCGCGGTCGATCTTCAGTTTGGCCGCATCGTTACCCGAAGGCGCCTTGATGCTGGTTTCGAACATGTCATCACGGCTGAACGACGATTGATCCTGTCTGGCGCGTTCGGACTTCACCTGCTCCATAACCAGAGGGTAGCGGGTAATTTTGGGAATAGCGCGAACGCCATCGGTAAAGGAACCGTTGATCTCGGCCAGCTTGTTGTACCACATACCGGCCCCGGCCCAACCCCGATCAAGGATATTGGCTTCCATGAGATGGTTGGTGCCCGACTGAACGTACAAGCCCCAGGCCTGCCGGATCGCGTCATTCGCCCTGAACTGATAGGTTCCGGCAGCCGGCGGGTTAGCGCCCATCTTACGGGAAATAAACTGGGTAAATGGCGGGTTCTGCTCGCACGGCGCGCCGCAGGCTTGGAAACCAACCGTTCCGCAGCCGGAAAGAGCGGCGTTAGAACACATATTGGTAGCCTCAACTCTGTGCTTCGACGCCGTGGCAACGAAAGTCCGCGCGAATTGCTTAAGCTCGTTGTCGTTAAACCACATGCGGAGAACTTCTTCATAATAGAAGCGCAGCATATAGTCCGAGCCGCCGTTCGCCGCAGCCGTCCCTACACCGGCAAGATCAACGATCGGCACGCGCATATCACCGCAGAGCGGCGCGACATAACCCTCATCATCCTTGTAAACCGGGTTACCGGCGGTATCTACGCGATACTCACCGAAACGGATCACAATATCGCCGCCATAGTAAAATCCGACAGCCTGCGTGTAGTTCGGCGCACCGACACCGGTAATCAACTGACGAATGGCGGGATTGGTCGGAACCGGGAACGTAGCGGCAGCGGTCGTCCAAGGGCTCTCGTGCTTGACCAGATAGGGTCGAATCATGAAGTTCGTCGCAGGCGCCGTATAATCGTCGGTAATCCTGTAGGGCAGACCCGGCCCCCCGGCAGGAGGCTGACCTGTGATGGTCATGTAGGCGTAAGCGCACGTATGAACAAGAGACATCGCCTCAAGAACAGAGGTAAAATCAACCGTCTGCGGAATGGCGACCAGAGAGTAACGCTCGCCGATAGGATTACCCGCCAGAGGACCCGCGCCGGCAAACATACCGTGGTCGCCGATCGCATCGTTGAAATCGACCCAGCCGGTGGTGGCGAAGTTGGACCCGTATTTGGCCGCATAAAGTGCGATATATTGCCCCGAGCTCAAACCGTAATTGATCGGAATCAGAAGGCCCACCGCGCCGACCAAGCGAACCGGAACCCAGACATGCTGCATCCGCTGCCCGAAGGGAACGCCGCTCACAACGGTCTCAAGGATGACCACGAAAATGAAATAAAGGAAGATCAGAATCCCGATCAGCAAAAGCGCGGTCGAATAGAAACGGAAGAGCTCATGCAGGGCGTTGTGAAAAGGCGAGACCACGATCGGGTTGTTGGCCGGGCACACAAGCGTGAAAGAAGAACAGAAAAGATCGGGAACACCGAAGATGTCGTTGAGAATGGTAAACGCCAGATCGTTCGTCGGGTTGGGCGTATCGAACCACGAAAATGCAATCGCCGGAGAAATGAACGGCACGATAAACAGCGCATAAGCCAGAAACACGATTTGCAGCAGGACGATGACAATCGCCGCCAGCAGGGCAAAGAATACGAAAAGCTGGTCGATATGCCTGCGGCTGAACTTGAGGCGGCGTGCGGCCTCGAGAACGACGTTCTGAACGTTGTAACGACCTATATTTTTGGCTTGCAGATAAGGGTGGTGGTTGGGAAGAAGGCGAACCATGGCATAAAGGTGAGCCATGAGGAAGGCCATATAACCGAAGCCCGTAAAGATAAGAACCTTGGCCCGAGGAACGACACGCGGGAACATCGCGTAGGAGAATACATCTTTGGTTTTTAAGCTCAGGCCCAGCACGTTCGTCTCACCACTCTATATATATTATATAAGACCAACCAAATTATAACGAATACTCTTACCGCTTTATTACCACGCCCGCGCACTTGTCGCATTTTACGCAAATTTTAAATTATCATAACATCAACACCCCCGACAATGCGAGATTTTATGTCATTTGCTCTCTATTTTTTTTATAAAAACCAAGTCTTTAACAGCAATTAACCAGCCCGGCGCAAGGGTTTATAACGGATTCTGTGCGGGGTGTCCGCATCCTGCCCGCGCCGCCGTTTGAAGTCGGCCTCATAGTCGGCATAGTTCCCCTCGAACCAGACCACCTGCGAATCACCCTCGAAGGCAAGGATATGCGTGGCCAGCCGGTCAAGGAACCAGCGGTCGTGGGAGATGATGACCGCACACCCCGGAAACCCCTCCAGAGCCTCCTCAAGCGCGGCGAGCGTTTCCGTATCAAGATCGTTGGTTGGTTCATCAAGCAAGATGACATTTGCCTCTTTTTTCAACATCTTAGCCAGATGGACCCGGTTCCGCTCCCCGCCCGAAAGGTCACCGACCTTCTTCTGCTGGTCCGGCCCCCGGAAGTTAAATCCCGACACGTACGCCCGGCTGGCCATTTCGATCTTGCCCAACTTGATATTGTCGTTCCCGTCTGAAATTTCCTGCCAGACGGTATTGTCGGGGCTCAGGCTGTCCCGGCTCTGGTCGACATACCCCAACGCAACGGTATCCCCGACTTTGAAACTGCCCTCGTCAGGCTTCTCAACCCCGGTAATCATGCGGAAAAGGGTCGTTTTTCCGGCCCCGTTCGGCCCGATGACCCCCACGATCCCCCCCGGCGGCAGGCTGAAGCTGAGATCATCGATCAAAAGCCGGTCCCCGTAGCCCTTACGCAGGTTCTTGGCCTCGATCACGAGGCTGCCGAGGCGCGGCGGCGTAGGAATGACAATCTGCGCCCCGCGCTGCGAGGTGTCCTGCGATTCCGCCAGAAGCTGCTCGTAGGCACTGATCCGCGCCTTGGATTTGGAACGCCGAGCCGACGGGCTCTTGCCGATCCACTCCATCTCGCGGGCGAGTGTACGTTGCCGCGCGTCCTCCTCGCGCTGCTCCTGCTGCAAACGCTTGTGCTTGGCCTGAAGGTAAGTGGAATAATTACCCTCGTAAGGGATAGCCTGCCCCCGGTCGATTTCCAGAATCCACCCAGTGACATTATCGAGGAAATAGCGGTCGTGGGTCACCATAACGACGGTGCCCTTGTAATCGGACAGGAAGCGCTGCAACCACGCGACACTCTCTGCGTCGAGGTGGTTGGTCGGTTCATCGAGAAGCAAAAGGTCGGGTTTTTCGAGCAACAAACGGCATAACGCTACGCGTCGTTTTTCACCGCCCGAAAGCTTGGTCACGTCCGCATCCCCCGGTGGGCAACGCAAGGCATCCATCGCAATGTCAATGGTGCGATCCAGCTCCCAGCCGTCCACCGTATCGATTTTCTCCTGCAACTCGCCCATTTCAGCCAAAAGCGCGTCCATATCCGCCTCAGGATCGGCCATCAGCCCGCCAATCTCGTTGAAGCGATCCACCATGGCCTTGACGTCGGCCAACGCGATCATCACGTTCTCATGCACGGTCTTGGTCGGGTCCAGCTGCGGCTCCTGCTCCAGATAACCCACGCGCGCGCCCTGCGCGGCCCAAGCCTCCCCGGTAAAATCCTTGTCCCGCCCCGCCATCATCTTAAGCAGCGTGGACTTCCCCGCCCCGTTCGGCCCCAGAACCCCGATCTTCGCCCCCGGAAGAAAACTAAGCGTAACGTTTTCTAATATCTTCTTACCGCTCGGAAAGACTTTCTTCAGCCCGTTCATCACGTAAACATACTGATAGGATGCCATGGTTATTCTCTTCGTTATGAGTTTAATCTGCGCGAGTCACGACCCGCCCTCGCGGCGAGTCATTTTCGAGTCATGAACCCTTTGTGGATCATAAAGCTTGAGCCTGTCAATGAGGGACAGGACATATTCAAATTCCTTTTTGACCCGCAGGATCGAGTGGTGACACCCGGCAGGCGTATAAAGCCCGTCCGGCTCAAAAAGATTGTACAAAGTCGAGATCAGAATGAGGACCCTGTTTCTGTAAAACGCCACCGCCATACCCTGCCCGCTGAACTCATTGTAAATCGCAAGCAACCGCTCCATCATGGCCGGATCGAGCAAATACCGCGCCTCGACCTGATCCGTCCCATAGGCATCAAAGGCCCGCTCAAATTCTGGGGCGGGAACCTTCACCCGCTTAAGCCCCTTAAGCTGTTGATGCGTAGAATCCAGAAAAGACGTCTTGTTGTGGAGAACGGCCGTATGCCCGTTAAAGGCAGTTTTTCCCAAATCAAGCTCGATCATAAGCCCTTGAAAAACTAGTGTAGAAATACTTTCTCCTTTCCTTGCATTAGACCGTAAGGTCGCATCCCCAAACGACACTTTAACCCCTTTATAAACACCCTCGAACATATCATCTGTATAACAATCGCGGTGTCCGGGAACGATTTTGGACTCGATCAGCATGACTTTTCGTGGATTGTCCTCAGGCTTGTGGAAAAAATAGTCGTAAAGACTGCCTAAAAGGCCGCCTCCCCCATAAAACTCAGCATGACGATATGAAAAATCTCCGTAAAGCTTCACCAACTGCGGGAGAAATATGGTCTTATAATTTTTTACATATTCCCGCCTTGGGGACGTGAGCCAATACTGAAGAACGGCGACCAAAAAAAATGAAAGAATGAAGGAAAGGCCCAAAACAACATAACTGCCCCTTACGGCCTGACCGTCTATCGTGGGCTGCAAGATCAGAAAGACAATAAAGGGAGCGAAAACAAAGGAAAAATAAAACCAAAACGCCAGCCTTTTGCGTAAGGCATGAGCGGCACGGAAGCGCATTTGAAGCGCTTCCAGATCCTTGAACAAACGCTTGTTGTCGTCCAGAAAGACTTCTTCGCTCTCATTTGGAAAATGCCAGGATTCACGCTGGCCCTGTTCAGATTTAGGCCTGTCAAAAATTTCAGAAAAAAACGCGCTTAAGACGCGAATGAACGCTTCAAGAACAACGTCTAAATCGCCTCTAAGCACTCCTCCGAGCCTCCTCCACCTTGCGCGGATCATAGAGGTCGAGCTGGTCGATGATCGAAAGAACCTCCCCGATCTCCTTTTTCATGGTCAGGACCGACTCCGGGTCCGTCGCCGGAATGGTGATGTTCGCGGGCTCGAAATGGTTATGCTTGCTGGAGATCAGGATCAGCATCTTGCTATCGTAAAACGCCGCCACCATCTTGTCCCCGTCATATTCCTCCTGCAACGCCTTGAGCTTCTCGATCATAATCGGGTCGATCAGATACCGCGCCTCCACCTGATCGTCGGTATAGGCGTCAAACAGCTTCTCGAACTCCGGGTCCACCATGTTGGCCTTCTTCAGCCCATGCGAGCGCGAGGTAAACCACTCCGAAATCTTCCCCCGGTCGCGGTCAAGGATCGTATGCCCGTAAAACCGCTTTTTACTCATATCGAGCAAAATAGCCAAGCCCTTGAAAATACTGACATAATAGGTGCGATTTTTACTCCGCCGCCGCTCCTGCAGATTGATCTCGCAAAACTGGATGCCCACCTCTTTGTATTTCCCGATGAAATGGTCCTCGGACTCGTACTTGTCGTGCTTGGGCAGGATCTTGGAGGGCCGCATCTGCTCCACCGGAATTTGCCCGCCCGAGGAATATTTGAAATTCCCGAACAGCCCGGCCAGCCGAGGCAGAATTTCATTTTTATAGGCCGCGGCGTACTGACGTTTCGGTTGCGTCACCCACGCGTAAAGCGCCCCCATGAAGACAACGCTCAACCCCGCCGCCCCGTCATCGTTCGAACTTTGCAAAAGCAGCAGCCAGTAATCGACATAGGCCAGCGCCGGCCCCAATATGGCCCCGGCGGGCCACGCGATCATCTTGCGCCGCTTATAAATTTTGAACTTCTCCTGCCGGACCACCTCCAGCGCCTCAAGCTGTGGGCGGCTGTGGCGCAGGAACTCCTCGTCCGACATGCCGCGCAGATCTTCAACCTCCTGCGCCTCGGGAATCGGCACGTTCCCGCTGAAAAACTTATGTGTCGGGAAAAAATTGGCAAAGAGATTTTGAAGCATGGGCGAACCTGTATAATCTGGGCCTTACAATCCTCATTCTAGGAGAAATTTCGTGTCCGACAAAGGCTTGATCAGGGGAACCGACGGAAAAATGCGCTGCTGGTGGTGCGGCGACGACCCGGAATATGTCCGCTATCATGACGAGGAATGGGGAAAACCTGTGCGCGACGACCGCGCCCTGTTCGAGAAAATCTGCCTCGAAGGCTTCCAATCCGGCCTGAGCTGGCTCACGATCCTGCGCAAACGCGAGAATTTCCGCAGTGCCTTTGACAACTTCAATTTCGAAAGAGTGGCCCGCTATACGGAAAAAGATATCGAGCGACTCCTGGGCGATGCGGGCATCGTGCGCCATCGCGGCAAGATCGAGGCCGTGATCAACAACGCGGCCCGCGCCATCGAATTGCAAAAGGAAACCGGCACCCTCGCCGCCTTTTTCTGGTCGTTCGAGCCGGAAGCCTCAAACCGCCCGAAAAAGATGGACTATATAACCCTGACATCTATGCCAACCTCGGAGGCCTCAAAGGCTCTCTCGAAAGACCTGAAAAAGCGCGGCTGGAAATTTGTCGGCCCCACCACATGTTATGCCTTCATGCAGGCGATGGGCATCGTGAACGACCACCTTCATGGCTGCCATACGCACGGAAAATAGGCCCTGAAATGGAAAAAGGCCCCCTAGAGGGGCCTTTCGATTTAATCCGATCAACGGGGCGGATCGACAACGCCCGGGGTGCGGTCGCCTCTGGGCCCGCCGATGGGGGTCTCGTAGGTCCGCTCGGGATTGTCGTAGCGCGAAGACACGCCGCAATCACGGCTGTTCTGGGAAATTTCATCATCCCTGTCGCCAAATTTATGTCTCAGCACGCCACCGAAAGTGAACAGCGTGTTGATGCCGCTGCCCCATGTCGCCGGAAGCTGGCGGGGAGAATAGAACCCGTCATTCTCCTGACGGCTGCGAGCCTCGCGGGCACGGTCATTGAACTCGCCGTTACAGGCCGCATGATCATGCTCGGAGGTCGGACGGCGATACATGACGGGCAGAGTCTCTTCGACCGTCCGCTCGTAACGGTACATCTGGCGCGTCTGGAACCCGCCCTCGCCCTCATTCCCGTGGCCACGAATATAATCGCGGCGCATACGGTCATAGCCACGCAGATTTCCGCTCGGATCGTAAAGATGCTTGAGGGCATCTTCGACCGTGTGGTTGTGGTCGCGCTTGTAATCCTGAGAAACCCGGGAGCCGGCAGCCTCGTTCGGGATGACCATGGCCATCGCATCATACTGCGTGTCCAGGAAGTCGTCCAAACGGCGCACCGTAGCGCCTGGGCTATAATTCTCGGTCAGATTGCCGATCTTGATCTTGTGCTGCTCAAGATTGACCAGACGATGCTCAAGCTCGTTGGTGCGGGTATTGCGCACGGTCACGATCAGATCGCCGCCTAGCCGCGCCTTGTCTTCGGCATTCAACATGGTCAGCATCGCGCCGCCATTCGGAATTTCGCGGGTCGCGACAGCGCGGTCATAAAGGAACGTCATCTCGCGGGCATTGATGCAGCCCCTATCCAGCCCTTCAATATCCTGATTGCTCAGTCTGGGAAGATCCCAGTAGCTCTGCGGCACACCCGTGCTTTGAGCCCTAAACTCCTGAGTCATGGTCGGGCGCTCTTCGAGGCGCGGCGTCTCCTGCGGCGGACGGGCTTCGGCCTGAACCGTAAGCGGCTCAAGGCAGAGCTGCTTATCAACATAAGCGATAATCCCGGCAGGCGTGTTGTTGCGCCAGTTGTAATTGTCGCGCAACAGCGTGTAATCGGAGTTGCTCAGGGAACGGTGCGTCCGGGCGTTCGGGTCGAGATACCCTTCGAGCTCAACCACGCGGAACGTGTTGTTGGCCCGCTCAACGACAGCGGCATAGGCCTTGCCCTCGTGCTGGAACACCAGCGGAGCGCAGTTCGGATCGGGCTTGTCGGCATTGAATTGTCTGTAACGGTTGAAAACGTCATCGACCGTCATGCCGGGAGGCAGTTCGTTGTTCGGCGACATACGGATACCGGGATAACGGTCCGTCGGTGTGGTCGTCGTCGCGGGCGCTTCCCCGGGAGTTTCGACCGCCGGGCGAACCGGAACCTGGGAAAGCTGAACGCCGACCTGATTACGGATGTAAGACTGGTCCCACACGCTGTGCGGCTGCACGGCCCCGGCGTTGCGGTCACGGATGCTCGTGGATTTCATGTCGGTGCGCAAATCGCGAACCGTATCGGTGAACCGGGTGATGTCCTGCTCGTTCAGCCCCTTGCTGCGCATGTAGTCGGCAACCATCGGGATCGTCGTATTGTCGTAACGGCGCGAAATGGCAGACGGCTCGACACCCTTAGCCAGTTGGGACCGGATCAGCAGCTCTTCGAGAGCCATGCTGGTATTGCGCGTCATCATATCCGGCGCACGACCATCCGCAGGTCTCATATACTCGCCCGGCACAGTCGCCAGTTCGAGGGCCGCTGAGTTCTGGCTCATGATATTTTGCAGAACGGCAACCCGTCCATGCGAATAACGCATCGGCCCCTGAACGAACTCGGCGTTGTTCGGGGTGAAGGTGATCTCATAGCGCTTGTCGCCGACTTCGACGGAAACGGCGTCGGCCGCCGGGCTGGTGGAGACGGTCGTGCCGCCCGCGCCCGGAGTGGTCCGTGTGCCGCCGTCAGTGGTGCGGGCAACGGTCACGGTCGGGGCAACGCCCAGATTCATCGCGCCGGAGGCATGAACGTCGCGGAAAGCACGGACGGTGCGGTTCGCCGCATCAATATCCTGAATACCCAGCGTTTTCATATGATCGCGGTACTGGCTTTCAGTCGCATCGGCGTTGGCGCCAAAGAAACGTGCACGTTCAGCAGCGACTCGCTCTTCGACGAGACGGCCGAACGAATCGTTGACCACACCGGTGGTGGCGCTGTTCGTGTCGATCCCGAGGCTCGAGGCGATCGCAAGCGTGCGGTTGCGAATTTCCTGAATACCAGCCGTCGCGCCCGCGGCGTCAAGCCCGGCCGCCGGAACCGTCATACCGATCAGGGTCATGCCGGAGGAAACGGCCGTAAGATGAGCGGCGGTGTAATTCGGGTGGGTCGTGGTCGTTGCGCCGCCACCGGTCGTCGTGCGCGGCCCGGTCGTAGCGCCACCGCCGGTCGGAACGCCCGGCATCGTGCGGACTTCCTGCTCGTAAGCTTCGCGCACCTGACGGACATATTCTTCGCGCTGTGCCGGAGACATTTGCTGATACTGCTCGCCGCGACGAACCAGCTCCTCAGCAAAGACCTCGGCGGCTCTGTCGGGATTGGACTCCTGAGCGGCGCGATCAAGAGCGCCCTCAACCTCACGGCGGATTGTACCGCGGTCAGCCCCTTGGAACAAAAGGCGCTCGGCCGCTTTGAAAGCCAAAGAGTCATCCATTCTCTCAAGGATACGGGTCTTCAACAGGGCGTGATCGAACCCGGCCTCTTCCAGTTCGCGGCGGTAAACATCGCGGACCTGCTCGCGCACGGCCTGGCTGCCCGGAGCCTGACCGCCCCAGAGTCTCTGAACGGGGAAACCGAACATGCTGAGAATACCGCCCAGCATTTGACCGAACTGGCTACCCTCGAAGAAATCGCGAAGGAAATTCTTGAAGCTGTCGGGCAGGAACTGGCCGATCCGGTCCATGACCGTACCCATGAACGTCACCCCACGGGCGCGCTCGTTATTGAGCTTGTCTTCCTGATGAAGCCGATCAAGGCTTCTAAAGAAACTAACAAGGGTTTCAAGACGCCCCTTCTCACGATTCTCGGCATCAGTTAGTTGACGGCCAGAAACCTCAGGGGGCGGGAAACGTCTGCTGATATAGGCTGCGGGATTGGTTATCAACTCGTTAGCGTCAGCTTCGCTAAGCTTCTGAGTAATCCCGTACTGCTGCCGAATCATCTGATAAGCATCAGACGTCAGGATATTCCGCATCAGCTGCTGACCTATTTCCGGAGTGTAGGTTCCGTCAGCGCGGCTGTCGCCACCGATCTTCTTGAGCCCCATCAAGATCATATGCAGCGCATTCTGCGACTGCTCGTCAAACTCACCATCCGCCTGCGTCGGCGCCGTAAAACCAGCCAGCGCAGAGATATTTAGGCCGCCAAGAAGGCCGCCACCACCGCCGCCACCGCCGCCCATTTGGGAAACAGCATCGCCGATAAGCATCAGGAAGGCTTCGGCATTCCGGCTAGCTTCAGCGCTATCAGCAGGCGTGAATCGGTCGTTGCCGGCCGCGTTGGTCGCAGCGGCGCTACGCTCCAGAACAGCAGCAGCTTGCAGAAGCTGCTCCATACTCTGTTCGGTGAAGTTGTAATCGCCCTCCACGCGATGATTTAGATTGCCGTAATAAGCAGCCCCATCCTGACTGCCGTTTGTGGTGTAATACCGCGAACGGTCTGCAGCAACGGCGGTTCTAAGGGCCTGAGCGAACTGCGCTCCTCCGGGAGGAACCTGCAAAAGCGCAGCCAAGGCATTGATATGGGGCTGGAGCGCACGGGCAGCCTGAAGTGCAGCATCAGCAGCGGCCGGATCCGTGGTTGTCGTCGTCGTCGTGGTGGTGGTTGTCGTTGTCGCCGGATCCTGAGTTCTTGCCACGGTAACACTGGGCTGCTCAAGAATGCGGCTTGCATAAATCTGCGTAAGCGAACCTCTGAGTTGCTCACGGTTGTCAAGAAGCTGGAACAGCAACATCGGATTGTCTTTGATAGGCTGCGGAAGCCGATCGTAGATAGCCGAATTCTCCATATTCAGCGCAAACCGGAAAACCGAAGGACCACCTTGGGCAGCAGTCCGGAGAGTCCCAATACTTGGATTGGCGGCCATCTCATCCAACTTGACCATAATCTGATCGCGTACAGCCTGACTATTGGGGTCACCCTGCAAACCAAATAAACCGGCAAGTGTTCTGGTCGCATTGGCAAAATCCGTGCGGAAAGCAGCGTTATCATTCCCGCTGGAGCGAATACCCAAGGCTGGGAGAATTTGCTGGCGAACAACGTTCATCGCCGTGACCGTGCGCTGATCGGGCACGATCTCCTGCGGCGGAGTGGTCTGGCCTCCGCCCGCAGGGGCAGGAACAGTAACAGCAAGCGCACCAGAGGTGGCGACATTTCTCATGGCCGTACCAACCTTGGACACGGCAGAAACATCGGCCACACCGAAAGTCTGGCGCATGTGCGCGGCAAACTGGGCTTCCGTTGCATCGGCGTGCGCAGCAAGATAGCTCTGACGCTCCTGCGCGAGTTTATCCAGAATGGCCTGGCCGATCGTCGCATCGCCCATACGGGTCATATCCACGCGTAAAGACGCGGCAACCTGACGGGCATTGTCGCGCAAGCTCGAAACAGCCGCAGCCGCAGTCTGCTGATCGAAAGAAGCAGGGACTTGAGCGGTGCTGACAAGACGCATGGCATCACGGACCGCCGTCAACTGGGCGGCGGAATAGGCCGAATTGGCAGCCGTCGTCGTGGGTCCGGGCGCGCCACCGGCCGGAGTGGAGGCAGCATGCACGCGGTCGAGATGGGAAACATAGGTCTGCGCGTTCTGGAACATATTCAGGAAAGCGGCCTTCATAGCCGGATCAGCGTCCAGCTGAGCCTTGTAGCCAGCAGGAAGGTTCGGCGAAATACGGCGGTAAATCTCGTTGGCGCGGCCCTCATTCGTCAGGACCATCGGAATGCCTGTCAGGACGCGGGCTTGTGCGGCCATGGTTTCCCGGCCGATTTGCGGGGTATATTCGGAAATATTCGGAGAAAGCCCCACTGCCGCGCGGATCAGACCGAACGCATTCGCAGAAGCCATCAAATCACTTTGGATTTGCTCGTCTAGACCAGTAAGCCCGGATTGACCACCTGTCATATTTCACCCCTAATTATATATGAGGACTTTCCCTCACTTATATTTCAACACGGCTTTGTTGTTATCTTTTTACAGCCGCCTATCACACTCTTTTGTCGAGTTAGGCCCATTCTTGCATATTGTAAATTTTTTTTCAAATTTTAATTTCCTTAAACCCGCCCGAAAAGGAGGCGGAAACAAAGGAGCAGAAGCGGAATATGAAAATATTCCTACTCGCCAAAATGCAGTGCGTTTACCTGCGCCACAAGCGTAGGCGCGCTCCGGAACAGATTGAGGAACGCCGCACGGTTGGTCGGGTCGGAATAAAGCTGGACACGCAGCTCATGGGGCACGTTCTCGCTGAAGCGCTCGAACAAATAGTCCTGCATCTCCTCAGGACTGAGATCATCAGGAGAATTACGGATTTCAAGGTCGATGGCGTCAAGAATCTCCTGCCCCCGCTCGCGCGTGTAGGTCGGAAAATCGTTATC
Organism: uncultured Pseudobdellovibrionaceae bacterium; assembly: GCA_964583335.1. Classification (GTDB taxonomy): domain Bacteria; phylum Pseudomonadota; class Alphaproteobacteria; order Micavibrionales; family Micavibrionaceae; genus JAGNKE01. Next base: position 488,108 of record CAZOVG010000001.1, on the reverse strand, counting down.
CAAGCCCAAAGCGGCCCGCAAATACGCAAGCCCCTCCTGCAAATCCATAACATACGCCCGCAACTCCTCGGGCGTGACCTCGACTGGGGGAACCGCTTCATCCGTCATAAGGTCAATACTACCAGAAATGCCGCAATGCGGGAGAAAAATCGCGCCCGCGCCGACAAAAAAACCTCAACACACGGACCGCAAAGGCCCGCCCCCGGCCCCACTATCCGAGTCCGAATCCATAAAAGCCCGGATATAGCTAAAGTATTCAAGATAGGCCGCCACCGTTTTGTCACGCGAAAACTCCGCCATATAACGCTCATAACCACGCTCGGCCAGCCTTGCCGCGAGCGCCGGGTCGCCCGACAGCCGGGCGATAGCCTGCGCGAACCCGGAAACATCGTCGATCGGCACAACCAGCCCGTCTTCCCCGTCCCGCACGAATTGCTTTGGTCCGGCCGCGTCCGAGGTAATCAGCGCAACCTTCTGCGCCCATGCCTGCACGAAAACGGTGCCGAACGGCTCGTACCGGGAGGGAAAAACGCAGATATCCGCAGCCCGGAATAAAGGCCCCCGATCGTCCCGCCAGCCCAAAAGCTTCACCCGGTCGGCCACCTTTAAGGAAGCGATCAAACCCTCCAACGCAGCCCGGTCGGGCCCCTCCCCGGCGATCCAGAGATAAACCCCCGGAACTTGCGCCGCAGCCTGTATCAGCGTATCGAACGCCTTGCTTTTATGCAGCCGCCCCAGCGCGAGCAGCAGCGGCGCCCCCTCGGGAACCCCAAGCGCCGAGCGGTTGACATTGCCCGGCTCGTCCTTGAAATCCGCGAAATTATTGATATGCCGCACGCGCTCCGGCGCGATTCCCTTGTCGATGAGGTATTGCCGGATATCCGGGGTGATGGTCATAAAAAAATCGGTGTTTTTGTAATATTTGAGATTGTAGTACCCGCCCAGCCGGGCCAGCAGCGCGTAGCGGGGAACGCCCATGGAGGGCGACCATCCGGGGGTTTTCTGCGCCGCGCGGGACATCCACGTCTGGACGATTTCGGGCTTGAACGCCTTGATGATGGAACGCATGCGGTAAGGGGTCCAGAGATCCACCGTGCCGCCGAACGGCAGCTCATGAACCCTGATGCCGGCCTTCCGCAGGGTGGAAACGCGCCCCTCGTTGGGCCGCGTGACGGCCTCGACCATAACCCCCGCTTCCGAAAGTTCGAGGCACGTATCGACGTAAGCGGTCTCCGCCCCGCCCTGTGCTGCGCCCGCAAGTACTTGAAGCACCCTCATGGTCGCAGCATTTCCGCAGCAAAAACCATGGCGGACTCCAAAGGCGGAAAGCGGTGTTTAATCGGCATTATTCCTGCGTTTTTTGCTGCGCAGCCGGATAGCTCGCAAGCGTCGCGCGCAGCATTCCAACCATATTCTCCTGCGTCTCGTCCATCTTGGAAAGCATGAACTCACACGCTTCGGGAGTCGTCACAGGGGTCTTCTCGAAACGGCTGGAATTATACTTGCGCACATCGTCGATCAACCCGAACAGCTCGGTATACTGCTCCTTGGTGATATAGGTTTGCGCGACGACCATATTATCGACATTGGCCTGAGCCTCCTGCATCGGCGCTTTCACGGCCTCCTGCCACTGCGCGAAGCGGGCATTGATCGTATCGGCCATCTGCTTGTTGTTTTCGGCGCATCCCTTGGCCGCCACCGCGACATCTTCCTCCACGGCCTTCACGGTGCCGATGAGGTTTTGGTTGACGATCACGATAGCAAAATGCTGCGCCTCGCGCGTATCCAGATTCGCCAGAATCGACACGTATTTGTTATTCAGGGATTTGCTTTTGGCCTTAGCCACGGGATCGTCGATTTTCTCGGAATCGTCAGTGGAGGACGGGGCCTCGTCCTCGGCGGCCTCTGCGGCGGGCTCATTGGCATCCGCCGCAGGAGCGGCCCCGGAAGCCTCAGCCTTTTGCGCCAGAACGGGAGCGGCAGAAACAGCCGTAAACGCGGCAAGCGCGGTGAAAGCGAACAAACCCAGTGTAAAACGTTTCATCATATGACCCTGCTGAAATCCTCGATAGGAACAAAACACCCTATACTAGCCTTAGAATCCCGGGCTTGCAAAAAAAAACCGCCGGATAAACCGGCGGTAAAAAGTTATGCTCGCGTGTCTGATACTAAAACTCATACGGGGCAACAACTCCAGAACACGCAAGCCCTGCACATGACATAGAGATAAAACAATCGGTTAACACAGTCCTCGGTTAAAAGGGGGCCCCACACACATCGGCAACCGCCCGTTTCGCAATTTTTAAGTGTCGTCCTTAGGGTCTGACTTTTGACCCTGCGCTCCAGAAATCCCGGCTCCCCAGCCTCTGATCTTGCTCAGTCCTGATTTTTTTTTCATCCTCCCCCTCAGACGCTGGTCGGTATCTATGGAGCGAAAAAAAACCTACGAGAAAACAAGACAATCCAAACAAAAAGGCAATCCATCCAACCATCATAATCTGCACCCCCTTATTAATTAACATAACACGAAAGAAGTAAATACAAAGTAAATAAAATTCTACATAAATTTCTTTTGCATTTTTTGTGTAATAAGACAAATAAAATCAAAATAAAATAAGTATAAAATATATATAAAATTTTATTTAAATTGATAGTACTTGAATTTTGATTGTTTCCCAGCGGGTTGGCGGACGGCAATTTTAAAAATGCGGGTTGTGTTTGCCCCGCTTTTATGGCTTTTTTGTCGAACGGATGACAGTTCCGCAACGATAAACGACACCAGACCATCAGAAAAAATGAAGACCAGCCGCTTAAAAATTTCCTCACGTTCCGATATTCCCATGTTCCGCGCCCTCGATATCCTGCGCGAAGTCAACGAACGCGCGGCAGGCGGCATCGATATCCGCCGCATGGGCGCGGGCCAGCCCAGCGTGGGCGCCCCGCCCGAGGCGCTTGAATACGCGGTCTCCATGATCCGCAAGGACCCGCGCCAGGGCTATACGGAGGCCGTGGGCATGCCTACCCTGTGCGAGCGCATCGCCGCCTATTACAGGGATTATTACGGCGCGGGCGTGAACCCGCGCAACGTCGTGGTCACGACCGGCTCTTCGGGCGGCTTTATCCTCGCCTTTCTGGCCGCCTTCGACGCGGGCGACCGCGTGGCGATCTTCACGCCCACCTACCCCGCCTACCGGAACATCCTGAACGCCCTCAACATCGAGGCGGTGGAGATCGAAACCACCCCCCAGACCAATTACCAGCCCACGGCCGAGCTGCTGGAGCAATCCGGCAAAAACTTCGACGGGTTGATCGTCAACAGCCCCTCCAACCCCACGGGCACCATGCTGCCCCCCGGCGAGTTGGAGAAGATCGCCCGCTGGTGCGACAAGAACTGCGTGCGCCTGATCTCCGACGAGGCCTATCACGGCATCACCTATGACCGTAAGGCCGAAACGGCCGCGAAATACTCGCAAAATGCCATCGTTCTGAACACCTTCTCGAAATACTTCGCCATGACCGGCTGGCGTCTGGGCTGGCTGGCCCTGCCCGAGGACCTTACGGACCGCGTAAAGAAACTGGCCGAAAACCTGTTCGTCTCGCCGCCGACCATCTCCCAGCATCTGGCGTGGAAGATCTTCGACCATCTGGACGACCTGAACGCCTACGTGGAGACCTACCGCAAGAACCGCACGATCCTTTTGAACGAGCTGCCTAAGGCAGGCTTCACCAGCGTTTCGAACGCCGACGGCGCGTTCTACGTCTATGCAGACGTGCACCACATGACCAACGACAGCGAGGATTTCTGCCGCCGGATGCTGAACGAAGCCCGCGTCTCGACCACCCCCGGCCTCGATTTCGACGTCGCGCGCGGCCACGGCACCATCCGCATCTGCTACGCCGACCGGACCGAGGACATCATCGAAGCCTGTGAACGCTTGAAAACCTGGCGCAATCAAAATTAATTTTACGAAACATCGACGAACCGCTATTTTGCGCTTGAATATGCAACCAAATAGTTGCATATTAGTTCTGTGGAGACCGATACGGACAATGTGTTCAAGGCGCTCGCCGATTCCAGCCGCAGGGATCTGCTCGATCGGCTGCGCAAGGATAACGGCTTGACCCTTGGCGAATTGTGCGAGGGCCTGGACATGACACGGCAGGCGGTAACCAAGCATCTCGCCCTTCTGGAAGCGGCCAATCTGGTCGTGACCGTAAAGAAGGGGCGGGAAAAACTGCACTATCTGAACCCGGTTCCGATCCACGATGTCTATATGCGATGGGTCGGCAAGTTCGATGAAAGCCGGGTTCAGGCTTTACATAACCTAAAGCAAGCCTTGAAGGAGAAAGACAATGGCAAAACCTGATCTGGTCTATACGACCTATATTAAAACCACGCCCGAAAAATTATGGGCGGCCCTGATCACCCCGGAATTCACGCGCCAGTACTGGGGCGGATCGGCCAACGTATCCTCATGGGAAAAGGGCGCAAGGTGGGAACATATCGGCGAAAACGGCACCGTGCATCATGTCGGGATCGTCGAGGAGATGATTCCCCTGCAGCGTCTTGTGCTGAGCTGGGGCGACCCCTCGGGATCGAAGGACGTTTCGCGGGTCACCTTCACGCTCGAAAAAATCAACGAGATCGTGCGGCTGGATGTGGTACATGGCGACTTTATCGACAGCTCGGCCACAGCCGACAGGGTCTCCAAAGGCTGGCCGGTGGTCATCGCCAGTTTGAAATCCTATCTCGAAACCGGCAAGCCGCTGGATTTATGGGGATCCGCATCCTCCGCATGCGGCGCGAAGGACGCGGCGGCGTAAGCCATCCCGACCATAAAGAACAATAAAAAACCCGCCGAAGCGGGTTTTTTTAATTCTTTCACGGAGCGACCGATCACTCGATCAGCTTGTTCCACCAGCCCTTTTTCTTATTTTTGGGCTCTTCGTTAACAACTTCATACTTGCCCGAAGACAGCGGCGCACGTTCGGCACGCGGGCGTGGCGCAGCCTTCGGCTCAGAAACAGCCGCTACGGAAGGCTGAGCCTCGCGTGGCGCAGCGGAAACTTCAGGAGCCCGGCTAACCGGCTCGCGCTCGGCAACCTCTTGCACATTCATATCCGCACCCGAGAATTCCTCACGGCGATTGCCATTCACCTCTGGGCCTTCAGCCTCATGGTGATGACCTTCACGCGGGGAATGGCCTTCGCTCTGACCGTCTCTTGGACCGCCTTCACGCTGACCGTCGCGGCGCCCCCGGCGACCACGACCGCCCCGACGACCACGACGACGCCCGCCTTCACGCGGCTGACCCCCTTGAGAGTCTCCGTGATCGTGATGACGCTCATGATTTTTCCGGTTCCCGGTATTTCCCTGGGCCGATTTGTGGTCTTCCTCTTCGTCTTCAGGCTCCGCAACGTCGCTATCGTCATCCGGGCTGGAATCGCCTTCCCAGGCCGCAGGCTTGTATTGCTGCGGGCGCTCAACGGGTCGTCCACCCGGCCCGACAGCGGGGCGATCAACGGCGCCGCCCTTCTCGGAGGGTTTGGAAACCTCGATCCGGTACTCCGAAGCGCCGATTTCGTCATCAACGCGGATCAGAATTTCCATGCTGTAACGAGCTTCGATATCCGCCAGATTGGCGCGTTTGTAATTCAGAATATAAAGCGCCACACGGGACGTGATATTGACGACGACCTGCGCCGCCCGCCCCCGGATGCCCTCTTCCTCGATCGCACGCAAAACGGCGATCGACATCGCGTCCTCGGTGCGGACAAGGCCGGAACCTTTACAATTCTGGCAAACTTCATACTGCGCCTCGGTCAAGCTGGGGTTCAGTCGCTGACGCGAAAGTTCCATAAGCCCGAAGGAGGAAATACGTCCCACCTGCACCCGCGCCCGGTCTTTCGACAGCGCTTCGCGCATCCGCCGCTCGACCCGCGCGTTGTTGCGGCGGTCTTCCATATCGATAAAGTCGATGACGACCAGCCCGCCCAGATCTCGAAGCTTGAGCTGTCTGGAAATCTCATCCGCAGCCTCAAGGTTGGTATTGAGCGCCGTCTCTTCGATATGGCGCTCCTTGGTGGACTTTCCGGAGTTCACGTCGATCGAGACCAGCGCCTCGGTCGGGTTGATCACCAGATAACCGCCCGAACGCAGCCGGACCATATTCTGGCCGATTTCGCTGATCTGCGATTCGACCTGATAACGGGTGAACAACGGCAGATGCGTCTCCAGATAGGGCTGGACCTTCTTAACGTGGGAAGGAATCAGCATCTTCATGAAATCGCGGGCGTTTTTGTAACCATCTTCCCCGGCCACGAAAATATCCTCGACGTCACGGTCGTAAAGATCACGGATCGAACGTTTGATGAGGTCGGCTTCTTCGTACACCAGCGCAGGCGCGTTGGATTTAAGCGTCAGATCGCGGATCGTGTCCCAAAGGCGCAGCAGATAATCCAGATCGCGCTTGATCTCGACCTTCGTACGGGAAACCCCCGCCGTGCGCAGAATGACGGACATGCCTTGCGGCACCTCCAGATCCTTCATGATGTCGCGCAGGCGCGAACGGTCTTTCTGATTGGCGATCTTCCGGCTCACGCCGCCGCCGCGCGGGCTGTTGGGCATCAGGACGCAATACCGTCCGGCCAGCGAGAGATAGCTGGTCACGGCCGCGCCTTTGTTGCCGCGTTCTTCCTTCGAGACCTGGATCAGCATGATCTGGCCGCGCTTGATGACTTCCTGAATCTTGTACTTGCGGCGCAGGTTGAACCGGAACGCCGAGCCGGCATCGCCGCCCTCGACCTCGTCCCCGCCGACAACCTCGACGCTCGGATTGTGAAAGGCGCTACGACGACCGCGACCGCGACCGCCACCCCGGAAACGGCGACCGCCGCCACGACCACCACGACCACCCCGGCGGCCTTCGCCGCCCTCATGGCCCTGACGGCCTTCGCGGCCCTCTTCGGCAGAGACCTCGCCTTGTTGGCCACCCTCTGAGGATTCTTCGGCCTCGGCTTGCTGGGAACTATCCTCACCAGAGGCATCGAACGAAACTTCGGTATGCCCGCCTTCTTCCTCCGCGGGAGCCGCAGGGGCGGTGCCGGCATCGCCGTCTTCATCGTCGTCGCCGATCATCGGGATCGCCCCGCCCACCACCTCGACAGGCGGCAGGTCGTGCTCGTGCTCGTCGTCTTCAAAGCCGGACTCATCGCCGCCCTCGGACTCGCCTTGCTGGCCGCCCTCTTCGTCTTCGTCCTGCTCTTCCCGCTCGTCGTGCTCCTTCAAAAGGGCTTCCTGCTCGGCCATCAGAGCCTCGCGGTCCTCAATCGGAATGCGGAAATAGTCGGGATGAATTTCGGAAAACGGCAAAAATCCGTGGCGGTTGCCGCCGAAATTCACAAACGCGGCCTGAAGCGAAGGCTCCACGCGGGTCACTTTGGCAAGAAAAATACTGCCTTTGAGGGGCTTGCGGTTCTTGCTCTCGTAATCATACTCGATCAGCTTGTTACCATCGCAAATGGCAACCCGTGTCTCTTCGACATGGGTCGCGTCAATCAGCATACGCTTTGTCATTATTATCTCCATCCTGAACGCAAGGCGGAAAGCCCGCACATAGCGGGAAAGCGCCTGGCGCTTGTATTCATCTACATAGGATGCTTGCAGTTCGGCGGAACCTTTTACGTATATTAAAAACGCAAAACCGCAGGCATATAAACCACGCCCACTCTACACCCTTGTTAAGGTTTGCTCAATGCCAAAAAACGCCAATGATAAAAATAATTAAAAAGACAGGCGGATCAATTAAATAGAACCATTAAAACCGTATATTCGACACATTTAATATCGAATGATCGGCCCCCAAGGCAAACATGTCACGTTAACCCACGATCCGAACCGTATTGATGAAAGAACGGGGGTAAAGCGGGGCGAACGGAAGATTAGCGGGTGGAATCGACCTGAGCGTACTTGAGACCTTCGGTCAGCGCCGCATATTGCTGTTTCAGGGACGAAACATGATCCTTGAAGGTCCGCAGATCACGCCCCGCCAACTGCTGCCCCATCGGCAGATTGACGCTGTTCGGATTGACCTGTTTGTTGGCCACGATGACTTCGTAATGCAGGTGCGGCCCAGTGGAACGCCCGGTCGAGCCGACATAGCCGATCACTTGACCTTGCTTGACCTTTTGCCCGGGCTTTATGCCCTTGGCAATCTTGTGAAGATGAGCATAGGCCGTCTTCATGTTGTTGTTGTGCTTAACGCGAATATAGTTCCCATACGCGCCCTTCCGTCCGGCGATCTCGACCGTCCCGTCCCCTGCCGCATAGACGGGCGTGCCCAGAGCCACAGCGAAATCAACGCCTTTATGCATTTTTGTAAAACCGCTGATCGGATGGCGGCGCATACCAAAACCCGAGGACATGCGGGCCCCGTCAACGGGCGTACGCATAAGCGTCTTCTTGATGCTAGACCCGTTCTCCGCGTAATAGTCGATTCGGCCGTCGCGGTCTTTGTAGCGATAAACCGGAAACTTCTTGCCGTTTACAGCCAGATTAGCATACAGCACATCACCGTAGCGCGCGAAATCGCCGTCGGCCGTCTTATAAGTTTCATAGAGAATTTCGAACTTGTCGCCCTGCTGGATATCGCGCTGGAAATCCACCTGATAGGAATAGATGCGGATCATCTCGGAAACCACCGAGGCCGGAATGCCCGCATGCGCCGCAGAACCGTAGAGCGAGCTGTCAATGCTGGCGTTGACGGCGTTGACCTGAAGGTAGACCTGCTTTTCGACCAGCTCAGCCTTGAAATCGTCGGCCTTCTTGCTGACAACGACCTCTTTGACCGGGTCGATCTTCATATTGAGCGATTCGAACTCAAGCCCCGCCTCGCCCGGCTCCAAACGAACAGACAAGGTTTGTCCGGCCTTGACCTCACGCGGGTCCAGATGCTCGCTCATCGCCTTGACGATTCCGAATGCATCGGTGCCGCTGATCCCGACATTCTGAAGAACCCCGGCGACGGTCTCCCCGGTGCCGATCTTAATCAGCTCCTCACGAGGCCCCTCGGGCATACGGGCAACATGCTCGACCTCGACCGATTCATTCAAATCAGGAAGAGGCGCAAGCACGGAAACATCCTGCTCGGCACCCAGGGGCGTGAGCGCGCCGCTAGCCGGCTCAATAGCGGCCAGCGCATCGGCTTCAATCTGCTCAGCTTGCTTCACAGCACCATCAAGTGGCCCCGCGAAATCATAAGGACCCTCAAAAAGCGAAGAAAAACTGGGCAGCGCAATGGGCGAGGCAGAAGCGGTCTTAATAGGGGTTTCCGCAATCAGTTCCACAGGCCCTTGCGCGACATAAGCCACAGAAGGGCTCACGGAACCTACAAACCCGGCCGACCCAAGAGCCGCAATCGCAACAGAAGCGGTCACGTACCGCAAACGCAGACGATTATGACGTGTAAGAAGGTACCGCCGCCGAACGGGAAAAATCCGGTAGAAAGCAACCCGAACTGCAAGCGCGTTAAACAACCGCAAAAGCCTACTCCAATCTCAGTAAAAACTCATCGAAAAAGGAAGAGCGCAGAGAATACCGCTCCCGCACACTAGCACATTCGATGAAGAGTTTGAATCCTGTTAGCATAAGATTAACAACTTTCCAAGTTCTCAAATGCTTTAGTTGACATAAAAACGAAAAATAAAGCGGGAATATTATCCTAAACACGGAAAATACGCCGAAAAAATGAAACTATACTCCGCACTCCTTGGAGATAGCTTTATACGCCCCGCCGGAACCTTTGAGGCTGAATGTATCGGTAGTCGCAGTGCCGCGCGAAGACGTACCCTGAACAATCATCTTCGACCCGGAACGGATAGAGGCTGAGATTTTCTTATCTGTCGCCGCATCCTCGGCCCATGCCGTGTCACCCTGGGTGAAAAGCTTGAACGCGCGCCCATCGATGGTGAGCTTGACCTCGGCCCCGTCTTTATAACTATAACCGGCGATATAGCTGAACACATCGTTGGTTCCCTCGGCAGGCCTATGGGTAACCAGCGCGTAAATATCGCCGCGCGATGAATACTTGCCTTCTTCTTTCTTGGGCTGGCTAACCATGTAGCAGACTTTCTGGCCACTCTCGACCAGGACAAACGCCTTCCAGTCGCCATCCTCGATCAGAAGCCGGGGCTTGACGTTCTTTGCGTGGACCGGTCCGCTGAAAGCAAACGCCAGAACAAACAAGAAAACTGGACCTCGGATTTTTCTTAGCATCGTTTGACCTTTAAAACTCTCCGCGAACCCTTCCCGAAAACGAACAGGGCAAAAGGCTTCGCGATCCCTCTGAACTTTTAATCTGTGAAAGTTTACAAAATCGTTTCGCAACCGCAAAATCGAAATTGCCTTCAGAGCCTAATTAATCCACACCCTGTGAGTGTTATGGAAGATGAGAAAAAGGGCCAAAAAAACGAGGGCCCGCTAGGGAAAAGGGCTGAAAGAATCGCAAACTCAGGGTTTACGCAATACAATATTATGGAATCTAAGCCCATAAAAAAGGATTAACAGCCCGCCCATCGCAAACCAGAACAAGGCATATTGAAAGTGATTGTTCGGCATGTCGTGCTGCGTAGAAACGGGCACCGGGCCATCGCCGCCCCCGTCAGCAGGGCCCTCAGCAAACAGAATCAGGGGTAAAACAGTCTCCGAAAGGCCCAGCGCACTGGCGAACTGCGCGGGATCGGCCCGCCGCCAGAGCCCGCGCTCCGGCTCGTTACCCGCCACGAACGGCCCCGCCCGCTCCGGCAGGCGCAAAAGCCCCGTTACACGCACGTGCCCACTGCCGGGTGATTCGCCGCCTTTAAGGGCCTTCTGCGCCAACGGCACCCACCCCCGGTTCACGAACACCACCCCGGCCGCCGTGCGCAAGGGCGCATACAGATGAAACCCGGGAGCCTTGTTATAGGTCTGCGGTCCCACGAAAAAGGGCGGCACAGGCAGATATTCACCCTCAACATAACCGCGCTCAAACGCCTTGAGATCGGAGAAAGCCCGCCCGTCCGGCAACAAAGAAGACGGAGCGGACGCATAGGCCGCTTCAAGCTTGGCGATCAGATCGGCCTTCCACGCCATCCGCTCCAGCTGCCACCAGCCGAGCTTGAACAAAAGCGCCGCCCCCGCGAGAGTGAACAGCGTCGCCCAGAGGGGAAATTTCACGACCAGTCCCCCGGCCTGTGCTTGAACTGAAGCGCGATGACATAGGCCTTGATCGGCTTAAGAAGCCCGAGCGTAATCACGAGCGCAACCAGCGTCCACAAAACCCCGTGAACCCAGAGCGGCGGAGAAACGGCGGCATCCAGAATCAGCGCCAGCGGCACCAGAAGAAAACCGAGAATGAAAATGAGGAACACGGCGGGGCCGTCCGCGCTGTCGTTCTTCGCCAGATCAAGCCCGCACACCGCGCAGCACTCGGCCAAGGCAAGATCATAGCGACTGCGGAAAAGCCCGCCCTCGCGGCATCGCGGACATTTGCAGCGTATGGCAAGGCGGAGCAATTCGGTATCCATGCCCGCCTCCGTATCTTTACTGGGGCCGCAGATCCATCCCGAATTCGTTGCCCCAGATATAGATGGCGATGAACAGGAACAACCACACCACGTCAACGAAGTGCCAGTACCACGCCGCCGCCTCAAATCCGAAATGGCTGTCCGTGGTGAAATGGTGCTTGAGCGCGCGCACCCAGCACACAAACAGGAAGATCGCGCCGATCACGACGTGGAAACCGTGGAAACCGGTCGCCATATAAAAGGTCGAGGCATAGATCGTGTCGGTGAACGCGAAATGCGCATAGACATACTCGTAAGCCTGAAAGCCCATAAAGAAAAACCCGAGCAGTGCCGAAAGCAGCAAGCCTTGAGCGAACCCTTTCTGGTCGCCCTCCATGATCGCGTGGTGCGCCCACGTGACACAGCAACCCGAAAGCAGAAGGATCATCGTCATCATCAGCGGCAGATCGAACGGGTCGATCACGTGAATCCCCTCCGGCGGCCAGACGGAGCCGATGAACTCGCTCGGATAGAAGGCCGAGCTGAAAAACGCCCAGAAAAACGCCACGAAGAACATGACTTCGGACGCTATGAACAGGGACATGCCGTAACGGAAACCGACCTTGGCGATCGGCGTATGCGCCTTTTCTTGCACCGCTTCCTTGATCACGTCGCGCCACCAAAAGAACATGACCAGCAAAACAGCGGCGAGGCCGAGATAGACGCCGTTAAGGCCGACCTCAAGGCCGGAGCCTTCGATATTCGGATCGGCAAACAGCCGCACCTTGTGCATATACATGACCGCGCCCACCGCCAGCAACCCGCCCGCCAGAGAGCCTAAAAAAGGCCACGGGCTGGGATTAACCAGATGATAGGGATGGGGCTTTCCGCTGGTTGTATATTCGACGTGATCGGCCATAATTTTAATTCCGTTCGCTAATTCGCGTAATTTGGGTTTATTCAAATAACCTAAGGCGCGGGCCTGTCAAGCCCGGTTTCCGGTCCTGAATTGTAAAATTTGTCGAGCGCATCTTCAAGCTCCGAGGTCTCCGCCTTAAAAAAAGTATAGGACAGTGTGATTTCCGTCACATCAGCAAGATTCGGGTCATTGTCCATTGCCGGATCGACAAAGAACAGGACAGGCATGGAAACATCCTCACCAGCGGCCAGAGCCTGCTCCCCGAAGCAAAAACACTGAATTTTGTGGAAATAAGGCCCGGCCTTGGGCGGCGTGACATTGTAAACCGCCGTCCCCGTAACCGTATGGTCCGCGCGGTTGCGGGCATGATAGGCGATAACGCCCTTCTCCCCCAGCCGAACCGATACATGGCGGAGTTCGGGCGTAAAATCCCATTCCAGTGTAGACGAGACATTCGCATCGAACCGCACGGTCACCCGGCGGTCGAGAATCCGGTCCGGCAAGACCTCGGCCGTTTGCGTCGTACCCCCGTATCCTGTGACCTGACAAAATAGCCGGTAAAGAGGTACAGAGGCGAAGGCCAGCCCAAGCATCGCGACAACGACACCGAGCACGGCAAGCCCAACCCGCCGATTTTTAGAGGCCAGAACCGCAGCATCATTTTGTTCTGACTGATTTTTTTTCTGTGGTGAACGATCCATCCGTTCCTCACCCGTTCAATGGCGAAAAAACATTACGCCCCTTTCACAAGGGGCGCAATTGATATCGTAGGACTCTGAGTACGTACCGTCAGAGCGGGGACGGGTCAAACTCCGGAGCATCCTCGGGCACGATAATGGTTTTCTTGACCTTGGTTTCACCGTCCTCGGAGGGCTCAATGACCTTTTTCTTAACGCCCGGCTTGGCTTCATCGCCCCCAGCAGAAGCGGTGTCGTCCGCAGCAGCCGTTTGATCAACCCCGTCCTCGGACATCTCGGGCGCAGGAATACCATCGGTAGAGGCCGCTTCAGTCTCAGCTTCGTCAGACTCAGCCTTATCAGCATCGAGGGCGCCCGCAGCCTTCGTGGCTTCCTGGGCAAGCTGTTCCTGATACAAACGGGACTCTTCCTTGTAGATCGCCTCAAGATTCTGGCGGTAAAGCTCAAGAGCCTGACGGCGGGGCGCTTCGTATGACTCCTGCCGCGCCGCTATAGAGGCGCGAAACTCTTTAGCGGATCTCATGTAATCAATCTGCCGCGCATAAATATCGCAATATCCTGAAACGGTGGGAACCGTGCCCTTCTCGGCATCGCCGCACTTCTGGCAGGTCGGACATGGGGCCGTGGATCCGGGGTTAACCGCTACTTTTGCCGCATCCTGAGCAAACAAGGGACCCGAAGAGAGATATAGGGCGGCGGATAGAAGGAGAGCGAGAACGCGCAAAATCTTGAACATAGAAAACTCCAAAAATAAAAAACCCGCACCAGATTACACCATTTTTCCAGTTTAATCAAAGCGTTCTACGACCAAGGACCCAAAAGACTGTGTAGTTGGCATCAATTCGATGCGGTTGACGTTGAACTTGGGGGGCAAGGTCGCGCACCAAACCACCGCTTCGGCCACGTCCTCCGCCCCTAAATTTTCTGTTTTTTCATAGACTTGGCGCGCCTTTTCGGCGTCTCCTTTGAACCGAACCTGTGAAAACTGGGTCTCGATCATCCCCGGCTCAATATTACTGACCCGGATCTTCGTACCCTTGAGGTCGGACCGCAGGGAGAGCGAGAACTGCTTCACGAACGCCTTGGTCGCACAATAGACGTTTCCGCCCGGATAGGGATAAGTGCCTGCGGTGGAACCGATATTGATGATATGCCCCCGCTTGCGCGCCGCCATGCCGGGCAGAACCAGCCGCGTCATTTGCACGAGCGCGGTATTGTTGACGGCGATCATCGTCTCCCAATCCGCGATATCACAGCTCGGCGCGGGATCAAGGCCCAGCGCCAGCCCTGCGTTGTTAATAAGGAGATCGACAGAGGCGAATTCCGCCGGCAACCCGTTAATCGCATCGGCCATCGCCCCTTTATCCGTCATATCGAACACGCACGCATGAACCGGAACACCGTAACCCTGACGCAAATCGGCGGCCAGCTTTGAAACCTTGTCGGCGCTGCGGCCAACAAGAACGATCCGGCTTCCCAAAGCCGCGAACCGCTCGGCAAAGGCCCGCCCGAAATCCCCCGTCGCCCCGGTAATCAGTATGGTTTCAGGGCGGTAGGGATAAGGGGTCTGATAACTCATGAAAAATCTCTACAAAGACGTGAAAATGACGGCGACCAGCGTCACGGCAAGAATGATCGTCGGCATGAGGAAAAGCGTCACCAGCGTCGCCCCACCCTTGGGGTGCCCGAGATTGACGGTAATGCCCATGCTTTTGATTTTCTTGGGAACCCACAGGCGCGGGTCCTCCTTGCAGAAATACCAGCCGCACAAACCGCCGCCCCAGTTCTTTTCGTCTTCCCAGAGTTTGTCGAGATCCTTTTGGTCCATGAAAACCTCCCTGAAACCTCAAGAGCAAAGACTACCACACGCCCATCTTGATCATCGTAATGACCCAGATCAACGCACACAATCCCAGAAGCCCGGCCAGAACCGCGAAGTTTTTAGCTTTCTTTTTCTTGTGTAGTTCGCTATGCGGCATCGATCATCATCGCCAGAAAGAGGGCAAAAAGGTAAAAAACGGAATACCCGAACATGACCCGCGCCATCCGCAGATCCTCGGAGAAGAGAACCCGCACGGCCGCGACGACGAAAAACCCGCTCAGAACCGCCGCGATAGCGGCGTAGAGAGCGCCCGTCATACCCAGAAAGCTGGGCGCCAACGTGAGGGGAAAAAGAATGAGCGTATAGGCCAGCATCTGCCGCTTCGTCGCGCGCTCGCCATATACAGCCGCCATCATGGGAATCCGCGCCCGCTTGTAATCGGAGTTGGCATACAGCGAGAGCGCCCAGAAATGCGGCGGCGTCCAGAAAAAGATAATGAGGAACAAAACAAGCGCCTCGATCCCGACATCGCCCGTGACCGCCGCCCAGCCGATCATCGGCGGAAACGCCCCCGCCGCGCCGCCGATCACGATATTCTGAGGCGTCCGGCGCTTCAGCCACATGGTATAGACGGCGACATAAAAGAAATTGGCGAACGCCAGAATGGCGGCGGCGACCCAGTTGAGCGCCAGCCCCATGATCATGACCGACAAAATGGAGAGGGTCAGGCCAAAAGCCAGCGCCTCGGATTCAGCCACCCGCCCCATCGGGATAGGCCGCGCCTGCGTCCGCTTCATCACGGCGTCGATATCGCGGTCGTACCACATATTGATCGCCCCCGCCGCCCCGGCATTCACCGCAAGGCACAGCATGGCAATAAAAGCCAGAACGGGGTTCAGAGTCTCGGCCCCCGGGGCCAGCCACAGCCCGCCAAACCCGGTAAACACCACGAGGCTCATCACGCGTGGCTTGAGCAGCGCGAAATAATCGCTCACCCGCGAATCGAAAACTTCCGGCGATGGGATGGATACGGCGTGACTCATAGCCCCTTATTTATCACGAAGCACAAAAAAATCACGTTTTTTCTCGGGTTTTGAGCCATAAATCGGTATAATCGGCCCCTATAAAGAAAAAAACTAAGGGAGGTTAATATGGGCACAGTCGAGGAATTCAAGCAATCCGTTCGCGAAATCGCGGCGGGTCTGAGCGGCGGGCAACAATCTTATCTGGGGGCGAACGTGCAGCTGGACCTTGCCACCAGCGAGCTTCTGGGCGCCTACGCGCTGGATACACCGGACAACGTATTGGACGAGGCCTTCAAAGCGTATGCCGAAATCCACGTTCTGGCCGCCGAAAAAGGGCAGATCAGCCGCGCAGAGGCCAGCCATTTGATCAACGACCGCGCCACGGAGCTGTTCGAGGACTGGCGCGGCTGGGAGGCCGTCGAGAACATGGTCAAACCCTACTGGGACAGGCTCGAAGACCGCGAAACCGAAGGTCCGGTTAACGCGCTCTAGGCAACCCCCAAGCCCACCTTATTATTTGACCATCGGCTGGATGTCGAACTGGTGGAACGGCGGCGGCGAAGACACCGACCATTCCAGCGTGAAGCTCTGCGGCTGCACATCCCAGTAATTGGCGCTCGCCTTTTTGCCGGCGAACAGCGTGTAGAACACCACGAACACGAACCAGATCGTCGAGAACCCGGCCAGATAGGCGCCGTAAGAGGAAATCAGGTTCCAGTCGGCCCAGGATGCATACTCCGCGTCGCTCGGATAATCCACGATCCGGCGCGGCATGCCGTTCAACCCGAGGAAATGCTGCGGGAAGAAGGTCACGTTGACGCCGATGAAGGTCATCCAGAAATGCAGCTTGCCCATCCATTCGGGATACATCCGCCCGGAAATCTTGCCGATCCAGTAATAGAACCCGGCGAACAGCGCGAAAACGGCCCCCAGCGAAAGAACATAGTGGAAGTGCGCGACGACATAATAGGTGTCGTGCAACACCGTATCCACGCCGGAATTCGCGAGAACAACGCCCGTGACCCCGCCGACCGTAAACAGGAAGATGAACCCGATCGCCCAGAGCATCGGCGTCTTGAAGTCGATCGTCCCGCCCCACATCGTGGCGATCCACGAGAAAATCTTGATCCCCGTCGGCACGGCGATAATCAGTGTCGCCGCCGTGAAATAGGCCTCGGTATCCACGCTCATGCCCGCCGTATACATGTGGTGCGCCCAAACGACGAACCCGACCACGCCGATGGAAACCATCGCGTACGCCATGCCGAGATAGCCGAAGATCGGCTTCTTGGAGAAGGTGGAGACAATATGGCTGACGATCCCGAACGCAGGCAGAATCATGATGTAAACCTCAGGATGCCCGAAGAACCAGAACAAATGCTGGTACAGGATCGGGTCGCCGCCGCCCTCAGGCACGAAGAAGCTCGTGCCGAAATTCCGGTCGGTCAGCAGCATGGTGATCGCGCCGCCCAGAACCGGCACAGCCAGAACCAGCAGGAACGAGGTCACCAGCATCGCCCAGACGAAGAGCGGCATCTTGTGCAGCGTCATGCCCGGCGCGCGCATGTTGAAGATCGTGGTGATGAAGTTTGCCGCGCCTAGAATGGAGCTGGCCCCCGCAAGGTGAAGCGCAAAGATCGCCAGATCGACCGACATGCCCGGATGCCCGGACGTACTGAGCGGCGGATAGACCGTCCACCCCGTCCCTGCCCCGGTCGTGGTCTCCGTGACGCCGATAAAGGCCGAGGCGATCAGGAGGAAGAATGCCGGAACGATCAGCCAGAAAGAAATGTTGTTGAGGCGCGGAAACGCCATGTCGGGCGCGCCGATCATCAGCGGCACGAACCAGTTGCCGAAACCGCCGATCAAGCCCGGCATGACCACGAAAAACACCATGATCAGCCCGTGCGCGGAAATGATCACGTTCCACAGATGCCCGTTCGGATCGCCCGCGCTGGTCAGGAGATACTGAACACCCGGCTCCTGTAGCTCAAGACGCATAATCATGGAGAACAGCCCGCCGATCAAACCGGCGATGATCGAAAAGATGATGTAAAGCGTTCCGATATCCTTGTGGTTGGTCGAGCAGAACCAGCGTGCAAAGAAACCGGGTTTGTGATCGTGTGCGTGGTCGCCCATTATTCGACGCTCCCTTTTGAAGTCTCGCCCTCGGTCTGCGGCGCCGGAACCATGACGGGCTCGGCCGTGCCTTTAACCGAAGGATTGTGATTAGCCTGAATCCAAGCCTGTGCTTTGTCTACGTCTTCCTTGGCCATAGCCGCCCATTCCTCGAAGATAGGCTTCTCGACCGCCCACACCTCGATCGGCATATACGAATGATCCTTGCCGCAAAGCTCGGAACACTGCCCGTAATAGGCGCCGGGTTTGTTGATGCGGAACCATGTATGGTTGATCCGCCCCGGCACCGCGTCGGTCTTGATCCCGAAACGCGGCATCGCCCAAGAATGGATAACATCTGTAGGGCCGGAGGTGACAAGGGCCTGAATAGTCACACCAACGGGCAAAACGACCTTATTGTCCGTCGAAAGCAGCCGCTTTTCACCCTTAACCTGATCAATCTTGTCGTTCGGGATCATATAGGACGTGAAATTGATATCGCCGTGATCGGGATAATCGTAGATCCAGTACCACTGCGCCCCGGTAATTTTGATCGTCATCTCGGGATTCTCGATCCGCTCGTTCTTGTAAAGAAGCTGGAACGACGGCACAGCGATAATAATGAGAATCACCACCGGAATGATCGTCCAGACGATCTCAAGCATCACATTGTGCGTGGTCTTCGAAGGAACCGGGTTGGCCTTGGCGTTGAAGCGGGCGATAACATAAAGCAGAAGCGCCAGAACGAAAATCACGATCCCGGTGATAATTATCAGCAGCATGTCGTGGAACTCATGGATGCGCTGAGCCGAATCGGTCGCGGAAACAGGAAGCCCGATCCCGAAAGTCTCGGCCGCCGCAGGCCCCGTCATCGCGAAAAGCGCAAAGGCCAGAGCGGGAAGCCCGCCGCTTAAAACCCTGACAAAAAAGCTGTTTTTCATATCTGGAATTCCACTTATATACCGCTCCGCTCAAAGGCCCGGAGAAGAATTTTACAAGGAATACGCCCATAAGAAAGGAAATTCAAGAGCCTCAATCCCTTCCATCCTCTTTTTTAAGGGCTGACGAGTCCGCCGCGCCCGCCCGCGCAAGGCTGAGGCAATAAAGGGCCGCCGTTTCGGCCCGCAGGATCGTATCGCCCAGCCCCACAGGCGAAACCTTCGGCGATCCGCACAAAAGCTCGATTTCGCGCGCATCGAACCCGCCCTCCGGCCCGACCAGGAAGGCGCAGTCCGCAAGGCCCTTCAGCGGCGCAAGAGCCGGAAGATCCTTCCGCTCGACGCAGGCGAGAATCGCTGGTCCGCCCCAGCTCCGCAACATCTCATCAAGGCTCTGCACAGGGTAAAGCACCGGAAGATCCAGCCGCTCGCACTGCTCCGCCGCCTCGATGATCTGCGCGGAGATACGCTCGGGCTTGAGGATCCGGTTCTCCGTGCGGGCGGTCAGAACGGGATAGAGGTCGGTAACGCCCAGCTCGACGGCCTTCTCGATCAGAATATCCAACCTCTGCTTGCGGATTGGCGCGAACAGAAGCATCACGCGCGGCCCAGCGGGCGGTTGAACCGCGATCCTCTCGGCAAGCCGCACCGCCCCGCGCTTTTTATCGAGCGCCGCAATCTCCGCCAGCCACTCCCCGTCCCGCCCGTTAAAGACGCGCACCCTCTGGCCCGCCTCCGCCCTCAAGACATTACGTAAATAATGAACCTGATCCTCCGCGAGCGGAATCTCTCCGCCCGCCGAAAACTCTTCGTTGAGGTAAAGCCGCGCAAACTTGTATAAAGATAAGGTCATGACAGAGATACTCAACACCAACACGCATACAGATATCAACCCCCCGCAGTGGTTTGAGCAATTCCTGCCCTCATATTTGCGTCCCTACGCCATGCTGGCGCGGCTCGACCGGCCCATCGGCATCTGGCTGTTGCTTCTGCCCGGCTGGTGGGGGATCGTCCTGGCCTCCGGCGGCCTGTTCCATATGGGCCTGAAAAGCTGGGGTCTGATTATTCTGTTTGGAATCGGCGCCATCATCATGCGCGCCGCCGGATGCGTCATTAACGACCTCTGGGACCGCGATCTCGATAAACAGGTGGAGCGCACGAAGGCCCGCCCGCTGGCCGCCGGAACGCTGAACGAAAGACAGGCCATGATTTTTCTGGCCGGACTCTTATCGGCCGGACTGCTGATCCTGCTGACGATGAACTGGGTGACGATCATTCTGGGCGTCCTCAGCATCCCGCTGATCGTCGCCTATCCCTTCATGAAGCGCATCACATGGTGGCCGCAGGCCTTTTTGGGAATTACGTTCAATTTCGGCGCACTCATGGGCTATAGCGCCGTTACGGGAACGCTCGGCTTTTCTGCGCTCTTGCTCTATCTCGCCGGAATCTGCTGGACGCTCGGCTATGACACGATCTACGCCCATCAGGACCGCGAGGACGACGCGATGGCCGGAATAAAATCGACCGCCCGCCTGTTTGGCGAAGACAGCCCGCGCTGGGTAAAAAGTTTTTATGATCTCTGCGCAGGATTTCTGGTGTTTGCAGTTCTTCTGCAGGGCGGCGGCCTGTGGGGTGCGATCGCGATTCTGATGGCGTGTTCACACCTGCTCTGGCAGATGACGGAATGGCAACCGCAAGACGCGGCCTCGTCGCTGCGGATTTTCCGCGCGAACCGGGTTTTCGGCCTGCTCGTGCTGCTGGCCGTTGCGTTCAGCTAAGTTAAAGAGAAAATTTTAGGTCGCGTGCTCGGCTTCCAGCGCAGTGTCCGCACCCGGCGCCGAGGGCGTGCTGTGAATCCCTGCACGGGTGCCCATCCGGCCAATCAGGCTGTTATGCGCCCGAATCGTGTAGCGCAGATCGCGCACCAGAGCATCCCGCGATTTCGCCGTCAGCGATTCATCGCCCGGCGTACCGGAAACGGCGGGCAGCTCAAGCGTTGCTTGGCCATGATCCACCACCGCTTGAAAATCTTTCAAAACATCTGCGAACGCGGCGCGGGCCTTGCCGAGGGCCTCTGTCTGTTCGTCGGTCGCCTCGCTCATGCCGAGCCGCACGGACGCCATCTCCAAAGAACCGGCAATATCGTTCAGCGTATTAAGGCTGATCTCGGGCACCTGCGCACCCTTCGGGAACAGGATCGCCTCTTTCCTCAGGTTCAAGTTGAAATGGGTTCCCTTGCTCGTAAGGGTCTTGCGCACGCTGCCCGCCAGTTCAGAGGCGCGGTCGGCATCATAAGTGAAACCCTCGGTATCGGAGACGGACTGCGCCCGCTCGCGGATAACCTCGGCCTGAGTCACCCACTGCTTGAAAGCAGGAGCGACCGCCTCGATCTTGGCTTGTTGCTCGGCCAAAACCTCGTCAACGGGCTTGCCCAAACCCGACACATTTTGCAGATAACCGCGCGCCTTGAGAAACATCGAAAACCCCTAAAATTTATAAATTCTCTTTATGGGGTATGATTTTAGGGAAAAGGCCCGGTTCTGTCAAACTTGGCCCAAACCCCTTATCCACCAAAGAGTTGCCGCAAACGCTGCTCCGCGACCGCCAGCATCGTCAGGTCCACGGTCCCCGCCCGGCGCAGTTCGGCAAAAAGCGGCTCAAACTGTTTGAGCAGGTGATCGTGATCCTTAAGCCACTCCTCCAGCATGCTGTCCTTGCGGGCGGCCTTTCCGGCCCGCCCGTTCAGATCCCGCAGAACCCGGACGGTCAAACCGGCCTGACAGCCATACAAGCTCTCGATCAGGCCCGAAGAGGCCTCACTCTGCCAGCTATTGTCATGCGGCAGGAACCGCGCCTGCTGGCGCAGCCAGTCCAGATGGAACGCTTCCCCGACCTCAAAATACGTGCGGGTGGTGTTCATCATATTGGTCTTTTGTTCAAGACTAATCCGAATAATGTCGCAAGCCGAGGACAAAACCGGCATCAGAGCGATCTGATGCGCCAGATTCTGCGGCAGACCGTCCCGTACGCCTATGGCCGTACGCGCCTCGATAGAACCGCGCAACTCATCGGTCAGAAGCCCGTCGATATTCTTCCGCAACGCCTCGATACTCTCGCCGAACTGGCGTGTGTCTTTATCAAGGTCCAGATCCCGGCCCAAACGGGTCAGGAACCAGGTGATCGTATGCTCGGCCATTTGCGCGATTTCCCGCATCGCCTTAAGCTGAACCTCCGCCGGAACCTTGGTATCAAGCGATTCAATATCGTCCCAGAGCGGACGCAATTTGAATGCATCGCGGGTCACGATGTACGCCTCGACGACCTGATTAATACGCGCCCCGGTCTTGTTCATCCGGGATTTCGTAAAGGTCGGCCCCATACGGTTGACCAGCGAGTTCGCCATCGTGGTAGAAATAATTTCGCGCTTCAGACGATGACGCAGGATCTCGGGCTTATATTTTTCACCCAGAATATCGGGGAAGTAATCAACCAGCCAGTTTTCCATGCGCGGATTATCGGGAATGTTCGACGCCAGCAGATCGCTGGTCAGCGCGATCTTGGCGTAGGATATAAGGATACACAGCTCAGGCCGCGTCAGCCCCTTGCCCGCGCGGAGACGGCTTTCGATCGTCTCCTTGTCCGGCAAACCCTCGTTCCGGCGACTGAGGCCCCGCTCCCGCTCCAGATCCTCGATGAAATCCTCATGAATCTGGAGGTTCTCGCGGGCCTGCAATTCGGCCAAGCTCACCGCCTGCGCCTGTTGGTAATTATGCCGCAGGACATGCGCAGCGACCTCTTCGGTCATTTTCTTCAAAAGCACGTTCCGGGCCTTGAGGTCCATCTTGTGCTTTTTGCTGTTCATCACATCGGTCAGCAAAATCTTGATATTGACCTCATGGTCTGAGGAATCGACCCCCCCGGAATTATCCACGAAATCGGTGTTGAGGCGCACGCCGCGCTCGGAAAGCTCGATCCGCCCAAGTTGCGTTAGGGCGAGGTTGGCACCCTCCCCGATCACGCGGGCGCGAATGTCGCCGGCATTCACGCGCAGCGCATCGTTGCTCTTGTCGCCGACATCAAGATGCGTTTCCTTCGTTGCCTTGACATAGGTGCCGATGCCGCCAAACCAGAGCAAATCTGTGCGCGCCTTGAGGATGGCCTTAATCAGATCCGCTGGCGTAACCTTATCCTTGGTCAGCTCAAAGCGCTTCTGGATTTCCGGCGTCAGGGTCAGCATCTTTTCGCTTCGGTTGAAAATTCGTCCGCCCTTGGACAAAAGTTTGGTGTTGTAGTGATCCCACCCTTTGACCTCGTCGAACAGACGCTTGCGCTCGGCAAAACTCGTCTTCGCGTCCGGATCGGGATCGCAGAAAATATGAACGTGGTTGAAGGCTCCCACGAGCCGCATCTGCTCGGAAAGCAGCATCCCATTACCGAACACGTCCCCGGCCATGTCGCCGATCCCGACAGCATCGAAAGGCTTTTTCTGGATATCGTGATGGAACAGGCGGAAATGCGCCTTGACGGATTCCCAGCCGCCCCGGGCCGTGATCGCCATTTTCTTGTGGTCGTATCCCGCCGAACCGCCGGACGCGAACGCATCGCCCATCCAGAACCCGTATTCAAGGGAAATGCCGTTCGCGGTATCCGAGAACGTCGCCGTTCCCTTGTCCGCCGCCACGACGAGATAGGGGTCGTCCCCGTCGCGCCGCACGACATCCTTGGGCGGAATCACGGTGGCGCCCGAGAGATTGTCGGTCACGTCCAGCAGACCGCGAATAAAGATTTTGTAGCACTCCACGCCCTCGCGCAGGAACTCCTCCCGGCTGGCGGTCGGCGTCTTGACGACGAATCCGCCCTTCGCGCCCATCGGCACGATAACGGCGTTCTTCACCATCTGCGCCTTCATCAGACCCAGCACCTCCGTGCGGTAATCTTCGTGACGATCGGACCAGCGCAAACCGCCCCGCGCGATCTTGTCGCCCCGCAAGTGGATGGCTTCCACGCGCGGCGAGTAAACGAAAATCTCCATGAACGGCTTGGGATCCGGCAGATCGGGCACAAGCGCGCTGCGGATTTTAAGAGAAAGATAGGGTTTACGCCCCTCTTCCGTCCCGCGCTGGTAATAATTTGTACGCATCGTGGATTCGACCAGCGAATGAACATGGCGCAAAATCCGGTCCTGATCGCTGGAAACCACAGCCTCAAGAGCGGACTCGATCTTGGCGGCGCACGCCTCGGCCAAGCTCTTGGCCTTCGCCGCGTTGTTGGCCGGATCGTGATAAGCCTTAAACAGGTCGATGAGCAAACGGCTGATCACCGGGTTCTCGGTCAGAGCCTTGTGAATATAGTTGCGGCTGTAAGGCGAGCGGATCTGCTGCATGTAATGAACATACGCGCGCAGAATCGTGATCTCGCGCCAGTTCGCGCCCGCAAGCAAAACAAGACGGTTCAAACCGTCGCTTTCCATTTCGTTGTACCAGATTTTCGTGAAGGCCTTTTCGAATTGCTCCTTCACGTCCTTGACGACGACCGTGTTCTTGAACTCAGGCGTTTCCAGCAAGAAATCGTGAACCCACAGAGATTGCGTGGTTCCCGCCGGGGAAATCTCGAACGGCAGCTCGGCAATCGCGCGCAGACCCATATTCTCAAGGATCGGCAGAACGTCAGACAGCGTGATCGGCGAACCGGGATGATAGACTTTCAGCCGCAACTGGCTGCGGTCCATCTCGTTCGGGCGGTAAAGATCAAGGATGATCCGGTTCTTCTCCAGCGCCTGTTCGATCTTCTCGATATCGAAAACAGCCTGCCGCGCCCGGTGCTTGTCGGTGTAGGCCACAGGGAACGCATCGCGATATTTGATCGTGAGATCGGTGACCCTCTTGGGGTCCTCGAACTCCTCGGCGATGGCGTAGGCCAGCTTCTCCGGCCACGTCTCCCCGCATTCACGCAGCATCTTCTCAAGCTGCTTGACGTTGATCTTGGGCGGACTTTTCTGGCTGATATTGATAATATACATCACACGCGCAAAGACGGAGTCGTCCAGCGTTGTGTAAAAATTCGCGCACACCCCGTCCATCTGCTCTTCAAGAATGGCCTGCATCCCCAGACGCAGCGTCGTACCGAACCGGTCGCGCGGAACGTAAACCAGACAGGAAATATATCGCCCGAACGGATCGCGCCGCAGGAACAGGGAAATCCTCTGACGCTCCTGCAATCGAATGATATTCATACAGATCTTGAGCAGCTCTTCGTTCCCGATCTGGAACAATTCATCGCGCGGATATTTCTCAAGAATATGGCGCAACGCTCTTCGGTCGTGGCTGCCTTCCATCAGTTTCGAGAGCTGCACAACCTCCTCGACCTTGTCGCGCAAATAAGGCACGTCGCGCACGCTGCGCGAATACGTGACGGAGGTGAACAGGCCCAGAAACAGCCGCTCGCCCTTAACGCGGCCCTTTTCGTCATATGTCTTGACCGCAATCGCATCCATCGGGACGCGGCGGTGAACGGTGGACACGCGGTTGGTCTTGGAAATCGACACCGGAGGAAGCCCCCGCCGCAATTCTTGAAGATTGCGCGGCAACCCTTCATCTGTCTCGCTGACATAGGCCGGCGCGACCTCGTCATGCAAAAGCCCGAGGCTGGAACCCTTGACGGTCCGGCTGTTCACGCCGCCCTTGCCCTCGACGAACTCATATTCGCGGTAACCCAGAAACGTAAAATTATTATCCGCAAGGTAATCGAGAAAGGCGCAGCTTTTCTGAATCTCGCTTGCCGGATACGGCGTCGTCGCCACCGAAAGCGCCGTCGAGGTTTCCTTCATTTTCTGAAGCATCAAAAGCCACTGCTTGTTGGCCACGCTGACATCCACCAGAACCTTCTGCAGCCCCTCCTCAAGAGCCTTGGATTCGGCCTTGGAAAGAACCTTGTTGATCTGCACATGGATATGCGATTGCCGCGCCTCGCCCTTTGTCCAGTTGGTCCGCAGGCCCGTGAAACCCTTTTTGGAATCGTACTCCGGAACCGCGCTCGGATGAATCAGGATGTTAATCAGATAATCGCGGCGGTTGATCTCCGCCGCCGTGGAATCGACCAGAAACGCCATGTCGTCGCAGACCATGTCCACGACCGTCCGGCGATGCTCAAGGCCGGGAACCTCGGGAACATAGATCTTGATCTTGACTTGCCCGGGCTTGCGATCTCGCGCCAGCGCCCAGTGCGTCTCCGCCATCTCAGCCAGAATCTGCGGCTCGAAGAAGACCTGATCTTCCTCGTTCACCTCATGAAACAAGACCTCAAGCATCTGCTTGAGGCCCGGAGAGGCGGACGAGGGCAGAAGCTTTGTGGCTTCTTTAAGCAAACGCTCGCGATGGATTTTAATATCGGATTTGGATTCTGGTTTGGACTCTTTGGCGGAGTCTTTTTTGGACTTGCTCATTCCGGGGCACCCGTGTGTATTTTTCTGGCCGCATAATAGTGTCATACCCCCCGAAGGTCCAGCCCTTTTCAAGGGTTTTTCCCCTGCGCTGCAGCATGATATGCATTAAAAAGCCGAAAAAATTTTTTTATATAACAAAGGCTTATAGAATCATTCGCGCTGGAACGCGGAGCAAGCGGTGCGCGCGTCCCGCGTTCGCAAGGGGTTCAAGGGACTCTGGGATAAGCTCACCTTCAAATACTGGTCGATCCGCAAGGCCAACGAGAAGGAAGCGTGGCAATGCCATGTGCGGGACCGCGAGGAACGGCAGGAATTGATTGAGATCCAGCTCGATCAGCGGCAGGCGCTTCAAGCGCAGTTCGATTCGATGCGCAAACGGCACGAAGAGGAGACGCAGAAGCTCATGGCCGAAATGGTGAAGATGGCGATGCCCGACCACGAACGCGACGCGAAACCGGAGGTGTTTCGCGGCAAGGTCAAGGAGGCCGATCTGGGGATCGGCACGCGCGTCCCGCGCGGACCAGCACCGCGCCGACGCGGACGCGGTAAAGATATGGGGCACGAACCCGATGCGTAGCGCGGACTGGAACGCGGAGCGGACCATCGACGATCTGGAGACGCTGCTGCTGGCGCTGGAGATGCACCCGATGTTCTATCGGCAGCCTTTCGCGATCTGCGCGTTTTTTGCAACAGAAAATATTACGGCCGGATCAGATGGTACCAGAGACAGGACTTTTTACTGGAAACATAGCCAACTAGATCCAATCTGCAAAACTCTGATATCTCAATTTTATTGACGAAAGCAAGATCGAAATATCCATCGCTAGTTGCCTGATAATAAACATCATACGGACTAAGGCCTTTACTATTAGTTCGTAACGACTCAGAAATTCTTTCAAACGCCCTGTCTTCAATAAATTTGAATATCACGCCGTCCAAAGGTTCGTAGTGGAGTTTTGATTTTCCGTCGATGGTAACAAATACTTTCTGCATCAATGGATCTGGGTTTACAAAGGATTCAATAATTACATAGCGTTGCAGATCTCTTGGGACTGTGACAGGTCCCTCAGTCAAAGGACTTTCGGGGATACTTCGACGCACAGAGCTCCCAGTAGCATCATAGGCATTAGAGATGCTAGAGAATGCCACGATAACAAGCACCAAGAAGGATGGTGCTAGAACAACCCGATTCTTACTACTGAAAAAACTATTCATCGACACCTCCGCTTTCTGGCAAAAAGCATGCGCAGTCCTCCAATATTGGTTTACCCGTAATGGTCGATGTTCCCTCAAGAACTACGCCAGCTGAAGCATTAAACCCAATGCCTGATGCGTCCGAATAGAAATTAGTCGTATGAGCCGAACCCAGACGCGTACCGTAATCTACAGAGCCACCTTGGTTCAGTACCTGCCCACCAAGAGTTGCCATCACGAACTTGCCATTGAATACATGAGGGTCCAAGCCTTGGCCTGTAAAAGGATTAAATACCGGAAATTGATCATCGTACTTTGGAGCAGTGCGGTCGTCTTCAAAGTCGAGTGTGCTTCCAGCTAGTAACGATACTCGTATCCCCAATCCAACTAGAGAACCCTCTGCATAAACCCGAACCTTATAGCGCTTTCCGTTGACACAATCAGATGTCAAATTGTAGATACCACTTCCGTATCCAAAGAATGGAGCGAAGGCCCAAGAGTAAATTTCCGCCGTCCAATGTATCCTGCCCTCTGGGTCGCTATAAGTTACTGGGCCTTGATTTACGTACCCAAAGGTACTCAGCCCTCCGTCCAGCCCTATCGGATCTGAGCTAACGTATCTTCCAATAGCCGGGTTGTAGTATCTGTTCCACTTGTAGTGAAGGGTGGATTCGGAGTCGTAGTATTGGCCGGGGAAGCGGAGGTTCACCGTCGCGCTGCCCGTCGGCGCTTCCTTGCCGAACGCGCCTGAATCCCATGTCCAGACGATTGAGCCACCCGCGTTTGTTCCAAATCTAGGCGTAGCCAGATGATCGGTGTGGAGGTAGATGAGCAACTCCGGCGATCCCGCGTCGATCTGCGCTAGAGGCTCGCCATTCAGCCACACATACTCGCGGATCAGATTGCCGCTGTTGTCGTATTCGCCGGTAAGCAAGCCCACCGAAACAATTTCTCCGTATTCAAACCCTGCGGTGGCGTTTATCATGCCCCCACTGTGCCACAAACGCCATGCGGGAGAAAGAAAATGAGCAAATACGACTTTGACCTCTTCATCATCGGCAGCGGCTCCGGCGGCGGCCGCGCGGGGCGTGTGGCCGGGGAATACGGCAAAAAGGTCGCCTACGCCGAAAACCGCCAGATCGGGGGCACCTGCGTCAATCTTGGCTGCGTGCCCAAAAAACTGATGACCTACGCCGCGTCCTACGCCTCGCACATAACGGACTCCGCCGGATACGGCTGGAGCGTCGGCCCCTCTGCCCACGACTGGAAAAAATATATCGCCGCCCAGCAAAAGGAAGTCGAATTCCTGAACACGATGATCACCAAGGGCATCGAAGGCGACGGCCAGCCTGTCTTTAGAGGCACCGCGAAAATCACCGGACCGCACAGCGTGGACGTAAACGGGCAAAACATAACCGCCGAGCGCATCCTGATCGCCACCGGCGCGAAACCGCATATCCCCGCCGGCATTCCGGGCGCAAAGGAATACGCCATCACCTCCGACGACGTGTTCTCCCTCCCCGAACGGCCCCGGCGCATCGTGATCTTCGGCGCGGGCTATATCGCGCTGGAATTCGCCGGAATCTTCAACCAGCTCGGCTCCGACGTGCATCTGATCTTCCGCCGCGAGCAGATCTTGAACGACGATTTCGACGGCGAGGTCCGCGCCTTCCTGCAAAAGGAAATCGGCAAAAAGAACATCGCGCTCTATCCGCAAACGACCCTATCGAAAATCTCAAAAAACGGCGCAAACGTGCTGGAGATCACCCTCTCCGATGGAAAAATTATCGAGGCCGACGCGGTCCTGTTCGCCACCGGGCGCGCGCCCAACATCGAACCGCTGGGCCTCAAGCAGGTCGGCGTGGACCTGACGCCGCAGGGCGCGGTCAAGGTGAACAAGGACGAACAGACCAGCATCCCCTCCATCTACGCCATCGGCGACGTGACCGGACGCATCGCCCTCACGCCGATCGCGATTGCCGAGGGCCACGCGCTGGCCGACCGTCTTTACGGCAGAAAACAGCGCTATATCTCCTATGAAAACGTCCCCCACGCCGTCTTCTGCAACCCGCCGCTGGGCCAAGTCGGCCTGACCGAGGAACAGGCGCTGGCGAAATTCCCCGGCACGATCGACATCTACCGCTCGGATTTTCTGCCCATGCGCAACGCGCTGGCCGAACGCGACGAGCGCACGCTGGTCAAGCTGGTCGTCCACCGGGAGACAGACCGGGTTCTGGGCCTTCATATGGTGGGGCAGGACGCGCCGGAAATCACGCAGGGCTTCGCAACCGCCATCGTCGCGGGCGCCACCAAGGCCCAGTTCGACGCGACCATCGCCATCCACCCCACAGCGGCCGAGGAATTTGTTCTCCTGCGCCGTAAATCGCGCTAAGATGCGCCCTTTTGTAGATCAGGGGGTTTGAGTGAGCCAGAACAACCCGGCAGCCAAAGCGGCCTACGCACAGGCGGTTGATTGCATCAAGAAGCAGGATTTCGCGGGGGCCGAGAAATACCTCACGGAATCCCTCGGAATCGCCCCCACCGCAGACGCCGCCCACAATCTCGGCACGCTCCGCTTCATGCAGGGCCAGATCGACAAGGCCGTCGAACTGTTCCATCAGGCCGTGACCCTCGACCCGCATTACGACGCGGCCTACGCCAACCTCATGCGCATATTCCATCAGAAGGGAGAGATCGCCAAAGCCATAGAATACAGCGCCATGGCGATGACCGCCGCGCCGGATAAACGCGCCCATAAAGAAGAGTTTATAACGATACTCAGCACGATCAAACTCGAGGAAACCACGCCGGATATCAAAAGAATGATGGCGTTCTGCCTTCAGGACGAAGGGCTGACGCATGAAAAACTTCCGCTCGTCTGGCTCAACCTGATCGCCGCCGATCCGGAAATTGCGCCCATATGGAAGCAAAGGCACTTCATCGAATTTGAAAGCGCCTTCCACGATCTGCCTGAATACAAGGCGCTTCTCTCGCGGGATTTCATACTCGGGCTGGCAAGGCTGGACATAACCGAACCGCAAGCGCAAACCTT
Organism: uncultured Pseudobdellovibrionaceae bacterium; assembly: GCA_964583335.1. Classification (GTDB taxonomy): domain Bacteria; phylum Pseudomonadota; class Alphaproteobacteria; order Micavibrionales; family Micavibrionaceae; genus JAGNKE01. Next base: position 457,360 of record CAZOVG010000001.1, on the reverse strand, counting down.
TTTGAATCATCTGCGCAAGCTGATCCTGAAGGACCATGTTGAGGAAAAAGGCGTTCTCTTCGGTAAAAATTTTATGGAGCTGCTTGCCGCGCTCGCCGCTCAAGCCATGAGAAAAAAATTTAAACTTGAGGTTTCCCTCCCAGAGCAAGAATGGCTGGAAACGCTTAGAAAACAAATAGCCACGCAGCAGGACATTTCAAAAAATCTCAAACCGCTTCTGATTTTGGCGACATACGAAGATTTGCTCCACCATCCCGCCGCCTCAAAATTCGCTGCCGAAATCGAAAAAATGCCAGAACTGAACAAGATTCTTAAAATCGGCGATTAGTCTTTCGTGCGCACCTTCCGCCGGTGTTTTTTCGGCGGAAGATTTCCCGTCTCGATCAACGGCCCGCCGGGCCGCACGGGGCGCTCGGCGAACCGCCCGAGGCACAGCATCCGGTCATAGATCACGATCGCCGCCGCCACGCCGACATTAACACAGAATTTCATCGGAATTTTGACGACATGATCGCACCGCGCGACGGTTTCGGGCGAAAGACTGCCCATCTCAGGCCCCAGAACATACGCCGCGCGGAGCGGATGCCGGAAACTCGGCAAATCCACCGCGTCGTCCGTCAACTCGACCCCCACCAGCACGCAATCCTTGGGCAGCGCCAACTCGGCCGGCGTCTTATATTGGTAATAAGGCAGATGATCGAACGCCCCCGACGTGTCGGAAACCCGCAACTCGTTGATATCCAGCGAAGGCCGGATGGTGAAAAAGAAACTGCCGCCGAAGGCATGCGTGGTGCGCACGATGGTGCCCGCGTTCTGCTCCTTGCTGATGCTCTCCACACCCACCCCGAAATATCCGCGCGTCCCGCTCATGCCGCTGCCGCCTTCTCCTCGAAAATGAACTGCGCCGCCGCCTCGATATGGATCTGCGTGGTGTCGAACACCGGGCAGGAAACATCCTGCGGCCCGATCAGCATCGTAATCTCCGTGCAGCCGAGAATGACGGCCTGCGCCCCCTCCTGCACGAGATCGGAAATAATCGCCCGGTAAGTTTCGCGCGATTCATTTTTGACGACGCCCCGGCACAATTCGTCATAGATAATCCGGTGGATCTCAGCACGTTTCTGCGGGTTTGGGACCATCGGCTCGATTCCGTGCGCGATCAGGCGCGACGTGTAAAAATCCTGCTCCATCGTGTAGGCGGTGCCCAGAAGCGCGATACGATCAACGCGAAAGGCGCGGATTCTCTCGGCCGTTGCATCGGCCAGATGCAGGAACGGGATCGTAAGCCGCGCCCTCAGATCGTCGGCGAAAAGGTGCATCGTATTCGTCGCCAGCAGCACGAAATCTGCGCCTGCGCACTCTAAACGCAACGCGGCGTCCACAATAAGCCGCCCCTGCATCTCCCAATCGCCGCGCTCCTTCAGCGCGACGAACTCTCCGAAATCGAGCGAGTTAAGCAAAATCCGCGCGTTATGATGCCCGCCCAGACGCGCCTGCACGGCCTCGTTCAGGCCCCGGTAATAAAGAATGGTGGATTCCGGGCTGAGCCCGCCGACGATCCCGACTGTTTTCACGCGCGAACGCTCCGAGTGTTAAAACCTCGAAAACTTTAGCGTATAAGGCCGGGAAGGAAAACCTTTAACGTACGACCCGCTCCAGCCGGTCCAGAGCGTCGAGAAGCTTGGTTTCCGAGCACGCGAAGGCCAGACGGATGAACCCGCGCCCGCAATCGCCGAACGCGCAGCCGGGCGCTAAGGACAGCCCGGCCTGATCGATCAGCTTGGTACAGAACGCGATGCAATCCTCCTCGCCCTCGACCTTGAAGAACGCATAGAAGCTGGCATCCGGCCGCATCATGGAGATTTTCGGCATCTGCGCGAAACGGTCCATCAGCAGATCGAGGTTCGAGCGCCAGAGCGTCATCTGCTCGTTCAGAAACCCCTCGCCCTGCCGCAGCGCGGCCAGAGCACCGTGTTGCGTGAAGCTCGGCGGCCCCATGTTGTTGTAAACGGCCAGATCACAGATCTTGAGCTCCGCCGACGGCGGCCCGACGATCCAGCCCAGCCGCCAGCCCGTCATCGCCCACGTTTTGGAGAAACTGTTAATGACCAGAAGCAGATCGTCCGGTTCGGAAACATCGAGGAAGCTCGGCGCGCGCACCTGCCCGTAGACCGTACGCGTGTAAACCTCGTCGGCGATCACCCAGATTCCGCGCTCCCGCGCGAAATCCATCACGCGGCGCATCTCGGGCGTACTCATCGTCCAGCCCGTGGGGTTGGAGGGCGTCACGATCAAAATCGCTTTCGTTTGCGGCGTACAGGCGGAAAACAGGCGGTTCAGATCAAGCTGCCAGCCCTTGCCGTCCACGTAATCCATGCCGACCTGCTTGATGCGGGCCTCGGCGATCTCGACCGCACTCAGAAGATTCTTCCAGATCGGCGTCAGGGCCACAACCTCGTCGCCCTTGTTGATAATCGCGGCCAGCGAAAGGTGCACCGCCGTCGTGCCGGAACTGGTCACGAAAAAACGGCTCGCGGGAATGTCCAGTCCGTAGATGTTCTTGTAGTACGTCGAAAGCTCCTGCCGCAGCTCGGGATGCCCCAGAGTGGGTGCGTAGAACGTCTTGCCCTCATCCTTCAGCGCCTTCATGGCCGCCTCGCAGATGAAATCCGGCGTCGGCAGGCTGCCTTCGCCCTGCGCGAGAGAGAGTACGCCCTCCTTCGTACGCGCATAACGCAGAAGATCCGTGCCCGGATTGGGCGTCAAATTCTCGATCGTTGTCTTATACGGCGTCATGCGGGCGCTCAAGGGCAGTTTCACGATGTCTTTTACATTGGTCTGTGGCATTTCATAACCCTAAAAATTCAATTTTCGGTCCCTCGCCGCTAAAAAAGGCGCAAAGAACCTGTATTTTTATAACTGTTCCGGTGGTTCGGGAGGTTGTCTAAACGCGCTCTTGCGCTATGTGCTGAATATGTGCGGCTAGGCCGCCGCTGCTGCCGCTGCGAACGCTGCTGCCGCGATGGCCGTTGCGGCCCCGCTGGTCAGATCGACACTGTATGCGTTCAAAATATTCATAATATGAGAGAAGCATGGTTAAGCCATGCGGCGCAAGAGCTTTTTTGGCCTAACTCTTCAATTCTTCCAGATTTTTATAGAGATCGAGGCTTTCCGGGTTGGCGAGCGCCTCGACATTCTTGATTTTCCGCCCATGAATCACGTCGCGCACCGCCAGTTCCGTGATCTTGCCGCTCTTGGTGCGCGGAATGTCGGTGACCTGTATGACCTTAGCCGGAACGTGGCGCGGCGAGGCCCCGTTGCGGATCTTGGTCTTGATTTCCTTGATCAAATTCTCGTCCAGCGCCCAGCCCTTCTGAAGGATGACGAACAGCACGACGCGCACGTCGTCCTCCCAGTCCTGCCCCACGGCAATCGACTCCCGCACGGCCTCGACCTGCTCGACCTGCCGGTATATCTCGGCTGTGCCGATCCGTACGCCCCCCGGATTAAGGGTCGCGTCGCTGCGCCCGTGGATGATCAGTCCGCCATGGGCGGTTTTTTCGACCCAGTCGCCATGCACCCAGATATTCTCGAACCGCTCGAAATAGGCGGCCTTGTACTTCACCCGGTCGGGATCGTTCCAGAACGAAACAGGCATACAGGGAAAAGGCCTGGTACAAACCAGCTCGCCCGCCCCGATGCTCGCCGGCTTGGCCTCCTCGTCGAACACGTCCACCGCCATGCCCAGCCCCGGCCCCTGAATTTCCCCGCGCCAGACGGGGGAAATCGGGTTGCCGAGCATAAAGCATGAAACGATATCCGTACCGCCGGAAATCGAGGCCAGATGCAGGTCCGACTTGATCGCACGGTAGACGTAATCGAAACTTTCATGCACGAGCGGCGAGCCCGTGGAGGTCAACGTACGCAGCGCCGAAAGATCGTGCGTCTTGCCCGGCGCCAGCTTAGCGGATTTCAGCGCGTCGATATATTTCGCGGACGTTCCAAACAGCGTACAGCCATGCTTGGACGTGTAGTCCCAAAGAACATTCCCGTCAGGATGAAACGGCGATCCGTCGAACAGCAGCAGCGTGGCGCCGGAAGCCAGCGCCGTGACCAGCCAGTTCCACATCATCCAGCCGCAGGTGGTGAAATAGAAAACCTTGTCCCCCGGTTTGATGTCGCACTGCAGGCGGTGCTCCTTGAGATGCTGGAGCAGCGTACCCCCGTGTCCGTGAACGATGCATTTGGGAATGCCCGTCGTGCCGGAAGAAAACAGGATAAAAAGCGGATGGTTGAACGAAACCCGCGTGAACGAAAGCTCTTGGGGGCTGTATGCGCCCGCGAAATCGTTCGAGGAAACGGCATTCTTCAAGTCCGCCAGCCCGAGCGAAGACCCAGCGAACGGAATGACGATCGTCTTTTCCAGCCCCTTGAGCGCGGGCTGTACGTCCCGCACCTTGGGCAGGCAGTCAATCACCTTGCCGGCATAAAAATACCCGTCCACGGTAATCAGAACCTTCGGCTCGATCTGCCCGAAACGGTCGATCACACCCTGCACGCCGAAATCGGGCGAGGCCGACGACCAGATCGCGCCCAGCGAACTCGCGGCCAGACAGGCGATGATCGCCTCCGGCATGTTCGGCAGATAGGCCGCTACGCGGTCGCCTTCGCGTACGCCCGCATCGACAAGCGCCTGCTGCCAGACACTCACCTGCTCATAAAGCGCCTTGAAACTGAGACTGCGCTCGCCGCCGCGCTCGTCGCGGAAAATGATGGCCGTCTGATCGTCCCGCTGCCGCAGGACGTTTTCGGCATAATTGATTTTGCCATCGGGAAAAAATCGCGCGCCAAGCATCTGTCCGTTATGAGAATCGAGAACTTTTGCGCCTTTTTCCCCGCGTACATCGCAATAATCCCAAAGAAAATCCCAAAAATCTTCACTATGATCCACCGACCAGCGCCACAAATCGGCATAATTTTCGATTTTTTGCCCCGTTTGAGCGGAAATCTTGCGCATAAAGTCGGAAATAAGGGTCGATTCGACCTTTTCCGCCGAGGGTATCCAGAGCGGCGCGGGCGAGGAAGTCTTGCGGTCGGTCAGAGGGCTGGTCATGAAAAATCCTGAAGAATATTAAAGGGCAGTCTAGGCAATAAACATTAAAAAAAAGTTCGCAGGGGGATTTTCATACACCCGGTAACACTTGGTCAAGACTTGGCGAATAAACTGCTGTAAAACAAGGGTATGGCATCGCCATGCCCACATCCACGGCGAGAATCAAGACAAAGATAGAATTATGAAAATACATACAGCTAAATCCTACGCCGCCCTTGTGAAACGGACGCTCCTTGCCGCCGTCCTAAGCTTGGCGTTGATCGCGCCGCACGCCCGGGCGCAGGACGCCGAACCCGACCATTACGTCGATGTACGCATCATTCCGCAAACCGATACGGTCAAGCCGGGCGAGACGATCGACCTGGCGATTGAATATGTCATCTATCCGCACTGGCATCTTTACTGGAAGAACCCCGGCGATTCCGGAATCCCGATCAAAAATACATGGACCCTGCCCGAAGGCGCCGAAATCGCGGACATCCAATGGCCCCTGCCCGAGAAAATCCTCGTCGAGCCTCTGGCCAATTACGGATATAAAGATAAGGTCACGCTGCTCCAGACCCTGAAGCTTCCCGAAACGCTGCCCGCAGGCCCCCTGACCTTGAGCGCAAAAGTCGACATGCTGGTCTGCAACGATGTCTGCATCCCCGAAACCGCGAACGTACAAACCACCCTCAACGGCGGCGAAGCGGAACCCTCGGACAACCGCGCCGTGATCGACGCCGCAAAGGCGCTCATGCCCGCCCTTCTGCCGGGGACCCACACCTTCACGCAGGAAGACGGCAAGCTGGTCACGACCTTTAAACCTGAGAACGCCGATCTCCTTAAAGACATACGGCTTGAGACCGCCGAATTTTTCCCCGCCGAATGGGGCGTGATCAACCACTTCCCGGGCCCGGAAAATGCGCTGACACCCGAAGGCGTCCTGACAATCAAACAGGAGCGCTCCGACACCAAGCTGGAGACCCTCAAGCTTCTGACGGGCGTGCTGACATGGAAGGACGCGCAAGGAACATACACGGGATACGCCGTCGAAGCCGCGCCGGTCGGCATAGCCCCCGCGCAATCGCAAACAAACGTACAAGCAGAAAAATCCGCCGATCAGGCTCCCCAAGCTCCGGTCAAACCCGAACTGAACACCTACGCGGCGGCCCTGTTCTTTGCCTTTCTGGGCGGCCTGATCCTCAACCTGATGCCCTGCGTCTTCCCGGTCATTTCCATGAAGGCGCTCAGCCTCGCCAAGCTCTCCGGCAAGGAGAAAAAAGAGGCCCGCGCGCACGGCCTGTCCTACACCGCCGGAGTGATCCTGAGCTTCATGATCATCGGCATGATGCTGGTCTTCCTCAAAAGCGCGGGCTCCGCCATCGGCTGGGGGTTCCAACTGCAAAGCCCCGTGGTCGTCGGCGCCCTCGCGTACGTGTTGTTCCTCGTCGGCTTGAACCTGATGGGCTTTTTTGAGATCGGCAGCGGCCTCGGAAATATCGGCAGCAAACTGACGAACAAACACTCCCTTGCCGGGTCCTTCTTCACCGGGACGCTGGCCACAATCGTCGCCACGCCCTGCATGGCCCCCTTCATGGCCGCCGCGCTGGGCTACGCGCTCGTGCAAAGCGCCGCAGTCGCCCTGAGCATTTTCATCGCGCTGGGTTTCGGTCTGGCCTTCCCGTACCTGTTCTTGTGCTACGTCCCCGCCGCGCGCAAATTCCTGCCCAAGCCCGGCGCGTGGATGAACACCTTCAAACAATTTCTCGCCTTCCCGATGTTCGCCTTCTCGATCTGGCTGGTCAGCATCCTCGCCCAGCAAGCGGGCCCCGAGGGCGTGTTCATGGTTCTGCTCGGCATGATGTTCCTCGCGATGGCCGTCTGGCTCAGCCATTTCAAAAAGCTCTGCTCCTGCGGCATCATGGCGCGTACGCCGCTCCTGATCTGCCTGTTCTTATCGCTGCTCTCCCTGTACGCCATTGCGCATATCCCCACGGCAAACGCCGTGCAGACCGCGCAAGGCGCGTTCGGCGAGACATTCAGCCCCGAAAAACTCTCTTCCCTGCTGGAGGGCAAGGACCCCGTCTTCGTGGAGATGACCGCCGCGTGGTGTATTACCTGCAAAGTCAACCACAGGCTGGCCATCGACATCGACTCCACCCGCAAGGCGTTCAAGGACGCCAACGTCCAGTACCTCATCGGCGACTGGACGAATTATGACAAAAACATCACCGCCTACCTCGAACAATTCGGCCGCAACGGCGTGCCCGTCTATGTCTTCTACGGCGCCCCCGATCAAACGACCGGAAAACGCCCGGACCCTGTTCTGCTCCCGCAGATCCTGACCCCCGGCATCATGCATGAGACGGTCATGAAACAAAGAGAAAAAGCAATTTTGACTGACGGGCCCACCCGAGAAATGATGTCGATTCACGAGCAATAAACTTTTTTTGTAACTTTCCCCGCCTGCCTCCGAAAGATCAGCAGAAAACCCAACTCAAATCTCTTGAGGAGAAACACTAATGCTGTTCAAATGCCCCAGAAAATTCATCATGGCGCTCGCCTTCGTTCCGCTGGCGTTCGGCGTAACCCCGGCCTTCGCCGCCGCCGAAGTCGGCAAACCCGCCCCGGACTTCACCGCCACCGACATCAAGGGCAACGCGGTTAAGCTCAGCGACCTGAAGGGCAAGAACGTCGTCCTCGAATGGACGAACCACGAGTGCCCGTTTGTGGTAAAACATTACGAATCCGGCAACATGCAGGCCGCCCAGAAGAAAGCCACCGAAGGCGGCGCGGTCTGGATTGCCATCAACTCCTCCGCCCCGGGCATGCAGGGCAACACCACCCCTGAGCAAGCCGCCAAGATCGAAGCGGACGCAGGCGTCGCCTCGACCCACCGCGTTCTCGATGAAAGCGGCGAGATCGGCCAGCTTTACGGCGCGAAAACCACCCCGCACATGTTCGTGATTAACGCGGAAGGCAACGTCGCCTACGCGGGCGCGATCGACAGCGTGCCGGACACCAAGGCCGAAAGCATCGAAGGCGCCACGAACTACGTTCTGGCCGCTCTGGACGAGATCAACGCCGGCAAGCCGGTGACGACCGCCTCCACGACGCCTTACGGCTGCGGCGTGAAATACAAGGCGTCCAACTAAGTTTACTTGAGCCTCCCTGAGAGAGAACCGGCGCCGGTTGCCACGACCGCGCCGGTTTTTTCTGTGCGAATGATGAGGAATACCCACAGGCAATTTACATAGGACTCTTGCCAGACTTGCCGCTTATACATTAGAGTCATAGGGTCTTGTAGTTTGATTCTCGAACCGCTCCTGTCATTCCCATTTCTCTGACTGCTTAAAACCTCCTAAAGCCTATGGCCGCCAGCACACACACGAACGACAAGCCTCAGGGCCTAACCCTCCGCAGTGCGGAAACGGAAGCGGCCCGCTGCGCCTTTTCGGAAAGCGGCGACCTGCTCTTCGCCAGCGAGGCGTTCTATGACCTTGTCGGCGTACACCCCGCAGGACAACAGAGCACGCTGGCCACAACGATATACGACATCTTTATGTTCGAAAACGATAAGGGCGAAACCTATCCTGATCTCAAAACCCTCGAGATGGGCGAACAGGCCCTGAGAATCCGCGCCGACCGCTCCATCGTACGCTTCCAGCTCGACTGGCTGGAAACCCCGGACCGCCAGCGCTTCCTGATCGCCTCCCAAATGGATAAAACGCGCCGTAAAATCTCGGATGAAGATGCAGGCGTACTCCTCAGCCGAATCAACAAGCAAATCGCCCGCGAACCCGAAACTCGGGAAGAATCCGCAGGCCTCATCCGCCAGCAGAGCGAATTACTCCTGCTCCTGAGCATGTCGCAAGACATCATGCTGGTGCTCGACCGCAGCGCCAACGTTGTCCGCACGAACAATATCTTTTTCGACCGGATCGGATACAGGGCGCAGGAAATCGGCGGTCTGAACTTCATGGATATGGTCCCCCCCGACGACCGCCAGAATCTGCGCACCCACCTCGTACGCCTCAAACGCGCGATGGAGCGCAACGCCACCGAAACGACGGAATTCGAGGCCCGGATCGTCGCCCGCGACGGACAGGCCATCTGGTGCGAATGGACAGCCCGCAGCTTCCGCAACAACATCTACGTCACCGGACGCGACATCACGAATATCAAGGATCGGCAGAACGACCTGCAGAAGCGTGAAAAACAGCTCTCGGAAGCCGAGGCGATCGGCCGTATGGGCCACTGGCGCTGGAGCGTTAACGGTGACGATATTACCTGGTCACAGGAAATATTCCGAATCTTCGGGGTAGACCCTAACCATTTCCGGCCGACTCTGCGCCGTGTGAACGAGATGGTTCACCGCCACGACATCGCCCGCATGATTCAGGGCTTCCAGCGTGCTATAATCGAGAAAAAAGATTATGGTATGGAGTTCCGCGTCACACGCCCGACTGGCGAAATCCGCTATATTTTCTGTGAAGGGCGCTGCGAAAAGGATGCCGAAGGCGAAGTCGTCGCCCTGTATGGTATTCTGCAGGACATGACCGAGCGCATCCTCTACGAACGCGAACTGCGCGCGGCCAAGGACGCCTCCGAACAAGCGTACGCGGCAAAAACCCGCTTCCTTGCGAATATGAGCCACGAATTGCGTACCCCGCTCAACGCGATCATCGGCTTCTCGGAAATGATCGAGCATCAGCTTCTCGGCCCGATTCAAAACAAGAAGTACGCAGAGTACGCAACCGGAATCCGTGAGAGCGGCGAACATCTTCTCGACCTCATCAGCGATATTCTGGACATGTCTAAGATTGAGGCAGGGAAATACGCGCTGGACCTCTCAACCGTCAAAATGAGTGAAATCATCAAGGCCGCCGTCAAAATGGTTCACGGCCGCGCCGTGGAAGGACGAATCAATCTCGAAATTTCCGAGAATCTCGCGCAGGACATCACGCTCGTCGCCGATGCGCGCGCAGTGAAACAGATTATCCTGAATCTGCTGACCAACGCTGTGAAATTCACAAAGGAAGGCGGCTCCGTCTGGATGGAGTGTACGCCCCGTGAAGAGCATCTTGTCGTCAAAATATGCGACACCGGAATTGGCATCCCGGCCAACAAGCTCGCCTCTGTGCTTCGCCCTTTTGAACAGGTCTCTTCACACTACACCAAAGATTACGAGGGCACCGGCCTCGGCCTTTCCATCACCAAGGAGCTTGTTGAACTCCACGGTGGCAGCATACATATCGATTCTACCGTGGGAATCGGAACAGCCGTAACCGTACGCCTGCCCTACGATGCCAGCAAGCTGTCCGGAACACGCCAGACAGCCCGCCAAGAGACCTCTCTCTGACCAAGGAATAGACCCGCAGGCATAGCCTTATATCGGCTGGGTGTAGTCGCGCAGGGGGCCGATCGCGCCCTTTTCTTCGGCAAGACAGGCCTGAAGGCCCTCTCTATAACTCGGATATTTAAGCTGTACGCCCAAAGCCGTCTTGATCTTCTGGTTACTCACCCGCTTGTTATCATCATAAAAACTGCGCGTAATCGGCGCCAGATCGGCTTTCTCGTATGGAATAAGCGGCGGGGACGGAATCCCCAGAAGCTGGCAGGCATAATCGATGACGACATGGCTGGGCACCGGCTCGTCGTCGCACAGATTATAGATCTGCCCCGGCGCAGGCTGGGCGATAGAGGCTTGCAAAACCTGAACGATATCATCGACATGAATACGGCTGAACGCGTGGCCCGGCTTGTCGATCCGCCGCGCAACACCCGCACGTACGGAATCAAGCGCACTGCGCCCCGGCCCGTATATGCCTGCAAGACGAAATACATGAACGGGAAGCTGATTTGATTTATAAAGTGAAAGCCACTGTTCCTCGGCCCTAGCCCTCCGTGTGCCGCGAATGGTCGAGGGCCGGACTTCCGAGGTTTCATCAACCCATCCGCCGGCCCGGTCACCGTACGCGCCGGTCGTGGAGAGATAACCAACCCATTCCAAATTCTTAAGCGCACAAATATCCTGCGCATGCATGAGGAAGGTCGGATCACCCTCTTCCATAGGTGGCGTGGAAATAAGAATATGCGTGACATCACGAAGAATATAAAGCGGATCGGCCAGAGGATGGGTCTCGCTGAATGTAAAGGGCCGCACGCCGCGCGCACGCAGGAGTTCCTTCTTATCGGTATCACGCGTTGTACCGGAAACACGCCACGCCCCCGAAGGCATCAAGGCCCGACCGAGGTAATCGCAGCAATAACCGTGCCCGAAACAAAAAAGATGCTTTTCGACCGCCTGTTGCTTATCCACCGTCATTGAAGCCCCACGTTTACCTCAGGTTCCGGTCCGGGCGTACTCGGCCACAGGCTCGAAGCCCGGGATACGTTCCTCCAGAAGAGGTTGGAAACTGGGCCGTGACTTAATCGCGCTATACCACTTGTACGCCGCAGGATGCTGCTCCCACGGCACGTCTCCGATATAGTCGATGGACGAGAGATGCGCCGCCGCAGAAATATCCGCCAGCGAGAAGAAATCGCCCGCCAGCCACTGCCGCCGCTCGGTCAGGAACCCGATATAATCGAGGTGGTAATAGATATTGGCACGCCCCGCGCGGATAGAGGGGCCGTGCGGCTCCCCGAGCTTGAGGAACGTCTTCATCAGCCGCTCCCCGAATAGATTGTCGGTGACTTCCTTGTTGAATTTCCGGTCGAACCAGTTCACAAGGCGGCGCGTTTCCGCTCGCTCTACCGGATCACGGCCCATGAGATTGTATTCCGGATAAACCTCGTCGAGATATTCACAGATGACTTGGGAATTCGAGAGAATCGTACCGTCCGGCTCGATCATCACCGGAACGTCGCCCGCCGGGTTCATCGCCAGAAACTCTGTTCGGCGCTCCCAGATTTTTTCGACCTTCAACTCAAAATCAAGATTTTTTTCGGCCAGAGCGATCCTGACCTTGCGGGAAAACGGATGAAGCCAGAAATGAAAAAGAATCCTCATGAAAATTACTCTAAAGCAGAGCCGGAAATATTCAATGGAGAAAAAGAGAACGCGCGGAGCCCGCAAGAAAACGCGAAGAAAAAACGCGTCAGTCTTTCGCGCGCACGGCATGAACCGCGATCGAGATTTTCACGGCGTCGCCTATGGCTTCCGTGCTTTTCCACTGGCCGCTGCCCACACCGAAATCAAGCCGATTCAGCGTTAACTCGGCGCTCATGCGCGCCGTGCGTTCGCCGTGCGCCTTTTCGATTGTGAGCGTAAACGGAAAGGAAACCGGCAATGTCACGTCGCGAATCGTCAGCTCCCCGTGCGCGGTGAACTGATTCGCGCCCGTGCTTTCGAATTTTTGCGTGACAAAACGCGCTTTGGGGAAATCTTGGACGTCGAACCACTCCGCCGAAACGGCCTGCTTATCGCGGTCATCGCTGCCCGTCTTGATGCTGGCGATGTCGATGGAAATATCGGCAAGGCAGCGCTCCAGATGATCGGGATCGAACACGATGCGCCCGTCGAACGCAAAGCCGCCCTTGAAGGGCTGGCCGTATTGCGTGGCCTCGAACGCCAGGCTGCTCTGCTCGGCGACGATCGCCCATTCATCGCTATCCAGATTGCGCGCGTCCTGAGCATCATCGGCTTTATGTTCGGCGCGTTCCGCCTGCTCATAGCCCCCCTTATCGTCGCCCAAATCAAGCGCCACCAGAGCCGCAGACGCCAGCCAGACGGACCCCAGCAAAAGAATCACAGCCAAACCGCCAAGGAAATTGTAATTCTTCGGGTTCATCATCCGCATCATCGTCAGATCGCGGTCGATGACGTGATGCTTGGCCGCCCCGGCCATATGGAAGAAAACCAGCACAAGCACGGCCAGAGCCAGAAACTCGTGAAAATCTTGGCTGCGCTCAAAGATATCGTGATTCTTGGGCATCAGGGAGGGAACGGGAAGCCCGAAGAACGAAACCGGAAACTCCCCCGCCCACGACATGATCAAACCCGAGATCGGTAGAGCGAACAGAGCGAAATACAGAAAAACATGCGTGACCTTGGCGAGAAACTTCTCCCAAGGCTTGTGGGTGTCCAGCGCCTTGACCTTGCGCGTCAGAAGCTTGGCCACGACGCGCACGAAAACCAGCGCCAGAACCAGAAGCCCGAACGATTTATGCAACATGTAAAGCTTCAGCTTATCATCGCTGAACGGCATAGCCGTCATTGTAAAACCAACGAACAACAGCCCTAGAATCAACAGGGCTGTCGTCCAGTGTATGAACTTGAGAACAAACGGATAATGGTCTGTTTCGCGTCCCATCAAAGCCTCTGCTTCCGGCCCCTGAAATTACTTACCGGGCGTAGCAGGATCGGAAGCCGTAGGTTCCTCGCGGACGCCCTCGACCTCAATCCGGATATCGACGTCATCGGCGATCATCGGCAGACCGTAATTCATGCCGAATTCCGAGCGCTTGATCTTGGCCGTGGCCGAAAAACCGCTGACATACTTGTCGCCGAACGGATGTTTGCCGGATTTGTTATGGGTCGTTGCAAGCGTAACAGGCTTGGTCACGCCCAGAATCGTGAGATCGCCGGTAATATTCGCGGTATTCTCGCCTGTGACCTCGATCGCCGTGCTCTTGAACGTCATGGCCGGGAATTTCTCGACATTGAAGAAATCCTCGTTCTTCATGTGATCGTCCCAAGCTTGGTCGTCCATGTCGATACCGGCGGTGTTGATCGTCACCTCCACGCTCGACTTCGAAGGATCGGCGCGGTCAAAAAGATAATGTCCGTCGAAATCCAGGAATTCGCCCTCCGAATTCGAGAACCCGAGATGGTTGACGAAGAAGATGATCTGGGTATGCGCCTTGTCGAACGTGTACTTCTCGACTTCGGCATGGGCCGGTTGAACGGCGAACAAGCAGCTGGTAAACAGCGCAGTGCGCAGGATATTTTTCATGATTATGATTCCTTTAAGACAATGGCAAAACAAAAGTGATTAGAACGGAAAAACCCGCGCTGTGCAACGACTCTAGGGAAAATATTCTTGGTACGTAACCACGATACAATAAGCCCCGAATATCGCAATGGCCCAGTTCAAAAGCCCGTACTTCCACTTGATGTAGGGATCGTTGAGAAGTTTATCGGCGGGAACGTCCCGCAATAAGAAATAAAGCACCATCTGCCCCAGCGCAAACCCGCCGATAAAGCCGAAAATTCCGACAAGATAGACCATAAAACTTTTTTCCTGTATAGCTGTGTTCGCCAATCATACGGAAGACCAGCTTAGCGCAAAAATCCATGCCTTTATACTACATCATAGTACTCGCCCTCGTTCAGGGAATCACCGAATTCCTGCCGATCAGTTCCAGCGCTCATCTGCTGTTTGTTCACGCAGCCTTCAACGATGGCGGGCTCAAAGACGCATGGAGCGAAGACCTGATTATGGACCTCGCCGTGCATGTCGGTACGCTGCTCTCTGTGTTGCTGTACTTCCGCAAGGACGTCCTCAAAATGTTTTTAGGACTGCGCGATCTCGCGACAGGCGACAGCAACAGCGAAAAATCAAGACTTCTTTTGAACGTCCTGATCGGCTCTATACCCGTAATCATAGTCGGCGGCATCGCAAACGTGCTGGAGCCTGCCATTTTGCGTGACCTGAACGTGATCTGTTTCACCACCATCGTCTTCGGCATTCTGCTTTGGTGGGCTGATAAAAAATACCCCTCGGACCGCAAGGTAGAACAGATTACAAGCCGCGATGCCCTCTTGATCGGGCTTGCACAGGTCATCTCTCTCATTCCCGGAACCAGCCGCTCGGGCATCACGATGACGGCGGGCCGTATGTTGGGGCTAAGCCGCACGGAAAGCGCACACTACTCGCTGCTGCTGGCGATGATTGTGACCAGTGGCGCCGGATTGTTGGGCGCGGTCCGCCTGATAAACGCAGAAAACATCGCGCTGACGACAGACGCGCTTGTGGCGGTGCTTCTCTCGTTTATTGCAGGCTTGGTGACGATTATCGCCATGATGCGCTTCCTGAAAACAAGCAGCTTCGCGCCTTTTGCTGTATACCGGATCGGTATGGGCCTAATCTTGATCTGGCTGATCTATACAGGGGCCGTCACATAATCGCCGCAGACTCAGAGCGCAGGAAAAACACCCGCACCTCGCCGTACGTTCGGTCGTCTTCAAGAACAAGAAAATCTGGAAACGCGCCGTCATAGAGCTTTTCCGCCTCGCAGACGATCGTGGCGCCCTCGCGCAGCCAACCGCCCGCGTGAAGACGCTCAAGTGCGGGAACCAGCAACCCGCGCTCGTAAGGTGGATCAAGAAAGGCAAGATCGGCAGGCGGCACAACATCCGTACGCGCCGCAAGTTTGAGCGCATCGGCGGCAATAACGCGCGATTGCCCTTCGGCCCCTAAAGAGGAAATGTTCGAACGAGTGACCGAAAGCGAATCCCGGGCCGAATCAACGAACGTACAAAACCGCGCGCCGCGCGAGATCGCCTCAAGCCCCATGCCCCCCGTACCGCAGAAAATATCAAGGCAAACCGAGCCGTCTACGAGCCCCTGACTCTGGAGTACATTAAAAATCGCACCCCGCACCTTGTCCGTTGTTGGCCGAACCATCCGGCCCTTGGGCGCTTCGATTCTTCGCCCCCTGTAAAGACCGGAGACGATCCGCATTAGCGCTTCGTCCTTTTCGGCCTGCGGGGCTTCCTGTCCGCCCGCTTGCGTGAATCGGTTTTCTCGCCCTCGGGGCGAACAGGAACATGAGTTTGGCCGCTGAAAAACCTCGTCACCTGATGCCTCAGCACATTGTCCTCAACCGCGCGTACGGCCCCGGTCTCAAGCTTGCCGAGAGAAAACGGACCGTAATCCGTACGGATCAGGCGGTTAACCTTGAGCCCCAACGCTTCCATCACTTTACGGATTTCACGGTTCTTACCCTCGCGCAGAGCGACGTTAAGCCACGTGTTTGCCTGCCCGGCCCGGTCCTGCGGCGTGGTATCGATGCTCGCTTCGATCGGCGCATAGCGTACGCCCTCGACCGTCATCCCCGCCGCCAAACGCTCTAGCATGGTTTTCGTAACATGGCCGAAAACCCGCACCTTGTACTTGCGCTTCCAACCCGTGGAGGGCAACTCAAGATAACGCGCGAGTTCCCCGTCATTCGTCAGCAGCAGTAAACCCTCGGTATTGAGATCGAGTCGCCCGACGCTGATCAGGCGCGGCAATTCGGGCGGCAGCTTCTCGAAAACGGTCGTTCGGCCCTTCTCATCCTTGTGAGTCGTGACCAGCCCGGCGGGTTTATGGTAAAGAAAAAGACGTACGGGCTCATCCCCCGCCAGAGCCTTGCCGTCCACGACGATTTTATCGGACGCAACGACCGTGAAAGCGGGGCTATCCAGCACCCGCCCGTTAACCTCGACGCGCCCGTCCAGAATCCACTGCTCGGCGTCCCGCCGCGAACACAGACCGGCCCGCGCAAGCCTTTTGGCGATTCGCTCTGGCTTGCCCGGAGTTTCTTCTTTAGAATCATGCGCCATGACAAACCCTTTCGACGAGTTCGACCTTACCTGTATGCGCGCGGCGATGGAAGAGGCAAAAGCCGCGCAGGCACGCGGCGAGGTGCCGATCGGCGCGGTCATCGCCGACCGCAAGGCGGGAAAAATCCTCTCTGCCGCCGGGAACAGGACGATTGAAAACGCCGACCCCACTGCCCACGCCGAAATCCTTGCGATCAGAACGCTTTGCAAGGAATTAGGCGTACAGAGAATCCCCGGCCATGTCATGTACGTCACCCTCGAACCTTGCGCCATGTGCGCGGGAGCCCTGAGTTTCGCAAGGCTTGATCAGGTCATCTTCGCCGCCTCGGACCCCAAGGGCGGCGGCGTTCTGCATGGCGGTAAATTCTACGAACAGCCCACCTGCCACCACCGCCCGGATGTAAGGTACGGCTTGCTGGAAGGCGAAAGCGCCACTCTTTTAAAGGATTTTTTTAAAGCCAGACGCTGAGCGCTCAGAAATCGCTCAGATCGTAGGTCTGCATGCCGTAGAAGGCCAGCGCAACAACGGGCTTAAGCCCCTCTTCCATCCGCGCCCAGTTGATGTACGCGATCCCCTCGACACACAGCGTCATCTGCGCCGGACAACGTTCGGAAAACGACGCAACGTTCAAAAGCTCAATCGTAATCACCTCGCCCGGCTCGCAATAAACGGCCGTCATGCGCTTCTCGGTGTTATCAAGCTGCGAGAGCAGCGTCAGCCAGGAAACCGTCGTGTAGTCGTAATGCACAGGAAACCCGAAGGCTTGCACGAATTCCTCATGGAAGCTGCGCTCGTCGTGAATGGCATCGCAGTTAATCTGTACGACATCCCAAGCCATCTTGCCCCCCTTAAGCGGCTTCGCCGCGCTTCGCCTTCACGGCACGCCAGCCGATATCGCGGCGGCAGAACCCCTCGGGCCAGTCGATCGCGTCCACGGCCTCATAGGCTTTTTTCTGTGCGGTTTCAAGATCGGCCGCGCGAGCGCAAACGCCCAGCACCCGCCCGCCTTGCGCGACCAGTTGCCCGTCCTCGCCCCGCGCCGTTCCGGCATGGAACACCTGTACGCCTGAAGGACCGCCGCTCAAACGCCCTGAAATCGGAGTGCCCTTTTTATAATCGCCTGGATAGCCCTTCGCCGCCATCACGACACAAAGCGAAGGCTCCGCCGACCATCGTATCTCGTCGCGTACGCTTTCAAGACGCCCGTCCGCAGCGGCTTTAAGCACCTTCACAAGATCGCCTTCCATCCGCAGCATCAGCGTCTGGCACTCCGGATCGCCAAACCGCGCATTATGTTCCAAAAGCTTGGGAACCCCGTCCTTGACCATCAACCCGGCGAAAAGCACGCCCGTGAACGGGCAACCTTCGGCTTCCATGCCCTTGATCGTGGGCTCGATGATCGAGGTAAGGATTTTACGCTCCAGCTCCTCCGTCATGAAATGCGCCGGGGAATAAGCCCCCATGCCTCCCGTATTCGGTCCGGTATCGCCGTCGCCCACGCGCTTGTGGTCCTGCGCCGAAGCCAGCGGAACGATCGTCCGCCCGTCCGAAAGCGCGAAATAGCTGGCCTCCTCGCCTTCAAGAAACTCCTCGACCACGATCTCCGCGCCCGCCGCGCCGAACGCGCCGCCTTCCAGCATGTCCCGCGCCGCCTCGAGCGCCTCTTTCCTATCAGCACAGATAATAACGCCCTTCCCGGCGGCCAGCCCATCAGCCTTGACGACGATCGTCCCGCTCATGCGTTCGATGAACGCCTCGGCCTCCCGCAGATCGGAAAACCGCCCGTAAGCGGCGGTGGGAATCCCGTATTTCGCGCAGAGATCCTTCATGAAACCTTTGGAGCCTTCGATCCGCGCCGCGCTCGCCTGCGGCCCGAACACGGAAATACCCGCCGCCCGCAGACGGTCGGCCAAGCCTGCGACCAGCGGCCCCTCCGGCCCGACCACCACCAAATCTATGGCGTTAGTCTTAGCGAAAGCGCACAGCGCCTCGACATCCTCGGCCCGGATATCCACGATCTGCGCAATTTCGGCGATGCCCGCATTCCCGGGAGCGCAATAAAGCGTGCCGCAACTGGGCGATTGCTTGAGCTTCCAGGCCAGCGCATGCTCGCGCCCGCCCGATCCAACCAGTAAAATCTTCATCGATCCTGTTCCTTTAGGTGAAGAAACGCCGTTACGTCAGCACATCACCGTCGTTTTTAACCATCTTCGCGCAGGGAAACAAGGCTCGCGTTGCCGCCCGCCGCCGTCGTATTGACCGAAACGACCTTTTCATGAGCGAAAGCCCGCAGATAGTGGGGCCCGCCCGCCTTGGGTCCGGTGCCCGAAAGCCCCATCCCGCCGAAGGGCTGCACACCGACGACCGCCCCGATCATGGAACGGTTGACGTAAACATTGCCCGCATGAGCGCCGTCCACCAAAGCCTTCTGGACGGAACCGATCCGGCTGTGGACGCCGAAGGTAAGCCCGAATCCGGTCGCGTTGATCGATTGCATAACCCGCTCAACCTCAGCCGCCTTATAGCGGACGACATGGAGAACCGGGCCAAACACCTCGCCGCCTAATAGGCCAATATCGGATATCTCATAGGCCACGGGCGCAAAGTAAAAGCCCCGCCCCTTAATATCTTCAGGCATAGGAGCTCGCGCGATAAACCGCGCATTCTTCTCAAGAAAACTCTCATGGATTTTAAGACTGGCCAAAGCCTCCGCATCAATAACCGGACCGATATCCGATGAGAGATGCGCGGGGGCGCCGATTTTGATTTCCTGCATCGCGCCGCTGAGAAGTTCAAGAAACTTATCCGCAATATCGTCCTGAACGAAAAGCACCCGCAAGGCCGAACAACGCTGCCCGGCAGAACCGAATGCACTAAGCAAAACATCATCAACAGCCTGCTCGAGCAGGGCGCTGCTATCCACGATCATCGCGTTCTGCCCGCCCGTCTCCGCGATCAGAGGAACAATCGGCCCGTCCTTGGCCGCCAGAGCGCGCTGGATCGACTTGGCCGCTTGCGTGGACCCTGTAAAGGCCACCCCAGCCGCGTCCGGATGAGCCACAAGCTGCGCCCCCATAGCGCCATCTCCTGTCACCATCTGCAGCACACCCGCAGGAACACCCGCCCGCTGAAACAATTCGCAGGCCCGAAGCGCGATGAGCGGCGTTTGCTCCGCCGGCTTGGCGACAACGGCATTCCCCGCACCCAAAGCGGCAGCAACTTGCCCGACGAAAATCGCCAGCGGGAAATTCCACGGGCTGATGCAAACAAACACACCCCGGCCCTGAAGGCATAGCCGGTTGACTTCACCCGTATACCCGGGAAGGACAATCCCGCCAGAAACGAAATCTTGGCGCACGCCTTGCGCGTAATACCTGCAGAAATCGACGGCTTCCCGAACTTCAGCAACAGAGTCGGCAATCGTCTTGCCCGCCTCATGGACGCACAAGGCCATCAACTCGTCTCTGTGCTGCTCCAACAAATCAGCATAACGCTCCAGTATGTCGGCACGCTCCCGCGCATCCCGCCTAGACCACAAGGCAAACCCCGTTCTCGCGAGATCAAAAACATTTGAGACGAAAAGAGCGCGGGCAGGGCCGTCCGCGGGCACATCAACACGCTGCCCGTCCACAAGCCCCTGAGCCTTAAAATCAGCAACGTACTTGCGGATAGAGGCAAGCGTTTGCCCGGAGCTGAGAGGATCGTTGAGATCAAGCCCGGAAGAATTCTTGCGGTTCTGAAACAAATCCGAAGGCAGAGGAATCTTTGGATGCCTCTTGTAAGGATGAACGCGCGACTCCCCGAACGGATCGATAAGAAGATCCTCAGGGCGCACGCTTTTATCAGTCGCTTTATTGACGAAAGAGGAATTCGCTCCGTTTTCCAGAAGGCGGCGAACGAGATAAGGCAGCAATTCCTCATGCGGGCCGATCGGCGCGTAGATACTGGCACGCGCCAAGCCTTTTGACAGGAGGTGATCGAACAACTGTTCGCCCATGCCATGCAGGCGCTGAAGTTCGAACCCATCCTCCGGCTTGGCCCCGGCGGCCCGCGCCATCTGCAGAACAGCTGCCACGGTATGGGCGTTATGCGTCGCAAAGAGCGGAAAAAACCTATGCCTATTCTTGAACATAAACTGCGCACAGGCGAGATAGGAAACATCCGTATTACACTTACGTGTAAAGACAGGATAATCGGGATACCCGCCCATCTGCGCCCGCTTTATTTCTGAATCCCAATAAGCGCCTTTAACCAATCTAATCTGTATCTTACGGCCATATTGCTGTCCGTTTTCAGCCAAATACTCTAAAAGGGGAAGCGCCCGTTTCTGATAAGCCTGTACGGCAAACCCGAACCCCTCCCAGCCCTCAAAAGCGCGGCTTTTGAGAACCCCCTCGCAAATACGGATCGAAAGATCCAGGCGCGAAACCTCCTCCGCGTCAACCGTAAGCCTTAAATCATACTGCGCGGCCCTTTCCGCCAGAAAACCCAGACGCTCGATCATCACGGGGACGCACCGCATTTCCTGGGAAACCTCATAGCGCGGATAAAGGGCGGAAAGCTTTACGGAAACACTAGGCCGCTGACCGTGCGGGATCAAACCGGCATCGCAACGCCGCCCGATTTCATCGAAAGCCGCGGCGTACGACTCCAGATACCGCTCCGCAGTCTGCGCATCCCGCGCGCCCTCGCCCAGAACATCATAGGAAAGCCTGTACTCCTTCGCCTCATAAGGGCGAGCCGCAGAAAGCGCGTCCTCGATCGAAACACCCAAGACGAACTGGCGTCCCATGATATGCATCGCCCGGACCATGGCTTCGCGCAAAAGCGGCTCGCCAAGGCGCGAGAAAACACTCTCAAGCGTATGCTTGCTAAGACTCATGCCGACGCCCGCAGCTTTCGAAAGCCAGTCGCCGCTGCCGCCCTGCCGCGCCAGCCAGTCAGCCGCCTGCACCTTGTCGCGGATCAGGGCATTCGCCGTCGTGCGGTCGGGAATACGCAAAAGCGCCTCAGCCAGCGTCATCATCGCAAGCCCTTGCTCGGTATCCAGCGAATAACTCTGTAAGAACGTCTCCAGCAGCCCCGCCGCACCCGGCGCATCACGAATCACCGAAAGCAGGACATGCGCCTGAACCATCACAGTTTGTGCGAATGATTCATCCCAGCCTGCCACATCGTAAAGCCTCTCAAGGCTACGGGCTTCATCTTGGTAAAGAAAAGCGGAAAAAGGCATATTCATGCCCGGATTGTATCATGCCGGGAGTTTAATTTCTCCGGCTTCTGAATTAAGATCGCACGATGAGCACAGAAACCGTACCTAAAACGAACATCCCAGAATTTTCCGTAACAGACTTGGCCTCGGCTCTGAAAAGAACACTTGAAGACAATTACGGCCGCGTACGCGTACGTGGCGAACTCTCGCGGATATCAAGGCCCGGCTCCGGCCATCTCTATACCAGCCTCAAGGACGATCAAGCGGTAATAGACGCCGTTTGCTGGAAAGGCAATCTGGCGCGCCTTTCGATCAAACCCGAGGAAGGACTCGAAGTCATCTGTACGGGCCGCATAACAACCTTTGCGCCGCGCTCCAGCTACCAACTCGTCATCGAATCGATGGAACTGGCCGGACAGGGTGCTTTGCTCAAAATGCTGGAGGAGCGCCGAAAAAAGCTCGCCGCCGAGGGCCTGTTCGACCCGCAGAGAAAAAGGCCGCTGCCCTTCCTGCCCGAGACGATCGGCGTCGTAACCTCGCCCACCGGCGCCGTGATCCGGGACATCCTGCACCGCCTGAACGACCGTTTCCCGCGCCGCGTGCTCGTCTGGCCCGTGCTGGTGCAGGGCGAAAATGCCGCCGCGCAGGTCGAAAAAGCTATTCGAGGATTTAATGCGCTAAACTCAGAAAGCGGATACCGCCCCGACCTTCTCATCGTCGCGCGGGGCGGCGGATCGCTCGAAGATCTCATGCCCTTCAACGATGAGGGGGTTGTACGCGCCGTGGCGGAAAGCACCATTCCGGTCATTTCTGCCATCGGCCATGAAACCGACACGACCCTGATCGACTACGCCGCCGACCGCCGCGCCCCGACCCCGACGGGGGCCGCAGAGATGGCCGTACCCGTGCGCCTCGACCTGCTCGCGCAAATCCGCGAAAACGAAAAGCGCCTGATCAATGCGCTGGCCCGCCTGCTCTCCGAAAACCGCCACAAGCTGAAAACAATGGAAGCCAGACTCGGGCGACCGGAGAGAATTGTGGAAATGAAAATTCAAAAGACCGACCATCTGGCGCATAAAATGGACATTTTGTTTCGGGAATCGCTCAGCGTAAAGCGAAACAGGGCGCTGAAATCCTCCATACGCTTGATTCACCCCTCGAAAATGCTCGAATTCAAAGCCCAACACCTCTCACAGGCCGAAAAAAACCTGCAGAGCGCCTATAAATCGGCATTAGGATCAAAAAATGCGCAGCTTTTGCGTAAGGCGGCGGCCCTGCATACGCCAAATGCGCGCATAAAGGACGGCGCACACAGACTTGAAAAACTGAACGCCCGCCTCACATCCGTATCGGCCCTGCTGCTTGAGAGAAAAAAGAGCACGTTAGACAAAACAACAGAAAAACTTGAATTGCTATCTTTCGAAAACGTCCTCGAACGCGGCTATGCCGTGGTTTTCTCGGAAAGCGGGGAAATCATAAGGCAGGCAAGCGCCGCCAAAGCGGGCGACAGGCTGCATATACGTCTGCGTGGCAAAGAGCAAATAGTCACGGAAGTCTTGGAAAATCCGCCTCAGGACTCCTGAACCAGAAGCATAGAAGCGAACTTGTCGAGAATCTTGTCAGAAATGATATCGAGCTTTTTAGCGCCTTCGATGGCGGCCTCCACAACAGAGACTGCTTGTGAAACAGGAGCATCCGGCTCCAGCTCGTAATAATCGGGAACGGTCTTGATCCGCGCGTAATAATGGATCACCTCGCTCGACGTATTCTGGCCCAGCAGATCCAGTTTCGCGGTATTACCGTCAAACACAGCGCGACTAAGGGCTGGCTGACGCTGAATAATGTCGCCGGATTTTTTATACTTAGGCTCGCGATTCTTATCTTTGAGATCTTTCAAAAGCTCCTCATACATCATGAGGTAAGCCTCAATTTTGGATTTGTTGGTTTTAACCTCGGCATTGATCATGGACGCGATGATAAGTCGTTCCTTTTCGCGCAGCACGCGCTCCTTGGTCGCCAGATCCATGCTCTGATTTTGGACGTCAACGACAGCGCGGAAACCCTTCATGATAAAAAGCGTAATCGCAACCAACGCCGTCAAAAGTATACCCACCAGCACAAATCCGCCGATAAGGAAGGTGCGCGAGTCATCGTTTCCGCCAGAATGAGAAGCACCCTGCCCACCCAAAGACCACAATCCCTTGCCCTCGCTTTGGGCACGCGTTTCGGCGTCTATATAAGGCTTTTCAAAGGGCGATCCGTAAACAAGCTGCCGATCGACCACGGCAAACCCCTGCGAAAGCATGAACAGGCTCAAATCTTCTTCGACATCGTTCACGCATTGCGCGACAATTTGATTTTCGGACCGCGATTTGATAGTGCACTCGACCGGGTGCCCGTCAATTTGCTCGTCCAGAGCATTACGCGCGGTCAAGGCAAAAACCGGCTGATCTGTATCAACCGTCTCAATACCCCAAAGCCTGATTTTGAAGTTCCCGGAGACCAAAGTCCGCCCATCGACTGCCCGGGCATTGATCCGGACAGGCTTTTCCTCCGCTTGGTTTTGCGCCTCAACCTGAGAAATCGGCAGCAGGCCAAGCGCCAAAATCCCGAAAACCGGGACTATATAAAAAGCCAACCTTGCCCTGCTTAAAAAGCGCAGCATCGAATTCTCACAACTGATTGATTTTGACGCAGAAAAACCAAAACGAACCCGCACCCTCAAAATAACATTTTTATAGTTAAAACTGCCCCTCTCTACGTATATCAGCATTTCCTTCAACAAATATTTAACAACCCGAAGAAATTTATGCATAAACGGCTTTTTTTGTGTAAATTGAGGGAAACATGAGCAAGCGATAGGGGCAATGAGGGTTGAACTCAAAGAGGTTATGGAAAAACTGGGCGTAGACTACGTCCTGTCCGCCTATGAGACGAGGCCCTGGTTCCTGTATGATGCCGAAAGGGGCATAACCTGCAGCGCTGAGGTCCGCATGGGGCCCGGCGAAGAAGACGTGCAGGCCGAAATCCAGTTTTTGCACGACGAAAAGGAGGAAACCGAAGGTTCCTCAGAATCCGGGGGCGGCGCGTCAGCCGGATCGTTCGACTCTCATGGCAGGCTTCAGCAAATCATGCATATGCGCATCCTACCGGCCCGTGAGGGCAAATGGGTGCCGATTTTCCTGACCATTAACGGCGAAAGCTACGTCAACGAGGTCTATAACTGGGAAGAAAAAGGCTGCAACTTCTTTCGCTCCTGTATCGAAGCGATCCAGATGAACGAACTGCCCGATATTGAAAAGCTGATCGACACGGAAATGTATGACTCCGGCAGGGCCGGCGGGGGACGCAAGGGGCGCGTTGGGCGCAAATCCCCCAAAATCAAACCGGGCCAGCTTCTCGGGATGAAGCGCTAGCGGCGCCCCCTACGAGCTGCCGACGATGATATCGTAATTCTCGGCCACGACCCGCAGCCCCCCTTCGACACACTCCCCCATCGCAACGAAGTGCCACTTGGGCCCCTCGCGGTTCAGAACGCCGACCAGCATGGCCGTTTCTTTGCGATCGGCCGCATCGTTAGCCAACTCGTATCGCGCGATCTCGATATTGGTCTCAAGATTGACCAAGCGGAAATAGGCATTCCTCATCTTGGAAAGGCTCTGTCCCCGCTCCTCGCCCTTATAGATGGACAGAACAAACATCAACTGGATGATATCGAAATGCACCTTCTCAAGATGGATCGCTATACTCTCATCATCCCCGTCGGCTGCCCCGGTGCGGTTATCCCCGCCATGCAGAATGGCCTGATCTGAGCCGACCGCATTGTTATAGAAAACAAAATCCTCATTCACCCGCGTCTTGCCTTGGCGATTCAACATGAAACAGCTGATGTCGAGATCCAAAGGATCGGTATCGAACGCATTAAGATCCCAGCCAACACCAATATGAAGGCTCTTTAATGTCTGATCCTTAGCCATCATGTTGATCTCATCGCCCTTTTTGAGCGAGTTTTGATTCAACTCGATTTTGACTTCTTTGTACTGGTTCGGATCAAAAATATCGACCATGGTTCCGTTTCCTGTAAAAATTCAAACCATCAACACCCAGCGCACTTCGGCTCAAGCAAGGCTTGCAGCATAGATGTACACATTATAAGCAAAATAAGCGATACAAAACAAAAACCCGGTTAACCTGTTGATTTTTCCAAAAATCATCATGATCCCGCTGAAAACGATGGCGACAGCCAAAGCCAACCAAACATCAAAATTTGCCAGTTCGGGCGAAAAGCTTCCCGCTGTTATGGGCTTTATAAGCGCCGAAAAGCCCAATATCATAAGAATGTTAAATACATTCGACCCGACGATATTGCCGATTAGGATTGCATCCTGCCCCCGGCGGGCGGCGATGATGCTGGTCGAAAGCTCCGGAAGGGACGTCCCGAGAGCAACGATGCTCAGGGCAATCACAGAATCAGGCACACCGGCCATAGACGCGCTGAGTTGCGCTCCCTTGACTAGAAATTCAGCCCCGGCAGCAATCGAAAAAAGGCCAAGGATCAAAAAGAAGAACGCCGACAAATCATTCTGATACTTGGAGGCCTCCAGCGCATGGTCCTTTTCCGTGCTGCGCTGACTGCGCTTGAACTGCAAAAAGACGATGCCAAACAGGGCTGTAAGCATGAGAAAAGCAGAAAAGCGCCCCAGATAATCGCCAGACAGCATAACGGCCAGCCAGAGCGAGCATAAAACCATGAAACCGAGATCGAAAAACAAAACCGGTGTCCGCGGAACGCGCAAGGTCGTAAAGAGAGCGACAAAACCTAAAATACAAAGAATATTGGCAATATTTGAGCCGATCACATTCCCAAGCGCGATGCCCGGCGCGCCCTGAATATTCGCAAGCACGGCAACAACGAGTTCTGGAAAGGACGTACCGAAACCAACGATCGTAAAACCGACAACCATCGGAGAGACCCCACGATGCAGGGCGATATGAACGGCCGAGTCGATAACCCATCCGCCAGCCCGCACAAGGAGGAAAAGCCCAAAAAAAAGAGAGCCAAGCGCAAGAACAAGGGCTTCGTAGGAACTAAGCTCAACCATGATGATGCATTATTCGGAACATTTAAAGGGGCGGCTTCACGCCGTCATCCCAGTCAAGACCGAAACCGTAGGCGCGGTCCATTTCCTCGTGCCCCGGGAAATACTCTGTCCGGTTGGTCAACTTGATCCCTCCGCGAATATTTTCAAGCTCACCCACGGCACAAACAGCCAGATTGTCATCATAGACGTTAAGCGTCACGTAAAGATCGCTTTCCCCCGGCACGTCGATCACGACTTGCGGCTTGATATGCGACCAGTTCGGCGCGCCCCTGTAGATGTAGATATAGACCAGAACACGTTTGATCTCGCTCCACTTGTGGCCGTTAATCAAAAGATACTCGTCATGCCCCTCGCGGTCGCCCGTGCGTTCATCATCCGAGAGCGCGATATAGGGCGGCCCCTCGAAATCGCCATGCTTTTCACCAAATGCCTGAATCGCCCCGCGCTCGCCGTTCTGCAACTCGTAAAGGCAGCCAATATCAAGGTCGACCCCGATCTTGCGCACCTTCTTAAACCATTTACCCAGAAACCCCGACTCCTCAACGACGATATTATTCCAGGCCGCACCAATCAGAATGCTTTCAAAACCGCCCTTCGGAGGCGTAAGCGCAATACCTTGCCCCGGCTCGCCCAGAAATTCGCAGTTTTCAGGATGATCGCTGGCAACGCGGTATCCTGCCGCCCCCAGAGCCGTCCCATGACCGGAAAACCGCGCACGGTCACGGTTGGCCTCCAGCAGCCCGCTTAAAGCTTCGTTATCCTTCGTCATGCGAACTCGGCCTCCTCACCCACATCGTCTTTAAAAAAATATCCGTCCGCGCAAAACACGCGTAAACCAGAGACTACACCAACTCACGGCAAACGCCAACGCCCCGAAAGCCTTATCAGGAAACCCCGAAGTAAAAAAACCGGATAAATTCGTCAAGCCGGTTGGGTGTCATGGAAATCAGCGCCATGCTCATCAAATTCCAGACGGGCCTGCGTACGGATATTATCACTGGGAATAATAGGCTTGACCCCCCAGTTTTCGCGCGCATATCCCTCAACTGTCCGATCAGAGGAAAAATGCGCTCCGGCGATCGTGTTAATGACAGAGCGCTTCCGCCATTCCAGCCGATTATTGTGGTAAAGCCCGGCAGCCTGTTCATGCTTATCCCAGTAATCATCGAAATCCGCCGCGATCCGGTAACGGTCGTCATGCCTGACCGTATCGGCCAGATGCTTGAACCCGATGTCATCAAGGAAATCGAGGGCGCGTTTCAGGCGCGGGCTTTTGTCGATATAGTCCTGCGCCCTGTATCCAGCAGAATTGATGGCTTCCAACTCCTGTTCGGTCTTGCCGAAGAAAAAGATATTGTCTTCGCCCGTCTGCTCGCCGATCTCGACATTCGCCCCGTCGCGCGTGCCGATCGTGAGCGCCCCGTTCAGCGCGAATTTCATGTTGCTGGTGCCTGAAGCCTCGGTTCCGGCCGTCGAAATTTGCTCAGACAGGTTAGCCGCTGGAATGATGATTTCCGCCTTTCGGACATTATAGTCGGGAATGAAGGCGAGCTTCAGCTTGCCATCCAGACCTTGATCCTCTTCCAGAATATTTTGCAGGCGGTGAGCCAGAGCGATAATGCCCTTGGCTGTTCCATAGCCGGGCGCGGCCTTCCCGGCCAAAATTTTGGCTACTTTTGGCCGGTCTTTATCGGGATTGTCTTTGATATCCTGATAAAGCGCGACCGTATGCAGAAGGTTCATAAGCTGCCGCTTGTACTCATGAATACGCTTCACCTGCACGTCAAACAGAGCGTTGGTATCCAGCGCAACGCCCGTCTCGGTTTTTACGAGATCGGCCAAACGCTCCTTATTCCCGCGCTTGATCGCCGCAAACCGCTCCATAAACCCGGGATCACCGAGATGCTGCTCAAGCTCATCAAGCTGCTCGAGATCGGTTACCCAATCTTCGTTGCCCAATGTTCGGGTAATAAGCGTTGCCAACGCGGGGTTCGCCTTAACCACAAAGCGCCTCTGGCTGATCCCGTTCGTATGGTTGACCTTGACGGAGCTCCCGCGCATGGCGACCAGATCCGGAAAAAGATCCTCAAACACCAGTTCGGTGTGCATGGCCGAAACACCGTTGACCCGGCTCGCATTGAACGCCGCCAGATGCCCCATGCGGAAATGACTGTCGAACACAATCGACATGCGCCCTTTGGCCTGCACCCGCTCCTCATCGCTCAAATGCGCCAGCTTGACATCGCCTCAGCCATCAGATCGTCATGAAGCCTCTGAATGATCTCGGCGATGCGGGGCAAAACATGCTCCATTTTGCCTTTGTGCCATTTCTCCAGCGCCTCAGGCATCAGCGTATGGTTGGTATAATTACAGACCTTGCGCGTGGTCGCCTTGGCCTTTTCCCAATCCATCCCGTGCTCATCGACAAGAATACGCATGAGCTCAGGCACGGCCAAAGCGGGATGCGTATCATTAATCTGAATGGAGGTCGTGGCCGCGAGATTGTCCAGCGTCCTGTTCTTAGCCTTGTGCCCGGCGATGATACTCTGTAGAGAGGCACTGACCAGAACATACTCCTGCAACAGCCGTAAATTCTTGCCGCCCTCATCGTGATCCTGCGGATAGAGCTGTGTGTTCACCGCACGCAGCGCCCAGTTTTTTTCGGAATCTCCCGCATCCAGACTATCCGGCACGATCAGCTCCCAAAGCCGCAGCGTATTGACGTTCAGCCCGTCATACCCCGGGGCCATCATGTCATGAGCCTTCACCTGCGCAACAATCGGCTTTTCGCTTCCGTAAACCTTGATCGAAAAAGGCCCGACATCGTCCCGCCGGAACGTCCACGGATAACCCTCCGAATGCCATTTATGGGGATGCTCCTCCTGCTGCCCCTGCGAATTGATCGTCTGACGGAAAAACCCGTCGCGGTAGAACAACCCATAGCCGGTCATCGGCAAATGAAGATTGGCGCCGCTATCGATAAAACAGGCGGCCAACCGCCCCAAACCGCCATTGCCAAGTCCGGGATCGATCTCGAAATTCAGAATTTTATCAGGATCTTGACCAAGGTTGACCAGAGCCCTGGTCACCGCCTCCTCAGCCTTAGCGGCCTGAAGTGCGGTGGAAATATTCGGGCCAAGCAACCATTCGATGGAAAGATAGTGCGCCTGTCTTTGGGCAGCGTTGGAATTATAGGTCTTCTGCGTTGCCAACCATTCAGGCACAAGCTCATCCCTTACATATCCAGCAACGGCAGCGTACCAGTCACCGCGCTTGGCCTGAGAGACATCAGGAACAATCGCCTTCACCCGCTCAATAAGGGCGCTTTCGACCTCCTCGACCTTCCATTCGTGACCAAACCCGTCGCCACCTGATGCATCCTGAGAGAAATCTGCTCGCGCCTTACCCATGACAAGCCCCTATTCACGCTGTTTCTGCTTAAAACTTAGTCTTAAAGATTTACAGAACCAAAGCCCTCCAAGCAACATTATTTCTAATGCTGCGGCGCACAAGTAATAATATTACAAGAACGGGAATCTGAATGACGGGGAAAGATGGTGCCGGATGCAAGATTCGAACTCGCGACCTTTCGATTACAAATCGACTGCACTACCACTGTGCTAATCCGGCAGACTACGCAAGGGATAGAGATAAGGAATTATTAAGCCCCGCGCGGCTAAGATGTAACAAAATCACGGGGCGGCAATCAAGCTCTTTTCTGGGGGCCGCAAAAGCGCCGAAAACCTTAACACATCGACCTAAGGTCGAAAGGTCGCTTTTTTTGCCTGAAGCTATTGGTTTTTTCTAGTTTTTTCTGTTATTTTACACCAGTGTAAAGCGTAAGACATAAATAAATAGGGTGGGTTTTCTACAGTGGCAGGCGGACAACAGGCTAATGATACCCTGCACGACAGCGCGATCGGCTGGGCTATCATGCTCGTCATCTTTGCGGTTCTGATCTGGATATTCTGGTACTTCTTTCAAGAAGAGGTTCGCCAGATGGTCGTCTGGATAAGATACTTCGAACTCTCTATAATCAAACCGTTCCTCAGCGAAGACTACACGATTTTCTTCAAAAATAAGGAACAGTCCTTTGATAGTAATCTCAAAAACGTTGATTTGATCCTTGACCTTCCTAAGGAAAAACTCAGATTCACGCACCTATCCTTCTTCAATGCCATGGCGATGCAGCCTTGGAAAATGCCTATATGTACGCTTCTCTTCGCTGCTGCGGGTTGGTGCATGTTTTTAGGCCCCCGCACACAATACCGCCGCCGCTATAATCTGGAGGGTTTGATTGAAAGACAGGCAAGTGTCTTCCACGTCATCTCGCCCTTTGTAAAATTTAACCCCTCGACGCAGCCGACCCGCCCCCCGGGTTCTCCAGTTCCGGCAGAGCTTCCTCTGTTTGCTGAAGCGCTTGGTCCTGAAGAGTGGCTGGCTTACAACCGGATTTCGATCCCCGATGGCAAAATTGATCGCGAAGAGACAGAAGAAGCCTTCATTGCGCAGCTCGGCCCGCGCTGGAAAGGCCCGAACGCCATGGAGGATTACAAGCAGGTTCTGCTCGCGGCCTTTTGTATGAAGGCGGCCAGAAAGCGTTTGGAAGCCGACGAAATGCTCGGACGCCTCGCGAAATGCTGGTCCTTTAAAAATGGTCTCGAACTCAAAAAAGACAAAAAACTCTTCAAACTCGCTACAAGCATCCTGAAAGACAAGGATTTGTCAGGAAAAACTTTGGCACAAGTGAACCAGCATGCCTTTGAAACGACTGCACTCATGAAGGGCCTGTCGTACGCCAGAACCGAAGGTGGCGTTCTCGCGCCCGCACAGTTTGTCTGGCTGCGTGCACATGACCGCACCCTATGGTACCCGCTCAACAACATGGGCAGACAATCCTTCCATATGGAGGCAATGGGTGCTATGGCGCATTTTAAAGCCGAAAGACTGACGCAGCGCCCGATTCCCGTCCCCAAGGTGGGCGATGCCGTGACGACGATCATAGAATATATGGCCTCGGAGAGAGCCCGCCCCATCCCTGCACTCGATTACAGCAAATCGAAGAAAAAAGGCGTCAAGAAGGCCGTATAAAGATGAAACACGCTGCGTAAAGAATGTGAAAGAACATGGCAAGATCAGCTTTGGCGGAACAGTCCGCCGCAAAGGAAAAAAAGAGTATGAGAATGACGGCAAAAAAAGACAGCTTTTCACTGGTCTCCAGCGCCTCCGTTGTGGACGGCAAGCTTATTCTCTCGCTGCCGGACGCGGCAACACCCGTAGTTTGGCAAATGGACATGGAACAGGCGAAAGCCTCGGCTCTGGAAGTCCGCGAGGACGCCAAGACAGGACGTTTCACGCTCGCCCTTAAAACCCAGAAAGGCGAAACGGTTGATATTGCGTCCTATGAAGAAAAACAATCCGCCGTTAAGGCGCTTATGGTCACTTCCAAGGCGCTTGAGAACGCTCACGGCAAAATCCGTCGTGTGGCGGCCAACGCACCGGACGCCTCTGCAAATTCCCCGAACTACGCCGCACAAGGCGGGTACGCGGCACAGCAAAAAAACAGCAGCACGGCCAGTGCCATATTAGCCGTTCTGCTCATCGTGATATTAATTTCCGCTTGGGCTTTCACGATCCCCAAGGCCAGCGATACGATCGCCAGAACGAGCGGCGGCGCGAGCAACGCGGCAAGCGATACAGGTGTCCCGGTCTCGGCCGACGATTTCCTTAGCAACAGACAGTGATAAAGGCATAACGGGCGTATTCCATGGCATTAGACCAGAGAAAATACGAACATAAACATGAGGCCATACTGCGGGACGTGCGCCCGCTGACCACGCGCTTGGCCGATGGTTTTTCAAACCCGTCTTATTCGACCTCGATTTTCCTCCTCTCCGCGATGGCGATCTATATCAACGACTGGGCGCTGACTTTCGCGGATATGATTCTTGCGTTTTTGTTCCTCTACTGGCTCTGGCTGCGCGCTCGCGATAAGTCTCTCGCCTTCAAGCTGCCGCTCGGCTCCAAAGACAAGGACATGAACAACGGCCGGAATGGCAAACCCGGAAAGGCGGAGGGGATCCTCTACCTCGGCAACGTCGAAAAAACCAACGAGGAAGTCTGGTTCACCAACTCCGACGCTCGGACACACATTCTTTACCTCGGAACGACCGGTGCGGGTAAAACCGAAGGTCTGAAATCCATGGTCACAAACGCGCTGGCCTGGGGTTCAGGCTTCGTTTACGTGGACGGTAAAGCCGATACCGACCTCTGGTCGTCTCTCTCTTCTCTTGTGCGCCGTTTCGGACGCGACGACGACCTTCTGGTCCTTAACTACATGACCGGGAACGCCGACGTGCGCGCGCCCTCGAACACGATGAACCCGTTCTCCAGCGGTTCAGCCTCATATCTCGTCAACATGCTCGTCAGCTTGATGCCGGAATCCGAGGGCGACAACGCGATGTGGAAAGAGCGTGCGGTCTCCTTGATCAGCTCCATCATGCCGGCCTTGACATGGAAGCGCGACAATCAGGACATCCCCCTGTCCGTTAGAACGATCCGGGATTACCTGACTTTGTCTAACGTCATCAAGCTCTCGCGGGACGAAGCCGTTCCCTCCATGGTCCGCGCCGGTTTGAAGGGTTATCTGGATACGCTCCCGGGCTTTATCAACGACGCGTACGACGACAACGGTAAGGTCAAGCCCCCCGGCCCCGACACGCCGCAATACAACACGGAAACCGCGAGCCAGCAGCACGGCTATCTAGCCATGCAGTTCACCCGCTCCTTGCAATCTCTCGGCGACGACTACGGATATATCTTCGACACCCAAGCCGCCGACGTGGACATGGTGGATGTTGTTCTGAACCGCCGGATCATGATCGTTCTGATCCCGGCCCTTGAAAAGTCCGGCGACGAGATCGCCAACCTCGGTAAGATCGTCTCCGCGACGATGAAGGGGATGATGGGTTCGACTCTCGGCTCCACGGTCGAAGGTTCAAGCGAAACCGTTATTGAGAACAAGCCGACGCACTCCGCCACGCCGTTCATGACCGTCTTCGACGAGGTCGGTTACTATACCGCGCAGGGCATGGCCGTTATGGCCGCTCAGGCCCGTTCTCTGGGCTTCTGTCTCGTCTTCTCCGGTCAGGATTTGCCTGCGATGAAAAAGCGGGTGCGTGAGGAAGCCAACTCCATCGTCGGTAACTGTAACATCAAGATTTTCGGCAAACTTGAAGACCCGACCGAAACCAAGGACTTCTTCGAAAAGACCGTCGGCTCCGCGATGGTCACCGAGGTCTCCGGCTTCCAGATGATGGGCGGTTCCGAATTCGGCGCCTATCACGACACCAAACAGGCCGGCGTTCAGCTCCGCCCGCGCGCCAGCTACGACGGGCTGCGCGGCTTCCGCGAAGGTCAGGCCGTCATCACTTTCGGCGACACGGTCGTGGACTGCGCGATCTTCTATTCCAACCCCGGCCATGCCAAGGCGATGCGCGTCACGCGCTTCATGATCCTGCCGCCGCCCGACGACGAGGTGGTCAAGCACTCCACCGCCATCCGCAAGCTGCGCGACCTGATGGTCAACAAGAGCTGGACGGCAATGCGCTCCGATGTGGCGCTGGAAACCCCGGTCGAGATTTCCGCGATGAACGACGGCTTCAAGAAAAGCCTCAAGCCGAACATCAGCCCGATCGACGCGGGGATCTGCGCTCTGGTGAGCATCCACGCGATCGACAACGAAATTCCGGCCACCGACGACAAGGGAACCCCGCCTGCCGGCGGTTCTGGTGGCGGCGGAGGCCCGGCAGGTCCGGCAACACCGCCGACAACGCCACCGACAACCGCAGCGACTGTATCGCCTGTGGGCCAGGTCGTGCAAAAGCCCGCCACAACGGCTGCTCCGGTTACGCCGCCGCCACTGGTCGCACAGAAACCTGCGGAAATCGTCAAGCAATCCGAGACTGTCGGCGCGAACGGCGGCAATGCCGAAGCGTCCAAAAGCGGCGCGCCGATGTCCTTCTTCAGCAAGACACCGCCCGCAGCGCCAGCACAACCGCCTGCAACGCCTTCTGCAGCACCTCCCGCTTCACCCCCGGCGACTCCACCCGCAAGCGCTGGAAGCGATCAGCCTGCTAAACCCGCAATCTTCGGTGCGCCCAAGCCTGCTGAAACAGCGCAAACACCCCCGGCTGCACCGCCGGCAACGCCGCCCGCAACGCCTCCTGCGGATCAACCTGCTAAACCCGCCATCTTCGGCGCAGCAAAACCTGCGCAAGCAGCAACACCCCCGGCAGCGCCTCCGATCTCGACACCGCCTGCGGCAACACCCACCGCAGCGGCTCCGGCGGATCAGCCTGCTAAACCCGCCATCTTTGGCGCAGCCAAACCCGCGCAAACACCGCCTCCGGCTGAAGCGGCACAACAACCGGCTTCCACTGAATCCGAAGACGCCCTCAAGAAGGCTGGTGAGGAAATCGCCAAATCTCTTCTGGGTGGAAACGGTAACGGAAATGGGAACGGCGATAACGGCGACGAAAACGGCAACGGCCACTAATTCATAGCGGCCGTTTTTTCAAAAAACATCAATACGATCGGATCGCAGCTCTAGACGCGTGAGTACCACGTAGCGCGGGCTTTGCCGTGCCGAACCAGATATCCCTCGTCCGTCAGTTCGCCCAGCCGCAGCTTCAGCGTGGAACGCTTCCCGCGCGTCAAACGCTCAATCTCCTTCATGCTGAGCCGCTCATGCTTCTCGAACAGCTTAAGCACCTTGGTCGAAAGCGAAGGCATGTTGGCGATTTCGGGCCGCCCTTTATCAAGACGCTTTTGCAGAACGGACTTTTGATCGCCCAGAACCTCAAGGAAAAACCCGATCCAAACATCCCAGTCCACCCGGCCCGAAGCCAGCGTCTCCTGCGTGTGCTTCAGCGCCTGCGCATACGCCTCCGCCCGCTCCGAGAAAACGGGGTCGAGCAGGCTGTACGGAGCGTAATTATAACCGCTCTTGAGCATCAGAAGGATAACGAGAACACGCGCCAGCTTCTGATTGCCGCGCTCGAACGGGCAAAGCTGCAGGAACACGGCCGTAAAGATCGCAGTGACGAACAGCGGATGAATCTCACCCTTGTCCAGCGCCTCGCTCACCCATTTGACAAGCCGGGGCATCAACGCGCGGATTTCTTCGGGCGTAGCCGTCTCAAGACTATCGATCACGGAATCGCCGCGCCTGATATTGAGCGTATGCGGACCCTGACGGTAGGAACTGATGCTCTTCGCGGCGGTAAAAACCGTATGCAGCTTGCAGATCATATCCTCGTCGATGGCCTGCGTCTGCCACAAACCCGCGACATCCTTGAGGTTTCGGCCAAAACTGGAAACGTCTCCGAGGATTTGCAGCGAAGTGGTGTGATTTTCAAGCGCCGTCCACGCGCCCTTGAACTCATCCACCGCGCAGGCGAGCTTGAGCATCGAGGGCGTAATTCTGACGTGCTGTAATCCGAGCATGGTGGCCGACTATAGCCAGAAAAAATCCGCCGATCAATCGCCCTGTGGATAAAAAGAAAAGCACCGGAGCTAGCCCGTTGATCCGCCTGAAAACTTTTTTCAGAAACCGGAAAACTACATTCGCTCGGGAATCTGGATGCCCAGCAGCGCGAGAAGAACCTGCAAATGACGGTGCGTAAGGGCGCACAGCGCCAGACGGCTGCCGCGCAGGGCTTCATCCGGCTCGGAGAGAATATGACAGTTGCCGTAAAAACTGCTGAACTCCTGCGCGACCTTATACGCATAATCGCACAGGATATGCGGCGCGTAATTCCGCGCGGCCAAAGCGATATGATCCGGCATCTCGCACAAAAGCAGCGCGAGCCGCCGCTCTGGCTCCTGCAAAATGAACGTCTCGGCGGGCAACGCCCCCTGCTCCGCCGCCTTCTTCAAAAGCGAATTAATCCGCACCGCCTGATACAAAAGATAAGGCCCCGTCTTGCCCTCGAACATCGTCAGGCGGTCAAGATCGAACACATAATCCGCAACGCGGTTATTCTGCAGATCCGCGAACTTGATCGCCGCGATGGCCACCCTGTGCGCGACATCTTCCTTCTCGGCTTGCGGCATATCCTCGGCCAGCTTGGCCTCCTTCAGCCGCTCGCGCGCCTTTTCAACGCCCATGGCGATAAGATCTTCAAGCTTCATCACCCCGCCCGCCCGCGTCTTGAACGGCTTGCCGTCCGGCCCGTTCATCGTGCCGAACCCGGCGTGGATCAGCTCGACCGCATCGGGCACGATCCCGCCCTTGCGCGCCGCGCGGAACACCTGCTCGAAATGCAGCCCCTGCCGCTGATCGACGACATAAATAATCTTGGTGGGCTTGTTCTCCTGCATCCGGTCAACGAGAGTCGCCAGATCGGTCGTGCCGTACATCACGGCCCCGTCGCGCTTATAGAGGATCAGCGGCGGAACCTCTTTCTTGTCGCCTTCTGTCGCCACGTCGATCACCAGCGCCCCGTCATCTTCCCGCGCCAAAGCTTTAGCCTTGAGATTCTCGACCATCGGCGCGATCAGATCGTGCACGCTGCCCTCGCCCTTCCAGAGATCGAAATGCACATCCAGCGCATCGAAATTCTTTTTCATGCCGGCAACGGAAACGGAAACGAAATGCTGCCACAACGCCCGGTAACCGGGCCGCCCGTTCTGAAGGTCGGCGGTGGCCTGCCGCGCCTTTTCGGCGCGCGCCTCGTCCTCCTTGCAAGCCTTGGACGCCAGCGGATAAGTCTCCTCAAGATCGGCCATCGTCACAGGGGATTCATGCGGATACGGACCGGAAAAAGCCGGATCGAAATAAACCCAATCGGGATGCCGGATTTCAAGCGCGGAGAGGATCTGCCCCATCGGTGTGCCCCAGTCGCCCAGATGCACATCGGCGATCACCCCATATCCCGCCGCGCCAAGCAGCCGCCGCAGCGAATCCCCGATAATCGAAGACCGCAGATGCCCGACATGCATCGCTTTCGCCACGTTCGGCCCGCCGTAATCCAGAACGACCGTCTCGCCTTTGGAAAGCGCGGGAACGCCTTTGCGCCCATCCTTCGCCAGCGCCGCCAGATGCGCGGTCAGAAAATCTTCGGTCACAATCATGTTGATGAAACCCGGCCCGCCCACGGACAGCGCGGAAAAAACCTTGCCGCCGTCAATCTCCCGCAGCTTTTCGATCACCTCCTCGGCGATCTGCCGGGGGTTTTTCTTGGCCGCCTTGGCGCAGGGCATCGCGCCGTTGCACTGGAATTGCGCGGTCTCCGCCTGCGCCGAAACCGTCACCCGCGCATACTCCACAGGCAAGCCCAGCGCGCTGAACGCCTGCTCCGTCACTTCCGTCAATTTTTGCGCGATCGACAACATGGAAACACTATATAGGCGGGAAAACGTCTAATTTCAACAAATACTTAGCCTAATTTTTTATCGAACTCGGCCAAAAGCTTGAGAACCACCTCATTCTCCTCCGGCGAGCCGATGGACAGGCGGAGGCAATTCTCCGTCCCCGCCTTCGACGAGAAATCGCGCAAGATCACGTTATTCTGCTTGGCGTAATCGTAAAACCCTTTCGCGTCCTTCATCTCGACCAGAAGGAAATTCGCATCCGAGGGATAGATGAACGACACGTGCGCGGATTTCTCCAGCGCCGCCCGCATCCGGTCGCGCTCGGCCAAAAGCTTTTTGATGTTCTCGTGCGCGATGGCCTTGATCTCCGGCGAAAGCACATGGAACGCCGCCTCGACGCTGAGCCGCGTGAGCGGATAGGTTTCCAGCGCCTTGGTCCGCACGAGGGAAATGAAATCCGTATCCGCCGCGATCATGCAGCCGATCCGCATCCCCGCGAACGCATAGGATTTGGAAAGCGTGCGCAGGATGATGAGGTTCGGCGTGCTCGCCAGATCCTCGGTCATGCTGCCCGCCTGCGCGAATTCGGCATAGGTTTCATCCAGAACAACGACAGCGTGACCTTCCAGCGCCTCGCAGATTTCAGAGATCGTCTCATGCGAAAACGACGTGCCCGTGGGGTTGTTCGGCGAACACAAAAAGACCAGTTTTACCTTATTTTCTGCGGTTTTCGCGGCCGTGATAATCCCCTCCGAATCCAGAGCGAACGTGCCTTGCGTTTTGAGCAGCGGCACCTCGATCACATGCGCGGGCTGCGCACGCGAGTCCACGCCATAGATTCCAAAGGTCGGCGGTGTGATGATGACGGAGTCGCAGTTCGGTTCGCAAAACACGCGGATCAGGATCGCAATCGCCTCATCCGCCCCGCGCGTGATCACGATCTGATTATGCTCAACACCGTAAGTCTGCGCGAACGCCTCCAGCAGCGCGGCGGGCTGCGGCTCGGGATAGCGGTTCAACCCCTCAAGCCCCGGCAACTCGAACGGATTCTCGTTCGCGTTGAGAAAGATTTTCGTGTGATCCTTCGCCATTTCCATCCCGGCGGAGACATACCCCTCCATGGTTCGGAAATGATCGCGCACAAATTTCAAAAGAGAGCCTGTCATGCAGGCGATCAAGCCAGAAGCGCGGCAAAAAGGAAAGCGATTTTTAAGCCTCTACCAGACGTAGGGAACCAGCCGCCAGCGGACCTGCTGCTGATACGCCGCGTAATCCGGGCTTTGGGAGAGAAACTTCTCCTCGGCCAAAATCCTAAGGATATCAAGAACATAAACCCCCATCAGGACAACAAAATTGAACAGACTGACATTCTGCGCAAAAAACGCCCCGTAGGCGATGAAATAGGCGAGATAGATCGGATGCCGCACAAATCCGTATAAGCCGCGCGTCTTAACCCCCCGCAACGCCGGAACGATGCCAAGGCTTTTATTCAGGCTGAGATACCCAAGAATGGCCAGCGCCAGCCCGCCCGCCTGCAACCCTACGAACACCGGAATATCCGCCAGATTATGAGGCTGAAGCAAAAGCGGCAGCCACGTCCCCCCGATCGCGACAGCCCAGTCATAAGGCTTGAGCGACGTGCGCTTGGGAAAGTCGCGGATCAGGAACAAAACGGCCATGATCCCGAC
Organism: uncultured Pseudobdellovibrionaceae bacterium; assembly: GCA_964583335.1. Classification (GTDB taxonomy): domain Bacteria; phylum Pseudomonadota; class Alphaproteobacteria; order Micavibrionales; family Micavibrionaceae; genus JAGNKE01. The sequence continues at coordinate 417,332 of CAZOVG010000001.1, read as the reverse complement.
TTGCACGACATAGAGCAGCGTGTTGAACTTGCCGAACGTAAAAAATTGCCACAGATAATGCCCGAGGAAAACGATCAGAACCAGAGCCAGAACCCCGTTCATCAGGCGCTGGTCCTGCTTCTTGCGCTCCAGAATTTCGGGCGTGTTGGTCTGCGGGTCGATGTCCATGTTTCGGCCTTTTGTTCGTCTCAGGATGGCAAGTTTTCCCGGCCTTGACGAGGCTTTTCTGAACCCCTTGGAAAGGCTTGGCTTTTCGGCCCCTGAAAATCGCTTAAAAACTTGGAAAATCAACGTTTTTCGGCTGTTTTTCCCTCCCCCGCCATGCTATAAAAAGCAATGGTTAAAACCTAGTCGGAAAATGGCGGAAAACGGCGGTTTTTAGGGCCGCTGATTCGCGTTTTATTCCCGAATTTCACAGGTGAGTTTTTTGATATGAGCGAGTCGACCGCAAGGAAAGTCAGTCACATGGATGCGAGCAACGAATACGGCGCGGATTCCATCAAGGTTTTGCGTGGCCTGGAGGCCGTGCGCAAGCGCCCCGGCATGTATATCGGCGATACCGATGACGGCACCGGGCTGCACCACATGGTTTATGAAGTCGTGGACAACGCCATCGACGAATCGCTGGCCGGCCATTGCGACCGCATCGACGTGATGCTGAACGCCGACGGCTCGGTCACAGTCTGCGACAATGGACGCGGTATCCCGGTGGACATTCACGCCGAAGAGGGCGTCTCGGCAGCCGAAGTCATCATGACCCAGCTTCACGCAGGCGGGAAGTTCGACCAGAATTCCTACAAGGTTTCCGGCGGTCTGCATGGGGTCGGCGTCTCGGTCGTCAACGCGCTCTCGGAGTTTCTCGATCTGAATATCCGCCGCAACGGCAAGGAATGGCACATGCGCTTCAAGGGGGGAGACGCCGTGGCCCCGCTCAAGCCGATCCGCGACCTCGGGCCGGACGAACGCAACGGAACGCAGGTTACCTTCCTGCCCTCCACCGCCACCTTCACGATGACGGATTTCGATTTCAAGACGCTCGAAGACCGCCTGCGCGAACTCGCCTTCCTCAATTCCGGGGTAAACATCTACCTTTCGGATAACCGCAGCGAAAACGAAGAAGAACGCAAGACCGTCCACCTGCACTATGAGGGCGGCATCCAGAGCTTCGTGCAATATCTCGACCGCACCAAAAAATCCCTGTTCGACCCGCCCATCAACATCCGCGCGCATGACGACGCCTCCTCGATCACGATCGAGGCCTCGATGGAATGGACGGACGCCTACCATGAAACCATGCTGTGCTTCACGAACAACATCCCCCAGCGCGACGGCGGAACACACCTCGCGGGCTTCCGGGGCGCGCTCACCCGCGTACTTGGCAAATACGCCGAGGAAAAGGGCATCCTGAAAAAGGAAAAGATCAAGCTGACCGGCGAAGACATGCGCGAGGGCCTGACCTGCGTGCTCTCCGTCAAGGTGCCCGACCCGAAATTCTCATCTCAGACGAAGGACAAGCTGGTCTCCTCCGAGGTCCGCCCCGTCGTGGAATCCGCCATCGCCGACAAGCTCGGCACGTGGCTGGAGGAAAACCCCGCCGAAGCCAAACAGATCGTCTCCAAGGTCGTCGAAGCCGCCACCGCGCGCGAAGCCGCCCGCAAGGCCCGCGACCTGACCCGGCGCAAGGGCGTGATGGACGTATCCAACCTGCCCGGCAAGCTGGCGGATTGTTATTCGAAAGACCCGTCCAATTCCGAACTCTTTATCGTCGAGGGAGACTCGGCGGGCGGCACGGCCAAGATGGCCCGCGACCGCTACAACCAGGCGATCCTGCCTCTGCGCGGAAAAATCCTGAACGTCGAACGCGCGCGCTTCGACAAGATGCTCTCCTCCGAACAGGTCGGCACGCTGATCACCGCGCTCGGCACCTCCATCGGCCCCGACGAATTCAACATCGAAAAGGCCCGCTACCACAAAATCATCATCATGACCGACGCGGACGTTGACGGCTCGCACATCCGCACGCTTCTGCTCACCTTCTTCTTCCGCTACATGCCGCAGGTGATCGAGCGCGGATACCTCTATATCGCGCAACCGCCGCTCTATAAGGTCAAGCGCGGCAATCGCGGCGAGCTTTATCTAAAGGACGAACGCGCGCTGGAGGATTACCTGATCGATACCGCGATTGAGGAAGCCCGCATTGTGGACGCAAAGGGCGTGACCCGCGCGGGCAACGATCTGCGCGACCTCCTTATAAAATCACGCTCCCTGCGGAACTCGATCAACGCGCTCTCGCAACGCACGGGCAACCGCCGCGTGGTGGAACAGGCCGCAATCGCGGGCGCTTTCAGTGATGAAGTTTTTTCCGACGAATCCATCGGCAAAAATTATGCACAAACCACCGTCGAACGCCTGAACGCGCGCGAACCCGAAAAGGCGCGCACATGGGAGGGCGAATTCTCACCCGAAAAGGGCTACACCTTCCATCACAACGTGCGCGGGGTAAAGGAAACGGTTCGCCTCTCGCTCGACCGCGTCCGCTCCCCCGATGCCCGCCGTCTGCACGGCGCGCTGGAATGGCTGCGCGAGATCTTCTCCGGCCCTGTCGAGATTTTCATCGGCGATAAGGTTCTGGCCAAAATCAACGGCCCCGCCGCATTCTATGACCGCATCCTGGAAGCCGGACGCAAGGGTCTGACGACCCAGCGTTACAAGGGTCTGGGGGAAATGAACTCCGAACAGCTGCGCGAAACCACGCTCGACCCGAACGCCCGCACGCTGCTGCAAGTCACCGTGAACGACGCGATCAAGGCGGATGAAATCTTCTCAACCCTCATGGGCGACGTCGTGGAACCGAGACGGGAATTCATTCAGGACAACGCGCTGAAGTCACGGATTGATGCTTAGAAAATTTGCTTGGAAACATTCTATTTTTTTATTTTGCACAACCCTCTCCATAGGCTGTGCTCAGCAAGCTTGGAGTCTTGATAAAATTAGCGAAGAGAGCGTTCGCGAACTGTATAAGCAGTCCATGATTGTGATGATAGAAAATGATACAGGCAAGCGCTTAAGCTTTCTTGAGAATCACACTCATACAAATTACACAGTTACTTACAAAACTCCTATTGCCGCAAGCGACGGAACCTTGTCTAAAACATTTGAATCAAAAGCAAATAGGCAGCAATTTATTTACAACGCTATGAACGCATCTAGCGAAGTTTTCAAGACTATTGGTCATGAACTTTTGTTTGTTTCTATCAGTCCAGATGGAAAATCCGCTCAGGCAAAAGACAGAATGAAAATTCCTAACAATATGGAAAATTCTACTTTCGAAGCTACGATGGAATGCGAGGATAGCCTTATACTTAATGATCAAGGCGTAATTCAATTTATTGAAAGCAGATGCAGCTGGATTGTTCCTGAAGACTTCAAGCACCCTAAGCCTCAATAAGTCCTACAAACCCAAAATCTCTCGCGCCTCTTTCACGCTCGCAGGCCGCCGCCCATAATCCCCGCATAAATCCGCCGTACGTTTGACCAGCGCGGCATTCGAGGACGCAAGCGTCTCCGCATCCAGCCGGATATTATCCTCCAGTCCCGTGCGGCAATGCCCGCCTAGCTCTAAACACCAGCGGTTCACCTCGATCTGCGCCTTGCCGATTCCCGCCGCCGTCCACGTCGCGCCGGGCAATACGCGCGGCAACTCCGAAAGATAAAAATCCAGAATCCGGCGCTCGGCGGGCAGCGCGTTCTTGATCCCGAACACGAACTGCACATGCACGGGCGGCTTCAAAAGCCCCCGCTCCACCAGCTTCCCGGCGTTGTAAAGCATATGCAGATCGAAAATCTCGATCTCCGGCTTGACCTCATACTTAATCATCTCTGCGGCCAGATGGTCGATCAGCTCCGGCGGGTTCGCATAAACGATCGTCGGGAAATTCACCGACCCCGTGGCCAGCGACGCCATATCCGGCCTGTGATGAAGCATCGATCCGCGCTCCTCCATCGCGCGGCCCCGCCCGCCCGTGGAAAATTGAATGATCATGCCGGGGCAATGTTTCTTCAGCCCCTCCTGCACTGCCGCGAAAAACGCCGGATCGGACGAGGGCGTCTGGTCCGGGTTCCGCGCGTGGATATGCGCGAGGCTAGCCCCCGCCTCGAACGCCTCGTGCGCGGATTCCACCTGCTCGGCCACGCTGATCGGCACGGCCGGGTTATGCTCCTTGCGCGGAACCGAACCGCACAGCGCCACGGTGATGATGCAGGGTTGAGCCATAATTCTATCCTCTCTCAATCACCGATCCGCTGACGGTAAAAAACGCCGCGCGATCGGCAACGGCTTCAAATAAACCCGAATCCGTCCCGGTCAGCCAGACCTGCGCGCGCAGCGATTCCAAAATCTCGTAAAGCGCCGCCCGCCGCCCCTCGTCCAGATGCGCCGCCACCTCGTCAAGCAACACAATCGGCGGCTCTCCCCGCTCGGCGGCGATCAGTTGCGCATGCGCGAGGATCAGCCCGGTCAGGAGCGCCTTCTGCTCCCCCGTCGAACACTGCCCGGCCGGCATATTTTTAGCCGCATACCAAACGTCGAGATCGCTTTTATGCGGCCCGGCCTCAGCCCCGCCATTCACCGCGTCGCGCTCTCGGCTGTTCAAAAGCGTATGCCGGAACCCCTCCTCGACCTCCAGCGCCTTGCGCTCTAATAAACCGCGCTCCAGCATCCCGGTGACGGAAAGCTCTGCCCGCGGAAAATGCGTATGATCGGCGGCGTTGCAGGCGAGCTGCAGCCTCTGCGCAAAATCCAGCCGCGCCGCCGCGATCGCCGTGCCCGTCTCGGCCATCTGCTGTTCCAGCGCCGAAATCCAGGCCGGATCCGCCCGCCCCTCGCGCAGCAGGCGCGAACGCTGCGCCAGCGCATTCTCATAGCGCGTCACCCGCCCCGCATGGCCGGGATCGAACCCGAACACCAGCCGGTCCAGAAACCGCCGCCGCTCCCGCGCGCTCTCAAGAAACAGCCCGTCCATCTGCGGCGTCAGCCACACGCAGGACACATACTCCGCCAGCACGCCCTGCCCCTTGGCGTTCTTGCCGTTGATCCGCACCGCACGTTTCTCGGGCCCCTTCTGCGGGTCCATGCCGGTCCCAAGCCGGACGGCCTCATGTTTTGTCTGAATTTCGGCGGAAACCGCCCAAGGGCTCTGATCCCCCTGCCTCTGAAGGTCGCTCAGCCGCGCCCCGCGTAAACCCCGCCCGGGCGAGAGCAGGGAAACGGCCTCAAGAATATTTGTCTTCCCGGCCCCGTTCAGGCCGCAGAAAACCAGCAATCCGGCCCCCAGATCGGCGATTTCCGCCGTTTCATAGGACCTGAAGGAAGACAGTTTAAGGGTCCGAATCCACGCCATGGTTCTTTTTAATGAAGAAATATGCTAAAAGGGAGCGGATTATATGGGTTTAATTATATATTTGACGGATTAGGCAGGTTTATACTATTTCCATATAATATAAATATTCAGAGAATGAGCATATGAGGGGATTATCATGGGCAATAAATTAAAAGAGTTCGTCACCGCCGCAGGTTTGAGCATTTTTCTTTCCACGTCTGCGCTTGGCCAGGATAAACAGGCTGTGGACCTGAAAGCCATCGAGGCGGACAGCATCTCCATCACCACGACCGATGGGCGCGTAGTCTTCAATCGCGCCTCTGCCCCTGAGGGAACACCAGCTGCGCAGCCCGAAGTCACGCGCGGCAGCAGAAGAGAGAGCGTCGCAGCCGGAGATCAACAAGGTGGCGGTAGAACAGGCGGACGCACGGGCGGACGCACGGCCACGACAAATGAAACCGCAACGGCGACAACAACGACTCCTGTGACCGGACCGGTCCGCATCGGAACCGTCGAAGACTGTCTCAACATTTCAAATACATTTGTGACGAGCGCCGGAGCATCCGGCCAACCAGCAGGAAGAACCCGCGAACGCACAGCACCGGCCGGAAGAGGCACGACAAACGCCCCGACACAAACATACGTCGCGACCTGCTATGACGACGGCAAACCGGTCGCCAAGATCACGTTCGAGGCCGGAAAAACCACACCTGTTGTGGAAATCGTCAAGCCCGAAGGACCCGCCCCGGGCACAAATTAAAACCGCCAAGGCTTGCTTGGGAAGACATTACGTTTAATGCCGCTCGGTCAAACCCGCAGCGGCATTAAAACATAAAGGGCACTGGGATCGCCGTTATCCTGGAAAATCGTCGGGCTGGCCGAATCTGCCATCGTCATGCGGCAACCGTCCCCGTAGATCTGCGAGGTAATATCCAGAAGATACTTGGCGTTGAAGCCGATCTCCAAAGTCGTGTCGCCGTTGACTTCCATCTCCTCCGTCGCGCTTCCCGATTCCGGGGAACTGGCCGAAAGTGTCATCTGCTTGCCGCGCAGCGCGATCTTAACCGCGCGCGACTTTCCGTCGGAAATCGTGGAAACCCGGTCGATCGCGCCGGTGAAGACTTTCGGATCGACCTCGATCACCTTGTCGTTCCCTTGCGGGATCACGCGTTGATAGTCGGGGAACGTCCCGTCGATCAGCTTGGAGGTCAGAACGATATGGTCGAACGAGAACCGGATCTTGTTCTCGGACAGCGAAATTTTAATCATGTCGGCCGCCTCGTCGATCAGCTTGCGAAGCTCGCCCACCGTCTTGCGCGGAATAATCACGCCGGGCATGCCCGCCGCCCCTTCCGGCAACGGCATCTCGAAACGCGCCAGACGATGCCCGTCCGTGGCCACCGCCCGCAGGACGGGAAGACCGTTGCTTTCCGCCTCGTGCACGAAAATCCCGTTCAGGTAATAGCGGGTTTCCTCGGTTGACATCGCAAATCGCGTGCGGTCGATCAGAGCCCGCAGCTCGGCCGCCGGAACCGAAAACGAGACCGGCAACTCACCGACCGATATTTCCGGAAAATCCGACACGGGCAAACAGCTCAACTTAAAATCGGAACGCCCGGCCTGCACGGTCATCTGGGTGCCGTCCTTATTCAGGATCACCTCGACCTGCGAACTGTCGGGAAGCTTGCGGATAATGTCATAAAGCGTCTGGGCCGGGGCGGTCGTCGCACCCTTCTGCGGCACGGTCGCGGCCACAGCCTCGTTGATCTCCATGTCCATATCGGTCGTGGAGAGGCTGAGCGTCCCCTTGTCCGCCTTCATCAGCACGTTGGACAGAATAGGAATGGTGTTCCGGCGCTCGACGGCGCTCTGCACATGGTTCAACGATCTCAGGAGCGCTGCGCGGTCAATGACAAACTTCATGGCGAAATCCCGTCTGATTCAAATTTTTACGAAGTGATTAAAGCTTAGCACAGCCGCAAACGCGGGATAAAGCCCCTAAAGCCGCCGGAGTCACGATATTCATAAAAAAATTAACCAAAGCCCATCTGCTCGGGTTTGATCTCGAGCGCACGGGCCGCGCCCATGACCTGAAGGAACAATTTATTGTCGCCGTTGATGTTGGCCCAGGCTTCCTGATAGAGCGCGGCGACCTCATCGGGCGTGCGAACATCCGCGAACGCCGCGATGATATCCTCCTGCGGATGGTTGGCCGCCGCAGCCAGAAAAACCTCGACGGCCCGCAAGGAACGCTCGGGCTGCACGGCCTCTTCTCCGAATTCGGACGCCAGTTCCTGAAAATAGGAAGACAGCTCGGAGCGCACTTCCGCACTGATGGATTGAATGGTGGGCTTGATCGCGTCGGACATGATCAGGCCGCCTGCCTTGCGGGAAGCTCTTGCTCAAGCAAGGCCCAGAATTTGGCAAACAGCGCCGTTTCATAAGCGCTGAGCTTCTTGAGCAAATCATGCCGCCCGCCGCACTGCGCGAACATATCCGCCAGATGCTGGTCCTCTTCCGCCAAGAGCGCCTTGAGCGAGAGCGCTACGTCCGCCCCTTCCAGAACCTCCTGATAAATCTCGTAAAGCCAGCACGCCCGCAATTCGATGATCAGAGAAACCCACTGATAGGCGGCCTCGTCGCCGACCTCCTTGCTGATCCCCGCATCCAGCCGCCCGAAATACATCGCCGCCGGAATCCGGCACATCGCGTTCTCGTCGGTAAACCCGTCCAGCTTCTCCCCGCCGATCCGCTCCGCATGGCGCTTGAAGAAATAGGCATGGCGGGCCTCTTCGGAAAGATGCGAAAGCGTTTCCTCGGTCAACGTGCGGTTCATCTGCGAGAGCATGATCTTACGGCTGCCCATATGCTCAAGCATCGAAAGCATGTTCATGAACCGCGCATGGGCAGCGGGGTCGCGCACGATCGCTTCTAGAAACGCCCGAACAGGCGCTTCAAACCGCTTGTTTTCGTCTCTCATGCCCGAGGCGGTCCAGGGCGAAATCGATGCACTCATAGATCGTGTCCAGATCGTTGGCGGTTACACAGTACGGAGGCAAAATATAGACGGTGTTGCCCAGCGGGCGCAAGAGAACCCCGCGCGACATCAGGGTTTTATATAAAAAGGGCTGGATTTCAGACAGATAGCCTTGCGTGACCTCGCGGATATCCAGCGCGAGGATACAGCCCAGAACCCGGGCGTTCTCGACATCCCCCCGCCCCATGAACCGCGCCGCAGCCGCCTGATGGGCCTGCGTGATCACCGCGATCCGCGCCGCAACCGGCTCCGCCTCCCAGATTTCGAGCGAGGCCAGCGCCGCCGCGCATGAAAGCGGGTTTCCGGTGAACGAGGTCGAATGGAAAAACATCTTCGCCCGGTCCGTGTGATAAAACGCCCTGTAAATGGCTTCGGTCGCCAACGTCGCCCCCATCGGCAGGAAGCCGCCAGTCAGCCCCTTGGAGAGACACATAAGGTCCGGCGCGAACCCCGCCTGCTCACAGGCGAACATCGTGCCCGTGCGGCCAAATCCGGTCATCACCTCGTCCGCGATCAACAGCACCCCATAGCTTCGGCAGAGCGCCGCCATCCGCCCAAGAACCTCCGGCGTATAAAACAACATCCCGCCCGCGCCCAGAACCAGCGGCTCGAATATAAATGCTGCCGTATCCTGCCCGTGCGCCTTGAGAAACACCTCTAGCGCCTCCAGCGTCTTGCCCTCTTGCTCAGCAGCCGGAAACGGCAGATGCGTCACCTCAAACAGGAAAGGCTCGTACACGCGGCTATAGACGCTGCGCGAGCCCGCCGACATCGCCCCGAACGTATCCCCGTGATAGCCGCCTTCGAGCGCCAGAACCTTGCGCCGCGCCTTGCCCGTTTGCGCCCAATATCCGATCGCCATCTTGAGCGCGACCTCGACGGCGGTCGATCCGCTGTCGGAATAGAAAACATGCGACAGACCCTCCGGCGCGAATCTCAGGAGCTTCTCGCCCAGCCGCTCTGCCGGCTCGTGCGTGAACCCCGCGAAGATGACCTGATCCAACCTGCCCGCCTGCTCGCGCACCGCCTCGACGATTTTGGGGTGGCAATGCCCGTGCGTCACCACCCACCACGAGGAGATCGCATCAATGATCCGCCGCCCGTCCTGTGTATAGAGATACGCGCCTTCCGCCCGCTCGACCGGAATGATCTCCTGCTGCAAGCCGTGCTGCGTGAACGGATGCCAAAGGGGGGAGGTTTTTTGTCTCAAACAAAATCCTCCACCCTGAAATGCTCCGCGAACGCCGCTTTCAACGTCGCCGCGTTGAGCGTCTCCAGCCTCGGCAGCCGCCCCAGCACCTTGACCTTGCACAGCTCCGCAATCGTGCGCATATTGTCGTCGTTCTCCGGGCCGTTGAACGCGATGCCCTGCACCGGGATTTTCCGCGCCAGAAGCGCCTCGACGGAGAGCAGCGTGTGGTTGATCGTCCCCAGCCCCGTCCGCGCCACCAGAATGACCGGAATCTGCCATGTCTGATAAAGATTGATCTGCAAATTCTTGCGCGTGACCGGAACCATCAGCCCGCCCGCGCCCTCGATCAGCAACGGCCCGTCCGCATCGGGAATCCGTTCCGCCGACAAGCGGCTCATGTCGACCTCCGTCCCGTCGATCTCCGCCGCGCGGTGCGGCGAGAGCGGCTCGCTGAAAATATAGGCTTCGGGAAAAAACCGCTCCTTGGGCAATCCGGTCAGAGTCTGTACGGTCTTGGTATCGACGCCCTCGCTCACGCCCGACTGCAAGGGCTTCCAGTAATGCGCCTTTGCAAGACCCAGCATCAGCGCGGCGGAAAAAACCGTCTTCCCCGCATCCGTATCCGTTCCGGAGATGACGAACCGCTTGCTCATGCCGCCCGCTCCTGCGTGAGATGCGGCGCGAGCAACGCCGCAAACCGCTCCAGATCATCGACCGCCAGCTCCGAACTCAGGGAAACCCGAAGCCGCGCCGTCCCTTCCGGCACGCTCGGCGGACGGATCGCCCGCACATCGAACCCTTCGGCTTGCAAGGCCCGCGCGACCGCGACCGCGCGTTCATCCCCGCCCAGAATGACCGGAACGATCTGCGTCCCCGGGCCGCCCAGTAAAACCTTGGCCCGCGCGCAAATCTCAAGCAGCCGCGCACGTCGCGCCTGCCCGTCTTGCGTATCCAGAATCTCAAGCGATTTCCGCACCAGCAGCGCCTGCAACGGCATTGGCGCGGTCGAATAAATAAACGGCCGGGCGCAGTTGATGATGTAATCGATCACCTCCGCCTGCGCACACACCAAGCCGCCCGCAACGCCGATCGCCTTCCCGCAGGTATGCAGGGTGATCAGCTTCTCATAGCCCTGCGCCTGAATAATGTCCCAACACAAGCCCCGCCCGCGTTCACCGTAAATCCCGCTTGCATGCGCCTCATCGACGATCAGAACGGCGTCAAAACGCCGCGCCAGAGCCATGATCTCGGGCAAAGGCGCGACATCGCCGTCCATCGAATAAACCGACTCCACAGCAATGAAGAGACTTTGCGCCTGATCGCGCGCAAGCTTGATCTTGTCTTCCAGATCGTTGAGGTCGTTATGCGCGAACTTGATCGCCCGCGCCTTTCCCGCCTGCAAACCGTCCCGCACGCTCGCATGGACGAGCGAATCGTAGATCACAGCGTCGTGCCGGTCCGGCAGCCCTGTAAACAACGCGAGATTCGCCTGAAACCCGCTGGAAAAATAAAGCGCGCGCTCCGCCCCGAAATAATCCGCCGCGTAAGACTCAAGCTCGGCATGCGCCTGCATATGCCCGCGCAAAAGACGCGAACCCGCCGCGCCAAGATCAAGTCCGCCCTCAAGCGCCTCGATGGCCGCCCGCCGCAGCGCCGGATGCGCCGCCATGCCGAGATAATCGTTTGAGGTCAGGTCCACCCCGTCCGGCAGCGCCAAGCTCCGGTATCGGCCCTGCGTTTTAAGAGAATCAAGAGTTTTACTGAATTTGCCCATGCTTGCTCATACCAGAGCAGCCCCGGCGCAGGCAAGCAATCAGGCCGCGTCGGCCCGCTCTTTGGCAGGCTCCGGGCCGTCCTTATAAGGCGCGCGCGGTTTGAGGCCCAGCTCGGCCAGCAACCCGTAATCCGCGTCCTTTTCGGGGTTCGGCGTGGTCAACAGCTTCTCGCCCGTAAAGATCGCGTTCGCCCCGGCCATGAACGCCAGCGCCTGCGCTTCCTTGGAGATCGTAAGACGTCCTGCGGAAAGCCGCACCATCGCCTTGGGCATCAAAATACGCGCCACCGCGATACAGCGGATCCACTCGAAAATATCAATCGGCTTTTGCTTCTCAAGCGGCGTTCCCGCGACGGGCACAAGCACGTTGATCGGCACCGATTCCGGCTGCGGGTTGAGATTGGCCAGCGTATGCAGAAGGGAAATCCGGTCCTCTTCCCGCTCACCGAGCCCCAGTATCCCGCCGCAACACGCCGCGATTCCGGCCTTGGCCACGTTCTTGAGCGTATCCAGACGATCATCATAGGTGCGCGTCGTGATCACCTTGTCGTAAAATTCGCGCGACGTATCGAGATTGTGGTTATAAGCCGTCAGCCCGGCCTCCTTAAGCTTGACCGCCTGCGCCTCGGTCAGCATGCCAAGCGTGCAACACGCCTCAAGCCCCATATCGGAGACACCCTTCACCATATCGCACACACGATCAAACGCCTTCCCGTCCAGCACGCGCGGCCACGCCGCCCCCATACAGAAACGGGTCGAACCCGATTCCTTCGCCTTGCGCGCCTGCTCCAGCACGTCATCGGTTTTCATCAAAATCTCTTTTTCGAGATCGGCGTTGTTATGAATCGACTGCGAACAATATCCGCAATCCTCCGCGCATCCGCCCGTCTTGATCGAGAGCAGCGTACACATCTGCATGTCCTGCGGATCGTGATTCGCCCGGTGAACGGACGCGGCCTCATAGACCAGATCCAGAAGGGGCCGCGCATAAAGCGTCTTAACAAAATCAAGGGAATAAGCTGTGTTCGTCATGTTCCGGTTATGCGCAACGGCGCGAAAAAAAACAAGGCCTGCGCTCGCGAAAAAGCTTCGACCCGAAACGCACCATGAAAGATTAAATCTTATAACTCATTGTTAGGAAAAGGCAAACTTTCTTTTTTCTTGCACAGCAGCAAAAAGTTTTTTACCCTTCATATGCCACGGAGGACGGAACCTTTTTATGAAATCTGCAAATCTTCTTGAGGTCGCGAACGCGACCTTCACGCCCACGCCTGCGATTCGCAAGGCAACGGCGAGCAACTTCATCGTAACCGAACATAACGGGGATTGGTATGCGCTCGCTCTATTGAGGGCAGCGGACAAAAACCCCGAGCCGAATCACTGGGGACTGCCCGGCGGAGGCGTTGAGAAAAACGAGACGCTTCTTGAGGGCGCGATTCGCGAAACGGCCGAGGAGGCAGGATACCGCACGGACCAGCCCGTCATCGCACCCATCGCCCTTGTTCCGGCGCCCGATAAAGGCAAGCAATATCTCTACACCATGACCTACGTGGAGAAGCCCTTCGTTCCTGATCTTGAAGGCGATGCCGGACAGGAGCATCAGGATTACAAATGGGTGCGCCTCTCGCAATGGCCCAGCCCCGCCCATGCGCGGGTGAAGGCGCTGATCGAATCGGTAGGCGTCGCCGAACTTGAAAAGACAGCCCGTGAATTAAAAGCCAGAGCGCGAGACTTGAGCCTAACCCCCGATTTCTTTGTAACCGAGGAAAGCGACCTCGACTTCGATGTCGCCTTGGAGCGCTGAGCAGAATCACTACGTCACTCTATGCGTAAGAGTTTTTGATGAGTGCCACCTTCACTCGTGTAAAAAAATCCCCCGCGCAAGCGGGGGATTTTCTCTGATAGGTCTTGTTGGCCCGCTGAGGAAACTTAGCCCGTAAGCGCACGGCGAACGACTTCAACATCCTGCGCGATCTGTGCATCCTCGTTCATAAGCTGCTCGACCTTGCGAATCGCATGCATGACCGTGGTGTGATCCCGACCGCCGAACTTCCGCCCGATTTCGGGCAAGGAACGGGAAGTGAGGATCTTCGCCAGATACATCGCCACCTGACGCGGACGCGCGACGTTCCGGGCGCGGCGGGCCGAATGCATATCCGAAACCCGCAGATTGTAATGCTCGGCGACCTTGCGCTGGATCTCGTCGATCGTGATCTTGCGGTCGTGGGCGCGAAGCAGGTCCTGAAGCACTTCCTGCGTCGTCTCCAGCGTGATCTCCTGCTTGGCAACTTCGGAATGCGCGACAATCCGGTTCAACGCCCCCTCAAGCTCGCGAATGTTCGACGTAACCTTAAGCGCCAGGAACTCCAGAACGCTGTCGGGCACGGTTGCGCCGAGACGCTCGCGCTTGGATTCAAGAATGCCCAACCGCAGATCATAGGAACTTGGGTGAATATCCGCCACGAGGCCCCACGCAAGGCGGGAACGCAGCCGCTCGTCGATGCCCGTCAGGTCGCTGGGCGCCCGGTCGGCCGAGATGATGATCTGCTTGTTCTGGTCCACCAGAGCGTTGAACGTGTGAAAGAATTCTTCCTGAGTCGATTCCTTGCCGGCGATGAACTGGATATCGTCGATAATCAGAACATCCACGGAGCGGAACTGGTCCTTGAAATTCATCGTGTCGTTCGCGCGCAGCGCCTTAACGAACTGGTACATGAATTTCTCTGCGGAAAGATACATGACCAGCTTGTCCGGCCAGCTTTCCTGCATCGCCCAAGAAATCGCATGCATCAGATGCGTTTTCCCAAGGCCAACGCCGCCATAAAGAAACAGCGGGTTGAAGGGAACGCTCATGCTCTCGACCACGCGGCGCGCGGCGGCATGCGCCAAAGCATTCGGCTTTCCGACAACAAACCCGTCGAAGGTAAAACGCGGGTCCAGAGGCGAAGAGACCGAAGCAATACCGTCGCGGTTATTTTGATTGGCCTTACGAGCCTCGCTCTCGGCCTCTGCTGCGGTTGGCTCCCTTGACTCGGACTGACTAGAATTCTGGACAACCACAATCTGCACACGTCGAATGTCAGGATTCTCCTGAGCACACATCTGCGTAATCCGCTCAGCATAGTGAGTGTGAATCCAATCCCGCATGAAACGCGTCGGAACAGACACCTCCATGGTTCCATGATAATAAGCGCGAAGGGTCAGAGGCTTGAGCCAGCTTCTGAAAATCGCCTCCCCGAATTCCTTACGCATAGCGGTATGAACATTATTCCATAGCCCCTGAATCTCCGGCGTCGGCTCAAGCGGCGTACCTTCAAGATTTTTTTGGCCCGCCTTCGATTGAGCTGACGTTTTTCCCACGACTTCCGGCATTACTTTCTCTCCACAAATAAAAAATTACTTCGCTTAATGACCAAGAACACACACACAACGCAGACGCGGGGCAGATTTGAGACAAAAGCAGCACATCAAGGCAAAAGAAGCCCGTCAGCAAATTGCATACGCAACGCTGCCTGTGTCTAAAATCTGGTAACGTGAGACCTGTCTAAAACTTGCTGCAGCTTCCCCGAGAGACTACGTTTTAGAGGCCATCCCCTACATGCCGCCGAAGTTATACACATCGGCTATGCTGATAATTTCAGATCACTGTGCGAAAACATTGCGCACGGTACGCTGAGATTAAGATCAGAGTACGGCAAACTTTCCTGGAAAGTTTCCTGAGGCCACTTGCTCATATCTCTGTGATTGATTCACCCTACACTAAATTTTTGCCGTCATGCAATACGAACAAAAAACGAACAGAGAAAAAAGAAATTTTTTTCTGCGCGAATTTTTTGTGCAGCAAAAAACTCCTTGCCGGAAGACAAGGAGTTTAAAAAAAATTTAGAAAATCAGAGAGATAAACATGCAGCATAAAAACGCCGCACACGCAAAACTCAGCTCGCGAGAGCCTTCACCTTTGCGGTCAGCCGCGACAGTTTTCTGGCCGCAGCATTTTTGTGAATCAGCCCCTTGGAAACGCTCCGCGAAAGTTCCGGCTGCATGAGTCTCAGAGCCTCTTGCGCGAGTTTTGCATCCTTGGATTCGATCGCCAGTTCGACCTTCTTTACGAAGGTGCGCATGCGGCTCTTGCGGGATTTGTTAACTTCCATCCGGCTCGCGTTGCGGCGCGTGCGCTTCTTTGCCGATTTATGGTTTGCCATTTCTAAACCTTTTCAAGTGTCTATTGAGTTATCCTAATATCCTGTGGCAACTGAGATATACACTAAATTATCCACAGGAAAAATTTCCTACAATGGCCAGAGTGCCTCTAAAACCCTCGCACGGGAAACCGCGCAAGGCCGCCTTCTGCGCCAAGTGAGCAAGAGTAATACTCGCGAAAACCCCGCCCTGTCAAGTGTTTCATGAGTTTTTCACGATACGCGCGAATCACCCCGAATCAGGCCCCTAAAGGACAGGCCGAATCAGAAAGCGCACGGCCTCCCCCTCGGCAACCCGGGTAAAACCGATCTCCAGCACCTCCCCCTCCCGGAAAAAGCGCGTATCGCTGACCCGCCCCCACCCAAGCTGGGGCAAGGTCCCCCCGTAATAGACAAGAATATCCTTATGGGGCAGACCTTCGGTCAGGGCCAAAGCCTCGACGATCCGCCCCTCGGGCTTGTCGAACACCATCCCGTGCCCGGGCAACTCGCTCAGACCGGGCATAAGGGGAATATCCTCAAGACTGGAGAAAAACGCGGCGTCGCGATCAAGACCGGACAGCCCGTCCCCGGCCTGGGCGTAAACAGAAGCCGAGAAACCAACCGGATACAAAGCCAGGCTGCATAAAAAGATCCGTAAAAGGGAAGCGCTCGATCGGGACACGGATAAACCCCTGAGTATGGGTATGGGTATGGTCATGCCCGTCATTATACCTGCTTGACCGGGCAGGCGAAAGTTGATCGCCCCGCCTGAACGGTTCTGACCACAGATCCCTCGGCGCAATCGCACCCGCCGCAGCGCTCGCCCTCGCGATCGTAAACGGAAAAGCTGTATTGGAAATAGCCCAGCGACCCGTCCGTCTTTTGATAATCCCGAAGGGTGCTACCGCCCGCCGCCACGGCCCGCAGCAGGATGGCGCGGATGCTCTCCGCTAGGCGCGCACAAAGATCCTCGTCGATGGTGGCGCAGGACCGCTCGGGCGCGATGCCGGAATCGTAAAGCGCCTCGCACACATATATATTGCCCAGTCCGGCGACAACGCTTTGATCAAGCAGCGCCGTTTTGATCGGCCCCTTGCGGCCCGCCAGCGCTTGATGCAAAACCGCACCGTTAAAAACATTATTCCCCGCCAGCGGCTCGGGCCCCATCTGGTCGAACGGCGCAGACGTCTCCCAACTCTCCGCTTGCCCCAGAATCAAAAAACCGAATCGCCTTGGATCGTGATAGACGACCCCAGTGCCGTTCTCAGCTTCGATCGTCACATGATCGTGCTTTTCAAGGTGCGCGGGCAGCCCGGAGCCGTAAATCCTTACCCGGCCCGACATGCCCAGATGCAAAATGAAAACCCGGCCCGAATCCAGAACGCCGACGATATATTTCCCACGCCGGAGAATCTGCGTAACGACACAACCAGCAAGGGCTTTGCAAAAATCATCAGGAACCGGAACGCGAAGGTCGCTGCGAAAAACGCGTACACTGCGGACGCGTTGTCCAAGCAGCGCTTTCTCAAGCCCGCCTTTGACGGTTTCGACTTCGGGAAGCTCAGGCATGGCTCAAACCCTATTGAACCTTTTCCCAGACAAGATAGGGATTATCTTCAATGCCCGTAAACGAGAGCAGCGGGAAAATCTGCCGCGAGGCCAGCATATCCGGCGGAGCCGTCCAGTATTGGAACGTCGCACCGGAATCGGTACGAACGATGACATCAAAGTAACGCAGCGTCAGAACCTGATAGAAGACGCCCGGAACAGACTCCGGCTCTTCCTCCTTATGGGCTGGTTTAAGACTTATAACACCGTTCGACTCGTCAAAAGAATAATAGCCGCGCACATAACGCCGGATGCCGCCCTCATGACGGCCAGCGTAAATAATCTGGAACCGGGCTTGATCGAAAACCGCCTCGGCAGTGGCATCCTGCATGCGGGCAACCCAACGCCCGCGCAGATCCTTGACGCCGGGCAGACGAAGCTTCGACTCGTCCGGGCGGGATGTTAACAGCATCTGCGGCTCACTCATACAACCCACGCAAACCTCCTCCGGATCATTCAAAGACGAGTCTGCGTCGTTGTTTTCCTGTTTCTGTACCAAGACATCCTGAGCTGTTTGGGAGATTTCAGGCTGCACTTTCGAGGAGGATTCGGATTCGGAAACCGCCGCCGACTCAACCGTCGCCTGATTCGATGGACCCTGCTTTCTGACCTCGCCTATGACAATAAAGGTCGCGACAAAGAGAAAAACCAGGATCCCAGCGACCAAAATAAAAACATCCCTACGACGCCTGGGCGAGGACAATTTTCCGGCTTGATTGGGACCAAAAGATGTCTTTTTTGTGGCGGCGCTTTCTCCGGGCGACGTCTTTAATCCGGGCTGCTTGCTCATGGAAAACGCTCCTCACACCTGAAAAATCCGACGAGTACTCTATCGCGCCCACCATACCCGATTCCGCCCGCCGAAGCGATAAAGCGAGTCATAAAAACGTACAGCCAACAAGAAACCAAGCCTCAGAGCCAAAAAAATACATACAGAAAAAGAAAAAGTTGGCACGGAGGCCAACTTTTTTTACGCAGTATCGTGTGTGTGGGGATCACGATAAGGAAGGGATATTCTGTAGAGGAATGTCCGTCCGGAAACGTCATTCTTTATAGATTATGTATAATCCCAACCTTGATTATGTTTAGGGCTTTGCCATAAAAATGTCAAGATTTAAATTCATTTTTTCTGTCTTTTGATACATTTTATTTGCACATCCTAATATAAGCGATATGGACACAACCCGCCAAATCTCTTATAAATTCTGGGTTACGCAGAAATTATGTAGTGTTTGGGTTATTTTTTGCATGCCGACGATTGAACAGATCCGCGCTGCCCGCGCTTTGATTGGGTGGAGCCAAGGGGAATTGGCCCAACAGGCCGGTCTGTCGCAGACCGGGATCGCCCGGATTGAGAACGGCACCAACCAGCCCAACTCCAGCACAATCGAGAAAATCACCCGCGCCTTCGACAACGCCGGTATCCTGTTCATTTCAGGCGGGGTCCAGAGGGTTCAGGACAAGCTGATCGTTTTCGAGGGCGAGGACTGCCTGCGCAGACTTCAGGACGACATCTTCCACACCCTGCAACACGACAAGGGCGAAGTTCTTCTTCTGGGCATCACCGAGATTTCGCAGAGCGAAAAAGAAAACTACGACTACACCCTTATGCACATCGAGCGCATGAAAAAGACGGGCATCACGGAGCGCATTCTGGTGCGCGAAGATGAAAAGACCTTCATCGCGCCCAAATCCTGGTACCGGACGATCCCCGAGAAATATTTCAGCCCGCATACGGTCTTTATATACAAAACGAGAATTGCGCTGGCTTTGCGTGATCCTCAGAACAAGGTCCTTCTGCTGGATAACGTTTTTTTCGCGGAAGGCATGAAAAGCTTTTTTAATATGCTTTGGGATAACGGCAAGCCCGTCTCCTGAAAAGCTTTAGAGTAGATTTAAGAGTAAAATGAACGACGCACTCAAAAGCAGAGACATAGCGCGCATCCTCTATCAATCCGTCGGCAACGATAATCTCGCCACCGACAAGGAGAGAGAGTTCGCCCGTACAGTTAATGGGTTGGATAACGTTACGAAGATCGGCATCTCCGATCTGACCTCCATGAAAATGGCTTTTTCTCTGGCGGCGTCAACCGACCCTTACGCCCACTCCCCCGCCTATTATGCGCTGACAGGCCGTCGCGGCCTCTGGATGAACAAGATGGC
Source organism: uncultured Pseudobdellovibrionaceae bacterium (assembly GCA_964583335.1). Lineage (GTDB taxonomy): Bacteria > Pseudomonadota > Alphaproteobacteria > Micavibrionales > Micavibrionaceae > JAGNKE01. The sequence goes on along the minus strand of CAZOVG010000001.1, from coordinate 397,999 downwards.
CGGCGAGGGTCAGGAATTCACAACCTTCTTTTTCTGCCTGCATCCCAACCTCAAAGACACGGTTGTCATTTTCCCGCCCTTCGGTGATCAGCCGCTGGACGCGATTGCAAAATTCCTTCGCGACGTGCGCGATACGGGCATGAGTTTCCGCGTCGGCCGCACCCCCAGAGACTGGCCGCTTGAGGAAATCCAGACCCGCTACCCGCAAATCCGCGCCAGCCGCACGACAGAAACCGTGCTCGACTGGACCTATCCCGTCCACACCATCAACTGCGCCGATCTCATCAAACGCGAAGGCAAGGATTACGCGCGCATCCGCCAGACGATGAACAAATTCCTTCGCTCCTCCGCCATGACGCGCGAGCTTGATTTCAACCGCGACGTCGGCGCTCTGCAATCCCTGGCGCAGGAATGGGAAGCCAAAACCAACCATTACGACACGTACGATCTGCGCACGAATTACTTCAACTACCTGGCCAAGCTCGCGGTGGACCAGCAGGACCTGCATCTGCGCGGCCTGATCGTCTCCGTGAACGGACAGGACAAGGGCTTCTCGATCTGGGAACCGGAATCGAACGGCGGTCGCACCGCTAACCTCTTCGCCTCGCAGGTCAGCGACTTTGACATGACCAACCTTGCGACCTACCTCACGGTCGTGTCGGCGGAAAAAATGATGGAGGAAGGCGCGGAATTCATGTGCCTCGGCGGCTCCGAAACCACAGGCATGGACCGCTACAAACGCGGCTTCGTCCCGGCGATGTCCACGCCGCTCGATACGATCGAGCTCAGCGTCCCGCCCGATTTCGAGGTGTAGGAAATAATCACGGCAACCGCTCGAACGGCACGTCGAACTTCGCCTCGAACACCATCCGTTGCGGCTCCTGCGCTTCATCAAGGAAAACTTCCTCGGCCCAGATCTCGCCGGACTCTGTCTTGCGGAAGGTGAACAAAGTTCCGTGCGCCTCGCTCGCCCCGCCCTCGGCCTGAACGGAATGCAGGGCTTCCCCGGCGACGCTCAAATCCACCCGCCCGCTCATCCGGTCCTCGAACGCGAAACCCTCGGGCCGTGTTTCTTGATCGGACGCGACATAGAACGACCGCTTCACCTCCGGCAATCTGGGCGCGCCGCTCTCGGCATCCTTTTGGCTATCCACAGCCCAGAACCGGTTGCCCCACCCCGGCGGCGCATCGTCGGAGACCAGTGTATAACTCACCCAGCTATTCTTGAGTCCCTGCCCCTTTTCGGCGCTGTTGAACGCCGCCGTCACCTCGCGGTACGTATCCGCGCCCACGACCTTCGCTTTGAACACGGCGGACGTCTTCGGGTCGGTGATCGCGATCTCGTCCCCGACGGCCAGCGCAAATGAATATTCATCTTCCTGTAAAGACATGCGAAAAACCTACGCGTTCCGGCAAAAAACTGTCAAACAAAAAAGGCTTATTGACCATCTGAATCGCTTTCGATATCGCGCCAAGATTCAAAGCTCTCTTCCAAAACCTTAATCCCGAAATCTCTTACCCTCGAAGGCTCAAGCGTTTTAAGAGCATCAATCTTTTTGAGTATATTCTTACGCGTCCCTTCAGCATCATCAACGAGATCCCAATGCCGCATAACAAAAAAATTCTCAAGACAAGGCTCACAAATATCCTCATGCTCAAGAATGTAAACATACACAAACGGATCTTTTAAAAGAAAAAGCCCGGAAAGCACAATCAAATCTTCAAGATTCCCGCCATCATGAAATTCCGTACAACGAATAAAAGTAACGAGGGCATCATAACTCCCCGTCTCTAGCGCATCATAAAGCTTCTCATAGGGATGGGCGCGACAGATTTTTTTCTGCTCTTCTGTCATATCAGGACGATCCGCATTATGCGCAAAAGCTTGCAAAGACGTCAGAAAAAACAAAACAAGAAAAACAAAGAGTCGCATGGCACCAATCTTTCCAGTCGAACAAGAATACATTCTCAAAGCTAGAATACCCACAAAAAAAGCCCCGCAGACGCGGGGCTTTCTGTAATCCTTAAGACGGGAGCGCTTAGAAATCGCCCATGCCGCCCATGCCGCCGCCATGAGAATGGCCGCCGCCGGAGGCTTTATCGTCGGGCGCTTCGCAGATCATCGCCTCGGTCGTGATCAGCAGACCGGCAACCGATGCCGCATCTTGCAGCGCGGTGCGGACGACTTTCACGGGGTCGATGATCCCGGCCTTGACGAGGTCGGTATACTTGTCGCCTTGCGCATCGTAGCCGAAGTTGAAGTCCTTCTGCTCCAGCAGCTTGCCGACGATGACCGAGCCTTCCTTGCCTGCATTCTCCACGATCTGACGGATCGGGGCCTGAATGGCGCGGCGGATGATCTCGATACCGACTTCTTGGTCGTCGTTATCGGGTTCCAGCTTGTCCAGAGCCTTCGTCGAGTACAGAAGAGCGACGCCGCCTCCGGCGATGATGCCTTCTTCGACGGCTGCGCGCGTGGCGTGCAGGGCGTCGTCAACGCGGTCCTTGCGCTCTTTCACTTCGACTTCGGTCGCGCCGCCGACGCGGATGACCGCAACGCCGCCGGCCAGCTTGGCCAGACGTTCCTGCAGCTTTTCCTTGTCATAGTCGGACTCGGTGTTGTCGATCTGCGAGCGGATCTGGGTGCAACGGGCTTCGATGTCTTTCTTCTTGCCCGCGCCGTCCACGACGGTCGTATCGTCCTTCGTGATCGTGACCTTCTTGGCCGTGCCGAGCATGTTGAGAGCGACGTTCTCCAGCTTGATGCCGAGATCTTCGGAGATCAGCTGACCGCCGGTCAGGACCGCCATGTCTTCCAGCATCGCCTTGCGACGATCGCCAAAACCGGGCGCCTTGACCGCAGCGACCTTCAGACCGCCGCGCAGCTTGTTGACCACCAGCGTGGCCAGCGCTTCGCCTTCGACATCTTCCGCGATGATCAGAAGCGGGCGGGAGCTTTGAACGACGGCTTCCAGAATCGGGAGCATCGCTTGCAGTCCGCTCAACTTACCTTCGTGCAGCAGGATGTAGGGGTTCTCAAGAACCGCCTGCATCTTGTCGGCGTCCGTGATGAAGTACGGAGACAGGTAGCCGCGATCGAACTGCATCCCTTCGACGATTTCAAGCTCGTTGTGCAGGGATTTGGCTTCTTCGACCGTGATCACGCCTTCGTGACCGACTTTCTCCATCGCCTCGGCCAGCATATCGCCGATCTCGGTTTCGCCGTTGGAGGAGATGGTTCCGATTTGACGGATTTCATCGTTGGTTTTGACGTTCTTGCCGCGCTTCTTGAGGTCGGCGACAACGGCTTCTACAGCCTTGTCAACGCCGCGCTTCAGATCCATCGGGTTGCGGCCCGAGGAAACGGCCTTCAGACCTTCGCGGACGATCGCCTGCGCCAGAACGGTCGCGGTCGTCGTGCCGTCGCCGGCTTGGTCGTTCGCCTTGCTCGCCACTTCGCGGATCAGCTGTGCGCCCAGATTTTGATGCTTGTTCGCCAGCGTGATTTCCTTGGCAACCGTCACGCCATCTTTGGTCGTGCGCGGTGCGCCGAAGGATTTTTCGATCACGACGTTACGGCCCTTGGGACCCAGCGTGACCTTGACGGCGTTTGCGATAATGTCCACGCCTCTAAGTAATTCGGCGCGGGCTTGTTCCTGAAAAAGAACTTCTTTAGCAGCCATGGGTATATCTCCTTATAGCTATCTGTGTTGCAGTTAAGCGGCAATGACGCCGATGATGTCGGATTCCTTCATCACCATCAGCTCTTCGCCGTCGATGGTGACTTCGGTTCCGGCCCACTTGGAAAAGATCACGCGGTCGCCGGTTTTAACGTCCAGCGGGCGGACTTCGCCGTTATCGTTGACGTGGCCGTTGCCGACGGCGACGATTTCGCCCTCCATGGGCTTTTCGGCGGCGGTGTCGGGAATAATGATCCCTCCGGCCGTTTTCTGGCTCGGCTCGATCCGGCGTACAAGCACGCGGTCGTGTAAGGGACGGAATTTTGGCTTCTTGGCCATGTTCATATCTCCATAGTGATTGAGGTTGCAGACCCCCGTTCCGCTCCGGCTTTCCTGCCAGCCCGACCCCGCGTCTTTAACGAAAAACGGTTCGGTCGATAGTTCAGAAAAACCTTCAAAGCCGGGCTGGGGATCCCGGTTAACCCGCAACTGTTAGCACTCAACAGAAGCGAGTGCCACTTATCTACCTCAAACCGCCCTTCGACGCAAGCTTTTCTATGGGAAAAACGCAGAACATACACGGCCGCAAAACGAAAGGGCAAAAAGAGCCAAAAACGGCAAAAATCCTCTTATAGATCAGGAGGTTAAAATATAGAAGATAAAAATCGAAAGGGGTGGCAATAAAAAGACAGGCATAATGAAAATTAAAACAATAACTTAATTAACAATATTAACCAATATTGGCTATTCAATCTGGATTCGGGGCAAGCCGCAGACGCAGCCCGTCCATCGACTCGTCCAAGATAATCTGGCACGAAAGGCGGGACGTTTTCTGCAAGCCGAACGCCTCGTCCAGCTTCTCCTCTTCTTCCTGCCGCCTCGCGGGCAGGCGCGCAAACCAATCCGGATCGACATAGACATGGCACGTGGCGCATGCGCACGCCCCACCGCATTCCGCCTTGATCGGCAAGCCGTACTCGCGGATGATCTGCATCACGCTCCAGCCCTCGACGGCCTCCAGTTCGTGCTCCGCGCCCTCATAATCGGTAACGACAATCTTCATCCCTGCTCGCCCGCTCCCTGTCTCGGCAATCCGCCGAACATGTCTCGAATACCATACGAGCAAGCAACCGTAGAGACGATCAGAACGATGAGCTTATAGAGCTCAAATAAAATAACCAAAAACACGATGCGCAAACCCGGCGTATCTCGTAAAAAACCCTCGAAAACGAAAATCAAGAAGATGAGAGGCGCGAGCATAACTAGGGCAATCAGCGCAGAACTCATGAAAAGCGACACAGAACTATAAAGCCCCCTGAGCTGGCGAAAATAATCCTTAACCCCGTAACCGCCTGAAAAAGCGATATAAATAAAACCAACCCGAACCAGCCAGACCACAGCCATCATGACAAGAAGAAAAGCAGCGCTTTCCAGAATAAATACCGGCATATCGGCAAGCTCTAGAGCGGCCGGTGGAGGCCGTGTTTCAGGAGGAGCATTTTGTTCCGCGACAAATTTCAGCCCTCCCAAAAGACCGTTACTCACAACAGTCACAAGAACATAAATGATCATACCGCCCTGAACGCGCCTCTTACGCCAGACATCAAGTTGGCGCTCCCTGTAAGTTTGGGCATATTCCTCGACACGCGAGCGGCGGGTATACCCCCAATAAACGAAAGCTTCGCCAAAGAGCGCATAACGCACCAACTCTGATAAAAAATACCCTTGTGCGAAAAACACTGGCAATTGAACGAGCCCGCTACGAAGAATATCGCGCTCCAGGCCGTTATGAATAACCAAAAGGCTGCAAAAAACGCCTACAAAAAGAATCGGAAAAGCGAACTTAAAAAGATCCGTGCGATGAGCGTAGGCAAACCGGATACCATCCAGCGAGGCTTTTATAAAATCAAAACTTGCCATGAACAGGATCCCGGTTTAAGGCTTAGATGCCCGGAGAATACAGGATTCTGGAGGGGTTTTAAAGTGATCATCGCACAAGAAAATCAGGCCCGGACAGCCATAAGCACAACAGAATCAAGCAAACACGTGGACACCTCCCCGCACCGCGCCTTACGCACATGGCTGATGCTCTGCTGCGCTCTGGTCTTCATAATGATCGTGATCGGAGCCATAACAAGATTAACCGAATCTGGCCTTTCTATTGTCGAATGGAAGCTGGTGACGGGGATTATCCCCCCGATAACGGAAACGCAATGGCAGTATGAGTTTGAGGAATACAGAAACTCCCCTGAATTCCTCAAAAAGAACTTCTGGATGACGGTGGCCGACTTCAAAAACATCTATTTCTGGGAGTGGTTGCATCGGCTTTTGGGCCGCATCATCGGTCTGGCTTACGCCCTGCCGTTTTTATTCTTCCTCTATAAACGCGCAATCCCGAATGGATACGCGCTCAAACTGGGCGGGCTTGTGCTTCTGGTCGGCGCGCAAGGCTTGATGGGATGGTACATGGTGCAAAGCGGACTGGTCGATCAACCCGCCGTAAGCCACTTCAGGCTGGCCGCGCACTTGGGGCTGGCGCTTATTTTATATGCCATGACCCTCTGGTACGCACTCGCACTCGGGCACACAAAAAAGGCCGCCCACAATCCGGGGAACCAAAAACTTCACGCCCTAGGCTGGGGCGGACTATTATTGCTTTCGATCACAATCCTTTGGGGCGCATTCACAGCCGGGCTGGATGCCGGACTCGTCTATAACGACACTTTTCCGATGATGGGAAAAAGCTGGATCCCCGATGAAATCACGCAAGCGCCCGCTCCGCTCACAACGCTCATCGAGAACCACGCGGGCGTTCAATTCATGCACAGATGGCTAGCGATGCTGACGGCTGCATACCTTTTAGCCTATGCGCTTTACGCCATTTTTAGCCAAAACATGCCCGGCAAATCCTATCCCGCGCTGGTGATCATGATTGTGGCGCAGGTTGCGCTGGGAATAATAACGCTTTTCTCAGGCGTACATATCGCCCCGGCAGCCCTCCATCAGGCAGGCGCCGTCGCCCTTTTGACCCTGATGGTGATTATAATACATTCAACGGGGCATCCACCGCCGCAGCCAGAGCGCGGCTAAACGCCAAACGGCAAGAACCCTTCTCAGGCTTGGTAAAGCCGGTCGGATTAACATCGGCCACAGAAAGCGTATTCTGCGCAGGAAGAACAGGCACGACATCAACCGGCGCGGCTTGAGGCGCCGAAGCCGTCGGAACGGCAGCCTCAGTAACCGCCGCCACCGGCGGTACAGGCTCAGAAAAATCAATCGGCCGAATGTCATCGGAAGCAGGGTCCGGCGGCAGGGACACAGGCTCCGAAGGCGGTGCCGATATGCTTGCTGCGACTGAACCGGAAGCGGCCGCCTCAATAGGCCGAACGTCATCAGGAATATCGATATTCGCATGTGGGAGAGGCTGAGCCTTAGGCGGGCGGACCTTCGTCTCAGGCGGCAAGCCTTGAGCCTTCGCGCGGATCGCCTCCTCGGCTCTCAAGCGCTCGGCCTCGGTCTGAGCTTCGCGCTGGCGGCGCTCTTCGTCAAGGCGCGCCAGAAGACCGGGGCTGACACGCTCGATAATATTATCGGCAAAAAATATGCGCGAGATCTCAGGACCGAATTGTTCGATGATCTTGCCCACATACTCAAACTGCAAAACCCCGGAATCAACGCTTTTTTCCTTAAGCTCGCCCAAAGTTTGCTTGAGTTGAAGCCGCCGATCCTCTGCGGCCTCCTCAAGTTGAAGCCGGACGGCATACTCGTCAACGCTCGGCCCGCGCGTATCGATTTCAAGAAGATCAGCTCCAAATATATATTCTGCGGGAGCCCGCCATTTTTCAGCGAACTTCAGCCGACCGCTCTGGTTCTTTTTGATATAAAGAAGGTTGAGCGCATCGCGAAATTCGTCCAGCTTCTCGCCAAACGCCCGCCGCTCCGTGTCTTCGTTGGAATGCTTGGGTTTGGACGATTCCAGCATGAAATAAAATCCTTCTTGTTCAAGACCAAGACAGCGCAAAAGAGCCAAACACGATAATTATAACATACATAAAAAAAAGACGATGAGAAGTTTTGATCCGATAAAATATCCTGCCCGTATTCAACGCTCGAAGCAGAAATAATTCTTGCCCGCGAACATCTTATGCGCTCTATAATCAAAATAATTTAAGGCATCCTTGTATTTCAAGGGGTTAAAGATGCAGAATTTTCATGAATTTGTGAATTACGCGGCGCACAGGCCCGAGATGATGCGCGCACTGGCGGGCCAGTTCGGGCTCGATCAAAAACAAACCGATACCATAACGCAAATGCTCATGTCGGCCATCGCTGGCGGGCTTCTGACAAACATCCAGCGAGACGGCGCGGAGCCGCTCATCGGCGCGCTGGAAAACGGCAAGCACGAAAAACTTCTCGAAAAGGCCAAGACCCCGGGAGAAAATCTGTTCAACGTTCTGCAGGAGGGCAACGGCATCCTCGGGCATGTTCTGGGCAATAAGGATGTCAGCCGCCAGGTCGCGGGCGCGATCGAACAGAAAACCAACGTCGAGGCGCAGATTATCAAGACGATGCTGCCCATCATCGCGTCGGTCGTCATGGGGCTTCTGGCGCAAAACCGCCGCAAACAGGGGGCCGAAGAATTCTCCGGCAACCTGATGGGCCTCATCGATATGAACCGCGACGGCAGCCCGATCGACGACATCGTCCGTTTGGTCGGCGCCCTAAAATAAAAGATCCGCCGCCAGAAACGCGAAAAAGAACCCGATCCCGTAAAGAACCAGCGAAAAGCCCGTGACCGCGAGGCTGAATATGCGCAGCCGCGCACAGGCCTTCGCCTTGAGCGGATCGGCGGGACACGGCAGATAGCGCCCCCGCCACAGCATTGCCGCCGACGCGGCCAGTAAAACGCCCGCCACGCTAAAGACGATGACTTTATGATCCGACAGCCACACAAGCCACGGCGCGGCGGAAACCAGCCCCGCCAGCGCCGCCCCCATGCCGAGCGCCACAAGCAGCGCCGGAAGCGCGCAGCAGATCATGGTCCCGAAGCTCGTAAACAAACTAAGCATGGGAACCAGCGTCTGCCGATATAGGCTCTTTTCAACGGAATCACTGATCTTTTCCATCCTCCGCCTCCGCCCGCTCGATCGACACCAGCGCATAGCCGGAATCGTTCACCAGCTTGGTGATCGTCGCGTCATCCAGCGTCTGCCCGTCCTTCATGCCGATCGTAATAAGTTTGGCAGACAGATCGACCTTGATTTGATCGACGGCCGCCTGACCGCCGAACACTTTTTCGACGGCCCGCGCGCAAAAATCGCAGACCAGCCCGTTGACGTTGACGCGCACCGTTTCGCCCGCGAACGCGGGCTGAGCGAAAAACAAAGTGATAGAACCCATGACAAGAAATAAGCGTTTCATAATCTTAACCTTTCCATAAAAATCTAGAATTGAACCATCCAGTGAAACAGGACATCACCCTGATTGCTGACTCCGGCCTCAACCAGATGCGCACCCTTGAACATCCGCACCAGCGGCGTGACGGTCACGGGGTGATCCGCCTCCGGCTCGTGGTCCGCCTGTAACATCAACCATGTATGAAGATCGCCGAATTCGCCGATGTAAGGCGTGACACCGACCCGCGCCGACTGCTTGAAGGAATCGCCATAATCCCCCGCAGAGGTGTAGCGGTTTTCATAAGAGACATAGAAACGCCGATCCTCCCAGTCGATCGAACCCCCGACATATGCGGCGGGCGAAACTTCGCGGTCCGAATCCTCGCCGTCCTCACCGTAAGCCATGCCAACCCCCGACCGCAGGTAAAGATTCGCCTGCGAATCCGGGTTGTTCCAGCGCTTCGCCAGATAATTCAGGCGGACCGACTGGATCGTATAATCCCCATCCCGCCAGTATTCCCCGGCATAGCCCAGAGAATATCGCGCTGTCGGAGAATAGAAGGCATAAAGAGCATTCATATCGCCGGCATTCATGGTCATAACGGATAGTCCGCCCGGATAGGTAATGTCGCGGGCCTCCGCCCAAGGCACGTACAGCCCGCAAGCCGCACCCAGAAAAAATGAAAGTAGGTTTCGCATAATAGACCTCACTTAAAAAGCCAAAATTGGATACAAAATTCTGCAAGACGCAATGAAGCAGCGACTTACAAGAGATATATTCAAGAGTGGTTTTTGGGAGGGCGGTCGAGAGGTACAGTGAGGCGGGTAACAAAAACATCCGGCCCTGCGGGCAGAATGATGTTTTTCATAAGCGTGGTATTTTCAAAAGGAGCGGACGTACGGGTTAACGTCGCGATAGGCCCGAGCGCGGCATGAAGACACAGACAAACCCCTGCGCAATGACCGGGCTTCTGATCAGTCTGTTGAGAGCTCTGCTGCTTCTGCTGTCCGGCCTCATGACAGGGCATAACACCCTGAGGCTTTTCTTTACGCGCTTCCGAAGCAGACCCATGCGGACACGCAGCGGCAAAGGCGCTCAAGCTGACAGCATTAAACGCAAAGGCAAAAGCAAAGAAAAACAACAAAAGACGCTTCATGCCGTCAATCTTACCATAAAAAGCCTATAACAAGGTCCGCATAAAAAATTCGCGTGGCAGATCATAAAGTTACAAAAAGAGAATATCCAAGCCCGATCAAGGCGCTAACCCCAATCACGCTCAGCACCGATCGCTTGAAGACCAAAAGCGCCAACGCCGCCAGTACCATCATGATAAGAGCAAAGAGATCAAAAACGCCCGCGAACCCCTGCGGCCAGAGAACATGATACCCGAAGAACAGCGCCAGATTGAAAATCACCCCGACCACCGCCGCCGTGATCGCGGTCAGGGGCGCGGTAAACTTCATCTTGCCGTGCGTGGCCTCGACGATTGGCGCCCCGGCGAAGATGAAGAGGAACGAGGGCAAAAACGTAAACCACGTCACGACCGCCGCGCCCGCGATCCCGGCTAGGCCCAACCATTCCGGCCCGAACGGCGCAGCCCCGTGCCCGCCGACAAACCCCACGAAGGCGAGCACCATGATCAGCGGCCCCGGCGTCGTCTCGCCCAAAGCCAATCCGTCGATCATTTGGGGAGCGGTCAACCAGCCATAATGCTCGACCGCCGCCTGAAAGACATAAGGCAGAACCGCATAGGCTCCGCCGAACGTCAAAAACGCCGCCTTGGTAAAAAACCACCCCATCTGCGTATACGGATGCACCCAACCTCCGCAAAAAATCAAAATGATCAGTGGGACCAGCCAAAGCAAAAGACCGACGCCAAGAACCTTAAAGAGAGACGGAAATGAAAACCGCGCATGCGGAGCGGAATCGTCGTTGATCACGGCGGGTCCGTAATCCGCCTGCGCCCCCTTCGCATGAGCCGTACCGGAAAACAGCGCGGGCGCGATCCGCCCCCCGACCAACCCGGCCAGCGCCGCCAAAAGCACGATCAGCGGGAACGGCAAACCCAGCAGGAACAACGCCAGAAATGAACAGCACGCGATTCCCCAGAGCGCAGGATTTTTAAGCGTCCGCATCCCGATACGATAAGTCGCCTGCAACACGATGGCCGTCACGGCGGGCTTGATGCCGTAAAAAATCCCCGCGACGACAGGCAGATGGGCAAAGGTGACATAAATCCATGACAGCAGGATCAAAAGGAAAAACGAAGGCAGGACGAACAAAAGACCCGCCGCCAGCCCGCCCCGCACCCCGTGCAGAAGCCAGCCGATATAGGTCGCGAGCTGCTGCGCCTCCGGCCCCGGCAGCAACATGCAGTAATTCAAGGCATGCAGGAAACGTCGCTCGGAAATCCATCGGCGTTTCTCGACAAGCTCCTGATGCATAATGGCGATCTGCCCCGCCGGACCGCCGAAACTGATACAGCCAAGCTTGAGCCAGAACCGCAGCGCCTCTCGGAAACTCGGCGGCGTGGGGCGGACATGATCATGGATTTGCGACATAAAACGCTAAGCCGCCTTCGCTAGCTGCCCCTCGACATAGGCCTTGAGCGCCGTGTAATCCGTCTTACCGCTGCCCAGAACGGGAATTTTATCCATCGTCAGGATGGTTTTCGGCACTGAAAGCTCCGAGATTCCGTTCTCCCCGGCATATTTGGAGAGCGCCTCGCGCTTGAGGTCCGGGCATGTCGTCGCAAGAATAAGCTGCTCGCCCTTCCGCGCATCGGGAACAGCGACCACCGCATGCGCGAAATCGGGATAGACCTTGGCAACCAAAGTCTCGACGCTGGTAAGGGAAACCATCTCCCCCGCAATCTTGGCAAACCGCTTGGCGCGGCCCAAAATGGTCACAAAGCCTTGCGCGTCGATATCCACGATATCGCCCGTATCGTGCCAGCCCTCGCCCGGCGGCTGGATCACCCCCGGTTTGTCATAAAGATAATAACCGAGCATCACGTTCGGCCCGCGCACATAAAGCCGTCCGCCCCGCTCGACCCCCGGAACATCCTCAAGCCGGTACTCGATGCCGGGCAGCAGCCGCCCGACCGAACCCGCCTTCATATGCATGGGTGAATTGAGCGTGAGCGCAGGCGAAGTTTCCGTTGCCCCGTAACCCTCAAGAACCCGGACGCCGAACCGCTCCATATAAATCTGCTTGGTCTCGTCCTTCACCTTTTCCGCCCCCGCGAAGATGTACCGCATGCGGTAGAAATCATAAGGATCGGCCATCCGCGCATACCCGTTCAGGAACGTGTCGGTGCCGAACATGATGCTGGCGTTGGTGGAATAGACCATCTCCGGCACAATCCGGTAATGCAGCGGGCTGGGATAGAGGAACGTACGGATCCCCGAAAGGATCGGCAGCAGCGTTCCCGCCGTCAGGCCGAACGAGTGGAAGATCGGCAGACAATTAAAGACGATGTCTTGCCGGTTGAAATCCACCCGGCTGGTCAGCTGCACGATATTCGCCATGATATTGCCATGGGAAAGCACGACTCCCTTCGGCAAACCCTCCGAACCAGAGGTAAAAAGGATCACGGCGGGGTCATTCGGAGTGATTCCCTGCCGTTTATGCGTATATTCCGCCGTGATCGGCGAATAAAAACCGCGAATCTTGTCGACAACGCCGATTTTTTTGCGCACGTCCTCCAGATAAACGATTTTAACCTGCGATTCCATCTCCTGAATCAATGTCGTCAGCCGGCCGAATTCGATGAACCGCCGTGACGTGATAACGGTCTTGATCTGCGCCGCATGACAGGCCGCCAGAATAGACTGCGCCCCCGCCGAAAAGTTCAGCATCGCCGGAACGCGCCCGAACGCCTGCAACCCGAAGAACGTGGCAATCGCTGCGCTGCTGTTCGGCAGAAGGAAGCCGACATTCTCGCCCTTCTCCGTGAAGCCCGCGACCTTCCGGCCCAAGACGATCGAACCGCGCACGAGTTTCTTGAACGTCACGGGCTTGCGCTCGATATCCTCGATGATGGCCTCGGAATCGCCGTTCACGTGCCGCGCCTTCATCAGTGCCTGATAAAGCGTCTGCTCACGGTCCTGCGTCAGGAACATCATCTCTTCCATGAGATTGTAAAGCTGGCGCGCCGCCGCCCGCCGCCGCACCCGGCCCTTATAATCGGCAGGAATTCTGAACGTCCTTGGCTCAAGAATGGTAATCGTAACTTTAGGGAATGTACGCAGCGGCACCTTGCCCTTCAGACGTGCGAACGGCGTATGCTGAACACCGTCGAGCCGGACGGGAATAATAACCGCCTCGGACTTGTCGGCAATCATGCCCGGCCCCTCGTACACCTTCATCAGCGCCCCGGTTTCCGTCAGCCGCCCCTCGGGAAAAATCACGCAATGCTTGTCCTTTTCAACCTCTTTAATAAGAGACTTGATCGAAAACGGATTGGTCGGGTCCAGTGGAAACGCGTCCACCAGCTTGAGAAACGGCTTCACCCAGAACCATTCCGCCACAAAGCTGTTCACCGCGAACATCGGTCGCCCCGGCAGGAACGCCGCCAGCAAAGGCGGATCGAGCAAGGAAACATGGTTGCCCACGATGATGGCCCGGGGGCCTGCCTTTTCATAATTCTCAAGGCCGCGCACCTCGACCTTATAAAGAAACTTGAAAAGCCCCTGCAAAAGCGTCTTGAACAGGTAATCGGGCAGCAGCATGCAAACATAAACCGCGACCCCCAGCCCCGCCAGCGAGATGAGCAGGAACAGATGCTCAACCTCGAACCCCATCCCCAGAACGGTCACAGCGACCAGCGAAGACATGAGGATGAACAACGAGTCGATCAACCCGCTGCCCGCCAGAACCCGCGCCTTATGATCCTCCGGCGTGAAATGCTGGATGATGGACAAGAGCGGGATGACATAAAGACCACCCATAACAGAGACCATAAATATATCGAACGTAATACGCAGCCCTGAAAAACTGGGAAGGAAAGAGAGCAAATGCCCATAAACGGGCTGCCCGTCTGGCCCGATCCCCGGCCCTGAATAGGCAAGGCTGGCAAAATAAAGATCAAGAGAAAACAAGGCGATCCCGAGCGCCGCGAGGGGTACGTACGTCGCCTCGATCCGTGAACGGAGCAAGCGGTTATTGACCAGCCCCCCCAGCGCGATCCCCACCGAAAACACGGTCATGAGAAAGACCAGAACGCCCTGATCGACCCCCAGCGTGGTCTTGGCAAAATTCGGAAACTGCGCCAAAAACGTCCCGCCGACGAAATAGAACCACGAAGCGCCGAGAATGGCGAGAAAAACGCCCTTCGACTGCCGAGAGGCATATTTCATAATCCTGTACGCCTCGACGGGCGCATTGAAATTCAGCTTCAGATCCGGCGCGGGCGCAGGCGCGAGAGGGATATAGCGGCTGGCGATATAACCCACGACCGCGCAAGTGACCATGATGACGGAAACGATCACCAGCCCCATGGGCAGAATCGCCAGAACGCCGCCAAAGATCGTCCCGGTCAGAATAGCCAGAAACGTGCCCGTATTAATAAGCGCGTTCCCGCCGATCAGTTCATCCTCGCGCAGATGCTGCGGCAATATGGAATATTTGCTGGGGCTGAAAAACGCCGACTGCACGCCGAACGCAAACAAAACGAACAGGGCAAGAAAAATAGGAGGTCCGGTGATATCGCCCATCAAAAGACAGGTCGCGCCAAGGATAGCGATGAAGATTTCCGCGACCTTCGTCCAGCGGATCACCGCGTCCTTATTATATTTATCGGCCAACTCGCCGGCCAACGGAGCGCAAACGATGAACGGGAAGATAAAAAGCCCCGCCGCGAGAGAAACCAGGACCTTGGGATCAATCGAGCCAACCGTCCAGATCTCGTAAGCCACGAGAGTCGAAAGCGTCATCTTAAAGATATTGTCATTAAAGGCCCCCAGAAACTGGGTGATGAAAAGCGGCAAAAATCTGCGGTCGCTCAAAAGGTCAAACTGATTGCGTTCCATCCTAAATCTCTCCGTCAGGTCCGACCAATAAGCCGGGCAAAAAAACAGACAACATCATACACATCTTCCCTGAGGATATCTTGTCTTTTCCCGATGACACCGATGAACCGCTTTTATAGACTCAGAACCGTTCACACCGTGAACATCCTGCCAAACACCCCTCTCCGCCTGCAATCCTCTTTGATTATAAAACAACCCTGAATATAGCCTGATGATTCATGCTCGAAAATCCTCAGGCTGGATTCATGACCCAATTCAAAAATTACTCCACATTGTGGTTAACCAAGCCATCCACATAATCACTTTTCATTTTTAGATTCATCAACATTGGAAACATCACGGAGTCTAAAAAGGCGCATTTTCTAATCAACAAAACGTATCGCCTTATATAATTAAAATACGAACCGTTGATAAATTTATAGGCACTTAAATAATTATAATAAATGTGATTATTTTAGATTTGGACGATATTAAATTCTTTTTGCAGCTCAAATTTACTTAAGCTCACTCGTCTCGTTATAAAATTAAAATTTAAAATAAAAAGCTGGCTTATTCAAAGCATAAAACGCCCGTAAAACAGATCATAAAAACAATCCAAGAATCTTTCCACAGCTATATCCAGAAGCTTTTTCAATCCGATTCACTGATCCAATCAGGCCAAAAAGCAAAAGTTCTCAAATCATCCTGCAGCGAAAAGTCATTGCGACTTAAAAAAAAATTAACATCTAAAGTTGCACGTTATTCGGCGAATTAAGAAATGTGCCAAGGGGTCACAAGCCGACGCAAAAGCGATTCAGACGGCCCCCACCCCTAAAACAAGAGACGATGTCGTAAAAACGCCCCCGCACGGCGCCGACAGCCCTAAAATCCTGAAAATCTTAACCTTTCATATTCGTTGCATTTTTAAGGACGAAAAGTTAATATAGGGAGCATAAAAGAAGACAGGCAACGCCATCTGGAAAGATAGGCGGGTTTCTGTTTAGAAAAATATAAATAAGCAATGCAGATGCCTAAAGGCAGGGTGTGATGAATAAGGGCGTGTTATCCGGTACGGATCCTCAGGACATATATAAAGAAGCCAAGCGCATGCTTGACGCGCAGGTCGCTTCTATGGGCCAAAGCGGTCAAGTCCCTCTGAAGGCCGTCCTGCTTTACAATAATACGAACACCTTTTTGAACCAGCCGGACGCCGAGGCCAAATTCCGCGCCGAATATGAATCCATGTCACAGGATGAACGCAACGCCTATTCGCGCCTGCGTCTTGCCGATCACCTTCTGGACACGGGCGCATACTTGATCGCCCAGCGCAACCGTCCCGACGACGCGGAGCACAACTCATATAATATTGAGGAAATGCTGAGACTGTCTCGGCAGGCCGGCTACACGCAGCACGATTTAATGGAGTTCTTCTCTGACGTCAGGATCTGGAAGGCAATTACCCCCCACCCAACCGAACACCTTGACGAAGAGGGCATTGAACTTTTCCGTCAACTTGTCGCCGTCGGTGAAATGCCGGAAGAAGGGCGCTCAGCCGCCCTCGAAACAATTGTCAAAGCCATGGCTTCCGCAGAGATTACGCCCAAACGGCGCCTGACAACCTTCGAAGAAACCGATTTTGCCTTATCGCAGGCCAAGATTTACCGGGACGGCCAGCGCGCCATGTTCCGCCGCGTCAACGCCGCCGTCGCCGAAGCCTATGACGGCTATATCTTCTCCCCGGACCTTAAACGCAAGGATTCCGGGATCAGCACGGGCATGCGCGTGTGGCATGCCGGCGGAGATGCCGACGGAAAAGCCAACGCCGACCGCTGGGCTCTCCTCTATGGTATGCTCAGCCTGACCCGGGGTGCGGTGGAAGACCACCTCAACGACCTTGAACGTGCGACAAAACTGATAGCAGAAGACGAATGCAACACTCTGCGCGGCAAATTCCAGCGTTCCGTAGAACCTTTTACCTACGCTCGTGAAGCGCTCGAACAACTCAAGGACCGGATCGACCTTCTAGAGCGCCGCTTCATCGACACGGACGCAACCGGCAACAAAACCCAGAAAGCCGGAGCCGATTACGACGTCATCAAAGAAGAGTTCACGAATCTCTTCAACGGCCTGAAGATCGGCAAGATCGACATAACAACCCGCAAGGGATTTGAGCGCGAGATAGGCAACTATTTCCAATTCTTCGCTGAGACCATCAACAATCCCGAAGCCAGACAAATTATGGCGGAATCCGATTTCATGATGCGCCAGTACGGCCTGTCCGCCGCCATCATCGAAACCCGCCATAACGGCATCTTGTTGAAGGAAACGATGAACAACATCTTCCGGGACAAAGGTTTCTTAGAGTCCTTGAACCTGCCACCCGACATGGCGCAAACACTGCGAAGCAAGCCGATGTTCGCGGGTATCAAGAGCGAAGCCGATGGCCTTTCCCCAGATCAACAAAAGGCGTTCATCGACTACGTCATACACAATTCAACCCCCGAGCAACGCCGCGAGGCGTTTCTGCACGCCAACCCGCCCACTAAGGACGGCAACGGCTACACGGCCCAGACCCATGAGATTTTCGAGCGTTACAGCCTTATGTCGCTCAACCCGGCTCAATTCGGCATGGCCATCGTCGCCGAAGCCGATGAAATGTCCACGGCTTACCAGAGATTTCTGGCCGAACCGTTCGGCGCGACGACGCTTTTGCATACGCCGCTCAACGAAGAATATGAAACCATCAAAAATATGCCTGACAATATGGAACGCCACCACAACAGCGGCGGTCAGAGAGATATCAGCGAGCGGGCGCTTGAAGGAACGAACGGCCATTGGTACGGTCATAACATGGTCCACGGCCAGATGGTCCCGTGCAGCGACTCAGGCAAGGAATACGGGCTGCTTGTTCGCGTACTCGAAACCGAAGGCTTCCGCCAGACCACGGTCAAATCCATCGGCCTGGGCATTGCAACGCTGATTAAGCGCGGAAATGGTCTTTCACTCGAACGCGGCGGCGGCGATGACATGATGTACACCCGCTACATCGCGCAGATGCTGCGGGAATATGCCGAAAACAGAAAAGCGCCCCTCGACCCGAAAAACGCCAAAGATCGCGTGCTTCTGCAAATGGGCAGCTTCTTCTCGAATACCGAACAGGGCCGCGCTATCAGGATCAACAGCTCAACGCCGAATCAGGTTTCCGATGATCTCTGTGAGAAACTTGGCGAGATGCTCGGCCGCCGAATGGAACTTCAAGGACTGGTTCATAAGGGCACGTTTATTCCGCCGCGCGGGAAATACAGCCCGAAGACGCATAAATTCCTGATGGAAACCGCCTATGAGATGATGCAGCTATACAGCGCCTATCGTCACGCCAAAGGCAAGAACGGCGACGAAGGCGTTCTCGACCGCTGGGCAACGATCGTGTCCGACCCCTCTCTGGCCGGGGCAGCCAACAGCAGCGCCCGCGCACAATCCAAGAGTTCCGGCAAAAAATCCGAAGCCCTCACGGCCCAGCGCGCGATCGGCAGCAATATCTGGATCGCCATGGCCCGTACCCGCCACGACGGATATTTTACCAGCGGCGAATTTCTTGAGCGCATGCATAACCGTTATAACGAGAGCGGTCTAAGCAAACAGGACGTAAAGGAATTTACCCTCGACTCCCAATGGTGGCGCCGAAACTTCTTCCTGCGCGCACTGATGCCGGCTATTCGCTCCGACATGAAACATGGATTTGAAAAGCTGGGCGTACCGGACATGACCTTTGACCGGGCTATAGAGATCGGGCGGAGTGTAAAAATCGACGATAACGGCGTACTCACATACGATGACCCCACCGGAACAATTACGGAAGAGCAAGCCCTTCACGCAGCGTTTTTCGAAGATCAGGTTCTGTTGGTCGCACTTACAGAAGCAGGGCTGGCTATAGATGAAGTCAATTCTCCATACAATAAGCCCATCGACGAGCTGATTAAAACCGTGCGCCCCGCAGACAACTCCCCGAACATCCTGTTCGGTAAGCGCACACTCGAACGATGGCCGCAACTGAAACTGGCCGGACAGAAAGAGAGAGAGGCCCTGCCCGAACTCGTTATGGCCGACTTCTACGAAGATAAAGTCCGCGCCGGGGAAACGGTGGACGACCCCACCAAGCGTCTGGCGATTTCCGCCGCCCGCGCCGGAACCATCCCGCATATCCCGACCGTCTTGGGCCGCGAAGCCTATGGCCGCCGCAAGGAACCGATCTGGGGCGCCGAAGCCCTCATCGCGCCGCCGAAAAACTTCCGGCCGGAAATTCCGACCGACGGCATCCACGAGCAGCCCGACCACGGCATAAGCTGATCTACAATCATCCCCCCGACGCGCGGCGCTTCTTTAGATACGAAGCGCCGCGATTATACGCATAATATAACCCGTTGAATGACCTGATAATTTGACTCAAGGGAATCCCCACCCTAAACTCCTCCGATAGAGAAAAGAGAAGCATAAAAAGAGGAAATACTATGCGTATAGGTATATTGACGACATCGCAAAGAGACGAAGACGAGCGGCTTATCGAAGCCGGAACGAAAAAGGGCCATGAAGTCATAGCGCTTCCCCTCACCAAATGCAGCATCAGCGCCTGCACCGACGATCCCATACTTTATTTCGAGGGAAAACGGATCGAACCCTTCGATGCGATCATCCCCCGTGTAAACGTCAACTACACTGACTACGGAACGACGATTCTTCGCCAGTTTCAGGCACTCAAATACTACACGACAGACTCCGCATACTCGATCGAGGTCGGCCGCGACAAGCTTCGCTGCCTCCAGCATTTCATTCGCGGCGCAATTCCCTTTCCCAAGACCGGCTTTGCCTATTCCAAGGAAGATTACGATAACATCATCAAAACCGTTGGCGGAGCGCCGATCATCATCAAGCTGATCGAAGGAACTGAGGGCATCGGCGTTTTTTTGGCCGACGATAACAAGCAGGCCAAGAACATCCTCAAAACCTTCAAGCAACTCTCGGCCCCGCTGATCATTCAGGAGTTTATCGAGGAATCTTCCGGTACAGACCTGCGGATATTCGTGGTCGGCAATAAGGTGGTGGCCTCAATGGAGCGCAAATCCCTCGACGGCGACTTCCGGGCCAACATCGCCCTCGGCGGCGCGGGATATCAGGTCAAAATCACGCCCGAGGAAGAACAGCTGGCGCTCGATGCCTGCCGGACGATCGGCATAAATATCGCAGGCGTGGACATCATCCGATCCAAACGCGGCCCTCTGGTCATCGAGATCAACGTCTCGCCGGACTTCTGCGGCGAACAGGGCTTGGAATCAATCACGGGCGTGGACGTGGCCGGAGCGATTATCGACTACGCCGTGTACGGAAAATCCCGCTTCGATCAAGGCATCGGCGTGTGGATGGAAGACAAGGTGCCCTACTACGCCAACACGGCCTGAACGGCCTCAGAGGCAAGACGCTTATTCCGCGACCACCGCCGGGCTTGGCGCCTTTTGAGGAACGCGCCCCGCCATCTTCAAGGCAATAGACAGGAATGCCAAGGTCGTAACGAACGCGATGGCTTGAATCGCCGACGGCTGGGCCGTGTAACCGACCAGCGCCTTCAGACTCTCGCCTGCGAAATTATCCTCGGCCAGAAGCCATGAGCTATCCCACAGCGTAAAGGACAGGCTCTCGAACATGCCCGCCGCGCTCAGGAAACCAACGCCCTGAACGATCATCCCAGCCAACACGAAGGCCAGAAGCCAGCTCGTGACCTGAAGAAACGCGCGCGTGGAAATGCGTATCAGCCCCATATACAAAAGAATACCGACGACACTGCCGCCCACGAAGCCGATCAGCGACCCGGCCGCAAGCTCGCCGGGACCCGCGACACCCGAAAAATACTGCCCGGAGAGAAACAGCGAAATCTCAGCGCCCTCGCGCAGGATCGCCAGAGCGATGACGATGGAGATGCTGATATGCGGCAGACGCCCGTCGGCAA
Source organism: uncultured Pseudobdellovibrionaceae bacterium (assembly GCA_964583335.1). GTDB lineage: Bacteria > Pseudomonadota > Alphaproteobacteria > Micavibrionales > Micavibrionaceae > JAGNKE01. Next base: position 376,913 of record CAZOVG010000001.1, on the reverse strand, counting down.
CCGCCTCGCCCACGCGCGTAAAATGGGCCTTCATCTCCCGCGCATGCCGCTTCATCCAGATCAGCGTCCACCCGATAAAGGCGGCGGCTGTAAACAGAATTCCGGCATTAAAATATTCCTGACCCATGCCCTCGGCGAACGCGGAAATCTGCCCCGTGAAATACGCCACCAAAAGAGAACCGATTATGCCCAAAGCGAAACCGAAAGCCACGGCGACCCATCGCTTGGGAACCGTCTGGGTCGCCGCGATGACGATGCCGACGATCAAAACGATCTCGAAAACCTCGCGGAAAACGATAATGGCTGTCGGAAACATGGTCTGAACCCGGCCCTCGGAGAATTAGGGTTGCGCGGCGGGCGCGGGGGCAGCCTCACCTGCGGAAGCCTCAACACCGCTGGCCGCGCCCTCGGCATCGGAACCCGGAGCCTTGGCCACGATCACACCTTGTGCGGTCTCCTCGTTGAACTCGCCGAAGAACGGGTAGGTTCCCTCTTCAAGCGGACCGATCATGACGACACCTTGGCTGTTGCCTTGAATGACCTTCTCGCGCTTCAACTCATGGCTCTCGAATTCCTCGGGCGTAGGATCCTGATTGTCGATGATCAGCTTGATCTTCGCGCCTGCGGGCACCTCGACCGTAGCGGGCTCGAACTTGTGATCCTTGATGACGACCGTGATTCCCTCAACGGCGAAAGCCGGGGAAACGGAGAGGCAGACGGCCCCGACAAGACCGAAATAAGCCAGCTTTTTAAAGATCGTCATGATGGGGAGCCTCCGCTTGAAAAATGATCGTGATAATCACTCTCATTTACGCGACCAACCCGCCGATTGTCAAGGAGAACCAAGGAACGCGGAACGATCCAGACCGGACCCGCCCCTAAAATCCGAACGTCATCCCGTACCGGATATAAAGTGTTATCCCTATGGAAAGGAACGAGAAGATCACAAAAAGCACGATGCCGACCGCTGTGCTGAAAATCTTGGCAAACAGCTTGAAAATCAGATCAAAGATCATAAAAAAGGGCTTCAGCACGGTCACCTCCCTGAAAGTCAGGCCACTTTAACACAGCGGACGGATTTAGACCATCTGCGGCTGGAAATCCTCGTCCGGCTCGGCGATACCGATATAATCGCCCGACCGCACGCGGTCCATGAAAACACCAATTTCCCGTTGATCGACGGACGGAATGTGCGATCGGGAAACGCCCTTCTGAGCGCAGACATCCTGAATCATCCGATTGGCAACAGAAACGGCCTGATAAAGCTGCCCGTCGCGGAATCCGTCGTCATAAAGCATCTCGGGAACAGAGGCTACGTAAGCCTCGATCCGCGCCTTGGCATCGTCGCGCCACTTCTGATAGGTGGCCTCGTAATATTCGGGCTGGGCGCGATCCTCTGTCGGCTCGTCCGTCTCCGCGCCGGTTTTATAATGGCCGTACTTTTCCATCTCAAGGACTTCCTGCGCCATGATCTCCAGAACGCCCGCCCCGCCGATCGCCTGCGCGATATCGTACTCGGTGCGGATCGTATATCCGTTCTTGGTATGACGCTCGGTGCTGCCGTTCAAAATGTCTTTCAAATACCCCGGGAACGAGGGCTCGGCGGCAGGCTGCAATTCGCCCTTTTCCTTTTTGAGGACATGCTGAAGTCCGGTGCGCTTCTCGTCCATCCACATCGCAACCGTCAGGACATCCTCGTCCTTGATGTTCTCAACCCCGGCCTCAACCAGCATCTGACGCGCCTTCTCCATGCGCGGCTCAAGACGGGAGGCCGCGCGCTCGGTCACGGGAGACTCAAGCCCGGCTTTATCTAGCGCCTGCTGGACCAGCGCAGGATCGGGCTTGCCCGGAACGCGGCCAAGCTGGCCTGTGAGATACTTGATGATCGGTGGTGTAAGCTCTGTAAGGGGCGCCTTGCCTTGATTCTGCAGGAACAATTCCCGCCCGGCCTGCTCGGTCGTGTTTTTGGCATGCGGGGTCACCTGAAGCGGATAGCCCAAAGAACCAAGGATTTTGGCCTGCTGCCTGTAAATCTCGATCTGCGCCCGGCGCCAGTCCAGCCCCAGAACCGCCTTCATATTGGCTTCCATGATCGGCTTCAGCGTAGACGCCGCGCCGCCCGGACCCTTGGCATGGAACAGCGCCTGAAACACCTCACGGTCGAACGTCGGCTCGGTATTACGGTACTGCATCCGCAGACGCGCGATGGATTCCATATCGGCGTCGATAGCGCCGATATCCAGCTTGGGCGCACGCTCGCGCACATAACGGTTCGGATGGTTTTCGATCAACTGAAGCATCCGCAGAGCCGAGGGCTGCGCGACGTTCTCGCTCATCGCCGGGTGCGCAACGTCGATCCCGTCCGCACCGGCCTCGATCGCCGCCATATAGGCGACATAGGCGAGCCCGTGCGTATTATGCGCATGAATGTAAACATCGCGGTCATACTTATCCTTGAGACGGCTGACCAACTCATGAACGGTCCCCGGCTGAACGACCCCGCACGGATCCTTCAGGTAAAAATCGCGGACACCCATGGAATGAAGCTTCTCGGCGGAATCCATGTAAAGGTCCATGGTAAAGGCCGGGCTGTCACCCAGGCAGATCACGCCCTGCGCATAAACATTCGCGCCCTCTTCGCGGCATGCGTTGACCACGCGGATCGGCACTTCCTGATTGCGCGTATCGTTCAAACCGTCGAAGATCGTAAAACCGTTGATCCCTTCTTTCACCATCTGGCGGACATACGCCTCGATGACGTCGTCGGGATTGATGTCGTATCCGACCAGCGTATCCCCGCGCACGAGGATGCTCATGGGGATATCGGGATAGGCGCTGCGCATCACACGCTGCTCTTCCCAAGGGTCGCGCCCGCGCAGCATGGGAACGTGGAAAAACGTCCCGCCGCCGCCCTGAAGGGAATGCCAGCCGACCTGAAGCGCATGGCTTTCGGCTTCCGTGATCTCGCGCGCCGAAGGCTGCATGGCGAGATTAGACTGATACGAATCGCGGATCGTATTATTGAAATAGACTGGCTTACTCATCGGCACACATCCCTTATTAAAACTCTCTCGACCCGCCCGTTTCACGGCAAAGCGAAAATCGCAAATTCATACACTCAAGTCAAAGCTTTAACGCGCTGCAACGCAGCGAAAACACTGCATAGCCGGGGCCTTAAGCCCCGTCTTCGCTGACCGCATGAAGCCTCAAAAATTCCTGGTTCGTAAGATAATATTCCACCGCCTCGTCGAACCCCTCTTCATCACGGCTGAATATGTAAGCTTCGCTGGTGAAGACCGAGCCGTTCTGCGCCGCCTTGCGAACACGAATGACCTTCATACCGTTCACCCGCTCGCAAATTTGCTCCAGCGTCTCGTCGGCGGCTTCCGTCTCGGACGCGACGATATGCAAAAAGCCCTCGGCGTCGAGCCCGACCGCGCCCATGATCTCGGCATCGTCGGGAGACATAAATCCGCCGGAAACATCCCACACTTTGACAAACTCAGGCTCTCGGCTCATAAAGCTTATGCCTCCGGCTCCGGCATCGGCGGTTGGTTGTGCCACGGCGCGTTCGGGAAACCCCGGCTGAGATCGAGATCGTGGCGAGAGGGATCCTCGAGCAAAGCCTGCATCCGCACGGTATACTCCTCACGCTGCTCCGCATTCGCCAGAGCCATGAAGTACGACAAGCCGTTCCCCACCGCGAACGCGTCGCGCTCCAGAAGGTTATTATGATAATGAGTGCGGTTCTGGTCGGGGTTGACGTAAACATAACTCCCGGTCAGGAAATAACGCGCCTGCTCGTAAAGCGGATCGTCCGGTTTCATGAAATTGTTCTCGTAACGGCTGGCCAGACTGTCCTGGAAATTATGCTGTGCCTCGTGCATGGCCGTATTGAACGCCTCGAAGAAATTGTCAGTCGCGCCCGCTTGCTCGTTGACGTTGATCTGTATGACCGGATTTCTCTGGCGCCAAAGATATCCGCCGTAATGAATGATCTTGCGGTTGCTTTCCGTATCCGGGCGCGGAGGAATGTCAATAGCCTCGACCCGCGCAGCGCGGCAGCCGAAAACCTCAGCATGGATGTTCACGGCATGTTGAAGAAAATCAAGCCGCTTCGTGGTGTTGTAGTTTTGCCAGTTTTGGCGCGCATCCTGAACTCTTGTGTCGGACATCATGCGGAAAAGCAGATCGCGCTGCTTATCGACCTGAAACCGCTTGTATTCGTCGGTCAGCGGATAGCTGGTCATGATCTTGTCGATGGCATCGTTAAGATGCCCCGGAACCGACTCGCCGCGAGCATGCATTTTGCTCGCCAGCATAACAACCTTGTGCTGCGCTTCGATCGTCAGGCCCCGTATATGATGCTCGAAAATCGGCGTCAGCGCGTGCGATACATCCTCCGAAGCGAAAACGGGCATGCTCGCTGCGTAAAGAACCTTGGCGGACATATAACGGCTGTTCATCTCCGCGCGGATATCCTTTACGACCTCATGCTCACGGTCAGGATCATACGCGGCGGCAAGGGATTCAGTGGCCGTATCCGCCAGCCACATGGCATGCCGCCGGGTCGGCTGGTTCATGAAATTGTCAAACCCGCTGGTATCCCAGAACATGCTCTGCGAAGGCGAAAGGTCACCGTATGTCCGAAAGGCGAGATCTTCGCGCTCACCGCCCTCATCGAAGGGAATTTTATTGGTTGCAAGCCGTTCCTGATAAAGCCGCGCATTGGCGTAAACGACCGAATGATAGAATTTCAGAAAATCCTGCCGAACCACCTTCGTGTCGCTAAGGGTTAAATCTCCTGAGTCAACGTCAACCTCGGCATTGACGATATCGGTCGGCGCGAAATGAATACGCGAAGTTTTGAGGTTCGCGCCAAACGACTCGCTGAACATCCGGGAAATCTGTAGGGCCACACCCTGCTGTGCGTGATTGTCACGCCGACTCCACTGCCTCTGCCACTCTTCAAACTTTCCGGATTCGATGACGCGCTTGTTGAATTGCTCAAGAGCCCGCGTGTCGATGTCGTATTGTATGGGTTCGCGCCCGTCGATAATAAAAAGATCGCGTAGCATCCCCTCCTGAGCCAGCATACGCGAATACGCGCCCTGATTTTCCGGGACCATATTGCCCGCATACTCCCGCCCCAGCATGTTCATGAGTTCGTAGCGTTGGTAATAGTCAAGCTCTTCAAGGTCGCCGTATTTGGCGTCCTTGACCTGATCCCATATGGGAGGAAGCTTGAAATCCAGTTCGATCATCCCTTTACCAACCCGCCGGAGCCATTGAGGCCCTCTTTGGCGGGCGCCTTTAAGCCCGCTTTTTTGAATATGTAATTATAGTCGGATTCCCCGGAACAGGAAAGAAAAACACGCACGCGTTAACTTTTGAGAAAAATCTTTTAAAAACAGTACTTTAAGAGGGAACTAGAGGGTCTTGCCCTCCCCCCGCAACCGCCGAGCCAGAAAATCAAGGACCTTGCGCTTACTTTCTTTTGGAGCGGCATAGAAATAACTCTGCTCGTGAAACAAAGCCAAAACATTGCAAATAAAAGAAAAAACATCCACAGCAGGGCTTGGCACTCTATGACCAAGAGTGCCAATTTTTTCTTGACTTACACCACGAATCATTTAAATTATAAGAACATCGACGGGCGCCTGATTGGGTCCGTCACCGTTTGAAAAATGTTTGTTCGATCTTGCTTTGAAAGGAGATTAAAATGACAAACGTACTCGCACTTACGACTCCCCTCATGCGCCAGACTGTTGGCTTTGACAGGTTCAATGACCTGTTTGAGTCCTTGCTGCGCGAAACGTCCGAGAGCTTTGACAGCTATCCCCCCTACAACATCGAAAAGCTCGGCGAGGATGATTACAGAATCACCATGGCCGTCGCTGGCTTCCGGCAGGAAGACCTGAACATCGTCCTTCAGGACGGCGTTCTGACCGTCTCCGGCCGCGCGAAAAAACAGGAAGCGCCCGAAACCGTGCAAATCCTGCATCGCGGCATCGCCTCGCGCCCGTTCGAGCGCACGTTCCGCCTTGCGGATTATATCAAGGTAACGGACGCGGACCTTCGCGATGGCTTGCTGACCGTCTCCCTCGCCCGCGAAGTACCGGAAGAGAAAAGGCCCCGCACGATCCCGATCAAGGACGGCGGCGTAAAAGCTCTTGAAGGTAAAAAGGACAAGAAATAAGCGTCTTTACCCCGAAAGGCTCCGGCCTGCCTCCACCGGGCCGGAGCCGACCTGCACCTGCAAAAAAGCCGTCGGACCGAAAATCCGGCGGCGTTTATTTGTTGGAATTGACGGCGATCAGAAACGCCAGAAAAAGAACGCGCGAGACAATCGCCTACATTTTTTTATATTTAAAACAACATCTTAGATAAAAAAATAGTTTCATTGCCTAAAATAGCCTCAAACCCGTATAATCGGGAAAATACTAAAAAATAAAAATATTAAAAAATATAGGGTGTATCTGTGAGCGGAGCTGCAGGAACAGGCATAGGCGATAACCCCACGCAGGAGCAAAAGGCTCCTGAGCAAGGCACGGACGCGACCGATAAACCCAAGCCGCCCGCGCCCCCGACGACGGAAGATCACGGCTATGAGGTCTTCGCCCGCCCCGACGCCTACGATACGAATATCAAGCCTGGTAATTCTAGGCTTCTGATCCTCGAACCCCGCGCCAGTCTGAACCGCCATGACGACCTGACGGCGCATATTGCACGCCTCTCGTCCGAAGACATGGCCCGCAGGCTTGGAACCGAACGCGCGCAGATTTTCGTGCGCGAGGGAAATCTGGGCGGCCGAGACTTCATCCCCCACCTCAACGATTACGACGTGGTGAACTACAGCGTCGGCGCGGATGCCTCGAACTTTGCCGGAATCATGATGGCCTCTGAGGGCGGCAGCAACCCCGCCGCGAACTTCGAGGGCGTCACCCGGCCGACCATCGTACAGGCCGTCGGCAATCACGGCAGCGACGGCGGCCAACTGAGTTTCGGCGCCTACGACCGCGACACGACCGAAAATATTCATTTCTACCGCCACGCGATCACCGTAGGCGAAGCCACCAGAGGCCCGGGCGGAGAGCTAACCGTGGACGCACACAGCGCCAAGGCCGGCCCGACCTTCGTCGCCCTGAACCGCACCGAGACGGGAACGAGCTTCCTGTACTATGAGGATATAACCCAGCTTAGCCCCGAGGCGCGGGCGGAAGTCACCATTGACGCCGACGGCTATGTCTCGAACATTCAAGGCACGTCGTTCGCGGCCCCCGACCCGGCTGGCGCGATTGCATCGGCTCGAAACGCCTTTCCCAATCTCTCAAACACCGAGCTTCTCGCCGCCGCCGTGGCCTCCGCGCGCATACCCGCAGGAGCGGACACGAGCGAAGTCCGCACAAATCCATCGGGGCTGGAATACGGCGCGTATAAATGGGGATACGGCGTGTTCGACCCCGCCGCCTTCGAGACGAATCTTGAGCGCATGAACGCGATACGCGCCGAGCACGGCGCAGACGCAGACGCGGAACAAAGCGTTACAGCCTTCAACCGCAGCACGGTCGAGCGCGGCGGCCAGAGCTACCACGCCCACAGATTCACCATCACCAGCGACATGTCGGTGGAAAAAATCACGCTGGCCGCGCAAATGCCTCTGCAAACCCGCCCGCCCAGCCAGATCATCCTCATCAGCCCCTCGGGACAGGAAATTGAAATCCCCACCTCCGTCGGCCCCGGTACGACCCGCATGACCACCGAAGCCTTCATGGGCGCGGACGCCAAAGGCGAGTGGACCGTTCTGATGGCCGGAAATTCGAGAATAGCGCAGGGTGAGGAACTCTCCCGGATGCACGAGGATATCGGCGCCTACTTCACCGTCTATGGTCAGGAAAAAGGCGCGGACGGCCAAAGCAACATCTCCCGTCTGTTCGAGCAAGTCCGTGACGAACGCGCCGCCGAACTGCGTCCGGTATCGGCGACCCCGGGACCGACAGCGCCCGAACCCCCGGCGACTGCACCACCCCCCGCGCTCCCGAACAGACCCTGATAAACTCGGCCCTTATTTTTTCTTCTTGGTTTTGACCGTCTTTGCGGCTTTACCTTTTTTCGGCTTGGACACCGAGACATTCTGTTCGATATGCTTGATCATCAGCCCGGCAATGTCGATCTCGGTTGTGGCCTCGACGCCCTCCAGCCCCGGCGAAGCGTTCACCTCAAGAACCTTCGGCCCCTCCTTGGAGCGGATCATATCCACACCGCAGACTTTCAACCCCACTATCTTAGCCGACTCGATCGCCATGCGGCGCTCCTGATCGGTGATCTGGACCTTGTGTCCCGTGCCGCCGAGATGGATATTCGCCCGGAATTCGCCCTTGGCCGCCCGCCGCTCCATCGTCGCCACAACTTTCCCGCCGATGACAAAACACCGCAGATCGACGCCCTTGGACTCCTTGATAAATTCCTGCACGAGAATATTGGCCTTCAAGCTCTTGAAAGCGTTAATCACGCTCTCCGCCGCCTTTTCCGTCTCCGCGAGAACAACGCCCTTCCCTTGAGTCCCCTCAAGCAATTTGATAACGACCGGGGCGCCGCCCACCATCTTGATGAGGTCCTTCGTATCGAGCGGCGAGTTGGCGTAACCCGTCTTGGGAATGTTGATATGCTTATCGCTGCACAGCATTTGCAGAGTCCGCAGCTTGTCCTGCGCCCGGGTAATCGAAATCGGCCCGTTGAGACAGTAAGACCCCTGCAACTCGAACTGGCGCAGAACCGCGCATCCGTAAAACGTCATAGAAGGCCGCACGCGCGGAATGACCGCATCGAAACGCTCCAGAATTTCCGCGCCCCGGTAATGGATTTCCGGCTTGCGGGCGGTGATGTCCATATAACAGTTGCTGATCGCGATGAAGCTCATCTCATGCCCGCGCTCCTCCCCGGCTTCCATCAGTCGGCGGTTGGAATAAAGGGCGGGGTTGCTGGCAAGAACGGCAATTCTCATATAGTGCTCCGTAAAAGTTAATCGTATAAGGCGATAGCGCCCGAAATCTTACCCAAAACATGGGTTTTGGCCGGATCGACGATAAAACGGGCTTTCTTAAGCGCCTCTCTTCCCAGAAGCATGCGAAACCGCATCTTATGCCGGGAGGTAAGCGTGATTTCCGCCGGAATCTCGACCCCGGTAAAAACGAGCGTGGTCTTGATCACGCAGCGGTTTTCCCGCTCTCCGTTCGAGCTGATGACGGTGCGCTTCTGAACCAGAGGCGCAACGCATTCGCGCACGATGCTGCTGTTGCGCTGAAGCGGATGAATCTTGAAACGCACGTATTTCTTTTCGCCCTTCTTGAAAACTTCAATATCGAAGGCGTGCAGGGCCGAGGTCCGCGCCCCGGTGTCGATCCGCGCCTTGACCGCCGGAAGGCCGAGATCAGGTAGGGCGCACCACTCAGTACGCCCGATCAGCGCCTTGTCGCTGCGCTTCTTGGTTTTGCCCTGCGCCTTATTGACTTTATCAGTATCGCTCACAACGCCGCTCTCAGGATCGTACAGACGGACCGCCCGGGACTATGACCGAAACCGCCAATCCGCTCAAGACGTTAACACAGGAATAAAGACAAACCGACAAAAAAACGTGCGTGCGAACCAGCTTCGGCGTAAAATAAAAGGCGTTGAAACACACGGATAACGCCGAAATGAAACTTAAAAAGCGCCTCAAAAAGCTGAACCCGTTCAAACGGATACGCGCCAAGCGCGAACACCTTCGCGCGGGCGATGTGATCTACACGCCGCTATACGGCGTCTGGCGCCACTACGGAATTGTGGTGGAGGAATGTGAGGCCGGAAACCATACCGTGCGGACGGTCCATCGCGAGGTGTCCGCCCCGGTCGAGCAGCCTTTCGACGAATTCGCGGCTGGAAAACGTGTGTACAGGCAATCAAAAGCCCCGGGGACAACTGAATCCGCTCAGAACGCACAGCAAGAAACGGAATTCAGATATAACCTGTTCCTCAATAACTGCGAGAACTTCGTCCGCCGAGCCGAAGGCAAAAAGGACATCAGCCTTCAAGTTTTGGCAGGCTTGGGAACGCTGGCGGCAACGATCGGGCTGGCGATCATAAGAAAGCGCCTACCCCGCATCTAACCCTAATTCTCTGGTTTTTGGGCTGTATTATATTGTTCCAGCCAGCTGATAGCGGGAGCATATTCTCGATCGGCAGAAAACTTCATCCACAAAAGGCACTCATCTTTCGATCGCTCGCCCCACTCGCCCGACAGGCATCCCAAGGCAAGCCTGTACTCGCTTTGCCCGCTGACGCAGCCTTTTATCCCGGTACATTCAAACCAGCTGGTGGCAAGAATCTTATCTTTGGCAACGCCTAACCCCAAAGCCATCATGACGCCGATCTGAAAACGCGACTCGCTATGACCATCCTTGGCATGAGGAAGAATCTTTTCGAACGCTGCGACATAGTTCTTGGCGTGAAATTCCTTTGAGGCGTCGTTGATCTCAATCATGGTTTTGAAGTAAAAGAAGGCGCCCCAGGCAACATAGACAAGCACCAGAACGACAAAAAACTTCACAACGAAGTTGTCTTTTAAAAATATGTCCAGAAAGGCGGGCGATTTTGGCGGCTTCTGCATAGTGTCATACTGACATAAAAGTTCTTAACGGCAAGTATCTAATCAAGTTTTCCCCACAGTGTTGTCATAAAAAAAGCCCTCCGATACGCAACCGGAGGGCTTTTTTTGTAAGTGGGGGAAAAGGACTAGAACCTGTAGGAGACCCCGGCACCGACGATCCACGGATCCATGTCGATATCGGCCTGAATGGCCCCGTTGTTCAAGCTGGCATCAACATTCAGCCAGAGCTTCTTGACGTCGAGATTGACGCCCCAATTCTCGTTGATCCAGTAATCCGCCCCGGCCTGTAGACCGTATCCAACGCCGTTATCGACGTTCAGATCGGTAAAGCCGCTCGCCGTGTCTTCGCCGTAGAAGACCGAATAGTTTACGCCCGCGCCGACATAAGGGCTAAAAGCGTTGTCGGGGGTAAAGTGATACTGGAGCATGACCGTCGGCGGCAGAACCCAAGCCTTGCCGAGATCGACATCCCCGGTATATTCCACATCGTGCCTAGACGTCGCCGCGATCAGCTCGGCGGCAATATGAGGCGTAAAGAAATACGTAAAATCAATTTCGGGCGTGATGGCGTAATCCGCATCGACTTCGCCGCCGATATTCACGCTCGAATCCACATCGGGAATGACATCAATGGCGCGGACGCGGATCTGGAAACGCTCCTTGGACCACGGACCGCCCAAATCCTTCGCATAAACGGGCGTAGAGACAGCCACGCCAACCATACCGAGCGCCAAACCGGAATATAAAAGTGCCTTTTTCATGAGAACCTCCTGAACTCTGCGGAACAAGCTCCACGGGCGCACTATCCTCCAAAGCGCCTTGAAACAACTTGATTTTTATCAATCAGGACGGCTTTTTATCGGAAATTTTCAGGTCTTTTTTGGGCTGGTCGGAAAGCGGCGCATCCTCATCCATCAAAATCCGCAAGGAGGCCCCCTCCAAATCGTCATACTGACCGCTGCGGATGCTCCATATGAAGGCAACAAGCCAGATAAGGCCGAGCAAAAGGGCGATCGGAATCAGAAAGATCAAAACGCTCATATCTTCGCCTTCAGCCTGAAGGAATTGGCAATAACGACCAAGGACGAACCCGACATCGCGATCGCCGCGACCATCGGCGTAACCATCCCGGCAAAACCGAGCGGAACGGCAATTAAATTGTAAACCATCGCCAGAATGAAGTTCTCACGCACAAGCTTTTGCGAAAAAATTGCAACCGAGCGAACCTTGAGCACGGGGGAGAGTTTATCGCCCATGAACACAATATCTGCCGCACTCTGCGCCATGTCGACCGCCGTCCCCGGCGCCATGGAAACGTCCGCCCCGGCCAAGACAGGCGCATCGTTCAGACCGTCCCCAACCATCAGTACGAAGCGCCCCTGCCGCTTGAGGCTCATGAGAATTTCATACTTTTCAGGCGGCGTTTTTTCCGCAAAGACGTTAGCCTCAGGAATTCCGGCACGCTCGGCCATTTCTCGGGCCACATCCGCCCGGTCTCCAGAAACCAGATAAACCTTAAGCCCGTCGGCGATGAGAGCTTTCACCGTCTCCTCGGCATCACTGCGCAAAGTATCGGAAAAGCCGAACCGGACAGGATCGCGGCCTTCGACGGCCAACCACAACTCCGGCCCTTGAGCGGCAGCGGCCTGTTCATCCCCGCACCAACGACGACTCCCTATACGAACAGTGCAACCCTCGTAGAGGGCCGATAGCCCCTTGCCGGAAATTTCCTGAACCTCTTCAAACCTCAGGCGTGGCCCTTCGTAGGCCGAGGCCAGCGCCTTCGAAAGCGGATGACGGCTCTGGGAAGCGAGCGAGGCAGCCAGCTGAAAATCCTCCGGCCTGTGGGCGTTCGACACCAGTTCCGGCCATCCGTAAGTCAGCGTCCCCGTCTTGTCGAAAAAGACCGTATCCGCCTTGGCCAACCGTTCCAGCGCATCGCCGGATTTCACCAGTACGCGCGATTTCATCAATCGCCCCGTCGCCAGGACCTGCACCACCGGAACCGCAAGCCCCAAGGCGCAAGGGCAGGTAATGATCAGAACGGTCACGGAGATCATCAGCGCATCCTGCCACGCGATGCCGATGATTCCCCACCACAGGATGAACGCCGCCAGCGCCAGCGTATGAACGACCGGCGTATACATTTTCGCCACCCGGTCGGCCAACCGCACATAGGCCGCCTGCCCCTGCTCCGCCTGTTCCATGAGGCGCACGATATCCGACAGAAGCGAATCCTCCGCCGCCTTGGAAACCCGGATCGTCACCGGACCGGAGAGGTTAATCGTTCCCCCATAAACCTCCTGCCCCGTCTCCACGGTACGCGGCATCGTCTCCCCGGTCACCAGCGACGTATCGACCTCCGCCGTGCCGCTCTCGACAATCCCGTCCACGGGAAACTTCTCGCCCGCGCTGACCAGAACGCGCATATCCTCGACCAGATCGCGGATCGGAACGGTGCGTATCTGCCCGTCCTCCTCGACCTGCGCGAAGCCTGACAAGGTCGAAAGCAAATCCGTCGCCGCGCTGCGGGCGCTTCGGCGGGCGCGGAAATCCAGATACCGCCCGATCAAAAGGAAAAACAAAAGCATGACGGCGGAATCGAAATAAACATGCTCCGCATGGCGCATCGTCTCGAAGATGCTCATCCCGCAGGCCAGAATGACCCCCACGGAAATCGGCACGTCCATATTGGTGTGGCCGTGCGACAGAGCCTTAATCGCGGAACGGAAAAACGGCCGCCCGGAAAAAATCACGGCGGGAATGGCGATCAGCGCGGAAATCCAGTGCAGGAAATCCCGCGTAGCCAGCCCCATCGTCTCGATATCCGTAGTCCACAGCCCGGCGGAAAGCAGCATGATATTGCCCATCGCAAAGCCGGAGACGCCGACGCACAAAAGCAGAAACTTCTCCTCCTCCGTCTCCGCCTTGTCGGAGCGGCTATCAAAGGGCCGCACCTCATAACCCAGCCTCTTGACCAGCGCGACAAGCTCGTTGGCATACGCGTGCTCACCGATCCAGCGGATCACCAGCCGCCGGGTGGAAAAGTTCACCCGCGCGCTTTCGACCCCGGGACGCCCAAGCAAAGAGGACTCGATCTTCTGAATGCAGCCCGCGCAATGAACGCCGCCGACCATGACTTCGAGCGACATCTGACCGTCGGCGGTGGGGCGGGCCAAGGACTCGTATCCCCCAACGGCATCGTTGGCGGGCTCGGGCTTTACTCCGTGACGAGCCTGTAGGTTGTTCGATAGGTTTGGTTGTCCCATGTCGCCTCGATCTTCGCTGTCCAGGCACCGGGAAGGGGCGCACGGATGTCCGCAGAATAAACACCCTCACCCATGGGCGTCAACGTAACCGTATAATCATGGCCCTTCGGCACGGGGCGGATCATAAAGGCCCGAACGATAGCGCCGTCCTTGGGTCGCCCCTGTCCGTCGAGCAACCTTAAGCTAAGCACCGGATGCCTGAAATCCGCATCCAGCGTCACGCCTGAAGCCTTCTGCGCCTCCGAAGCCTCCAGAACCGCGCCATACGAAAGCCCCTTCTCATAAGCCTTCTCGGTGACGGTGCCCGTATGCGTATTGATGGCCAGATAAACGAAAATCCCGTCCAGAACGAACACGACGAGAAAAAACGCCACGAAATAAAGCGGGATATACTTATCGCTGGGGCGGATATCGCTGCTGTTGTTCATAATTTAAGGCCTCTCCGTAACAAAAATACTCTCATACGTCTCCAAAGCGCCAGCATCCTTTTCGGAAATCGAAAACGCCACAGGGCGCGGCGCTCCGGCCTCGACCTTCGCTGTGACAAAAACATGGAAATGCCCGATACTATCCGCCGCAACATACAACCCGTCCGCAGTCAGCTCACCCGCCCCCTGAACCTCAACTCTGGCGTCCGCAAGCCCCTCGACGCGCAGAGAAAAAGTACGATGCTCATGGGTCTTGTTCAGGATTTTGATATCGTACCCGTTGCGCACCGAACCGTCCGAAAGCATCACGAACATGGGATTGCGGTCATGCAGAACGTGCAACTCCTGCGGCGCGCGGTTGATCAGCGCATAAAGCATGATCCCACCGACAACCGACAGGATCAGCGCGTAATAAACGCTTCGCAGGCGGAAAATCGGAACGATGCTCTTCGTGCGCAGGGAAGGATCAAGCGCGAAACGCCGCTCCGTATCATAACGGATCAGCCCGCGCGGCAGTTCGACCTTATCCATGATGGTGTTACAGGCGTCAACACACAGCCCGCAAGCGATGCACTCCATCTGCAAACCGTCGCGGATGTCGATCCCCATCGGGCAGACCTGAACGCAGGCGGTACAATCGATACAGTGCCCGCGCCCTTCCCAGCTTTCCCCTTGCTTGTGCTTTCCCCGCTTCTCTCCGCGCTTCTCGTCATATCCTATAATCAGCGTGTCCTGATCGAACATCGCCGACTGGAACCGCGCATACGGGCACATATAGATGCAAACCTGCTCGCGCGCGAACCCGGCCATAAGATACGTGCTGAAGGTCAAACCGGCGATGAACGCCAGAACTGTAGGCGAGACGTTGAATTCAAAAAAACTCCAGACCAGCGTTGGAGCGTCGTTAAAATACAGAACGAACGACCCCGCCGTACACCATGCGATGACCAGCCAGAGAAAATGCGTGACCGCCATCTTCCAGAGCTTCTCGCGCGTCCATGGCCCCTCGCGCAGCTTCTTACGTTTGTTCCGGTCGCCCTGCACGATCCGCTCGACCCAGACGAACAGGTCCGTCCAGACCGTCTGCGGACAGAAATACCCGCACCAGACCCGCCCGAACATGCTGGTGACAAAAAACAACGCCACCGCCGCCAGAATGAGAATGCCGGTCAGGAAGTAAACCTCCTGCGGCCAGATTTCGATGAAAAACCAATAGGCGCGACGGTTAGGCAGGTCGATCAGGATCGCCTGATCCGGGGCGTTCGGCCCCCGGTCCCATCGCAGGAAGGGCGCAAGGTAATAGATTCCCAGAGTGACGACCATCGCCACCCATTTAAGCTTGCGATAGCGTCCCCAGACCCGCTTGGGATAAATCCGTTCCTGCTTGGCGAAAAACGTAATCGGTTGCTGATTATTCTCCGGCATGTCCGTTCGGGTCCGTTTCTCCTGTATCGACAGGCATAGCCGCCGGAGGCTTCGCCTCTTCGGTCACAGCGACAGGGCGCTTCTCGCCCCCGCCAAGCTGATGAACGTAAACCGAAAGCTGCCGGATCGTCTCACGATCGAGCCGCCCCGTCCAGCTCGGCATCACGCCCTTGCGCGAGTTGAAGACGGTCTTGTAGACCGCATCCCGGTCCCCGCCGTAAAGCCACAGGGAATCCGCCAGATTGGGGGCGCCGAACTCGCGAAGGCCCTTACCGTCCTCGCCGTGACAGGACGCGCAGTTATTCGCGAAAACCTCTCGGCCTTTCTCGATATTGCCCGCGTGGGCCTCCTCGGAACCTGAAAGGCTCAGCACATAATCCACCGCTGCGTCGATATCGGCTTTTGGTAGCAAGTCGTCCTTACCGAATGCAGGCATTTCCGAAATCCGGGAATCCTCATGCCCGGAGCGGATACCGTACAAGATCGTCTCATAGATCGCATCGACATCCCCGCCCCACAGCCAGTCATCGTCGTTGAGGTTCGGATATCCCGGCCCGCCCGCGCCGCCCGTGCCGTGACAGGTCGCGCAATTATCCTTGAAATACGCGCCGCCGCCCGCAACCGCGAAGGCATAAAGCTCCCGGTCATTCAGAATCTGATCGAAAGAGGCCTTTTTGAAACGGTCCAGATACGCCTTCTGCCGATCGAGAATTTCCTGCTGCTCGGCGGCCAGCTTCTTATACTGCGTCCACCCGTAACTGCCTTTGGTCGCGCCACCGGGCACCGGCCACGCGGGATAGACGACCCAATACCAGACCGACCAGATCACCGTGACATAGAATACCCAAAGCCACCAACGCGGCGCGGGATTGTTAAGCTCCTTAAGCCCGTCCCATTCGTGCCCGGTCGTCTCGACGCCGGAAACCTTGTCGATCTCCTTGTTTTTGTGATCACTCATAATCGTTCTCCTTCAGGGGAATACGGGCATGCTCCTGATACCTGCGCTTCGCCCCCGGTCTATAAACCCACAACGCCATCAAGACGAAAAATCCGAAAAAGAACAGCAGGCCCAAAAGCCCGGCATTCTGGCTGATCCAATCCATCATGGGGCGCTCTCCTCAACCTGTTCGGCGGACTTGAAATCGACCATCGTGCCCAAAACCTGAAGATAGGCCACCAGAGCGTCCATTTCCGAAATCATCTCGGGCTGTCCGTCGAAATCGCGGGCGATCACCTTTTCGCCGTAACGGCTGACGAGCCCGGCCGTATCCATGCGCGCCTCGCCCGTGGCCTGCGCGATGGCATCCTTTTCGGCATTCTCGACCATTTCATCCGAATAAGGGACGCCGACAAGGCGCAGCGTTTTAAGATGCCGGTCGAGATCGTCGATCTTCGCGCCTGTCTTGAGAAGGAAGCTGTAGGACGGCATGATCGATTCCGGCACCACGTCACGCGGCGCCTTAAGGTGCGCGACGTGCCACTCGTCGGAATACTTGCCGCCGACCCGCGCCAGATCGGGGCCGGTGCGCTTCGAACCCCACTGGAAAGGATGGTCGTACATCGACTCCGCCGCCAGCGAATAATGCCCGTACCGCGCGACCTCGTCCCGCAAGGGCCGGATCTGCTGGGAATGACAATTATAGCAACCCTCGCGCAGATAGATGTTATACCCGGCCAGTTCCAGCGGCGTGTAGGGCCGTACGCCCTTCACCGGCTCGATCACTGTCTCGCTGCGGAAAAGAGGGATGATCTCAACGATCCCGCCGATCAGAACGGCGATGATGGTCCAGAACAAAAGCAGCAACGAGTTTTTTTCGAGTTTTTCATGCTTGTGTAAAAAGCTCATGCGACCGCTCCTTTTAATTCGCCGTCCGATTGATATTCCTTCTCGCAGACATCGCCCTTGATCGTCCGGTAAAGGTTGTAGGCCATGATCAGCGCCCCGGTGAGATAGAGCGCCCCGCCCAAAGCCCGGATCAGATAGAACGGATGCATGGCCATAACGGACTCGACGAACGAATATTCAAGGAAGCCCATATCGTTGTAATCCCGCCACATCAGGCCCTGCATGATTCCTGAAACCCACATCGCGGCGATATAGAGCACGATGCCGATCGTGGCGACCCAGAGATGGATATTCACCAGCTTGAGGGAATAGAGTTTCTCGCGGCCCCACAGCACGGGCACCATGTAATAAAGCGCCCCGAAGCTGATAAAGCCGTTCCAACCCAGCGCCCCCGAATGGACGTGACCGATGGTCCAGTCCGTATAATGGGAGAGGGAGTTCACGGATTTAATCGAGAGCAAAGGCCCCTCGAACGTGCTCATCCCATAGAACGCGAGAGAAATAATCATGAACCGCAGAACGGGGTCCTGCCGCAGCTTGTGCCAAGCGCCCGAGAGCGTCATGATCCCGTTGATCATCCCGCCCCAAGAGGGCATCCAGAGCATGATCGAAAACGTCATCCCCAGCGTCTGCGCCCAATCCGGCAGCGCCGTGTAATGCAGATGGTGCGGTCCCGCCCAGATATAGATGAAGATCAGCGACCAGAAATGCAGGATCGAGAGCCTGTAGGAGTAAACGGGCCGTTCCGCACGCTTGGGGATGAAGTAATACATCATGCCCAGAAACCCGGCCGTCAGGAAGAACCCGACCGCGTTATGCCCGTACCACCACTGGATCATCGCGCTCTGAACGCCCGAAAACACCGTATAGCTCTTGGCGCCGGTCCACGAAACGGGGATGGAAAGTCCGTTGCCCAGATGAAGCACGGCGACCGTGATGATGAACGAGAGATAAAACCAGTTCGCCACATAAAGATGCGGCTCCTTGCGCTGTAGGATCGTACCGAGGAAAACCAGAAGATAGGCGACCCAGACGATCGTGAGCCACAGATCGACGAACCACTCCGGCTCCGCGTATTCCTTGGCTTGCGTAACGCCCAGAACATACCCCAGCGCCGCCATCACGATGAAAAGCTGATACCCCCAGAACGTGAACATCGCGAGCCCGTCATTCCAAAGCCGCACCCGGCAGGTCCTCTGAACCACGAAATAACTGGTGGCGAACAGGGCGTTGCCGCCGAACGCGAAAATCACCCCGGACGTATGGACGGGCCGCAGCCGCCCGAACGTCAGGTAAGGTTCGATATTAAGATCGGGAAACGCCAGTTGCAGCGCGATCAGCAAACCGACGGCGAACCCGACGATGCCCCAGAAGACCGTGGCAAGGGTAAACAGCCTTACGACCTCGTAATTATAGCCCTTCTCCTGCTCTGAGAGTTCTGCTGCCGTCATTTCACATCCCTTTCACTAAAGAACCATCGCGCCGGCCAGAACGAACAGCCAGAACGCGCTTAAAACCATAAAACCCTGCCGGACCGAATACCCGCCAGGCAAGACGATCCGGCTCAAAAATCCCGAGCCCGCGCCGACCAGAAACAAGGCGGGCATAGTGCCCAAACCAAAGGCCGCCATCGCCAGGGCAGATTGCCAAGCGGTCGGGGCCGTAGCAGCCGCCATAAGCGCCGAGACCACGAGGCCGCAGGGCATGAAGCCCAGAAGAATCCCAAGCAGATAACGCGAGGCCGGACGGCGGTCGGGCAGCAAAGGCTTGTAAAGCCGCGAAAGAACACGCCCGGGAACCGGAAGCCGCAGCCGGCCCGCCCAGGGAAAAAGCGCACCCATACGCGGAAAGGCCGTGACGACGAACACCGCCGCCGCGCTCAAAAGCAGCGGCACGGCGACATAAGCCCGCGAAGGTTGGAAAAGCAGCGCCAGATTGAGAACGCCGCCAAAGAGCGCAGCCAAGAACACATACGTAGTCAACCGCCCCAAATGATAAGGCAAAACCAGTGACTTAACGAGCGAACGCCCCCGATTGGCCCCGGGCGAACCCTCCGCCTGCGCGAGCACGAACGGGCCGCACATTGCGATACAATGCGTAAAGCCACCTGCCAGCCCGGCCAGAAACAGGCTGGTCGGAAGACCGTAGGAAACCGCAAAATTGTGCAAGCACTCGCCGAACATGAGAGGTCCAATAATTCAATCCCGGCAGGAATTCTCTACATCCTTGATACGCTCCGCCTTGACCTTTATCAACCATGCCTTATAAAAAAGGCTGATGAAGCACACAAACTCCGCGCAGCCAAGGCACCCACCGAACCTCGGGCAATTTCTGTCATCGATTCCCCTGTTCAATCCCTGCTCGGCCAAGGAAATCGAAGACCTTCTGGATGGCGCGGTGCCCGAACGTCACGGTAAGGGCTACCTTCTGTTCAGTTACGGGGCGGAGGCGCAGCGCTACTACGTCATCAAAAGCGGCTGGATCAAGCTCTACCGCGAAACCCTCGACGGCGCGCAGGCCATCATCGACGTCCTGCCCCGAAATCACATTTTCGGAGAGACGGCGATCTTCGAGGACAACGCCTACCCCTACAGCGCGGAAGTGGTTGAAAACGCGGAAATTCTCTCACTGCCGTTGAAAAAGCTCAAAAACCTCATCGAGAATAACCCGAAATTCGCGCTTTCCATGTTGACCTCGATGGCCCGCTACCGCCGCCATCAGGATCTGGAGATCGAACACCGCTCGCTTCAGAACGCGCCCCAGCGCATAGGCTGTTTCATCCTGCGCCTGACTCCGGCGCACACAGAACCTCAACAAAAGGGTCCGATCACCATCCACCTGCCCTACGACAAGACGATGATCGCGGCGCGGCTGGGCATGCAGCCCGAGACATTCTCCCGCGCCCTCTCAAAGCTCAGGCAGGCCACCAATATCGATGTAAGGGGCTCGACCATCGAAATCGCGGATCTGGAATCCCTGATTGGCTTCACCTGCTCGGCCTGCACCAACGAATTCCCCTGTCACGATATCGACTGTTCGTCCTGCTCGTCGTCCTGATCCCGCAAACCGTAAAGCCACGCCCAGTCGATCTTGGCAGGATTGCGAATATATTGCTCGGGATCGTGAACAACGTTCAAAAGATAGCTGCGCGTAACCTTCCATTTTTTATGTTTCACGTTCTGCGCCGGAGGCGCGGACACGACAACAGGGCGATCATCAGCGTACTGGATGCACAAACCATGCTCGGGCTGATCGTCGATAATCAGGACCTCGACCGCCTGACCGCAAGCGGCACATCGCCCGGCCTCCGCCAGAATTTGCTTAAAGGGGAAACGATCCGCGTTGCGCTTAATCGCCTCGTTGCAGACGGCGAGATAGCGCTCGAAAAGCGCGCGGTCTTCTTCTGAATCGGCTTCGGACACCAACGGCTCCATAAAGAAATAAAAAATCGAACGGATAAAATCACTCCGCCCAAGGTGGCACAAAATAACGGATTTTCATTTGATTTTGGTCAAAGCGCACTCTAAGGAGGCAAAACGCTACGCCTAGAAATAGTAAAAAATCAGATAGAAAAACAGTAGAACCGCAACCCACAGCACCATGCTGCCGATCGGCCATGCCCGTGCCAGAATGCCATGCGGACCGTGATGGCGGATCAAAACACCCATAATGTATTGATGAAAAAGGTCGCAGAAAAACCGCTTGAGCCTGCCGCAATCGGCTCTGAGTAAGCCAAGCGCGCACCGGATGAACTGGGGCAGGAACTTTCTGTAAATCCAGTCGACATCAAGATTCACCGAACGCAAATTTTGCGGCCCAAGCTTGCTGAGTTTAAGCCAGACAAACCCCAGCCCGACAAAGGCCAAAAGTTGCAGCTGGGCAAGAACATGGGTCGTATCATAAACAATATAATCAACCTCAAACGGCAACAGCCCGAAGAGGAGCGCAGGATACACCCCAATTAACACGGATATCGCCGCAGCCAAACCCATAGCCAAAAGCATATGCTTCGGCGGATCAGCGGTGCGCAAACCGGAATCCTGACCGAAAAACGTGAAATAGCAAATCTTGATGCCCGCATAATAGAAAGTTCCCGCAGACGCGAATAGAAGACTAAGCCATACGACATCGAATTTTTGATTTAAAGCGGCGGTTAGAATCATCCCCTTACTGACAAAGCCGCCGAATAAAGGTACGGCAGAAATCGACGCCACCCCGATAATGCACAGTATGGTGGTAAGAGGCATGGTCTTGTATAACCCGCCGAGATCAGAAGCCCTGATCCGCCCGGTCATATGCAAAACGGCGCCCATACTCATGAACAAAAGGCTTTTGTATAACACGTGGTTAAAGGCCATAGCCACGGCGCCGTTAATGGCCAAATCCGTGCCGATCCCGATACCGCAAACCATGAAACCGACCTTGCTGATCATACTATAGGAGAGCACGCGCCGCAGATCGTTCTCGATAACAGCATAGAAAATCGGAAAGATCACCATGACCGCGCCGATATAGATCAGGATATCAGCGCCCGCATATCCACGCGCCAGCGCATAAACAGCCACCTTGGTCGTAAAACAGCACAGAAAAACCGCACCTGTGACAGTGGACTGCGGATAGGAATCGGTAACCCAGTTATGAAGCAGGGGAAAGGCCGCCTTGATCCCGAACGCGACAAGTATCACGAGCCCAGCTTGGCTATCCAGACCGATCTCGTTGAAAGCCAAAGACCCTGTATTATGCAGGGTCATAAGTGCCCCGGCGAGAAGCAAAAGCCCCGAAGCAACCTGAATGATCAGGTAACGCATGCCACAACGAAAGGCGCCGTCTGTCTGCCGCGCCCAGATAAGGAAAACCGACGAAACCGTCATAATCTCCCAGAAAAAGAACAGGCTCAGCAAATCACCCGCAAAAACCGCGCCCACGGCACTACCCGCATAGACCAGCCCGGCCGCATGTTGGACGCGGTCTTTCACATGAAGCGAAAACAAGATCGCAATAAAGCTGGCGATGCAGAATAAATACCCGAAAAGAAAACTGAGTTTATCCGTACGGAAAGGAACCAACTCATACCCCATGAAAGGCACGGTCAGAACGACGCCGCTCTGCTCCTGCAAGAGCAAAAACCCGCTGGCAATCGGAACCGCGAGCATCAAAGCCGAACGCACGCCGCCGCTACCGATAAACATGACCGCCAGCCCGGCGACAAAGAACGGCATAAACGGCAAAGTCAGAAGCGAGAGATCAGTCATTCGAAATCTCCTCCGGCGCTTCATAATAATCCTCGGACCGCATGACCAGCTTGCGCAAAATCGCCGCACCGAGGATTATGAATAGAAACGCCAAAAAGCCGAACAAGGCATAAAAGCCCGGGATCTCCTCCAAGGAGTGATAGGCATGGCGGTGAAGAACGAAATCAGCCGCGAACAGCACGAAACACAACGCATGAAAAATATAAATTAGGAACCGGACATTTCCCTTCTTGTCCAAAAAATAAACGCGCTCAGGCTTCATGGTGTTCCCCCGTAAAGCGACGCAGCCAGATCGTGCAAAGGCTGCGGGAAAAAGAACAGAACAAAGCATCCGACGCTCGTGATCCCCATAGCTAAAAGGCACGGCCACGGCGCTTCCTTAACGATGCTTGGACCTTCCTTCCGGCCGGCAAAAAACCCCCGGATCGGAATAGGCAAAAGATACGCGATATTCAAAAGAGAACTAATCATCAAAACGCCCATCAGGGCAAGATGTCCGGCCTCAAGCGATCCCAGCATCAGATACCACTTGCTCCAGGTGCCTCCTGTCGGCGGCAAGCCGATAATACTGAGACTCCCGATCAAAAAAGCCAGCATCGTAAAAGGCATGGCGCGGCCCAGCCCCTCCATTTGGCTGATCTCCGTTTTCTTCGTGGCGACATAAATCGCCCCCGCACAGAAAAAGAGGGTGATCTTGCCGAACGCGTGCATCGCAATATGCATCGCCGCACCGGTAATGCCCGCTGGCGTGGCCAGCAAAGCACCGAGCGTGATATAGCCCAGCTGTGAAACCGTAGAATAGGCAAGCCGCGCCTTGAGATTGTCCTTGGTCATAGCCACGAACGAAGCCAGCAGGATACTGCCTCCGGCGATATAAAGCATCAGATCGCGGGCCTCCAGAACAACCAGCAAATCTGCGCCGAAGATATAAACGGCGATCTTAAGCAAGGTAAACACGCCCGCCTTGACGACCGCAACCGCGTGCAACAGCGCACTGACCGGCGTGGGCGCGACCATCGCCGAGGGTAACCAGCGATGAAACGGCATGAGCGCCGCCTTACCAACCCCAAAACAGAACAGCATGAGCAAAGCACCGACAACAAAACTATCGGCTATTCCGCCAAAAATGCCGCCCGGACGGAAATCAAGCGTCCCGGTAACGGAATACGTCCAGATGATCGCAGGAAGAAAGAACGCGATGGATGTTGTCAACAAAACACCAAGATAAACGCGCCCGCCGCGCCGTGCTTCATCGTTGCCCTTATGCGTAACAAGCGGATACGTGGAGAGCGTCAGCAACTCATAAAACACGAAAAGCGTTAGAAGGTTGGCGGAAAAAGCAATCCCGAGCGTAAACGCAATAGCGAGAGCAAAGCAGATATAAAAACGTGTCTGGTTTTCCTCCTTCGCTCCGCGCATATAGCCGATGGAATAAATCGATGTGACGATCCAGAGGAAGCTGGCGATCAGCGCAAACAGCATGCCCAGCGGCTCCAGCCTGAAGGAAAGAGACAAGCCCGGAAGCGGCGCGGCGAACACAAGCTCGGGACTCATCCCGCTTAATCCCTGAGGCAAAAGCAGAAGCACGCTCAAAAATGTTAGCCCCCCGGTAACCAGCGTAACGGACTCACGGAGATTGGGGGCTTTCCCGCAAAGCCAAACCAAGACCGCCCCCACGAGTGGCAGACAAACGGCCAACGAAACGAGTGCTTCATAACTCATCAGGGAGCACTCCCGACAAGACTTAGCGCCGCCGACTCCGCGGCACCAATCACGAGACTTGGATCAATGCCGAGATAGAGGGTCAGCAAAGCCATGAACCAGACTGGAGCCAAAAGTATAAAAGGCGCTTCTTTTCCATTCTCGTGCGCTTCATCGGGGGCTTGGAAATAAGCGACCTCGACAATCCGCCAGACATACGCAACAGCCAGCAAAGACCCGGCGAGAATGGCGGCGATAATCAAAAACCCGACAAAACCATGGTTGAGCGCAGCCATGATGAGATACCATTTACTCACGAACCCTGCGGTCAATGGCATACCGATCAATCCCATTCCGCCAACGACAAATGCTCCCATCGTCCACGGCATCGTTTTTCCAAGGCCTCGGAAATCCTCGATCCGCGCACTGCGAAAACGATAAAAAACACAACCCGCGACCAGAAACAGACAGCCCTTCATAACAGCGTGATTGAACATATGCAGGATACCCGCGCTCAAACCGGCGTGACTGGCCAGCGCGAAGCCGATGACCATATACCCGATCTGCGCAACGCTCGAATAAGCCAGTACGTGCTTGATGTTCGTCTGGAAAAGGGCCGAAAGAGAACCAACGAAAACCGCGGTCACGGCAAGAACAAGCAAGATCGGCTGCAACGGCATCGCACCAAAAGCGAAACCTGTACCAAAAACCGTGAAAGTGAAACGCACAAGAACGTAAAGAGAAACTTTTGTGGATGTTGCGGCCAGAAACACGCTTGCGACGGACGGAGCATAACCATAGGCATTGGGCAACCAAACATGAAGTGGGAACAACGCAGCCTTAATGCTCATTCCCACGACAATAAAAGCAAACGCCGCCCGCGCGGTATGGGTATCCATGACAGGCGGCAGCCGCACGGCCAAATCCGCCATGTTCAGGGTCCCCGTCAGCATATAAATGAACCCGATCCCGATCAGCAGGAAAGTTGCCCCGATCGTCCCCATGATGAGGTATTGGAAAGCGGCCGTCAGCGCACGCCGATCCTTGCCAAAGCTAATCAGGATATAGGAGGAAAGCGACGAGATTTCCAGAAATACGAAGACATTGAAAGCATCGCCAGTGATCACGATACCAAGCAAACCGGCCACACATAGCATGAAAGCAGAATAGAACAACGCATGGCGGGGCTGAACGATCTCCTTCTCAACGCTTTTATAAGAAAAAGCCAGAGTCACACAAAACATCAGCGAGAGGAGAACAAGGAAAGGTGCATTAAAGGAATCGACTCTATACTCAATCCCCCACGGCGGTTCCCAACCGCCCATTGCGTAAGACAAAGGCCCTCCGGCCGAAACCTGTAAGTACAAAGCAATAGATACGGCAAACGTACAAAGACTGACACAAAAAGCCAGAAGCCAGGCAGCCCCGCGCTTGCGAAGAAGAAAACAAATAGGGGCGAACAACAAAGGCAGGATGACCTGAAGTGCAGGCAGATGAGAGAAAATAGCCGACATCATAACGAGCCGTCCTTCTCGTGGATGTCATCCTCCTCTATGCTGCCGTACGCCTCCTTAATACGGACGACAAGCGCCAGCGCCAGCGCCGTGGTCGCCACCCCCACGACGATCGCAGTAAGGATCAGAACATGCGGAAGCGGGTTCGTATAAATCTCCGTGCCCTCGGTCAAGATCGGCACAGCACCATCCTTGATCTTGCCCATGCTGATATAAAGAATAAAAACGGAGGTCTGAAAAATATTCAGACCGATGATTTTTTTGATCAGGTTGCCAGAGGCGATGAGGATATAGAAACCGATCATCATTAGAACCATCGCCACCCAGTAATTGAACAATCCAAAAACCAAGGTCATGTCTCAAGACCCTGCTTCTCGAGCTCGGAACGCTTGGCCCGTCCGGAAAAGGTAAAGAACAGTGTCATCATAACGGAAGCGACCGTAACGCCTACACCTAGCTCTACCAGGATGATCCCTATGTGCTGCCCGTGCTTGGGATAATCATTCAAAACCCCATAATCGAGGTAATTACCACCGAGAATCAGGCACAAAACGCCCGTCCCTCCATAGATCAGAACCCCAATCACCATCATGTATCGAAGAACGACCGGGCTCATGATTTTATAGGCCGCCTCAAGCCCGTAAACCAGAGCGTATAAAATAAACGCCACGGCGAAGATCACACCCGCCTGAAAGCCCCCTCCGGGGCTGTACTCGCCGTGAAACTGAACATACAGACCATAAAGCAGGATGAGCGGAATCAGAATTTTAGAGATAACGTGCAAAACCGCATGGTGACGCAGATTGGCTGTGTCCTCGAACTGCCAGTATTCCCGGCCCGATCCGTCAGAAAGAAAGCCGAGCAAGGCCAGAACCCCCAGCCCAGCCGCAAAGATCACGAACGCCTCTCCCAGCGTATCATATCCCCTGTAACTGGCCAGAATGGACGTCACGATGTTTGGAATGCCCGTCTCTTGCCCGGACTGCTGAATATAGCGCGGCACGACATGGTTATGGATAGGCGCGGCCGGATCGGCAAAATAAGGCATATCCAGGGTCGCGTATATCAGCGCCAAACCTGTAAGGCTTACCACCACAAGCGGCAAGAGCGCGGAGCGCAGAGACTTTTTAGCGCGGGGTTGCGGCTCGGACCTCTTGCGTGTAAGCGCCAAAGTCCCGAGCATCAGAATGGGCGCAATCCCCGCCCCGATCGACGCCTCGGTAAGGGCCACGTCCGGTGCCTTAAGGCTCAAAAAGAAACCCGCAGACAAAAGGCTGTAAAGACCGAAAACCATAATCACGGCAAACAAGTCACGCACAAAAATGCAGGAAAGCGCCGTCGCCACCAACATGCTGAGTAAGACGATATCGATCAGAATAAACGTATCTATAACCCGCCTCCCTTTTGATCGTACAAAACAGGTTTAACCCCGCATTTGAACGCCGTCTTGGCAAGAATATGTGAAGCAGTCGGAGCGGTGTAAGCAAAAATGCCCAGAAGCATAAGAAGCTTGAGCGACATCAGAGTGAAACCGGCTTGTAAAATCAGCCCAAAAATAATGAGTCCGGCACAAAGCGTATCGGTGATACTGGCCGCATGCAGCCTTGTGAAGAAATCCGGAAATCGGAAGAGACCGATGGCTCCGGTTACCCCCAAAAAACCGCCGCACAGAATACATGCCCAGCTTATAATATCGATTAACAGACTCATCACCCCTCCTCCGCCTCATCTTCTCTTCGCCCAAACTCAAAAAACCTAAGGACGGCAACGATACTGATGAAATTGATGAGCACATAAACGACCGCGACATCGATAAACGTGGGTTGCCCGCCAAGAACGCTCAAAACGGCGACCAAAAGCACCGTCTTGGTACCGAACATGTTAACCGCCAGAATACGGTCGAACAGGCCCGGCCCGGCGAACGCGCGGATCAGGGCTAAAAGCATAACGGTCATAATCGAAAGAGTGGCGGCCAGAAACATGGGCTACACCGTCTCAAGCGCGGAAACACGCCGATCCATCTCACCCTTTTGAACCTCTGCGGCGCCTTCTTTGGTGAGGGCGTGAACTTCAAAAACATCGTCGCGAACGAACAGCGTCACTGTTCCGGGCGTCATCGTGATCGAGTTGGCATAGAGAACCTTCGCCGCCTCAGAAGACTGGCTGGCACGTGTTGTGAAAACAACCGGGCTGATTGAAGTCGGCCCCAACCAGACGCGTTTGACCACATCGATATTAGCCAGCACAATCTGCCAGACCAGCCAGCCAAGATAGCCCGGCAAACGGCGGCTGAGTAAAACAATCGGAAACGACTCGCCGTCCTTTCTGTTCATGAACGACGTAAGTACGAGAACCGTAATAATGGACAGAACGCCCGCACCAAGCAGCAGAGGCTTGAGATACCCCGAATTGATCATCCAGAAACAGGCGAGGATCGCCACAAGGACGTAAGTTTTCACAAGCGCAAGCCTCCGAATTGTTATTCGCAAGTCTTTTTACGGGGTGCAGTGTACGGACAGGAGCCACAAATGACAACCATAATCGGGACCGAAATAACCCTTATGACGCGGATTGAATCTGCCTGACCCGAAGCCTAATCAGCCCTGATATATGTCGCAGCCGGGAAATTAAGGCTTTGGACAAAGGCCGAGGACGTGCCGTCATCTTGCGGCTTGGTCGTGTCGAACTCGAACGCGATGCCCGAAAGCGGCGGCGCATCAAACCCGAAAATGTCCTTAAAAGTCTTTTTAAGGTTAAGCCGCGTGGTCACGACCTCACCCGCCTTGGGCTGCGCAGCGCAGATGAACCGCCCGCCCTTATGGTAAAACCGCCCCTTGAGCGGCGCGCCCACTTCGTCGTTCTCGCACAAATGCAGAGCGATGAAATACGGGCTGTCGGGGATGATGGCCGAGCCGCTGTCGATCAGCTCCTTGCCGAAAAACGCATAGAACATGATGGCCTCGTTGCGCCGCCCCTTGGCATAAGACGCCCCAGGTGGAAACTTGTTAACGCCCCAGGCGATCTCCACGTCCTGATAATTCTCCAGATGCCCCTTCTTGAGCGCGATGATCGACTGCGCGGGTTTGAGCGCCTCGATCACCAGCCCGTCCTTGGTCAGCGCGATTCTGGTCTTGCTTTGATTGTCCGCCGCCCGCTCCAGAATGAAGTTATGCGCCTCCAGCCACGCATAGGCGTCCTGCCCGGCGAATTTCCGAAAATCCACCTCCGCCTTGTCGGCCCGGACGGGCGAAGCCAAAACCAAGGACATCAGAAAAGCCAGACAAAACAGACGGCGGCGGATCATGGAAAACCCCTCATTCAAAAAAGTAAAGCCCCGCGCAAGCGCGAAGCTTTAATGTAAACGATACCCTGAACGAAAAGATAGGCCAGCCCAGAAATAAACCAAGAATGGCGACCTACGGATTAACCCTCGGCTCGTTGTACCACGGGTTTTCCTTTTTCTTGGCCTGTTTGGCTTCATACGCCCGCTTGTCGTCGGCCAGAGCGGCAGCGCGCTCCCTCATATAATCGTGGTAAATCCGGTCCCAGAGGTCGATATCCCCGCGCCGCGCAACTTTTTTTAATCTGGAAATATAATCGCGGTCCACGCGCTTGGCGCTTAGGGCATGATTGGCTTTGTTTTCTTTCTTGATCCGGTTTTCAAGCTTGTTCGTGCGGTGGATGAGATAACGGATTCTTTGTTCGATCTGCTCCTTTTCGATCTCGGCAATGGTTTTCGATTTACCCTTGTTCCCGTGGCCCGCGCTAACAGGCTGCGCGAAAAAGCACAGGCAGGACACCAGCAGTATCGCAAGTACATGTCTCATCTCAAAATCCTCGATAAATAGAACGGCCTCACGAAATGATACGCATGGAAAAGCAATACCATTCGCAGGCCAGAAGCACAAATTTGAGATTTTATGGATAAGAGGGTGGAAATGGTGCCGTCGAGAGGATTTGAACCTCCGACCCCCGCATTACGAATGCGATGCTCTACCCCTGAGCTACGACGGCCCGCCAGTAATCAAGGCTATGAGTTACACAAAACCCGGCCTGAATTCAACGAAAACTTGAAAACCCGCCGAAATCCGCGCCTACATGCACTGCGCTCCGTAACACCGCATGGTCTTGAAATCGTAAACGGCGGAATGGCCGGGGTCGCTCTTAGGCCGCTTCACCCCGTCCGGGATGATGAAAACACCGGCATTCGCCCCATATAAGCCCGGCGGATAGGTAAAATCGTCGCGCACCACAACATACGCCTCGCCCCAGATCATCTGCATATACTGCCCGCCGGGGTCTTCCTCGATCTTTCTCAGAAATTCGGCGGCACCGGGATCGTCCGGCGCATAATCGGTAATCTTCTCGACCCACGCCATCTGATCGGTTACGGTCGCAAGACGGATATAGCCCTCATTGATCGCCTCCTCGATTCCAGCCCGGCCCGCTGCCGGAACCCCCTCAAGCTTGTAGGATTCCGGCGGGTTGCGGCGGGAGTGCACAAGGCTGGCCCGATCGAAATTCTCCCGGCCCACGATCGCGGTCCCGTCCCTCGCGATGGCGCTGTAATCCTCCGCACGGCGTCCATAGATTTGAATCGCGAGAAAATCGAGGTTGGCCCTGTCCTCGCCCCAAAACGGAACATATCCGCAAGAGCCCTCCCCGCTCTGATTGTATATACTCGACTTGAGGGCGACATCGCTCTCAAGGGCCGAGGCGGCCTGCCGATGATACCCCGTTAGATAAACCGCTACGATCTTTGTCTTGGGCGTCCGCCGGATATGCCAGACTGTCGGCTCATACTGGCCGAGAACGAGCGCGACCGGATAGGAAGGCTCGTTCACGACCAGATCGACCAAACGCGCATTATTACCGCTCTGGTCAATGGGAAAGTCCAACATCATGCCGTTCCCATAGCCGCCCACACCATAAACCACGGTATCCTCGGGAAGCTTGAGATCCTCCCCGAACCCGCACGTCGTGGGAATGGCGACCTTCGGCCGACCGATATTCGCACCCTTTTCATATTCGACCTCCCGCTTGATTTCGTAAGCAAGCTCTTCCGCGCTGACCCTCTTGTCGCGGTTGCGGTCTAAAACACTAAAATCCTTACGAAGCAGGGGGTCCAGAACGGAATCCTCCGTGGTTCTTCGCGCGGCCCTGAACTCTTTTCGCGATAATCCCCCGTCCTCGTCGGCATCCAGATCGGCCACAAAGCTTTCTGACCGGTGTTTAAGACTTTTAAGCGCCAGAAACTTCACGGCGGGCTCGTACTCCCGTTCCGAAATCATCCCATCGAGATTTTTATCCAAGGTAGCGAAAGCTCTCGTGCCGTCCTTTTCAATTTTTTGTTTGGGCCCGGGCAACGAACGCGTAAGCCCTTCGAGATAATCCTCATAAAAGACGCCGGGCTCAATCCCCGTCCAGAGCTCGCCGGGAACAGCATCTATATAAGGGTATGGTTTTTCGAACCCGTAATCCATCAACCCCTCCCGGGGCTTGCGCGGCGGCTTTTCCTTCTGCACGACCTCGGCAGGCTCGTCGGACTCCGGCGGCGCAGCCATCTCGGCCCGGTCCTGATCCGGGACAACGACAGGAGCCTCGGGCTTTTTCTCGTCTTGGGAAACCTGCGGCATGGGCGGGTGCAGCGGAATAACGTCTGAAGGCCGCTTTTCTCTGGAAAACCCGACCCCGGCCATCAAAATCACGAACGTCAGGAAAAACAGCAGCGGAAGCAGATCGAAACCGCCCTCGGGTTTGTTTGGCTCTTGCCCCATTGATAACTCCTCTAAACCATAGATTTCAGACCGCAGGCCCAATATAAATACCAAAAAATCCGCCGTTTCAGAACGAAAACTTGAAAAACCCGGCCCGACCCGCTATACCCATACGCGGAAGGTCGCCGGGCGGATGCTTGGTCGTATCCGGTCAGGTCCGAAAGGAAGCAGCCAGCGTCGGGTTTTTCGGGTCGTGCGATCTTCCACCTCACAAACTCCCCCTCAAATCCTAAAGTTATTGCGGCCTGCCCTGAATCGCACTAGAAAATAGATATGACCTCAGGTAAGGCCAAAGAGTATCGCGTCCTCGCGCGAAAATACCGTCCGCGCAATTTCGACGAACTGGTCGGGCAGGACGCTCTCGTCCGCACGCTTAAAAACGCCATCACCTCGGGCCGCATCGCCCACGCCTTCATGCTGACCGGGGTGCGCGGCGTTGGTAAAACCACAACGGCGCGGATCATTGCAAAGGCCCTGAATTATAAAGGCCCGGACGGCAAATCCGGCCCCACGACTGGCCCGACCGACGACTGCCCCCTCTGTCAGGCGATCACCGAAGACCGCCACCCCGACGTGATGGAAATGGACGCCGCCAGCCATACCGGCGTCGATAATATGCGCGATATTCTCGACGGCGTGCGCTACGCCCCCGTCGAGGCGCGCTATAAAATCTACATCATCGACGAGGTGCATATGCTCTCCACCTCGGCCTTCAACGCGCTTCTCAAGACGCTGGAGGAACCGCCCGAGCACGTAAAATTTATTTTCGCCACGACCGAGATCAGAAAGGTCCCGGTCACCGTCCTCTCCAGATGCCAGCGTTTCGATTTACGCCGCGTGGAGTTTGCAACCCTCTGCGATCACTACAAATTTATCTGCACCAAGGAAAACGTGACGCCCGAAGATGCCGCGATTGAAATGATCGCCCGCGCCGCCGACGGCTCCGTGCGCGACGGTCTCAGCCTTCTCGATCAGGCCATAGCGCTGTCAGGAGAAAGCCTCAGCGCATCAACCGTTCAATCCATGCTGGGCCTGACCGACCGGATGAGGACGTTCGACCTGTTTGAAAACATTCTGACCGGAAAGCTGCCCGAAGCGCTGACGATCATGGACGACCTCTACCGCAGTGGCGGCTCCGCGCTGGTCCTGATTCAAGACCTTCTGGAACTCACGCACCTGCTCACAAAATACCGCGCCGCGCCGGATATCGGCAAAACCACGGAAGCGCTCTCCGGCCAGATGCTTGAACGGGTGCGCAGCCTCGCCGGACGCCTCTCCATGCCCACGCTGGGCAAGGCGTGGCAGATCCTGCTCAAGGGCCTCTCGGAGGTGCAGGACGCGCCGAACCCGCAATCTGCCGCCGAAATGGTGCTGATCCGCCTCGCCTATACCGCCGACCTGCCCGACCCGGCGGACCTCATGCGCAAGCTCTCGAACGCCGGTGAAGGCGTCTCGGCCACGCCTCCGGCACAATCCGCCCCCGCCGGACAGCGCGAAATGGCGATCCTGCCGCAAGGCGAAGAACCGGCGGCGGAAAAAAAAACTGAATCCGGCGCCTCTGTAATCCGGCCTGAAAGCCTGCAAGACATCGTGAACTTGCTCGAAGCGCAACGCGAAGCGCTCATCGCGGGCGAACTGTACCAAAACGCCCACCTCGTCAAGATCGAGCACGGCAAAGAGGGCGTATCGAACCTCGAACTCCGCCTCAAGCCCGAAGCCTCTCCAAAACTGGCGCAGAACTTAGGAAAAGCGCTTCAATCGCTCACCGGGCAACGCTGGATGATCACCCTTTCGGCCAAACCGGGGCAGCCGACTCTGGCCGAGCAGCGTGAAGCAGAGATCAGGAGCGAAATCAACGAAGCCGCCAAACACCCCGTTGTCGCGGAAATTATGAAGGTTTTCCCGGATGCGCAGATCATCAGGATTGAAAAATCCGGGGAACCGCAGGATAATACGCCGCCCGGCCATAACGACCAAAACGCTAAGGAAAAGACAGGATGATGAATTTTCAACAGATGATGAAGCAAGCGCAGGAAATGCAGGTTAAAATCCAGCAGATGCAGCAAAAGCTGGGCGACGTCGAGGTGAACGGCGAAAGCGGCGGCGGAATGGTCAAGGTCACCATGACCTGCTCAGGTCGTGTCGTAAGCATTTCAATCGATAATAGCTTGATCGGTTCCGACAAGGAAACACTAGAGGATCTGGTCGTCGCAGCGGTGAACAAGGCCAGCGAAGCCAAAGATGAAAGAATCAAAGAGGAAACCCGCGCCATGATGGAGGGCCTCGGCCTCCCCTCAGATATGAGCCTTCCGTTCTAAGCGATGAGAATTCTGACCTGGAATATCAATTCCGTACGCCTGCGGATCGGCCTTCTTGTTCGTCTTCTTGAGGAACAATGCCCGGATATCGTATGCCTTCAGGAAACCAAATGCCCGGACGAACATTTTCCGGCTGACGACCTCCGCGCAGCAGGATACGAACATCTCCATTTTCACGGCATGAAAAGCTATAATGGCGTGGCCATCATTTCCCGCCACCCCTTTGAAGCTCCCCAAAATTACGACCGCGTAGGCAAGTCGGACTGCCGCCATATCTCAGCTCGATTCAAGGATTTTGAATTGCACAACCTCTACATTCCCGCTGGCGGTGACGAACCCGATCCGGAGATCAACGACAAATTCGCGCACAAGCTGGATTTCGTCGATGAAATGGGCCTATGGTTCAAAGATCAATACACCTCCGATTTGCCACTCATCGCAGCAGGCGACTTCAACATAGCGCCTTACGAGCACGACGTCTGGTCGCACAAGCAACTCCTGAATGTAGTCTCGCACACCCCGGTGGAAGTCGAGAAACTCGAAAAAATGAGAAAATCTCTCGATTGGACAGACTCAAGCCGCCATTTCGTCCCCGAAAACGAAAAATGCTATACATGGTGGTCCTACCGCAACCGAGACTGGGAAAAATCGAACCGCGGCCGCCGCCTCGACCATATCTGGGTGACTCCGCCGCTGAAAGACCGCCTAGCAAAGCACACGATTGTCCGCGAAGCACGCAACTGGGAAAAATGCAGCGATCACGTTCCGTTGACTATAGATTTGAAAGAATAACGATCAACTCGGCGGGCGCTGAGGAGCTTCGGGCAAAACTTTAAAAGGCAACACCGGCTCGGTAGCCGGCGGCAACGGCACCTCTCCTAAACCGCTGTAAAGAATAGGGGATGCAGGAAGCT
Source organism: uncultured Pseudobdellovibrionaceae bacterium (assembly GCA_964583335.1). GTDB lineage: Bacteria > Pseudomonadota > Alphaproteobacteria > Micavibrionales > Micavibrionaceae > JAGNKE01. The sequence goes on along the minus strand of CAZOVG010000001.1, from coordinate 341,824 downwards.
CTCCGGCAGCCGCAACGGCGCTAAACAATCCCGTTTCATGCAAAACAACGACATACCCAAGAGCGGCACCGGCATAATCCGGAAAGGCTTCGGGCTTAATCGGATAGGTCATCTCAACTGCGCCACCCTTCCAATCCATGATTTTCTCGCGCCTTACAATTGGGCGCAAAGGCTTATGACCTGTAAACACGCCTTCATCGCCGAACCGCAGGGCCGCCTTGGGACGGTTTGCGCCCTGTCCCTGGGCCAGCGCCTCATCGCTCTTTTCAAACGAAGCATACGTGTAAAGATAAAGCTCGCCGCGTTTCCCGGCATCTTGTGGAACGCTTATATTCAAACCGCCATCCACGCGGCTGACCTCAATACGCTTGACCTGGTCCATAGAGAGCGCAGCTTTGATCGCCGTTTCGATCTTGGTGTTGTTGGCATCGTAACGCCCATTGATGATCACCATCGGCGTAGCCATGCTGAACAAGCCCATGTTCTGAAAATAACCGATACGCCCCTCATTGCAGAACGGCCGCCCGAAAGCTTCCTTGTCGGGGATACGCTCCGAATTTTCAACGCGGCAGTTAATAAGAATTGCATCAGGATAGGCGACGAGTAACTCTTCGACTTCACGCTCAACGGTGTTATTGGCCGCACACTTGTATGAATTTCCAAAAAACTCAATCAAAATAGGCTGTCCGGCATGCGCTGCGCCTGAAGCGAGACATAAAAAGAACAGCGCGGCAACCGCGATTGCGCCCTTCAAACATCGTCCTGCCAGTTGCTCCATCATTACGGCTCCAACCCTAAAAATCGCTGCACCTACCGCCAACTTCCCAATCGCCATATCGGGTCGGTTCGGGTAGCTTCTTGTCCGCAAAGCCACCAATTTCCCTAACAGGGGACGGCTCCTGCGGCTTCACAGCCAACCCGCTGATTGTAACAGATTTATTAGGATTATTCGAATCTATCGTCATCCAGCATACGCTCCTTCATCATGCGCTGCGTTTCTTGCGTGACCAAAGCCTCCTTGGCTTCAACGGCGCTGTTTAAGGCGGCCAGAAGAAGATTTTCAAGGATTTCGCGATCCCAGTCCTTCAGGGAAGCATGCATATCAACACTTACAAGCTTTCCGGCACAATTCATGACAACCTTGACGAGACCGTCTCCTGAGTCGCCCTCAACTTCCATATCTTCCATTTTGGCCTGAAGTTCCTGCGCCATAAAATGCATACGCTGTAGGCGCTTGAACATTTTTTGCTGATCGGGCGGTTCGAGGCTTGGTTTTTGGCTGTCCATACAGGATACTAAAACGAAAATGAGTTTGGACACAATCACTATGCCGACCCAAAACAACAAAGATAAAGATCAGAATTCAGCATCACCACCCGAGGAAATGGCGATTTTTGAGGCCGACATCCTGTCCGCCCGATTATGCGCTCTGGAAATTTTGGACCATATCATCAATCAACGGCAGATGCTTGATCAAGCCATTGAAAACAATAAAAGTTTTTTGACCTTAAGTATCCGGGATCGCGCTTTTGTTCGCATGTTGGTGTCCACAACTCTTCGCCGGCTTGGACAGATTGACGACCTGGTCGCCAGGGCGCAGGAACGTCCGGACACCCTAAAATCCTTAAGTCTTCGCAACATACTCAGGCTGGGCACGTGTCAGCTCTTTTTTACCGAAGTCCCCGACCACGCGGCCGTGGATACCTCCGTCCGTCTGGCCGAACACATCGGAATGGACCGCCAGAAAGGCTTTGTGAACGGTCTTTTGCGCGGTTTGATCAGAAACGGTAAGGACTGGATCGCAAAACAGGACCCCGCCCGCCTGAACACGCCCGAATGGTTGCTGAAGATCTGGATCGCCGATTACGGCCTGCGCGAAGCGGCCCGGATCGCCGAGGCCAACACCAACGAGGCCCACCTCGATATCACGATAAAGGACGAAAGCGCATGGGCGCACTGGAGCGAGGCGCTGGAGGCAAGACGCCTGCCCACGGGAACGCTCCGGCGCACGGAGGGCGGAAACGTCCGCGACCTCAAGGATTTCGATAAAGGCGAATGGTGGGTACAGGATGCCGCCTCCGCCCTGCCCGCCCGCCTCTTCGGCCCTCTGGAAGGCGAGGAGGTCTTGGACATCTGCGCGGCCCCCGGCGGCAAGACCATGCAACTCGCCGCGATGGGTGCGAACGTCACCGCCCTCGACCGCTCCGCCCAGCGTTTGAAAAAGCTGGAAGACAACATGAAACGCATGGGCTTGGAAAGCCGCGTGAAGATAATCGCTGCCGACGCAACAGTCTGGACCTCGCCCAATGGCCCGACGATCCAGAGAATTTTGCTCGACGCCCCATGCAGCGCCACGGGTACGATCCGCCGCCACCCCGACCTGCCCTACCTTAAAACCCAGCGCGACCTTGACGGTTTGATATCGATACAAACCCGATTGCTTGAACAGGCAGGAAAGCTTCTGGGCATAGGGGGAATAATGATCTACTGCACCTGTTCCCTGCAAAAGGACGAGGGCGAAAGACAGGTCAACGCCTTCCTAGCCCGCTACGGGCATTTCCGGCGCGTCCCGATCAAACCCGAAGAAGTCGGGGGATACGAGGAACTGATCGACGCCGAGGGCGACCTACGCTGCCTTCCATACCACCTTGCGAATGACGGCGGCATCGACGGGTTTTACGCCGCGCGCCTCACGCGTCTGGCGTGATCAGGCAATCGCCTCGCACGCGTCCTTGGTGATCTCGGCTTTGTTCAGCGTGTAGTAATGGATGTGCTCCACGCCGTTGGCCTTGAGATCAAGACTCTGCTCCACCAGCAATTCAGTCGCCACTTTCCGGGCCTCGTCCGGCTTGTTCTCAAGCCCGGCAAATCTCTGATGCATCCAGTCGGGAACCCCGGCGGCACATCGCGCCGCGAAGGTCAGCATCTTCGGAAAATCGTGAACCGGCAGAAGACCCGGGCAGATCGGCGTCGTGATGCCCGCCTTGCGGCACTTCTCGACAAAATCGTAATAGACGTTGTTATCGAAGAAAAACTGCGTGATGGCACGCGTCGATCCGGCCTCGCATTTCAGCTTGAGCGCATGGATATCGGCATCCAGAGACGGCGCGTCGGGATGCTTCTCCGGGTAGGCGCCGACCGAAATCTCGAACGGATGACGCGAAACCAGACCCTCGACGAAATCGGACGTATATCTGAAATACTCCCCGTTCGGATCGACAGGCGCCTGAGCGTCCGCCGGAACGTCCCCGCGCAGGGCGATGATATGCTTGATCCCGCGATCCCACAGCCCGTCAACATAATCGTAAAGCGCCTGCTTGGTCGTGTTGATATAGGTCAGGTGCGACCCGATCGGAACCTTGGTCTGCTCCATCATCCGCGCGATCGTGTCGATCGTGCCGTCGCGAGTCGTGCCGCCCGCGCCATAAGTCACGGTCATATAGGTCGGCTTCAGCGCCACCAGTTCGGGAAAAGCTGACCACAGCATTTCACCAGCTTTTTCGGTCTTGGGGGGGAAATATTCGAAACTGTATGTCGTCATAGTCGTTCTGGTCTCACACCTCTTGGATAAGCGCTCTTTTCCGGCGCACAAGGCGCGATTACACCATTCTTTCCCCCAAAGAACAACAGGGATTTACAGGCCCGATCCGCACTAGCGCGTGACAGGACCAACGCTATGATCTAAAAGGAAATCATGGTTGATACTAACCCGAACGCCGCGAAAACATGTTGGGTCCTGACCGAGGGCCACGCCGGTATGGAGGGACAATGTATCGGCCTTGCCGAAAAGCTCGGCCTCACGCCGCACATCAAGCGCGTAAAGATCAAACCGCTCTGGAAATACCTCCCCGCCCGCTTCTGGCTCAACCCGCTTTCGATGGCCGCGCCCGAAACGCCCCTCATCGCCCCTTGGCCGGATATCCTGATCTCCTGCGGCCGCCGCAGCGCCGCCGCAGCGGCGCAGATCAAGCGCCTGAACCCTAAAACGCTGGCCATTCACATTCAGGTGCCGCCCCTCCCGGCAAAATCATATGATACGGTCATCGTGCCCGAACACGATGCCCTGCGAGGCCCGAACGTCCTTGTCATGCGCGGCTCTCTCCACAAACTGACCGAGGAAAAGCTCTCGACAGCGAAACAGCAATTCGCGCCCGTCTTCGCGCGATATTCTTCTCCCCGCATCGGGGTTCTGGTCGGCGGATCGACGAAACGCCAGAAATTTACATCCCGGCTGGCGCAAGACCTCGCGCAAAGACTTAAATTGGCCGAAGAATCCCTACAAGGCGCGAGCATCCTTCTAACGCCATCCCGCCGGACGGGCGAGGAAAATACAAGAATCCTGAGCCGCGCTCTGGCAGGACCGAAAACCTTCATCTGGGACGGAACAGGCGAAAACCCCTATTTCGGGATCTTGGCGCTAGCGGATTACCTGATCGTGACATCCGATTCCGCGAACATGATCTCCGAAGCCTGCTTCACCGGCAAACCCGTCTACATCTTCGACCTTCCCGGGGGCAGCAAGCGCCTACGCCGCTTTCACGAAAAGCTGATCCGGGACGGTTATGCCCGCGTTTTTCGTGGCGAACTCGAACCCTTTACCCCGCCCCGCCTCGACGAGATGACGGAGATTGCGAAAAATTTACGCAGGAAATACAATCTGTAAAGATAGAGACATCGAAGCGTCTTAGGATTAAGGAAAACAAATCATGCAGAAACACCGACGGTCAAAAGCCACAATTTTTGTTTTTCTGACCCTTATTCTCTCAGGATGCGTGATGACCTCGAAACACGACATCATCAAAAACGACCAAGCAACCCTCATGTTCGGAGGTCAAAAAAACCTGCTCTGGATCGGCCATGACGGTCAGCAAATACTGCTTGAGCGCATGTTAGGCGAAAGCGACCGCACCTATATTGCGCAATCCGTCGAAGACCCCTCCGACGCAACGCCTGTGCGCTTCCTTGAATGGCCTGAGTTTAGCTTGCTTCCCGATGAAAAGGCCTACATCGCCACCGCGGAACTGACAGAAGGCAAAGATAAGGAGAAGATCTGGTATTACCAGCTTCTGACCAACAACCTCGTAAAAAACATCTGGACGAGTTGGAGCTTCGACCCACCGGACGGCAAGCATATAGAAATCAAAAACTTGGACGAACTAAAGTCAGCCTTGAACACTATGGTCGAAAACAAACACTTCAAGCGCCGGGAACTCATCGTATTCCGGGCCGCTTCGGATATGAGCCCCCAAAATATGACAACAAAAGAATAAAACCCGCCCTACGGAACCACCACTCTCAAAAATCCGGGCTTTATGCCGATTCTGGACGGACCGCTGCCGAAAAAATCGCCATCAATTTGGATATCGTGTGCGCTCAGCAAGTCAACGCCGCGAACCGCAGATATGGAAACATCAAAGCGCCCCTTTTCGGCGCTCAAAAGATATTGGACAACCGTGAAAAGGCTGCGACGGGGAAAGATAATCAGCTCCATAAGCCCGTCATCAATGCGCGATCCCGGAGATGCGGAATATCCGCTTCCATAACTTTGGGCGTTTTGTACAAACATGTAGTAACCGCTTTTAGTTTCACCGGAATCGGTTCGGACCTCAATCCGGTCAAACCGATAGCGCACCAGCTCCCTCAATGTGACAATCAGATAGGAAAAAATACCCCAGCGGCCTTTTAAGCGCCGATCAACCAGCCGTACGACATGAGCGTCAAACCCTATCCCGGCCATCATTGTAAAATAGCGCGAATTGACAAAAGGCAGATCGATCACTCGTACGGAACCACCCGCAATAACAGCGCAAGCCTTATCAACATCCGCCGGGACACCAAGCTCGCCCGCCAGAAGGTTGGCCGTTCCCGCAGGAATAATGCCTAATGCCGTTGGCGAACCCGCCAAGCCGTTAACAACCTCGTTAACGGTTCCGTCGCCACCGACAGCGACCACGACATCGAAACGTCGGTCTGCCGCTTCCTTGGCCAGTTGCTGTGCATGTCCGGCATATTGCGTCTCGGCCCAATCAACTACGCAATCATGCTCGCCAAGATAAGCCTCAACCCGGCGGCGTAAATCCCCAAGCTCAAGATATTCGCGCAGAGGAACCCTTAAAATACGGCGCAAAAAAGAGGGCAGACGCACCCCCTGACCAGCCTTAGAGTTGGCGATAACAAGAACCCGCACGCTCGGCTCCTACGAATATTCTAAAAACCAACGGACCCTAAAAAAACAGAATCAAGGACTTTTCCTTTTATCGTTGCCCCGCCTGAGCTTTTCAATATTTCCCAGAAGCTCCGCCTCGCGCGCTGTGTATTTTTCGTTACTGAAAACAATTTTTCCACTGTCCATATCAACCTTGTAAAGTTTTGAATGAACAAAATAAAATTTTAAAAGTTCCTCATGCGCTGTAATAAGGCGATCCTCATTTTCTATAAAATCCAGAAGCCCGTTCATATGCTCTTTTTCAAGATTTTTCCAGGCGGAGAACAGCCTGTCCTTGGTAGCCGCAGACTTGTCTTCTAAAAGACCCTGCACGACCTTTTCGGATTCGGCAAACACCCTCAACAGGCGTTCGCTCTTGTTCCTGAGCATAGGGCCAATCTCGTCTCGAAAAATAGTGTAACTCTGCTCGGCGTTTTCCGTTCCGATAAGGTTGTAGGGATTGATCGCCTCCTTGAGAATGCGCCGATCCTTCTTGTACTGGGCCGTCTGCTTCGCCAGACCCTTAAGAAAACTATTAAGAAAAGCCTCAAAATCTTTTGCAAAAGCAACCTCAGGTGTCTGAGCCTCCGCGGACGGCTGGCCGTCATCGCCCTCAGTCACAGCATGCTGAGAGCCCCCCTCATCAGCTTTGGGCACCTCAGCTTGCACCGGCGGGCTGGTCGCTGGAAGGATTGGCGCATGACTGACACGACCAACATAAAAGGCCCCTGCCAGCAAAGCCGAAAAAGCCACGCCGCCTAATACGCCTAAAATAATTGCCCGGGTTTGGGAAGAAGCCATAGAAGCAATTTAAACGGATCACATGCTTTTTCAAGTACGCAAAATTAAGACTTGCGCGAAACTTTCCAACAAAAATAATAACAACCTTAAATATAATCAAACTCTTGCTGATTATAGAAAATATCAAGAAAGTACAAACTTATGCACATACTTTAGATAATAAAAGAACCATAAAATTGTTTATATCTTTTTAAGACTTGAAACATATCATTGTACATTACGCCAGATCCTACGATGTTAGGGGTACGGCTCTAGAAAAGAGATACTTTTTTTATTTTTATCACGTAAGGCAAGGAGGCTACCGTGTTCATCAAAAAATTCAGATTTTTGGCGCTGTCACTCACAGCATTATCGGTAGGCGCCGGCCTTTTGGCTCCTGCTTTCGCAACGGACGAAGTCATCGACGCGACGATTGAGGCGCGCGCGGCAATCGCCATCACCCCCGTGACGGACATGGATTTCGGCACGGTTGACTTTGCCGCCGTTCATTCGGGAACGATCACACTTGGCACGAACGGCACGGCCGCGCTCTCTGGTGCTACGGGCTTGGCCCTCTCCGGCGCAACGACCGCTGGCGTGGTTACCGTAACCGGCGACGGCGCTTCGACCGTAGACATCAGCTGCGAAACCGGCGGCGTCCTGACTGACGGCGTAGCCGACAACACCCTGACTTTGGGCGCGACGGAAATCGTGATCGGCGCGGGCGCGGCGTTCGGCGGCGGCACGGCATGCGCGGGTCTCGGCGTAGCGTCTCTGACCAACGACTTCAGCTCAACCGCCAACCCGACCATTCGGATGGGCGCATCGATCAACACCACCACTGACGACATTGACGGAACCGCGGTATACGCCACCGATGGCGGCGGCGCGTCCGACGATCCGGTCACCCTGCGGATCACCTACCAGTAAGTTACGAAAATCGAACAACAAAAACCCCGCGCAAATTCAGCGCGGGGTTTTCTTGTTATTTCTTTCAGCCATCAACGCTGTTATAGTCCTCACATGATCATACGATGGCGCGACATAGCTGTGTTCTTGACAGTATTCTTGTGCTTCACAAGCACCAACTCCGCGCAGGCGCAAATAACCTTGAACAAAAATTCAGATATGCATTTCGGTAAGGTGGAATACTCATCAGCGCATAGCGGCGCGGTTCGCTTGGGAACCAACGGAAATATAAACGTGATCGGCTCGGGGCTGGTCTATGTATCGGGCGGCGCGGCCGCCAACGTCTCCGTAACCGCGGGCAACAGCGACGTGATTGAGATCAAATGCGACACGTCAGGCACCTTGACCCCCGACGGAGGTGGAAGTGAGCTGTCCATAGAAAACACCGAGGTCGCGATCAATAGCGGCACTTCCTTCGGCTCCGGGCAGGAATGTCACGGCACGGGCGGCGCGGACCAACCTGCCACCACCGTAGACCTTTCAGTAACTTCGAACCCGACAATCCTTATTGGCGGCGAGGTCGTGATTCCCGCAAACGAACTTTCAGCCCTCGAATATTCGACCGGCAATGCGGGCGGATCGCCGATAACACTCCGCGTGACATTCCAGTAACGCAAACAACCATGACCATTTTCAAGAAATGAAAACAGGAAGAAACGATGAAAACCTCTCTACGCAAGCACCTTAAAAAAACGCTCTTTCTGACGCTCATAGTCCTGACCGTCATAAACGCCCCGGCTATGGCGGCGGAAATCCTGTTCGTCAGCCCGACCCGCGTCTACCTGAACGACAAACACAAAGTCGGCGTCATGAACGTGACCAACACCTCGGATATCACGCGCCACTACACCATCAGCATGGAAAACATCGTTATGACCCCGGAGGGTGTGACCTCCGAAGTCGAGAATTTTGAATATTCTGCCAAGCGCATGCTGCGTTTTGTCCCCCGCTCCGTAACCTTGGCGCCCGGAGAGCGGCAAACGATCCGTATCCAGTCCCGCGTCGGTGCAGACGTGCCCGAAGGCGACTATCACGTCCACATCCACTTTCTGGAAGACGCCACCAAACGCGAAAAACCGGGAGCTGGCGCCGATGGTAAAGGCGCAGCCATCATGGCGCCCTTATCTTACTCCACCCTTATTCCCATAATCGTATCCCACGGAACAGTCACAACGACCCTCGATATGTCCGACGCAAAAATTCAGAAGACCGCCGATGGTCAGAAATACAGCGTCTCCATGATGCTCCACCGAAGCGGAAACGGACAGGGAACCGCGCATATTGAAACAATCCTCACCGGCGGTGACAAAGACAGCGTTCCCACGCCGCGCCGCACCGCTTACATCTACAGGGAACTCGATGCGCGTAAATACACATACGAATTTCCAGTAAGCGAAGCCACTCAAGGCCAGAAAACGATCAAAATCCGCCTCTTCGATAACGCCTCTGAAAAAGCCCAGCCCGTTAAGGAAATAGACCTCCCCTTACCTTGATCCCGCGCTAAAAAAAACCTCCGCACCTAAAGACTCAGACTTTGTGTTGTGGTAACGTTGCCAATACGTTAACCGAAATACATAAAGTTCCGCATGAGTAAAAGGATAGTCACCGCTTTCCTTTGCTCGCTCGCATTGATTTTATGCTGGGAACCGCTTGCGGCCCGGGCCGAGGATACGCGCACAAAGTTTATAGAACGCTCGGAAAGTGAATTTCTGATCCTCGGTGCAAAAATTAATGGGTACGAGAGGGAGGAAGGCATGACAGCCTACCTTCCCGAGGGGAAGTCTCACGAGCACGTCCTGGTCCCCCTGGGCGCGATTTGCGCTGCCCTGTCCTACAGCATCGCCGTCAGCCCGGGCGAAGGCATCGCCGAAGGCTGGTTTTCAGAGGAAAAGAACACCTTCCAGCTCAACATTCCCAATGCCAGTGTTTACGTAAAATCAAAGCAACTGCCGCTTGAGCCCGGCGCCGCCGAATTGCACGTTGATGATATCTACGTGACCGCAAGCAAAATGGAGGAGTGGTTCGGCGTGGATGTCTCGCTGGACATGAACGCCCTGCTTCTGGTCATAGAGTCAGAGCGCGAGCTGCCATTTGAAGACAAACTCCAGCGCCTCAAGAACGCGAAAGCACTCTCCGGTCCCAAGGCCGAACCGGAGGATCTATTCAAGGACGCCTTCTTCATTCCCTACGAAATGGCCAGCCTCCCCTCTTTCGTCCTCGGCGACAGCGTGACCGCGTCAAAAAACGCCACTGGGACCACGGTCAACAACCTGTTCAACCTTCAGGCCAACATGGACCTCATGAAGATGGAAACGAGCTTCAACCTCTCGCACAAGTACGACAGCAAAGGCCCCGACGAGATCACCTCCGCTCGACTGACGTTCAAACGGCGCGACCCCGCGCGGGAACTTTTGGGCCCGGTGAGCGCGGGAAAGATCGAAATCGGCGATACAAGGTTTCCCTCTGTCCCGCTCTTGGTGGGCACGCAATCGGGCGCAGGGATTTTGGTCTCCTCCGACCCCGAACTAGGCTTCCGTTACGCCAGTAACTCTGAAGACTACGTTCTCGAAGGCGACGCTCCGGTCGGCTGGGATGCAGAACTCTACAGAAATGGCCATTACTCAGGTTTCCAGCAAATCGGCGATGATGGTCGCTTTCTCTTTGAAAATCTGGATCTCACCGGAGGCTATAACCTCTTCACCATCGTGCTCTACGGGCCGGAGGGCCAGAAAAAAACGATCACACGCGAAGTCTATCAGGGCCCCACAATGCTGAATGATGGCGAACTGACCTACGACGTGGCCGTAGGCTTGCCAGAATCCGATTTCCTACCGATCGCGGAAAACAGCGAGAGCAACAGCAACTTCGGCGCAAGCGGTCAGGTCTATTACGGCGTCAGCGATTTCCTAACCGTAGGCGGAAGTGTCTATTCCGGACCGCAGGAGGACGACCAAACCACAGGCGCGACCCTTTCCGCCGTAACCTCCGTTCTGGGTATGAACTTCCAGACACAGGTCATGGCCGCCAACGACTCCCGCCGCGCCTATGAATTCGCCGCCCGCGCCCGCCCGCTAGGCTTCAACATGTCCTTCTCCCATATCCGCTATCAGAATTTCGAGGAAGACGATCAGGAAATCAGTCAGGAAGACACGGCCTCTATTTCAAGGAACATCGGGCGCGTTAGCGTCAGCTTTCAGGCTAAGAAAAAAGACTATGTGGAACGCGAGGATGAAATCGAACTCGAAAACAACGTGTCCGCGACGGTCTTGGGCACCAAATTCACGAACAAATTGACCAAGACCTACAACAAAAGCCGATCCCGTGACGATTTCGACGGAGAACTCAGCATCCTCAAAACCGTCGCCGACATACGCTTTCGGGGAAGCCTCAACTACGACCTCGCCCCGGACGCACAGGATACGCTCCGGCTGGCCAGCCTCTCGGCCCAGAAAAACTTCCGCGACAAAAGCTCCCTGCGTGTGAACTCCAGTTATAATTTCGACGCGGAGATCACAGCTGGAGATTTCCGATACACAAGGGACTTCGGCGCGTTCTCGCTAGATTTCACGGGTTCAGCAGACACAGAGGACAATTACACCGCGGGCATCGGTGTTCGCACATCTCTTCAGCCCCGCGGGAGCCGGGGGAAATACGGCTTCATCGAGCCCGACAAGGGAAGTCAGGCGACACTCGGCATCCGCCCCTATCTGGATAAGAACGACAACAGCAAGTACGATCCCGACTTCGATGAAACCGTGCAGGATATCGAATTCTCCGCAAGCACGGGCAACGCGAAAGCCACAACGGACAAGGAGGGCATAGCCTGGCTCCACGGCATGGTCGAAACGCCAACCCGCATTGCTGTGAACAACGAGACGATCTCAAGCATCTACATGATTCCCAAACAACAGAAATACACAGTCATCCCGCGCCAAGGCTCCAATGCCGTGATAGATTTTCCGTTCCAGATGCTGGGAGAGATCGACGGCTTCGTGACCGACGCCTCGCCGGAACGCAAACCTCTGCGCTCAGTGCCTGTCCGCTTGATCGACTTGCAGACACAAAAACAGGTCTCGGAGATGGAGAGCGAACACGACGGATATTACGTCTTCTCGGCTCTGCCGCTTGGAAAATACAAGATCGTCGCCAGCGGCGGCTGGTTCGAGGAAGACGCAGCCGACACCGCAAGCCGTATCGTCGAGCTGACGCATCAGGAACCCAGCGTGATCGACGCCAACATCGAGCTCTCTCAAAGCGCCGAGTTCATGGCCTCTTCAGAGGATCAGCCGGACACGCAGTCGCAGGATCTGGACGAGCGCGAACCCGTGCCCACCGAGGCTGAGGAACCCGGGCCGATTCTCCCGGCGGTCCCGGTCGCGCCGGTCACGGAGATCGAAAGCCTTGAACCCAAGCCTTTGAAACCCGAAGACATGCAGCTTGAAAACATCCAACCCGAAGCGGGTCCCGCCGCCCCGGAAAAGCCCGTCAAAGAGACACGAAAAGATGAGATTTTCATCCATATAGGCTCGCTGGAAAACGAAGCGCAGGCTGCCTCAGAATGGGCAAGAATGAAAACCCGCCACCCCGCACTGATCGGCCCCTACCAAAAACACACGAAGGAAACGCTCGTGAAAGGTACAAAATACGTCCGCCTTTACGCCGGACCCATGAACGCAACGGAATCCACGCAAATCTGCGCCGCTCTGGCCGCCGCCAAAGCCCCCGGCGGCTGCGTTGCGCTCAAGGCTTCGCAGATCGAGTAAAGGCAGCCCCCAGACCCCAAAAAATATTTTTCTTCCAAATTATTCAGTACTTTAATACTTTAAGGCGAAACGCTCTGAGCAAAGGCCCCGTTCATGGACAAGTCCTGGACCGAAATTCTCGAAGTCATGAGCTACGTGGTGCAGATCGTAGGCCTGCCCGGCGCGATCTATCTTTTTCTGATGGAACAGGCGAAGGAACGCCTCGCCGAACAGCAGGAGATCGACGGCCAGCTCAAGGAGCAATACAACCATATTCTCGACAATCTGATCGAACACCCCGAGCTGGACCACCACGAAAAACCCCTGACGGGCGATGCGGCAAAACAGCAGCAAAGGATCTATCAGGAGCTCATAAGCTGTTTCGAGACTGCATTCATACGCCTCTACGGGCGCAAGAATGAAAGCCTCGGAAGAATGTGGAACTCTTGGCAGGACGGCATCGACGAGTGGCTGCGCGAGCCGAATTTTTCCACCTCCCTCCCCAAGCTTTTGGTCGGCGAGGACGAACATTTCGCGGAATACATGCTGCAACGGAGCGAGGAGATCAGGATCGCGACGGCAAGCACCCGCCCTGCCCAGGACCACGCCCCCGAAGGCCCAGCACTTCCCTAAGCCAGCCTCAATCCCGCTCCCATGGTACGCAAACTCGAAGCATGCAGGGCAAATAATCGACAAAAATCATTTTCGGTTTCCATGATTTTTGGGGGCCTCTTTTCCTAACTTTTTGGAATTTTTTGAAAGAGTGTAGGCTGGGGCCTTAAAAGGGCCAGAGCCTTTAAACACAGCTCCGCCCGAGAAACACTATACAAATAGTGCTTTTCATGTCATAATTTAGTGAGTGCTAAAAGACTAACAACTAGCTAAACATATTTGCAAAGCCGAAAGTCAACGGAGCTAGGCCATCGTGCAAATAACAGCCTTTAGAAAGATCCTAACCGCCATATCCCTGCTGGCAACACTTGGCCTATCGTGTGGGCAAGTCGCAGCAGCAGAAAAATTTAAAGCGGTGACGACCTTTACGGTTATTGCTGATATCGCCCGAAATGTGGCGGGGGATGCCGCAATCGTCGAATCCATTACAAAGCCCGGCGCGGAAATTCATGATTACCAGCCCACACCACAAGATATCTTGAGGGCACAAAGTGCCGATATTATTTTCTCGAACGGACTGAACCTTGAACGTTGGTTTGAAAAATTCCTACAAGACGTGAAAGATAAGCCGAACATTATTGTGTCAGAAGGCGTCGAGCCCTTATCGATCTATGAAGGGCCATACTCCGGCAAACCCAACCCACATGCTTGGATGTCACTCGAAAACGCCACGATTTATGTTGAAAACATCCGCAAAGCCTTCGTTGAAAACGATCCCAAAAACGCGGAGACCTATAACACCAATGCAAGAATTTACACCGAGAATATTCTGAAACTTCGAGCGAGCTTAGCTGACTCCTTGCGCAACATCCCGGAGGATAAGCGTTATCTTGTAACGAGCGAAGGCGCCTTCAGCTATCTGGCAAAGGGTTTGGGAATGAAGGAAGTCTATCTCTGGCCTATCAACGCCGACCAGCAGGGCACGCCGCAGCAGGTAAAAAAGGTAATCGACCTCGTGCGAAAAAACGATATTCCTGTTGTTTTCAGTGAAAGTACGATTTCGGATAAACCCGCCAGGCAAGTTGCCTCGGAAACAGGCGCCCTGTATGGGGGCGTCCTGTACGTTGATTCCTTAAGCGAACCCGATGGCAAAGTACCCACTTATCTTGATCTTCTCCAAGTTACAACGGGCACGATTGCCGACGGCTTTAAAGAAGCCTTGGAGAAGCCGTAAGTGAGCGCCCTTGTCGAACTTAAGAATGTAGGTGTAACCTATCCGAACGGGTACACAGCTCTTTCAGGCGTGAGCGCCAAACTGCATATCGGCTCAATCTGCGGCCTTGTGGGAGTGAACGGCGCCGGAAAATCCACACTGTTTAAGGCCATAATGGGGTTTATAGCGCCCACAACCGGCAGTGTTGAAATCTCAGGACAAAGCGTCAAGCAAGCTCTGAAAAGGAATATGGTTTCCTATGTTCCGCAAACCGAAGAAGTAGACTGGAATTTTCCAGTTCTTGTCGAAGATGTCGTCATGATGGGTCGATACGGACATATGGGGTTCATGCGTCGCCCATCCATGGCGGACAGACAAGCTGTCGCTGAAGCATTAGAGCGCGTGGATTTGAGCGCGTACAAGAAACGCCAGATCGGAGAACTCAGCGGCGGACAGAAAAAACGTGTCTTTGTGGCACGCGCCCTTGCGCAGGGCGGCAAGATTATTTTGCTCGACGAGCCGTTCACGGGCGTAGATTTTAAAACGGAAGACTCCCTGATCTTGCTCTTTCGGGCTCTGGCCGCCGAGGGGCGCTTAATTTTAGTGTCCACCCACAATCTTGGAAGCGTACCCTATTTCTGCGACGAGGTTATGCTCATAAACAAAAATCTTTTGGCTTATGGTCCCGTCGAAAAGACATTCACGCATGAAAATCTCAGCAGGGCTTTTGGCGGAAAGTTGCGCCATCATCAACTTGTGGGCACAGACCTGCACGATGACGCGGATTCACGCAGCGTGACTGTTTTGACCGATGATGAGCGCGCGCTCGTATTTTATGGCGAACAAAGCGATCAGAAAATCACAAAGCATGAAGGCAAAGAATGATTGAATATCTGCTTGAGCCTTTTAGCTATAATTTTATGTTCAAGGCCATATGGGTTTGCGCTTTGGTTGGCGGCACATGCGCATTCCTTTCGTCTTACTTGATACTCAAGGGCTGGTCTCTAATGGGTGATGCCTTGGCGCACTCTATCGTACCGGGCGTTGCCTTGGCTTACATACTCGGACTCCCCTACTCGATCGGAGCGTTTTTTTCGGGGCTGATGGCTGCGTTCGGCATGGCGACGGTAAAAAGGCAAACCAAACTACGCGAGGACACAATCATTGGTCTGGTTTTTACAGCCTTCTTTGCCGTTGGCCTGCTCCTTGTCTCCATAAACCCCACATCCGTCAATCTTCAGGGCATAATTCTGGGCAATATCCTAGCAATCTCTGACTTCGACCTTATGCAGGTTGTCATTATATCCGTCATTTGTTTGGTCGTCCTGACACTCAAATGGAAAGATTTTTTAGCAGTCTTTTTCGATGAGAACCACGCACGCAGCATCGGCCTGCCTGTACAAACGCTCCAAATCGTGTTTTTTACGCTTCTCAGCGCCGCAACGGTCGCCGCCCTTCAAACTGTCGGGGCTTGTCTTGTCATAGCCATGGTGGTTACACCCGGCGCTACGGCCTATCTGTTGACAGACAGATTTGGGAGATTGATTATTTTGGCCGTACTTCTGGGCAGCACCATAAGTGCCCTGGGCGCATACCTGAGTTATTTTCTAAATACCAATCCCGGCGGATTGATCGTCACCATGCAAACTTTGGTCTTCATGGTTGCGTTCTTTCTGGCGCCAAAGCATGGGCTTTTCCGCGCAAGGCGCGCGATCGGACGCCAGAAAAAAGTAGGCGCGCATGGATAGCCTTTTTGCATTGATCGCAGAACCGCTTGCGCATGAATTTATGCAGCGTGCCTTGCTCATGTCGCTCCTGATCGCGATTGTATGTTCGATCTTTTCCTGCTTCCTGGTTCTAAAAGGCTGGTCCCTGATGGGGGATGCTGTATCACATGCCGTTTTGCCGGGGCTGGCCCTAGCGTTCATGGTCGGTATCCCGCTGGGCATCGGCGCATTTGCAGCAGGCATATTCTGTGCGGTGGCAACCGGATACCTAAAGGAACATAGCCGAATTAAAGAAGATGCCTTAATGGGAATTGTCTTCTCAGGGATGTTTGCTTTTGGCCTGGTCCTCATAACAAGAATTGAAACAGACGTGCATTTGATGCACGTACTTTTCGGAAATGTCCTCGGCATTTCAAAAGACGATCTTTTAAGTGCGGGCATGATCGCAGCGCTGTGCTCGGCGATTATGTTGATAAAACGCAAGGACTTTATGCTTTATTGTTTTGATCCTGCGTATGCCGGCGTAATCGGCCTTCCCGTAAAAAGCCTTCACTTCGGATTACTGATTTTGCTTTCGCTGACCATCGTTTCATCTCTGAAAGCTGCGGGCATTATTCTGGTTATCGCGATGCTGATCGCACCCGGCGCGATCGGCTTCATGCTCAGTCAATCCTTTGACCGTATGGTGCTGATCGCGCTCGGCGCCTCTGTCTTCTCCTGCATAACCGGAACGATTCTGAGCTACCACATGGATGCGGCCACCGCACCGCTGATCGTTGTGATACAGGCCGGGTTATTTTTATTGGCCCTGACTTTCGAGAAATTTTACAAAACGACAAAAGAAGGGCACATAAATGGGAAAGAAGCCTGATGCAAAGCTCGCAGACCCAAAAGTACAGGCAAGCTGGTTCGCGCGTGTTCGCCAAGCGCACCAGACGGAGACAACGGAAGATTATGTTGAGTTGATTGCCGATTTGATTGAAGTTCAGCAAGAAGCCCGCCTCAGCGATCTGGCAGCGCGTTTAGGCGTTGCACATCCGACAGCGAATAAAGTTGTCGCCCGCCTTAAAGAGGAAGGGTACATAGAAAGCCAGCCTTACCGCTCCATATTCCTGACAGATAAGGGCAAGAAACTGGCGAAAAAGTGCAAAGAACGCCATCAGATCGTTTTGGAGTTTCTTATACGTCTGGGTGTCGATCCCGAAGCGGCCGAATTTGATGCTGAAGGAATTGAGCATCATATCAGTGAAAAAACACTGCAAATTATGAAAAAATTTGGAAATTAGGAATAACAGCAAAATTAAGCGTCTGTATTTTAGTTTTTCGTAAAACGGATAGATCCGAAGCCGCGCCGCTTCTCGCAAGAGTTCTTGATTTTATTCACCCGTCTCACCGGCACGCTTAAAAGCGCCCAAGCGATCCACCCAGATAAGGCCCCCATTTTGATCGGATCAGGGCGGACAGCATCGGATGGCCTTAGGCGCATTATAGCGCAAAAGCCTTGGTTTCCCGATGCTTCTCAAGATGATATTGGATTTGGCTGGTGGATAAACTGGCGTCCCCTACGGGATTCGAACCCGTGTCGCCTCCGTGAAAGGGAGGTGTCCTAGGCCTCTAGACGAAGGGGACGTGCTAGCAAATGCCGAAAAGACACTGCTTTATAATGTCTGGAAGCGGGTAAAATCAAGTCTTTCTTTCGCCCCCGGCCAAAAACGCGCAAACGCGGCGTAAAACGCCCCTAAAAGCCCAGAATTTCCGCCAGATCCCGCACATGCGCCAGCGCCCTAAGCTTGATTTTGCCCTCACCGCCCTTATCGGTCTTTTTCCCCGGCTTGGGCACCACCGCCCGTTTGAAGCCCAGCTTCTCGGATTCCTTGAGCCTGATATCCGCCTGCGCCACGGGCCGCACTTCCCCGGCCAGTCCGATCTCCCCGAAGAAAACCGTATCGGCGGGCAGGGCCTCCCCCCGCAGCGCACTGATCAGCGCCGCCGCCACCGCAACGTCCGCCGCGGGCTCCGCAATCCGTATGCCTCCGGCGATATTGAGAAAGATATCATGCCCCGAAAGCGAAATCCCGCAGCGCGTCTCCAGCACCGCCACGATCATGGCCAGCCGGTTCTGATCCCAGCCCAAAACCGCCCGGCGCGGCGCAGCCAGGTTCGAACGCGCGACCAGCGCCTGCACCTCAACCAGCAAAGGCCGCGTTCCCTCCAGCGCGGCCATCACCGCGCTGCCCGCCGCATCCTCGCTGCGCTGGGAAAGAAACAGCTCCGAAGGGTTGGCGACTTCCACCAGCCCCTCCTGCGCCATCTCAAACACGCCGATCTCGTTGGTCGGCCCGAAACGGTTCTTCACCGCCCGCAAAATGCGGAACTGATGCCCCCGGTCCCCCTCGAAATAGAGAACGCAATCGACCAGATGCTCCAGAACGCGCGGCCCCGCGATCTGCCCGTCCTTCGTCACGTGCCCGACGAACAGCACGGCGATATTCCGGCTCTTGGCCATGCGGATAATCTCCTGCGCGCAGGTGCGCACCTGCGTCACCGTCCCCGGCGCGCTGTCGATATTGTCGATATACATCGTCTGGATGGAATCGATGATCAGAACTTTCGGCGCATCCTCCGCCCCGCGCACGGATTCGATGATGTCCCGCACGTTGGTCGCCGCCGCCAGCTTCACGGGCGCGTCCGCAAGCCCCAGCCGCTCCGCTCGCATCCTGATTTGCTCGACCGCCTCCTCGCCGGAGACATAGACGCACGGAACCCCGCCCCGGCTCAACGCGCAGACAGCCTGAAGCAGAAGCGTAGACTTCCCGATCCCCGGATCCCCGCCGATCAAAACCGCCGATCCGGGCACCAAGCCGCCGCCCGTCACCCGGTCGAACTCGCCAATCTTGGTGACATGCCGGATATAATGCGCCCCCGCCCCGGCGCGCAGATCCACAAAATCTATCACGCGCCCCTTCTTCGACGCGCTTAAACCCTTGGGTACGGCGACCGCAGCAGCTTCCTCCGCAATCGTGTTCCACTCGTTGCAGGCATCGCATTTCCCGGCCCAGCGCGTGCTCACAGCGCCGCAGGATTGGCAGACATAGGATTTTTGCGCTTTGGCCAAAGCCCGGACTCCTGAGAAACAACGGACACCTCAGAGTCTGGCCCGCGATTCACGATTTTGCAATGGTCTTGAGCAGCGCCAGCGCCTTTTTCTTGACGTCCGGGTTTTCGATCGTCCGCAAAACCTTGATGATATGCAGGTCGAGCTTATCGAAATTCGTTTGCTCTTTTGTCTTACGGATCAAGATTTTGTGCTTGCCCGCGCTCATCCCTTCAAACAGGGCGCTCGGGTCGGTTTCAAGCACTTGCGAAGCCTTAAACAGCCGCGAGGCGCTCAATCGGTTAAATCCGCGTTCGTATTTCTGCACCTGTTGAAAGGTAATGCCCATCGCAGAGGCCAACTCGGCCTGCGTCATGCCCCGAAGCGTCCGAAAACGCCTCAGATTTTCGCCGATAACCCCATCAATCGCGTCGGCGCTGGGTTTTTTCCGTCTCATGTCAAAACCTCCGGCTTTTCAATTACATATTCGCAGTGAACGAACAGAAAGTGACACAGGCGAGAAACGAAAGCTGTAAACAGGCCCATTCAAAAACCGGGCCAAAAAGATTAACGCATTTTGCTGATGCCTAGAATGGCTTGCGCACAGAGCGTATCCGTAGGCATCCCGGTCTGCTTGCACTGCGCCTCAAGGTCCAGAAGCCGCCCCAGAATCCGGTCGAGCGAGGAAAGCGGCCACGCTTGAATCTGCGCCCGGAAAGCATCCTCGACCTTGAAAAACACGGGCGGCTGCAGCTTCTTCATCGCCTCCTGCAGCCCCGCCCCCGCTGCGACCTCGGATTTAACCCGGTGCAGCCTGCGGAAATGGTTCTGCATCGCCCGCAAGACCGCGATAAACGGCACCCCTTCGGCGGTGAGAACGGAATAGGCCTTCAGCGCCGCCTCCGTATTGCGCCCGCCGACATTGTAAACCAGATCGTCGAACGACTGCGCCCCCGCAGCGCCGCACGCCGCCATGGCGTCCGCTACGGTAATCGGGGTTTTATCGTCCCCTTTATAGATCACCAGCTTTTCAAGCTCACTGCGCACCTTCGCG
This sequence comes from uncultured Pseudobdellovibrionaceae bacterium, assembly GCA_964583335.1. Taxonomy (GTDB): domain Bacteria; phylum Pseudomonadota; class Alphaproteobacteria; order Micavibrionales; family Micavibrionaceae; genus JAGNKE01. Next base: position 321,428 of record CAZOVG010000001.1, on the reverse strand, counting down.
CGGTCGCCGGAGATATTCTCGGAAAGCCACTGCACCGCATCGAGCTCCGCACGGCACCCCTCGTCCTGCAAAATCTGCCGGATGATCCGCCCCAGATCGCGGGCGTCATCAACATAACAAGGCACCGCCGCCGCGCTTTTGCTTTTCTCGCACAACTCGCGCAGTTTCGATTTGGTCCCCAGTTCACCGGCGATCAGAAGCACCAAAGAATGAGGGGAAGGGTTTTCCAGGTAGGTTTTAACAAACGTCACGATTTTGTCAGCGGCATCCTCGACACGGATCAGACGGTCCCCGCCCATCATCGACATCGCGCTCGCCTCGTCCGCCAGCCGCGCCGGATCGTCAACGATCTGATCGCTCGTAAGAACCGCGACATTGAACGGATCGTTGAGATCGGCGACAACGCTCTTGCCGATCATCGCCGCCCGCTCGCGCACCAGCCCCGCATCCGGCCCGTAGATCAAAATCACCCGCGCCGCCGGGTCCGGCTTGGCGACGAACGGCTCGATCTGTCGAAACGCAAGCTTCATAATGCCTCAATCACGACCCGCAACAAGCAGCCAGTGCGCGTGAACGCTTGGCCGACCCTGAATTCATCTCATCCGCGAACACGATCTTCCCGCAAGCCTCCTCGCGGGAAAACAGCGCCGTGTCATAATTCATCTGGAAATCCAGAACATCCTCCAGCGTCGGAAACACCGCCCTGTTCACCTTGCCGTCTGTGCACCCGGTCCGGCAGATCGTGATCATCGGCACACCCTCCGCCCCAAACCCCGCCGCATCCAGCGCAGGTTCGAACAGATCCGCGAAACGCTGCGCGAACGCCCGCATCGTCCCGCTGCCGAAGGGAATATCGAAAAACGCCCCGCCATGCGAACGCGCCGCCTGATAGGCCTCGTCCAGCTTGGCCCGCGTAACCGCCCCGCCCTCGGGATCAAGGCCGAAGGATTTCAGCAACGCATCCACCGCCGCCCCCAGCGCCTCGTCACGCGCCAGCATCCCGGTGATCATCAACGCCGTGCGGTGCTGATGCAACCCGACCCCGAACATCCGCGCCTCGTAGCGGTGCCCGGACACCTCGCCGTCCGCGTCGCGCAGCGCGGCGATCTTCACATCAGGCCACAAAACCGTCTGCGCGAAGAAATAATTCGTCGCCGTGTTCAGGCCCTTTTCTTTCAGCGCGTTAAAGCTCGTCCACGTCCCGGCGGGCAAGCGCACGATCTTCCCGTCCTGATCGTAATAGACGTAAAGCGGGTTGTTCATCACATGGTCGATATGCGCGGCCAGATAGTCCTCGCCGTTCCGTGCGCTCAAAACATAAGGGGGAACGCCCCCCCGCCCCTCTTTGAGACCCTTGTGCCGCAAAGTCATCCCGCCATGCCCGTCGAACGGACGCCCCTGCGAAAAACCCGTGCTGTTATCGGTCAGAAGGAATAAAAACGGCGCGAGCAGGTAAAGCCGCCGCACGTTTTTGAACATATGCTCCGGTGTGGAATAACTCACCGAAACCTGATCGGATTTACAGACCGAGAAATATTCGGCGAAGCCGCGCATGTCGCTGCGGTAGGGTTTGAAAAATGCATGATACCGCTCGACATTCACAATGCGTGAAAGCAGATCGTCGGCGGTACGTTCCGGCAATTCCTGAAAATACGACCGCTTGAACCCGTTGCGCTCGGCGACCTGCATGACGATCTTGATCTTGTTCGACACATCGTCCATGACGGCCCGCAAATCGTCCAGAGGCGCGGCGATCGAACTCACCTCCACCGTCTCGCTGGTCGGCTCGTTATGGACCCACACGCCCTTGCCCAGCGCTGCATGCGCCTGCGCCCGCAGCGTCTCGTTATCCGCAACGCCGAGAGGGCTTAAATCATCCTGCTTGAAAAACGCCAGCTCGATCTCGACCCCGGCCCGCACATCCGCCCCCGCGCCGCGATAAAGAGGCAAGACATCCTCGGGGCCGTTGATGATCCGGCGGTCTGCGGCGTTGACGTCAGACATGGGCGATCCTTATCGGTCAAAGAAGAACTATACCTTTTTGGTATTCCTTTGCCAAACAGGGAAAGTTACCCAAACGTAATGAAAAAGGCGCTAATCCGCGCTCACTTCGCGGGTTTCGCCGGCAAATCCGATCTCCGGCGCGGCGCCATTGGGGGCGAAAGGCTCGATCTCGATATAAACCCCTTCTTTGAGGTCCTGCGGCGTGATGCCCAGCTCCTCGCTCAACGGTTTGCCGATAATCGCCAGCTCCAGAAAACGCGGGTCGTCCTTGGCCGAATCCGCGAAATGCCCTGACGATCCCGGCGCGATCCCATACTGGCCGGATTTCACATCGAACATGTTCCGGCGAATCTCCGCATCGAACTCATGCCCCTTGATCGTGACCTTGAGCGGCCGCCCGATCCACTCCGGCTGGGCGTCGCTCGCGGAAATGCTCAATTTCAAATTGCCGTGCGTATCCCGGCGCGCCACCACCGGACGCTGCGTCAGGTCGGGAATATGCTCGAGCTCCAGCACGTTATCCGTGTCGATGAAATTAAACTGCCTCAGGAATTCCCGGCGCTCATCCACGCTCAACCCGTCCTTCCACCCCTCATGCGCCTCGCTGAGGTTATAGGTTAGTATCTCCGAAAACCACGGGAAGAAATCGCGCGAGCGAAACTGGCTGCCCTCGGTCTGGACGTTCACCTTGTAAATTTCAAGATCGCCTTTCTCCACCAGATCGCGGAAAAACGCAAAACTGTGCGGGCTCACCCCGGAGACGACCGCCCCGTTCGGCAGCATGCCGAGATAGACGTTCTCGCCCTTGTTGTTGCCCTCGACGCCACGCTGCGCCAGACGCGGCGCGCAGTTGACAAAGAACGTATTCCCCGCGCCGCGCAGGCGGTAACGCGAAAGCTGCGCCAGATCGAACGCGCCCGCCCGCCAGTCCTGCGAAGGAATGTCGTGATAGACCCGCTGCGGCGGCGCTTTGCCGCTCAGAGTCGTGACGATCGCGTGAATATCGGCAAGGTTGACCTTGATCTCACCCACCGCCAGATCGGGATACCCGCCATTATCGCTGATATAGGTGGATGTGACGGGCGACCACGCGGGCAAATTCGCCTGAATCTTGAACGCGGCGCTCAGCGCCCCGGCCTTTTTGTAATCCGCCTTAAGCTGTTCGATCAGCCCGGTCCCGATAAACTCGGGATTCGGAAGTTTGCGGCCCTCTGGTCTGTCTTGCGTCATTGTTCTTCTCCAAATACGAAATCACCACCGCGCTTTCGCGCGAACCCTTGAAACCGTTTTTTATGGGAAAAGCCTGCTTTGCCACTCCCGCCCGGTTTCAAAATTTTGAAGACCACAGGCGGAGTGTACCGTACCGTGGTCGCTTTAGCTTTGATATCGCGGTGCAAGCTGAACCTTCAAATGCCGCGACAGCCCAAGGGCTGTAAGGCGAAAATACGCCCGAAAGCGTTTTTCTGTCAAATAATATTTACTAACGCTTCAAATACAGCCCCACCTGCAGCTCGATCTGTCGAGCAAGGTCGTTAAGGGCGTTATCCCGCGTATTCTGCTCCGTCACCCGGTTGGCGAACTCGCTGCCCAGAATGTTATAGCTGCCGCTAACCGTCAGCGGTCGGTTCAAAACCGTCTCACCCGTCGTAAGATCGATCAGAACCATCCCGGTGCTCAGGCTCAGCTGTCCGCGCGTCGCGTCCGACGATTTGGTGATATCCAGATCGGTCTTCGTCTCGCGGATCGGCTGGACAGTCAATCTATAGCGCGGCTGCGCCGGACGCCCATCCTGATAGAAACGGTCGATCAGCGCGTTCCGCAGATACTGCCCGTCACGGTTCGGAATATTCCCGATCTCGACCAGCGCCAGATCGCCCTGCACCTCGCCCGTCTGCGCGACTTTGGAACCGCCCGAGGCATACATCGGCTCGAAGCCGCAGCCCGAAAGCGAAAACGCGCAACCACACAGCAGCAGAGTCAGGGCAAGATTTTTCATCCGATCACCACATTCACGATGCGGCCCGGAACGACGATAACCTTCCGAACCTGTTTGTCACCAATAGCACGTACGACGTTCTCTTCCGAGAGCGCAATTTCCTCCGCCGCCTTCTGATCCGCGTTCGCAGGCAAGGTAATGCTCGCGCGCAGTTTGCCGTTCACCTGCACCCCGATCGTCACCGTATCGGCAACCAACAGCGCGGGGTCGGCCTCCGGCCAAGGCTCCTGCGTCAGCAGGGTTTTATGCCCCATCTTCTCCCACAACTCTTCCGCCAGATGCGGCATCATGGGGTTGATCAGAATGATAAAGACTTTTGCCGCTTCGGCCAAGGCCGCCTTCTCGTCTGGCGCGGAGGCCGCGAACGCCGTGAACCCGTTATAAAATTCGCGGATCTTGGCAACCGCCTTGTTCATGTGAAACGCGTCGATATCCTCGCCCACGCCCTTGATCGTCTTGTGCGTCAGGCGTCTCAGGTCGAGCGCCTTGGGCGAATATTCGCCCGCAAAGCCCACCGCGCCCGCAATATCCAGATCGCGGATCGTCGAATAAACCTTGTTCACGAAACGCCACGCGCCCTCGATCCCCGACTCCGTCCACTCCAGATCGCGCTCCGGCGGCGAGTCCGAAAGGATAAACAGCCGCGCCGCGTCCGCGCCGTAAGTCTCCAGAATATCCTCGGGATCGACGACGTTCTTTTTCGATTTCGACATCTTGATGGTCGCGCCCACCTTGATCGGCGCACCCGTCTGCGCATGAACGGCTTTTCCGTCCTTCTTCACGATGTCGCTGGGAAACACCCACTTGCCTTCGGAATCCTGATACGTCTCGTGCGTCACCATCCCCTGCGTAAAGAGGCCAAGGAACGGCTCGTCACAATCCACATATCCGCAATCGCGCATGATTTTGGTGAAAAACCGCGCATACAAAAGATGAAGAACCGCGTGCTCCACCCCGCCGATATATTGCTCGACCGGCATCCAGTATTTCGCCTTGTCGCGCGCGACCGGAAGACTCTCGTTCTTCGGGTCGCAATAACGGAACTGGTACCAGCTCGATTCAAAAAACGTATCGAACGTGTCCGTCTCGCGCCGCGCCGCCTTTTTACATTGCGGGCAATCGACGTTTTTCCATGTCGGATGATGCTCCAGCGGATTGCCGGGCTTATCAAAGCTTACATCCTCCGGCAGCATCACGGGCAACTGGCTTTCCGGAACCGGAACCACGCCGCAAGATTCGCAGTGAATGACCGGAATCGGGCAGCCCCAGTAACGCTGGCGCGAAACGCCCCAGTCCCGCAGACGGAACTGCGTGGTCCCGAACCCTGTTTTATTGGCCTCGCAGCGCTTGATGACTTCCGCCTTCGCCGCTTCGACCTCCAGCCCGTCCAGCCACTGCGAATTGGCCAGCCTTCCGGGGCCGTTATAGGATTCCTTCGAAAGGTCGATGGCGCCGCCTTCCGGCAAAACGACCGGCAGGATGGACAACTTATATTTCGTCGCAAACTCGTAATCGCGTTGATCGTGCGCCGGAACGCCGAAAATTGCCCCCGTCCCGTAATCCATCAAAATGAAATTGGCGATATAGACCGGAACCTCGCGCCCCAGCAGCGGATGCGTGGCTTTGACCCCGGTATCGAACCCGATCTTATCCGCCTGCTCGATGGCCGCTTCCGATGTTCCGCCCGCACGGCATTCCTGCTGGAACGCCTCATAACCGGCTTTACCTCCGGCCAGCTTTTCGCTCAGCGGATGATCCGGCGCCAGCGCAAGGAACGACGCACCGAACAGCGTATCGGGTCGCGTGGTGAAGACCTCGATTGTCTCATCCCGGCCCACAATATCCCACTTAAACTGCAAACCTTTGGACTTGCCGATCCAGTTGGCCTGCATGATCCGCACCTTCTCCGGCCAACGCGGCAGATCGTCGAGGCACGACAACAGCTCCTCGGCATAATCCGTGATCTTGAGGAACCATTGATTGAGCTTGCGCCGCTCGACGGGTGCCCCCGTGCGCCAGCCCTTGCCGTCGATCACCTGCTCGTTCGCCAAAACCGTATTGTCCACGGGATCCCAGTTGACGATGGACTCCTTACGATAGGCGATCCCCTTCTCAAGGAATTTCAGGAACATCGCCTGCTCGTGCCGGTAATAATCCGGGTCGCATGTCGCGACTTCACGGTCCCAGTCGATGGAAAGCCCCATGGATTGGAGCTGCGTGCGCATCACGCGGATATTCTCATGCGTCCACTTTTTCGGATGCTCCCCGCGCTCGATGGCGGCGTTTTCGGCGGGCAAGCCGAACGCATCCCACCCCATCGGATGAATGACATTAAACCCTTTGGCGCTGCGATAACGCGCAACGACATCGCCCAAAGTGTAATTCCGGACGTGCCCCACATGGATGCGGCCCGAAGGATACGGAAACATCTCCAGCACATAATATTTAGGCTTGTCCGACTCCTCCGAAACGGCGAAGCTTTTGCGCTCCTGCCAGACTTTGCGCCATTTCTGCTCGGTTTCCTTGATATTATAACGCTCGCTCATCCCAATAGCTTGCGGGCCGTTTCCAGCCCGGTACCTGCAATAATTGTTAAAACAGCTGTATTATTAGTCGCTGCCGCCAAGATGAGCAACCCGCAACTGCCGCGCACGGGTGAGGATCGCATCCTCAAGCTTGCGGACGGTCTCTTCAGCCACCTGCGAATCCTGCCAGCCGCCGCCGGAATTGACCTGACGGAACGCCTTGACCTTGACACCATCGGACTTCAGATCCCGCCCCATAATAAAGACGTTAAGCTTCAGGCGCTCATTCGGCGTTTCCGGAGCAATATACCAATCCGTGAGAATAACGCCGCCAAACGGGTCCGCACTGGCCAAGGGCATGAAGGAAACCGTATCCAGTGCCGCGCGCCAAAGAAAACCGTTGACCCCGATAGCCGCAGCGCCCGGATCGTCAGCTTTCTTCTTTTTACCCATAAGGCCGCCTTCACCAAATATGCTTTCCGGCTTTCCATAAATATCGTTGCCGCCCGACATCTCGCGGTTGCTGCCGGTCGGATACTTGGCCTCGCCCTTGATGACACCGCATCCGGTTAATCCCAAAGCGAGCACGGCGCATAGGGCCGCAAAACGGTTAAACGTCATATCTGTCTTGTGCATGATCTTTATTTTTCCCGAAAATTGTCTTATTCATTTACCACGCAGTCTTTCCTCCCTCAAGCACCGATTTGCTCGAAGCGGAAACAACGCAAAAACAGTGTTATTATAGATAAATCAATGGCTTAATTGTCTTGTGACAAAAATACAACGCCCACAAACTTTTTGACTCCCCCCTCCCTGAATGTGCGTTGACCCTCATGGCGAATGCTGGCCTAATGGCGATGTTCGCTGCTCTAGTGAACGTCTTTAATCCTCTAAGTCCTGCTTTTATATGGATGGATTAGATGTGTTCCGGGGTAGTCAATGTGCTTATAGCAAAGTTTAACTGGAGGAAAACTATGAAAAAACTTCTTATGACCAGCGTTGCGCTCGGTGGTTTGGCTTTCGCCGCAACCCCTGCACATGCTGAGATCGACCTGACGGTCGGTGGCTACTTCAAAGGCTACATGGCGTGGGTAGATCAGGATGATGATGTTGATGATGTCAACAATCTTGACATCGTACGTGATACCGAAATCCACATTGGCGGCGAAACGACGCTGGACAACGGCCTGACGGTCGGTGCTCACTTCGAATTCGATGCTGATGGCGATGATGGCATGGGCGTCGATGAGTCGTACCTGTACTTCTCCGGCGACTGGGGTCGTGTAAACTTCGGTGCTGAAGACGGCGCAGTATACCTCCTGCAGGTTGCCGCTCCTTCTGCTGACAGCAACTACGATGGTATCCGTCAGTACGTCAATCCCTTCAACTGGGATGCTGCTGGTATCACCCCGTTCAGCGATGGCCTGGACTACGATGCTGATCCGTCCGGAAAATCCGACAAGCTGACCTACCTGTCGCCCGTTATCAACGGCTTCCAGGCTGGCTTGACCTTCTCCCCTGACACCGACTCTGCTGATGACCTCGAAGGTATCGGCCTTGACGACCAGTCTGGCGAAATCGGCCGCACCTATGAAATCGCCGCTCGTTACGAAGGCGAATTCAACAACATCGGCGTGATCCTCGGCGGCGGTTACTCTTTCGGTGACCTCGAAGAAGATGGCGGCGGTGATGATGACCGTGAAGTCTGGAACGTTGGTCTGGACCTCGATATCGGTGCCTTCGGCGTTGGCGCAGCTTACGTAAGCGACAACAATGCTGATGATGACAATGAGTCTGACATCATCGTAGTTGGCGTTGACTACACGACCGGTCCCTTCAAGATCGGCGCGTCGTACCTCAACCTCGACACCGACAACGTCACCGACACTGACCGCTTCACCGGTGGTGTTACGTACGAATACGGCCCGGGCATGAGCTTCCGCGGTTCGTTGAGCTACGTTGACATTGATCCCGATGGCGGCGACGAGCGCGATGGCGTAGCCCTGCTGCTCGGTACCCAAGTCAACTTCTAATCGAAGTGATCTCGGATAAAGTTTCGAAAGGGCGCGTTAAGCGCCCTTTCTCTTTTGGCCTTCCTGTTTTATTCTCCCGGCATGACGGTGCGCGAAAATCTCGAATCCATCCGACGAACGATTGAAAAGGCGGCGCGGCAATCCAGCCGCAAACCCGAATCGGTGAAACTCGTCGCCGTCAGTAAAACCCAGCCAAAAGAAAAAATTCTTGAGGCGCTTGAGGCCGGCCAACGCCTCTTCGGCGAAAACCGGGTTCAGGAGGCGCAAACCAGATGGGCGGCCATCAAACCGCTCTACCCTGACCTCAAACTCCACCTGATCGGCCCCCTGCAAACCAACAAGGTGAAAGACGCGATTACACTCTTCGATATGATCGAAACCGTTGACCGCGAAAAGCTGGCGGCCGAACTCTCCAGGGAAATGAAAAAGCAGGGCCGCACGATCCCCTGCCTGATTCAGGTCAACACGGGCGGCGAAGAACAAAAGGCGGGCATAGCCCCTCAATCGCTTCCGGCCTTTGTAAATTTCTGCCGCAATGATTGTGCACTGGATATAAGAGGATTGATGTGTATCCCCCCGGTGGACGACTCCCCGGCCCTTCATTTCGCATTCCTGAAGAAACTGGCCCACGAAAACGGCCTCAAGGAACTCAGCATGGGCATGAGCGCGGACTACGAAAAGGCCATTCCCTTGGGCGCAACCTATATCCGCATCGGCACGGCGATCTTCGGACAGAGACAATAAAAAAATTCAGGCATTGTATTCGATCGTATTCTCGATCCGCATCCCCGCACGTTTAGACTGTTCGTAATGCGCAACAGCCTTCGCGGCCTTGCCCGATTCAGCCCCTTTACCAGAAACAAAAGACAACGCCAGTTCTCCGGGCTCCTGTCCTGTACCGTCCTCAATAACAGCAGTGACCAGACCGCTCGCCGCCCCCATCGGACCGCCAAAAACAGCCCCGCCGATAATCCGGCTGATGGAGCGAATCTCATCGCCCGTAATGGCCCTGTAAATTGTTCCGACAACAGGGATGTGTTGCAGGGGGTTAATCATGTCCAGAAGATCGAAAAACCCGAAACCGCCTTCCTTCTTTTCGCTCTTCTGAGGGGCCGCATCCAGTGCGGAACTCGCAGGAATTGAGGTTTCAGGCACGGATGCAACACGATCAAGCATACTCTGGCCCTCCTTAGGCCGTTATCCATAATCAATGCAACCTTTATGCCAGCCTCCGGTAAAAGGATCGACCAAACGGTTGATAAGGCGGGAAATCCGGGTACAATCCCTTATGCACGAGGAAAAAACCCAGCCTTGGACGATCACGGCCGACCCCCGCACATGCGCGGCCCTTGCGGCCTTCATCAAAAGCGCGGGGCTGGCGATGCAAATAAGACTTGAACCCGACGAAGAGAACCCGCAATCCATAACCGCAAAGATTGGCGCAAAAAGCCTGACCTTCAATCAGCCGCTAAAAATCGGCGCCCTGCTCGACGCTCTCATATCCGCAGCCCAAAAAGCGGATAGCGATGATCACGGAAAGGACATCGGCCACCCGCTCTTTTCGCTGAACCGCCAGCGCGGCACGATCCGCCTGACCGCAAGCGAAACCGAAATCAGACTGACGGAAAAGGAAACCGGGATTCTATCTTACCTTCTTGAAAACACCGGCCGTACGGTCACCCGCAAGGAACTTCTGACAGCCATCTGGGAATACGCCGAAAACGTCGAAACCCATACGCTGGAAACCCACATTTATCGTCTTCGGCAAAAAATTGAGGAAAATCCCTCGGAGCCGCGCATTCTTCTCACAAGCGAAAACGGCTATACTTTGAATTAAAATCTAAGGTTAGAAGGAAACATCCTGCTTGGCCTTGAGAACGGCAGAAGCCAAGCTCTCGATAAACCCTTCACCGCGCTCGATTTGCAAGGAGCCGACATCTTGCTGGGCCAATAAACGCAGATCGCGGATAAGACTGATAATGAACTCGACTTCGTGATCGCTGCCCTCTAGGTCGGAGCCCTGAGCAAAAGCGGCATTCTGACGGGCAACCTTATGCGAAACATGCGCCGCATGTTCGTAGGCCTTCACCGCATGCGCGGCTTTAAGGCGCAGCGCTTCGATATTCGTTGCGCTTCTTTGCAGATTGATCCCCGGAGGCTTCTCAAGCCCGGTCTCCTCGGGGCTCACACCGAAACGGCGAGCGATAAAACTCTCCAGATAGAGCATTAAGGCCTCAATCGAAACCGTCGCCTGATCTTCCTCAAGCCCCTCTGAAGCGTCATGTCTCTTGCGACCCTTGCGATAGCCCAAGGAGTCCTGACGCAGCAAACCGTATCGCGTATCGGCGCTTTCTGCCTCGCGCGGTTTATAAAGCCCGCCAATCGGTCCAACCTTGGTATCCATACCTTCTAAGCCTTGTCTGATACACCAAACATACCAGAACACAGGGCGAACAGGCAAATTCAAGCCTTATGAAAAATTATTTTTTCAGGTCGAACGGATGAGGATACCTCATATCCTCGGGGAGATTTTTAAGGCGATGCTCTTCGGCATACCACGGCGCGACATAATCCCATAGCTGCTCGCGACGTCCGGTCTTGTCGCTGTCAACCTCGCACTTCATATACGCGATCTCGCCGATCATGATCCACTGCAGTATGGAGCCGATTTTTATCGGCTTGCTATGGTCAGCCTGAGTAGGCCGCACCTGAATCGACAAAAGAGCCTCATACTCTTGATTTTCATAGGACAAATGCTCACGCACCGTCGCTAAATGCTCATCAGAGAGTTTGAGTTCCGCGAAGAGAGCAAGTTTATTGATGATAAGGGAAACCCACTCATCTTTGATGTAAGGATAAGAAAATGTAGGGATGTAATCCTCGCTCTGGCCTGGAAACTGAAAATAAACCCGCCCCGGCTCACCGTCCTTCGGCGCAACATAATGCACCGAAACAACCGTCTCGATATTAAGAAGATCCTTCTTGGGATCGAACAACCCGTAACCCGTGCCGAGACGAATCGAGTGATCGATAAGGAAATTTTCGCGATCTCTGCCCGAGAGTTCAGAATACTCCTCCCAGCTCGTAATCCAGCGCTCAAAGTCGGGAGGCCCGCTGCCGAGAGTAAAAAATGCAAAAACGCCTTTTTCTCTCTGGCTGGAGGGATCTTTAGTCACGGAAGCGGAGTCGGATGCGAACGCAACCAACGGTGCAAAAAACAATAAAAAGGCCGCAAGGGCACTAATTGTATTTCTCATGCCGACGCAATAAAACCCCATGAACCAGCAGCCTCTGATATATTCAATAACATGACTGACAAAGAAGACAAAGGGACCTTTTCAACTCAGGGCACCGGAGATGACGGAGATCTCTGGGAAAAAGCCACAAAAGGTGCAAAAAAGCTAAAAAAAGCCGATGCATACATAGACATCCCCCTATCGCAGAAAAAGAGAAGAGCGGCCAAATCGCCACAAACGCCTGAGACCGGCACAGGGTTCCCCGCAAAAAGCGCACTTCCCCCCTCACCGAAATCCGCAGATGCCTTTCAAACCGACCACAGAACGGACAAGCGGCTCAAGCGCGGAGAGATCGAAATAGAAGGAAAGCTGGACCTGCATGGGCTAAGCCGCGTCCAAGCCTATGATTCACTCGTGGCGTTCCTCCTGAACACATACAGCGGCGGCAAAAAGTGTGTTTTGGTCATCACCGGCAAAGGCAGCCCCGCTGATAGAGAAACCGAAGATGGCCGTCAATACGGTATCCTCCGCGAAAACCTCCCCGAATGGATAAAAAGCCCCCCCTTGGACGCAATCGTCCTGAAAATACAAGAAGCCCACCCCCGGCATGGCGGAAAAGGCGCATTTTATGTGCTTTTACGCAAAAAACGGGGGGAATAGACCAAGAAAAGCGTCTTAAATCGCGTCCGATCAATTCCGTGACTTAATGCCCGGCCTTTGCTATAAGGTGAATATGTTAACCCGGGATAAGAACAAGAAAAAGTCCGGCAGGGGGTAAGTTATGAGCACGGCGGAAAGCGAAGCCGGAAAAACCTATATCGCAAATGTCTCCGTATCGGAGGCAAAAGCCTTCAATCCGGAGACAGATGATCCGGGCAACCCCGAAACTTGGGCTTCTTTAGCAGCAGCCGATTTCAATGAAAAACAGCATGGCCAACACGAATTTTACTGCCCGTGTTGCTTGGACAAGGGTGATAAGGTCCGCCTCAAAAGACCATCGGGAGCCTATTATCAGAACATCGTTTTTGATGTGATTGATCCTAAGACCCGGGAGGTTATGAGAGACCAGGAAACAGGCGAGGCCGTCACGGAAAATCGGCGCTATTTCATCCCGCCTCGTTTTTCCCTCTACCCCATGCAAAGACACAGCTGCGATCTGGCGACCCGGCTGAACGATCTCGCATCGATTATCAAACAAAGCAACGGCCTGACTCTGAACAGCGCCGCAGGAGCCTATATAGTTAATCTTAACATCCCCGCCGGCCAAACACCGATTATAAACCGCCCGCGGATTAACCTGACCCAAAACCGCAGCTTTGAAAACGTTGCGGGCGGTGAAGGCGGTCCGGGAGCGCTCCGCCGCATTCACAGATCGCAAACCGCCCCGCCCGCAACACGCTCACAGGGCGTAAGCCACATTCAGGCCCTTGCGGAAATGCTTGATAGCACGGAATTTGATAAGGGCCAGCGCGAACACGTGATCCTGCGCACGGGAGCTCATGGCCTGACGCTCAAGCAGGCTTATAATGGACAAGCCGTTGAAATGTACCGCAAGCTCTTTGAGCAGGAGCGCCATCTAAGCCGGGAAGGCGCCGACAACCATAACCAGATCGCCCTCTTCCACTTCAAGCCAATCGGCGACCGAAGATTCTGGAAAAAACAGGAGGACGGCTCGATCACAGTGCAAGGTCAAGCGGAACAGGTCTACGACAAAGAAGGCCGGCACTTCTACGTTTCCGCCCGCATAAACTTCCAGACCGAAAGTGCCTTCCGCGCCTTTGAGCATGCCTACAGAAAAGATAAGGAGCGCAGCTTTCTCGTCTTTACCGAGAACGCCTCGGTAAACCTCGGGGATTACCAAACAAAACGCGCAAGGGTGGACTCTGGCCTCGATAAACACGCCAACGTCTTCGTTGACACGGTCGTTCACAATACCGCGCAAATAACCCCGTGGGCGCCAAGATCCCCGCAAATGACCATAAATTTCCCGGAATTAAGAGAAACCAAGGCATTTGGCCCTAATCGCCCCGAATCCGATGAACGCGCATTTGATATTTAAGCGCATACAAAATTGAAAAATATAGAAAAACTGCAGATTTTCGATTATCCTAATAGAGGAGAGATCGTCTCAATTTCCAAAAATTATTTCTCAGGAAAAAATAAGGCCACGTATGAAAAAATCCTATTTAATCCTCGCACTTATAGTAACTGCCCTGGCGGGAAGCCCCCTCGCCTCAGCCAATCAAAAAGACGACAAAACGGTCCGTTTGGTCGCCGATGAGTGGTGCCCTTATAATTGTGCGCCCGGCGACGAAGCTCCGGGAATTCTTGTTGAAATCGCGCAAAGAGCGCTGGAAAAAGAAGGAATAAAGCTTCAGTACGACATTCTGCCTTGGGCCAGAGCCATTGACGAATCCCGCCAAGGCAAACACGACGGCATCATCGGGGCCTCCATTGCGGACGCGCCCGACTTTGCATTCCCTGACATCCATCAATTCATGATGAAAAATGCCGTGTATACGCTCAAAGACAGCCAGTGGGAATACAAGGATATTTCCTCCTTCAAGACCACTTCCTTGGGCGTCATCAGGGATTATTCCTATAACGACGAACTGGACGCATACGTAAAGGAAAACGAAAGCGACCAGAACAAGGTTCAGGCCGTTTCCGGCGAAGACGCGCTGGAAAACAACATTAAAAAACTTATGGCCGGCCGGATCGGGACGCTGATCGAGGACGAAAACGTATTTAGAATGTTTTTGCGCGACAAGCCTGAATACAAAGATAAATTCCGCATTGCCGGGTACCTCCCCGAAAGTGAAACCAGCAAAATCCACGTGGCGTTCTCCCCGACAAACGAAAAAGCCGCGCACTACGCCGAATTGATCGCGCAAGAAACAAAAGAGCTGCAGAAATCGGGCGAAATGGACAAGATCATCGCCCGCTATCTCGGGAGCACACATTAAACTGAACAACGGAGCGGGCTACACATGAAAAATCTTTGCCTAATCGCGATCCTTACGGCTTTAGGCCTCATAAGCAGCGCATCCGTGGGCGCACAAGAAAATGAAAAGAAAGTCATCTCAATCGTAGCGGACGAATGGTGTCCATATAACTGCGAACCCGACAGCGATAAACCCGGAATTCTGATCGAAATCGCGCAAAAGGCCTTCGAAAAAGAAGGAATAACGGTCAAATACTCGATATTGCCTTGGACCAGAGCGATAGAAGAAGCAAAACAGGGCAAGCACGACGGAATCGTAGGAGCGGCCGTGGCAGACGCGCCGGATTTCATCTTTCCCTCCACGCCGCAATTCAGGATGCGGAATGCGTTCTATACCTTGCAGGGCAATCCGTGGGAATACAAAGACTTGGCCTCCCTGAATGATGTCTCCCTGGGTGTGATTAAAGATTACACATACAGCGACGAAATCGACGCCTACGTCGTTGAAAACGAGCACAACCTTGACAAAATTCAGATCGCAGCAGGCGAGGAAGCCCTAGAAACGAATATTAAAAAGCTTTTAGGTGGCCGGGTCACCGCAATCGTGGAAGACAAAAACGTTGTTGAGATGTTTTTAAATAATAATCCCGATTATCAAAATAAGCTTCGCGTCGCTGGGCTCATCCCCGACACGCCGGACAACGACATACACGTTGCCTTTTCCCCGGCAGATAAGGAAACCGCCGAACGATATGCTGAAATATTGACCAAAGGAACAGAGCAGTTAATTGAAAACGGCGGGCTAGACAAGATTACCGCCCGCTACCTCGGAAATACGCATAACGACTGAGACTTAAAAAAAGATCTACTTCACAGGCATGAGAAGGTTTCTCACGACACCGTTCTTGTCCATAATCCTGATATAGGGCTCCTCTGAAGTCCCCTCCAAGCCGATAACCATGCGATCACGGCCATAAGTATCTTTAAGAATAAGGGTCGGCGCATCCTCACGGCCTGCCAACCTAAACAAAAGCCTCAGCCGCTGATTACGGTCATGAAGTCCAATAAGGGACTGCCCCTTCTCGCGGGTTCCGGCATAGCTGCCCATCTGGATACGGATGTTCTGTTGATCGTCATAAACGAAGAACGTGCCCTGCTGAATTTCACCAGGCCCGAGATAAGCCACGCGCTTCCCATTCTGATTGTAAACATCAAGCGGGATGACGTTCTTGGGCACGGCCTTCTGGGAGCTTTGGGCCGCGAGCAACGGTGTCGGCTGCATCAAGACCGCCCCTGCCATACCCCCGGCGAACCCGGCCAAAAGGACAGGCAACATCTGGAAAAACTTCTTCATCTCCACCTCACGGATTGATCGCGAACGCAGATAACAGATCTGCATTAAAGAATAAATTTGCTCAAATCGGCCGACTTGACAAGCGTTTCGACATGCTCGCGCACATAGGCCGCCGTGATATGGATGGCCTCCCCACCCCGATCGCTGGCTGAAAAGCTAATCTCTTCCAGCAACTTCTCCATAACGGTATGCAGCCGGCGTGCGCCGATATTCTCGACATTTTCGTTAATTTCAAAAGCCAGCCGGGCAATCTCATCAATCGCGTCCTCATCAAAGGTCAACTCAACCTTCTCAGTACCGATCAGAGCCCTATATTGCATAATAAGACTGGCCTCGGTTTCCTTAAGGATACGCTGAAAATCCTCTCGCGTCAGCGCCCGCAACTCCACCCGGATTGGCAAACGGCCTTGCAATTCGGCAAGAAGATCAGACGGCTTGGCATAGTGAAACGCGCCACTGGCAATAAAAAGAATATGATCCGTTTTAACGGGTCCGTGCTTAGTCGCTACGGTCGTTCCTTCAATCAGGGGCAAAAGATCGCGCTGCACGCCCTCGCGAGAGACATCTCCGCCGCGCAAATCCTGCCGTGCGGCAATCTTATCGATCTCATCCACAAACACGATCCCGCTCTGCTGCACCAGATCAAGAGCGCTGGAAATAATTTTGTCCTGATCCAAAAGCTTGTCCGACTCGTCCTGCACCAGAACGTCATAGCTTTCCTCGACCGTCATTTTCCGCTTCTTGCGCCGGTCGCCGAACGCCTTTCCAAAAATATCGTTCATATTGATCATGCCCATCGACGCGCCCGGCATACCGGGAATGTCGAACATTCCACCCATGGAATTGCCGCTATCCTTCACTTCGATCTCGACCTCACGCCCGGACAATTCACCTTTCCGCAGCTTTTCCCGGAAACTGGCGCGCGTCCCCTCGCCAGCCGTCGGCCCGACCAGCGCGTCAAGAATGCGTTCTTCGGCGTAAACCTCCGCCTGCGCCACAACAGATTTCCGCATCGACTCCTGCGTCATGCGAATGGCGACCTCGGTAAGATCGCGGATAATCGACTCGACATCCTTCCCGACATATCCGACTTCGGTAAATTTCGTGGCCTCCACCTTTATAAACGGGGCCTGCGCCAGCTTGGCCAGTCGGCGGGCAATCTCAGTCTTACCCACACCCGTTGGCCCGATCATCAGGATGTTCTTGGGATAGACCTCTTCCTGAAGCGCAGCGGGCAACCGACTACGCCGCCAGCGGTTGCGCAAGGCGATCGCCACGGCCCGCTTGGCATCCTTCTGTCCTATAATATGTCGGTCCAGTTCCGACACGATCTCACGCGGCGAAAACGAGGAAACCAGAGAATTTTGGGCATTTTTTTGAACTTCGGTCATGATTCCCGCTCTTTGGACATAATCAAACCGCTAACGGCTTGGCTTCCGTAGGAAATACCCCCATCGCGGCCAAAGGTCAACAGGCGTACACCCCTCGCAAGACCGAAGATTTGCTTTGTGATTTTGCGATAACACAGGCATAATGCGCGCTGGAGAACGTCAACAATATTCCCGATCTGTAAATCAAAAAATATAAATGACGTAGGATTTTAACCCTGTTTTACAGGGCGTAGGAATGTGAGAAAACGATGATTGACCAACTGTCTTTAAGTCAAGAACTGGTAATGTGGGGGGTCTTCTTTCTGGTCGTTCCCGCCCTTCTGATTGCCGACCTTTTTATTTTCAATAGAAAGGACCACGTCATCGGGCTTGAAGAAAGCTTGAAGATGAGCGGCTGGTATGTTGGCTTCGGCCTCCTCTTCGGCTTGTATATCTGGTGGAATATGGGCGACGACCACGCGCTCGACTACTACACGGCCTTCGTGATCGAAAAAAGCCTCTCGCTTGACAATTTGTTTGTCATAACCGTAATTTTCACAACATTCTCAATTCCCAAGGAATACCAGCACCGGGTGCTGGTCTGGGGCATCATCGGCGTGATTATCATGCGCGGGATTATGATCGGCGCGGGCGCCGCCATCGTGCATCAATTCCATGAGGTACTGCTGCTCTTCGCGGCCATCCTGATCTTCACGGGAATCAAGATGCTCCTGATGAAAAGCCACGACGAAGAAGTCGACAATCTCGAAAACAAGGCCTACGTCAAATTCCTGAAAAAACACATCAATTTCACAACCGAAATGCACGGCCATGACTTCTGGGTCAAAAAGCCTGCGCCGGAAAAGCCGGGAAAAATGGTCTGGTTCGCGACCCCCCTCTTCCTCGCCCTCGTCGTCGTTGAGCTGACCGACCTGATGTTCGCCTTCGACAGCATTCCGGCCGTTCTCGCGATCACGACCGAACCCTACGTGGTGTACACCAGCAATATCTTCGCGATCTTGGGCCTTCGGGCACTGTTCTTCGCTGTGGAGAACATCATCAACCGCTTTATTCTGATGAAATACGCCCTCTCCATAGTTCTGATTTTCATCGGCGCAAAAGTCTTCATAAACGAGTTCTTTTTCCACATCAGCCCGGCGATCTCTCTGGCGATTACCCTCTTCGTCCTGCTTGGCGGAATGGTGTTCTCGATCCTGATCACGAGCAACAGGCCGGAAAACCAACCCTCCTCCGAAGATCGCTAAACGGCACGAAACGGACGGACTGAGCGATGGACTTACTTCTTGCGGACTGGGCCCTGTTTTTCATATTGGTCCCAGTCCTTCTGTTTGTGGATCTGTTCTACTTTAACAAGAACGAAGACCGCGTCATCGGCTTCCGCCAGAGCATGATCCTCAGCGCCTGGTATATTGCCGCCGGCTTGGCGTTCGGCGTTCTGGTCTGGGCGCAGTTCGGCCAGGAAAAGGCGCTGAATTACTATACCGCCTACATCCTCGAAAAAAGCCTCTCGCTCGACAATCTTTTCGTCATGTCGGTGATCTTTAACGCCTGCTGCATCCCGCGACAGTACCAGCACCGCGTTCTCGTCTGGGGCATCCTCGGCGTGATCATTCTGCGCGGCATCATGATCGGCCTCGGCGCGGCGGCGGTCCAGCATTTCTCATGGGTACTCTTCGTCTTCGCCGCGATCCTGATCTATACGGGCTTCAAGCTGTTCTTCATGGACACCGACGAAGAAGCCAGCCCCGAGGAATTCGCCCAAAAACCTCTGGTCGTGTTCCTGAAAAAACGCCTGCGCTTTACCCCTAAAATATACGAAAACCGCTTCTTCGCGCGCGAGGACCGCTCCGCCGAGGGCGGCCCCAAGAACGCGCTGGTCGCAACCCCCCTCTTCCTCGCCCTGATTGTCATTGAAATCAGCGACGTCATGTTCGCCTTCGACAGCGTCCCCGCCGCGCTCGCGATCACCACCGACACCTTCGTGGTCTACACCAGCAACATCTTCGCCATCCTCGGCCTCCGCGCCCTGTTTTTCGCGGTCGAGAACATCATCGACCGCTTCGCGCTGGTCAAATACGCGCTCTCCGCAGTGCTCATCTTCATCGGCGGCAAGGTTTTCTATAACGCGTATTTCGGGCATATCAGCGCGATGACGTCGCTGACCGTGACTTTGGCTGTGCTAACGGCGGGGTTTGTCTTCTCGATCCTCAAAAGCCAGATCGACGAAAAAAAGAAGGCCGGAGAGCCTAAAGAACCTCAAGAATGACGTTTTCGTTCGTGTAAACGCAGATATCCGCCGCGATCTTCATCGCCTTCCGCGCAATCTGCTCTGCGTCCAGATCGTCCCGGTCGTAAAGCGCCCGCGCGGCCGCCAGCGCGTAATTCCCGCCCGAACCGATGCCGATCACCCCGTCCTGCGGGTCAACCACATCGCCGTTCCCCGTCAGAATCAGCGAGGTATCCTTGTCGGCCACTGCCATCAACGCCTCAAGCCGCCGCAGATACTTATCGGTGCGCCAGTCCTTCGCCAGCTCCACGCACGCCCGCGTCAGCTGCCCGGGATGCGCCTCCAGCTTGGCCTCAAGCCGCTCGAACAGCGTAAACGCGTCGGCGGTCGAACCGGCGAACCCGGCGATAATGCTGTTATCGCGGCCCAGACGCCGGACCTTCCGCGCATTGGCCTTCAGGACCGTCGGTCCCATGGAGACCTGCCCGTCACCGGCCACGACGACCCGGCCGCCCTTGCGGACACTAAGGATTGTGGTGCCGCGCCAAAGCTGCGCGTTCGCATAATGAAGGGCCGGATCAAACATGCTAAAGGTATTGCCGCCCGCGCCCGCGAAGTCAAGGGGGCAAAAACTCATCGCGTAACGATATAAAAAGCGATATGTTACGGTTTCTTAAGCGTTTTGTGCGATCAGTACAAAAGAGGTTATGATGCCCGAGGCCCAAAAACCCGCAAGAACCGCCAAGGTCGAGCGGAAAACCAAAGAAACGGAAATTGCCGTCTCGGTCAATCTGGACGGGCAAGGGACTTTTGACATAAAAACGGGTATAGGGTTCTTCGACCACATGCTCGAACAACTCGCCCGCCATGCTCTCATCGACCTGAAAATCGACGCCAAGGGCGATCTGCACATCGACGGGCATCACACCGTGGAAGACACCGGAATCACTCTGGGGCAAGCCATAAAGCAAGCCTTGGGCGATAAAACCGGCATCCGCCGTTACGGCCACTTCGATCTCGTGATGGACGAGGCCCGCTCGAACGTTGCGCTCGACCTCTCCAACCGCCCGTATCTCATCTGGAACGTCCGCTTTTCCGTGGAACGGCTCGGCGACATGGATACGGAGCTGTTTCAGGAGTTTTTCAACGCCCTCGCCCAGAGCGCGGGCATCACGCTTCACTGCGAAAACCGTTACGGGACAAATAACCACCACATCATCGAAAGCCTGTTCAAGGCCTTCGCCCGCGCCCTGCGCATGGCTTTGGAAGCCGATCCCCGCATGGCCGGACAATTACCCAGCACCAAAGGCGCGCTGTAATTCCGAAATTACCAATATCGCTTATCGCCCCATTGGTTCCCGACATTCATGACGGCCCACGAGAGCGCCGCGCACATAACGCCGCATTGAATGCTGACGCTCGTCACCTCGAAAGCCAGAAACCAAAGGAAAAGCTCGTTAAGCAAACCAGCTACAAAACCGAAAAACACGTAATTTACAAGGGTGCCGGCTTTTCGTTGCTCCAGAAACAGCATCGCCGGAAACCCGACGATGAACATATGGATATAGGCCAGCCCCGTCCCAAGAAAAAGCAAAAGTCCGATCGAGGCAGGATCAAGCAAGGCCTCGTCGATATTGAGAATGGGCGAAAGCAGAATGAGAATAACAACATAAAGCAACAGTCCCGCCGCCGGAACCCCCAGGCATACATACCCCATACGGGTCTGCATCGTGACGGCGGTCATCCGCTTGATTTCCTGTTCAGTGAATTCGTGCTGACGTTTGCGCTCTGTCATAACCGGATTGTAAAGAAATCCGCAGCCACTTGTCAGCGCCTATTTTAGAGCTTCCGCCGCCGCAGAACTTCACCATGCGCGGGAAAACCTTCATAGTCCGTCAGAACCGCGACATCGTCTTTAAGGGCTTCGAAACCGGATCGGTCACACTCCGACAAAGACGTGCGCTTGAGAAAATCCCACACAGACGTACAGGAAAAACTGTGCGCCCACCCCCCGGTCGGCAGAACATGGTTAACGCCGATCCCGTAATTACCAAGGGAGGAGGGCGTATATTCCCCGATCAAAATTTCCCCGGCGTTTCTGAGGCTTGCCAAAATCTCATGGCCATTCTTGACCTTGAGATGAAGATGCTCAGGCGCGTACAGGTTGGAAAACGCGATAGAATCTTCAAGACTCTGGGTCAGGATAATTCCGCCGTAATTTGTCATAACGTGATGACAGATTTCACGGTGCGGCGAGGGCAGTGTGTCGATCACCTTGCTTAGATTATTTTTTACATAAGTCGCGAGCGCTTCGTCATGAGTGACCAAGAGCGCGGCGGAATCCTCCCCGTGCTCCGCCTCGTTCAGGAGATCGAGAATCGTATTCTCGGGATCGGCGCTCTCATCCGCCAGCACGATCGACTCCGACGGCCCTGCGGGCATACCGGGGTCCAGAACCTCCGACAATATTTTCTTCGCCGCCGCGACATACGGGCTGCCGGGCCCGAGAACCTTGCGCACCCGGGGCACGCTCTGCGTCCCGTAAGCCAACGCCGCGATGGCCTGCGCCCCGCCGCATTTGTAGACGTTTTCAACGCCGCACAGCCGCGCCGTGAACAAGGTGGCGGCATCGCAGCCGCCGTCAGGAGTAGGGGGTGTCACAATCGCGATCTGCGAAACGCCCGCGATCACCGCCGGAACCGCCAGCATATAAAGCGCGGAAGGAAAGGCGCCCTTACCGCGCGGCACGTAAAGCCCAACGGATTCTATCGCGCTGACCTGCTCCCCGGCCCAAACCCCCGGCTCCACCTCGACCATCCAATGCCGCTCGACCCGGCGCATCTGTTCCTCGTGAAACACCCGCACATTCCGCACGCAGCGCTCAATCGCCCGTTTGAGACGTTCATCCAGCTTGCCCTCCGCCGTGTCGAACTCCGCCTTAGAAACCCGGATATCCGAAAGCGCCGCGCCTTCGAACCGCTGCGCATAGTCACGCAAAGCGGCGTCGCCCCGCGACTGCACATCCTCGATGATCGGCCGGACCTTCTCGGCGACAGCCTCGATATCCGCCTGCCCGCGCTTGAGAATTCGCGCCCTCGTCGCCTCGTCAGTCTGCGCCCATCGGTAAAATGCAACACTCATTGTGTCTTGTCGGTCTTTCGATTACAAACAGGGGGAAAAGCCCAAATATTAAGGCTAGGACATACAACGAAAAACGGCTGATGGCAAAAGAAACTGTCGTGATCATAGACTACGGCTCGGGGAATCTGCGCTCCGCCGCCAAGGCGTTCGAGCGAATAGGCAACACCGATGGCCGCGAAACATCAGTCGTGGTCTCGAACAAACCGGAAGACCTATTATCGGCCTCGCGGATCGTCTTACCGGGGCAGGGGGCGTTCGGCGATTGCATGAACGGCCTGACCGCAATCGAAGGCATGAAGGAAGCCCTCTATGAAGCCGTCCGCCAAAAAGCCGTCCCCTTTCTGGGCATCTGCGTTGGCATGCAGCTTCTGGCGACAAGAGGCCTCGAACACGGCGCCCACGCAGGTCTGAACTGGATCGAGGGCGAGGTCCTTCCCCTCAAGGCCGACGACCCGAACCTGAAGATCCCGCACATGGGCTGGAACGACCTCGCCTTCCCCTCGGCTTCGGTCCAACAAGACAACCGCCACTTTGTGCTGCGCAACATAAGTTCTTCAGATAATTTCTATTTTGTTCACTCTTTTGTGTTCCAATGTAAACATACGCATCATGTTCTGGCCCTAACGGATTACGGCGGTTTTCAGACCGCCATCGTCGGCAGGGATAATATGATCGGGGTTCAGTTCCACCCTGAAAAAAGCCAGAACGCGGGGCTAAGGCTGATCGGTAATTTCCTCGACTGGAAACCCTGACACCTTTACAAGCGAATGGTGCTATAGAGACGGTAACGGAAAGGCCGCGACGGATGAGCGATAAAACGAGTTTCAAGACCCTGACGCCTGTGCCACGGGTGGAGCGTCTTGAATCCCTCACCTTGGGCGATGTTACGGACCTGTGTGATGCGACGATTGCGGCGATTGAAAGCGGCGGGGGCTTCGGCTGGGTCCGCAAACCCGAAC
Source organism: uncultured Pseudobdellovibrionaceae bacterium (assembly GCA_964583335.1). GTDB lineage: Bacteria > Pseudomonadota > Alphaproteobacteria > Micavibrionales > Micavibrionaceae > JAGNKE01. The sequence goes on along the minus strand of CAZOVG010000001.1, from coordinate 297,618 downwards.
GCGATGTCCTCGAACGCTACTGGCAGGGCGTTGTCGCCATGCCTTCGCGCATCCTCTTGGTCGCGCGTCTCGACGGTGTGATCTGCGGCACCTGCCAGCTTTTAAAGCCGCCCCCGAACAACGAGGCGCAGCGCCTGAGCGTCCAGCTCACCACCAACTTTGTCGCGCCATGGGCAAGGGGGCACGGTCTGGCTCGCATGCTGCTGGAAGAGGCCGAAAATCAGGCCCGCGACGAAGGCTTCGCCGTCATCAACCTCGACGTCCGCGAAACGATGGAGGCCGCGATAACCTTGTACGAAAAAAGCGGATTCAGGCGTATAGGCGAACATCCCTACTATGCGAAGGTCGATGGCAAAATCCTCAAGGGCTACTACTATTTCAAGGTCATAGACCCCAACGCCGTGGAACAAGCCACTTGAGTCCCTGCCCGTTTCAAGTTATGCGTTAAACCATGATCATCTACCCCGCGATCGACCTCAAGGGCGGCCGATGTGTGCGCCTTTACAAGGGCGACATGAATCAGGATACCGTCTATAACGAAAGCCCGGCGCAACAGGCGCATGAGTGGGCGAGGGCGGGCTTTTCATGGATTCACGTGGTTGATCTCGACGGCGCCGTGCAAGGCGCGCCTGTAAACGGGCAGGCCGTGCGCGCCATCGTAGACGCGGTGGATATCCCCGTACAACTCGGCGGCGGCATCAGAACCATTTCCCAGATCGGCGAATGGCTGGAGCAGGGCGTCTCTCGCATCATCCTCGGCACGGCGGCCGTCCGCAATCCCGCGCTGGTCATGGAGGCCTGCAATCTTTTTCCCGGCCAGATCGCGATTGGCCTCGACGCCCGCAACGGCAACGTCGCCGTGGAGGGCTGGGTGGAGGACTCCACGATCAAGGCCGCCGATCTTGCCAAGAAATTCGAGGATGTCGGCGTGGCCTGCATCATCTACACCGACATCGACCGCGACGGGACCGGAGAGGGCCTGAATATGGACTCCACCCTCGCCCTCGCCCGCGCGACCGCCCTGCCCGTTATCGCTTCCGGCGGCGTGGGCTCGCTCGAAGACCTGAAAGACGTCTATGAGGCCGGAAAACTGGGCGTCAGCGGCGTAATCGTCGGCAAAGCCCTCTATGAAAAGAAGTTTACCCCCCGCCAGGCTCTGGCTGTCGCTGCGGGCGGCGAAGGTCTTCCCGCCGCCTCATAACAAGGATCGTTCATGCTCAAAACCCGTATCATTCCCTGCCTCGACGTCAACGAAGGCCGCGTGGTCAAGGGCGTAAACTTTGTCGATCTCATCGACGCGGGCGATCCCGTGGAACAGGCCAAGATTTATGACGAGCAAGGTGCCGACGAACTCTGCTTCCTTGATATCACGGCGACCAGCAGCAACCGCGAAACGATCTTCGATGTCGTGCGCCAGACGGCCGAACAGGTGTTTATTCCGCTGACCGTCGGCGGCGGCGTGCGCACGCTGGCCGACATCCGCAAATTGCTGGAGGCGGGGGCCGATAAAATCTCGATCAACTCCGCCGCCGTAAAAAATCCCGACTTCGTGCGCGAAGCGTCCGAAAAATGCGGCAACCAGTGCATCGTAGTCGCAATCGACGCCAAAGCCCGCAAGGATGGCACCGAAGGATGGGAAATCTATACCCACGGCGGCCGCCAGCCGACCGGGATCGACGCCGTGGAATGGGCGGTCAAAATGGCAGACTATGGAGCCGGAGAAATCCTCCTCACCTCCATGGATCGCGACGGCACCAAAAAGGGCTTCGACATCGCCCTCACCCGTGCGGTTGCCGATGCCGTACGTGTGCCTGTCATTGCTTCCGGTGGAGTAGGGAATCTCGCTCACCTTGTGGATGGAATAAGGGACGGCCACGCTTCAGCCGTCTTGGCAGCCTCAATCTTCCATTTTGGGGAATTCACGATCTCACAGGCAAAGCAGGAAATGAAAAAACAAGGAATACCAGTGCGATGAGCAACGATGTTCTTTTAAAGCTTTATGATGTTTTACAGTCAAGAAAGGCCAATTCCGCCGAAAAATCTTACGTCGCATCATTATATGCACAGGGTGTGGATAAAATGGCGGAGAAGATTCATGAGGAGGCCGCCGAAACCATCGCCGAAGCCCGCAAGCTCGATAAAAACCCAACCGATAAAACGGCACGTACGGCCCTGATTGCGGAGTCGACAGACCTCACCTTCCACCTGCTGGTGCTCTTGGCGCATTATGACATCCCTCCCAGTGAAATTCTGAAAGTTCTGGAGAGTCGCTTCGGCATCGGCGGGCACGAAGAAAAGGCCTCAAGACCTTCTCAAAAAAATTAATCGAGGGCGCGCATAAGCTCCGGATAGTGCCTTGCCGTAATCATCCCGTTATTCTCGACCTGAAGCAAAAGCCCGTTAAGATCGCCCGCAAACAAATAGGTATTGGGTCGCTCGGCCAGCGCCTTATGAAATTTGGGATCGGCATTCCAGAAACGGTAAGTGCGCCCGTTAAGGTCGACGTCATGCACAGGCTTCGCCAGATCTTCGGGCTTCTCGGCCGCACTGTAGAACAGCCCCTTGCCGACAAACACCGTCGCGGCCCGGAAATCCCCGATGAGATAAACGACATCCTTGCTTTGCTTTTTCATGAAAATGCTCCTGCGGCCGGACTATAGCCTCAATATCCCCAAATGACAAATCTCTTGGCAGGGCAATAATCTTCCAACTATAATGCCTCCATAATAAGAATATAAGGAAACAGCGGTGCCAGAGGCCACAGCAGAAGCGGAACAGGAAATCACGCCCGGAGCGCAGGCCGCCCCGGCAACCCCGCCCCCTGAGCCGGGCACCTTGCGCAGAATATTCCAACGCGAATCCGGTCAGTTTTTCAAGATCGACCTAGACCCCATGACAACCGCCCCGGCGGAAACCGGTATCACAGGCATCGTGAACGACCCCAGCTTCGTCAATCAGCTCTGGAACAAACCCCACATTTACTACGACGACCTCAACTCGGAGATTTTTACGCCGCAGTTACGCGCGCAAATAAGAGCGGTAACGCCGACCCCCGCCGAAGGGGCATCATGGGACGCCCACTACCGCGCGAACAGGGAAAACCTCAGGGAAACCCTGATCGAAACTGGCGACATGTTCATGGAAAACCTACGCGAAACCTCGCCCGAGCTTCATGCGCTTATAGAAAGGGACATCCAACAAAGCTTGCGCCCGCTGGGCAGGCCGACCTTGCCGACCGTTCAGGAAATGACGGACGCCCTCGACCCCGAAGAAAAACTGGCACTCGAAAGATTGCGCGCCGCCAACCGCATGACCACAAACTACTTTGTGAACACGCTATATGCGAACGAGGCCTTGATAAGCCTCACAGAATCCCCAACAATGCCCTCGCCCGAAGAGATAGAGCAAGCCGCTTCCGTCTACCGCGAGTCTAAAACCGTCATGGCCTTCCTGCCCGGAGAAAACTTCTCGCTGATGGGCAACACCGAAATCCACCGCTCGTTGCAGCAGGCCAAGAATCCACCGCCCGGAACCAACGCGGAATGGGCGGCGGTGGTCACGGCCCACGAGACCGAACACTTGATTGACGCGGCAAAGGACAGGGACCCGAAGATTCTTCCCCCTGAAATGCGCGCTGTGATCGAACTCACAAACGAGACCATGTCGATGATGGGCCCGCTTCAGGAAACGCTCTCGCATCTGCGGGAAATCGAAGCCGACCTCTCGGCGGTCCAGGCCGTATACGGACAGGTAACCCCGGAAATTCTACCCTATTGGGGCGCCGTTCGGATCGGCGACAGCATGATCAACACCATGCCCCAGCTTCTGCGTGAAAAAATCCCCGAAAACGAAAATATCAATCTCATCCCACCGGCAGTCAGAGACAACCACGACACCGGATATTTTATCGCGGAATATCTTGAAACCGGAAACATCGCGGAATACTTCGAAACGAAAAGCGCGATAGACGGTTTCTACAGCAAAACGGCGGACCAATATATCGCGGCGGCCCAAGCGCCGTTAAAAGAGGCGGGCCAACCGCAAACAGCCCTGCGCACACTAACACCCAGCCTTTCCGATACCGTTGACCTCGTGCAGCGGACGTTGGCGCAAGACCCGCCCGTATACAGCCCCGCAGAGGCACAGATCGCACAGAAATTCGTGGAGGGAATGACCGAGCAGCTCGGAATAGAGCGCGGTAACATCACACTGGGCGTGACCAATTCGATCTCGGCCCTGCCCAGACAGCCTGAAATCACCCCGGCTCCCGCAGCAGCCCCGGCGGTCAACTAGCAATTAAGGAATTTAGCCCGCCTGACGGCTGCCCGGATAATGGGCAAGGCGGTGCAGAACCTCGTCGAGCTGATCGAGCGATTTAAACTCGATCTTGACATGCCCGCTCATCCCATCCGCCGTATCGATCGTCACGCGCATGCCGAGCAAATTCGACATATCGTTCTCAAGCGCAAGCGTATCGGGGTCTTTCGCCTTATGGGCCGGACCGATGCGCGCAGCGCTTTCGTTTGCCTTACGGCTGCGCTCCTTCTGAACGCGCCCCGAGGAGTCCGCAGTAAGCTTTTCAGCCTGCCGCACACTCAGACCGCCCTTGATAATTTCCTCTGCGAGATCTTCCGGGTTATCGCAGGTAATCAGCGTCCGGGCATGCCCCATCGAGAGCTTACCGGCGCTGACATGCGCCTGAACAGACTGCGGCAAACCCAGCAAACGAATCATGTTGGCGATATGAGAACGGCTCTTGCCGACCGATTTCGCAAGCTCTTCCTGCGTCTGCCCATAAGTTTCCAGTAATCTTTGATATCCCGCCGCTTCCTCGATCGGATCAAGGTCTTCGCGCTGCAAGTTCTCGATCAACGCGATCTTCAGCGCCTCGATATCGTCGATATCCAGAACGATAACCGGAACTTCATGCAGCTGCGCGATTTGCGCTGCGCGCCAGCGCCGCTCACCGGCAATAATCTCAAACCCGCCCGATCCTTCGCGGACCAGAAGCGGCTGGAGAATCCCGTGCTCACGGATCGAAAGCGCAAGCTCCTGTAACGCTTGATCATCAAAATGACGACGCGGTTGCGTCGGCCCTGGCGAAACCATGTCGATCCCGACCGTCTGCCGCGAACGACCGGACGCCCCGGCGGCCGCCTGCTCGATAATCGGCGCATAAACCTCTTCCTCGTCGTCGAACAGGGCATTCAAACCACGCCCCAGACCACGGGACTTTCCTTCGGCTGTTTTTGCTTTGGCTTCACTCATGATGATCACGCTACTCGTTGTTGTTCAAATATCTCGCGTTCGCGCCCGATGACTTCCTTGGCCAGCTGGATATAAGCTTGGGCGCCCGGTGATTTCATATCATAGATAATGGCGGGCAGTCCATACGACGGCGCCTCAGACAAGCGCACATTACGCGGAATATGCGTTTGGTAAACCTTGTCGCCGAAAAATTTCCGAACGTCTTCAGCCACTTGTGCCGAAAGATTGTTCCGGCGGTCCACCATCGTCAAAACAATGCCCTGAATATCCAGATCAGGATTAAGGGACTTACGAACGCGGCGAATCGTCTTGGTCAGATGGCTGAGCCCCTCCAGCGCATAAAACTCGCACTGCAACGGGACGATGAGCGACTCAACGCCCACAAAAGCATTAAGCGTCAAAAGATTAAGCGAGGGCGGACAATCCACGATCACATAATCATAGGGCAGGGACTTGCGAATGGCGTTCCTAAGGCGGTATTCCCGGTACTGCTCGGTCACCAGCTCGATCTCCGCGCCGGCGAGATGGATAGAGGACGGAACCACCGACAAACCGCGCACCTTGGTCGGCACGGCAACGTCCGTGACCTCCGCCTCGTCGAACAGAACGTCGTAAATGCTTTTTTGAATTTCGCTGCGTTTAACGCCCAGCCCGGTCGTGGCATTGCCCTGCGGATCGAGGTCGATCAGCAAAACCTTCTTGCCGACGGCGCACAGGGCGGTCGAAAGATTAATCGCGGTGGTCGTTTTACCCACCCCGCCTTTCTGATTGGCGACGGCGAGCAGACGGGGCATCGAAGCGGAACTGTTACTCATGGCTTTAAACTTAAACGGTTTTTGAGAGGGAAGGAAAGAGGAAAGTGCGAATCGCCTTATACCCCCATCTTGCGCCTTGCGATGAAAAAACGCAAGAAAACCAGACGGATCACCCGTCATTATTCACAGGCGACATCATAAAGCCGCAACACCCGAGCGCGGCCCTCCGTCACACTCGGATACGAATCGACGCTGAAAGCAAAGCTTTTGCGCGCCACCGCCAGCTCTTCATCGGCCTTTTCGCCTTTTAGAAGAATCAGTTGCAGACTCTTGCTTTTACGATTCCATACGGATGATAATTCCAAAAGCTTCGTGAGATCCGCCAGCGCGCGCGCCGTAACAATATCCGGCACAAATGACTCGGTGACTCGCTCGATGCGCTCATTATGAATCGAAACGTCTAAACCTGTTTCACGTGAAACAGTGCGCAGGAAAAGGCATTTCCGCTCATCCGATTCGACAAGGTTCATATTGAGTTCAGGGTTCAGGATCTTCAAAACCAGCCCCGGAAACCCCGCTCCTGAACCAAGATCGGCAACAACCCGCGCATCTCTCGGAAAATACTGCAAAATCTGCGCGGAATCATAAAAATGCCGATGCCACGCTGTCTCAAGGGTCTTCGGGCTGACAAGGTTAATCTGCTTTTGCCATTTAACCAGCAAGCCATGATAAATCTTAAACCGCTCGAACGTCTCGGCGGAAAGATCCAGCGCTTCCCGGAAATCCTTGGCGGTAAAATCCTCAGGCCGCATGGCTATCGGCATCGGGGGCGGGCTTGTTGCGAACATACCGTAAAAGGGCAATCACGGCGGCGGGCGTAACGCCGGGTATGCGCGAGGCCTCGCCGAGCGTCCCCGGGCGAACCTGCTCCAGCTTCTGCCGGACCTCGTTGGAAAGACTGCCGACCTTTGAATAATCGAGATCAGGGGGCAGGGCGAGCGCCTCGTCCTTCCGATAAGCTTCGATATCCGCTCTATGCCGGTCCATATACCCCGCATAAAGCGCGTCAATCTCGACCTGTTCGCGGATAGCCTCAGAAATCTGCCCCATCTCCGACCACAGGGCCACCAACTGCTCCCATTTCACATGCGGATACGCCAAAAGGGCGGCGACATTCCGGCGAATCCCGTCCTGATTAACGCTGATGCCCTGCTTAGCCAGCTCGTTCGGGGTCGCCTGAAGCGAATTAACAAGCGTCCGCGCCGCATCCAGGGCTTCGGCCTTCTGGCCCCATGCCGCCCGGCGCTCCGCCCCGATACACCCGGCCGCAATCCCCCGGCCGGTCAGCCGCTGGTCGGCATTGTCGGCCCGCAGCCACAGCCGGTATTCCGCCCGGCTGGTGAACATGCGGTAAGGCTCCGGTGCCCCCCGGGTCGTCAAATCGTCGATCAAAACCCCGATATAGGCGTCCGCCCGGTCAAGAACGAAGGTTTCAGCCTGCCCGCGCGCCACGACATCGGCGCCCGCTTTAGCCTGCAGCGCCGCATTAACCCCGGCCATAAGCCCCTGCGCCCCGGCCTCCTCATACCCCGTCGTCCCGTTGATCTGTCCCGCAAGGAACAGCCCGGGCAACCTCTTGGATTCAAGGGTTTTTTTCAAATCCCGCGGATCCACATAATCATATTCGATCGCATAGCCCCATTCCATAACCGCGACATTTTCAAGCCCCGGAATGGTCCGAATCATCGCGTCCTGCACATCGGCGGGCAGGGAGGTCGAAATCCCGTTCGGGTAGACCGTGGGGTCGTCCAGCCCCTCCGGCTCCAGAAAAATCTGGTGGCGGGGCTTATCGGCAAAACGGTTGATCTTGTCCTCAATCGAGGGGCAATAACGCGGCCCCGAGCTTTTAATCCGCCCGGAATACATCGCCGAACGGTGCATATTCTCTTGGATAACCCTGTGGGTAGCATCGTTAGTATACGTCATAAAGCAGGAAATCTGCGGGACCGTAACCTTGTCCGTCAATGTGGAAAACGGCACGGGCGGATTATCCCCCTTCTGCTCCTCAAGGATGCCCCAGTTAATCGTGCGCCCGTCCAGCCGCGCCGGAGTCCCCGTCTTAAGCCGTCCCAGGGGAAAGCCCAGCCGCTCCAGCGTCAGCGCCAACCCAACAGCGGGCTCCTCGCCCACGCGTCCGGCGGGCTTGGTATCCTCGCCCCGGTGGATCAAGCCCCGCAGGAACGTCCCCGTGGTCAAAACCACGGTGCGGCAGGTAAACTCACGCCCATCGAGCGTCCGCACCCCGGAAATCGCGCCCTGCGCGTCCAGAATGAGGTCCTCCGCGCCCCCTGCGATGGTCGTAAGGTTGGGAATCCCACCCAGAATCTCCTGCATGACGGTGCGGTAAAGCTTCCGGTCGGCCTGCGCGCGGGGTCCGCGCACCGCCGGGCCCTTGGAGGCGTTGAGGATACGGAACTGGATGCCCGCCCGGTCAATCACCCGGCCCATCACGCCGTCCAGCGCGTCGATCTCCCGCACCAGATGCCCCTTGCCCAGCCCCCCGATCGCCGGGTTGCAGGACATGACGCCAACCGTCTCAGGCTTATGGGTCAGCAGCGCGGTCTTCGCGCCCATACGCGCCGCCGCCGCCGCCGCTTCGCACCCGGCGTGGCCCCCTCCGACAACAATGACGTCAAAATCGCGGTCCATAGCGGCGTTTTATACAGATTTTCTAATCAAAACGCCACAAAACTCTATGATTACTTGCCTATGCAGAAATCACGGAAGACAATGTCGAGAAGATCCTCAACATCCACCCGCCCGGTAATCCGCCCAAGATAGCGGATGGCAAGCCTTAAATCCTCGGCCAATAATTCCGGCAGGGATGCTCCAAGACACCTTTCTAGGGATTCGACACATCGCTCCAAAGCCTCCCGGTGCCGCTGCCGGGTCAGGGCAGGGGCTTCGTTCCGCCCGATCATCGCGGCGATCTTCTGCTCCAAAACCTTCAAAAACGCATCGACCCCCGCCCCGGTCCTGGTCGAAATCTCAACGAAATCCCCCTCCGGCCTGAACCGCACGCCCAGATCGGCCTTGTTGATCACGCTCAAACTCTGCCCGTCCGCCATCGCCAGCGTATGCGGGTCTGCCTGCGCCTGCGTACCGTCATAGACCAGAACCCTGATATCCGCCGCCTGCGCCCGCTCCATCGCCCGCCTGATGCCCTCGGCCTCGATACGGTCATGCCCGTCGCCGCTCAGCTGTTCGGGCCGCAAGCCCGCCGTATCGCAAAGAATGACCGGATAACCGCCAAGGTCCAGATGCGCCTCCAGAATATCCCGCGTCGTCCCGGCAACGTCCGAAACGATGGCGATATCCCGCTGCGCCAGCAGATTCACAAGGCTCGACTTCCCAGCGTTGGGCGCGCCGATCACGACCACGCTGACCCCATCGCGCAGCCGCTCGCCACGCCGCCCGTCATCCAGATGCGCCCGGATAGAAGCCGCCAGCGCCCGGATCCCCGGCCCCAGTGTCTGGCTTAAATCTTCCGGCAGATCCTCGTCGGGAAACTCCAGCTCCGCCTCCGCATGCGCCAGAATCCGGCTTAAATCCTCCCGCCACCCTTCATAAAGCCGGGAAAGGGCGCCGCCCATCTGCGCAAGCGCCTGCGCCTTCTGTAACTGCGTTTCGGCATGAATAAGGTCTGCGACCGCCTCCGCCTCCGTCAAATCCATCTTGCCGTTCTCGAAGGCCCGCCGGGTAAACTCCCCCGGCTCCGCCATCCTGTGCCCCGCCTGCCGCCCCAGCACAGCCAGCAATTCGCGGATCACCGCCGGGCTGCCATGCACGTGATATTCGGCGACATCCTCCCCCGTATAGCTCCCCGGCCCCGGAAACGCCGCAACCAGCGCCCGGTCTATAGTTTCACGTGAAACCGGCTCCCGCAGGGCCTTGAGGACGCACTGGCGCGGCAAAACCTTGGAAATCCCGGTCAGGGCCCGCAAACTCTCGAACGCCAGCGGCCCGGACACGCGCACGACCGCAACGCCCGCCCGCCCGTGCCCGCTCGCCAGCGCAAAAATCGTCTCGGTCATTTCTTTTGCTGTTTAGGCTCGGCCGTAAAAACATTGCCGCCATAGGCCGCATCCATCTGCGACCAGAAGATTTTCTGAAACTCGCCCATGCTCTGGATCGTCAACGGCATCCAGGTTTTGACGATCTCCTCCGGGCTGAGCGAACGGATATTCTCCTGCAGCTTCTTTTCCATCTCCAGCATCATCTTTTCCTGCATCGGCGCGATATTGGGAAGCCCCAGAAACAGCCGCGCTTCCTCGGGCGTGCATTCGACGTCGAACTTGAATTTCATTTGTATACCTTCCTGCCTTCGATTAGTCTGGAGGCCATTATATGGGCATTGCCCCCGGACGTTAAGGCTGATTCTCGAAACACGAAAGAATAGACAGGCGTGAGCGAAAACCCCGAAAATCCGAACCCCGAATCTGCGCAGCCGGACGACACCGGAAACCTCGGAGAGGGCGCCTTCGGCCTGCCCCAGTCCTCGGCTCAGGTCGCCCCCCTGATCGAAACCAAAATCTTCAAGCTTGATATCGACCCGGCCTACAAGGACAAGGCGCTCGAACGCGTCAAGAAAATCGTCGAGGGCAATAAGTTCGATCTCGAAAAAATCAAACTGGTGAGTTTCGAAGGTGAAGTCCTTCAATTCCCGGCGACCACAACCCTCAAGATCGCCACAAAGATCAGCCGCAAGAAAGTCCCGGGCCGGATGCGCGGCCCAGAGGCCGTCGATAACGAACAGGCGTTGACCGTCGCGCTGATCAAAGAATACGACAAGATGGAAAACGATCCCGATATGATCCGCAAGATCACGGAGACGGCGACATCGCGCGAGGATAAATGTTTCGCCCAGCAAAATCTGGTGCTCCAGCTTCCGTTCTGGAAAAAAGATTACGTCTGGTTCGAAGGCTGCGAATCCTGCCGTTCGACAGGAAAACTCCGCTGCCAGCGTTGTGGCGGCAAGGGCGTCGATCAATGCTCGCGTTGTAACGGCTCGGGCATGGGCGCGTGCAGCCAGTGCCGGGGAGCGCAGATGATTCAGGGGCCGCAGCAAGGCCGCAAGATCCAGTGCCCGACCTGCCACGGAAGAGGGCGCATGAGCTGCGTTCTGTGCAACCAGACCGGGCGCGTCAACTGCCCGACCTGCCGCACGAAGGGTTCCACCCAATGTCCGGTCTGTCAGGGCCACGGCTGGAGCAGCAATATCCAGATGATCGAAATCGAGGCTAAGGCCGAGTTCACCTACCCCAAGGACCAGTTGCCCGACAAGATCGTTGCGCTGATAGAGGAACTCGGCCCCAAGATCGCCGAACACGCCCAGGTCCATCTCGTCCACCTGCCCGACGACCCCGAGACGCTTAAAAAACTCGAAGAGAAAAAAGCCGAAGAGCAAAAAACGAAAGAACGGCACGAAGCCAAAACCTTCAAGGTGGATATCAACTACGAGGTCCTCCTGCCGCACGGCCACGTCGAATACGATATTGACGGCCAGTCTTATTACGCCTTCATGTTCGGATATAAGGGCGAGGTCATCCACGTCTCGCCCTTCCTTGAGGAAATCATCAAGAACGGCATCCGCAAGCTTGAAGACGCGGTGGACGGGCGCGGCGATATCGCCGACAACCTCCGCAAGGCCGCCGAATACCGCACCCTGCGCGATATCATTCTTTGCGCCGCACGCCTGCCGCTTTTAAAAGCGATCGAGAAGGTAAAAGAACGCAACAGTCTCGGCATCCGTGACGAAGTGATCAACGATCTGGTGGTAAAGGCCGACCGCGCCATCAAGAAAATCACCGACAAGCCCCGCATGGTCGGCCTTCTGGCCGGAAGCGCCGCGGCGGCGGGCCTGTTCGCGGCTTATTTCCTCGGCCCTCTGCACGCTCTCGCGGCGGAAAAAACCGGAAACGACGCCCTGACCGCGCTCTGCGACCTTGGCGTTCTGGGGATCGGAATCTATATGACGACGCTATTCATGCAGACCTTCGCCGCCGGATCGATCCGTAAGGCGATGGCGGGCATCGTCCCGCCCGGCAAGGCGGGCAAGATGACGCCCAAGCTGGGCTCAAAGGGCCTGCTGGCCGTCCTGATCGTGATGGCGCTCTTCCTCGGTCTTGCCGAAACCGCCAGACAGTCAGGCGCGAAAACCCCGGCCTGGTACCAGTCCGTCATCTCCAAAATCCTAGAATAAACACTCCGGCTCAAGAGCAAACTGAATTTCTTCCGGGGCAGGCGCAAGGAGCGAAGTGTACAAGAGGGTACACGAGCGACGCAGCAACGAACACCGGGTGAAATTCAGGAAGCGATAAAAAAAGCGGCCGTTCTGAGCCCCAAAGGGCTACAGAACGACCAGCGACGTGAGGGACAGTGCCATGTCGGGGTGACATGGGTCTGCCGCTATTGGGTCCACCGGAAATCGCGGGACATGGCGGTCAAGGCTTCGTTTTTCCGGCAATCCCTATACGCGGCGACCGCGAGAGCAGCGCGGCCGTCGGAAGGGGGTTCCGGCGAAACTTTGATTTGGACCATGGTTTCCGCAGTGGCTTTTCCGGGGCTTTCCAGCGGTCCGGGGGCAAATCGGACACCGAAAAGAAGACCAAGAGCGGCAATTTGACCAGCCGTGCGCTGGCTTCGATCGAGAGCGGATTCAGGGGAGATGGTTTGGATGGATTTGAGCAGGGGAAGGCATTGATCCGCGTTCGTCGAGGAGGGAACTTGAGTGTACGGCTGACCCCTGAGGATCGAGCCGGATTCTGTAGGCGGCAAGGATTCGCCGGTCGGAGCGATGGACCAGGCGTTGCCGGCCGAGAAGGCAAGCAGGAGGACGAAGCCGACGAGATACGCCGCCGCGACGCGCGACATGCGGATCGTTTTCTCAAGGTCTGATACGTGTTCAAAACGCAATCTCATTACACCACCTTGAAACGTCTCTTTTTGATGTTCACATCAGTTTTTTTGACAAGACGTTTGTCGTCACTTCACCTCTAATTGCACCACAGATAATGAATTATGACAAACAGTTTCGTTTCGGATTTTTTCCGCTTTTTCCAGTTATTTCAATAAAATAAGGGGGAGATTTGCCTAAAATTTAGGGGGTATTTTAGGCTTTCAGTGAAAGTGCTAGTTTGAAGCTATGAAGCTCCTCTTCATCTGCACCGAAAACAAACTCCGCAGCGCCACCGCAGAGACGGTGTTCTCGGCCTATGAGGGTATAGAGGCCATCGGCGCGGGCACAAACAAAGACGCCCCGACCCCCGTCACGGGCGACCTGATCGAATGGGCGGATGTGATTTTCGTGATGGAACAGACCCACAAGGCCAAAATCTCGCGGGATTACAAATCCCTTTTGTCGGATAAAAAGCTTGTCTGTCTGGATATCAAGGACCGCTATAGCTACATGCAGGACGAACTGGTCGCGCTCCTGAAAGCACGGGTCTCAAAAACCATCGGCTTGCCCTGAATAAACTGGAAAAAAGCTACTGATTCATGCTCGAGAAGAACTCGGCATTGTTCTTCGTCGTCTTCATCTTGCCCAGCAGGAATTCCAGCGCGTCCACGGTACCCATCGGGTTGAGAACGCGGCGCAGCATCCACATCTTCTGGAGCGTGTCCTTGTCCACCAGAAGCTCTTCCTTCCGTGTGCCGGATTTCTGAATGTCGATGGAGGGGAAGACGCGCTTGTCCGCGATCTTGCGGTCCAGAACGATCTCGGAGTTACCCGTACCCTTGAATTCCTCGAAAATAACCTCGTCCATCCGCGATCCGGTGTCGATCAGCGCCGTGGCGATGATGGTGAGCGATCCGCCCTGTTCGATGTTCCGCGCCGCGCCGAAGAAACGCTTGGGCCGCTGCAACGCGTTAGCGTCCACGCCCCCGGTCAAAACCTTACCCGAAGACGGCACGACCGTGTTGTACGCCCGCGCCAAACGGGTAATTGAGTCCAGAAGGATAACAACGTCGCGCTTGTGTTCCACAAGGCGCTTGGCTTTTTCCATGACCATCTCGGCCACCTGTACGTGGCGGGAGGCCGGCTCGTCGAACGTGGAGGAAACCACTTCGCCGCGCACGCTGCGCGCCATGTCGGTCACTTCCTCGGGCCGCTCGTCGATCAAAAGAACGATGAGGTAAGCATCCGGGTGGTTGGACGCCACCGAATGCGCGATATTTTGCAGCATGACGGTCTTACCCGTACGCGGCGGCGCGACGATCAGCGCGCGCTGGCCGAAACCAAGCGGAGCGGTCAGCTCGATCACACGCTGCACCCGGCCGTCCTTGGTCGAGTCGTCGAGTTCAAGGTTGATCTTGCGCTCGGGATAAAGCGGGGTGAGGTTATCGAAATTGATGCGGTGACGCACCTTGTCGGGCGACTCGTTGCCGATCGACCCAACCTTGAGCAGCGCGAAATAGCGCTCGGAATCCTTGGGGGCGCGGATCTCGCCTTCGACGATATCGCCCGTGCGCAAACCGAAACGGCGGACCTGGCTGGGGGAAACGTAAATATCGTCCGGCCCGGGCAGGTAGTTTTCCTCGGGCGAGCGCAGAAAGCCGAAGCCATCCTGTAGCACTTCAAGCACCCCGACGCCGGAGATCGGCACACCTTGCTGCGCCAGCTGCTTGAGAATGGCGAACATCATGTCCTGCTTACGCATGGCGCTGCAGTTTTCGATGTCAAGCTCTTCGGCAAATGCCAGTAGCTCGGCAGGGGATCGGGTCTTCAATTCCTGTAAATTCATGGGATACTCGGTGTCGTCTTCTTTTATCAAAAAGGAAATCTTGCAACCTGTGCGAAGGGGGTCTAAAACCAGCCCTGATTATCGTTATAAATGTTCTTTAATCTTCTCACCGCGTTGTCCTGTGCCAAACCTTTTTGGCGAGCGTCCTAGGGCAACGGCTTTTGTGGATTTATTACTAGACAATCCCCTTATAGCTACGCCCCAAAACCCTGTCAAGAGAATATGTATATCGGTAACCCGTTGGGTCGGATTTCTTGACCTGAATATCAGGGAATTGCTAATAAACCATTGTAATTGAATGAAATTAGTCTCTAGAACGGCTCAACTACAGCCAGAATGACGATGATGATCATCATAATAGTCGGAACTTCATTAAGAATCCGGAAATAGCGGGCGCTTTTTTCGTTCTCGTCCCGCGCGAAGACCTTCACCCGTTTGGCCAGAACTCCGTGTACGCCCGAGAGCAGCACAACGATCAGCAACTTCGTATGCATCCACCCGGCGGTCTTATAGACCCCCCAGTTTGAATACAGCATCAGCAGCCCGAAAACCCACGCCGCGATCATCGCCGGGTTGATGATGATCTTAAGCAAACGCCGCTCCATGATCTTGAAGGTTTCCGACATCTCCGAGCCCTTGGCAACATCGGCGTGATAGACAAACAGGCGCGGCAGATAAAGCATCCCCGCCATCCACGCCATGACGCTGATGATATGCAACGCCCGGATCCACTCGAAATGCGCGGTCAGAAAATCATCCATGTCGGCTCCCCCGGCGTTACAAAACTTGCGGAATTACGGCTTTTTTGACATAAGCAACCTTGTGCCGCCGCAACGGCCCAACTTCACCACAATGCGGGAATAAAGACAAGGCGATGGATAAGGAAGAAAAACAAAGAAAATCGGATACCCAGGTCGCGGGCTTCGTCTCCGCCACTTACGTCGGCCTGGCCGGCGCCTTCGGCAAGGGCGCGGCGGAGCTGATCGACACACCCAACGAATTCGCCGCGCCGTATCTCGCGGTGGCGGCTCTGACCTGCCTCTTCCCGGCCCTCAAGACTGCCCGTGAATACAAAGACCATGTGCCCGTGGAATTCGCCAAGGGCATGATCGTGCCTTTTCTCGCGCTCAACCTGATCTGGGGCAAGATCGAATACGACCACAGCCCCGATGATTTCTTTTCCCGCTATGAGCAAACCGCCATAACGCCGACCTCCGATAAAAACTAGGCGGCCTTCGATAAATCAAGCCCCGAACGCATACAGCACCGCCCGAACTCCGCCGGGCAGATCGCCTTTCCGCCCTCCGCGCACACGCCCGTCTTCCCGACATGATCGCGCACCAGCTGCGCCATCCCCTCGATATAGGCCGGCGAAACGCCCACAGTCTGCGCCCGGTAATAGCCGGGCAGGGCAAGTTTTTCGGCCACATGCCGGTATTCGATATCCAGTTCGACCAGCGTCTCCACATGCTCCTGCGTAAAGGCGTGCGGATAAATAATTACGGGCTTTTTATCTAAGGCCGCCTTCTCCAGCGCCTCCTCGACCGACGGCCCGATCCATTTGAGCGGCCCCACCCGGCTCTGATAACAACCCTGCCAGTCGATCGCAGAAACCCCCAACGCCGCACACAGACCCTCGACGATCCGGGCCGCGCTCTGCTCGCACTGCCACTGATAGGGGTCACCGCCTTTGATAATCTTCTCGGGCAACCCGTGCGCGGAAAACAAAACGCGCGGATTTGGATGCCCGTCCGCCTGCGCCTGTTTGTAGACCGACAGGATGTTCTCAACCGAAGCCTTCACAAACCCCGCATTCTCGGGATAACAGCAAACCACGCTGGACGGGGGATGATAGCCCGCGATGTCCGTCGCCTTCTTCCAGTTCTCAAGCGAGGACCAGGTCGTCGTCGTCGAAAACTGCGGATAGAGCGGCAAAAACACGAGCCGGTCCGCCCCCCAGTCCCGCACCTCCCGCACCACCTGCGGCGCCATGGGGTGCCAGTACCTCATGGAGACGAACACCTTGAACGTCTCGCCCTTGGCGCCCACGTTCAAAACCTTCTCCAGCGCCGCCGCTTGCGCCTTTGAATTCTCAAGCAGGGGCGATTTATCCCCAAGCTCCTTGTAACTATCCGAAGCCTCGCGCTTGGAGCGTTTGGAGCTGATATAAGCCGCCAGAAAACACCGGATCGGAATAGGGGCCCCGATGATATTTTTATCCATGAAGAAATTCATCAGGAACGGCTTGATCGACCCCTTGGAATCCGGCCCGCCGAGATTGAACAGAACGACCGCGATCTTGCTCATACGCTCAGACTCCGCAAGGTTTTAACCATCAACTCGACATGTTCCACCGGCGTATCCTTGTGGATACCATGGCCCAGATTGAAAACGAACGGCCCGCCGGAGAAATCCTTGACGATTTTTTCTACACCCATCACCAGCGCGTCGCCCCCGGCCAACAAACACGCCGGATCGAGATTGCCCTGCACCGGAACACTGGTCTGAAGGATCCGCGCCGCCCACTTGGGGTCGATCTGCGGGTCCAAAGAAACCGCGTCTACGCCCGTATCCTGAAGATAGGTAATATAATTCACGCCCGCGCCGCGCGGAAACCCGATAATCGGAACACGGGGGTAGGGGTCTCGGATCAGGTCGATGATCTTGCGCGTCGGGCGGCAGACCCACTTCCTGAATAGCTGTGAGTCCAGCGCCCCGGCCCAGCTGTCGAAAATCTGAACGACCTCCGCCCCGGCCTGAATTTGCCGGATCAGATAAGCCGCCGTCGCCTCGACCAGCACATCCATCATCGCCTCAAGAACCTCAGGATTCCGGTAAGCCATCAGCTTGATCTCATGGAAATCCCGGCTCGAACCACCCTCGACCATGTAACACGCCACCGTCCACGGCGCCCCGGCAAACCCGATCATCGTCGTACTGGCCGCGCCTTCCGCAACAAGACCGGAACGCACCTTCTTCACGGTCTCGTAAACTGGCGCCAGAACCGCATCGAAATTCTTGAAAGTCAGCTTGGCCGCGCCCGCGCCGTCGCGGATCGGCTCCAACTTCGGCCCCTCACCCTCAAGAAACTCAAGCTTTTGCCCCAAAGCCTGCGGAATAACCAGAATATCCGAAAACAAAATCGCTCCGTCCATCCCGAACCGCCGGATCGGCTGCAACGTGACCTCCGCCGCCAGATCGGGGTTATAAACCATATCCAGAAACCCCCCGGCCTGCTTGCGCAGCTCCCGGTATTCCGGCAAATACCGCCCGGCCTGCCGCATGAACCAGAACGGCACATGGTCCGGCTTGTGCTTGCCAAGCGCTTCAAGCATATTTTTCTTAACGCCGACCATTCAATCCATCCTCCTGAAAACGCCCTCAGGATAACGAAAAATAAAAATAGAAAAAGATTTTTTAAAAAGGTTTTTTTAGATAGTAGGGGGGTGTGCAAACTGGGGATCAAACTTATTACGGATTCCATTCACAGGCTCCCGAAAAGCAACCCTCTTGCAAACCCGGCGATTCGACTCGATTACTCCCGATAGCTCGATTTAAGCCTGTGTCTTTTTCCCGTTAGGTATAAGCACCCAAACCCGATCCGGGATAAAATATGGGTAACTTCATCCTCATTTTAATACAAAAACCGCTCTTCGATTCCCACACAGAGTTTTACAGAGCATTAGTATGATATTAATATATTTTATGTCAGATACGGTCATGGGGTTCCCCCAAACCTAATAGAGATTCGCGAATCGATATGTTTCAGGAAGCGTTTAAAAAACTAGAAATTGATGAAGTGGCCGTGATCGTCGATCAGGTCAACAAACTCGTTGATGGCAGCACCTTCGACCCGCTGGAAACCACGATTTTGGCGATCGAGCTCCCATTTTACCCCGGATATCGCTTTCTGGATATATCCGACCATGCCACGAACCCGCCCCTGCAACGCTTTGCGCTGGAACGGGATTCGACCTACACGCTTCTGGACTGGACTTATCGCCCGATTTACGCGGTCAACGAAAAGGCCCCCCTGACGCTCGATCAGGAGAGCGTCCTCGAATATGTCCGCTTCTTCTTCTCCCATGTCCGGGGCCGCCACGGCCGCTTTGTCGTCGCGGAAAGCCTTGAGAACATTCAATGGAAGGAAGAACCCTCGCCCGCCGAGCGCAAATCGCTGGGCAAGTTGGTCGAACCCCTGAAAATCATCGAAAAACTGAAGCACGGCGTCTACAAGCTCGAAGCCAAGATGATGCTGAAGGACACCCTGTTCAAGGCCGATATCTATGTCGAACCCAACGGCAAGGTGGTCATGGGCAACCACGACATCCTCCTCGAAAAAATGCCGGTTCTGGACCACGCCACAGGCCAGTAAGCCGCGCGCAGCCAGCCGGGTAGGGCACAGCCCCTTTTCAACGCTATTTTAAGCTTTCCTTAAATCCTGCTTAACCATCTGTTAAGTCATTGTCTAAAAACAGATATTTTTTTAAAAACAGGTCGATTTTTTCCTGTTTTGGTAGGAAAGCTTTAACCCATCCACGGGCATAATTGATCTCATACGCAGGAAACTGCGGGGGTCTGGACAGTTTGAGCAGGATGGTTCCAAGTCGAAATGAGCGATATCATTGAAAAAACTTTTGGTCCGAAAAGCCGCAGCGAGCGCGTTTGCCGCGTGGCCTATACGCTGAACCATGAACAGCCCGTCCTGTGCACGATCATCGACGACACGCCGCTTTTCTATTTCGACGACGACGAGTTCGACGGCGAGGATATCTTTGAAACCGGATATGACGATGCCATCCTCGAACGCGAGATCGAGCTGCTGAAGGAAGAAATCGCGTCCTACGAAAAATACGCGATTTACCCCGCCGAAGACCGCGAACAGCGGATGAAAGAATTTTCCGAAAATATCGAAACCGCCCTGAGCAACGAATTCGCCATCGCCGATGAAAATTCTGCCCAGACGCTCGTCTCTATCATCCGCCAAAGCCGTATGGCTGCCGCCTTCATTGAACTGGCCGACAAGCACGGCGTGAAGATCATGAACAGCCGCCAGATCGAAAACGCTTTCTATGATCGCCGCAGCGCGACCATTCTCATCAATCCCGACATGGAACAGCCTGAGCAGATACTTTTGCTTACGCGCGAACTGCGCCGCCACTGGCAGCACCGCCAAGGCGCATTGATCAACCCCCTGCTCTTCCACCCCGACAACGCCATTCTCGTGAACCGCGTTCAGGAGGCCGATCTGACCTCCGCAATGGTCCGCGTCGCATGGGAGCTTCAACTCTCCGGCTATCGCGCCGTCTGGGACCGCATCGAGGACTCCCCCATGTACGATCTGGGCCGCGCCTATGCCCGCGAGGCGAACGAGGATTTCCGCACCATCAACAACGGCACGGCCAGTGCCGCCGTGTTTGAGGCATGGTTCCTTTCCGAACGCTGCCGCCTTCAGGATAAAAAACTCGTGCAGGCAATGCTTGCCGACTATCGCGGCTACGTCTTCAGCGACATCCAGTCCTCCAAGACCCTGACCGCCGAATTGATCTCGGGTCTGGGCAGCATGCCGTTCGGCAAAAATTACCTGGCTATCCATGCCAGCATCATCATGAACGACCCCATTTTCACGGAGGTGCGCGACCGCTCGAACGCGAATTTCCTTTGGTTCATCAAGTTCGAGCGCTCGTTTAAGGAAACGGAACACGACTTGCAAAACGGTCTGGACTTATCCACACACGACATTCGTCATGTGGTCAAATCCAAAGGTCAGGACCCCACCCATGCAAGCGAACCAACCGCAAAAATTATTCAACTTTTCGGATCTCAAGAGACAGATAGCGACGCTCAGAACGCACGAAAACCGGGCAGACGCCTCGCAGGGACAAAGGGCGGACGCAAACGTCGAAGCACAACCGGCGAAAATATCATTCACCTCAAATTCGGATCAGAGGAATGATCGCCCGCTCTACGATTTCGATTTTCTGACGAACGATGGGGCGGCTGCGTTGAAGTCAAAATGGACTCCCAAAACCACTTATGACCTGATCGCCGAAAAAATGACCCTCGGCCTGTCCGAGCTTGAGCGCTGGACCATTCAGGACCTGCTCGCCGGTGCCTCTCAGTTAAATAACGATCAGACCGCCTTCTGCTCCTACGGCGAGGTCCTCAGCCGCTGCTTTGCGATCATCAACGAAAGCCCCACCGCTCGCCCGATGGTGCTTGAGGCCCTGGCCGCAAAATGGCAGATCGCCCTCTTTGATCTCAGCGGCGGCGATTACTGGATCGACGTCGAGGAAAAACTGATCCTGCTCGACAGCAACGCCCTGACGCCGACCGCACTGGGCCGTTCCGTCTATTTCAAGAACACGGTGATTGTGACCCTCATCAAGGCCCTGCGCGACATCTGGCAGGAAAAACGCCACGGCGGCTTCGATGAAGATTACAAGGTCGAACACGTCATGACCATGGAACGAGTCCGCGCGGCGGATTGCGATGTGCTCTCCGTCATCGTGGCGTGGGAACTCCGCAGCGGCGCCTATCCCGATCTGTGGCGCCACCTCATCGGCTCAGAGAACGGCGACATGGCGATGGCCTTCTCCGCCTATCTGGAGCGCAGCGCCGCTGGTCATTTCAACGGGCAGGCGGCGGCGACCGCCTTCCGCCAGTGGTTCCGTTGCGAGACGCGCGTCAATACCTGCGACCACAACACGCTCGAATATCTCGACGACGTTCTCAAGGAAACCCGCGAGCACAACCCCTTCGGCAAAAAGAAACCCACGGCGATCAATATCGA
This sequence comes from uncultured Pseudobdellovibrionaceae bacterium, assembly GCA_964583335.1. GTDB lineage: Bacteria > Pseudomonadota > Alphaproteobacteria > Micavibrionales > Micavibrionaceae > JAGNKE01. The sequence continues at coordinate 275,998 of CAZOVG010000001.1, read as the reverse complement.
GGTTCTGTCCTGCCTGCCTGACCGTACGGCCTATCTGCAGGGCTTCGGCGCCGAGATTCTCTCTGATCCGCTTTACTGCGGCATGGAGGACCCGATCAACCAGTCGCACCTCTTCCATATCCTCTACGATCTGGAGGCGACCATCGTTGAAAGCGTCCCCTTCCGCGACGCCGATCTGGCCCGCAAGATTTTCCCCGCGCTGGAAAATGCGGAAATCCGCCAAATCACCAAGGCCGACCAGCAATAACCGGAGACTTACGCTCTACGCGCTATCTTTTTGCTTCCAGAGAGGATTCTTAAGGGAGGCCAGCATTTCCTCATGCGCGGCCAACTCTTCGGCGCTGGCGGCATGAGGGCGGGCCGGGCGAAAAACCCGGTCTTTTTTGGGCGCATGGTCTTTTTGTGCGGCAGCTCCCGAGCTTTCCGCGACGAGCCCCAGCCCGTGCTGCCGCCCGCCCAGAAGCTCAAGGTAAACCTCGGCCAGCAATTCCGAGTCAAGCAACGCGCCGTGAAACGTCCGGTTGGAATTGTCGATCCCGAACCGACGGCACAGCGCGTCCAGATTGGCGGGCGAACCCGGAAACTTCCTTCGTGCCATCGCGGCCGTGTCCAGCGCGCGGCTCCAGGCCAGCGGCGCATGCCCCACCAGCTTCAATTCATAATTCAGGAACCGCATGTCGAATTCGGCGTTATGGATGACCAGCGTGCTGTCCTCGCCGATGAATTCCAGAAACTGCGTATAGACTTGCGAAAAGACCGGCTTGTCCTTGACGAACTCGTTGGTGATCCCGTGGATAGCCACGCTCTCTGCCGGAATATCCCGCTCCGGGTTGATATAAAGCTGCAGGGTGCGGCCCGTCGGGATATGGTTGAGCAACTCGACCGCGCCGATCTCGACCACCCTGTGCCCCTGTTCGGGGTCAAGACCCGTCGTTTCCGTATCCAGAACGATCTCAATCATGGGAAAGATTCTCCAGCCACGCCTGCATGAACAACGCGTTCTGCCGCTCCAGTGTGGCGGCATAGGTGGCCGTATCGCGGTCCAACTCGGCGATCTTGGTCCGAACACATCCGAAAGCGTAAAGGTCATCGACGAAATGCTCGAACGTTCCGCTGATTTGTACCTCGCTCACCTCCGGGTGAAACTGGACGCCCAGCGCGTTCCGCCCGAACCGGAAGGCCTGATTTTCATAGAGCGCCGAAGACGCGAGCCGCAGCGCCCCCTTCGGCAGGTCGAACGTATCGCCGTGCCAGTGGAACATGCTGGTCTTTTCCGGCGCGAGATGGACGAGGGGGCTGTTTTTCCCCTCATCGGTCAGTTGAATCGGAAGCCAGCCGACTTCCTTCCCGTTGGGCCCCGGATAGACTTCCGCGTCCAGCGCCCGCGCCATGATCTGCGCGCCAAGACAAACCCCCAGAACCGGCTTGTCCTTCTCCAGACGTGCCCGCGCGACCTTGATCTCTTCAAGCAAATAAGGATGCGCGTCCGCCTCATAAACGCCCATCGGCCCGCCCATGATGATCAGCAGGTCGGCCTTGAGGATTTCTTCCGCAGGGATAGGCTGCTTGGGTGTGTTGATATAGCGGTATTCATAGCCGCATTGCCGCAGGATCGGCGAGAAGGAGCTCAGGTCTTCCCCGGGATGATGTCTGAAAACGATGGCTTGCCGCATCATGCTAAAAAAACTCTTACCGCTGGATCCGCATGGTCATCGGATTGTGATCGTTCTCGGGCGCGGTTTCAACCCTCTCGCCCCTTTTGCCCGCACGAACCATGCGCAAAATCTCCTGCAATTCCCGCATCGACTGCGCCCGGCCCAGCCCGGTATGAATAACATAATCCGCCCGCATCCGCTTTTCTGAATCCGGTATTTGCCGCGCCAGAATAGCGTTGAACTTCGCCTCGTCCATCCCGGGCCGCGCCATCACCCGCGCCTTTTGCAAAAACGCGGGGGCGCTGACGACGATCACGCCATCCATCCGCCGCTCAGCCCCGGTTTCATAGAGCAGAGGAATTTCAAGCACGGCGATATCAGATCCCTTGATCCGGCATTCCCGCAAAAAAGTGTCCTGGGATTTTCGCACCAGCGGATGCAGGATTCTCTCAAGCTCCAAACGCAAACGCTCATCCGCAAACACGATTTTTCCCAGTTCACGGCGATTGATGGTTTTGGTGCGCTTATCATAAACCTCCGGATAGTCTCGCGGCGGAAAGGCCTCCTGCAACGCCGCCTGCGCCTCGCTCTTGGGGGCAAGCAGCCTGTGAACGGCGGCGTCGGAATCGTGCACCGGAATCCCCAGAACCTTCATCATCGACGCAACGGTCGATTTCCCCATGCCGATCGAACCCGTGAGCCCCAGAACGATCATCCGCCCACCATCCTTGTAAGCTCGTCCGTCACCTCGGGCATGACGCCATGCCACAGCGCGAAACCGGGCCGCGCCTGATGCAAAAGCATCCCGATCCCGGTCACCGTTCTGTTCCCCCGCGCCTGTGCCTCCAGCAACAGCGGAGTCAGCAGCGGCGCGTAAACGATGTCATGCACCAGCGCCTTCGGCGATAATCCCTCAAGCGAAAGCGTGAGCGCGGGCTTGCCCGTCATGCCCAACGAAGTCGTGTTCACCACAAGATTAGCCTGAGAGAGCGCTTCGGCGCTCTCCGCACTGTTCCACCCCAACCGCTTGATCCTGTCCTTCCGGCTTGCGCTGGCGATCAGCGCATCGGCCTTCTCCGGCGTCCGGTTGCTCAGCCAGATCTCGGGAACGCCCTCCTGCAATAATCCCTGCACCACCGCCCGCGCCGCGCCGCCCGCGCCCAGAACCACCGCCGGGCCTGCTGTGAAATCGAAATCCGGCGCGTGCGCCTTGAGGTTCTCGATAAACCCGAACACGTCGGTATTGGTGCCGTGCAACGCCCCGTCCTTGATCGTGACAGTATTCACCGCGCCCACGATCCGCGCCAGATCGTCCACATGATCGCACAGCGCCATGACATCCACCTTGTGCGGCACCGTGACGTTGAAGCCCTTAAATCCGGAATCCTTGAGACTCTGTATACCAGCCGCCAGCCCCTCGCACGACAGATCAACAAGCGCGTAGGAACCGTTCAGCCCGTATTGCTTGATCCAGTACCCGTGTATGACCGGCGATTTGCTGTGACTGACCGGATGCCCGACCAGCCCGGTTTTTGTAAAGCTCATGGCCCTATCCCGTGCTGTTCATAAAGATAGCCCAGAAGCGCGGGCAGGGGCAGCCCCATGATCGTGAAAAAATCGCCCTCGATCCGGGTAAACAGCCACACCCCGGCCCCTTCGATTTGGTACGCGCCCACGCACGCCGTCAGGGCGCTGCCCGCCTGCTCGGCGTAGGCCTCAAGAAACGCCTCTTCGAAGTTTCGCATGGTCAGGTCCGCCTGATCCGCATGTTCCCACAAAACAGCGCCGCCCCGCGCCACGGCAACGCCGGAGATCAGCCTGTGCGTTTTCCCGCGCAAGCTCCGTAATTTCTCGATCGCGTCCGCGCGGGTTTTGGCCTTGTTGATGATCCGCTCGCCCACACATAAAATCTGATCCGAACCGATCACCAGCGCGTCCGTGTTTTCACGTGAAACAGCCAGCGCCTTCTCCCGCGCCAGCAAAAGAGATTTGTCCGCCGGGCCGAGCGCGGCGTTCTGATCCATGACCGCATATTCGTTGATGCTTGCGGGAGTAACCTCGAACGCTAATCCCGCCTGCCGCAGCATCGCCTGCCGCGCCGCGCTGCCGGATGCCAGAATCAATCGGCCTGAAGCCTCATTTTTCAAAGGTGCTGGAGGTGTCGCCACTTTCCCGCTCCCTCTTGGCCTGCAAAAGACTCATGATTTCCGCCGACGTTTCCTCAATGGATTTTTTCGTCACGTCGATGACCGGCCAGCCATATTTATTAAACAGCCGCCGGGCCTTGCGGATTTCATCTTCGATCTTCTCCTCGTCCAGATATTCGTTTTGATGCAGGATTTTCTGATCGGCCTTATCGGATTTAAGCCTCGATTTACGGATATGCATCAGCCGCTCCGGCGAGGCCGTCAACCCCACGTAAAGCGGCGCTTCAAGCATGAAATGCTCCTCGGGCGTATCGACCCCCGGTACCAGCGGAATGTTGGCGGCCTTGATCCCGCGCCGCGCCAAAAACACACTGGTCGGCGTCTTGGAGGTCCTCGAAACCCCGACCAGAATCACGTCCGCCTTCTTGAGCCCGTTCAGGCTCCGCCCGTCATCGAAACGCATGGCGAAGTCGATCGCCGCCACCCGCTTGAAATAGGCGTCATCCATCGTGTGCTGCAGCCCCGGAACGCCCTTGGGCGAACGGCCCAGATACGTCGAGAGCCCGTGAAAGATCGGGTCAAGAACCGGAATGCACGGCACGCCCAGATGCTCGCAGCAATCGATCACGCGCCGCCGCATCTTCTCGTTAACAAACGTAAAGATAACCGGGCCGGGGGCTTCCTCGATGCGCTGGATAACCTTTTCAAGCTGTTTCTCGGTCCGCACCAGCGGCCAGAATTTCTGGTTCGGCTCGATATCCTCGAACTGCGCAAGGCACGCCCTCGAAAGCCCGAGCAGCGTGGTGCCCGTGGCGTCGGAAACGAGATGCAGGTTGAACTTGCGCCGTTTCTTGGTCATGCCGCCTCTTCCGAGCCGCTCGCGCCCTCGATCCGGTCCTTGAACCGCTGGATATAAAGCGCCTGGAAATCGACGGGCGACAGCAGCACCGGCGGGAAGCCGCCCTGCTGCGTCAGGCTCGCAAGGATTTGCCGGACGAACGGGAACGCCAGCCTCGGCACCTCGATCAGAAGGATCGGGTGGTGCTGCTCGTGCGGCACCTCGCCGCCGATCGAAACCGTGGAGCCGTAAACCACCTCGGCAATAAAGATCGTGTCTTTTCCGCGCCGCGCATTGACCTGCGCGCTCAGGGCGACCTCGTAATAATTCTCGATCTTGGGGTTCTGCAGGCGCCGCGCATCCATGCTGATATTGATCTCAAGCTCCGGCATCGGCTGGTCGCCGCGCAACGATTGCGGAGCGCCGGGATTCTCAAATGAGATGTCTTTGACATACTGCGCATGGATCGTGACAGGAATGTTGCGCACGCCGATTTTCGACTCGTCTTCTTCGTTCTTTTTCGGCCCTTGCGACCCGTTTGTCTCGCTCATTGTGCTGTCCTTCATTCCTCAAAATTAAAGTTGGTCCACGCCCGAAGGCTGCCCTCTGCTTACCACGAAACTTCTTGAATTCTCAAGTGTTCAGCGCAATTTAGGCCCGGAGCCCCTGCTGTTTTTTCCATCCTCGTCCAACCGCTCATACTCCCCCTCGATCACGGAGGAATCGTTGGCGGCGGAGGGGCCGCGCCACGATCCCTGCTCGGAGGTGTAATAGGCGCCCTCGAAACGCGCCGACCGCTCAAGACGGTCGCGCAAACCGCGCCGCACGGCGGGGATCAGCAGCATAAGCGCTATAAAGTCGCTAATAAGCCCGGGGATCAGAAAAAGTACGCCCGCAGTAATCAGGCACAGCCGGTCGAAAACCTCGGCGGGCGGCAATGCGCCCCGTCTCATGTCCGCCCCAACAGGCCTAAGCGCCTGCCAGCTCTGATGCCGGATGAGAGCGATGCCCGCAAAGGCGTTAAGCACGCACACCAGCAGTGTGGCGCCGAGCCCGATAGCCCGCGCCGCGAACACGAACGCGGTCAGCTCCAGCAGGGGAAAGACAATAAAGAAAAACAAAAACGGCATAGACGGCTCTCCTGACATGCCAAAAAGTGGGCGCAGTATGCCCCTATTCGCACGGAAACGAAAGAAAAACAGTGGTAAAATGATCCTGTAAACGCTAACTTATCCGCAGAACGCAGCCAAACAAAAGAGCAGGATAGACCGTTGCCTCCCGATTTGATCGTTTACGCCCTCGTAACCGCCGGATTGATCTTCTGGCTCCGCAGTATTCTGGGCACCCGGAACGGGGATGAGGGCGACCGAGCGGCGCCCTACCTGAAGCCTGATCCCGCCGCCCGTGCCCTTGAGGGCCCCGGTGCCTCGCGGAGTGGTCAGACCGGATCGGAAGACCGAATTTCTGAGTTGGCTGCCAACCCCAAAGGCAACGTATTCATAATAGACAAGACTGTCGAAATGGGCCTCCTCGAAATCGCGGGCGCTGACCAGTCATTTGATATTGATCGCTTTATTCAGGGCGCCCAGGACGCCTTCGTTTTCATCGTGGAATCCTTCGCCGATGGCGATCGCGACACGCTGCGCGACCTTCTGGCGCCTGTGGTGTTTGATGCGTTCGACGGGGCGATCACCGCCAGAGTCTTGGCCGGGGAAACCCTTCATACCGAAATCAACGCCATCAAGCGCGTGGAAATCACTGCCGCCGGTGTAGAAGGCCGCGTTGCGAAAATCACCGTCCGCTTCATCGCGGAGGAAGTCACCTACACCCGCAACGCCAAGGGCGACATCACCGAAGGCCACCCCGAGCGCGTGACCCAGATGCGCGACCTCTGGACGTTTTCACGTGAAACACGCTCCCGCGACCCGCGCTGGCTGGTCACGGAAACCCTTGTGGACGTGCAGCAGGACAGCGAGACGGTCCCTAACTCCTCCTCTGTCATTCACTGAGCTTCGGATAATTTTTCCGGTCCCGGCCTTTTGACCCGCCCGCCCGCATGGTAAACCTGAACCATGCGAAGGTTTTTATGTCTCGTTCTGATGTTGGTTCTCGCCGGATGCGGCGAAGAAGAACAGTCGGTGGAAAAGGAAAAGATCATGCAGCTTGTCCCGGCCTCGTTTTCCGATCTCCCCGGCTGGGGGCGGGACGACCTGCAAACGCTCGTTCCCGCATTCGAGCGCACCTGCGCCCGGATGCTCAGAGCCGCCCCCGAAAAGCCGCTCGGCCCGCTGCCGCAGGCCGGAACCTTCGCCGACTGGCAGCCTTCCTGCCAAGCGTTTGTAAACCTGAAGGACAAAACCGCTGCAAACCTTAAGACATACTTCGAGAAAAACTTCACACCCTACGCGGTCCTGCTTGATGAATCCGCCGAGGGCTTGTTCACGGGCTATTATGAGGCGCAGCTGAACGGCTCCCGCACCCGCAATGACCGATACAACATCCCCCTTTACGCACGCCCGGACGATCTCGTGATGGTCGATCTCGGCAAGTTCCGGGAGGAGCTGAAGGGCCAGCGCATCGCGGGTCGCGTCAAGGGCGGCGACCTCGTGCCCTACGAAACGCGGGCGCAGATCGTCGCGGGCGAATGGCCCCATAACGACAAGGTTTTGGTCTGGGTCGATGACGCGGTGGACGCGTTCTATGTCCAGATTCAGGGCTCCGGCATCGTGACGCTGGAGGACGGCTCAGAAATCCGCATCGGCTACGCCGGGCAGAACGGCCACCCCTACACCGCCATCGGGCGCGAACTCATCGCGCGCGGCGCGATGACTAAGGAAGACGTCTCGATGCAGGCGATCCGCGACTGGCTAGCCGCCAACCCGGATCAGGCCGACGAAGTGATGAATGTCAATAAATCATATGTATTTTTTACGGAAATCAGCGGCGAAGGCCCGCTGGGCGGCGAAAACGTGGCGCTTACCCCGCTGCGCTCGCTTGCGATCGACCGCTCGATCTTCCCCTACGGTCTGCCCTTCTGGCTGGAGGCCGAGCACCCGGTAGAAAAATCGATGATCCGCCGCCTGATGGTCGGGCAGGATACGGGCGGCGCGATCCGGGGGGCCGTTCGCGGCGATGTCTTCTGGGGTCACGGCGAAGAGGCCGAGCGCATGGCCGGCCCGATGAAATCAAAGGGAAGATATTGGGTACTGCTGCCGAAAAAGACGGAAAAGAATTAACCCACCTCGTCATATCCGGGCGGCGACAGCCCGATGCCGCCGGGGTGAAACACGATCTCGCCGCGCCCCGCCGAAAACACGGCCCCTGTGCCCAGAACATCGTGAACCTGAAGCGGGTGGCCTTCTTTCCGCGCATATTTCGCCAGAAGCCCGGTCAACTCGTCGGCCTTATCGGCCTCCCCGAACATCACGGCGTCGTTGATCTGCGCCAGAAGATCGTTGAGCGCCTCGGCCTTTCCCCGCAGCGGCAGGTGGGGGAACAGTGTCTCGAACGCCTCGGTCTTTTTGCTCCCACCATCCATGCCGATCAGGCAGTAAACAAGATCATGGGCCATCGGCTTGGCCTCCGGCGCTTCGCTGGCCAACCTGCGCACGGCGTCCAGCGTCGCCTGATCCGTCGCCGCGCGTGCCTCGTCCGGCATCCGTTCGGCGGAGAGTACGTCATTGACCTCGCCCAGAATCTCGACGAGATCCTTAAGGCTAATCGTCTGTGTGTCGATCGGCTCGCCTTCGAGAAGCTGCTGCGCGGCCACTAGATTTTTTCCGTAGAGACTCATGCTCTTATAAAACCTCGTATTTCCCGCAGAAACTATAAGAATTAAGCATCAAGCGCAATAAAATTAGAATTTTCAAATAAATCCGCCAAGGCAGCGGCGCAACAAAAATTACGTTTAATAACAACAAGATAGAGCAGAATCAAAGAATTTGACCGGCTGGGCGGATCAGGTTAAAATTATGGGAATTAATGGCGGGAATAAGCAAAAAATGAGTTCAAATTCCGTAAAAGGCTGGATTGCGGGCGTGGGCATATCGGCCCTCGCGGGCCTTTACGGCTATACCCAACTCTTCGACACGCCCGAGCCGCAGGAAAAGCGCGAACCCGTGGCGCAGACCATCCACCTCAAGGGCGGCGTGGCCTCGAACCCTTTCGCGGTAACTGATGAACTCCCCCCCGAAGCCGAAGAGCCCCAAAGCCCCGTGGCCAGCGCGTGGTCGGGCGCGGCCGCCGAACCGCAAAAGAAAACGAATATCAGCGAAGACCAACAGCGCGCCGCGATCAGCTTCTTTGAGAAATTCAAATCCGAGCAAACGGATTACGCGCGCAAATTCGATTATCTCGACTACGCCTTCGGCGAGTTGGGCCGCAACCTCGACAACGCGCATATTCTGGGCCTCGACAAGCGCGAGCTCGCGAGCCTTATCCGCAATACATCTTTAAGGACCGTTCAGGAGCTGCAATACCAGCCACCCGCCGACACCGCCTTTGGCCGCCTCATGCAAGCGAACAACATGCGCATCGCCCACCAACTCTCAGGCATCGCCGACAGCGGGGATTTAGATGACCTCTATGCCGAGCAGGTCACGGGCATCACCTACGACAGCATAAACCAAAATAAAATCGCGCTCGCCCTCCCGGCGGCCAAGGAGGTCTATGCGACGCTGCAGGCCCTCACCCCGGATCAGGTCGCCAATCTGAGCGACGACGAGGTCCAGCATTACCGCACCATGACCAACCTTGTTGATTATGTCCTGAACTCGCACGAGCTGACCTATAACGTCTTCCAGCGCAAGGAAGACCGTTACGCCGTCCTCGGCGCGGATAAGGAAGGCTGGTATCAAAGACACCTCGATCTGCACGATATGCTGGCCGCCGAAATGAAGGCCCGGATCGACCGAAAACAGCCCGCCCCGGAAACGCCGAGCCCGTGGGGCACGCCTGGCCGCTAGGATTTAGGCCGCGAACGAACTCATAAACGATCTCCAGCCGCCCGCCAGTGACTTCTGCGCCGCATTGGCCACCAGAGTCCGCTCGATCTTGAGCATGTCCTCGGAAATCAGGTTTGAGGGGTTGGCCGGATCGGTCAGGCTCGCATTCTTGAAATCCGTCGCCAGATAGACCAGAACCGCCTTGATATGCCCCTCGATATCCTGCGTTTCGCTGATATTCTTATGGCCCTTGAGGGCTTCGATCACGGCAAGCTCCAGAACGAACGACGGGAAAAACAGATCCTTCCCGCTGCGCCAGAGCTTCATGATGCGGATTTCGCTGAGGCGACCGGAGAGCGCGACCGCCTGCGTATGCGTATTCAGGTTCGTTATCACCCATTCGCCCGTTTTCCGGTTAAAAACCCGGTGATCCTCGCTTTTTGAATTCGCCTTGCGGGCGGGAATGAGATCAATCAGAAGCCCCCCGGTCGGCACCTGAATGGTAATATGGTTGGCCCGCACGTTGGGGTATCCGTTCTTGCGCAGATGCTCGAAAAGCCCCTTATAGATGGTGACGGGCGCGTGATTGTAATCATGGGCAAGCGAGATCAGCAGATCGGCGTCCGTGCCGCCGGGCACGTTGGTGCCCTTGGCGAACGAGCCCGTGACCCGCGAATGTTCGATCGCGTCCCCGGCCCAGGCTTTAACCACAGGCAAAATCTCCACCAAGGCCTGCTTGACAGAGCGGAAGCCGTCTTCCTCTGTACGTCGTTGCGTAAAAACTTTCATGGACCCACCGACGGGAAACCGCCGGAATCAAGAATACTCACGAATCGAGTATACAACGCTAATACGGAATCGGAAAGTCCCGCCTGACTTCGTCAATATCTGCAAGCACATCGGGCGATAAAACCAGATCGACGGAATCGATATTGGTCTTGAGTTGCTGCATCGTGGTCGCCCCGATGATGTTGGAGGTGACGAAGGGCCGCGAATTAACGAAGGCCAGCGCCATCTGGCAGACATCAAGCCGGTGTTTCTTGGCCACGGCCATATAGGCCCGCACCGCATCGTTCGCCTGAAGCGTATCCCGGGCCGATCCGTTGGAAAGCAGCGTCCAGCGCGAACCCTTGGGCCGCTTGCCGTTCAGATATTTACCGCTCAGCATCCCCGTGGCGAGCGGCGACCACGCCAGCAGCCCGATATCCTCCGCCATCGCGATCTCATGCATATCCGGCTCGAATAGGCGATAAAGCAGGCTGTATTCGTTCTGGATGGAGGCCATGCGCGGCAAGCCTCTCTCTTCGGACAGCCGCAACCAGTTCATCGTGCCCCAAGCCGTTTCGTTGGAAAGCCCGGCATGCCGGATCTTGCCCTCTTTGACGAGCTCGCCAAGGGTTTCAAGAACCTCAACAAAATTCTCCCTAACCTCGTCCGGCTTGAATTTCGGAGCATAAGCCCAGAGCTGGTTGAAGGCATAGGAACCCCGGTTCGTCCAGTGAAGCTGATAAAGGTCGATATAATCGGTCTGAAGCCGCTTGAGGCTGGCCTCGACAGCCTCCTTGATGTTCTTGCGGTCGATGACCGCCTTACCCCCGCGCACCCATGGCAGACCGGGTCCTGCAACCTTGGTGGCGAGTATGACCTTGCTGCGGTTTCCGGTTTTCTTAAACCATGTACCGATGATCGCCTCGGTTTTTCCGTAAGTCTCCGCGTTGGGCGGCACGGCGTACATTTCGGCGGTATCGAAGAAATTGACCCCCCGGCCTAGCGCATAATCCATCTGCGCATGGCCCTCGGCCTCGGTATTCTGCCGTCCCCATGTCATGGTCCCAAGACAGATCAGGCTGACGTTCAGGCCTGTCCGGCCCAGAGGTCTGAAAAGCATAGGCTGTTCCTTAGAAAATCTTCTTCCTGAAGCGGTTGAGATCGAACTCAATACTCTGCAGGCTATCGGGAATCGGCACGGGAAGTGTCAGATCGGGCGGGTTGGCCACCAGATAGGGAAGCGAAACGTTGAAGCGCTCGACCTCGATCGGGTCAATGTTCAGCTTGCCGATTTTGACCTCTGCAAGATAGTTTGCCTTGGTTTGCTCGTCGACGGCAAAGGTGCATTGGAATGAGTCTAGCCTGTATGACCCGAAAGCGTCGATATGGGTAAACCAGATCCTAACGCTCCCGCCTCGGGTAATCACAACTTCGCTCAGAAGCAAAGTTTGCGGGTAAGGGACATTAAGCTCAAGGTAGGTTTTGCATATACCGTAGCTAAGCCCGCCTTTAAAGGGCGCAAAAAGGTAAAAAACAAGCCATCCGAAAAGTCCAAGAAACCCAAAAATTAAGCCTTGTTTCAGGCGCTGCTTCTTTTTCTTGGCTCTCTTCTCTTTAAGTTTATCGGCAAGCGTAAAGGAACTCGCCGGGGCAGGGGCCTGATCCTCTTGGATAACCGTCTGCTGCGCGATCTGCTGCTCCTGCCGGATATCTTTTGTCTTTTCGCTCATCTTTCCTTCAGGCTGATCCGCTTGCCTTCTTCTTTCTCGGCGATCTTCTTGCTTTCTTCCATAAGCTCGTTGACGATTTCCTCAATAACGGAGCTGATCATAGCCTGGCGGGAGTCCCCGCTTTCGCTGTTAGCCAGAACACGGCGGCGAATTTCGTTACGCGCGCTACCCCCCGGATACGCAAAGGCAAGCATCTGCCGGGCCCGCCCGGCTCCTAGAAACGAATACAGACGGTTTCGGATAGCGACATCCTCTGCGGAGGTGTTCAAGGACCAAAGCTCAATCGGCCCGAGCGTATTGTAAAGATGCTGCTCATAACGGCCTGAAGTGGATCCAAGTACCAGAAGACAAGGCGCACCGATGGATTTGGGACCGGTGAGGCGATAACGGATAACGTGCCGTGCCGTATTGGAGAGGCCGAAACGGTTAACCACGTCATCGACGGCCTTGTCGGAAATCGCCGTCCCCAGAACCCAGACGCCCGTGGCAAGATCCACCATGTCCTTGTCGAAGTCGTCAATGAGCTGGGAGGTCAGAACGATCTGGACACCGCGCTTCCGGCCCTCCCGCACGTCCCGGATAACCTGTGCGCGCACGGAATTGGATTTGCTGGTTCTATGAAATTCGTCGAAATTCAGCCGCTTGGGAGTCTCGGCGACCTCTTGCAGACGAAGCGCATGAAACTCCTGATATTTTTCGGGAATATGCAGCAAGGTTTCCGGGCTCATCCACCACGATCGCACAAGCGCATGACGCGCCAGCATATACATGATGGAAGTCTGGCGGTCTGCCGCTTCGTCCCCTTGCGGCGCCACGTCCATAAGGTCAAGCGAGCAAAGCCGTGTGTCCGCGATATCGAACTGCGTAACCGATGAAAGAATAGGGTATTCCCGGATCGCCGAAGTAACCATACGCTCGAAAGCGCTCAAAACAGTTTCCGCGCTGAACCCGACCGAAGTCTCCTCCAGAAGGTTTCGAATCTGAGGGCGCCGGGAGGCTGTGATCGAGTCGTTCAGCGTTGGAACGGCATGCCGCTGGGCAAGATTGGCAAGGTGATACTGCTCCAGATCGAACAGTTTATCGACGATATCCCACCAGAACGGATCGGTCGGAAGGTGAATATTGTAACGGTTGATGGCGGCGTCAATCTCAGACTCAAGGCGCGGCAGATAGGGGCGCGCTTCGGCGTTGGCGGCCGTATCGTTCCGCCACCTGAACATTTCGTCGACGACCAGACCGCAAAGCTGTTGCATACCGTCATAAGGCTTGTCGTACCCAGGCGGCGTGGTAAGGAGCGTAAGCAGCTCAACAAGATACGAGCGCTCTTCAGGAAGGGGTGCTCGGCAGCCAAGCTGCGTGTCGAACGGGTTAATCGCGTATTGGTGCGCCATCTGCAGCCGGAAATAGTTGGCTTCATGCTGACGCGAGAGCGGAAGGGCTTCTTTAATCAGCGACACCAGCCCCGAAGACGAGGGCCCGATATCGATAACCGCAACATACGGAAGCTTGGAAAGCCCCGGAGAGATACACGTTCCGAGATTGAGCGTGTTCAGCAGAACGGACTTACCCGCCCCCGGCTGCGCGAAAATCAGATCGAACCACGTGGTCGTTAGATTCGTTCCTGTCTGATAGGGCCAGAGCTTGCCATCAGGTGTCCTGAAAAGCATGGCGCCTTCTTGGAACGGACTGGACGGTCTTTGCCAGGGCAAAAGCTTGAAAATCTCGATCATCGGCGCAATGCCTGTAGGCGCCGTTCCGCCGCAATGAATACCCATGGCCGAGGACATTATGCAATCCAGCGGATCACCCGAAAATTCCGTGACCTGGCAGTAGCCCCAACTTTCAATCGATTGCAAAAGAACGGAGAGCCGGTCGAGAATTTTATCCTTTTCCTCGATCGTGCACCACGTCGCGAAAGACAGCCGTATTTTAACCACAGGCTCTTTACGCGCCATGGCGATCAAGCTCTCAAGAGAATACTTGATCTGCTTGTTAGAGCCGTTTGTCGGCCCAAGAATCGTAGCGGCGAAGGCGCGGAACGCAATCGCCGAAGCCCCGCCGCCCTCGATCAGGAAGGAAATTCGGAACGGAATATCCGCTTCGACAAGCCTGTTCATCAAAACGGGAAAAGGCGTCGCGTCCATCGGACCGAGCGTCATATCCCCGCCCGCCCAGAGCATGTTTCCGATCCGCGCGACAGATTTCCCCAGAACCCGGGCGTCTGCCGCGGTAATCTGGTTGGCGAGGTTGGGCCAGAGAATGTCAGACATATCGACGGAGCTTTGCGGCGCACGCGGCGGGATGGGGTCCCCCGGAAGGCAAGCCCGCCAAGAATCGTTGGCCCGGTCGGGGAAAAGGTTGCTGCGCACAGCCGTCAACGCTTCATGCACTTCCAAAAGCTTGCACTCGACGCCCAATTCATCCAGAGCCGACATGATCGCGGAAATAAAACTCTTGTGCCGGGTACGCAGGGGCTCCATGACGCCCATGGGGTATTGCGCATAACCCGCGGGAAGCCAGTTTTTAGCCTCGTCCTTGACATCCTGCGCCGCGCGCTTGACCTCGCTCTTGCTAAGGATAAGCGGGCGCGTCCACAAAACGAAATAACATTCCTCATGGGTACAGAAACGCTCAAGGTTCTTAATCCGCTCAAGAAACAGATCATCGACATCAAGGCCCATATTTTGCGCCGAAATACGGCTCGGCCGGACATATTCTTCAAGAACCTGGCGAATACGTCCGGGATCGCGCACGAAATAGACCTGCATGGCATGACCCTGACGGTCGAAACGCGATCCGATCTTGATGGTGGCGGAATTAACGATGGCGTTGAACTCATCATCCCCGATGATCTGGCGGCTACCCTCAACTTTTACATAAGAGAGTAGCGAACCATCGGTCGAAACCATGGTGGTCTCGTTTTCCATGGTCTCAAGCCTGATGAAAGACGAAACAGAGTACTTCAAGCCCTTCTGGAAAGGCGCAAGGATCTTGTCAAGAAGCTTCATGGTCCCGGAGTCTTAAGGTTTCCCGTGATATTTTACCCGCACATATTACACGAAGATAATAAGAAAGATAGATAAAGATAGCCCAAGTTCGGGCCCAAGAAAACACTTCTTTGAAAGCTGCCCGCCCGCAACGGCGCATCCTTTGTGGTTAAGCTTTCAAGCCCTACGTATCGACGCGGGCTTGACCGCTTCACTTAAAGCCCAATCTTCAAAAGCAGGATGTTGAGCCTTAGGCGGCGATATTATGAATATCCAGACACCCCGCCTTAATCGTTAAAAAAGACCTTCAGGGTTTTTTTATTAAGATGCAAAAAATTGACACAATAAAGAAGCCAGATGAAAAATCACAAATACACCGCCGAAATCAGATTTTTACGGTGAAGATTTCCTTTGTCTCTTGGGATCAGCGGCGCGTTCGGGAAGGAGTGGGCCACGGTCAACCTGTGCTTTCCCGGTCAGTATTGCGCCGCCACCCGGTCTGCATTACTACTGGAGCCGATACTACAACCCCGCCATCGGGCGGTACGTTTCGAACGATCCTGAAGGGTTTGATGGTGATGCGAGTTATCACCCACCAGACTACTGCATCACATGTACCTTCCCAGCCAACGGCTTTGACCGCGATGGATGGCCGAACGGTTCACTGGGCATGATGCAGCCCGGTAGTGTTCAAGACGAGGATGGAAATCAAGCGCCCGTCTATAACAATGTATTTGGAACGCCCGGCATGATACGAATTGTCTTGGAGATTTTTTACAGGCGGCAAGCATTGGATACAGGGCGATGCAGCCGCCGTGGAGGCGCACATGCTTATGCAGGGCTATGTCAAGATCGAAGGGGGAAGCGTTGAAGTAGGCGATGGGATTCTCTTCAATAACAACACTGGTGATACAGAACATATCGTTAAGGTAATTGAAGTCGGACCTACTGCGAGCGAAACCATTGTAAGGAGTGAATATAATGGTGAAGTGGGTACTGTTGATGAGTCTCTAAGCGATGTTCAGAAGAGGTTTAACGAGACCACCCAAGTGTACTTAAGAAAGCAATGAAAACTATATCTGGAATTTCTCTCGCGTGCATATTTATATTAGTACTTGCGGCATTCTTTGCTGTGAGCGGGTACGAAGCGCTTGATGCAAAATTTTATAAGGAGAACAACACCGTCACCTTTGAGATTTGCAACTCAACAAAAATGCTGGCGACCTATATTGATACCCTCTATTCGTCACCAGGCCTGTCTTTCTATGGTATCGGCCTTATCTCATTGTATCATCGTGAAGTTTCTCCCATCGGCGTCAGCCTAAATTATGTATATATAGAGCCTGATAATGCTCTGGAGCAGCAAGAAAAGTTGGGAAGTCTTACGGTATCGCCTAGGGCAAATTTCACACCAATAGCATCAAGAAAACTTTTGCTCCCCGATGCGTGCGATAGAAAAAATATTTACGTTCAAATGTATTTGGACAAAATAAAAGAAAACGCAGCTGGCGGGTCTATAGTGTTTGAAAATGTTGACGGAAAGCTAACGTTAAGAAAAGTTAATGGAAAATCAATAACGATCAAAAGATATCAAATCGTTATAGTTCTATACAGAAATTTTCTTAGCTTTACCGAGTATGGAAAAAATAACATAAGGGTTTTTGAGAGCTCGTGGTTTGAGCTATAGCACTTGGTTACCGTATATTTCATAGAAAGACCTTCGCCTCATCTGATCAAATAGCCCCAAAAACTCAGGGTAAGCCCGTTCACACGTGACGGCTTAGCGGGCTATGAGCGCCGGAGGAACGGGAGGGGATAACGGAAATAATAAAGGCCCGGATGACGAAGAAGATAAAGGCCCTGCACCGTCTGATGGCAACAGTCATACCAAGCACTCCACGGAGCAAATGAGAGATAGAAATGTTTCTCAGGAGCGTATTGATGAGGCGATCAACAAAGGCCGGGATGGCCGAACAAACGATCCAGAAAAGACAAACGCATACGAGGTTCCATCTAAAGATTCTGCTAGCGGACGAGGCGTAAGAATTGTTGTGGACAGGGATACAGTAAACATAATTACGGTAATAGATAAGGGGTCTAAATATAAATGACCAATGCCTTCAGAACACTCTCGGAAAATATGACTCGCTTTTTGGCGAACGAGATATCCGGTGCTGAGATAGTATCCGCGATTGATCGTTTTGTTTCAGACGACAAGGTGTACGAACTGCCGGAAGATGCTTGTAAAAAGGTTCTAAAACTTCAAGATGAAGTAGCTTTCTACGTGGCAGATAAAAACATGAGAAAGGAACATGAGGCTTATTATGGAGACGACCGCCTCAGGAATATCATCTCTAAATTCCTCAAGGCATGAAAACATCTTAGCTCTTAGCACCCCAGCGCGTAGAGCGGCTTTCGCGTCATTTGATCGTACAGCTCCAGAAACTCAGGGTATGCCCGTTCGCACTTAGCGGGTTCGCGCGCCACGAGGCCGAAACCGCGCAACGGCGTCATAAGGCAAGGCGAAGTCTGAAATGGGAAAAATCTGCGGCCGGATTAAGCCGCGTGGATGCTGTTATAGATGCCAAACCACTGCTGCGGAGGCTTGCCACCGAACGGCCCGTCCTTGGAGCGCCAGTAAGCCAGAATCTGCGGAAACTGGTTGAACTCCAGATCGGCTTCCTTGATGATCCGCCGGTCCAGAGGGAACAGCCGGATCCCATCCAGCTTTTGTGCGCGGATGTTGTAGTGATGATCGCTCAGATAATCCTTCAGGACGGTCGCCAGCGTATACGCATCGTCCGTGCCGATCCGCTTGCGGACAGGGTCGCGCCGCTTCATAAGCGCGTCCAGCGCTTTCCGAGCGGCCTCCGCGATGGGGCCCTGCGAAATGCGCGCAACATAGATAGCCCGCGCCATGTGATGCAGATCCGCCTGATCGATTTCCGGCAGCCAGAGCAAAACGCCCGACTTCATATGACCGACCTGGTCGAGATTGAAACACTGATGACAGAAGATGCACACGGTCGAAAGATTGCTCTCGGCGTGATCATGCGGATCGCCGTTGATATGAAGAACTTCCTGATATTTCTTGGAAACAAAGCCGCAACACGTGCAGGTGTACTGGTCGCGCTCGAAAATCTTTTGCTTGGCGTCTTTAGACAGGCCATCACGAGAGGAAGAGGAGCCGGAACTTCCGGCTCCTCCTTTTGTCTTTTTCGACTTTCCGGTCGTCTTGGAAAGTCCCAATGTGATCGTTAAACGATCCACACGTCCGTCCAAGCTTACGTAACGTTGAAGCTGACAGAGAACATCTGAGAAGCAGACGCGGAGGTACCGGCGCCGCCGAGGTCAAGGGTCTCGGACATTGCTTCGAAGATGATCGGCAGTGCGAACAGAGCGCCACCAGCTGCGAGACGGATTGCGCCATCTTTCAGGGGGGTCTGGGTCGGGTTTTCTACGTGATCCTTGATTTTCAGGATACCGAGAACGCCGAGCAGGATACCGAAGAGGTATGCCAAAGCGGTCAGAAGACCGGGGATGCTGGCGATAGACGTCGTGATGTTCTGAGCAATGTTGCTGAAGTTGTTAGCAGCATGTGCGCTCGTTGCGGAGCTCACGATTGCACCAGCGGTCATCGCTGCGCCGAGTTTGTAGTACGAAAGTTTGGTTTTATTGAACATGAATGTTCCTCCTCTTACCAAATAGTTTTGCTTACTTAATAACAAACAGTAACACGGATAACACAATTTTGCCACAATTATTTTGTGGAAAAAACACATTTTTTATCAGGGATTTATGCCCAAGAGGGTCTTCGGCGATTAGACGCCGAAGACTACGCCGAACGCGGTAACGCCCAGAGTTTCCTGAACGGCGTTGAGCAAGGGGCCAAGGTTAACGGCAAGCGCCCCGCCCAAAATGTGGGTCATGCCCGACATCAGGGAAGCCTGCTGGTTGCCCTCGGCGACATCGCGCATGATGAACAGGCCGCGAACGAAGCTGATCATGCCGATCAGGATCATGAATTTGAGAACGGCGCCGATCACATGGTAAACCGCGTCGGTTTCAGCAACGGTCATACCGGCCGTGTAGGCAAGGTTGGCGAAGGTGAAGGTGATGTTGTTGCCGAAGAACGTCGCGGAAAAGGCCCGCAAGATCGTCGTAGCGGAGAGAAGAATGCCCCCGATCATAAAGGTCGCGATCGTACCGCGCCCTCCGGGACCTCTGGCACCTTCCTGAGCTGTTTTCACAAGCCTCGAGATACCGATCATGATGAAGATCATACCGGCAACGAAGGAGAAGAAGTTCAACGTAACGTGTCCCGGCCCGAGAATGTCGTCCATAAAACAGGCAAGCGCATCGTCAAGACCGCCGGCGCCGCCGCAAACAAGCGTACCGTCTGCGCGGAACGTGGTGTTTGAAATAAACCGCGTGGCTTGCAGAGGCACAGCGGTAACCGGTGCAAAGGTCAGCTGCAGGGCAGAGACGATTGTGGGCAAGGCAAAGAAGGAGCCGCCGGCCAAAAGTCTTGAAACACCGTCCCAAAGCGAGGTCTGCTGGGGATTGATCACGTGGTTCTTGATTTTGACAAGAGCCCACACACCGAACACCAAGCCGAGCATGTAAGAAAGAGCAGACAGAAACGCAGGGACTGCGGAAGAGGTCAGCCAAGCGTTACAGATAACATCGCCAACAGTCGCCGCGGGACCGAACAAGGCGCCCAGACACTCGGGGCTGATGGTCTCCCCGGAGAAGATGAAAGACGTGCCGCTGAGACCGCCTGCGATAAACTCCCAAACCCCGATGCCACCGCCGCCAATCGTATTGTACATAGCTTCAAAAACGGCGGGCAAAGCGAACATACCGCCGCCCACAAGGAGGTTAATAACGCCTTCCTTCATTGTGGTACGGGAGGGATCTTCAACATGATCCTTAACTTTCATGATGCCGATACCGCCCATAATAAGCCCGAGCAGGTAAGCCACGGCAGTGACAAGACCGGGCAACAACTCGGTTTGGGCCGCGATATTGGTCAGCAAGCCGTTGATGTTGTTGCCCATAACGCCGGTAACGGCACCGAAAAGAGCCGACATATTGTTAAACAAATCACCCGGATTAACGCCGGTGAAAAGGCCCCCGTCAATCGTTTCATACATGGATTCAAAGACAATAGGCGCAGAGAACAGGGCGCCGCCAGCCAAGAACCGCATAATCGGAACGCGCAGAGGGGTCTGGTTGGGGTTACTCACATGGTCGATCGTCCGCATAATGGCCTGATAGCCAAGCCACAAGCCGAGAAGATAGAAGAAGGCGGTAATCAGACCGGGAAGACTGGAGGCGGAATCAGTAATATTTTCGGCTATATCATCGACCCCGGCCTGTGCGAAGGCGGCCTCAACAAAGAGGAAACTCGCAAAAACGGTCAGAAAACCATAAACAAGACGGGAAAAAAGCTCTTTTTTCATGCTTTCACTCTATCACAGCCTGAGAGTTGCCCTTAGCGTCATTAAAACACACCCGACGCTACAAACGCAAACTTTTCGCCTTATGGCGAAGTTAAATTTACCCTAACATATCTTAACGAAAAGTGGTAAATTTTTAATAAATTTTTACATAAAAGGCGCCCGAAACGGCCCCGGACGCCTTGAATTTTATTGCCGGACCTTGCCGGCGGTGCCCTGTACGACCCATTTCCCGTCGACCTTAGACACCGACTTGACCGTGCCCAGCCCGGACACGCGGTCACCGACTTCAACATTTTTCACATCACCCGTGCGCTTGTCATAAAGGACGGCGCTTCCAGGCTTAGCGGATTTAAGCACCCAGTTCGGCACGATGACAGGCTTCGCAGGCTTAGCGACTTCAGCAGGCTTGGCCACTTCAGCAGCCGGAGCAACCTCGGCAGGAGGAGCCGAATCAGGGGTCTTTTCAGGGACGGCTTCTGCAGCAGCGGCAGGCTTCGCCTCTGCTGTCGTGGCGGAAACCGCCGGAGCGGCAGTCGTAACCTCTGTTTTGGTTTCTGGCAAAGGCTCTACAGCCGAATCGGTCAGTGCCGACTCAGAAGCCTCGGGCGCTTTTGGTTCAGCCGGTGCGGGGGCCGATTCGAGAGCCTCAACAACATCAGCCGCCTGTTTCAGGTCGGACGCCACAGCTTCCTCGGCAGCCTTGAGATCATCCTCAAGATTGGGCAGCGCGGAGGCCTCAGCAGCCGGTGTTACGGCAAGCTCATCGGAAATTTCAGCAAGGCCATCCGGAGCGGCAATATCACTAGGAGCCTTTTCAGTCTCACCCATAAGGGCGCTCTCATCCAAAGGAACCGCGTCCGAAGGGGCGCTATCACCCACAAGGGAAATGCTATCTTCGGCAAGAACATCAGAGCCGGGAACAGCCATAACGCCATCTTCTAACTTGCCAGACGAGCCTGAAGCTTCAGGCGTGTCTGTCGAGGTCGGATCGGCAAGCATTCCGTCCTTTTCGGCGACTTGGGCTATTTGTATTTCACCCTCGCTCGAATCGAGCGGGGCAAGCTCAAGAGCGCCCTCGCCCTCCGGCATAGGCGTCAACGCATCGTCCGAAGCAGGCGACGCAGCGGCAGTCACAGGGGCATCACCATCAATAGTGCCGGTGTCGCCGATGATATCGGAAGACTCCGGCATGGGCGGCATATCCTGCGCCTCGTCCACAACAGCGGCTTCAGCCAGCAACGATTCGGAGTCCGCAGTGCTTGTGTCATCGGCCTCGGTAAGGGTGGGCATGACGCTCTCACCCGCCGCCGGAGCCGAACCCGGACCAACGCCGGGGATAAGACCGGATTGATAAGCGTAAAACGACCCGCCGCCAAGAAGCGCGAGAACGACAATCCCGGTCAGCATACCGCCGCCGGACTTCTTTTCACGAGGGGGCTTGCCGGAAGGTCCGGCGCCCTTGGAAGCCGAATCGCCGTCCTCCTCAGGAGAGCCCTGACTCAGATCGGACTCGTCATCGGTCCAGGATGCCTCGTCAAGAGCATCCAGCTCGAAGTCATCGTCAAAATTCTCAGCCTTATCTTTGCCTGACATACCAGAACCCTCTCACAAATTTCCTATGATAATCCGCACCTGCGCCAAGCGCCGCTCATAAACAACACTTAAAAAAGCATAACGCTCCAAAAGCAGAACTCAGAGAAGCCGCCGCACGAAGATCAGGTATCCTCGTCCGGCTCTTCGGTCACGGCAGAAGTGAAAAGAATGCCGATCGGGGTTCCCGCATGAATTTTTACAAGAACCTCAATTTCGTCGGCCATCTCGTCGATAATCTCGCGAACTTCTTCGCCGGCCTCTTTCACGCCGAGCGCCACCTCTTCCTCGGTATCCAGATCCTGATCGGTCGCGGTGGTGGTCGTCCCGCCGCCGCTTGTGTCAATCACAATGCTTGTCGCATCGGTCTGGGATATCGCATCCGCGAAACCTTCAACGAAGGCCGCAGCAGCAGGAAGTACGATGCGTTGCAGATACCGATGGTCGACTTCAGTCGCCATACCCGGGAGAGTGGTCTCAGGATCAAGAGCGATAGCGTCGATATCGATATCCTGCCCTTCATACACAAGGGTATTGAAGGTCAGAGTAAGATAATCGTTCTGAACGGTGAACGTACCGAGCAGCTTCGCGCCCTTGAGCGGTCCGGAGACCATCAGCGCAAGAACAGGGCCGGGAACATCCGAATTAGCCTCGATGATCAACTGCCCGTACTCGATTTCGCCGGCAGGAATGATGACAACAGGCTCTTCCTCTTCGACTTCGCCGTCAAACTCACCGTTACCTTCGGGATTATTTCCGTCAACGGCCTGCCCGCCGTCTTCTTTGAAGTCAACAAGCGACATGTATGTAAATTTGAGTCGCTCAGACCGAGCGCCCAAAATGGACTGCATTTGACGGCTCATCGACTCAGCCATCTGCTTCATGGCTTCATTCTGCTGCTCAGAGTCGAGGACGGTAACCGGCTCAACGTCTTCTTCTTTATCGGTATTTCTCAGGACGCGTTCTTCCTGCATGCGGCGCCAGCGGTGCAGCGGATCTTCGCTCTCCGTCTGCTCTTCAGGCAACTGCAGGCGATCAGTCGGCGCTTCAACCGGAACAGGAATCGTACTGTCGCCGGTCCGGAGAGCCTTATCGAGGTCTTCCTCGTTCTTCTCTTCAACAGCCGCAACGTAAGCGGGAGAGGCTTCGGCAGTCCCCGGAGGGGCGCTAACCTCGGAAGCCATAGGCAACATGGAATCCTTGATTTCCTCGGGCTTCTGGCCAAAAAACCACATCGCGCCAAACACAACGGAAACGGCGCCAACAATAACGCCTATCTTGGCAATAGGGCTGCTCCGGAGTGCGTCGCCGGGAGAGCTTTTTTGCACAAACTCATCAAACCCCTCTTCGGAGCCGATGATTTCTTCATCAAGATCGTCATTCATCTAGCAGTTCCTCACGCTCAGTAAGATAGGCACGGACCATACGCCCTTTGTCGGAGAGTAGAAGAACAGGGGCCTCAGTCAGGGCATAAACCTTGGTGCCGTCGGCGGATGCAACGGAGCTCTGCCAGCCCGGGGAAAGAAGGGTGAGCGGAGTACGCACATAAGTGTAGTTGTTATATTTGAAAGCGCTGGTTCGACCATCAGCACCCGAGACCGCGAGCTTTACGGCACCTTCGGGCATAACCCCGGTGAGGGCCGCAGACATATCGACATCGCCGGATGCCAGTGTAATTCCCGGCTGCATGAGCGGAGCGGACGCGAAGGGGCCGTTTCCGGGCAGGACCGCGTCAAAACGGTAATGCACAAGGTCACGGTTGGTTTCAAGCGTAAACACCACGGGCGTATCAAGGCCGATCATACGAACAGAGATGTTTCCGTGAGAAAAATCACTGCTCGGAGAGATGCGGATGATATGAGTGGTGTCTTTCTCGGTGTCGCCCTGAACGGTAAAGTTGCCGACCCACGAAATATCCTCAAAAGGCCAAGGCGCTCCGGTCGAATCAACCATGCTGATCGTCGTTACGTAGCCAAAGGCTAACTTAACAACAAGCGGCGCGCTTCCGGGGTCCAGAGAAACGTTCTGCACGACGGTTTCGGGACGCGGATAGGGGTGAACGGGAACCTCGACAGACTCAACGGTGCGGTCATGCCGCTCCAAAAGCGTGCGGATTTCATCGGGACGAAGAGGCAAAATCTTATCGAGAGCCGCTTGGAATGCGCCCTTTCGGAACTCATCCTGCAGCTCTTGGGAAGTCTTCTGAAAGCCCTCAAGGCCGGATTCATCCTCAAAAGCGAAAGGATCCTCCTCGGGCTGGTCAGGATCTAGCGAAGGCATGGCGTCAAGCTTCTCGTCACTGGGAGCTTCAGCCGTTGCGTCAGTCTCTGCCTCGGCGCTACCGTCGGTGCTTTCTGCAGCCGGCTCTTCGAAATCCGCGAGAGGATCGTCCTCTTGCGCCTGAGCAGGAACAAAAACAGCGGTAGTGCATAGGAAAGACAAACCCAATATAAAAAGTCTGACTGGCTCGCCCGAAAGAAGAGGAAGCTTTGATTTTCTGTTTTTCATGACAATGATCTAACCCAGATACTCAAAAAATTAGGTAAACGATACAATGGAAATTCGTGATTGTCACGCACTAACATCATAATATAGCGAATAATATTAAAAAAATACGAAACGGCCCCAACTAACGAGGAACGGCAACCCATTGCTCAATCCCAACGCCATTTGGACTTTCTAGGCGGGGTACACGTACGACAACCACCGTTACGAGCAGTCCCGTATTTTGGGTTTTCGAGCCGGACTGATACGTAAGGGCAAGGGGAACCTGAACGACCCACTGGTAGCGGCCGGCGACAAGGCCCTCGGACTCAAGGATCGGAGCCCCCTTCGGAGCGGCGGTCAGAACCTGCTGATTGGCCTCGACCATCTCAATAATACGTGAGCGCTGAAGGGCTTGCGTAAAGCTCTCCCATCCCCGTTTTGTAAAGTTTCGGGAGGCTTCCTGAAGTCTCCGGCGATAATCGCTGAACCCGAAGGTCATAACCTCTGTGGTGGATTGGGCGACCCAGGACATGAGGGCCGGAGCGCTGAGGTTCGGCTGGTTCAGGGGAACCATGGGAACAAGGCGACCGTCCTCGGTGGTTGCAAAATAGCGGTGCTCGGGCTGGTGAACGCTGATTACGTAGTACATCGCCCCGATCAGGCCAAGAATCACAACGCTCTGGATGAGGGTGAGCTTAAGAAGGCTTCGATACCCATCGCGGTAGAACTCGTTACGGATAACGACGGTGCCCAGCCCGGAAGTATCCGTTTCCGGGGCGGGGGCCTGAGGAGCGCCAGCCTGAATTTCTTCGGCGGGGGCTGCGCCTTTCTTTTGAAGTTTACCGAGCATGAGACATCTTCTTGAGTGTTATTATGAAGGTTCATTATCTTTTTTTAATTCAAAAAATCAATCCCGATAATCAATTAAATGAAATTTGATCTGAGTTTCGCAAAAAACGTGCCTTTACGAAAGGGCGTATGATAGTATAGCCTGTAGTCCCGGGACCTGTACGTGGGGCGTTTTTTTAATGCCTGTACGCGACACGAAGAGGCTCGGTATGTTTGGTGTAATTGTCCTTAGGGTGCGGTAGCAAACCATTATGAAGATCATCCTGGCTAAAATCCGCCGGACTTTATGGATAGGAGCGGTTGTATCTGTCTTTGCTGGCGCCAGCCTCACTCTGACACTGCAACCCTCTTTTGCCGCCTCTCCGCCGTGCGGATGCGTGGTCGATTCGTGCTCGTCCGGCGACTGTAGCGCGGCCAGCAGCGACCTTGAGCAGTACCACGACGATCTTGAGCAAAACACACAGGACGAATTCGACGATGATCTGGAGGCGTTCGAGGATTGGCTTGTCGAGGAAATGTTCCAGGACGAAATTGTCCCCGCCATGGCCGACATGACAACGCAAATGAGCGCCGTCGCCATGCAGCAGATGAATATCATCGGGGCCTTCATGGATGCTGAAATCCAGTTGGACACCCAGCGCCTCATGAGGCAGCTCCAGGCCGAAGCTCATAAAGATTACCGCCCTTCCGATGATTTCTGCTGGTTCGGAACCAACATCCGAAGCATGGCGAATTCTGAGCGCAGATCCCACCACAACTCCATGGCGCTTTCGGCATCAGGCCTCGCGCGCCAGCTTGGGAACGCCGACCAAAATGCGGCGCCAAGTGCCGAGCAAGACTATCGGGGGCGTTGGGCGCAGTTTGTGGATACCTACTGTGACACAAAAGACAACAACTGGAACGTACCGAGCGCTCTTCCTTCCGCGGGCCCCTCATACGGCCAGCTGACAGGCTTGGAATTTGCCTGCGATCATGATGGCGATTTCCCCGGCGGTGGCGATAAGGGCGCGGACGATCCCTGGCGCATGAACATCGATATTGACTACACCCGGCTCGTGGACGCTCCAAGAACCTTGGAGGTCAACTTCACAAACGCCACGCGAACCGATGATGAGGAGGACGTGATCGCCCTGTCCCGCAACCTCTATGGACACGAGGTTCTGACGCGCAACTTGTCGAGGCTTAAAATTAAATCCGATAACGGGCGCAAGCTCTATGTCATGCTTCGCAGCGTCGCCGCCAAACGCAGCGTGGCGCAATACAGCTTCGATTCGATCGTAGGCCTGAAATCGGCAGGAACTGGGGCAGCCCTTTTGCCGATCGGCCAAACGCGCCAGTATCTAGCCTCTATCGTGAAGGAGCTTATGCCCAACGGAACGCCGGATGCCGAGATTTATGAGCTGATCGGCGTTGAGCCGAGCTACTATTCTCAGCTCGAAATTATGTCCAAAAAGCTGTATCAAAACCCTGATTTTTACGCCAACCTCTATGATACGCCCGCAAACATCACCCGTAAGCAGGTCGCGATGCAGGCGATTGAGCTGATGCTCGACCGTTCGATATACGAAAGCCAGGTCCGCAAGGAGATGGTCGTGTCTGTTTTGTTGTCAAGCAAGCTCAGAGCCCCCTTCCGCGAGGCCAACAAGCAGTTGGTTAACGCTTCTGGAGCAAGGAATCAGTGATGGATAAGGGCAGTTCGTCATCGCCGTCCCCTCTGCCGCCGAATCGACCGAGCAGCCTCTTTTCTGCGCTCGGTGTCAAAAAAATCGTCCTCGTGCTGCTGATGGTTTCTGTTATTGGCGGCTCGGCCATGACACTCCGCAGCAAAAGCGCTGAAGCGATCTGCGTGTCGGTCCCTTGCTGGGCTTGCGGCATTTTGGATTGTATTCTCGTTCCGATTATTGCCGAGATTATCGGCGAGATTTTTGAAGCGATCATCGAGGAAAATATAGAAGACCACATCAACGACGAAGAAAACTGGATCGTCGAAGACTTCTTCGAGGATTTCTGGGTCGTGGGCCTCGCCGAAATGACGGAATACCTCTCCGCCATGGGCATGTACCAAATGGAGATTCTGGGGGCGATGCTGGATGCCAAGCATCAATTGGAAACGCAGCGTCTTTTCTGGCAACTCCACGCTGAAGCCCACAAGGACTACCATCCCAGCGAGGAAATATGCTGGATGGGCACGGCAGCCCGCAGCTTGGCGGCTTCGGAAGCGCGCGGTATATTCAACAAGCGCGTTCTCTCTGATCGTATGCTGGATCGGCAGATGGCGAACGACAGCATTGTCGGCGCACAAAGCGTCCAGAGGGATAAGGCTGATCGTTGGCGCCAGTTTGTCCGCACCTACTGCGACCCGAAGGACAACAACTGGATCGGGGCCGGAACAGGTCTGGACAGGGCGTGTGACCATGATGGACCCGGCGGAGCGGGGACAACTGGTGCGATCGCCGCCGAACGTAAGAATATTGACGTCGATTACACGCGCCTGATCGAGTACCGCAGAAGCTTGAACACAAACTTTGCTGATGGCGCGG
Organism: uncultured Pseudobdellovibrionaceae bacterium; assembly: GCA_964583335.1. Taxonomy (GTDB): domain Bacteria; phylum Pseudomonadota; class Alphaproteobacteria; order Micavibrionales; family Micavibrionaceae; genus JAGNKE01. The sequence goes on along the minus strand of CAZOVG010000001.1, from coordinate 247,999 downwards.
CGTTCCCGCCTTCAAGCGATGATGAAGACGTGATGGCCATGGCAAGCAATCTTTACGGAAGTACCGTTCTGTCCCGCGGCTTGGCGCGAATTGATACAAGAAAACAGGCCGGTCAGAAGCTCTACCTGCAACTGCGCAGCGTGGCCGCCAAGCGGAGCGTTGCCTATAACACCTTCGCGACCATCGTGGGCATGAAATCAGCCGGGACTTCCGACACCATAGCCGGCGCGCCGCCGCTCACCCGCACCTTCTTGGCCTCGGCGTTTCGTCAGTTAATGCCCGCCGCCGTCACGGACGCGGAGATTTATAGAATTATTGGCGAGAATCCGAGCTACATGGCGCAGCTGGAGGTCTTGGCGAAAAAGATATACCAAAACCCTGACTTCTACTCGGGTCTTTACGATAAGCCCGCGAACGTCGCACGGAAAAGCGTGGCGATGAAGGCGATTGACCTGATGCTTGACCGCATTCTTTATGAGAGCGAACTCAGACAGGAAATGCTTCTGTCGGTTTTGCTCTCCAGCTACGCCAGAGAAGATTTCAGGAAGCTGAGCAGCGAGATTATAAATACGAAACGTGCGCAAGATTAATAAGACGGCGATATGACGGAAATGAAACAAGGGCCCCAGAAAACAAGACGAGTCGCAAAGCTTAAGGGCTTTGGGCTGGCCGCTGCCCTTGGCCTTGTGGCGCTCCTATACCCTGTAAAACCGGCGCAGGCCTGCTGTACCTGTCAGGCGATCATCAACATCGCTGATCCTTTCGTGTGGCAGGAGGCCGAAGACGACTTTAATGAAAAAATCAATGATGAGTTCCTAAGGCTCGAGCGCTTTATCGTTCATGAAATGTGGGAAGACAGCATTCTTCCCGCCATGATGCTGGCCGCAGAGCAGTTTACGGCCGTCGCCATTCAGCAGGTTATGGCGATCGGAACCCTTTTCGATGCCAAGCAACAGCTTGAAACGCAGCAGCTCCTTCAGGTCATGCAAGCCCGTGTTCACAAGGACTATGTGCCGAGTGTCGCCATATGTAACTACGGAACCATGATCAAAAGCTTGGCGGCGACTGAGCGCAAAAATGAAATTCAATCGGTGATTCTGGCTCAACGCTCGCAGGATCGTCAGCTCGGCCACGCAGGATCGTCCGGCACGTACGGGAACGATATTGACATCGACAACCGCCTCAGACAGTTCTCCGCCAAATACTGCAGCGAAAAAGACCGCAACAGCACCCTTTCTGCTGCATGTACGGCGCTGGCTTGGGGCGGCCTTTCCGTGGCGCAGCGCCGTCAGTTGGACCGGGATATCGACTATTTCACTGTAATCGATTCGCCCTGGACCATTAAGATGGATCTGACGAATACCGTTTTCACAGCCGCTGGACCGCCCGCGATCGACAACATCGAAGAAGAGGACGTTCTGTCCCTCAATAGCAACCTCTTCGGGCACAGTATTTTTCCAAGGCCCCCGGCGCGTCTTCTGGCGAACTCTCAGGCCAACGACACTCTGACTGAAATGCAGGAAGCATACATGGAATTGCGCTCCATTGTTGCGAAGCGAAACGTTGCGGAAAATAGCTACCACGCCATCGCTGCTATGAAAGCAGAGGGAAGTACGGCCGTAGATGCGGGTGGAAACGTCGTCCCGATGAACGCCCGCGTGTTTCTGGAGCCGGTCCTGACTGAGTTGGGCGTGCCTGCTGCGGAGGTTCTGGCGCTTATTGGTGAAAACCCGAGCTATTATGCGCAGATGGAATTGCTGACCAAAAAAGTTTATCAGAACCCCGACTTTTTCACGAACCTCTACGACACCCCTGCGAACGTAGACCGCAAGCTTGTGACACTTCAGGCAATTAAACTGATGCAGAAATTCGACCTGTTCAAAAGTTTCTTGCGAAACGAGGCATCGTTCTCCGTTTTGCTTGAGCTTTCGGTTATCGAGCTCCAAAGGGAAATCGAGGACCAAATTAAAATCGCCAAGACGACGGATCGCTAACTATGAGCTTGAGCAAGATAAACAAAATTCTCAAAAAGCCGATCCTCACGATACTGCTCGTGATCTTTTTGTGTACGGCGCCGTTCACAGTCAAGCGTGCGGAAGCGGTCATCTGTTGCGTAAGCTGCTGTAGCTGTCTGACCGATGTTCTTCTGCCCGACGACATCACAATGTGGATTGAGAACTGGATCAACATCAACCTTCACATCTTCATCCAGCTCACGCTGCACCGAATCTTTTTCTTTGACTGGGAGTTCTGGCAGCAGAATCTTCTGCCGGCGATGATGGCTATGGCCGAACAGCTGAGCGCTGTCGCGATGCAGCAGATGACGATTATCGGCACCTTCCTCGATGCGCAGGAGCAACTTGAAACCCAGCGCCTGTTCCAGCAACTCATGGCGCGCGCCCACAAAGATTACCATCCCAGCATCGAGATGTGCGAAGTGGGTACGCGGATCAAAAGTTTGGCCTCATCTGAAAGGATGGGCGAACTGGCCACACTGATCCTCAGCCAGCGCGCGCAAGATCGCGCTTTCGGAAATGCAAACGTCGCGGCGTTCGGTGGGGACCGCACGGACATGGTCAACCGTGTAGAACAGTTCCGCTCGGTCTTCTGTGACCGCAGGGACAACAACGACTCTCTCGACCTGCTGTGTACCAGCCCGACAACCGCGGCTGGCCGCGAACGCTACAACAAGGATATCGATTTCCCGCGCACCATCATGCACCCCTTCACCGTGACGGCGAATTTTACGAACGCCGGTCCCGCGACACCGCAGGAGGAAGAAATCGTCGCCTTGGCGAGCAACCTCTACGGTTATGAAACGTTCTTTAGGCCTGACCCGCAGGCCTTGGCGAACGACCCCGCAAGGCAGGTGACAGGCGCCCAGCAGGCCTATATCGACATGCGTGCGCGTGTCGCGCAGATGAGCGTGGCGGAAAACAGCTTTAATGCGATTGTCGGCATGAAGGTCGAGGGAACGGCGGGCTCCCGCACGTTTATGGAGGCTTTCCTGCAACAGCTGGGCGTTCCGGCGGCTGAGGCAACGGCGCTTTTGGGCAATAACCCAAGCTATGAGGCGCAGATGGAAATCCTGACCAAAAAAGCGTATCAGGACCCCAGATTCTACACGAACCTTTACGATAAGCCCGCCAACGTCGAAAGAAAAGGCGCGGCGATGCAGGCCATAGGCCTCATCCAGAAATTCGATATGCTTAAGAGCTATCTTCGGACGGAAGCTTCCTTGTCTATTCTCTTGGAGCTGGCCGTTGACGAGCTTCAGAGCGAAATCGAGGACGCGATCGACACTGTGGATACGTCAAAACAATAAACGCGCGAGCGTTGTTTAAGGGAGACAGGGCATGAACCTGAAGGGCCGGAAAGGAACAAAGATAGCAAGCGCACTGGCGGTGTTCGGTGTGCTGGCGCTCTCTGGCGCATGGGTTTCTGGCCGTTTAAGCGATGACGCGGCCACCGCGGGCACGCGCGTGAACCTCAGCAACTTCCAGCCCGGCGCGAAACTGGCCTACGAAGTGTTTCAGGACGGCCAGATCGTTGAAAAAGGGCAAAAAAACCTTGATGATTCGGGCCGCCTGACACTCGACCCGTCGCCCTACTTGCTTGAAAATCCCGAATCCAAACTGGCCTACAACCTCAAAATCGACCGCCTCCAGCAACAGGCCGGAGCCGCACCGGCGGACCCGCTGAACCTGATGCTCAAACTCGACCCCCGGTCCGGCCGTGTTGACTATGCCGGTTCGGGCCTGGGCCAGTTCTCGGATATCATCGTCTCGGACGGGTTTCAGGCGGAACAAAGCAGGGCCGATTGGTCCGGCGGCTTTGCGGGCGAGAAACTCTTTGACCGCGTCGATGAGAAGCACCAAAAACTCCTGAAGCTGGCTTTTCAGGGCCACGATCTGAGCAGCGATGTCGTACCCCGTGAAGACGGCGTGGTTGAGGTCTTCTTCGGAGACTCTTCAGGCTCAAGCGTTGGCGCGGTTCAGGCCCGCTACACGCGCGCAATGTACATGATGACCGAGCAGCTCTCCGCCGTAATGATGCAGCAGGCCATGATCGTCGGCGCGTTTTTCGATGCAAAATTCCAGCTTGAATCGCAAAGAAAAATGCACGAATTGATGGCCCGTGCACACAAGGATTACCACCCGAGCGAGCAGATCTGCCGATTTGGAACTTTTGTAAAAAGCTTGGCGCATTCCGAAAGAGCGTTTGAGTTGGACATGCGCGCCTTGAACCGCGCCCTGTTAAACCAGTCTCTGGGCGTTGAGCACGACTCGACATCCGACGGACCGAGAAGCGATTTTCCAACCCGGCTAGAGCAATTCCGCACAAAATACTGTAACCCGCGCGACAACAACGATGGTCTGGACCTGATGTGTCCGGCACTTGTCGGTGCCGGCCCCGCGCTGCGTGAACGGTTTAACAAGGATATCGATTATTTCCGCACCCTCGACAGCAGACTGACGCTGGAGGCCAACTTCTCGGACAACACAATAACCAACGAGGAAGAAGACATCTTTGCCCTGGCGCAGAACCTCTACGCCCCTGATGCCTTCGAAGGAATAGAGTTTGAGGATGTGCGCGAGAGCGTGCGCAGCCACTACAACACACGCGCCTACGCGGCCAAACTCGCCGCCGCTCAAAACAGTTTCGTCAATATAGTCGGAATGAAGAGCAGTGCGCCTGCCGGCCTCGCCACCCCGGCGGTTGGCGCATGGCCGCCAAACATCGTGCCCCCGCCCGTCGTGACCTACACCGAGGACACGGGCTGGACCTTCATGAAGGCGTTCCTGCGCGAGTTCGGCACGCTCACAGATCCGGAAATCCACGCTTACCTTGGTGAACGGCCCAGCTATTACGCACAGATGGAGGTTCTGACCAAGAAGATCTATCAAAGCCCGAACTTCTTCACGAATCTCTACGACAAACCCGTAAACGTCGATCGGATGGGCGCGGCGATCGACGCGATCGGCCTGATGAACATGCGCGATCGGTTCGACTCTTCCTTGCGCCGGGAAATGTTGACATCTCTGCTGATCGAACAATCACTCCAGCCGCATGTCGAGAACGTCTCCATCGAGATCTTCAAAGCCATCCAGAACGAACAGCCGACCTTGGAATAAAGGTTTAGTCCAGGTTTTATAATTGTAAAAAAAAACAGGGGCAGCAGCTTAAGCCGCTTCCTGCACCACCCCGAACAGATCGTAATCCTCGGCATCCTCGATCAGAACCCGCACGATATCGCCCGCTTTGATCCCGGAAGGCAGGTCGCGGATGAACACAGTGCCGTCGATCTCCGGCGCGTCGCCCTTGGAGCGCCCGTCCGCGCCGACCGCGCCGTCCTCGTCCGGCTCGCCCACCTCGTCGATGATCACCTCCAGAACCTGCCCGACCTTCTGCTCGGCCTTGGCGGCGGCGATATCGGTCTGGACCATCATGAAACGCTCCCAGCGCTCCTGCTTTTCGTCCTCGGGCACGTGCGGCGCGATCGCGTTGGAGACCGCGCCCTCGACGGCCTCATACTTGAACGCCCCCGCACGGTCGATCTGCGCGTCGATCAGCCAGTTGATAAGGAAATTGAAATCCTCCTCCGTCTCGCCGGGAAATCCAACGATGAAGGTCGAGCGCAGCACCAGATCCGGGCAGATTTCCCGCCATTTGCGGATGCGGTCGAGCGTTTTTTCCTGCGCGGCGGGCCGCTTCATGGCCTTCAGCACCGTGGGGCTGGCATGCTGGAACGGAATGTCGAGATAGGGCAGGATCAGCCCCTCCGCCATCAGCGGGATCACCTCATCCACATGCGGATACGGATAAACATAATGCAGCCGCACCCACGCCCCGTATTCCTTCGCCAGTGTTCCAAGCGCCTTGCAAAGATCATAGAATTTGGTCTTGACCCGCTCGCCGCGCCACGGGCTTTCGGCATATTTCAGGTCGATCCCGTAGGCGCTGGTATCCTGCGAGATCACCAGAATTTCCTTGGTCCCGGCCTTCAAAAGCTGCTCCGCCTCGTGCAAAACGCGGTGGATCGGGCGGCTGACCAGATCGCCGCGAATAGAGGGGATGATGCAGAAGGTGCAGCGGTTGTTACACCCTTCGGAAATCTTGAGGTACGAATAATGCTTGGGCGTCAGCTTCAGCCCCTCTTCGGGCACCAGATGCACAAACGGGTCGTGCGTGATCGGCTGGGCCAACTTGACGGCGCTCACCACCTGCTCGTATTGCTGCGGCCCGGTAATCGCCAGAACCTTCGGAAACCGCTCGGAGATCGTTTCGGCCTCCTTGCCCATGCAGCCCGTAACGATCACGCGGCCATTCACATCCAGAGCCTCGCCGATGGCGTTCAGGCTCTCCTCCTTGGCCGTGTCCAGAAACCCGCACGTATTGACGATGACGACGTCCGCGCCCTCGTGGGAATTGGTGAAATCGTACCCGTCAGACCGTAGCTTGGTCAGAATCCGCTCGGAATCGACCAGAGCCTTGGGGCATCCGAGGCTGACCATACCGACGACGGGGGCTTTTTGCGCATTCTTCATAGCGTGCGGTTATACTGGATAAGCCTATGAAAAGGCAAGGAATTACTATGGCATACGGGTTAAATGACAGAACAGTTAGACAAAACTTTCTCTTTTTACCCCTATTATGATAATGTTACAGGATAAAATTGTAAAAAAACGGGTGTGATAGTGTCGGGGCCGGATCAACCAAGATTTGCGCATTTCGAGAGTTCCAAGCTAACAAGCGTGTATGACCTTTATACACGCCACGCCGAAGTTGCGCGCGACATCCATCAGGATGCCCTCAGGCGGTTCACGGGCAATAACACCCTCACGGTCGATCTGGTGCGGGAAAGCCCGATCATTCCGGAAAATCTTCAGGGTACGATTAATCATCTCCAGCAATATGACGTCGTGTCCGTCAGCTCCGGCGTTGAAATCGGAGCGATTCTCAACAGCAGCGGCCTCTCAAACGAACAGACCGTGCGAGCATACCAGCAAGCATTCGCAGAGAGCGATATGCCCGTCTTTGTCGAGGCGGCCGGCAACGAGGGCAAGAGTCTGCGGACGGGCATCCCCAGAGTCTCCGATTTTGCAAGAAACAGCCTCGTCGTCGGCGAGGCCAACATGGGCGGTGGCCGTCCCTATGTCGAGGAGCACAGCAGCCGGATCAACCCGACCCTGACCGCCGACAGCCCGTTCAACCGGAACGAACGATATCAATATTTCAACGTCGCCCCTTCGCTGACCGGGCATGAGGAGCTTGTCCGAAACTGGGTCATCGACAAGGAAATAGAACGCGCCTTCGAGCAGTTCAAGCAATCCGAACAGGGCCGGGGCCTGAGCGATCGCGCCCTTTCCGACGCCTATTACGACATCAGCCGCGCCAAGCGCACGGAATTGCAGGAAACCGAGGCGGGCCGGGCCCGCGTGAACGAACAGGTTCAGGGCTACATGGCCAGGCCCGAGACGCTTCATTCCCAGATTATGGAGGGCTTCCGGCGGACCCAGACGATCGACGCGAACGGCTTTACCACCGGGATCGACGGCACGTCTTTTTCCGCCCCCGAGCAGGCCGGATATATCTCCGGCGCCCTCTATGAGCAAACGCAGCGCGAGGAGCGAAACCGCCCGATCCTGACCAAGGATGAAATTACGACCTTGGCCAAGATGGCGACCATCGACACGACGGCCCGCGAAGGGCAGGCGGAGCCGATGTCGTCCTACACGAACCGCGCAGGGGAGGTCTTCGTCCCCGGCGGCGGGCACGGCGTTTTCCAGCCGGAAATTTTCCGCAAGCTTCTGGACGAAGCCTATAAGCGCATCGAAACCAACCCGAATATCGACAGAAATTCCGTGACCGCGACGATGAGCGGCCGCCTTGCCGAGAACCAGAGAGGAAGCGAAACCATCGCCCTGCGCACCGATCTGCCGCAGGGGCAGAATATGGTAATAGACCGCACGCGCGTTGATATCTCATACCGCGTGAACGGGACGGTTCCCACCGGGATCGTCCTGACGGTCCCCGGACAGGATGCCAGTGCGCTGTCCTTACAGAACGCGTCCGGCTCGGGAACACATCTCGTGAGTTGGGCCAGACAGGAAGAGCGTTTCGGAGAAATCCAGCGCCCGGGTGAAAGCTGGGACGTGCGCCTGCTGAACGGCCGGGATTCGGTCGTGGACAGCGCCCGCGTCACCCTCTACGGCTACAATCAGGGCGGGCTGATGGACCAGATGATGCAGTACCACAGGCAGCTGACCGCGCAAATGACGCCGACGCCGTCCGCCTCGCCGGAGTCTGCCCCCCCGCAAACCCCCGATCCGGACTCAAAACCGGTCGCCGCCCCAGGCGTGCGCTAACGCCGACAGCAAGCAGCCGGAAGACCTTCATTCAATTGGAAAGGGGAAAATGGTGGACCCAATCGGGATCGAACCGACGACCTCTTGCATGCCATGCAAGCGCTCTCCCAGCTGAGCTATGGGCCCTTTTTCAAAGGTAGGGCTATGAGTACTGCGAAAACCCGGTGATTTCAAGTGAAAAAACGGCGCCCCGAAGGCGCCGTTCTCAGTGGATATCCTTAAAGCCGACCCGCGCCTCAGGCCGATTTCTTAAGAATATCCCGGATTTCGGTCAGCAGGACGACATCGGCCGCAGGCGCGGCCGGGGCCGCCTCCTGCTTGGCCTTTTCCTCTTTCTCGGCGGCGTCCTTGATCTTGTTGACGCCCTTAACCAGCATGAACACGACGAACGAGATAATCACGAAATTGATCACCGCATTGATGAAAATCCCGTATGAAACCACGCTCACGCCCGCATCCTTGGCGGCCTTGAGATTGACATAGCTGTTCCCGTCCAGCGCGACGAACTTGTCCGCGAAATCGACCCCGCTGGTCAGAACGCCGATGACGGGCATGATCAGGTCGCCCACCATGGAATTGACGATGGCGGTAAAGGCCGCCCCCATGATGATACCGACCGCCATGTCGATGACGTTGCCCCGCGCGATGAACGCCTTGAATTCCTTGAACATTTTAAAGCCCCTCGAAAAATATGAAGTGTGAACGGATAAGCCGGAACATTAGCAAAGCATAAGCCGAAGTCAACCGGGACGGGCGCCACAACAAAAAAAGCCCCGCATCGCGGGGCTTTTCGTAAATCATTCGCGCTTAGCGATTCTGGCTCATGAAGTGCAGAATATATTGGAACAGCGCGATAAAGCTGATGTAGAGGTTCAGCGCAGCGGCCCAGCTGAAACGGTTGACCATCTCTTTATCGGCAACCTGATAGTAAAGGTCCTTCACCGCTTGCGTCTGCCAGATCGTCATGCCCGAGAAAACGATGATCCCGATGCCCGCGATAGCGTTAGACATCAGTGAGCTCTCAAGAAACAGCCAGTTCATGAGGCTGGCCGCGAAGAGGCCCCAGATCGCCATAACCGAAAACGTTCTGATCGGCGTGAGGTCAGCTTTGGTGGTATAGCCGAAGATGCTCAAACCCGCGAACATGGCGGTGGCGACGAAAAACGCCCGCGCGACATCCATGCCGAACGCGGCATCTTGGGCGGCCAAGACAGCGATCGTGGCAAAGGAAATTCCGTAAGCAACGGAAATGCCGAAAAATGCGGCCATCAAGGTCGATGAGCGCATCGTCATCGGATTAAAACCGAACATGACAATCGCCAAAGGTGCGAAAATAACGATCATCTTCTGAGGCCCGCCGAGGAAGAGCTCAAGAAGCATAGGCGAATTGGCCACAAACAGGGCCACGATCGCCGTCACGAGAACGCCGGCGGTCATCCGCAGATAGACGCTGTTCATATGCGCACGCAATCCGGCGTCAAAGTCCCGGCCTTGGGCGCGTTCTCTGGATAAATGTGCAGGTTGCATGAGTATCTCCAAATCTCCTGTTAAAACATATGCAGTGATATATACACTCCATTTTACCAGATTTCAAAGCTTCTTGCGAAAAATCGACACAATGGGTGTACGGTCCTTATTCGATTGAAAAACGGGAAAGTTACGCTTTTACATAAGCTTAGTCGCGCCGCCCGCGGATCAGCCAAGGGTTGCGCCGCTGCCCGCTGGCATATTGATCCCTGAAAGTTTCCCCGCGCGCCGCCGGGCCGGTATGCGAAAGCTGCGGAACAGGGGTTCCGGTCGTCTCGGAAATCGCCCTGATTCGCTGTTCTATGGGCGGGTGCGTGGCGAACAGGCCGAGGAACGGCACGTGATTTTCGATACACATCATGGCAATATCGGCCGTGGTCTCGGGAATATGATCCCGCCCCGAGATCCTCATCAGCGCCCGCATCATGGCCTCGGGGTTGCGCGTCATCTCCACAGCGCCCGCATCCGCCATATATTCCCGCCGCCGCGACAACGCGAACCGCATGAACAGCGTGGCGACATAACCCAGCCACAAAATGACGGCGACCAGCAAAACCGCGACCACGATCCCGCCATGGTTGCTGTCTCGTCGTCCGTGAATATAAAAAATCCGGTACCGGAAGCTGCTCCAGACAAGCTGCGCCAGAAACCCGAACATCCCGGTGAAAATGACCGTCACGATCAAAAGCCGCACGTCACGGTTGATGATATGCGCCAACTCGTGTGCCAGAACGCCCTCCAGCTCGTCCCGCGTGAGGGAGTTCATAAGCCCCCGCGTCACCGTGATCGCATAAGTATCCTCGCTCACCCCGCTGGCAAAGGCGTTGCGGGCATGCGTCTCGATAATCTCCAACTGCGGCATTCGCACGCCCTGGGAGATACAGAGGTTTTCAAGAAGATTATAAAGCTCCGGCTCTTCCTGCCGCGTAACAGGGTGTGACCGCGCGAGCCTACGTATCATCGAGGTATGGAAAAACCATGCGATCATGAACCAGACCGCCACGGCGCTCAGAATCATCGGCCAGTATTCAACGACCATCGAATTCGCGAACAAAACCGACTGATCCGGCTGAAAGGGCATGTCGGCCGTCTGGATCGGAAAGCCTTTGGGGTCCCCGAGCGCGGAGTAGCTGCGCACCAGATTCTCGCCGCTGTGCCGCGCCATGGACATGCCCAAGGCCCAGAACACCGCCCAGACGATACCCGCGAGGATCAGCGGATAAAGCGCAAGCAGAACAATCGACTTCAGATTGTTGTTCCAGATATGGGTCCGAAGCCCGACGGCGGCGATGGCCATATGGAAAACCCCTCAAAAAGGCGCATGAGGCCGCAAAATCGCTAGAACTTGATTTCCGGCGCCTTGTGAACGGCGGCCTTTTCAAGCTCGTCCAACTCGAAGAACACTTCCCGGCGGAAACCGAAGGCCCCGGCGATGAGAACGGCGGGGAACTGCTCGGTGGCCGTGTTGTATTCGGCGGTCGCGCTGTTGAAGAAGCGGCGCGCGGCGGCGATCTTGTTCTCGATATCCGACAATTCATCCATCAGACGCTGGAAATTCTGGTCGGCCTTGAGCTGCGGGTAGTTCTCCGCAACGGCCAGCAACCCGGCGATGGCGCCGCCGAACATGCCCTCCGCTTTCATGCGTGCTTCGGGGTTCCCGCCCCGGGCCGAACCGACCTGCGCCCGCGCGTTGGTGACATTCTCGAAAACCTGCTTCTCGTGTGCGGCATAACCCTTGACGGTTTCGACAAGCTGCGGCACCAGATCGTAGCGCTGCTTAAGCTGCACGTCGATATCGGAAAAGGCGTTATTCCGCGTCTGGCGCAAGGCGACAAGGCGGTTATACAGAACGATCATCATGAGGGCGGCGACGACAACAACCGCAAGTACAATCCATTCCATAGCCTTTATTCCCTTTCACAGTTTGGCATCGTAGGTTATCTTAATGATATCAAACGCCTTTGTCTTCATAAAATCTTGATACGGCGAACAAAAATTATGTCGGTTTTCACATCCAGAACTTTCGCTTCCTGCGCCGCGTCCGGCAACGATTGGCGCGAAGCCTCCAAAGCCGTTCTGGAGCAGCTTGAGACGATCCGCACCGAAGGCGACGGCTTTAATTTCGGTTTCCTTTACGTGTCCGACATGCTCGCCGAATACGCACCCAGCATCATCAATCTTTTCCGCTCGGTGACGCGGATCGACAACTGGATCGGCTCCGTGGGCATGGGCATCATCGGCGCCGGGGAGGCCTTCGTGGACAAGCCCGCGATCAGCGCCCTGATTGGCCGCTTTCCCGAGGGCGAGTTTTGCGTGTTTCCGGAACACTCAGTCGAAGAGCCGCCGCTCCATGTGAAAAGCCTCCGCGAATGGCTGGAAGAGCGCACGCCCATGCTGGTCTGCGTTCATGCCGACCCGATGGCCGAAGAGGATCCTATGCCCAGAATGGCCGAACTGGAATCGCTATGCGGCGGCTTTATTGTCGGCGGCCTGACATCCTCCCGCGCCAGCCACGACATTTTCGCCAACGGCATATGCGAGGATTCGATCGGCGGCGCGCTGTTTTCCGACAAAATACCTGTCGCCACCGCCCTTTCACAAGGCTGCCGACCTTTTAGCGAGTTCCGCACGATCACCCGCGCCGATGGCACGACGATCTACGAGCTTGACGGAGTGAGCGCCCTGCGCTGTCTGCTCGAAGACCTTCGGGCGATGGACAAAAAAGCCGACGACCTGCCTATCGTCGGCCCCTTGCCCGACCTGCGCCGGATGGATTCTTCCGATGAAATCCCGGAATCCCTTCTGCCTCTTTTTCGGGGAGAGGTCCACATCGCCCTCCCGATATCCGAATCCGATCAAAAGGATTATCTGGTTCGCAACATCATGGCTCTTGATCCGGGGGAGGAAAGCCTCACCATTTCCCAAACCGTCAGTATCGGCGACAATATTCTGTTCGTTCAGCGCACTGAGGACATTGTCCTCGAGGACCTCAAAAAAAGCCTCGATTCATTGGTCCAGCGCGTAACGGCGGAGCGGGGAAGGTTCGAACCTCAGGGCGCCGTTTACATTTCCTGCATTGCCCGTGGCTTTTCCGAAACCGGTACAGCCGCGCAAAGGGAAATGGACGTGATCCGCGCCGCCATCGGCAACGCCCCCCTGACCGGGTTTTATGCGGGCGGGGAGATCAGCAACGCGCGCCTCTACGGCTATACGGGCGTACTTGTGCTGTTCTTCTAAGCCGCAAAAAGTTAGAAAGAAATTGTGCTTGCGGCCCTGTAACGCTATGGTCTTAGAAATCGAACAGCTTTTTAGCGTCAACAGAACATCACGGAGTTCCCCGCATGACCAAGAGTTCCAAGCGTTTCGTACTGACCCTCGCGATTCTGGCGACCTGCCTGTCCGCCCCGGCGGCTTTTGCGCAGGAGGAACTCCTGCCAACGATCCCCGATCCCCTCAAGGGTCTGGTGAATGAGGGCGCGCAAATCCGCTTTCTTGGTCGGGACGAGGGCGTCGAGGGTTGGATCGTCATCAAGGCGGGCGTGGAGCAGTATTTCTACGTTCTGCCCACCGGCGCGTTCGTGACCGGAATCCTCTTCGATAAAGCCGGAAAAACCCTGACTGTCGAACAGGTCGCGCGTCTGCGCGGGCAGGGCGACACGCTCCTCGACACGCTCGCGGGCGAAATGAACGCTAAAAAACCGTCCGAAGCCCAGGCGGGAAAGGCCAAGTACGATTTCAAGACCCCGTCGGAGCAATTTTTCTACGACGTGGAAAACAGCAACTGGATTCCCTTCGGCAAGGCGGGAACCCCGGTCTTCTACGCGTTCGTAGACCCACAGTGCCCCCATTGCCATGAAATGATGAAAGAGCTCCGCCCGCTTCTTGACCAAAGCCGCGTCCAGCTGCGCCTGATCCCCGTCGGTTTCTCCCCGGAAACGCAGGCGCAGGCGGCCTTCCTGCTGGCCGCGCCCGACCCCGTGGCGCTTTGGTGGCGCAATATGGACGGCGACACGACCGCCCTGCCGGCAAAACAGGAAATCAACACTCAAGGAGTTCAGCGCAACCTGTCCGTCATGCAGGTCTGGAAGCTGAACGGGACCCCTACGGTGATGTACCGCGATAAGGAAGAGAAGGTCAAAATCATCGAGGGTAAGCCCAAAAATCTCGAAACGCTGATCGGCGATCTCGGGGCGAGAAGCTGATCCCCACAACATTAGCAAAAAACCATAAGCGGCGCGGGGGCTACATCGCGCCGCGATCTTTTTGGGCCTGCGGAATCTTTTATTGTTTGTTCTGTAAAACAGCCGTTATAATGCGCCCCTGCGCTGGGTTTTCGCGCCAATAAAAATAAAGAGCTAAACAGGTAATAACAGGAGGTTCGATGCGCCAACGTACGGAATTCGGACTGTTGATGCTTCAGCAGATCGGCTTGCCCCTTCTGCGTTCGCTCGCATCCGCCGCCGATGCCACTCAGGACGCGGCGAAGGAGTCATCCGCCCTTGCCGATCTGCTTCGCCGCAGTACGGAATACGGGGCCCATATCGAGAAGTCCTTAGATCTAAATCCTGGCGAAGAAAAAAACAAACCGCTACGCATCGCCTTGACAGCCTTGGGCGCGCAAACACTGGCTTTGTACAGGGAGCAAAACGGCAAGCTGCCCGGCGATAACGAGGCGAAGCGTATTTTTTCAGCCTTGGAGCCTGTGCTCACCTTTGCAGACCGATTCGTACCAGAGGAACAATCCATCTCCCGCTTGCGCGGCCTGTCCGCTGACTTTGCCCTTCTGGACGGACAGCAGCTCCAGCTGCAGCAGATCATGGCCTTCCTTCCGGTTCTGCAGGCCGTGGCGGCCTTCTCTTTCGGCCAGTCTGAAACCAAGTTGGTGAAGGAGATTGGAGAACGTCTCTCCGCATGGTCCTCGGCCTTTCGCGAGCGTCTGTTCGGCGCAGCGCTGGATCCCGCCGAATCGAAGATCGTCGATCTGATTTTTTTAAAAATGCTGGCGGCACTTTACGCCGACTGCCACGCCGCGCAAACGGCGCGCCTGACGAAGAAAGAGCAGGTCGAAAATGGTGAGAACGGAATGAAAGCGGTCTGGGCCGCCTACGAATTACGGGCCTCCATGCTGGAAACATTGGCCGGGACGTTCCTGCCCTCGGCACGAAAAGAACAACCCGTAGCGGAAATAAGTTGGGACAAGACTGATCCGTTGCCGCCCGCCGACCCGGAAGAAAATGGATCGGAACAGGCGGGGGAAGCCAAGACTGCGTCTGCTTAAAAAATGACGACGCTTCGTTTCGTACACATATTATATATAAGTGCAGTCCGTTTTGGAGTAAGACGCAAATGAGGGGGTTCTAAAGATGGCGGGGAAAACACTTCTAACCTGCTTATTGATCGCATCGCAAACCTACAGCGTGCCGCCGGTTCTGCTCGCGGGCATCTATAAAGCTGAGGGCGGAAAGGTTGGGCAGGAAGTCGCCAACACGAACGGCACCCACGATCTCGGGCCGATGCAAATCAACACGCTTTGGGTGCCCGTTGTGGCCAAAAAATGGGGGGTCAGCGAACGCCGCGCCCGGGCGGCCATACGCGATAACGCCTGCACGAACATGAGCGTCGCCGCATGGATTCTGCGTAATCACCTCAGCGAAACCCAGAGTCTTGCCAAGGCCTTGTCGTATTATCACTCGCGGACTCCGGCCTTCGGACAGAAATATCAAGACCGCGTCTTGTCGATTTTGAAGGGAAATAAGCTCATAAAAACGGAACGGTAAATATTTTCTGAGGGCTTTGTAAAGCGCTTAAATCGCAGAAAACCGCCATTTTTGAAAATAAAGATGGAGATAGAGTAGGGGCTATATGAAAACACGGCTTGATCTTTACCGCAAGGTGTAGTTATTCTTGATTTGGAGTATTATTTTGTCTAGTATTTCCAATAGACTAAAGTGTCTTATTAGGGTTTTTAAAGTTATGTCACGTAAACAGCTCTTTCTCCCGCTCTTGTTCAGTCTGGCTTTCGTCACCGGTTGCGGCTCCTCTTCGAGCAAGGCGGCCTTCAGCGGAGGCAGTCCCCAACTCGTCGCTTCGCCTGACAAGGTAACGGCCATGCTGGCCGAAAGCGCAGACCGCGCCTCGGCGGCTCTGGAAACTCTGGCGGCGGTTGAGCGGGCGAGAACCCCGGCAACAACGCTTTCGCCGATCGACAACGTGCCGCCCGAACTGGCGCGCGCAGTAACGGTCAACTGGGTCGGCCCGATTGAGCCCATCGCCAAGACATTGGCTGATCGCGCCGGTTATGGCTTCCTTGTCCTCGGCAACACGCCCAGCACCCCGGTTGTCGTATCTCTTGATATTGAAAACCGCCGCGTCGTTGATTCCTTGCGTGATATCGGGCTCCAACTCGGCATGCGCGGCGACGTGAGAGTGGATGCCAAGAGCCGTATGGTTGAAATCTACTATGCTCCCAATGCTGGTCTCGGCGGCTAAGGAAAGGGTTTGACCGATGCGTAACACTCTCAAGATCGGCGCTTGTGCCCTCCTTCTTCTGCTCGCAACAATTCATCTTGCGCAGCCCGCCCACGCGATTTTGCCGGTTGACGATGAAACGCCCCTGAGCGGTCCGGACGAGGAGCCCGCGGATATCGAAGAGATTCTCGGTTATGACGTCCCTGAAAAAAAGGGAGATGAGAAAAGCGCTCTTCCCATAGACATCCGTCTTGATGCGCTCAAGGAAGCGGCCCTCTCGTTTGGCGCCCGTGGCGGTTTGGCCAAAAGAACATGGGAAATCCGCAAAAATCTTGATCAGCGTTCACGCTATCTGGATAAAGTATACGACTTCAGAAATCTCCTGATCGCGGCCCCCTCGGGGTTCATGATCGAGCCGCCGATCGTCACCGAGGCCATGAATGCCGTGATCGTCGATTTCTCGGGTCAGGAAGCTGCCGTATCCGACAGGATTTACAACATTATAAAAAACGCCCGTATCGTATCGACTCCCCGCGACTGGCGCCAGTATCTGGAGCGCGAATGGGGTGAGGTCACCCCTCCCCCGGCTCTTCTGGTACCTAAAGACGAAGATGAGCGCGAAATGTGGGAACAATACGTCCGTCAGGGCTGGAAACTGGGTTATGAACAGGCCGATGAGATTTTCAATGACGATCTCAGCCGCCTGACACTCGACTTCGAAGGCATGGTGCGCTACAAGCTCTTACTGGCTCAAGGCATGGTGTCCCCCCCCTACGCGCTGCAGGTTGACCGCGGCGTAACAGGTGGCGGAGAAGAAATGAGAGTTGGTGATCGTGCCGTTCAAATCACTGGAGTACCGGAGTTTGTAACGGGAGCCGATCAGTGGAAGCCCGCAAACCGGTAAGCCTCCTCAAAAAGGAAGACAACTTTGCCCAAACCTGGCCCGATGAACCGAATCGGTTCACGGAGGAGGAGGTCGACAAATTCCTTCTTTGGTGCGTCAAGCAAAATTCATCCGATATTACGATCCAGAGTGATCGCCCCGTCTATAACGACATCCACGGCGTTCTCTACCCGGCGACGTTCCGTGAACTGGATGCCGCTGACATGGGCATATTCCTGCAAAAGCTATACGGCCCAGAGGCCCGCGCCCGCCTTGCATCCGCAAAGGACCTTGACGTATCCTATGAAATCCGCCCCGACCGATACACGCGGATCCGCTTCCGTGTAAACATCACCGCCGTTCTTTCCCGCGGACGCGATGCCGCGCAGATTACCATGCGTTCTCTGCCCAGCGAACCGCCGAGCATGAAGGACCTGAATATCGAGAAGGAAATCATCGACGCCTGGGCCCCGCGTCAGGGGGTCGTCGTCATCACCGGCCCAACCGGATCGGGTAAAACCACGCTTCTGGCCGCCGGTAACCGCATGTTGCTGGAGCGTCCCAAAGGCTGCGGTAAGATGCTGACCTACGAAGCGCCGATCGAATACGTCTACGACAGCATCCATAGCCCGCGTTCTCTGGTTTCCCAAACCGAAATCCCGCGCCACCTGCCCAGCTTCTCCCACGGAATTCGTAATGCGCTGCGCCGCAAGCCGGAAGTCATTCTGGTCGGCGAGGCCCGTGACCGCGAAACGATCAGCGCCACCATAGAGGCCGCGCAAACCGGCCACGCGGTTTATACCACGACCCACACCCTCGGTGTGGCGAATACCGTCTCCCGTATGTTGTCCACCTACGACATCAGCGAACGTGAGGAGCGGGCTGTCGCCCTTATGGAAACGCTTCGCCTGATCGTAACCCAAGCGCTCGTGCCCCGCGTCGGCGGCGGTCGTTGCGGTGTGCGCGAATGGATGCAGTTCCCAGACGACGTGCGCGAAAAATTAATGGATATGCATTTTACGAAATGGCCAAATGAGATTCAGCGTATGATTAACCAATACGGTCGCTCGATGCAGAAATCTGCGGAAATCGCATTCGAGGCCGGATTGATTGATCGCCGTTCTTATCTGCTGCTTTCCTCAAGCACGGGCTCCGGCTGATTTTTTTTCAGGTTCCTCGCGCCCGCATTTTTTTGTAAACTGGGTTATAATCCCAAAACGTCGGAGTCAAAATGGTAAAAGAGCTAGAGAACCTGGAAGCGAAGGTGAACTGGCACTGGCGCGACAGTATGCGCACGATTCGTTTCCTAAGTTTTGACGGTCGCGTGGCTTTTCTGATCCCGGTTTGGCTGATTTATTTGCGTTGGTCGACAATTATCATCTCCTTCATCGTCTTTTACATCTTCCGCTTTTTAGAAAATAAAGGCCTGTCTTTTCCTTCGGCGATCAGGGCGTTTAGGGCTTGGATTGTGGGCCGCGAGAGACCGGGCCACCTCTCATCAAACCGCCACCACTTTATTGACAGTGGGTGATTGTCTATATTTTACGGCAACTTAACTGTATTCTTGGCGCTTTCGGCCTGTCTGCGTCCCTGACCTTAAGTTCCGCGTCTTGAAGCTTGTTTTTTCAAACATTTAGCGATATTCTCTCATAACTTGGCCTGTCGCCGTAGCGTTTTTGGGTACCGCATCGCGCAGGGGGTCTGTCTTTACATATTTGGGAACGAACACATGCTTATCAGGAAAAACAGCTTTCTGTCCTCCGCCAGCCTTGCCGTAATGGCGCTCTCACTGAGTGCGGTCACAACGCCCGCCTTTGCCGGTTTTGAATGGACGCCGCCTGAAAAGAGTGCGCCGGCCCCGCTGCCACCGCCCTCTGCGCCCTCTCAGATTCCCATGGACTCCAGCGCGTTGCCCGAAGTCGGTGATTTCGAAGTGCCTGCCGAAGAGGCGCCCGTCGCTCAGCCCAAGCCGCAGCAATCCAACAAAATCAAAGTTATTGAAATCTCTCCGCCGCGCGAAAAGCAGCCTGAACCTCAGGCGCCCGTCGTCATGAGTGCGCCTGTAACGCCCGATGACTCGGCCAATAATACCGCGCCGGAGCCTTTCCCGCTCACCGAAACCCATCAGGGTCAAGATGCAATCCTGCCTGCTCCGGTCACTGAGGCCGCCGCCGAACCGGCGCCTACGGGCTTGAGCATCAACCCTTATCCGCTCGAAGGCGGCCAAGCGACGCCTCCGGTGAAAGCAAATACCGCCGCGTCCGAGCCCGAACAGATCAACTGGCAAGGCGGCTATGAAGTCCTTGAGGGCTTCGGCTCCGACATGCCGCTCGCACTGGCCCTGCAACAGGTCGTGCCCCCGCAATACGCCTTCTCCTTCAGCAAGGGCGTGAATGCCGGGCATCTCGTGTCTTGGGAAGGCGGTAAACCTTGGGATCAAGTTTTGAACGACATGATCCGCCCGCTGAACCTTGAGGCCGCGATCAGCGGTAACGTTGTAAAAATTCTCTCGAAGAACGCGCCCGCGGCTCCCGCGCTTGTAGCCGAGCCGGATCAGGGCGCAGCCCTTGAGCCTCTGCCCGCTCTGGAGGCCGCGCCGTCAGAGCAGCAGGCCAACGCTGAGGAGCTGAATCTTGAGCCCGTGACCGACAGCGAAGCCAAGAAAATCGCCAAGGAAGCCAAAGCGGTTCAGGACCAGGCAGAAATCGCCGAGTCTGCCGAACAGTCCGCGCCTGCTCCGGCGCCTGTAGAGTTGGCGAAAGCCGAGCCTCAGCCGGAACACAAAGCGAAGAAAGTCTCGAAGTCCCGCAACGTTATTCTGGACCCCGGCGAGTCCAAGCCTCTTGAGCCCGCCAACAAGGCCGTGAAAAAATCCTCTGAAAAGGCGTCCCAGTCTGAAGAGACGGCCAGAATGGTTGCTCCGGCTCCGGAAGCCGCTCCGCCCTCTGAAGCGGCCCTTGAAAGCGCCAAGACCGAGCCCGCTTCGCAGCAAGAGGCCGCCAGCCCCCAGCTGAGCCAGCCCCGAATTTGGGAAGCCAAGCGTGGGTCCAGCCTCAAGGAAACCTTGGACACATGGACAAAGCAGGCCAACGTGGCCCTGACTTGGACCGCACAGGACGACGTGAAGCTCAACAGCGATATCCTGATCAGCGGTACGTTCGACAATGCGATAAAGGTGCTGTTCGCTCAGGCTGTTAAGAAGGGCCCGACCCACACACTTAAAACCGGTCCTTCTGCGGAACTGACCGTAGCCGATCAAGCCAACAGCGGCTGACAAGGCTGACACGGAATTGAGAGAAACCCGGCGTTCATGCCGGGTTTTTTTATGGCGCCTTGGATTCTGGCAACGGCTCGGTCTGCGCCTGAGACTCCGCTCGCAGGATCGTCCCGCCGAGGCTCAAATGCAGGTTAACCCGCTGCTCCAGCAATTCCCGCTGCCCCCGGATGCGGTCGATCTCGACCGCAATCGTGTTTCGTTTGATCTGCAGGAGGTCCAGCAAATCCGTCTCCCCGGCCTTGAAATTCGCGTTGGCGATGGCCTCGGCCTTCTGGGCGTTCTCGTAAGCCTCGTCCAGATCCTTCGCCCGCTCGCGGAACAGCCGCTCGTTGGACAGCGCCGTCTCAACATCCGAAAACGCATGCAGAGCCGCTTGATTATAGGCCGCGCCCGCCGCCTCTTGCTCCGCCGTGCGGATATCGACATCCGCCTGCAATGACCCCGCGTTGAATATCGGGAAAAGCAGATTCCCCGCCAGCGACCAGAGAACATTAGCCGGGTCCGTGAGGTTCCGCAGCGCATCGCTGCTGCCCCCGAACATCCCGGTAAGGGAGATTTTCGGCAATTTGGCCGTGACCGCTTGCTTCTTGCGTTCGAACGCCGCGTTGACCCGCCGCTCCGCCGCGATCAGGTCGGGCCGCCGCTCAAGCAGGCCCGCCGGAAGACCCGCCGGAACCGGATCGGGCAGGGCGGGGAACGTCGCCCCGTGCGCCGCCTTCGCGGCCGGATAGCGCCCCATAAGAACCTCCAGGCCGCGCAGGGCGCTTAAATGCGCGCTCTCCGCGTTGCGGATCGACTCCCGCGCCCGCGCAAGGTCGGCCTTCACCAGATGCACGTCCTGTAACGAGATCAGCCCTTCGTCATAGAAAGCCTGCGTAACATCGAGGGTTTCCCGAAGATTATTCTCGAAGCTCCGGGCCAGCGCCAGCTGCTTATCCGTTTCAATCGAAAGCAGATAGGCTCGAGCGGTCTGGGCGGCCAGCGATTGCCGCGCCGCCTCGTAATCGTTCTCTGCCGCGTAATACTCGTAAAGCGCGGCCTTCTTGCCCGCCCGCACCCGGCCCCAGACATCGGCCTCCCATGACGCGTCCAGCGTAAGATCGTAACTTGTGGACCCGCCATTGCCTGAGGAATTATTGTTGGAAAAACCACTCCCGCCGGAAAAATTAAATCCGCCTCCGCCGTCGCTACTGTCGAGAGACCCGCTCCGCCGCGCGAAGCCGCTGAGATTCAAAACCGGGAAAAGCTCAGCCTTGGCCTTTTTTAGGTGCCCCCTGGCGATGGCGATATTCATCTCGGCCTGTTTCAGGTCGTAATTATGCGCCAGCGCAATTTTGACGGCCTCAGTAAGCTGTGCGTCGCCGAAATCCTCGACCCACCCGGCGTTGGGATAGGCCTGTACCGCATCTTCAGAAGCGGGCACGGACGTCCATTGTTCCGGCTTGTCGAAGGTCGTAATCGCCATCCCGCACCCGCCGAGCGCAAGGGGGGCACAAAAACAAACCAGCAATCGTATGTTCAAGCGCATCATGTCGGCGACCTCGTGAAAAAACGGCGGAGCGCAGGGGGCAAAGCAGGGATCTTCCGCTCACCGGAAAACAATCCGACCATTTTTTCCCCAAGCATGAGCATACACGGCGTCAGCAAAAGCGTCAGCACGGTCGCAAAACTTAAACCCCCGGCGATAGAGCTCGATAGCTGGATCCACCACTGCGTGGAGGGCGCGCCGATGGAAATATCCTGATTGACGATATCCAGATTGATTGCCAGAACCATGGGCATAAGCCCCAGAACCGTGGTCACGGAGGTCAACAGAACCGGGCGCAACCTCTGCGCGCCCGTGCGCAGCAGGGCCTCGCGCGGTTCCATGCCGTTTTTGCGCATATCGTTATACGTGTCGATCAGGATGATATTGTTGTTGACCACGATCCCCGCCAGCGCGATAACCCCGATCCCGCCCATGACGATGCCAAAGGCGTTCCCGGTGATCAAAAGCCCCAGCAGAACCCCGGCGGTCGAAAAGATAATCGCGCTCAGGACGAGGATCGACTGATAGTAACTGTTAAATTGCGTCACCAGAATAGCCGTCATCAGAAAAACAGCCGTCAAAAACGCCCCGATCAGGAAATTCGCGGCTTCCTTCTGGTCTTCGTCCTCGCCCTTGAAGACGATATCGACATCCGGGTCAAAGCTGTTGCGCGCCGCCGCCACGGCCTCTTTGAGCTTGGTCACTTGTTCGTCCACCAATATCCCCTCGGCGGCATCCGCCTGCACGTTCATGGCCAGCCGCCCGTCAACGCGCGTAATCGTGCCGGTTTTCTGCGCAGTCTCGAACTGAACGAAATTCTTGATCGGAATATGGCCCAGCGCTGTCGGCACCTTGATCTGCAGAAGCTGGTCCAGCGTCCGCTCGTCCGCCGGGAACCGCATGCGGATGTCGATTTCCTCGTCCGCGTCGTCGGGCGTGTATTCCGCCACCAAAAGTCCGGTGGTCAGCATCTGCACCGCTGAGCCGAGCGTCACGACGTCCGCGCCGTACCGGGCCGCCTCGCTGCGGTCGATCTGGATGCGCCATTCAAGGCCGGGCAGGGGCCGACTATCCTCAATATCCACAAACCCGCCAATCCCGTCCATGATGGCGAGAACCTTTTCAACGGCGGGCGGGATTTTAGAAAACGTATTCGACCGGATTTCCACATGCACGGGCTTGCCCTCGCTGGGTCCGCCTTCTTCCTTACGGATCTGCGCCTTGATGCCCGGAATCTTGGCGACGATCGCGCGGATGTCCTGAATGATCTCCGAAGCTTTGCGCCGCTCGCGCCAGTTGACGAATTCAAGCTGCACAACGCCGATTGCGTCCGCAGGCATGTTGCGCTCTCCCCCGCCAACATTCGCAAATGTCCGCGCGTAGACATATTTTATTGAATCAAGCTTGAGCAGATCCTGCTCCACCCGCTTGACCAGTGCGTCTTTCTCGTAAATCGAGAGATCGCCCCGCGCCTGCACCTGCACCTGCACGAAATCCGGCTCGATGTCTGGGAAAAACTCGACCCCGCGCCCCAGAAAACCGTACGCGACATAAGAGGCGATCAAAAACAGCACGGCGGCCAGAAGTGTCAAGGCGGGCCGGTCGAGCAATGTTCCCAAAACGCGCAAATACCCCCCCGCAAGCCCCTTGATCGAAGAGAGATCGCCGCTCTCTGCGGCTTTGATCGCATCAATCGCGTCTTGGTCGGTCGCCTTTTTATTCGCGGTCATGCTGCCCACGACCGGAATGAAAATCAGCGCCATAAAGATCGAGCAGAGCAGGGTGACCAGAACCGTCATCGGCAAAAACTTCATGAACTCGCCCACGATCCCCGGCCAAAACAAAAGCGGCAGAAAGACGACAAGCGTCGTGGCGGCCGAAGAGATCACCGGCCACGCCATCCGTTTGGAGGCAAAGGCGAACGCCTCCGTCCGGCTTAAGCCCTCGGCAATTTTCCGCTCGGCCAGCTCGATAATAACGATCGCCCCGTCCACCAGCATCCCCGAGACAAGGATCAGGCTGAACAACACCACGATATTCATCGTCATGCCCATGAAATAAAGGATCATGATCCCCGCGAGGAACGAGCCGGGAATGGCCATGCCGACCAGTAATGACGGCCTGAGTCCCAGAACCGCGACCATGACGATCATCACAAGGATGATCGCGCTCAAAACGTTGTTGTTGAGGTCGTTGAGCATATCCCGGATCTGCACGGACTTATCCTGCATATAAGTCACCTGCAGCGTCTCCGGCCAGTTTTTCTGCTCGGCGCGCACCAGCTTTTGCACGGCCTCGATCGTCTCGATGATGTTGGCCCCGAGCCGCTTGGAAACCTCCAGAACCAGCGCAGGCTGCCCATTCACGCGCGCGAAACTCTCCGGGTCCTTGTACACGCGCCGCAGGGAGGCAACGTCGCGGAACGTCACCACGGTCGAGCCGTTGACCTTGATCGGCAGGCTGAAAATATCCTTGGCTTCCTCGATAACGCCGGGAACCTTGATGACCATGCGCCCCGCGCCCGTATCCATCGCCCCGGCGGCCACCAGCCTGTTATTGTTCTGCAAAAGATTATAGATGTCCTGAAACGTGATGTTGTAGCTCTGCATCACGTTCGGATCGACCAGAACCTCGAGCATTTCGTCGCGGTCCCCGCCGATTTCCGCCTCCAGAACGCCGGGCAGGCCCTCGATCTTGTCCTGCAAATCCCGCGCAATCCGCAGCAGCGTGCGTTCGGGCACCGGGCCCGAGAGGGCGATCGACAAAACCGGGAACAGCGCGATATTGACCTCGACCACGCGCGGCTCTTCCGTATCGGGCGGCAACTCGGCCTTCGCGATATCCACCTTCTCCCGAACATCCAGAAACGCCTCGTCCGGGTCGAACCCTGCACTGAACTCAAGCGTGACGGAGGCGTGGCTCTCCGACGCCACGGCGGTCATTTCCTTAAGGCCTTCCAGCCCCTTAAGCTCCTTTTCCATCGGCCGGATCAAAAGCCGTTCGGAATCTTCGGGCGAAATCCCCTCATGGAACATCGAGACATAAATCATCGGAATGGGAATATCCGGCTCTGATTCCTTAGGAATCGCGCCGAAAGAATGGATCCCGCCGATCAGGATCATCAACAGGAGCAAAAGGATCAGGCGGCTGCGTCCCAGCGTTGCGTCAATCAACGCGTTCATGCGGCTCGTCCTTCTGGCTGTGCTTCTCAGGAGCGTTAGCATCGCTCAGCCCCTCTTGCGAAGGAGTGCCGCCGTCAAGCGGACCGGACGGTGAGGGCAGGTTTGGCGCATCGTTCAATCCGCTATCCAAAGCCTCATCTTTGGCCGGGGTCGTCGCCTCCACCGGGCGCACCCGCTCACCCTGACGGACATAACCTTGGCCGTTAACGATAATGCGCGCCGTTTCAGGAAGCCCGCTGACATAGAGTTTTCCGGGTGTGGCGCTGACGATCTTGACCGGGAAGAACTGGACCGTATCCTGCTCGTCCACGATCTTGACCCCCGTCTGCCCGGCATCATCCAGCGTCAGGATCCCCGGGGATATGGCGTGCGCCATGACGTTCCCCTTGGGAATAAAGACGTCCGCGCTTGTCCCCGAGGCCAAGCCTGCGGGATTGGCGATTTCGATCTCGACGCGGAAGGTGCGGGTTGTCTGGTCCGCCTTGGGCGCGACGAAACGGATTTGCCCGGCGACCTGCGAACCGTCGGTCTTAACGATCATGGCTGCTCCGCCGACCTTTACGCTGGCGATCTCGCGCTGCGGAACCGGAACGGCAACCACCAGAGGTGTGTTGTCAACGACAGCGATAATTTCATCAGGCACGCTGACATAGTCGCCGATATCCACCATGCGCTTGTCCAAAATGCCGTCAAACGGGGCGCGGATTTCCGTGTCCTCGATCTCCAGAAGAATTTGCTTCTCCTCAGCCTGCGCGTCCTTCAAAAGCGCCAGCGCCTCATCCACCCGGCTTTGCGCGGCATAACCCTTCTGGCCCAGATTTTTCGCGGCCTCATACTTTCGCTGGGCTTCAGCCACCCGCGCCCGTGCGCGTTCCAGACGAATTTCCCGGTCGCTCATATCAAGCCGCAGGATCACATCGCCCTCTTTAACGCTCTGTCCCTCCTCAATCAGGATGTCCTTGACCTTGCCATGTGTCTCGGCCCGCAAAGTAACCTCGCGGTTGGGCGTGATGTCGCCCTGGACGGTGATAACGCTGGTGATCGACTCGCTTTTCTCGGTGCGAACTTCGACCGACACAAGAAGGGCTTCGTCTCCGTGGGTTTGCTCGCCGTTCTTGGGGCCCGCAAAAAGACCGGGCAGCATCCAAAGGATGAGCGCTCCGGTTAATAAGCCCGCCATGACATAAGATTTTTTCATAACAACTCCGCTTCCCGCCTTGCGCCAGTCTCCCTGTCCGCAACCTCTACGGTTTTTTGGATGCACCTAAATGTGCGGGGGAGGCGGGCGGCAGACATTTCTAAACTCATCCGTAGAAAAAAGCGACAAAAAAACCCGGAAAACAGGCATACAAAGCGGCTTGGAAAGGATACGCAGAAATGGACAGAACCCTGCGCTCAGTATCGGCAAGAAACCTTAAGAAACCCTTGTTTTCGCGATTTTTTGAGGGGCGTGATTACAGTTCGGCCAGCAAAAGCCCGAGACTTATGTAAATAGCGCCACGAACGGCCCCCACGGCTATATTCCGCTGCGTAAGGATTTCAAGCGAGAGATCGACCTTCATAAGGATGACGTGCTCGGCGAGCATGGAAAGACCCTTAAGAACCACCACCACAATGAAGGACATGAGCGCCCACCCAAAAAGCATGGCCGCAAAGCCGCTATCCTCATACGAAACAAGCTCAGAAGCCATACCGATGGCAAGCGCGGTCCCGATCAGGCGCCCGGCGAACTGCAGCGCGTAAGCGATATTCCCGCCTTCAAGTTCGCCCTCGGACGTAAAGCCCTTGTGCCGGGCCTTGAAAATACGGATACGCGCCAAGGTGGCGCTGGTAAGCATAACCTGCGAAAGGGCGAAGCACAGGCAAAGCAGCCCGATCGATTGCAGATCGGTATAGGGAAACCAAACCATAACGGCGCGGATTATAATAGCCGCGGCCAGAACATTCCCTGTATCCGCAATCGCAACGGCCATATTGCCTTTAACAATCTCATCACGCAAAGAAATCGGCGCCAGCGCGACCTTATCGAAGATAATCCGCGTAATGGCCATAAAACCAAGCCCGAGCAGCCCGTGAAAGGCAATAATTGTGGCCCCGTCGAAAATACTGA
Source organism: uncultured Pseudobdellovibrionaceae bacterium (assembly GCA_964583335.1). Lineage (GTDB taxonomy): Bacteria > Pseudomonadota > Alphaproteobacteria > Micavibrionales > Micavibrionaceae > JAGNKE01. The sequence goes on along the minus strand of CAZOVG010000001.1, from coordinate 220,655 downwards.
TCTCCGGATCGCCGTAGATCGTTCCGCTCAGCATAAGCGTAACACCGATCGCCGTTCCGGCCAGTGTCAGGCCAAAAGCAGGGTTGTCCTTCTTAAAAAGCTCTTCGGAGGCGTTGATGTGGGCGATCATACCGGAAAAAAATCGCAGCGAGGTAAAAAGCGCCACAACCACCGCCAGATTCACCAAAAGCCTCAGATTATATTGGTGATCCCAAAAAATGATGTCGAATTCCATGGGGCACCCCCTGATTTATGTGCAGAAAACTGAGCTGAAAACTAAACTGTGCCGAGGAGAGCGGTTGCTGAAAAAACCACTATACAAAATCATCTCAACAAAAAAACCTTCAGCAACGGCATTATAGAACATAAACCGAAAGCCGCCACGCCCCCTGAGCGTGTTTTTTTTCTGTGATGTAAATACGCCACAAAATTTTTTTACGAAACTCTAAAATTTTCTTGCGCCTTATATTCAAAGTTTCTGATTAAATGTGAAAGCTAGAGTTGACAAGAGAATCGCACTTTGAAAGTCATTACGGAAACCAGACGACAAGAATTATGAAAAGAAAAATTGCGCGGAACCCACGGCTTTCCCGAATAAGTTCCTTGATTTGTGTAAACTGCTCCTATACATTGTCGCTCAAATCACATTTAAGACGTCTGCGTTGCGTTTCGTCTGGCGTAAAGCCGGAAACGGTGACAGCAAGTAGATGAAAAAATAAATAGAAATAAACTAATAGTTGTAATATCGGTGAGTGTATATGAATAGAGTGACTACCCTTCTGATTGAAAAAAATTCATTCATTCGGGAAGGACTGAAAAGTCTTCTGGTCCAGTCTCACTATGACACTGTCCTCGAATTGAAAAACGCGGGCGATGCCGCAACACAGCTCTGCGGCGCAGATGTCCAGCTTGTTGTCTGCGGCGTAGACGAGGACAGCGACGACGCCACCCTCACGATCAACACGCTTAAGTCTTGCTTTCGCGATGCGCGCATCGTGATTTTGTCTCAGGACATGGACTCCATCCTGATCCGCGATTGTTTTTCCGCCGGGGCGGATGGCTTTATTCTGAAGGACATTTCGGCCAGCGCCTTTATCGGCTCCCTGAATCTCATCATGCTCGGAGAGAAAGTGTTCCCCACCTCGATGGCGTCCCTCCTGACCAAGGGCTGGGACTCGTGGGTCACCAACTTCAACAGCGAAGACCCCGACGAATACGACCTCTCCGACCGCGAGCTGGATATCATCTCCTGCCTTGCCAACGGCGACACCAACAAATTCATCGCGCGTAAGCTGAGCATCACGGAATCGACCGTCAAGGTTCACCTGAAGACGATCCTGCGCAAACTGGGGCTCGGCAACCGGACTCAGGCGGCGATCTGGGCGATCCGTAACGGGGTTGTTCCCTGTCCGGAAATCAGCACCACCAGAAGAGCCAAGGCGGTTGCCGAAGGTCTGCACTGAAATCAGCCGAACGAACCAAAGTCAAAGGGCCACCTTTCGGGCGGCCCTTTTTAAATTATGATACGGCTTGATGGCTTATTGCAGGCCGTCCACCATGGCGGTCCAGTTATCAACCGAACTGCTGGGCAGATACGAAATACCTTCGCTTCCCGTTGCCACGCGCGCCGTCCAGGTGCTGATCACCGATCCGGTATGCAGGGCCGCAAGCGTTGAGGAGGATATGCCGTCGTTGTTTTTGGGTGAAAAAAACGTATTGAAAACGCCATAAGACATGTCCGGGTTATCGCCGCGGAAGCTCGAACCCTTGAAGCCCGGAAGAAATCCGGAATTCCCTTCGTTGCTGACGATAGCCACGCGGCCTTCGCCCATAGTCAGGCTCAAAAGCTGGCCGTCAGCGCCGCGGATCATGTTTTTGGGCGTAGAGCCGAAGATCTCTTGGTTGAGAATCGCCTGCTTGCCGCCTATGCTCATGCCCACACCGCCATCCGGTGAGCCCTTGAAGGAAAACGGCTTATTGTTCATCTGCGCCTGTGCCGGTAAAGCGCAAAAACCGATACCAAGAGCGAGGGTGAAAACGAAGAGGGGGTACTTCATGCGAATCTCCTATGTGATTCTTTAACTTTCGATTCTAGAGGGAGGTTAGGGCCATGACAACCCGCAGATCATCACTAACTCCTAATATCCGCCAGCAAAAACCGAAACCATTCATGCACAAAGCTTAATTCGGAATTCGTAAACGAAGCGTTACCAAGCCAAAGAAAATAAGGAACATCGCATAATCGCTTTAGAGATCAAGGGATAGCTAGAAAGAAGTACCTCTTTATAGGTATATTGCCCAAAAGAGGTAAATCGTATGGGTAAAATCCCTGCCCATATTACCCCTGTACCCAACCTTATAAGTCGTTAAGGTCAGCCTCATTCAGCTTTATAACATTGAACAATTCGAATTGAGGAATGACATGTCTCTTCCAAGAGTAACAACCTGCATCACACTTTTTGGCCTCCTTCTGGCGGGCTGCGCCCCGACCACGACTGTCGACGGCAAGAATATCGGTGTGAAGCCCGCATTCAGCTACCACGTGACCAACAACGATACGCCCTATAGCCAATGCCTGAAGGCGATGCGCGATGTTCCGGCGAATAATCTCCCGATCTTTGCGGTCGGTGAAATCGCCGACAAAACCGGTCAGGTCAATTATGATGAAAACGGCCACGCTCTGACTCAGGGCGCCTCCGAAATGGTGATCAGCGCGATGGCGAAGACCGGTAAGGTCCACATGGTCGAGCGCTTGGATCTCCGGATCCCCTTGGCGGAAGTCAAACTCTCCGAACAAAAGAAACTCTCCCGGACTCAATACGCCGCGCTCCCGGCCAGTGACTTTATCGTCGTCGGCGCCTTGACCGAGCTCAACTACAACATCGTCTCCGGCGGCGCCCAGCTCTTTGTAAAGGGCATGGGCGGCGGCGCACGCACGGTCGTGGTCAACGTGGCCATGGATCTGCGTGTAATTGACTCCCGCAACTTTGCGATCCGCTACGTATCCAGCCTGCAAAAGCAGATCATGGGTTACGAAGTTGAGGCAAACGTCTTCCGCTTCTTCGGCGATACCCTCATTGAATTCGATGCGGGCGCGATCCGCAACGAACCGATGCAGTTGGGCGTTCGCTCTGTTGCGGAAATGGCGGTCTATAACATTATGACTGAATTTTTAAGACTTCCAGAGGCTCCGGGCTGTGGCCTCACGGAAAGCGACTTCATGGAGTCGTACCTACAGCGGCCCGATACAACCAACAACTCTCAAGAAGGAGTAACTACCAATGAAAATCTCTAAAACCCTTTTGCTGGCGTCCGCGTCGGTAATGGTACTGGGCTTCGGTGCCACTTCCGCCAAGGCGTTCGATGATGTTGACTGGGAATGGAATAAAACCGTAACCAGCATCGAAAACATCACCATCAATGTTGATGACACCTTCGACATCTCCGGTCTGGTCGAAATCGAAAAGATCCAGATGAACATCGGCGATGTAACCGCAACCTCTGTCGTTCTGGGCGTTTCTAACGATGCTCCCGTTGTCGGCAATGGCGAAGGCGGAACCGTCCTCATCGACGAAACCTTCACCTTCGTCACCACCACCAACGACGATGTTGATCCTTCGATCGTTCTGCCCGTTGGCCCGACCGCTGGTAACGGCGACAGCCCGCTGCAAGGCGAACTGCTCGGCGACACCCTCGATGAAGGTTCTGACCAGCTGGTCCTGACCTTCCGCGCTTTCGGCGAAGTCACGGTTCCCCCGTCTGAAGTAGACGTCAAGGATGCTGTTGATCTTCCGGAAGTGAACAGCGTTGCAACCGCTGTTGCCAACAACCAGTCGATCGAAAGCACGGTTGCTATCAACCTGCATGACGCTCAGTACAACTTCGGTGGTTTCAACTCGATCTTCGATGATCGTACCCCCCAAGTTGCTTCTCTGGACGCAGAAGTAGAAGTTGAAGGCGAATCTGCCGGCAACACCCACACCGACATCCTGACGGCTGCTGTACTCGGCGGTCTGCTTGGTGTGATCGAGCCCGGTCAAGTCACCGCGACGTCTCTGGTTGGTCTGATCGAAGATGCTTCCGTTAACAGCAAAGCAACTGCGGTTGGTAACAACCTCAGCGTTGAGCTGAATGCGAACACCGAAGGCGATGCATTCCTGATCGCTGACCTGACGCAGTTCAACTACGCTGATGTCACCGCCACTTCCGGCGTTGGCCTCGTGTCTGTTGAAGGCTACGCGAACCTCGGCGCGCTGGAAGGCCCGCTGGTTAACTCTGTTGCAACGGCTGTTGGTAACAACGTCAGCATCAGCGTCAACAGCCCGTCCGTTGGCGAGTAATTCAGGCTTATACGTCTGAATGACTGCTAAATAAATTTGAGGGGGAGCGGGTTTAGGCCCGCTCCCCACCCTCGCAAAAAAAGGCAAAAGAAGATGACGAAGATGAACACTGGTAAAAAAATGATCGTTGCGGCGGCTCTGGCTGTCACGGCGTTCTACACTGTTCCGGCCCACGCGCAGATGAACAACCAGCCCTGGAGCTTTACGCCCCAGAACCGCGCTGGTATCGCATCCCTGATCCGCTCCGTTGAAGAAGGCGGCAGTGGTAATGGAGTCAGCGGCGGCGGTGCGGCCAGCATCGTGAATCTGGTCTGCGGTGGCAACAGCGACGGCTCGACGGCTCAGGCCAACAACACCTGCATCATTCTGAACAATTCGGAAGGTGCGAACGTTGATGTCGATCAGGACTCTGAAGGCGACCAAACCGCAACATCGGAAGAAAATACCGATGTGGAACAGACGATCGTTGGCACTGAAAACATCGACGATGTTCTCGAGACGCTGAACGGTACGAACTAATCGTTCGCAGGCGCGCCGCCTGAAAAATAGAGGCGCGTAAGCACATAGGAATTCTAAAGGCTCCTGAATAAATATTCAGGAGCCTTTAGTGCTTGGCGCTTTAGAACGAGAAACTGCCCCTTTACCCATGACTTCCCCCTGTGAAAAAAATGAGGGCGTTATGCGTCATAATTCTTGATGACGCCCAAGATGTTATATTATAACATTTTAAAGACAACAGTCAGGGGCAACCGCCGATGAAAGCACAAAATTTACTGACCACCTCCGCTCTTTCCGCCTTCCTGAGCCTCTCGGCCCCGGACGCGGCGGCGCAGGAAACCCCGGCGGCCTTCAACCAGGCCCTGCGGAACGGCACGACCGTGACGGTGGATTGCGGAAAGCTGCACAAAACCGCGCAAGGCCAGGCCCTGACTGTGGCCTTCGTGGCGCAATACGAACCGATCGACCAGCAGGCCGTTGAGCGCCTCCCGCCATGGCAAAGGCAATGGCTGCTGGCCTCGCGCAACAGCCCCAGCACGAACCCGCAGCAGATCAAGGGCCTGATCGATCACTTGGCGGTCCACAAGATAGGGCAGGACGAAGTCGCCGAAGGCTATAGACGATGCACAAATACCCCCGCACCGGAGGCGGGCAGATAACACGCCAAACATGAACAGGGAGAATATGACCATGAAACGCAGAGTGATCGCATTAATGGCCGCCGCCTGCGCCCTTGTGCAGGCCTCATCAGAGGTTCAGGCGCAAACCGCAGACGAGCGAGCAGCTGTAAAACCCGGCCCCCAAAGCAACACGCACGGCGGCGGTTGCTGCTGCTCGGGCTGCGCCGGGCCTTTACCTATGCCCATCGAAACCCCGGAAAAGCATGATTTTTCGTCTAAATCCCTGTGAAGCCGACTGGCCAACAAGTATTTTTTTGCATAAAACCCCCGCCACGGCTAAAATAGCCCCATAAGAAACAAGAATTTACAGGGCGTGCCGCGCGGAGGGGAAAACATAAAATGACGGATGGTCCTCTGACCCCCAGAGAGCTGATCGAACGCGAGGAGCAACGCGCGGCGGAGCGCGAAGCCATGCGCCGGGCCGACCCCTCCATCGGCCTCAATCTTGAGGGTCAGCGCCGCTCGACCAACGTCGTGGAATATAGGCCCAGCCTGTGGGATCAGGTCGTCGATTTCTTCGAAGGCCCGCAAAAAACCGTATCGCAAGGCGGATTTTTCTCGCGATACGATCCCGTGCTCGACGCGCCCAACGGCTTCACAGAGGAACAGATTTTCAATACGCGAAAGCTTCTCGGATTCCTAACTGAGGAAACGCTTCAGGACCAGCCGCCCGAAATCCGCAACCTCCACGGCCTGCGCGAAAACGACGAGGCGTTCGAGGGCTATCTCTACGATCTCGATTCGCGCGGTATACGGGTGGTCGTGGACTCCGGCGAAAACCAGCCCCTGAGCTTCGGCCTGCGCATCACGCCCATGACCGCCTACGGCGACCACATCTCATCCGAACAACTCGCCGAGACCGAGCGGCTCCTGCGCCAAAGGGAGCCGGAAATCTACGGCCGCTCCGAAACATCGCTCTTTGGACCATCTCCGCCGCCCACCCCGCGCTAGGCAAGAATTTGCTGCAACGCACAAGCCAATCTTTTTGCCAGAACAGCCCGTTTTTTGTATCCTTTGAGAGGAATACAGAAAATTTAACAAATTAAGACAAAAATATTCTGGGCGTATCTAAGGGGTGTAACGCGTCAATGGCCAGACAAGCGCCGCATGTTGTGATTGTGGGTGCCACGAACATGGATCGTGTGCGCCTGCACCCCGGTCTCGATTCCATCGAGGACGGCAAATTCCGTGCCGAACATTCCTATTCCGCTGTCGGCGGCGGCGGCGCGAACGTCGCGATTGCGCTCAAGCAACTTGCCAACACCATGAACATGCCGCTGCACGTCACTTTCTTCACCAAGATCGGGCGCGAACATCAGGACTATAACCTGCGCCATGAGGTCTATAGCGGTCTCGAAGCCGTCGGCATCGACACACGCGACCTGGCCGCCAATCAGGATTTTCGCCTCGACGACAACACCGTGATCTCTTTCGCGGGCGGCCGCTTCGTCTCGCTCTCCGAAAAATTCGGCCAGGCGAAGATGAACGCGAAAGGCCCGCTCGACCATATGCTTCCGCAACAGGTCAAGCCCTACGACCCCGGGGCGGAGGAACAGGTGATCGAAGCGGTCAAGGGCGCCGATCTGGTCATCGTTACCCACCACTTCCCGGAAATTTCCGAAGCCGCCGCCCTCGCCGCGAAAGAGGCGGGCGTCCCCGTGCTGATGGATTACCCGGTCACCGACTACGACAAGGCGTGGCAGTATCAGAAAACCCTCGAAGCCTGCGATTACATCCTCGCGCCCGCCGAGGCCCGCCTGCCCGACATGATCAACGGCGCCTATAAGAACGGGGAGGGGATCTTCTCCCGCCTCACCGCGCGCTACCCCGAAGCCTTTATTGCTGTTTCCGACGGCACAGAGCCGGTCATGACCCACAATCACGGGCGCCGGGGCCAGATCCCTGTGATGAAATTCCCCGTGGTCGATCAACTCGGCACGGGCGACGCCCGCACGGCGGCCTTCGCACTCTTTACCCTCAAAGGCAACGATCCCGAGATTGCCCTGAAACGTGCAAGCCGCATCGCCAGCTTTTCGGTCCAGGAACCCGGCCGCGCATGGATCGGTCACGCCACGGATTTCATGTCCGGCCAGCACATCTTCACCGACCCCGCCGCCAACGACCAGCTCGACGATCCCGCCCCCGACATTTCGGAAAACCATTACGGCTGAATCCCTTAAGAATCCGGGACATTTTATTTTCTCAGCAAAGCCCCGGAATCGCGCTTTTTTCTTGATCTTTGCCCGGAACCGTTCTATCCCATTCAAGATTTATTGTTTTAAAAAGCCCCTATATGGAGGAATTAAATGGTTCTCGCTACCAACCTAGGCTTCCCGCGCATCGGCGATATGCGCCAACTGAAAAAAGCCGTCGAAGATTACTGGAAAGGCAACAGCAAAAAGGAAGACCTTCTCGCGACCGGGAAGTCCCTGCGTGCCCATAACTGGAAACTGCAAAAGGATGCCGGCATCAACCACATCCCCTCCAATGACTTCTCCTTCTACGATCAGGTCCTCGACATGATCTGCACGCTCGGCTGCGTGCCCGCCCGCTACAATTGGGACGGCAAGGAAGTCGATCTGGACACCTACTTCGCGATGGCTCGCGGCCGCCAGCAGGGCGGCGTGGACGTGACCGCGATGGAAATGACCAAGTGGTTCGACACCAACTACCACTACATCGTTCCCGAATTCACCGCCGAAACGAGCTTCAAGCTCTCCTCCTCGAAAGTGTTTGATCACTTCAAAGAGGCAAAAGATCTGGGCATCGAAACCCGCCCCGTTCTCGTCGGCCCCGTAACCTTCGCCCGTATCGGCAAGAAGCAGGCCGGCTTTGACGCCTGCCGCAGCACGCTGGTCGCCAAGATGCTCCCGGTCTACATCGAGATCCTCAAAAAACTCAAGGACCTCGGCGCGCAGTGGGTTCAAATCGACGAGCCCGCTATGGCTCTTGACCTGGAGCCCCAATATCAGGAAGCCTTCAAGGATGCTTACAAGCAAATCCGCGAAGCCGTCCCCGGCCTCAAGATCATCGTCACCAGCTACTTCGATACGCTGCGCGATAACGCGGGCGCATTCTTCGCCGCCCCCGTCGATGCGTTCCACATCGACCTTTGCCGTGGCCCCGGTCAGGCGAACACCGGCGCGAACAATGCCGACCGTGATCTGGATGCCGCTTTGGCGAAAATCCCGGCGGGCAAGATCCTGTCTGTGGGCGTCGTCGATGGCCGCAACATCTGGAAGAACGACATCGCCAAATCGCTCAAGCTGATCGAAAAGGCTGTGGCGAAACTCGGGACTGACAACGTGTTTGTCGCGCCGAGCTGCTCGCTCCTGCACACGCCGGTCGATCTGAACAGCGAAAAGGACATGGACAAGCAGATCAAGAGCTGGCTGGCCTACGCCACCCAGAAACTCTCTGAAATTGCCACCATCGCCAAGGGCATCAACGAAGGCCAGGGCGCCATCGCGGACGAGCTAAAGGCCAGCAACGCGGTTCAGGAAGACCGCCGCACCTCCAGCCGCATCCACGATCAGGCCGTCAAAAAGCGTGTCGAGGATATCACCCCCGCCATGAAGAAGCGCAAGTCGCCCTTCTCCAAGCGTCAGGAGATCCAGCACAAGGCGCTGAACCTGCCCCTTTACCCGACCACCTCCATCGGTTCCTTCCCGCAAACGGCTGAAATCCGTAAGGCGCGGGCCGACCACAAGGCGGGCAAGATCGACGACAAGAAATACAAGGAAGCCATGCAGGCTGAAATCCGCGCCGTCGTGGAATTCCAGCATGAAATCGGCATCGACGTGCTCGTGCACGGCGAACCCGAGCGCAATGACATGGTCGAGTATTTCGGCGAACAGCTGGCCGGCTTCACCTTCTCGAAATTCGGCTGGGTGCAGTCCTACGGCTCGCGTTGCGTGAAGCCGCCGATTATCTTCGGCGACGTGTCCCGCCCGAACCCGATGACCGTGGAATGGTCCAAGTACGCGCAGGAACAGACCGGCAAGATCATGAAGGGCATGTTGACCGGCCCCATCACGATCCTGCAATGGTCGTTCGTTCGCGATGACCAGCCCCGCAGCCTGACCTCCAAGCAGATCTCTTTGGCGATCCGCGATGAGGTGGCCGACCTTGAAAAGGCGGGCATCTGCATGATCCAGATCGACGAGGCCGCGTTCCGCGAAGGTCTGCCCCTGCGTAAGGCCGACTGGAAAGCCTATCTCGACAACGCGGTGGAAGATTTCCGCATCACCGCTTGCTGCGTCGAGGATGCAACGCAAATCCACACGCACATGTGCTACTCCGAGTTCAACGACGTCATCGATTCGATCGGCGCGATGGATGCGGACGTGATCTCCATCGAGACCTCCCGCTCCCAGATGGAGTTGCTCGATGCGTTCGCGCAGTACAAATACCCGAACGAAATCGGTCCGGGCGTTTACGACATCCACTCTCCGCGCGTGCCCAGTACGCAGGAAATGGTTGATCTTCTGGAAAAAGCCAAAAAGGTTCTCGACGAACGCCAGATCTGGGTGAACCCGGACTGCGGTCTGAAGACCCGTGGCTGGCCGGAAGTCAAGCAGGCCCTCAAGAACATGGTGGCCGCCGCCGACCAGATGCGCGAAAAATCGAAAGCCAAAGCTGCTTAAGCCTCTGGCATAGAAAAGAAATCCTAAGAAGGCCCGCACCGCGCGGGCCTTTTTTATCGCCCGGCCTCCCGCGTGCTTTCTTTTGACATAAGCAAAAAAAATGGGAATAATGTCGGAATAATTAAAAGCGGCATAAGCCGCTGTTCGGACAGGGTTGTGAAATGGCTGTAATCTTTAACAGGAACGAACCGTTCAGGCATCCCCATAAAATCGAAGGCGTCGTCTTCGATAATGACGGCACTTTGTATAATGAGCCCGACAACGCGCCCGACTACCATACCCGCGCGGCTGTGATGGCCGTAAAAACCCAGCTCTCGTATCGCGGCGCCCACGAAATTGAATATCTGATGCAGCAAAGCAAAGAACAATACGGCGGTGCGCTGGACATTTTCGAGCACGAATACAAGCTCGACATGGCGCGCCTGCGCCGCGACCATTACCACAACCTTGTTGAACTGACCCGTGAAAGCGATTTTTTCGACCGCGCAGATCCGCCTGAAATGGCGATCATGACCTTGAAAAACGCGGGCATCGGCGTGTATATCGCCACCCACGGCAACGAAGAATGGACCGAATACTCGCTGGAACGTAACCGCCTGACCCATCTCTTCAGCGCCGCGCACGATGATGTGATCCATAAAGATGATGTTCCAGGCCACCCCGGAAAAAACCAGAGCCCGGCCATGTACGCCGCGCTGCTAGACAAAATCGGCGTCCCCCAGACCCGTGAGACTTCGCGGCGCGGGCGCGGGTTCGCAATGGTGGAAGATAGCGTTTCCAACCTCAAACATGCCAAGGCGCTGGGGATGATGACCATTCTGATTGACGCCAAGGGCACAGTGAACCCGGAGAAGCTCCCCGCCTATGTTGATATTGTGGTGCGGGACAGAAACGATGTCGCCGCCGCCGTCTTGATGAGCAACAACCCGTTCTTGAACCCTGACGCACTTTACGAAACGGCCCACGCCCAGTGGCCGACGGAGGAAGAAGCCCCTGACTCTCAGGGGCTGCACCTGCGTTCGGACATGAGCTGATTGCAACAAACTGTGGAAAGTTATTCCGAACCGGGCAGACCGATCGTCTCGTCTTCGATGATGTCTTCGGCTTCAGGCTCGGCAATGGTCGGCGGAGTAGGGGTTTTCAGGCCGCTATCGTCAGCAAGCGGCGCGGCATCGCCGTTATCGGCCCCTTCGGCAGGAGCATCGCTCACACCCGTAATGCCCTGCAAAAGACTGTTAAAATCCTTGGTTTCGGGCGGCTGCTCGGCATTCTCCGCTAAGCCGGCCCCTCCTTCAACATCTTCGCTGCCCGCGGCGGTGACCGTCGGTTCACCCTCGGCGCCCATGCAATCCATAACCCAAACATCGTAAATCGGGTGGTCCATCGGCGAGAGGGCAGGAGCAGAAGAGAACATCCACCCGCTGAAAACCCACTGCGATTCCGCTTCGTCTCCGGCTTTCTCAGCGCCTTCGGGCGCCTCTTCCCAGATTTGCAGGAACGCGGCCGCCTCCGGCCGTTCCACAGGAGAGGATTTTTGGCACGACTGCACCTTGATAAACAGCGATCCGAACTTGAGCGTGCTGCCCACATCCGCCTCGAACGTCATGGTGCGCGCCGTGGTTTTTTCAAGCGAACGCAGCTTGATGCGCGGCTGCTCGAACATCTCGCGCGCGAAGGCCGCCTGCGAAAGCAGACAGGCCCCGGCGCCAAGAACGCACAAAAGCGCCTTACGGCTGCTCGGTTTGCGGTGTGTCTTTTTTCTCATCTTGAAGACTGAAAATGAATTGTCCCAGAAGCTGTTCGAGATTTTGCGGGGCCTGCGTGAACTGGATTTGCCCGCCCGGCGCGATCGTGTCGTCTTCCGCCCCCGGCTCAAGCGACATATAAAGGCCCCCGAGCAAACTCTCGCTGCTGATCAGCGCCGCCGTGTCCTTGGGCAGTTTATAGGCCGGGTCGATATCCAGATGCACCCGCGCCAGATACGTCTCGGGCACAAGCTCCACGTTGCGCACCGTGCCGACCTTGACGCCGCTGATCTGCACCTTGTCACCGGGCTTGAGTCCGCCGATGCTCGAAAAATCGGCCGTGACCGGATACCCGCCCACGCCGCCGACTTCGGCGGTCTTATAGCCGTACGACAAAAACATCCCCGCGGAGACGATGACGACTCCCCCCAGAATGGTTTCGATAACGCTGCGTTTCATGATTCAAAAGTCCTCGATTGAATAGAAAAAACCTTAATCCGGCGGGCTCCACGCCTCGTAATCGCCCGTCGCCTTGTCGCGCACCCCGCCTTCGAGGATATGCCCCGGCGGGCGGTAGGCCCCCGTCGTGCCCGTCATATTCGGCTGGTGCGGCTTCTGCCAAGGCCTGCGGAAGGAAAGCCCGTCAGCCTTCGGAACGATGTCCGTCTGATGATGCAGCCACCCGTGCCACTCCGGCGGGACCTTCGTGGCCTCCGGCGCACCTTTATAGATCACCCACCGCCGGGTCAGCTTATAACCCTTGCGCGGCGCGGCCTCATAATATTTGTTGCCCATCGGGTCCGTCCCCACGCGCGAACCGCGCGAAAACAGCGTGAAAACCGCCGTATACGCGGGCGACTGTGCGCCGAGGAAACTGAAAAAACCCATAAGCCGAAACCTTTTGACCTTCTTTTAGCGCGAGAACTCGGCCTTTACAAGGCCCGCCGATTATGGCAGAGGAAGAGCCATACGGAAAGGGAAGAAACATGGATATCAAAGCCAAACTCAAGGAACTCGGACACGACCTCCCCGAAGCGGCGGCGCCCGCTGCCAACTACGTGCCCTTCGTGATTTCGGGCAAGATGATTCATGTGGCGGGGCAGATTCCCTTCCTGAACGGCCAGCCGATGCATAAGGGCCGCTTGGGTGAAAACCTCTCAAAGGAAGAGGGCCAGAAGGCCGCCGAGGCCTGTGCCCTCAATATTCTCGCGCAGGTCAACCGCGCCGTGGACGGCGACTGGTCCAAGATCGCCCGCTGCGTCCGTCTGGGCGTCTTCGTCAACTCCACCACCGACTTCATCGACCAGCCCGAGGTGGCCAACGGCGCCTCCAACCTGATCGCCGCCGTGATGGGCGAGGCGGGCAAGCACGCCCGCGCCGCCGTGGGCGTATCCTCCCTGCCGCGCGGCGTAGCCGTAGAGGTCGATGCCCTCTTCGAACTCAAATAATTTGGGCCTTAACAATTTTTATGTATAATGATCCCGGGTTAAAAAATAACACGCGGGCGGGAAAAGACCATGGCCAAGCCGGTCCTCATGTACCATCTGACCACGGCGGGGAAGGACGATTCCACGCTGCGCTCCCTCTTCGAGCGTCAGGCTATAACCAACGGCCCGCAATGGGTTCCTCACTCCGGCCAGCGCAACGGGTTCTATGTGAACAGCAGCCGCGCCCACACACAAGGCATCGGCGAAACCCCCCTTGATGAAAACGACGATCCCCTGATCGCCCAGCGCGTCGGTCCGCAGGTCATTGTGACCGTGGAATGCGATTTTGGCCCCGGCTGGGACATCGACTACGAGGACAATCCCGGCATCGGCAAATCCGCCCTGTTCCGCTTCACACCCGACCTCGAACGGGCCGCGCCCGGGGCAATCACCCTCTCCGACGGCACGGTCGTGAACGCGATCCGCGCGGTGGAGGACGACACCCGCGACGGTCTGGAACTGGACGTGGTTCCCGCTTATCAGACGCAGGCGATAACCGTCTTCATGGCGTGGGACAAGGCGATGGACGCCGACCACCTCGCCATGCTGCGTTCGCTCCCCACCGAAAATTTCCGCGAACGCGTCCGCGAAATCACCGCCGCGCCCCGTATCTCCGAATACGCCTTGCTGCAAGCCTTGCGCGACTATCTGGCGGAGACAAAAGGCGAGGCCTATCTAAAGCATGAGGAGCAGGTCATCCGCGACGCGATCGACCGCGAACGCCGCAAGGAAAATCGCGGCGACGACACGAACGGCATCAGCCTGAAATACTCCGGCGAGCAGCCCCTTAAAATTCTCAAGCTGGAAATGCTCGGCCCCCGCCAACGCTGGAGCCCCGTAACCGAACCCCCCGCCGGAATAGCCCCGCCGGAGCACATTTGACAATAATCCGGGCAATCAGATACCATGCTATAGTGTTGATAATTATAAAAGATTGCATAAGCAGGGGTAAGTCGTGCGGAACAAAAAGGCGTGCAAAACCGCCTTCATCCACTCAGGCTTGTGCCGGCAAGAGGTGTGAAAACACCGGGATCTGCACATGACGCAAGATTATGAAGCAAGAGATAGGCAACTGCCCGCCCGCTATGTGATCGGAGAGGACGCCGAAGGTTCTCCTCAGGGCTATGCCCTGTTTAACATCGAAGATTACAGAGTTTTAGACCCCCAGCAGCAACAAGCCTATGTAAACGAACTTGTTCGGTTCGCGAGCGCGACCGGAGCAGGGGACAATATATCCGATAAAATAAACAACATCGTTTCCGCCGTAGCCAATAACCCGGATTACGCGGGAAACCAAGGGTACGATGAATATAATTTCGCGGTGATCAATACGGGGCACTCACTCGCGGATTTCGTGCGAACAGAGAGCGACTTTACGCGCAGTTACGGAGATATAAATACCGAAACCCTGAGAGAGACCTATTCCTTCGACTTCAGCGAAAGCCAGAATGCGGTCTACGTAAACTGGTTGGCGCATCACGAAGGCTCTCATACTCTTGGCCTCTCGGAGGCGGGCGCGGATTTCTTCGGGGCGGCAAAAGCGCTTCAGTTAAATCCTGACGGGGCGGAGACACTGCAATTCATCGCCGACACCAGAATGATGCACGCTCTTTTCATGGATCCCGAGAGTCTGGGGCAAAACGCCGAAGGTTTTTTTGAAAACTATCGCTATGGATACAAGACCTTTTTGGCGATAGAGCAGGTGCTCGATATGCCCCCGGAGCAACTCTCCTCGATGTCGGATCAGGATTTATTGAGGACGGCATCCGGCTTCGAAGAGCGGATGCAAAATCTCACCAATGCAGGGGCTTCGGAATTCGCCGTGCATCAGGCTCTATGGAACTATAACCCCCAGAACGCGGAGACTCCCCCGGGAGCCGCAATCATGCGCAGCGGGGATATGAACGCGATACGAAATTTAGCCGAGCGCGTTCGTGAAACCGCTGGATTTCCCGCAGGGTCCCATGAACAACAGCTTCTAGGGGATTTTATCGGCACGCTGAACCGGCGAACGGGAATAGAAGCACAGAACACAAGAGAAAATGAAATGTCGGTCCCGGCAAATGGCCTAAGCGTGCCCCGACTGGGCGCTCTGGACAGATAATTCGCCAATCCCCCTATTCAGGCAGCTTCTCGGCCTCAAGCGCCTTGGGCTTCTTCTTGAGCTTCGCCTTGAGCTTGGCCGCTTCCTTGTCGTCCTGATAGGTGAACGTCAACGCTTTGCCGTCATAGTCGATGAAGACCAGCCCGCCCTTCTCAAGCTTGCCGAACAGAATCTCCTCGGCCAGAGGCCGCTTGACCTTCTCCTGAATGATCCGCGCCAGCGGCCGTGCGCCCATCGTGACGTCGTACCCGGCCTCGGCCAGGTATTTTCGCGCCGCGTGCGAAAGCTCGATGGAGACGTTGCGGTCCGAAAGCTGGGATTCCAGCTGGATGATGAACTTGTCCACCACCTTCTCGACCGTTTCGGGCTGAAGGTTCTGGAACGGCACGATGGCGTCCAGACGGTTGCGGAACTCCGGCGAGAACATCTTCGTGATGGCCTCGTTCTCCGCGTAATCCATGGTGCTGCCGACCTCGCGCCCGAACCCGATGGGTTTGCGCGCCATGTCCTGCGCGCCCGCATTCGTCGTCATGATCAAAATCGTATTGCGGAAATCCACGCTCTTGCCGTTATTGTCGGTCAGCTTCCCGTAATCCATGACCTGCAGCAAAATATTGAACAGGTCCGGGTGCGCCTTCTCGATCTCGTCCATCAGCAGCACGCAATGCGGATGCTGGTCCACCTTGTCGGTCAAAAGCCCGCCCTGATCGAACCCGACATACCCCGGCGGCGTGCCGATCAGGCGCGAAACCGAATGCCGCTCCATATATTCCGACATGTCGAAACGGATCAACTCGACGCCCAGAGACTTGGCCAACTGCCGCGCCACCTCGGTCTTACCGACCCCCGTCGGGCCCGAGAACAGATAACACCCGATGGGCTTCTCGGCGTCCCGCAGCCCCGCGCGCGACAGCTTGATGGCGTTGGAAATGGCATCGATGGCCTGATCCTGGTCGAACACCAGCCGCTTGAGATCCCGGTCGAGATTCTGCAACGCCTCCCGGTCGTTCTTGTTGATGGTGGTGGAGGGGATCCGCGCGATGACCGCCACGACCTCCTCGATATCCTTCACGCCGATCGTCTTCTTGCGCTGGGCCTCGGGCACCAGCATCTGCGCCGCGCCCACCTCGTCGATAATGTCGATGGCCTTGTCGGGCAGCTTGCGGTCCCCGATATATTTGGACGACAGCTCGACCGCCGCTTGAATGGCGGCCGTCGTGTATTTCACATTGTGATGCGCCTCGTAATAGGGGCGCAGACCCTTCAAAATCTTTACCGCGTCCTCAAGGCTCGGCTCGTACACGTCGATCTTCTGGAACCGCCGCACCAGCGCCCGGTCCTTCTCGAAATGGTTCCGGTATTCCTTATAGGTCGTGGAGCCGATGCACCGCAGCTTCCCGCTCGAAAGCGCGGGCTTCAGCAGGTTCGAGGCATCCATCGCCCCGCCGCTCGTGGCCCCCGCACCGATCACCGTATGGATCTCGTCGATGAACAGGACCGACTCATCGATATTCTCAAGCTCGGTCAGAACGGCCTTGATCCGCTCCTCGAAATCGCCCCGGTAACGGGTCCCGGCCAGCAGAGCGCCCATATCCAGCGCGAAGATCACCGCGTCGTGTAAAACTTCCGGCACCTGCTTCTCGATGATGCGCTTGGCAAGGCCTTCCGCTATAGCGGTCTTGCCCACGCCGGGGTCGCCGACATAAAGCGGGTTGTTCTTGGACCGGCGGCACAGAATCTGGATCGTGCGCTCGACCTCCTTCTCCCGCCCGATCAGCGGGTCGATCTTGCCCTGCCGGGCCTTTTCGTTGAGGTTGATGCAATAAGCGTCCAGAGCCTCGCGCCCGGTCTTCGTGCCGTCTTTCGGCGGCTCGTCCACACCCGTGGGCGCTTTATCCGTCCGGCTCTGCGTCGGGACCTTGGCGATGCCGTGCGAAATGTAATTCACCGCGTCGAAGCGCGTCATATCCTGCTCCTGCAGGTAATAGACCGCGTGGCTCTCCCGCTCCGAGAACATGGCGACCAGCACGTTCGCGCCCGTCACTTCCTCCCGCCCCGACGATTGAACGTGGATCGCCGCGCGTTGCAATACGCGCTGGAACGTGTTCGTGGGCTTGGCTTCCTCGATTTCGTAATTGATCAGATAGCTCAGATCCGTGTCGATATAGTGCATGATCTTGGTCTTCAGGTCCTCAAGATCGATCCCGCACGACCGCAGCACCGCCATGGCGTCCGGGTCGCTCGCCAGCGCGAACAGCAAGTGTTCGAGCGTCGCGTACTCGTGCCGCTTCTCGTTGGCGACGGCCAGAGCGCGGTGCAGGGTCTGTTCAAGGTTTCGGGAGAGCATATGCTTAATACTTCCTTGTCTAGGGTGGGAAAGGCCTTATCCGCCCCTCGCTCTATTATACATCGGGGAAACCGATTTAAGAAACATTAAGAATCCCCAAAAAGAGACGAAAAAAGCCTCACTCCTTCTCCATAGTGCACTGCAAAGGCTGTTCGTTCGCCCGCGCGAAATCCATAACCTGCGCAACTTTGGTTTCCGCGATCTCGAACGTATAAACGCCGCACACGCCGACGCCGCGCCTATGGACGGTCAGCATGATATCCGTGGCCTCCTGCCGGCTCTTGTTAAAGAATTTTTCAAGCACCAAGACGACAAACTCCATCGGCGTGTAGTCGTCATTGAGCAGCAAAACCTTGTACATCGAAGGCTTCTTGGTCTTCGGTCGGGTCTTGAGGATAATGCTGGTTTCCCGTTGCCCGTCATCCGGCCCGCGCTCATCCCCGTTGCCCCCGTCGTCCGACAGGCGCTCCGCAAGCGGAAGACCGGAATTTTCAAAAGCACCGAAGGCAATCACCGTAAATCCCCATAAGCCGAGCGCAAACAATCATAGATATGACTAGCCGCCCTTACAGAATCAGGCGGAGTGTATATTATCGCACGGTTAGGTTTCCAGAGAAAAAATACGCCCTTTAAGCGGAAAAAACCCCAAAAAACCTTTGCCCAAATCCTTGTTTTTGCTGTAAACAACGCCAAAAGAGCAAAACGCTCATATAAATCAGATCAGGGAAAAGCCATGTCCGCCACGCCAGCCGCCGCCCCCGCGCCCGAAGACCCCAGCCAGAAGAAATGGGAAGCCCTCATGCGGGGCCAGGTCATCTCGGCCACCGTCAACAAATACGCCGTCATCCTGCGCATGATCGACCAGAAGGCGCAGGTGATGATCTTCCTCAACTCGATCCTGATCCCGATGTGCATCCGTTCCATCGAGAGCAACACCTATCCCGAAGCCTCACAAATCTCGATTTGCGCGGCGGTGCTGAGCATCCTTGCCGCGATGATCTGTATTTATCCCAAGCGCAAATACAGAAAATCCAGCGACCGCAGACTGAACATTCTTCACTTCAATGATATAGGGCATCTGGAAGAGGAGGATTACATGCAACGTTTTATGTGTGTCTTTAACGACACCTCGAAACTCGCCTCCGCCGCTGCATACGACCTCTACGACACCGCGCGCTTTTCGATTATCCCGAAATTCTTCTGGCTGAAAATATCATATGCGACATTCGCACTCGGCAACCTGATCGCCCTCGTCGTTGCTTTCTCGGGAATGTAAGGGCAAGCACGCCGCGCCCTACGCCGCCTTGTGCCGCGAGGCGAGGATGGAGGTCCGCTTGCCGCCCGCGAAATCCAGAACCGTCTCCGCGCGCTTGTCCCAAGTAAAATTGTTTTTCAGGTCCGCGAACGCCTTGTGCGCCATCTCCTTTGCGAGATCGGGATTCTTCCGCAGAGCCTGAATCGCCGCAACCCATTCCAGCGGCTCCCCGGCATTAACCAGCAGGGCGTTCTCGCCGTGGGTCAGGAATTCCCGCAAAATCGAAAGGTCCGACGCGACCATAGGCCGCCCCGCCGCCATATACTCGAACACTTTCATGGGCGAAATCCAGCGCGAGATATTCTTGCCCGTCTTAATAAGGGCCGCGTGCTGATAAGGCGCAAGCAGGATATCAAAGGATTTAAGCATCCCCGCGACCTCCGCATGCGGCCTATGGCCGTGGAAAATGATATTGCCCGAGGGGTTTGTGCGCGCGATTTTCTCAAGCTCCGCCTTCGTGCCGCCCAGAACGTGGAAATCGCAGTCTGGCAGGAGCGGGGCGACCTTCAGGATCATCGAAATCCCCTTGCCCTGATGTAATGTGCCTGCATATCCAACCTTGGTCGCGTCTTTTCGGCCCTTGAGCGGAGCGATGGTTTCCGCTTGGCCCGAAATGTTGTGCGGCACCTCCGCCGCGTCGTGCGCGACGAAAATCTGCTCGGGCTTCAAAACCGGAAACCGCTTGAGCAAATCTTGCTTGAGCGCGTCCGAAAGCGCGACGATGCCGGAAAACCCGGGCTTCTTAATCAGCTTAGAGATGGCCGTCTGCTCGGCCTTGCTCGTGGGCGCGCGTGTGGCCTCGAAGACCATGGGAATGCGCTGCGGGGCATACAAGGCCAGCGCGACCGGGTCGCGCCCGTAAACTATGTCGGGCCGTCCGAAATTCTTCATCTGCTCGGAAATATGCTTGAGCCGTTTGTAATTGGAGAGCAGGGGGATTTTAACATCTTTCGAGAGCGACAGCCTGAAATGCCCGCCCACATCATAGCTTTTGAAAATCTCGCGCGTATCCATGTTCGGGTTGCCCATGGCAAACAGCGTGACCTCATGTCCCGCCTTGCCGAACGCCTCGCACATCTTCACGACATGCACCGCCCGTGCCTCGGAGGAGGGGAAGGAGGCGCCTGAAAAATAAAAAATCCTCATCGTGGATCACCCGTTATTTCAAAAACCCCGAACCGATTGTAAGCGTGTTTTGCCTATTATGACCTTGAAAGGCCCGGTTTCGCAACGAAAAACGCCTAACCCACCACACGGTTTTTTGCAAGTAAATAAAGGGCTTGCCGGAGTTTTATAACAAATTGAAGGCTAATGTCCTCCGCCTTGCCCCATGAAAAATCTGGATTTTTTTGCGTTACGCTTTAAACGGACTGTGGAATTTCCCGCAGGAAACGGTATGATGGAGCGTGTCCGGCGTTCGTCGTGGCGCGCCGCATCCTCTCAATCCCCGCCCCGGTTCGAACGTAATATGTCCATTTCCCTTCTGAAATCTATCCGCAGCCCCGAAAAGATTCCGCACGTTAACCGCGTTCTGGCGGGTTGCCTCTCCGCCCCGGCGGACGCCGAACTGCAAGACCTCAAGGCCATAACCCTGCTGATCGGCGCACAGTGGAGCGCCAGCACCCTGATCGGCGCGATGCTCGACGCTCACCCCGAAATCGTCATGTCCACGGAATTCAACCTCCTGCGCCAGTTCCGCAATGGCCTCACACTCAAACAGGCCTCGCGCCTCATGCTCTTCAACGCCCGCAACTTCCGCCGCAACGGCGCCCGCTGGACCGGCTATTCCTATTCCGTCCCCGGAATGCATCAGGGCGGCTATGAAACCCTGCGCGTCATCGGCGACAAAAAGGCGCAGTCCTCAGCGCTCCAACTCTACGAAAATATCGGCCTGATCGGCGCAATGGAGAAAAAATTCGGCCTCCCCGTCAAGATGATCCACGCGGTCCGCAGCCCATGCGCCGCGCTCAACGCGATGGTCGCGCGGCAGGGCATGGACCCCGAGGCCGCTTTGTCCGCCTTCGAGAGAACCTGCGAAGGCGCGGCGCTCGCCTACCGCAAATACCCCGGGCAAGTGCTTCTGGTGCGTCAGGAGGATCTGGTCCGCGAACCGCGCCACGTCATCCGCCGCATCATGGCGTTTCTCGAACTTGATGCGCCAGACGATTACGTCCGCGCCTGCGCCTCGGTCGTCAGCGGCGAACCGGCCCGCAGCCTCTCCCCGGTGCGCTGGTCCGCCCAGCAGCAGGCCCGCATAGAGGACCTCATCGACCGCCACGAATTCCTGAACGGCTACACGGTTTGACCTAGCGGTAGCCCCTGACTGTCACCTGATACGCTGTCCCCGGAGCCAGCTGCGCGGCGATTTCCTCAGTGACCTCGATCTCATCGACCCCGCGCGGCGCCTCCGTCGCCGCCATGATCCCGCCATCCTCTCGCAAAAAAACGATCCTGAAGAAACGATAATCCGAACCGCTCTTCCATTTGATGCGCATATGCGCCGTGATCGGCCCGGCTTGCGATGGCGCGAGAACCGTCAACGCCGTGCCCGCGTCCGTGGTAGCCTCAAGCGGCGCGTCTCCGGTGCCCCGGACGAGACATGAAATCATCGGCGCTTCGGCTGCGGTCTTGGGCTCGGTAATCACCAGCCGCACATCCATAGGCCCCGAAACTTCGCTAGGAAGGTCCGGGCTCTCAAGGCCGAGCACGATCTCCTCCTTCACCGGATAATGCACCAGCCTTAACACGCGGTACTCATCAAGGAACGGCCGCTTACGTATCTCCCAGCGCCCTTTGAGCATACCGCTGCCCTCGACTTCGACCAGCGCTTCAGCCTTCAGGCTCTCCCCGGTTTTGATATGGCACAAGCCTTTTTTGTCGGGAAAGTTGAGCCTCAAGCCGGTCACCGCCAACGTGTCGCCAACGCTTCTGACGGGTTGAAACATAACGTGCGCCAAAACCGGCACGTCCAGCGTATGGTCCATAAAACGGCGTTCGTAATAAATATTTTTGTTCTCCGCGGCCGCTTGCTCCACCATCGCGCGCGACAGAGTGACGGTCTCCTTGAAGGCGATCAAATACGTACCGTCTTTATCGGTTCTGAACTCCTTGGTCGTCTCTTCGCCGGCGAAATCAAGGAAAACACCTTTGCGGTCCGCCAGAAAGAATTGGCCTTCGCCCATCGTCACGCGGACCAGATCTTCCGGCGTGTGTTTGCCCTTGGCATACCAGGTAATGCTGACGACGCTAGGTTTTTCCGCGCTGATCGTGACACGCTTGGGTTTGGCGGTGGCCGCCGTGACTCTGCCCTGCGCGGGTCCGCCCCACGATAACGCGGCGCAAAACGCCAAAAATAAGACCCCTGACCGCACCATCCTGACCTGCCCTTCCTGTCGCTGATGGTATCCATCCGGGGGCGCAAGCGCAAACGCTGCAAAAAAAGCTTGCGTCAAGAAAATATTAGCATTATATTCCTAATAATCATGGCCCGTATTGCGCCCGCCTATCTGCGCAGACCGCCTCTAACCCAGCCAAACCTGATAATTTAAGGAGCCTCCCATGCTGATCCGCTTGGGCCGCATGCTCAATGCTGCCGACCAAATTCTGCCCGATTCCCCTTCTACCCCCCTGATCCCGCTGAACACGCCGCTGATCTTCGTGGGCGATTCCATCACCAACGTTTCCAATTCCTCAAGCTCGAACCATCGCGCTTGGCGGCATTGGTTTAACGTTTTTACCAACGGCCATTTCTACTGCACCCCCGCCAGCAATCAGGGGATCGGCGGTGCCGTCCTGACGCAGGAAGTGAGCGCCACGGCCTATATCGGGCGGCGCGAGGATTGGTGGCTCTCGCAGGTTCGCGAAGGCGCAATCGTGATGTTCGCCATCGGCACGAACGATATGAGCAACGCCGCCGCGACGCTGGCCATTATGCAAGCAACGCTACAGGCGCATATCGACGATGTTCTGGCCTTGGGCGGGCGGGTTTTTCTGGGCAAGGTGCTGAAGGGCACCGCAAACCAAACGCCGAACGCGAACCCGGAAATCAACCTGACCAAATGGACCGCCTTCAACGCTTGGCTTGATACGCTGCACGATCCTGCGAACGGGGTTTATACCCTCGGCAGCCGCGTGGACGCGATTGATATCTCCCTGACATATCTTTATGACGGTCTGCACCCCAACGGAACAGGGGCGCGGCTGATCGGCGCGGCGGATGCTGCGGATATCCTGCCTTATCTCGACACGTCCGAAAGCCTTCTGTACGGCGCGTCAGCCCCCGGCTCGAACCTCGAAGCGAATTGGGATTTGTCCGGCACGGGCGGCACGGCCGGGACGGGGACGAGCGGAGACGTGGCGACCGGGTGGAGCGCCTATTGCTCCAGCAACGGCACCTCCGGCGGCGCGACCATCGGCGTGACGGCGACGTGTTCCAAAACCACGGTGGACATTCCCGGTGTGGGCAGCGGCCTTCCGGCGCAACAGATTGACGTTGTCGGCACGACTTCGGCCCTTGGCATCCTCACCCTAATTAATCAGGTTGTCGCCGCGTTCGAATTTGGCGATTACGGCGAGGCATGGGCCTATGTCAAGGTGTCGGCCACGGACGGATCGAGCGCCCCGGTCGGCGTATCCACGCTTTATGCGGGGTTCGGCAATATCGGCGCGATGTTCAGCAAGACCGTTGAGCTTGTGAATGCCGGGATGTTGACGGGCGCGTTCACGGGCGTTTTACGCACCGTGCCGCAGGTCCGCCTTTCCAATTCCGCCAGTGAGAATTTCGAGGTGTCCTTCGGCCTGATTTCCGGCGCGGTGGATTTGCGCATTGTGGTCGCGCAGATGAGCGCACGGCGGGCCGAGGAAGTGGCCTATGGCGCACCGTTCAACCTTGGCGGCGCGATGTTCTCCGGCGTTCAAAACCCGATTGGCGACCGCCCGCGCCTCAACGGCACCCCCGGTGTGGGCAATTCCCTGACGCTGCAACCCTCGACCATCAATGGCGGCGGGCCGACCGCGCAGGAGTGCCGGGTTTATCGGGATGGTGTAACGCTGCTTTTAACCCGCGTTCCCGGCGATACGCCGATGTCCTATACGCAGGTGGCCGGAGACAGCGGCACGACCCTGACGATGGAGCAAGATTTTACCAACAGCTTCGGAACGATCACCGTCACAAGCGCGGGAATAGTGGTGCCTTAGAACTGGACTAAGTCCACGCCGCCCAGCAGACGAAGAGACGAACTTCGCCCGCCAAAGTGGACTAAGTCCGGTCGTGGCTCTAGAATTTGTGGTTCACGTTGACATAATAACGCGGATCGCGGTCTTCGCGGGCATCCACCTCGCGCGTCAGCGGGAAAGCCACGGCCACGCCTGCCTGCGTGTTCTTGGTGATATCCGCACGAATGCCAAGACCCGTCGAACTCACCGACTCCCGCTTGTCGTTCGTGCTCGTGCCGTCCTGATTCCACACCCGGCCGATATCGAAGAACGTATAAAGCTGGTAGTGATCGACGGCGCTGAACTCGCGCGGCTCGTTCCACTGCAACTCGACCTTGCCCGCAATCCCGTCGTCGCCGACGATCTCGGACGGGTCGTAGCCGCGCCCGATATTAATGCCGCCCACGCCGAACTCCTCGGAGCTCAGCAGCGGCACCGCCGACCACTGCCCTTGCGCCGCGACCAGAACGTTGATCTGCGAGGTCACGCGCTGCAGACGCTGCAAATTCAGCTCGGTTTTGAAATATTCCGGGTCGCCGCGCTCGCGCGTCAGGTTCGGGTCGCCCTTGTCGCTCGATCCGAGGATCGAAAGCCCGTGGGAAAATTCGATGCTGGCCGTGTTCACGCCCACGCCGATCAGCGTATCGACATACTGCCCTTGCGCCCCGGCGCGCACGGAGGTGATCCGGTCCTGACGCTTGGTCTCAAGGTTGTTCTTGCTGTCCACGTCGCGGATATCGAACGTCCCGTAGCCGTAAAGGTTCAGGTTCCGGGACCGGATGAACGGATGCGTGACCGTGGCAGCCACGAGCGAAGAACGACCCTTCACGTCGAACTCGCGCAGCGTATAGCCCGGATCGGTCGAGGTGATGCTGCTCAGCAGCTTGACGGTCGTGCCGTAAGACCCGACCGGAAATTCGTACGAAAGCGACCCGAACAACAGCTCATCGACGCTTTCCTTGTGATCCCCGGCCATCACGAATTGCGCGGCCATCCGGTCATTATAACCGAACATGGAGTTGAACGCTCCGCCGACCTGTCCTTCATATTCCCCGAGGAAACGGCTGCCGAAATTATCGAAACCGACCTGTCCCTCATATTTGTCGCGCTCGACGATAACCGTCAAATCCGCCGCGCCCGTCGTCGTTTTGGAGGGGCTGAGGATGGAGCGCGCCGTCACGCCCGGCAGATCGTTGATCAGCAGCAGATTGCGCTCAAGATCCTGAGCGTTCATCGCCTTGCCACCCTGAAGATTCCCCGCCAGCTTGCGGATAAGCTTCGCTTCGCTCTCCTTTTCCACGCCCTCAACGAAGACCTGATCGATAAACCCTTCGACGACCTGCAAACGCACCGTCCCCGACTCGATCGTCTGCGGCGGCACAATCACCTGCGTCAGAACATACCCGTCATTCCTGTACTTGGCGGTCAGCGCGTTAGCAACGCCATAGATATCGGCCAGACTGACCGTGGTGCCCAGCTTGTCCCGGTAGAGCGGATCGAGATCGTCGGCCGTATAGCTGCCGACACCGTCAATTTGCAGTGTTTTCAGCTCGAACGTGACGCTTTCCGCGCCCTCGGGAGCTTGCAGCGGCGGCGCGGGCCGCACCTCGACCTCAGGCTCGACCTCAGGCAGCCTCTGATCGTCCAGAAAACGGTCCTGCGCCCGGGTCGGGTCGGCGGTTCCCGTCGCCTCGGCCACTTGCGCGAACGCCGCCCCCGGAAGGGTGGCCATAAGGCAAACCGCGCTGGCGCCCAGAACAAGATGACGTCTGAAGGTAAGGAACAAATTTCTGCCGCACATATTCATGAATCCTGATTTTTTGGGCCCGGCCCCCCGGGCGAGTCACAATGAACGCATCCGCGTGTCACGCTTGAGGCGTACGCACGAGGACAAAATCCCGAAAAAACACGCAGAAGGACAACTTAAGGAAAGGCGTTAAAGCACGCAAACACCCTGAAGCGAGCATATATTTTTTATCGAAACTTTCAAGCCGTTTTGTTTTTTCAGGACTTTTTACCCTGTAAGCGGCAGGAAAGCAGGGCCACACAGGGTCTAACCAAAATAAAGTTTGTATTTTACATATAAATTTAGTAGAGAAGAGGGGCTTTTAACAGGGGGCTCCGGGGAAAAGCGCTTAAGGCGCAGCCCGGCTCGTTTAAGAGTCATCCGGCGCAGAACGCGCCGATCCGGAAAAGCGGGCGGCAAAGTCGCAACGAGAAACGGAAATGAACCGCCCTGAAAGGTGCAGAATAAAGTTTCGATAATACGTAAGCTTCTTTCTGCATCCTGTTGAAAAGTTTTAAAAAAGGTGCAATAAAGGCACCATGCGGATAAGACTCGCAAAACCCTAGTCTGAAAATTTCCGGGAAATCCGCCCCTTTGGGCGAAGAGACTCCGGAAGACTATGAAGAGGGAAGCCGAACGAACCGGGTGCAAAATCGATTCACCTGACCTTCGGTAAAATAAAAAATTGCGTCAATAAGCGACAAAGACGCAAAAGCGAGTCAGGTCAGCGCGGTCTTTATTTTCCCTGAGTATCACTGGGTTTTAACATTTTTGATAGAAGTATTAGGGGTAGTCCATGAATAAGGTCTCTGTAAGCAACACAATCGTATCGGCAAAAAAGCGTCGTCTCTTTGTAACGACCACCGCCCTTCTCGCTGCAGGAGCATTCCTCCCCGCGAACAACGCGCAAGCGGTCGATGACCACGCCGACTGGGACAACGTCACGATTGTACAAGGACAGGGCACCGTCACCGATACCGGCCTCGGCACCACCACCATCGACCAGCACTCCATGCGCGCCATCGGCGAAGCGCAGGAACTGCACATCGGAACGATGGGCTCGGTCCGCATCAACCAGACCTCCAAGAATTCCCTGTTCGTAGGCCGCGTCGTCGGCAACCACTCCGACCCGACCCAGATCCTCGGCCGCCTCTCGGCTGACGGGCGCGTGATGATCATCGACCGTAACGGCGTCTTCTTCGGCGCAAACTCGGTTGTGGACGCCGCCGGAATCGCCGCGACCACGGGCGACATCTCCAACGCCGACATCATGGACGGCAACGAAAACTTCACCTTCCAGAATTTCGGCTCCGGTCAAATCGTGCTCGAAGGCACGATGAACGTCAGCGAAGCCGGCTTGGCCGCCTTCGTGGCGCCGAACGTCCGTAACAGCGGCGTCATCAACGCCAAGATGGGCAAGGTCGTGTTCGCAGGCGGTGAGAAAGTCACCCTCGACCTCTACGGCGACGGCCTCGTCGAAGTCGCCGTTGACGGCGCGCTGGGCAACACCCTTCTCCAAAACACCGGAACGATCGACGCCGAGGGCGGCACGGTCGTCATGACCGCGCAGTCTGCGCGCGATGTTGTTGACAATGTCATCAATAACGAAGGCGTGATCTCGGTTGGCTCCGTTACGCAAAAGGGCGGCAAGATCGTCCTCTCCGGCGGCAAAAAGGGCAAGGTCCGCAACACCGGAACGCTCGACGCGTCCGGAACCGAGGGCGGCGAAATTAAGGTCACCGGACAGGCGATCGAACTGGCCGCGACCTCCAAAATCAAGGCGAACGCCTCCGCAGGCGCAGCCGGGAAGGCCGAAATCATCGCGACCGAAACCCTGGCCGTAAACGGCACCCTGCAGGCTCAGGGCGAAGGCAAAACCGGCTTCATCGACACCTCCGCACCCGAAGTCACCTTCGGCGAGGCGACCGTGATCCGCGCGGGCAAATGGCTGCTCGATCCCGCCGACATTATCGTCAATGCGCCTCTGGCCACCATCATCGAAGGCCAGCTGAGCGTCGGCGATGCCGAACTGCTCTCTCCTGTCGGCGGCCCCGGCGACGGCCGGATCTACTTCCGGTCCACCGTGGACTGGAGCACGACCAGCACCTTTACGGTCAACGCCTTCAGCGACATTCACTTCGACACCAACGGCGGCCTGAACGCCACGGGCGGCGGCGATATCGTCCTCATCGCGAACGACGATATTCGTATCTTCAACGGCAGCACCGGCATCAAGACCGCAGGCGGCGACGTCACCCTCTACACGGGCGATGAAATGACCATCGAGGACACCGACGGCATCAACGCCTTCGGCGGTAACATCCTGATCAACAACCAAAAGGGCTTCTACGGTCTGGCCAACACCCTGAAAACCACGGGCACCGGAACGATCACCCTGCACCAGTCCGAAGACGCTCTCGAAAGACCCTACACGGGCTATAAAGCCAGAATCCAGAACGCGATCAACGCGATCGACAATACCGGAACGGGTGAGAATACCCTCAATGTCCGCGAGGGGCATTTTTCCGAAAACCTCACGGTCGATCTCTCCTTGAATCTTCTCGGTCTGGGCAACGTCGAGCTTGAGGCTCAGGATAGCGGCGAGGCGCTCATCAAGGTGACGTCCTCCGACGTAACCATCGGTCCTTCTTTCGCGCTCGACGGCCAGAACAGAACACATTACGGTGTGGTCGCGCAGGGCAACGGAACAAAAG
The DNA here is from genome assembly GCA_964583335.1 of uncultured Pseudobdellovibrionaceae bacterium. Lineage (GTDB taxonomy): Bacteria > Pseudomonadota > Alphaproteobacteria > Micavibrionales > Micavibrionaceae > JAGNKE01. The sequence goes on along the minus strand of CAZOVG010000001.1, from coordinate 191,779 downwards.
GCCTGCTCGTAGATGGCAACAGTTTCAAAAACTTCAAGACCGGCGGCGTCTATATTAAAGACACGTCCGGCGGCGACGTCAGCATCGTGAACAATTCGTTCCACGGCGGCCTTGATTACGGGATCCGCACGGGCAAGCTGGAAAACGGCACGATCCTTGAGATTGCGAACAACGATATCGGTTCCTACTCGAACAAAGTGGATAAAACAGGCATCGAAATCGGCGGACGCGTAAAAGATTCCACCGTCACGATCAACGAAGGCAATAACATCTACGCCAACGAAAAGGGCATACACTTCAAGGCCCAGGTCAGCGGCAGCACGGTCGACATCGACGGCAACAAGGTCCGCAGCGATGACGACGGCGTCAAATTCCTCGGCATCACCGACGGATCGACCGTCACGATCTCCAACAACGACATCTCCTCCGACGACGCGGACGGCATCGAGGTCGAATCCGGCTCGTCTCACGGAACGACGCTTGGCGCGTCCACCCTGAACATCTCCGGAAACGAGATCGAAGGCGAAGATGGCTACGGCATCAAGATCCACAACGGCGACCTCAAGGACGGCGCGGTCATCAACATCACCGAAAACGAGTCCATCGAAGGTGAAGACGGCGGCGTCTACGTCAAGGACAAATACTTCGGCGGCGTGTTCGTGAACATCAGCGGCAACGGCGACGGCAGCTACGGCGACCACGGGTATGTTCCCGATGGCGGCATCACCAGCAGCAAAGGCCACGGCATCGAGCTGCAGAACGTCATCATGTCTGACATTCGCAACAACGTCATTCACGATGTCGGCAAGGACGGCATCCATGTCGAGGATTTCGGCCAGTCCTGGATCGCTTACAACCACATCAGCAAAACCGGCGATGACGGCATCGACGTCAAGGATGGCGAGTTCGTCTCCATCTACGGCAACACGATCGTCAATGTCGGCGACTTTGATCTCTTCGACATCTTCAGCATCTTCGGCAAGGGCTACGGCCACTATGACGACGACGGCGCGGACGGCATCCATGTCGCCAATGTCGGCGGCTTCATCCCCGCTGAGATGGGCGAAGGCTTCGGCTACAGCGCATACGGCGCGGACTCCGAGATCTTCAATAACGACATCTCCATCGTGAAAGACGACGGCATCGAGGTCGAGAACAGCAACATCAACTACACCGGCCACAACGTGATCGGCCACGTCAACGGCGACGGCATCGCGGTCAAGAAGACCCGCGCGACCTACATCGTAGACAACGCGATCACGCTTGCGCTTGAAAACGGCATCTATGTTGACGGCGGCGAACCCGATTACGGCTATTCATCCCGGGGCTACGGCTATGGCAAAGACGATGACAGCGAGTTCGGCAACGGCATCTACGCAGGCATCTTCGGCAACCGCATCCTCCTGACGGGCGATGACGGAATCGAGGTCAAGAACATCAACTCCGAGCCTTATGGTTATTACGAAAATGTCGTCCTCGGCGGCAGTGGCTACGGCGATTACGGCTGGGCCGTGAACATCGACGGCAACGAAGTCGCAATGACCGGCGCAAACGGCATCTGGGCGCACGACAGCTCTTCCGTCCGCGTTCACAACAACGACGTGCTCGCAGCAGGCATGGGCGAAGATTTGGGCGATAACATCTGGATCATCAACGCTTTCGCATCCGGCAAGCCGCCGCTCTTCCTGCTTCTCTCCGAAAAGGAAAGCTACGAGCAGAAATACAGCTGGGACAATCCGTCCTTTAACTGGAACTGGGGCAATGGCGACGGCATCCGCGTCAATAACGTCTATGGCGCTGGCCCGACCGGCGAAGCCGTGGACATCCAGCACAACCTCGTAGCCGGCACCGGCGGACACGGCATCAATGTTTACGATGCCGCCTTCGCCCGCATCAGCTACAACACCGTGCTGTATAACGGCCTGAACACAACGACGATCCCCGGTTTCGAAAGCCTGCAGGATTTGCTGTCCACCGGCCCGTTCGATGACCACAGCGGTTACTTCAACGACGAGGAGGGCGAAGAGCCCGTATTCCTCTCTCTGATTGAGGATGGCTATGGCGATGACGACTACCCGTCTCGCCGCGACCTTTGGTCCTCTTCGGATCTGTCTCTGGTCGAGATCCTGTCCGGGCACGTTTCGTTCCCAAGCGCGATCACCTACGACTCCCATGACGGTATCCATGTCGAGAATGTCGGCAATTACCCGATCCTGATGAGCAGCTTCTCCGGCGCTGGCGACTACGGCTATGGCTACGACCTGCCGTACGGCGTGATCATTCAGGGCAACACCATCGACCACACCGGCGATGACGGCATCGAGGTTCTCTCCTCCGGCCGCACGCTGATCGGCGGTTACGGCTTCTACGAAGGCAACACGATCACCAACGCGGGATATGGCGTATTCGGCGGCGACTACGGCCCCGATGAAACCGGCGCGGACGGTATCCATGTCGATAACGTCTTCATCGGCTATTTCGGCTACCCGACCTATGCGGGCTACGAAGCGGGCGCCCCCGAAGGCCCCGGCGGCTACTACGGCTACGCGGTCGATATTATCGGCAACACCGTGAACGGCACGCAGGACGACGGAATCGAAGTCACCAACTCCGAATCCACCCTGATCGCGGGCAACGGCCTCACCAATATCGGCCTGGGCTACCTCCTGAATGGCCGTGAATACGACCAGGGCAGCGACGGTATCCATGTCAAGAATGTCGGCCAGTCCTTCAGAATCTTCGACGCTGGCCTTGCCGGCGGCGAAGTCGTGGACGGCGAGATCGACCCCTATGCGGTTCTGATCGTCGGCAACACCATCGACAACACCCATGATGATGGTATCGAAGTCGTCAATTCTGGCCGGACCCGCATCGGCGGCTACGGCGAGGGCGAAGGCAACACGATCACCAACGTGGGCTTCGGCTACCCCGACTACAGCACCTTCTACTACTACGACTACCCGGTTTACCAAAGCTACGGCGCTGACGGCATCCATGTCCGCAACGTCTTCAGCGGCCCGTCCATGGGCTACAATGCGGGCGTCGTCTCCGAAGACCCGTCCGATCATTTCTACGACGTTCAGGTCATCGGCAACACCGTTGACAAGACCGCAGATGACGGCATCCAGGTGCTCTTCAGCGGCGACACCTTCATCGCGGGCAACGGCCTGACCAATATCGGCTACCTCTTTGATGGCGGTGATGTCTACGCTCCCAAGGTCTACGACAGCGAGTACAGCGAGTATAGCCTCGCGCGCGACATTTGGGGCGCAGACGGCATCCACGTCGTGGCGGAAGGCGGATATTTCCCGGCCTTCGCAAAGACCCAGGAAATCTCGGAAGTGCCGTACTACCCGGTCTTCGGCAACACCACGACCATCATCGACAACGTTGTCGATACGGTCCGTGACGATGGCATCGAGACCGAGGGAGTCAACCAGCTCCTGATCGCCCGTAATACGGTGCAGGATGCCGGCGACGACGGCATCAACATCCTCGGCTACGGCGGCTACGCCTACGAGGAGCCGGATGACGAGTACGAGTATGAGGTCTCCCTCATCCCGATCTTCGGCGGCTTCTTCAACGCGGTGATCGACGACAACACCGTCGATAATTCCGGCGGCGACGGCATCCAGTCTTCGGGCTACGATACCCTCGAAGTCACCAACAACGAAGTCAGCAACAGCTACTATAACGGGCTGTACATCTCCGGCTTCTACAACGGCTACGTCTCGATGCAGGGTAACACCTTCACCGATAACGGCCACGTGGAAGGCACCGAGGACGGCGACGTTCTGGTCGGCGCGGGCGCGAGATTCGAAAGCGGCGATATCGACATGAGCGATCTGACCCGCCCGAACTTCTTCGTCAACACCACCGGCGGCAAGGCTCTGGGCATGCAGTTCGACCCGGCCGTAATGTACGGCTACCCGGACTACGGCTATGAATACGCCTTCATCTTTGAGGACAGCTACGAGCCGATCCTGGCCAACCTGACGATCGTCAACGAGACGCTGGGTTCGACCGTGTTCAACGGATACGCTCCGACGGGCAGCTTCTACGTCCGCTTCGAAGACGGCGCGATCCTTGACCAGTTCGGCAACGTCATCGTGATCGACGGTACGGACGCGACGTGGGATGGTATCCTGCCCTCGGCCACCGGCGATATTCTGACGCCGCAACAGCTGAGCTTCATCGAAACCCGCCTCTGGGATGCCGATGATCCGCTCCTGAACGGTCGTGGCCAGATCTTCGTGGGCACCGCCCCGTCCGGTCTGGACAACATCCAGGACTTCTTCAAGCAGTTCGAGGAAGGCGATGGCCGCTCCAACGGTCTGAACGTGACCTTCCTGGGCCTCCCGCCCATCGGTCCGCAGAGCCTGAACGACATCACCCCCGCCGCTGGCGAAGGTGAAGGCGAACAGAACCCGGCGGACATCGAACCCGCAGCCGGCGAGGGCGAAGGCTCCGAGCAGGTCGGATGCTGGGCGGACCTGACCAACGTTCTGGGAACCGGCAAGCCCGCCTCCCTCAACGACGACGGCTCGGCCGAAACGGCGATGGATCAAGCGCTTAACTGCGGCACGCAGCAGCAGATCTAAAGCCTGACCGAAGTACGAAAATTCATGCGAAAGCCCGCGAAAGCGGGCTTTTTCATCGTTTTGGCTAAAAAAACAAGCATTAAAGCAGTGCTTATGCTATCCATTTCTATAAATTTACCAAAAGCCCTGAAAGCTTTTAGGTAGGAATAAAGGGGTTCTTTGCGGTGTATGAAGATAACAACTGGAACGCTGTAACGGGTGATGAGCTGGCGGGATTTCTCGATCAGATCAGCCCCATCGACGGAAAATACGGCACCTCCCCGCAAAGCACGCAGGTTCATTGGCGCACCCTTCCTTTTTATGATACGGCAGCGCTGATCCGCGTAAGGGACTCGAATTGGGATGCTGCCGAAAGTTATTACCTCACCGATCAGGGCAGCCTGTTTCGCCTGAACGGAACCACGCCGCCGATCCATGAGGTCAACAGGACAAGCGCTATCAGGCTGGACGAGGAAACGGTGCCTGAGTATTTGCGCTTTTTTTGCTTTTTTACGCACGGCGATCGCGGTCCCTTTCATATCGTTGAAACGATGAATAATCCGCATTTGCCCGAGGAAATGAGCGAAGCCGACCGCGACTATTTGGAAAAAGAGATCCAGCCGATCAGCCTAGCCGGGAGGGGTGAAAACGGGGAGTACCTCTACAACGCCGTGATCTGCTACGCACACGAGCCCTTCATGGCCGAATTCGCGGTCAACCCCGATAACGGCATGGTGGAAATGCTCGACAGTCTGCCACTTATACAAAAGCCCGAAGATAGACTTCAGACGGCTTTTCCAGCCGCCGATCAGCTTTAGGGGTTGGCCGGGACAGGCAAATCGGCCAACGGGTCATGCGAGCGCAGTATTTACGGAAAATCACAGAAAACGCGCTTTTTCATTTGTTAATCTTTTTATGTGATAAAAGACTTGCCAACCCTGTGCTATTTGCGCTTAAGTTTAAAAAAATTTTGAATAACAGGGGGTTGCACTCGTGTTATTTTCTGTCAAAATAAGGCGGCTTAACGCCTCTGGACCAAAAATGGTAAGGTTTCTCTGCGATGTATGAAGATAATAACTGGAACGCTGTAACGGGTGACGAGCTGGCGGGCTTCCTCGATCAGATCAACCCTATCGACGGGAAATACCGCACCTCCCCGCAGAGCACGCAGGTTCACTGGCGCACCCTTCCTTTCTATGAGACCGTGGCGCTGATCCGCGTGAAGGACCCCAACTGGGTCAATAAAAAACTCAATATTTATTACCTCACCGATCAGGGCAGCCTGTTCCGTCTGAACGGAACCTCTCCCCCAATCCATGAGGTCAACAGCAAGGCCCCCGTCAAGCTCAATGAGGGCAACGTTCTCGAATACCTGCGCTTCTTCTGCTTCTTCGTACGCGGAGAAGAGGGGCCGTTCTACATTGCTGAATCCATCGAAGACCCCAACATGCCGCGCGAGATGGACGAAGTCACCCGCTCCGTCATCGAGGGCACCGTGCGTCCCGCCAGCTTCGAGGGCGCTAACGAGCACGGCCATTTCCTTAGCGACGCGGTGGTTTTCTACTCCAACGCGCTGTTCATCGCGAACTTCGCCATCCAGCACACTGGGATGATCGAAATGCTCAATGACGAGCCGATCGCCGGTGACCTGAAGGCCAAGATCGACTGCCCGATTGCTTAATCCCATCCGGTTTTAAACCGTCTGCCGTTGCAGCGCGTGCCCATCGGTGCTATAGCCATGGGGCATGAAGCCCGGCAGGAAAAACCCTAAAAAAGCCCCCCCGCAGAATTATGACGTGATCATCGTCGGCGGCGGCCTCGCGGGCCTGAGCCTCGCCTGCCTGTTGGGCGAAACCGCGCCGGCGCTCACGATAGCCTGCATCGACCGCGACGACCCGAACCGCGCTGTGGACGGCGATTTCCGCACCACCGCCATTTCCTATGGTTCCTCCCGCATACTGGACCGCGCCGGACTGTGGAGCGAGATGGAGAAGCTCGGCTGCCCCATCCGCGACATCCGCATCTTCGACAAGGACACGCCCCTCCTGCTGCAATTCCTGAGCGACGAGATGGAAGGCCGTGATTTCGGCTGGATTGTCAAAAACAGCGACCTGCGCAGGGTCATGCAGCAACGCATCGCCGCCCTGCCGCGCGTGAAGCACATACCGCGCATGGGCGTGACGGATTTCGAAAATGCGGGCGACCAGGTCCGCGTCACAGTGGAATCCGGCGAAACCCTCTCGGCCCGCCTCGTGATCGGGGCGGACGGGCGCAATTCCCTCGTGCGCGACTGGCTGGATATTCCGACCCGCCGCTGGAATTACGGCCAGCGCGCGGTGATCTGCAACATCGCCCACGAAAACCCGCACGAAAACCGCGCCATCGAGAATTTCTGGCCGCAAGGCCCCTTCGCCATCCTGCCCGTGAACGACGATGCCGCCGGACGCCATATCTCCTCCCTCGTTTTTACCGAGCACGGCCCGAAAAGCGCCTCCCTGATGAAGTTGGATGACGAAGCCTTCCTGCAGGCGGTAGCGGATAAATTTCCGGCTTTTTACGGCGAGATCGAACTCGCCAGCCCGCGCCAGTGCTACCCGCTCTCCCTCGTCCACGCCGCACGCTATATCGGCCCGCGCATGGCGCTTGTGGCCGACGCCGCCCACGCCATCCACCCCGTAGCGGGGCAGGGGCTGAATCTCGGCTTCCGGGACATCAGCGAACTGGCCGGGCTGATCGCCAGGGCCGCCGAAAAGGGCGAGGATATCGGCGCGCCGGATCTGCTGGAAACCTACCAGCGCCGCCGCCGCCCCGACAACGTGGCCATGGCCGCCGTGACCGACGCCCTCGTGCGCCTCTTCTCCAACAACCTCCCCCCCGTCCGCCTCCTGCGCCGGGCGGGCCTTCTGGCCGTTTCCGCCCTGCCGCCCGCCAAGCGCTTTTTCATGAAAAACGCAATGGGAACAGGCAAATAACCCAAAAATACGCGATTTTAGCGATTTTACCGCCTACCCGGCCTCCCGCGCATTTGACAAGCCCGTTACGAAAGGTTATAAACCAGCTTCTTTTTAAAAAAGAGACAGAATTCGCCCTTAAACGGGGCCATGATATTGTAAGGTGAAACAATGAAAAGAACATTCCAGCCAAGCCGCATCGTACGCAAGCGCCGTCATGGCTTCCGCTCTCGCATGGCCACCAAAAACGGCCGCGTCCTTCTGGCTCGCCGCCGCGCCAAGGGCCGTAAGCGCCTGAGCGCCTGAGACGGGCCGAGCCTGTTTGGAAAGGCTCGCCCATGCATGCCACGAAACAGCAGCAAGCAACCCTCACACAGCTAAAGAAACGCGCCGACTTCCTCAAAATGCGCGAGGGGTCGAAGTGGGTTTCGCATGGCCTCATTCTCCAGATTCGCGAGAACGGAACGGATGCCGTGCGCATCGGCTTTACAGTCACCAAGAGAGTCGACAAATCCGCTGTCCGGCGCAACCGCATCAAACGCCGCCTTCGCGCCGCCGCCGCCGATGTGCTGCCCGCCTTTGCCCGCCCCGGCGTGGATTACGTCCTGATTGGACGCGAGCAGACGGCGACCCGCCCATACGCAAGCCTGTGTAACGACCTGAAATGGTGCCTCAAAAAAACCGGCTTTCTCAAGCAGGAATAAACGCATGCGCCTCAACATCTTAATCGCCCGCTTTTTTCAGGCCCTGATAAAAGGCTATGCTTTTCTAATCTCCCCACTTTTGGGCCGGACCTGCCGCTTCGAGCCGACCTGCTCGCGCTATGCGCATGAGGCGATCGAGCGTCATGGCCCTTGGGCAGGGATAGGCCTGACAATCAGTCGATTGATGCGCTGCCACCCCTGGTCGAAGGCCGACTGGCATGACCCGGTGCCAGAGCGGTTTACAGCCACAAGAATATTGCGCTATAAACGCCGGGACCTCCGCGCGTGCGGCGGCCACTGCGCACAAGAAAATTGCGAAACAAAAAACACAGCACAAAAATCAGTCAGGACGGGACGCGCCCATGAATAAAAAGGACCAGATGCACCCGCAGGATTTTCGCAACCTCGTGCTGTTCGCGGTGCTTTCGATGCTGCTTTGGTTCGTCTGGGAAACCTACATTACGAAACCGCAAAAGGAAAAACTGCAAAAGGCCAAGGAAGCCCGGAATGAACTGATCCTGAAAAATCCCGAAATACTTGAGCCTCTAACCTTTGTGCCGCGCGAGGACGCGCTGGATACCTCGAAGATCAAACGCATAAACTTCTCAAACGCTCTGATTTCTGGCTCCATTCTGCTCGAAGGCGGGCGGATTGACGATCTTGTGCTCAAGGAACACTTTAAGACGCGCGAAAATAAAGAGAACGTCGAATTGCTGCGCCCTCTGGGCACCGACCGCGCTCGTTATGTCGAATACGGTTGGGCATCCGTGGACAAAAATATAACCCTGCCCGATGAAAAAACCCTCTGGTCGGTACGGGGCAATCGTGAACTCAAACCCGATGCGCCGATTACACTGTTCTGGGACAACGCTCAGGGAATCATCTTCGAGCGCACCCTCAAGCTTGACGAAGTTTACGGTTTCGCCATCGAACAAGGCATCACGAACAACACAGCCTCGCCTATTGAAGTTTTCCCCTTCGGTCTGATTGTGCAGAACGGCGTTCCCAAGGACTTCAAGGGAAGCTGGACGGCCTATGAAGGGCCTATGGGCTTTATGGGTGGCGAACTGATCCACGCCGATTACACGAGCTTACTGACAGAGCGCAAAGTCTCAAGGGAAGCCGACTCTGGCTGGCTCGGAATTTCCGATAAATACTGGCTGACGGCTATGATTCCGCCGCAGGGCCAGCGGGCGAAATTCCGCTTTCACGTCACGCCGGACCCGATCCATCCTGAAATGAACCGCTACCAGTCCGACTTTACGGGCGATGCGGTCAGCGTTAAGCCGGGCGAAACAGTCACCAAAGCCTTCACCCTCTACACCGGCACGAAAAAAGTCTCGGTGCTTGAGGATTACGAAGCCGCGCTGGGCGTGCCCAACTTCGACCTCGCCGTAGATTTTGGCTGGTTCTGGTTCTTTACCTACCCGTTCTATATCGCGCTCCATTATCTTGGCCTTTGGACGGGGAACATGGGTGTGGCGATCATCGTCCTGACCATCTTCCTGCGGATGGCTGTTTATCCGCTGACAAAGACGACCTTCCACTCCTTCGCCAAGATGCGCGTTGTCCAGCCGCATATTATCGAACTGCGCAACAAATTCGGTAACGACAAGGAACGCTTCCAAAAGGAACTTGTGGAACTTTATCGAACCAACGGCGTGAATCCGCTCTCGGGCTGTTTGCCGGCGCTGGTGCAGATCCCGATCTTTTTTGCGCTCTATAAAATCATTCTGGTGACCATAGAATTGCGCCACGCGCCCTTCTTCGGCTGGATTCAGGATCTCTCAGCCCCAGATCCTACGACTCTGTTTAACCTGTTCGGCTTGATTCCCTGGACGCCGCCGGGCTTCCTTATGGTAGGAGCGTGGCCGTGCTTTATGTTGTGCGTCATGTTGGTGCAAAAGCAACTGACTCCGCCGCCGCAGGACCCTGTGCAGCGCGATATGCGCAATTACTTCCCCTTCATCATCAGCTACGTCATGGCGCAATTTCCCGCCGGCTTGGTCGTATACTGGACGTTCAGCGGCGCGATCTCCGCTATGCAGCAGGCTTACATCATGAAATCGCTGGGCGTTCCGATCCACATCTTCGAAAAGGATAAGACTGAGCAGGAAATGGCAAAAAAGGTTGAGGAGGGGCCCGCCGCCCATCCGCTGATCGACATGGCCGAAGAGGAAGCGGAAAAGGCGCTGTTCGGCGAAGACGGCGGCGAACCCCCGGCCCCGATCAAGCCGCCCAAACCCAAAAAGAAAAAGAAGAAATAGGCAAAACGTATGGATCATGATTTTACCGAGCAGCAGATCGAGGCCGCGCGGGTTCTCTTCGCCGGGCCCTGCGATTTCATGCTCGGCGTGGCGGGTCTGGAGCAACTCCCCGAAACCGACCGCCCCGAAGTCGCCTTCGCGGGCCGCTCGAACGTCGGCAAATCCTCTCTCGTGAACGCCCTGACGGGCCGCAAGACTCTAGCCCGCGCCTCCAACACCCCGGGCCGCACGCAACAGCTGAATTTCTTCAATCTCGGCCATGTCATAACGCTCGTGGACATGCCCGGCTACGGCTACGCGAAAGTCTCCAAGACGCAAGTCGCGGACTGGACCAAGCTGATCTTCCAATACTTACGCGGCCGCCCGAATTTGCGCTGCGTGTTCGTGCTGGTCGATGGACGCCACGGCCTGAAGGACAGCGACATCGAGCTGATGAAAATGCTCGACGAGGCCGCCGTCTCCTACCGCGTCGTCCTCACCAAGATCGACAAAATTAAAGATCAGGAACGCGAAAGCGTGATCGCCAAAACCCTTGAAGCCCTCAAGAAACGCGCCGCCGCTTTCCCGGGCGTGGCCCCGACCAGCGCCGAAACGGGCGCGGGCATCCCGGCGCTCCGCGCGGTCATCGCGGACTACGCATAAAAATCCGTTCACTCTTTGTTTCCTTTTCGCGAAACCTTGTGTAGGATGAATCGAGCGATTCTCCAAGACCCCGATCAACACGGAAACCCATGAACGAAACCGCGCCCTTTCTCGACCGCTTGCAGGAACTTCTCACAAACCATCCCGAAATCGGCGTGGGCGTTGGCGCGTTCGGCCTCGGCGTGGTGATCGCGAGCCTTTTTGCCCTGATCGCGCGGCAGAAGCTTTTGGCCCGCGCACTGGCCGCAGAGGCGAAGCTGGAGGCGCAGGAACGGGCGCTCGCGCAGGCCGGGGAGGTTCTCGATGAACGCTTCCGCGCGACCGCGCAGCAGGCCCTGCTGGCGAGCAACGAGCAATTCCTCCAACTCGCCCGCGAACGCCTCGGCGCGCAGCAACAGACGAGCGCCCACGACCTCGAAAAACGCCAAAAGGCGATCGCCGACCTCATCACCCCGGTGCAGGAACATCTTAAATCCCTCTCCGGCGCCATCGAACAGGTCAAAGGCACCGATCTTGCCCTGCGCGAGGATTTGAAAAATCTCGGCCGCGAGACCGCCAAGCTGGTCGGCGCGCTGCGTGACCCTTCCAGACAAGGCCTCTGGGGCGAATTCATCCTTGAGGGCGTACTCGACAAATCCGGCCTCATTAAAGGGGTCCACTACGAAACGCAGGTCACGATTCAAACCGAAGCGGGCCGCCAGCGCCCCGACGCGATCATCAAAATGCAGGACGGATTCAACATCATCGTGGACGCGAAGGCCCCGATCAACGAATTCACGCAGCGCCTCGCCGACGATCTCGACGCCGAACAGACCAAAAACCTGATGAACGGTCTGGCGCGTCAGGTACGCGAACACGTCAAGGCGCTGGGCGGAAAAACCTACTGGGAGAATATCGACAGCGCCGATTTCACCGTTCTCTTCCTGCCCTCCGAGCATCTCTATTCCATGGCTTTGCGCGCCGACCCCGATCTGGTCGATTTCGCGGCGCAGAAAAACGTGGTCATCGCCTCGCCGACTCTGCTCATGTCGCTTCTGCGTGTCGTCTCGCTGAGCTGGCGGCAGGTCGAACTGGCCGAAAACGCCAAGCTGATCTCCGAGCGCGGCCTCGACCTTTATAAGCGCCTGCTTAGCTTCACCGGGCACATGGAGAAGGTCGGCAAGGGTCTCAAAAACGCGTTGGACGGGTACAACAGCGCCGTCGGCTCTCTGGAGCGCAACGTCCTCCCCGCCGCCCGCCGCTTCAAGGACCTCCAGAAACAGGCCCACGGCGACGACCTGCCCGCCTTTGAGCCGCAGGACGACAATATCCGTCCGCTCCTGCTTTCTGCCGAGGACGAGCAGGAAAAGAAACGCGCCTAATCCGCGCAATTCCGGGGTTTTTCCTTCAAATTCTTGACCCGAAAGACAAAAACCAGTACCTCTTGTGACCATGAGCGAGATCAAGACCTATGACATCATAACGGTCCCCGACCCGGTGCTGCGCCAGACCGCGCAGCCCGTCTCGCGCGTGGACGACGCGCTCCGCAAACAGATGGACCGGATGCTCCAGACCATGTACGACGCGCCGGGGATCGGCCTCGCCGCCAATCAGGTCAACCTGCTCAACCGGGTTCTTGTGATGGACCTCAGCAAACGTACCGAGGGTTCTCCCGCCGCGCCCATCTTCATGGCCAATCCGGAAATCATCTGGGAGTCCGAGGAAATCAGCGTTCTGGAGGAGGGCTGCCTCTCCATCCCCGGTCAAGCCGCCGACGTCGAGCGCCCCGCCATCGTACGCGTGAAATATCTGGGTTATGACGGCAAAGAGGCCGAACTCAGCGCCGAAGGGCTGCTCTCTCATTGCGTACAGCATGAGATCGACCATCTGAACGGCGTGCTGTTCGTGGATTACCTCTCGCGCCTCAAGCGCACGATGATCCTTAAGAGAGCCGGAAAAATCAAAAAACAGCAGGTATTATGATGGGCAAAATCCTGCGCGTCGCCTTCATGGGAACGCCCGATTTCGCCGTCCCCGCGCTCGATGCGATCTTCCGCAGCCCGCATAAGGTCGTGTGCGTCTATTCGCCGCCGCCACGCCCCAAGGGCAGGGGCCAGCAGGTCCAGCCTTCGCCCGTCCACGCCTTCGCTCAGGAACGCGGCATCCCGGTTCTGACCCCCACGACGCTGAAGAACAAAATCGCGCAGGACGAATTCGCCGGACACGATCTCGATGTCGCCGTCGTGGCCGCCTACGGCCTGATCCTGCCCCCCGCGATCCTCGCCGCGCCCCGTTTCGGCTGCCTCAATATCCACGCCTCCCTGCTGCCGCGCTGGCGCGGTGCTTCGCCCATCCAGCGCGCGATCTGGGAAGGCGATAAACAAAGCGGCGTGACGATCATGCAGATGGATGAAGGCCTCGACACCGGCGCGATGATCGAGCACGGCCTGATCCACCTCAACGACCAGACGACCTCATCCTCCCTGCATGACGATCTGGCGAAGCAGGGCGGCGAACTGATCCTGAAAGTCCTCGGTAAGCTGGCCAAAGACGGCGAGGTGAAAGCGACGCCGCAGGACAACAGCAAGGCGACCTACGCCCATCTTCTGAAAAAGGAAGACGGAAAGATCGACTGGACGCAGGACTCCGCCGCCATCGACCGACAGATCCGTGCCCTCAACCCTTGGCCGGGCACCTGGACGGCCTGCGGGGAGCGCCGCTTTAAGATTCTTTCCGCTTCGAAGGCAAAACAGACGACGAAGGAAGAGCCCGGCACGATCCTTGACCGCCTCGGCCATGTCGCCTGCGGCAAGGGCACGGTCCTCAAGGTCGCCAAGCTCCAGCCGGACGGCAAACAGCCCATGGATTTCATCTCCGCCCTCAACGGCGGCTATATCGGCGACGCCAAAATTTTCGGCGCCTGACCTCATGCCCACGCGCTGGAAATTCACAATCGAATATAACGGCGCGCCCTTCGCGGGCTGGCAACGGCAGGACGACGTGCCGACGGTCCAGAACGCCATCGAACAGGCCATATTCTCCTTCAGCGGCCAGAAAATCACGCTGCACGTCGCGGGCCGAACCGATGCGGGCGTCCACGCGAAGGGCCAGATCGCCCACGCCGATCTTGAGGAATTCTCCAAACCCATGCAGCCCTTCGAGGTCGCCAAGGCGATCAACGCCTATCTGCGCCCGCAGCCCGTGAGCATCCTTCTGGCCGAACCCGTCGCGCCGGATTTCGAATCCCGCTATCACGCGAAGGGCAAATTCTATCGCTACCGCGTGATTAATCGCTATCCTTTTCTGGCCCTCGACAAGGGGCTGGCCTGGCATGTGCGCAAGCCTCTGGACGCGGACGCGATGCGCAAGGCTGCGGGCTATCTCATAGGCCATCACGATTTCAGCACTTTCCGCGACGCCGAATGTCAGGCCGCTTCGCCCGTCAAAACGCTGGACAGCATAGAAATTACGGAACGCGATTATGACGGCGCGGGCGGGCGCGAATTTCATTTCGACGTGCGCGGGCGCTCCTTTTTGCACCATATGGTGCGCAACATCGTGGGGACCTTGAGCCTTGTGGGCGAGGGCAAGTGGACGCCCGAAGAGCTGAAAACCGCCCTTGAGGCCCGCGACCGCAGGCGCGGCGGCCCCACCGCCCCCGCCGAGGGGCTGTATCTGATGAAAGTCTTTTACGATGAGTGACTGGATCGAAAGCTACCGCGTGACAATCTTCGTGCCGCTCGATGCCCTCGAAGGCTTCGTCAAGGCGGTCAGCCCGCAGATCCCGGCCTTTCTGGGCGGCTACGACCATGTGTGCTGGTGGGCGCAAACGGGTGTCGAGCAAAGCCGCGAAAGGCCTGACGGAAAGATCGAGCAGATCCCGGCGGCCCGATTTGAATGCTCGCTGCCGAAGGATCGGGCGGCTCTGGAGCGTTTTATCAAGGAAACCGTGAAACCGGCCCATCCGTGGAAGGAGCCGGTCATTCTGGTACACGGGGCCGAGATCCGCCGCCCCGGCTGAAGAGGCCTTGGGAATTGTCTTTTCCCGGCCAATTCGATAATAATAGGCGAACACATTTTTAGGACAGGATGGGACTCCCATGAAAAAACTTCTTCTCTGCGCCTCGCTTTTCGCCGTTCTGGGCTCCGTTCCATGCGCTGTTCAGGCTTATACGGCCGTAGACTCGTCGGAGGACCCTCCCTACGTCAAAGCGGTAAAGGAAAAGAACGAAGAGGATCTCGACAGCGCGCTCAACGGCGACAATGACGAGGAGGAGGTCGAACTCACCTTCAAGGAAAAACTGGCCAAGTTCAACGGCGGCGACGCGGTGTTGATCGAGACACGCGATATCCTCAAGGGCCGCGTGGCCGATAGTGAAGGCAAGGTCATCGGTGAGGTCAAGGACGTGTTCGTCGCCCAAGGCGGCGAAGTGGTTGGCATAACGGCCGCTCTGGGCCGTCTGTCGCTCTCGGGAGATGTGTTCCTCTCGACCCCGGACATGAGCCTCGAAGGCTCGACCAAGGGATACGCTATCGGCCTGACCGGAACCGAAGTAAAAGGCATATTCGGCGAAATTCCTAAAGGCGCCCCGGATTCTCAAGGCGGCAAAATTCTCTCGGCCAAGATCTTTTCCGGCAAGGACGTAAAAACCCTTAAGGATAAGGATTTCGGTGAGATCCTCGAAATTCTGTTCGCCGAGGAAGGCACGCGCGTTGAAGCGGCCCTGATGAAAATCAACTACGGCCCGGTGAAGAACGCGGTCGTGGCCGTCCCGATGGAGGCCATCCGGTTCAGCGTCGAAAGAGGCCGCCCCAGCTTCACGATCAAATCCGAGGAAGCCGCTGAAGTGCTGAAATTCGCCATCGCGCAATCCGGCAAGTAAACGAAACGAAAAATCTTATGAGGGATGAGGGGCCGCGGGCCTCTCATTCTTTTTCAGCCCTGCTCGAAATAGAGCATAAGCATCCGCTCGTAAACGCGCGTCAGCGTTTCAAGATCTGAAACCGCCGCATGCTCGTCGATCTGGTGGATGGTCTTGTTCAGAACGCCGAACTCCACGACTGGGCAGTAATTCACGATAAACCGCGCATCCGACGTGCCGCCGTTCGTGGTGTATTCGGCCTTACGCCCGGTCACGTCCTGCACCGCGCGTAAAACCGTATGCGACCAGTCGCCCGGCCGCGTGATAAAACTTTCCGCCCCGCAGGAAAGCTCCAGCGCATAATCGTGCCCGACCTTATCAAGAATCTCGCGGATCTTCGCGCCCAGCGTTTCGGACGTCCAGCGGTCGTTGAATCGAATATTGAACGCCGCTCTGCCCGCGGCCGGAATGACGTTCCCCGCCGAATTGCCGACGTCAATAGAGGTGACTTCGAGATTGGTGGAAGGAAAATACGCCGACCCTTTGTCGAAGACGTAGTCACTGAGCGCATCAAGCATTCTGATCAGAGGGGGCAACGGATTGTGCGCAAGGTGCGGATAGGCGACATGCCCCTGCTTGCCTTCGACCCGCAGCAGGCCCGAAAGCGAGCCGCGCCGTCCGATCTTGATTTCCTGCCCCATCTCGTCGGGGTTGGTGGGCTCGCCCACCAGCGCCACGTCGGGCACGTGCCCGTTCTGCGCCATCCATTCCAGAACCTTCACCGTGCCGTCCTCGGCGGGGCCTTCCTCGTCCCCGGTAATCAGCAGACTGATGCTACCCTCGAAATTCCGCGCCCGCTCCAGAAACGAGGCCGAGGCCGCCGCAAACGCCGCGACCGCGCCCTTCATGTCCGACGCGCCGCGCCCGTACAGAATGCCGTTATGCACCGCCGCCCCGAACGGCGGATAGGTCCAGAGATTCTCCGGCCCGGTCGGCACGACGTCCGTATGCCCCGCAAAGCACAGATGCTTGCCGCCCGAACCATAACGCGCGAAAAGGTTGGGCACCTCGCCGTAAGGCAGGTGATGGCAGGAAAACCCAAGCGCCGCGAGCCTTTCGGCCAGAAACACCTGCGCCCCGGCATCTTCGGGGGTTACGGACGCGCAGCGGATCAAGCCCTGCGAAAGCGAAAGAACGTCATAGCTCATGGAAGGGGAGTTTAGCGGGTTACGTCCGGCATGTCATCAGTAACGGTTGCAGAGCCGTTCCCGGACCCGTTGCCCGAGCCGTTCCCCGAACCGTTGCTCTTTTTGCCGCCGGCGGGGCCTGTGATGATGCCGTGGTCGAGATCGGGCCCGGTCTCGGCCGCAGCGGGCCGGGTCCCCAGATGGGTCTCGGGATAGGTGTGGCGGATGCGTTCCGCCGCGAAAATCAGCGGGTGGAACCCGTTCGGCAGCTTGCGGAAGCCCTTGTCGGGCATTTCGCTGCGCAGATCGTCGTCATCGGTAATCTTCTTGCCCGTATCCACGATATAGTATCGGCAGACTTGAGATTCCTGCTCAATCACGGCCTCAAGCGCCCGATACATTTCGGATTGCGATGGAAAAGCCTTGCACGCGTCGCGCACGAAATCGCTCTGGAGCTGCAGCGTCTTGGCTACATACTCGATCATGCGGATCTTGTCCTCATGGCCTTCATTTTCCTTGACGCCGATCAGGGTCATGATGTTGTGGGCCCGGTCGATCATTTTCGCAACCGACGCATTCCGGCTTTTCTGGATCGCCAGATAATATTCATGGTCATTTTTATAGCGCGGTTCGCCGCCCTTACCAAAACGCTTGGAAATCACATCGAAATCCTCGATGAACTCCTGAAGCTCGGGAGTTTGCATAAACCCCTTCTCAAATTGCAAATAACGACAAAGATCGTCGGGCATGACCCCGAAATCCTCGCCGAGATCGTGCGAGAAGATGATGCTCATAACAGACTCGGGATCATCGACTTCCAGGCCGTCTTCAATACAGCTAATGAACCACACGGCCTGCGTGAGTTCGTGCAAGGAGCTGGGCGTAATGCCGTCCTTACGCATCAATCCCTTCTTTTGATCGAGCATGAAATCGAGAAGCGCCTCGGCTTGATTGTAGTTTTTAGCGCGCAGCCAGTTCCGTACGTCCGAGACGAGATGGTCGTGATTCTTGATCACGTCAGCTTCGGAATTATAAAGCCCGGTCTTGGTCAGATATTCCGCAAACGTGCCCTGCCGACGGAAAAGACCGCCGTTCGCGACACTTCTGAAGAAAGCGGAAACATCGTCAAATCGTAAATTCATAAAATCAACTGCCTGAATATATTTTCTTATACCCGCTCAGAAAAGTTGAGACTAGTTATCATATTGGACCAAAATTATCCAGAAAAAGCGACAAAAACAAAGAAAAATCAATGAATATAGTGGGTTAGGCATGCATACATATCGGCATCCCGATAAAAAAATCGAGATTTTCGCAAAAAACTGCTAAAACAGCTGGATGAACGGCAAAGACAAGAACAATAAGGATATGGGGAAACCCTTTGGCGCCGCCGTGGATGCGGAAAGGGCGCATGAGGACAATCGTGCGCGCCGCGCGGAAAAGCTCGTGTCCCTGATGGACGATATTGCGCAGGACATCGCCGGTAAGGGCGGCGCTGAAAAATTCCGCAAGGACGCGCAGGATGAGTTGAAAAAGGTCAGGAAAGACAAAAAGCGGAAGAAGGCTGATGATTAACCGGCTCAAAGTCGTCATCGACACGAACGTCCTGATCAACGCGTTGGCGGGTGAGGCCGAGGATAAGCGCGTCGTGGCCGATGTCTTGCGGTATTGCGACGTATATTTCAGCCCCGGCACTTTCGACGAATTGGACCGGGTTTTAACAAGCCCCCGGTTTGCGCATCTCGATCAGAATAAAATGCGCGATTTTCTTGATATGCTCAAAGAGCAGGCGCTCTGGCACAGTCCGCAAGTGGTCTTGGACGTGTCGCCCGACCCGGACGACGATATGTTTTTCGAGTTGGCGGAGGAAATAGGCGCGGACGTTATCGTCTCGCGCGACAAGAAGGGCGTTTTGAACGTCGCTCTATGGAATGGTGATTTCAGAACCGCGCACCCGCAACGGTTCCTTAAGGACATAGACCTGGTGTTTAACACGATCGGCAAGCCTGCCAAGGGACCCGCCACCGAACGCGAAGTTCAAGAACCGGAGCTTGCCTGAAGCGCGGGCGTTTAAATTAATCCCGAAGCAACTCATTCACACCCGTCTTGCTGCGGGTCTTCTCATCCACGCGCTTGACGATAACGGCGCAGGCGAGGCCCGGACCGGGGCTGCCGTCGGGCAGGGGCTTTCCGGGCAACGTGCCGGGAATGACAACGGAATAAGCGGGAACGCGGCCCATATGGACCTCGCCTGTCGCGCGGTCGATAATCTTGGTGGAGGCGCCGATGAAGACACCCATGGACAGGACCGAGCCTTCCTCGACGATCACGCCCTCGGCCACTTCCGAACGGGCGCCGACAAAGACGTTATCCTCAATGATGACCGGCTCGGCCTGCAGCGGCTCCAGAACCCCGCCGATCCCCACGCCGCCGGAAATATGACAGTTTTTGCCGATCTGCGCGCAGGACCCGACCGTGGACCACGTGTCGATCATCGTGCCGGAATCGACATACGCGCCGACATTCAGAAAGCTCGGCATCAGAACCGCCCCCGGCGCGACATAGGCCGAACGGCGCACCACGCAGTGTGGAACGGCGCGGAAGCCCGCCTTTTTGAATTCCTTTTCGTCCCAGTCTTTAAACTTGCTGTCCACCTTGTCGTACCAGCTTCCGCCGCCCGGCCCGCCGGAGATCACCTGCGTCGCGTTCAGCCTGAACGACAGCAGCACGGCTTTTTTCAGCCACTGATTGACGATCCACTGCCCGTCGCGCTTCTCGGCGACCCGCACCGTGCCGCTATCCAGAAGCCCCAGAACCTCCTCCACGGCGCCTTGAACCGGGCCGCCCGTATCGGGGCCGATCTGCGCGCGGTCTTCCCACGCCTTGTCGATGACGGTCTGAAGCTGGGCGTGCAATGCGGACATGGACGTAAACCTCTTGGTGATGGGCGCTAAACGTTTAATTTCAATTGAATTGAGCATGGCGGCCCTGCAAAATCAAGTATTATGAAGACTCAAAACGAAACGCGGAGCGCCGCAGACTACGCGGTTTTATGGGAGGGCGTGGAGCCCGCCCGCTGGGACGGTTTGTTCGCCCGCATCCCGCGTTCGAACCTTTTGCAGTCGCGCCTTTATGGCGACGCCATGGCGACCCTGAACCGCCAACGCGTCCGGCGCGGCCTGATCCTGCGCGAAGGCCGCGAAGCCGGACTGGTGCAGATCCTCGAAGCCGGGCTGATGAACAATATGATCCACGGCGCCCACCTCGATCGCGGCCCGCTTTGGCTGGAGGGCGAGGACAAACCGGGAGCGTTCGAGGCTTTTTTGGCCGCGCTGCGCCGGGACTATCCCAAACGCCTCGGCCGCCGCATGCGCTTCATTCCCGAAACGCCGGATACGCCGAACGCCCGCGAAGCCATGAGCAAAGCCGGGTTCCGCTGCATCGCGCCCGCCTACGAGACGCTCTGGATGGACCTGCGCAAACCCCTGCCGGAACTGCGGGCCGCGCTCAAATCCGGTTGGGCAGGATCGCTGCGCAAGGCCGAGCGCAAGGATCTGGGGATCATTTGGGATGAGAAGGGCGCCCTGCTGCCCTGGTTCATCGGCGGATACGCAAAGGACAGGCAAGAACGGCGCTACAGGGGCCCCCAACCCGGGGTTCTATCCAGCCTGTCCGCCGCTTTTCTTAAGGGAAAAAATGCGCTGATTGGTTGCGCGACGCTGGACGGACAGCCGCTTGCAGGTGTATTAATCTTCTGTCACGGACAAAGTGCGACGTATCAGGCGGGCTGGACAACAGCCTCCGGGCGCGAGTTTTGTGCTCACCATCTCTTATTGTGGAGCGTGGTGGGAAAACTGAAGGAAAGGGCGATCAATGATTTCGATCTGGGCGGAGTTGACGCGGAACGCGCGGCGGGCGTCAAAAGCTTCAAGGACGGTATGGGCGCCAAGCCCTTCAAGACGCCGGGCCTCTGGGTCTAGGATAGCTCTGACCTTGGCGCTCTGCGTGCTCGCAGCGCCGTCTCTGGCGCAGGATGCGAACGTCCCGCCAAAAGTCCAGAAAATGAAATACGAGGTTTACACCAGCGGTTTCAACGCCGTAACCGCCGAAATGCAGCTTGATATGAGCCAGAAGGGCACGTATCGGATGATCTTCGGCGCGGCGACGCAGGGCGCTCTGGCGAGTATGGTCCCCTGGCAGGGCACGTTTGAGTCCACGGGATGGATTCTTCAGGGCGGCAAGCACCAGCCCGAGATGCATGAATCCATCGCGCAGTGGAAAAAGGAAAAAGAGGTTAAGACTTACCGCTACGGAAAAGACGGAAAGTTTATCGACATCGAAACCACTTACACCACAAAGAAACCCAAGAAAGAAGTTCCGCCTGCGGAACTGACCGACCAGACCACGGACGTTTTGAGCGCCACCCTCGTGATGATGAAGGATCTCGCGCAGGGCAAGGAATGTAACGGCTATTCCGAAATCTACGACGGCAAGCGCCGCTACGGCATGGAGTTCAAGCACCAGCGTTACGTCATGATCAAGCCCACGCGCTATAACGTCTATAGCGGCCCCGCCGTCGAATGCACGGTCGAGGTCAAGCCCCGGGGCGGCGAGTGGCATAAAAAGCCGCGCGGCTGGCTCTCGATTCAGGAGCAGGGACGCAATCAAGGCACGATGCCGACCGTCTGGTTCGCAATGCTTGGGGACAAAAACCCGGTCGCCGTACCTGTGAGGGTGCGCGTCAAGACCGCGTACGGTACGCTGTTCATGCACCTGACATACTACGAGACCGAGGGCGTTAAGCTCTCTGCCAAATGATCCTAAGGTTTATGTCAGGCCGATCAGGAGGATAAACCCGCGATGACCGCGACCAACAGACCCCTTGCCTGCGTAATTCTCGCCGCCGGAAAAGGCCAACGGATGAAATCCAAGGGCCCCAAGGTGATGAACGAGCTTCTGGGCTGGCCCATGATCAAATGGTTGCTCGAAAGCGTTCGCCGCCTCGAACCCGACCGCATCGTCGTCGTCGTCGGCCCGGGCATGGAGGAACTCGTGCAGGCTGTCCACCCGTGCGAGGCCGTGCTCCAGCCGCAGCAGGACGGAACGGGCAGCGCCCTCAAATCCGCGATGGGACTTTTACAGAAATTCAGCGGCGACGTGTTGGTCATTCTGGGCGACACGCCGATGATCACGACCGCCAGCCTCTGGCACCTCATCCAGGCCCGCCGCCAGTCAGCCGACGTCGGCATCGCCGTACTCGCCACCGAAATGGCCAACCCCACGGGCTATGGCCGCCTGCTTCTGGACGCGGACGGCAACGTCGTCAGAATCCGCGAGGAAAAAGACGCCAGCCTTCAGGAAAAACAGGTTCGCCTCGTGAATACCGGCGCGTTCTGCATAGACGGCAAGCGCCTCGAACGCTGGTTGGGCAGCCTCAATAACCGCAACGCGCAAAAGGAATATTACATCACCGACCTGCCCGAGATCGCCGCGCGCGACGGCTATAAGACCCGCGTGCATGTGACCTTCGACAACGATGAGGTGCGCGGCTGCAACACCCGCGCCGAGTTGTTCGCGCTCGAACGCATCGCGCAGCAGCGCATGCGCGACCATTTCCTTGAGCGCGGCGTGGCGATGCAAGACCCGCAGACCGTCTATTTCCATTTCGACACCGTGCTGGGCGAAAACGTCACCATCGAGCCCAACGTCTATTTCGGCCCCGGCGTGGAGATCGGCGACGGGACGCGCGTTCGCGCCTTCTCGCATCTTGAGGGCGTGAAGATCGGCAGCAAATCGGTGATCGGCCCCTTCGCGCGCATCCGCCCGGGAACCGTTCTGGGCGACGAGGTGCGCATAGGAAACTTCGTGGAAATCAAGAAATCCACCATCGGCGACCGCAGCAAGGTGAGCCATCTCGGCTATGTCGGCGACTGCGAGATGGGCGAGGATGTCAATTTCGGCTGCGGCGCGATCACGGTGAACTACGACGGCTTCGAAAAGCACAACACGCTGATCGGCAAGGGCGTGATGGTCGGCAGCAACTCCAACCTCATCGCCCCCCTGATCATCGACGACGGCGCGTTCATCGCGGCGGGCTCGACGATCACGCAGAACGTCCCTGCCGACGCGCTCTCCGTCTCCCGCGCAAAGGAGGAGGTCCGCAAGGGCTGGGCCGCCATCTACCGCCAGAAAAAGACCGAGCGCACGACGAAAAAACCAAAACCCGCCAGGGACAAGACCGACCCGCAAAAGGTTGAATCATAGGGCCTTGCGCCGCCCGCGCGGCCTGTGCTCCCCCTGCGCGGAGGCCGATCCCGAAAACCGCCCGGCCGCCTGCCGCTAGTTTTTTTACTGGAATGCCGCCCCGCGCAACGCTAATCTCTCCCGCATGAGATTAGTCCTGACCCTGACCGCCCTTCTGACACTCTGGGCCGCGCCCGCCTTGGCCTGTTCGTGCCCGGATTCCGCCTTCACGCCCGAGGCCAGCCGCGCCAATATCGAGGCCGCGCATTATATCTTCTCGGGCCGCGTTTTGGGCATCGACAAGGGGGCCACAGCAGCCCCGGAAGCCGAGGACGCGCTGCGCCCCCGCGAAAACCCGGCCTTTTCCCGCATGACCGTCTCTATTAAGAAACGCTTCAAGGGGCCCAACGATGCCCGCAACCTCGTGGTTTACGCCGACACGGGCACAGACTGCGGCGCCCCGCCCGAGGAACTGGTGAAAACCG
Source organism: uncultured Pseudobdellovibrionaceae bacterium (assembly GCA_964583335.1). Taxonomy (GTDB): domain Bacteria; phylum Pseudomonadota; class Alphaproteobacteria; order Micavibrionales; family Micavibrionaceae; genus JAGNKE01. The sequence continues at coordinate 167,879 of CAZOVG010000001.1, read as the reverse complement.
AGCTTTTTATGGTGCGCGAGGAGCAGGGCGATTATGTTCTGGCCCCGGCCTGCGAATATTTCTTGACCCCCGAGGATCAGGCGGCCCTGCGGCGCGGCGATTTTAAAAATATGAAGGCCGCGCAGCCCGTAAAGGCGCCCGAGCCCCAAGCCCCGCCCGCCGTCCCGGTGGAGGAGGTGAAGGCCGAGCCGGTCCCGCCCGCCCAAGCGCCGGAGCCGCAAGCGCAGCCCGAGCCCCAGCCAGAAGCCGAAGCTGAAGCTGAACCGGAGGCCGAAGCGCAAGAGGCCGCCCCCGCGCCGCAAAATGCGGAAACCGCCGACTATGCCGCGCCGCAAGAGCCAGAGCAAACGGCCGAGCCCGCAGCGCCGCAACCCGCGCCCGCAGAAGAGCAAGCACAGGCACAAGCCCCCGCGCAACCCGCGCCTGCGGCTCCGGCGGGCACGAGCCTGTCCTTGTTTAAAAACGGCGCGCCCTTTGAAATTCCGCCCGCGCTCGCCGCCGAACTCACGGCCGGGCTGAGCAAGACCGCGCGCGGCTGCTGGCTCTATCAGGGCGAGCGCACGGAAGACGACTGGTCCGCCGCCACCGCCGAGGGATCATATATCTCCCTGCGCTATGAGAACGCCGCCGGAACCGTCGAGCTGGCCGGAATGCCCGGCAAGGCGTTCGGAGCGCATATCTGGATCGAGGAAGCCATCTTCCCCGCACCCAAGGGCGGAAAGGCGATCGACTCTCCGCTGGTGCGCTCCGCCGGCGTGGTTCATATGCTGGGTAAATGCGACACCCTCTACCTCGCCTCCATCCAGTGCCGCCCCGAACTGGCCGATTTCTTCGGCGAGACCTATAAGCGCAGCTGCGACATCGTCGAAAAATGGAACGCGAAGAAAGGCGAATAAAATGCGCCTTGCTCTGATCCTGGCCTCCGCCTTGATCCTTTTCGCGCCCAAAGCTTGGGCGTGTTCGTTTAGACTCCCCAAAAACATTAAGCAAACTGTAAGGGAATATTTTGAAGACAAGAGTAATTTAAACGATCAATTTGTTTGGGATTATGTCGTCCGGGTAAAAATACTGCAAGCCTCTCGCGCTCATGAAAATGCATGGCAAACCGCTATTGTAGAAATACTGGAAACCTTCAAAGGAAATATATCAGGGAAAGTAAAAATTGCCACCTTGCTTCCGAGTAGTGCTTGCGGACATGATTTTTTGGATAAAATAAACCAGGAATTGTTGCTTGTGCTAACTGAGCGTAACGGGGAATTGATTGCAGGCGGCTGGATATCATCTGCATTAATCGACGAAGCAGGCGGTGCTAGTTATCTTAGATATATAAATTGGGAGAACTATTTTTGGTCATTCTTTTTTGAAGGGATAAAACAAAAAACCTATACAAATAAAATTAAAGAAAACATTTTTATGACAACATTTTTACATTACGACCATGAGAAAAAAGAATGGCCTGCTCCTCTTGCGTTAGAGGATGTTTTACGCAAGGCTCTGGAAATTGCGGCGTCCTGCAAAAAGCGCGATATTTTAACAAACAGGACAAAAAGCGCCGAGAGATTCAAGCGCGCTGTTGGTTTTTATCTTAATTATTACGATCCTGAAAGCATCCCTATTTTAAATGAGAGCCATAGTATGAAAGGAATATTTATAAATTTTCAAAGGGACTTAACAGAGTTTAAGGAGTTTCAGATCGATTTGGAAAATCATAAAACCTTAGACATGAAAGACTGCAACTTTCCCTCTCCATCTGCTTTTTTAAAAACTGCAGAAAACAAAGAGTGACACCCATAACCCCCTGCAACAATCCGCAAAACTTCGTGATTTGCCCTCTAACCCCCGCCCGCTATAGTGAAATCCAGAGAATCGTTAAGGAGTCCCCATGTGCGGTATCGTCGGCATTATCGGTGAGCAAAAGGTCGTCCCCCTGCTGGTCGAGGGTCTCAAACGCCTCGAATATCGCGGCTACGATTCCGCCGGGATCGCCACGCTGGCCAACGGCCATATCCAGCGCTGCCGCGCGGAGGGCAAGCTCGAACGCCTCGAAACGAAACTGACCGCGCAGCCCTTGCAGGGCACGGTGGGCATCGGCCACACGCGCTGGGCCACCCACGGCGCGGCGAACGAGAACAACGCCCACCCCCACGCAACCGACCGCGTGGCCGTGGTGCATAACGGCATCATCGAGAATTACGCCGAACTGAAACGCGAGTTGCAGGAAACGCAGGCCCGCTTCACCTCCGACACCGATACCGAAGTCATCGTCCACCTCGTCACCCGCTACCTGACCGAGGGCATGACCCCCGAACAGGCCGCCAACGCCGCCTTCGACCGGCTGCACGGCGCTTACGCCATCGTGATGATTTTCGCGGGCGAACATGATCTGATGATCGGCGTCCGGCAGGGCACGCCGCTGGCCGTCGGCTACGGCGAGGGGGAGATGTATCTGGCTTCGGATTCCTACGCGCTGGCCCCGCTCACCAAGAAAATCTGCTTCCTTGAGGATGGCGACCGCGTGACCGTCTCCCGTGCGGGCGCGAAAATCTACACCAAGGGCGGCGGCGCGGTCGAACGCCCCATCCGCATCACCGCGCAATCCGGCGCGACGGCGGGCAAGGGCGAATACAAGCATTTCATGCTCAAGGAAATCTATGAACAACCCGCCGTAATCGCCGACACGCTGAACTCCTACGTCAACCCCGCCACCGGCCACATCGCCATCCCCGAGGAGGTGTTAAGCCTGCTCGCCGCCGCCCCGCGCATCACGCTGATCGCCTGCGGCACCGCCTATTACGCCTGCGCGGTGGCGAAATACTGGTTCGAGCAGGTCGCCCGAATCCCCTGCGAGATCGACGTGGCCAGCGAATTCCGCTACCGCGAGGCCCCCATGCCCGCGGGCGGCGCGGCCATTTTCGTCTCCCAGTCCGGCGAGACGCTCGATACGCTCGAGGCGCTGCGCTACTGCAAGCGCCAGAACCAGAAGATTATCTCCATCGTCAACACGATCGAAAGCACGATCGAGCGCGAATCCCATCACGTTCTGCACACCCTCGCGGGGCCGGAGATCGGCGTGGCCTCCACCAAGGCGTTTACAACCCAGCTTTCGACTCTGGCCTGCATGGCGCTCGCCGCCGCCCTCAAAACCGGCGCGATCAGTGAACAGCAAGGCGCGGAATACGCGCAGGCCCTGCGCCATGTCCCCACACTGGCTGCGCAGATTTTAACGCACGACGCGCAGATCAAGAACATCGCCCGCGACGTGGCGGAGGCGCGCGACGTCCTCTATCTCGGGCGCGGCAGCTTGTATCCCATCGCGCTGGAGGGGGCGCTGAAACTCAAGGAAATCTCGTATATTCATGCCGAAGGCTACGCCGCCGGGGAAATGAAGCACGGCCCCATCGCCCTGATCGACGACACCGTGCCCGTCGTCGTCGTAGCCCCGGGCAACGACCCGCTCTTCGAGAAAAACGCCAGCAACATTCAGGAAACCGTGGCGCGCGGCGGCAAGGTGTTCCTGATCTCCGACGAAAAGGGCGCGGCCGAGCTGGAGCATCTGGCGACCTGGAGCGTCGCGATGGGCGCAGTGCACCCGTTCGTGGCCCCCATTCTCTACGCGATCCCGGTCCAGCTTCTGGCCTACCACGTGGCCGTCATGAAGGGCACGGATGTAGACCAGCCGCGCAACCTCGCCAAATCGGTGACGGTGGAGTAGGGCCGCTTTGTCATCCCGTTGGCGCGTCCGCGCAGCGGGCGCTTGCACGAACGGGATCCATGAACGAGAGCCGCTTTGCGGCTCACCTATGGATTCCGTTCGTCGAGGTCTTTCTGACGAAAAACCGCCGGAATGACGATACGAGGATTATTATGGCATTTTCTCAACCGTGCGCGCCGCCACGAAATCCAGCACCGCCTGATGCAGCGCGAAATAGGACCCGAGATATTTCTTATCGAACCTGTATTCGATGTTCAGCATCTCTGTGCCCTGCGACTTGTCGGTGCAAATCCTCTTGCAGCTTTTGCATTCCTCCTCGTCTCCGCAGGGTTTTTGATCAAAGCCTCGCCCAAACGGCTTGACGCAATGCGTGTCCGGCGTGCATTCGAGAATTTTTTCGAGGCCCCCGTTCTCATTTTTTTGAAGATAAAAGTCCGGCTGGCCGCTGCGGCTCCCGATAAACTCAAAAACTTCAAAACCCATCTGCCGCCCGGCGGGTTTGAATACGGGTCGAACGGGAGAGTTCCAATAAGGGGATTCAGAATCAAAATATTTCTGCCGTTTTTCTATGAGTTCAGCCTCAGTCCTCACCTCGTAATGCGGTTCAATTTTGATGAACACTTTTTCGTCATCGTCGAAAGTCGGGTCCAGTTCCCGGTAGGAAACCTCCAGCCGCGCAAACGGAAGATATTTATGGCTTCCGATATAATGAAATTCAAACTGTGAAAGCTCTTTTTCGGGCTTCGGATAGGAAACAATCGACCATTTCTCAAGGAGCCGCCGCTCGATTTTAAGGTCGGTATGCCAAAGATCGACGGTGATCATGCTGCTGATAAAGCGTGGCGGTTCAAAGTAAACTTTTAAAGCGCCCATGCATAGCGTTGGTAATAAAATTAAACTCAGATAGGTAAAAGCTATTCGCCGTTGCTGGGGGCTGCCCCAGACAAGCCGCTTTAAGAGTTTATACGCGATGACAAAAGGACCGACATTAACCAAAAAAATCAAGAAGACCGTGCCAATAATCAACGGCAAGATGTAAAGCCAAGACTCAATTTCATTTTTTCGAGCAACTTTAAATGAATTCTCGAAAATCAACGAGAAACTGTGAGAAAAAAAGTTAAGATAATTAGCTAGCGCTTTTTCAAAAAAAGAAGGGCCGCATTCAACGGAGGCCATATAGTCAACTGTAAAATAGCAGGAAGGAACAGCATGGACGATAAAATCCAGAAAAAATCCTAAAAGCACAAAAGAGGCTAGGCAGAACCCGCCAATTCCATAGAAGGTCCAGATAACCGCATACAACAACCTGTCTTCTTTTTTCATCTCGACCATGCTCAGACTTTAAAACTATAATAAACCACGACTGGATGTTTAAAGAACAAAACTTGCTGAAATGACCCCATCCCCCAACAAATCCGCCATTCTGGCCGTTCTCCTCCTCGCCGCGCTGGGCTTCGGCTGGGCGGGCTATATGAAATACGCTCGCAAGGCCGCGCAGGCGCAGAAACCCCCGCCCGGCATCGACCATTTCTTCATGACCGACACCTCCAAAAAAGTCGAAAAACCCTGCCCCCCTGACGCGCTCACCGTCTTCGTGATCGGCCAGAGCCACGGCGCTAACAGCCTGTTGCCGCCCGTACCCTCCGACGGGAACGAAGCCCTGCTGAATTATTTCAACGGCAAATGCTACCTGCTCGCCGACCCGATCCTCGGCCCGACGGATTTCGGTGGTTCCCTCTGGCCGACCTTCGCGCAGAAGCTCTCCCCGCAGGTGAACAAACCGATTGTGATTATGGCGTACGGCTTCAACGGCACCTCCGCCGCGCAATGGTTGCCCGGCGAAACCGAACACGGCCTGTTGGCCCGCGCCATGAAAGAGGCGAAAGACTATTCGGAGCAGGGCGGCACAATCGAATACGTCATCTACGATCAGGGCCAGCGCGACGCGATGGACAAGACGCCGAAGGACATCTACATCGAACGCCTCAAGGCCATCTTCGACCATATACAGGCCGAAATTCCCGGCGAGCAGACCTTCCTGATCCACAGCCAGTCATGGTGCACGGCCTATAACCCGCCCCAGCCCTATATCATCGCGGCGCAAGCGGAATTCGCCGCCTCCCGCCCCGATACGCTTGTCTATTTCAATTCGGACACGCTGGACGATTCCTACCGCCACGACCTCTGCCATTTCAACGGTAAGGGCCGCGAAGTGATCACGGACAAGCTGGTCGAAGCGGTTTTGAAAAAAGAAAAACAGGAAAATTAGCGGCGTTTTTGCAGCGCCAGCGCGGTCCACTCGCCCAGATCGTACCGCCCCGTAAGCGTCAGCCCCAGCCCCTCATAGGCCGCTGTCACAAGGTCCGCCTGCTCGCGCAGCATCCCCGAAAGAATGACGTAGCCGTTCTCGTCCAGAACCGCGACCGTCTCCGGCGCCATCTCAATGACGGGCCCGGCGAGGATGTTCATGATAATCAGCTCATAAGGTTTATGGACATTGACTTCGGGGGTCTTGAACCCGTCCCCGCACGCCGCCAGCAGGCACCCCTTGCCGACCGTGACGCCGTTCATCTCCGCATGCCGCTCCGTCACGCGCACCGCCTCGTCGTCATTATCGACCGCCAGAACGGGGGCCTTCCAAAGCTTCCACGCCGCCAGCGCCAGAATCCCCGACCCCGTGCCCATATCGAGGATATTCCACGGGCAAACGCCCTTGCCCTTGAGATCGAGCAGCGCCTGCATGCAGCCCTTCGTGGTCTCATGCTCGCCCGAGCCGAACGCCGTGGTCGCGTCGATCAGAAGCCCGATCTGCCCCTCCGGCACCTCGGCCTCCGGCTTGCCCTCGTGGTGGCTGCCGTAAATATAAAACGGCCCGATGGAGAAGGGCGGAAACTCGCGGTAGCATTTCTGAAGCCAGTTTTCATCCGGCGTTTTTTCGATCTCCGGCCGGGCCTGCGCGACGGCCTGCTCGGAAATCCCGTAGGCCGCCGCCTGAAGCGCCAGCCGCGCGGTCACGACCTGCGCCTCCGGTTCGCCCTCGAAAATCCATTGCACGATCAGGCTTTTATCTTTCTGCCGGAAAACGGTCGAGGCAAGGCACAGATCGGCCATACACTCGGCCAGACACTGCGCCTGGCCGTCGCTCAGTTCGGCGGGGAGATGAACGCGGACCGTGTACAGAATGGCTCTCCCGGTCAGTCTTTCTCGTCTGCGGCGTCGTCTTCGTCTTCAAGCTCTTCGTCGAGATCTTCATCGAATTCGTCGGGCAGATCGTCGAGATCCTCGTCCTCGGGCAGGGCGGCAGCCTCCTCGGCATCGTCCTCGGCGCCCTCTTCCTCGACATCCTCAAGGCTCACGACCTCAAGCTCTTCCTCTTCCTCCAGACCTTCTTCGTCGCCGGCCTCAACCTGTGCGACTTTAACCTCTTCTTCCTCGCGCTTGGGATCGACCGCGACGCGGCCCTTGCGGCCCCCCCGCACCTTGTACTCTCCGCTGTACTCGGTCGAGCAGGTCGGGCAGACGATCGGACGCTTGCCAAAATCGTAAAAGCGCGTCCCGCAACTCATGCAAATTCTCTTGAACCCAACTGATTTCTTAGCCGCAGCCACCGGAATACTCCTTGTCCCTTGATACGCTTATATTTTCTCCTGTGTCTGACTGCCTCATTTTTCCCGGACTGTCAATTTCAAAATCAAACCGAAGACAATTGACCGGACCGGGATAGAAAAGGATTACGCATGGACCGGGGCCGATCTTCATTGTAAACTGAGCAACGGAGTGCTGGCTGAAGCCGTTTTTTGCGCGCTCTGCCCGCCGCCATGGAAAACCGCATGAGTGATAAATAATTAAGGACTAACCTGATGTCAGCTGCCAAATCCGATCCGTCCGCCGTCATATGCGCCTTCAAGCGCTCGCCGATGCATTTCGCCAACAAGGGCGCGCTGGCCAAGGTTCGGCCCGATGATATGGCCGCCGAGGTGGTTAAGGCACTGGTCGCAGCATCCGGCGTCAAGCCCGCCGACATCGAGGACCTCATCATGGGCTGCGCCTTCCCCGAGGCCGAGCAGGGCTTCAACATCGCCCGCCTCGTGGTCAACCACGCGGACCTGCCGGTCACGGCGGGCGGCGCGACGGTGAACCGTTTCTGCGGCTCCTCCATGACCTCGATCCATATCGCCGCCGGGATGATCGCCATGGGCGCGGGCGAGGCCTTCATCTGCGCGGGCGTCGAGAGCATGAGCCGCATCCCCATGGGCGGCTTCAACCCCATGCCCAACCCGGCCCTGTTTGCGAAATATCCGCAAGCTTATATCTCCATGGGCGAGACGGCGGAAAATCTTGCCAAGAAATATACAATCTCACGAGCCGAGCAGGACGCCTTTGCCGCCGCTTCACAGATAAAGGCTTCCAAAGCCGCCGCAGCAGGAAAATTCGACAGCGAAATCGTCCCGATCGGCGACGTGAAGGTCGATGGCACCATCCGCCCCGACAGCTCGGTCGAGGCGCTGGCGGGCCTCAAGCCCGCCTTCCTGAGCGATGGTACCGTGACGGCCGGAACCTCCTCCCCGCTCACCGACGGCTGCGCCGCCGTGCTTGTGACCTCCGAAGCTTACGCCGACGCCAACAAGCTCACCAAGCTCGCCCGGATCAAATCCGTGGCCGTGGCGGGCTGCGCGGCGGAAATCATGGGCATCGGCCCGGTTCCCGCCGTCAAGAAGGCGCTGGCCCGCGCAGGCCTGACGCTGGCCGACATCGACATCATCGAGCTGAACGAGGCCTTCGCCGCGCAATCGCTGGCGGTGATCAAGGAGCTCGGCGCCGATCTGGCGAAAATCAACATCGACGGCGGCGCCATCGCGCTCGGCCACCCGCTCGGCGCGTCCGGCGCCCGCATCACCGGCAAGGCCGCGAGCCTTCTGCACCGTGAGAAGAAGAAATACGCTCTGGCCACCATGTGCATCGGCGGCGGGCAGGGCGTGGCGACAATTCTCGAAGCCATTTAAGAACGGTTTATATTTTAGGCCTATTTTTTAATTTTTAAAGTTTTAGGAGTCTCCCGCAAGGAGTGCAGGAGCGCATGGACAAGGAAGAGGGCAAGGCCGCCGTTCTGGCGCGCCTGATCGGCAAACCGGGTGAGCGGAACCATGCGGCGCTTGTGTCCGGCTTTCTCAAGCGCGCCGACATCCTCACGAAAACGCATGCGGACGGCCTGAATGACGAGGAAGCGCGCCAAGCCCTCAAGGATCTGTGCGACGCCTACCGCGATTACCGCCGCGAGGATCTGACCCGCCTGCAGGCTGCCATCCCCCCGGCCAAAAAGGAACACACCGACGCCGGAACGGTGAAATCCAAGGCCACCTCGATCCTGCGCGGCGTCTATAAGGCGCTTCTGGAGCTTCTGATCTGCGAGCGGGATCTGAACCTGACCATAGAGTCGATCCGCCAGGAAATCAAAACCCTTGGCGGTGACCCCAAGGCCGCGCTCAAAATCCCCGCCACCGCCCTCTCGAACGACTTGCCCGTACAGGTCGCCGTGGCCATCAAACGCCGGGGCGTCCTGAACGCCGAAATCGCCCGCATGCAGAAAATGGAATCCATCGTGGGCATGATCGAGGCGGTGTTGCACTATGTCGAACTCTCGGTCAGCGAATTGATGACCCCGGAAAAGGCTAAACCCGTCCTGAACGACTTCACGAAGCTGTTCCGCAAGATGAAATTCCCGCAGGCCCACAAGCTTCTGGCCGAAACCGCGCAGCAGGAAACCGGGCGTTTCTTCATGCGCAAAAAGAAATTCAAGCGCGGCCGCTGGAAATTCATACTGGAAGTGGCCGATATCCTCATCGCTCTGGCCGAAAAGTTTAAGGTCGATCTCAGAAGCTCAGGCGAGGACATCTTCCTCAAAAAGGACGAACTCAAAAAAGCGCTGGAGCACAGTCAGAAGCAGCTGGGCATCACCGTGGAGTTTCTGGAGAAATACCGCATCCCCGAAATCCGCATGCGGCTAGACGCGCTCGAACGCCAGCGCGAGAAGATCGGCTCCGAGGTCGGCACGCTTCAGACCTATCACGCCCTGATCGAGGAGATCGAGCGGGGCTGCGCCGCGCCGATGATGACCCTCAAGGAGGTCAACGACTTCGAGGCCGGACCCTTCAAGCAAGCCAACGTGACGATCGAGAAAAAATCCGTCGAAATTCAGAAATTCGTGGAATTCATCCGCGAAAAGGGCAAGAATCCTGATCCGGAGGCGGTGTCGGAATCTGATCTCGCCGGAATGAAGCTGAAAGCCGATTGAGCCGCGCATGACGGACGACGAAACGAGCGCAGACACGCTAGAAGCCATCAAGGCCCGCAACGCCAAGGTCGAGGCCGACAAGGCCTGGGAAACCTCGTGGACCCGGCGGATCATCATCGCGCTGTGCACCTACCTCACCGTGGCCCTTTACCTCACCTTTCTGGGTGTGCAATCCGCTTGGCTGCACGCGCTGGTGCCCCCGGTCGGCTACCTGCTCTCCACGCTGACCCTCCCGGTTTGCAAGAGATTCTGGATCGAAAAATGCTATAATGCCCCAAGCCGCAAGGGGAACGCCGGATGAACCTCGTCAAGGACTCACAGGGCCGCGAAAAGATCGTCCTCTACACGCACGAAAGCGACGGGGAGGGCGGCTATTTCTCGCGCACGGTCGAGGTCATTCTCGAACCCGAACGCTTCACGATCTTCGCCTGTACCGCCGGGGAGATCGTCAAAAAACACTACGGCGACTTCGACCTTGAGGAATGGATCTTCATCGACCGCAAACACGGCCCCGCCTTGATCGAATTATGCTGCGCCCACGCAGACACCCACCCGCCGCGCGGGGATTATTCCGATTATATGGTGCTTGATATGCTGCACGGTATTTATGCGGGGAACGAGGACGCGTTCGGCGAACTCCGCGCCCTCCTCAAGGACCAAAAATTTCCGCACGAGTTTCAGTTTTATGCCTAATTTGAGTTGAGCCACTCCCTTTTTAGGAATTTGATAGTATGAAGAGCGCTTTGAATATCGTATCACGCATCCTCCTTCTATTGGCTATCGCGGTTATGCCAAATTTGTCGTTCGATCACGGAGGAATCCCCCCGGCTTTTGCGAATGATGAGGTAAGCCTTTCAGCGAACACAGCCAAGACCGGGACAGACGCTCCGAGTTCGGCAGAAGAGGCTGTTCTGCACGAGTTGAACGCCTTGCTATCCGAAGACTATTGCCCCAATGACGATGTGAAAAAGTGGGACTTTTTCGGGCCTGCCCCTGCGTGTTTGCAGGAACAGGCAAAGAAGGTCGCGGTTTTGATTTATGGGCCTTCCGAGTTTTCGGATGAGGAAGAGCAGAGGCTTCGAAAGCTTGTTGCCAGTGGAAAGGAAGTTCAGGCGAAGCTGAAAGAGGTTGGATGCAAACCGGGGGAAGTTAAAAAATGGACAGATGATGGTCAAGTCGATGCTCCCCCTGAATGTATGCAGGTTGAGGCAAAAATTCTGCAAGAGCAAGCACGAAAAGATGGCAGAGGGCCTGGAAAAACCATAATCCAAGCTCATGTGGAGGATACAAAGTTTAGACATTTAGAAGATCTGGATCGGTTACATCTTCTTCTCGCACAGGTGTTATCTCAATATGCGTGTGACACCGATAAGAATACTGGCGAAGAATGCGTGTCGAATTTTTACAACTCGATCAAAAGCAAATGGTGAGCTTTTTTATGTACGTGAAGCGTTACATGCAGCATCAGCAGCAAAAGACCAAAAATTTCCGCACGAGTTTCAGTTTTATGCTTAGAATAGGGATAGAAAGAGGTCTGAATGAAAATCAATAAAATCGCCGTCATCGGCGCCGGAGTCATGGGCAGCGGCATCGCCGCGCAGGCCGCCAACGCGGGCTATCCCGTCGTGCTGCTGGACATCGTGCCCCCCGATCTGGCCAAGTTCGGCGGCAACCGCAACGCCTTCGCCGAAGGCGCGCTCGAAAAGATGCTGAAAGCCGACCCCGCGCCCTTCATGCTGCCCGGGAACGCCAAACGCATCACCTGCGGCAATCTGGAGGACCATTTGAATCTTCTGGCCGACGTGGATTGGATTATCGAAGTCGTCGTCGAGAACCTTGAGATCAAGCACAAGACCTATGCCAAGCTGGACCACCACCGCAAGAAGGGCTCGATCGTCTCCTCCAACACCTCGACCATTCCGCTGCACAAGCTGGCGGAGGGGCAGAGCGACCAGTTCAAAAAAGATTTCATGATTACGCACTTCTTCAACCCGCCGCGCTATATGCGCCTGCTGGAGCTGATCGTGAGCAAGGAGACGAGGCTGGACGCCATCGAGACGGTGCGCAATTTCTGCGATATCGAGCTGGGCAAGGGCGTGGTCCTGTGCCACGACACGCCGGGATTCATCGCCAACCGTTTGGGCGTCTTCTGGCTGACCGCCGGGGTGAACGAGGCGATCAAACAAAACGTCTCGATCGAGCTCGCCGACGCGGTGATGAGCAAGCCCGTAGGGATTCCCAAAACGGGCGTCTTTGGCCTGATCGACCTCGTGGGCATCGACCTGATGCCCAAGCTGGCGGACTCGCTGCTGACGAACCTGCCCGCCAATGACGCCTACCGCAAGCTGCATGTCGATCACCCCTTCGTGCACCAGATGATCGCGGCGGGCTATACGGGCCGCAAGGGCAAGGGCGGCTTCTACCGCCTCGATCCCAATTCCAAGGATAAAGCCAAGCAGGCGCTCTCCCTTAAGCCCGACTCCTTCGCGGAAAGCCAGTACAAACCCGCAGCAAAAGAAAAACCCGAAAGCGCCGACGCGGGCAAAAAGGGCCTGCGCGCCGTTGTGGAATCGCCGGACGCGGGCGGAAAATACGCATGGGAAGTCCTGAAACAGACATTACATTACGCCGCCTCCCTCGTGGGCGAGATCGCCGATACGGTCTTCGACATCGACGAGGCTATGAAGCTCGGCTACAACTGGAAGAACGGCCCGTTCGAGATGATCGACGCGCTCGGCCCCAAATGGTTCGCGGCCAAGCTCAAGATCGAAAATATCGATGTGCCCGAAATCCTCAAAAAGGTCGGCGAGGGCACCTTCTACCTCATCGCCAACGGCAAGCGCCAGTTTTTCGGCACGGACGGAAAATACCACGATGTCAAGCGGCCCGAGGGCGTCCTGCTGCTGAGCGATCTCAAACTCTCAAGCGAACCTGTGCTCAAGAACGGCTCCGCCAAGGTGTGGGATATCGGTGACGGCGTGCTCTGCTTCGAGCATCAGACCAAGATGAACACCTTCGACGAGGATCTGTTCGCCCTGCTCGAACAGGCCCGCACCACCATCGAGAAATCGAACGGAAAGTATAAGGCGCTGGTCATCTATAACGAAGGCTCGCATTTCTCCGCCGGGGCCAATCTCGGCCTCGCGATCTTCATGATCAACATCGCCATGTGGCCGCAGGTCGAAAGCTTCGTGGCGCAGGGCCAGAAAGTCTTCATGAACCTGAAATACGCGCCCTTCCCGGTGGTGAGCGCGCCGAGCGGCATGGCCTTGGGCGGCGGCTGCGAGATTTTGCTGGCCTCAGATGCCGTGCAGGCCCACGCCGAGACCTATTGCGGCCTTGTCGAGGTCGGGGTCGGCCTCATCCCCGGCTGGGGCGGCTGCAAGGAGATGATCCTGCGGATGCAGGAACGCGAGCGCAGCAAATTCGCGCAAGATATGGAAAAAATCGGCAAGAAGAACGTCTGGTTCTCGCCCGACACCACGCCGATGGGCGCGTCCCGCAAGGCCTTCGAGGCCATCGGAACGGCGAAAGTCGCCAAATCCGCGCACGAGGCGGTGGAGATCGGCTATTTCCGGGATTCGGACGGCATCACCATGAACCGCGACCGCCTGTTGTTTGACGCCAAGCAGCGCGCCCTCAAACTGGCGGAAAACTATAAGACCCCCGAAAAGGTGCAGGGCATCCGCATCCCCGGCGCGGGCGGCAAGCTCGCGCTCAATATGGCGGTCAGCGACCTCCAGAAATCCGGCAAGGCCACACCCTATGACGGGGTGGTCTCCGACCATCTCGCCGAGGTGCTGAGCGGCGGCGGCGCGGACCTCACGGACAAGGTGAGCGAGGACGACCTGCTGAAGCTGGAGTTGCGCGAATTCATGAAACTGGTGCGCAACGAAGGCACGCTGGCCCGCATCGAGCATATGCTGGATAAGGGCAAGCCCTTGAGAAACTAGAAAGGCACACCACACATCCAGAACGGACGCGACATGATCTCCCCGGTTTTTCTGCCTTTTGTTTCCGCCGCGCTCTACGGCCTCGCCTATCTGATGATCGAGCGTTACACGACGAACATAAGCGTCACGGCCTTTTTGCTGCTGAGCACCACCATCGGCTTTTTCAACGTCGGCCTGCTCTGGCTGATCAAGCGTGAACCCATCGACTACACCCCGCTCATCCAGACCCCCGGCCTTCTGGTCGCTCTGATCGCCACGCTCTTCGTCGGCTCCTGCGGCTGGATGGTGACAAACTATTCCATTCGCGGCACCTCCGCCGTCTACGCCTCGATGGGCGAGATCGCCTATCCGTTTTTCGTTCTGATGCTGGGCTTCCTCTTTTTCGGGCTCAAGCAGATCGATCTTTCGACCATCGTCGGCGGCGCACTGATTTTCGTCGGCGCCTTCGTCATGGTCTATGGTAAATTAAAGGCGGGCGGGGTTTAGGGTTAAAAATATGCGGACAGCCGGTTATATCGACATTTATTGCGAACGGCTTGCGCCGGGGTTGCTGGCCGAGCCGGTGAACGCGGTCACCAATCTAGCCTTTTTCATTGCAGCATTTTTTGCATATAGCCTTGCAAAAAAACGCGGCGCTCTGAACACGCAGACCCGCATATTGATCGTCCTTTTATGCGCCATCGGCGCGGGCAGCACGCTGTTTCATACGCTTGCCACCCACGCCGCGCAGCGCAGCGACGTGATCCCGATCCTGCTCTATCAGATCTCCTTCATCGTCTTTTACGCGACCTTCGTGATGCGGCTTGATGCCCTGAAAACAGCGCTCCTCTTTGTGGTCTTTATGGGGGCGAGCGCGGCCTGTGATGCGGTTCCTTCAGATATTCTGAACGGCTCCGCAGGCTATATCCCCTCGCTCGTCTTCCTCACCGGCTTCGGCATGTGGCACGCCCGCAACATAAAGCAAGAGCGCAACATTCTTCTATATGCTGCGCTCCTCTTCATCGTTTCTCTGACCTTCCGCACACTGGATATGAACCTTTGCCCGAGCTGGCCGCTGGGCACGCATTTCCTCTGGCATATGCTGAACGGTTTGCTGCTCTACCTGACGGCAAGAGCCTACATCATGAATCAGGGCATGTTGGGAACTTCGACGAAAACGTCCTGATCGCGCTGATGAACGAAAACGTTGCGCATCACGCGTAAACGCCCGTTAGGCGTAACACTCGGGCTTTCATCCGTTGAAAACCCATGCGCGTCAAGAACGGCCTTGAGACCTTCGGCGACGTCCTGCGCAGTCCGCCCTTTAAAATGCAAAGACAGCGGAAAGGACTCGTTCGGCGCATTATGGTCGTATGTATCCATGCCCGTATCGTCGGACAGCATGAAATCGACGCCTTCGTCTAAATCGTCGATGATGCGGCGTTGGCCCTGAACCATCGTCACGGCCCCGTGGCTGCGTCCGAAGGTGATGAACAAAGAGGCGGCGCGGTCTTCGTCGGCGGTGTATGTGTCGGTGTCTGTCATCAGGCCAGATCCATGGTTCGGATATCAATGATAAGATAGTCTGGGTGCTGCCCGGAATAAAGATCCACGTTACGGGCAAGCGCAAACGGCATATCCGGTCTCAACTGATCAAAAACGTTTTGCGGAAGGACGCCCGGCTGACCATGGGTCACGCCGATAGAGCAAATCTCGGAAAGCAGCAGGCGCAAATTCCCGTCGCCCGAAGTCTCACGCGAAAACGTGAGCTGGAGCCGTCCCCGGTTCAGAACGAAATCGCCGTAATGATCTTCGGTCATTTGCCGAAGGTCTTCGATCGGATTGCGGGCAGCGCGCATCAACACCCCTGTTTTTATTATCCGTAATCTACAACACCGCCGCAAAAAGCGCAAAAAATTCACTGCGCACGATTCTTTACGCCCCCGGACAGGCAGTTTTGGGGTATAATTTCAAAAGATTAAGAACAAATCAGGGGGTTCCCGCTCCATGCCGTCCTACAACCCGCCCTTGGCTGACATACGCTTCATTCTGCATGACGTTTTAAAGGCCGAAACCTTGAACACGCTGCCCGGATACGGCGATTTTTCGACCGACCTGATCGACCAGATCATCGAGGAGGGCGCGAAGATCTGTCAGGAGGTGCTTTTCCCCCTCAACCAAAGCGGCGACAAGGAGGGCTGTGTGCTCGAAAACGGCGTCGTCCGCACCCCCGAAGGCTTCAAGGAGGCCTACGACACCTTCGCGCAGGGCGGCTGGTGCGGCCTCAGCGCCGACCCCGAATATGGCGGAATGGGTATGCCCATGCTGCTCAACACCGTCATGCAGGAAATGATCTGCGCCGCCAACATGTCGCTCGGCATGTATCCCGGCCTCTCGCAGGGCGCGTATGAGGCGCTGCATCATTTCGGCACCGACGAACAAAAGGCGCTCTACCTGCCCAAGCTCATCTCCGGCGAATGGTCCGGCACCATGTGCCTGACCGAGCCGCACTGCGGCACCGATCTCGGCCTCATCAAGGCCAAGGCCGCCCCGCAGCCGGACGGTTCCTTCAAGATCGACGGCACCAAGATTTTCATCTCGGCGGGCGAGCACGACCTGACCGAAAACATTATCCACCTCGTTCTGGCCAAGCTGCCCGACGCGCCGGAGGGCGTAAAAGGCATTTCCCTGTTCGTCGTACCAAAGTTCCTGCCCAAGCCGGACGGCACCCCCGGCACGCGCAACGGCGTGGTCTGCGGCTCCATCGAGCATAAGATGGGCATCAAGGCCTCAAGCACCTGCGTCATGAATTTCGACGCCGCAATCGGCTGGCTGGTCGGCGAGCCGCACAAGGGCCTCAAGGCCATGTTCACCATGATGAACGCCGCGCGTCTGGGCGTGGCGATGCAGGGTCTGGGCGTGGCCGAAGTCGCCTACCAGAACGCGGTGATTTACGCCAAGGACCGTCTCCAGATGCGCAGCCTGAAGGGTGCAAAGCATCCGGAAAAACCCGCCGATCCGATCATCGTGCATCCCGACGTGCGCCGCATGCTGCTAACCGGCAAGGCGTTCGTTGAGGGCTCACGTGCGCTCTCCTACTGGGTCGGTATGAATCTCGATATCTCCCAGCGCCACCCCGACGCGGCCGAGAAACAGAAGGCCGACGATCTTGTCGCGCTGCTGACGCCGATCGTAAAGGCCTACCAGACCGACATGGGCACCGAAGTCGCCATCCTCAGCCAGCAAGTCTATGGCGGCCACGGCTATATCTGGGAATGGGGCATGGAGCAATATGTCCGTGACGCCCGCATCGCGCAGATCTACGAGGGCACGAACGGCATTCAGGCCCTCGACCTCGTGGGCCGGAAAATGCCGCAGGGCTTTGGCCGTTTGCTGCGCCGCTTCTTCCATCCGGTGAACGATTTCATCATGGCGGAGCAAACGAATCCCAAGCTCCAGGAATTCGTCTTTCCGTTGGCCAAGGCCTTCGCCAAGCTGCAGCAAAGCACCGCGACGATCGCCCAAAAGGGCCTAAAGAACCCCGAGGAGGCCGGGGCCGCCTCAAGCGATTACCTGCGGCAATTCGCGCTGGTCGCTCTGGCCTATATGTGGTGCCTGATCGTCAAGGCCGCGCAGGAAAAGCTGGAGCAGGGCAGCGCCGACAAGGCGTTCCTTGAAGCCAAGCTCAAGACCGCGCGTTTCTTCATGGAGCGCATGCTGCCCGAATCCGAAGCCCGCTTCCGCATGGTCATGGCCGGGGCCGCGACCCTGATGGACATGGACGAGGCGCAGTTTTAAATCCCTGAAAAATGCCCTGAAGCCCGCGCGGCGGCGCAGCGTAAAACCGCCGTGACGGCCCGTGATTTTTTTGCTAGAAACGCTTATGTAAACAAAAAGACGTGTCAGGCGGAAGAGGTGCATCATGGACGTGGCGCTCGTATTTAACAAGGAAACCGGCTTCTCTAAGGAAATGAGCGCGACCGAATTCGAGCGGCTGTATAAAGGCAACGCGGCGTTGGGCATCAACGCGGCCCATCCCGAAGAGGCCGAAAAGCTTGAGGCCGTCTCTGTGAACGATGCCATCCCGCTCACCTTCCGCCGCTCCCATACGCGGGTGGGCGACGAGGAAATCGTCAAGGCCTGCTGGGTCCGCCCGCCCGGCCTCGGCGACCATGACCACGTCTTCAACCGCCAGGCCGGCAACGGCCTCGCCGACGCCGTAAAAAAGGGCAAGGCGGTGCTGCTCAGCCTCAATCTCGATCTGGCGGGTCGGCCGATCTCGTTTGAAAACCTGCGCGAAAAGGGCGCGAAGAACCTCAAGGACTGGATCGCGGGGAATCGCGGAAATTACATCAGCATTCCCGTCCATTCGGCGCAGGAAGCCCGGGCGGCCATCCGCCGCGTACACGAGTTGGATTCCGAACACCCCCTGAACGGGCGCGTCTTCGCATTGCACAAGGGTGCGGTCGTACCGTACCGCAACTTCTTCCTCGGCCACCGCGAAGACGACATCTCTCATCTCTATAATGCGCTCCAGCAGCGCCGCGCGGGTGTGCCGATCGGCGAGACGCGCATCATCGGCTTCCCGCGCCTCTTTCAACTCATCCCGTCCGCGACGACCGTATCCGAGCACGCCACGAAGGGCATCAAGGGCAACACGATCAAACAGCCCGAGGGCAAACCGCTCTTCAGCAATCTGATCTTCACGAACCACGATGAGGTTCTGAAATCCGATCCCTATAAAATCCTGACCGACGAACTGCTCGCGCACCGCAAGGAGGGCGTCTACGTCCTCGCCAGCCCGTCCGTCACGGTTGGCGAACCGCAGGACAACTGGAAAATGATGCGCTGGATCATCAACGACATCCCCGCCCAGACCGCGCCCGTGCATAGGGCCAAAGACGCGGGAGAACCCGCGCAAAACCTCGATCTTTAGCCGAGTCGCTGCCTAAAAAGCACAACATAACCTAAATTTTATTGACGAATACATACGAGTATGCATATCATTGCATAACTACATACATACGGGCCGGGTTAGGTTGGGGTATGAGGCGGGGCTTGTGAATAAACCGATTTTGATAAGTTTGTATTTTTTTGAGAATACGAGCAGAATGTCAAAAAAACAAAGAAGGTTGAATCATGGCCGTTGAATACACGGTTGAAAGCTTTATCTCCCTCCGCGCGGCCTATGAGATGTTGGGGAAAATCCCCGAAGGCCGCCACGATCGTTCAAGAAATCTTGAGAATATCGAGAGCAAGGTCTTCGCCTGCGCCCGCTATCTCTCCGAAAACAAGGCCGATATGGGAATCACGGTCTGGCTCTGCCGCCAGATGATGATGGGCAACGCCCGCACCGGGCTGAACCCCGACACGCTGGTGAAATACCTTACGCACGCCGAGGAGAAGAGCCACCTCGAAGGCATCCGCCTTCTGGCTAAATACTATTTCGGCTGGGACAAGATTCTGGCCGCCAGCCAGATCAACCGCGCCCGCGCGCTGGAGCTGTTCGAGCGCGCCGCCGCAACCGGCGACGCCGAAAGCCGCTACGAACTCGCGCTGGCCCTGCTCGAAAGCGACGGCACCAAGACCGACGTGAAACGCGCCAAGAGTATCCTGCAGGCCTTGATCGTCGAGCGTTATCCGGCGGCGTTTTTCTCCTATTACACCCGCTTCCATCTCATGTCCGGCGGCGCCGACACCGACCCGCCCTATGCCTTCCAGATCCTCCGGCAGGGCATCGAGGCCTATGAGGAAAGCCCGCAGGAGGAACGCGCCGCCGCCGATTGGGTCGGCGAGCGCCTCTATTATTATACTGCCCTGTGCCATGCCGAGGGCCACGGCTGCGAAAAGGATCTCGAAAAGGCCATCGGCCTGATGAAAATCAGCGCCGAGATCAACCCCGCCGGTGATGCTTTCGATTGGCTCTATAACAAGGGCCTTGAGCGGATCGTCGATCTGCCCCCGGCCTTCACGGATCCGGCTTCCTCCCGCACGGAGTTGCCCCAGACGCCCAAAATTTTCACCTCCGGGCCCGAAGAGGAAGTCACGCGCATTGATCTCGACAAGCCCCTGACCTTCATCAAGTTCGACGAAGCTAAAAAAGCCGAGGAAGGCCCTCGCCTGCTGACCCGCGACGATCTGGAGGAAATCCTCAAACCTTTCGACTCCCTGATCGGACTCCAGAACGTCAAGGACCAGATCCGCGCACTCTTTTACATGGTTCTGGCCGATAACCGCCGCCGCGCGACCGGCTGGACGGGCGAATATCGGCCCTCCCTGCACATGGTCTTCTCCGGCAATCCCGGGACGGGCAAAACGACCGTCGCCCGCCTGCTCGGCGAAATATACAAAAAGCTGGGCTATCTCAAGCGCGGCCACGTGGTCGAAGTGGACCGCTCCAAGCTCGTGGGCGAATATATCGGCCAGAGCGAGCATATCACCGCCGAAGTCATTAAACGCGCCAAGGACGGCGTTCTGTTCGTGGACGAAGCCTACGACCTCGACGTCCGCGACAGCTGGCGCGATTACGGCGCCCACGTCACCACAATGCTGGTCAAGGCGATGGAGGACAAGCGCGACAGCATGGTCGTCATACTCGCGGGCTATAAGGACGAGATGAAATGGTTCGTCGATTCCAACCCGGGCCTGCATTCGCGCATCGGCGCCCATATCGACTTCCCCGACTACACGAACGACGAGCTGGCGCGGATATTCGAGAATTTCTGCGCGGCCCATGCGTTTGAAATGAGCGGTCTGGCCAAGGAGAAAATCCGCGCGGTGATCCGCAATATGGAGCCCAACCGCAAGGACAAGCTGGGCAACGCGCGGGGGATCCGTAATCTCTTCGACCAGACGCTGGGCAACCAGTCCCGCCGCGTGATCGAGAGCAACCTGACCGAACCTGCCGAACTGGCCCTGATCCTTCCCGGAGATATCCCCGGAAACGACGCGCCCGATAATAAGGGCGGGGGGAAAATCACCCGCCTGTCCGACCGCAGCAAATAAATAATACCAAGACGGAAAAAGGCCGGTCTTTCAACCGGCCTTTTCGTACGCAGATTTTCAAACGCAGTCTTTACGCAGCGCCGCACAGATTCTTCGTGCGATAAAAAAACGCAGTGATTTACGCAGTACGCAGTCGCTGTTTGAGTACGCAGCAAACGCAGAAAGTTTTTACGCAGTGTTACACAGTCAACGCAGTCAAGTTACGCAGTAATCCCTATTGCGCGGCAAGCTGCCCTTCGAGGATACGGATACGCTCCTCGTAGCGGCGCTGCGCGTTTTGAAGTTCGATTTTTGCCTTCGCCAACTCTTCTTCCATAACCGAAAGTTTGGCGAGTTGCTGCTGCTCGGTCACTTGCGGATCGAACAGCATGGTTTCAAGTTCCTGTTTCTCAGTCGTACACTGCTGACGCGCGGCCTGAAGCTGGCGTCCGAGGCGCTTGAGCTGGCGCTCCGCCTCGTTGTAGCGCATCGTGGCCCGCTCAAGATTCCAGTTGTCGGAGGACACCGACAAGCGCTCATCCTCAGCATCTTTGAGGTTGGATTTCAGTTCTTTGTCGAGTGTCTGGTTTTCCGTTGAAAGACGGCTGACTTCCATTTCCAGTTCACGAATTTTATCGCGCATCTGGATGAAATCCTCGCCCGCGATCCCGCTGCTCGGCTCCAGCGCGGCTGAAGCGCTTGCGAAACTGTCCATGGAATCGGACGACGCAAAATCCTCGCCGGCGGAGGGTTCAGTCGCCTCGGGCGGCAGGCCCGCAGCGGTCAGATCGGCCTCCATGCTGGAGCTCTTCTTCGTCATCTTGTACGCCGGAATAGTCACGGACTTCTGTTCTGGCTTCGGCTTCGGCGCAGCATCGAACTGCGAGGCGCTCTGCTTTTCGTCTTTCTGCGGCGGCTTGGGCGCCCCAAAGAAGATCACATCATCCTTGGTTTTAAGAACATCGCCGCTCGGCGCATCAGCCGCAGCCGGGTCGACAGACGCAGGCTTGGCGGAGGCGGGTTTATATTCCTCGCTGCGCTCGGAAATACCCTTCTGCAAGCTCTCTGTGAAACGCTTGCGGTCCTGCGGCGCGCGGGCGGCTTCGGACGCTTCCTCCGCTTCGTTCAGACCGGGCAGCGGATCGGAAATCTCCCCGGCGGCGGCCTGATCTTGAGGCGCATCGAAAAACGGTTCAGAAGAATCCTCGAACGCAATCGGCTCCGGTGCTTCGGCAGCAGGGCTTTGGCTGGCTTGATAACGATCAGCCAGAGACGTGGCCTGCGCCACGATGTCGTCCATCTCTTTTTTCTTTTCACCCGTCTCCGGTAAATCGGAGGAAATCGAAGCAATCTCGGAAGGCGCGGGCTCGGTCATAATCGGCGGGGCGGAGGGCGCACGCTCAATAGGCTCGATTGAAGACGCCGAGATCTCCGGCGGGCTCTCCATCTCGTCGATGGCGGCGATGGCGGCAGGCGGGGAAATACAATCGCGGTACTCCTCCATCGCTTTGGCAAACCCGGTCAGGTACAACCGGAACTCGTTGCCCTGAATGCTGAGATCCATGGTCGCAGCGCTCTGCAAGGCTTCGGAAAAGGCCGTTCGCGAGGAAATATCGGAAGAAAGGGCGCTACCCGCGCGGGCCGTTGCTTGGAAAATCTCGCGGGACTGGCCCGGAACGGAATAAACAACCTCATAGCGTTTGCCCGTCTCGAAGCTGGGCTGCCGGAAATCGATATCCAAAGTGGCAAGGCCCGCGGGCGTACCGCCGATTTGTATCCCGAAACCGTTATTAAAAGTGTTTGAAAGCGCACACGCGGGCGCAGCTTCATCGCCGCCTGTTTTGGCAACGCTCCATTTCTGGGTTGGGTAGAAGTAAAGCGAAGGGTCGCTTGCGAACGCGCCGTAAGCAAGGCATGTCGTCGCTAGACAAGCCCCAAGCAAGGATGTTGCAAAACGTTTGTTCGCCATGGATATATTCCCGAAACTCAGGAGTGAAGAGACAAAAAAGATAAAAACCAGAAAGAGAAAAGCTCCGGCAGGACCGCCAGAACGGAGGTGATTCGTATAACTCCTTCCATTCTCACCTTTTTTTCAAGGAAGAAAAGTTTTTACGCGTTCCTTTGCGCTTATTTTTGGGGAAAAAATCTGTATAGTATCGGTATGAGTATCGAAGATCTGAAAAAAACCATCATGGATAAACTGGCCGCCGCGCCCCCCCTCGGGGCGCGAATCAAGTTCGATTGCGGCCCGGACGGCCTGATTTTTCTGGACGGCACCAAGTCCCCCCCGGAAATCTCTCAGGAGGACGGCGAGGCCGAGACGACCCTTATATGCACCGCCGACACGCTGCGCGGCATCGCGCAAGGCACCGTTGACCCCACCATGGCCTATATGACCGGCAGCCTGAAAATCCAGGGCTCGATGGGCTACGCCCTTAAACTGGCGGGGATATTGGGGGATTGATTGCGTAAGCTGCTTGTCTTCTCAACCTCTATACTCCTCACCGCCTGCTCCGCAGCGGATTACGAGGGCTTCCGCGCCCCCTCCCTCTCCGGCGACCCGGCGCGGATGAGCGCCGACACGCTCTGTTACCGCGCGGCTTATGCGAAAGAAAACCCGGCCTTGCAGGAAGAGGTCCGGGCGCGTAATCTCGATTGCGCGCAAATTCTGGACGCCCAGCCCCACGGCGGCGACACGCGCTATTGATAATTAAGGAGAACACGAAATGGCCCGCGACGACGATGACGACGACGCCGTAGAAATCACCAAGGACTCAAACGGCGCGCAGCTGAAAGACGGCGACTCCGTCGCCCTCGTCCGCGATCTCGACGTGAAAGGCTCCAACCTCAACCTCAAGCGCGGCACGGTGGCCAAGAATATCCGCCTGACCCGCAAGGTCGATGAGGTTGAATGCCGTTTCGGCAAGCAGACGATCGTTCTGAAAACCCAATACCTGAAAAAGGCCTGATCGCGCTCACGTCTCGATCTTGAGCGCCCGGAACCGGGGCGAGAGGGCGGCCACCGCCCCCACCACGCCCAGCGTCGCCGCTCCGCCGATCACGATGGACGGCACAAGGCCGAACAGCGTCGCCGCCGCGCCGCTCTCGAACGCGCCGATCTCGTTCGAGGAAATGATGAACATCGAATTCACCGCCGACACCCGCCCGCGCATAGGCTCGGGCGTCAGGATCTGCATTAAAGTCCCCCGGATCACCATGGAAACGCTGTCGAACGCGCCGGACAGGGCAAGAAACAAAGCGGCCGAAAACACGGTGGTCGAAAGCCCGAACCCGATCATGCTGATCCCGAAGCCCCCCACGACGATCAGAAGCCGCGCCGCCGTGACCTGCCGCATCGGCCGCATCGCGAAATAAAGCGCCGTCAAAATCGCGCCCATCGCCGGAGCCGCCCGCAGAAACCCAAGGCCCACCGGCCCGGCATCCAGAACCTGGTCCGCGAAGGCGGGCAAAATCGCGATCGCGCCGCCGAACAGCACCGCCAGCATATCCAGTGACATGATCGAAAGCAGCGTCCGGTTCTCAAGCAAAAACCGCCAGCCCTCAAGGATGTTCTGCATAACCGGGGGCCTGTCCGATTTATCCTTCGCCGGAACGTCGGCCCGCAGCAGCGTGACCATGACGACCGCCAGCGCCATCATCAGGGCCGCGAACATCCACGCGCCCGAAGCGCCCGCAAACGCATAAATCAACCCCGCCAGAGTCGGCCCGCCGATCGCCGCCACCTGAAACGCCGCCGTCTGCCACGAGGAGGCCGAAGAAATTTCCTCCCGCGTCACGATGCGCGGCAAAAGCGCGAACGCGCTCGGCATAATAAAGCTCCGCGCCAGCCCGGAGATAAAAATCCCGCTAAAGATAAAAATCAGAAGGCTCGTGGTGCCCAGAGGTATAAACCCGCCCGCCGTAGCCAAAAGCATCAGCGTATTCAAGAACAGCCCGATCAGGCACAGCCGGTAAACCTTGCGCGGCGCGCTGACATCCACGATATGCCCGGCATAAAACGCGCAGACAATCGCGGGAACGGCCTCCGCAAGCCCGGTAAGGCCCAGCATCCACGTGCTGCCCGTAAGCGAATAGACCTGCCAGCCCACGATGATCGCCTGCGCCTGCAACGCCGTGATCGCGCACATGCGCGTCAGCACCAGATAACGGAAATCCCGGTTTTTAAGGAGGGAGACGTCGAACCCCTTCATGCGATAACCCCGCTTCGCAAACCCTACTTTTAGACCGAACTTCATAAAAAGTATATGCGGGTTTTTGCGTGAAACCCGGCGCGGATCGTGCTATGAATCCCCCGAGTTTCAGTCAATTAAAGGGATAAAGACCATGACCATCAAGATCGGCGACAAGATTCCGTCCATCAACCTCAAGCGCCTCGGCGATTCCGGCATGGAAGACCTGAACATCGCGGACTACATCGCGAAGAAAAAGGTCGTGATCTTCGCCGTTCCCGGCGCCTTCACCCCCTCCTGCACGCAAAAACACCTGCCCGGCTACATCGAGCACGCGCGGGACATCAAATCCAAGGGCATCGACGAAATCATCTGCATCGCCGTCAACGACCCGTTCGTGATGCAGCACTGGGGCGAGGTCGCGGGCACCAAGGGCAAGGTCACCATGATCCCCGACGGCAACGGCGAATTCACCAAGGCGATCGGCATGGATTTCGACGGCTCCGGCTACGGCCTCGCTACGCGCTCCAAGCGCTACTCCATGGTGGTCGAAAACGGCAAGGTGACCAAGCTCAACGTCGAAGCCAAACCCAGCGACGTCGAACTCTCCGGCGCCCAGGCCTGCGTGGTGAATTTGTAGACAAAACAAGGCTTTCCAAAAAATGAAGAAAGACCTTGAGCAATTTCAAAAACAGCAAATTCAGAGAAAAACATCAAGAAAAAGCTGGAAGAAGATATTGTGGGGAACGGAAAACCCACGGGCTATACTCGCTAACACAGCTCTTCTTTTTTTCGCTGGATTTCTTATGTACGGAGTATTGACTAAAGGCTTTTTCCCTTCCGAACAATTCAGTGCCACGACATTACCAATACTATGGGTTATATGCGTAGGTGGATCGATTGCCTATTACAGAGCTTACGTAATAGGAAAGATCAAGATAAAACAAGTACATAAAAAACTGAAACCATTGATACTTGTTCTGGTCCCATTCATAAATTTTTTAGTTCCTTGGGCTTCAACGATTGGCTTTGCACGTGCTTACACAGAAATTTTTGGCAAGCCTGCAGAAAAGGCGATAACCGTTAATATAAAAAGACACCCAAAATACAACGAAAAATGCTTGGAAAGTGAAGAGCTAAACACAGGAATATATATTCGTCTTTGTATAAAAAGAGAGGATTACCTCAAGATAAAGGACGGTGACATATTGAGAACTTCAGGCATGGAGTCATGGTTTGGTTACGTCTTTGAAAAGTACGAAAAACCTAAATAGTAATTTTTTTTAGCAAATACAACTTTTGCATGGTGAACTCTCCGGCGCACAGGCCTGCGCGGTGAATTTGTAGGTTAAATACCCGTTCATCCAAATGCAGATCCCGCCAGCTGTCAGCATCTGCCCGGGTCGGCAGGGCGTATATAAGGCTCTGCGGTTCGGCGGGGGCGGGTTCCTGATGTTCCATGATCTGACCTCTTTTACCCATGAGACCATGTTTGCGGGCCCGGAGTGTCAAATCCGCGTGAGGCCCGGGTAAAAAATCTGTAAAATAATAAGCTGGAAAACCCGGGAAAAAGGGTGTAAATCAAGGCTGTTATGAAATGCGCCCCGGCGAGATTCCTGCACCTTTTTTTCATTCTGGCCTTCGTTCTGGCCGGGATTTCGCCCGCCTGTAAGTTCATTTCCGGCGAAAAGACCTTCATGGAGATCTGCTTCTCCGACGGCAGTTTAAAGCGCGTCGAAGTGCCCGAAGAATACCGCGTCCTGACGGCCAAGGCCGAAAAAGCGCCGCAGAATGACGGCCACGCCCATAAAGAGTCCGACTGCGGCTTCTGCTTCGCGCAATCCAGCCTGAGCAAGAATACTCTCACCACCACCGCCGCGATCCTGATCAGCCCGCCCGCCCAATCCGTGCCTCTCGGCGCGGGCAGCTTTGCTATGGCCGGGGCGCAAGTCTCGCCCTTCCACTCGCGCGGTCCGCCCGCCCATTCCTGATTTTCCGCACATTTAAGGTCGCCGCCCGGACTCCGTTCCGTACGGCGGAAACGGACAATCCTTGGAACAAGGGCAAAAACAATGGCAGACGCCGCCGATCTGGCCGATATGGGCCAACCGAAAGAGACACTGAGCCAGAAATTCAACAAGCTCAACCACCTTCGCCACACGATCATGGATTTCAGCATGATGTTCATGGCCATCGGCGCGGTGGTCGCGGGCGCGGGGCCGCTGGTCGGCATCCTCGACCCGATCACCCCGTTCATCAAGATGCATTTCGAGGGCTGGCTGATGGCGCCCGACGTGCTCTCGAACTTCATCCCCGACGCGATGACGAACCTTGAGGCCGGAACGTGGGCCTCGGGCATCGACCCCGTCTCCATGCACGATATGCACGGTGCGGCGGGTGCGGCTTCGGGGGCCGAGGCGATGGGCCATGCGGGCCATGCCGCGCATATGGGGCTGGAGGCGCAGAACGCGCAATTCGCTCAATGGGTGGACGGCATGTCGCCCGAACAGCTCTCGGAGATCAATGCGGAGGCCAGAGACATTTACGGCATGTCGCTGAGCGAATACCACCGCTCCAACTTCCTCGACCACGCCCAGCCGTAAGGAGAAAAACAATGCAGAATAAAAACCTTTTCGCGCTCAGCCTCGCCGCCGCCATGACCTTTTCCGCGCCCGATGACGCGGACGCGCAAGGCCTCCGCCTCTGGCAGGAAAAACCGCCCGTGGTGAACAATATGGTCATCCCCGGCAACGAGAGGGTGGGCGGCTCCCTCTCCAACCTCACCCATAATGGCCGGCCCGTGGGCGACAGCCTGAACGGCAAATATCTGCTGGTCTATTTCGGAACGCCCTACCGACTGCCCAACTGCTCTGCGGACCTGATGGTGATCAACGAGGGCCTGAAAACTCTCGAACAGCGTTACGGCCGCGAGGTCGCCGCGCGGGTGACGCCCGTCTTCATCTACCCGCCGCACGATCCGGCGCGCCAGCCCGCCGCGAGCAACCTTTCAAGCTATATCAACGCGCAAAACTCGCGCTTCATCGGCCTGACCGGGACCCACGCGCAAGTGATGGAAACCGCCCGCAACTTCCGCGCCCGCTTCATGGACGGCGACGGCGACCGGGGCGGCACCTACGGCAACCATACGCGCTTTACCTATCTGATGGCCCCCGACGGCAAGAATCTGGCGATCTTCCCCGGCGATACGCTGTATGTGTTCATCGCCGACCAGCTGGCCCTCAACCTGACCCGCGACGGCGTGATCAGGCCGCAGAGCGGCAACGCCCCCGGCGCGGATCGTTAACCCGCCGCCTGCCATCCCCGCAAAGGCGGGGATCTAGGTCTTTGACGTTTCCCCAGGCGCGAGGCAAAGCGAGATCTTCGCGAACATGAGCGCGAGGCTGTTCATGGCTAAAAAGAGAACAGTCCCCATGAAAAATTGAAAAGCTTCCCAAGGGTAACCGTGTGCCATGAACGATTGTCCTAAAATAATGATAATCAAAAACAAAAACAGGATCATCTGACTGACAATGACGCTCACGGAAACCACGCCGTCGATCAGATGAATCGCAAAGGCCTTGAGTTTTGAAATAAGAATCATAAGAGTTCCTCTCGCGCAGCGCGGCAGCATGCTTGAAAATTAAAGTTAAATATCTTCATTGGACCATGAGGGGCGGCGGGATGTCAAACCCCTGTCAGGGGCTTGTAAAATCCGCGTAAAAAAACGACGCCCCCGGCGCAGATCGTTAGACCACCGCCTGTCATCCCCGCGAAGGCGGGGGTCAATAATTCCGCCTAAACTGCCTAAACCTATATACTGCGAAAGCCAATATTTCACCGATCCAGATAACTGGAACTATGAGAAAAAGAAGTGCAGTCAGTCGGATTTCATAAAGTCCGATCACCTGAATTAAAAACAACCAAGAACACACCCAGACAAAAATCTGCCATGAAATAGGATGTTTTTTTTTTCTGACCAAGCAAATACTTGGCCTTAAATTCTTTGACCGAAATACGCAGGATAACAAGAGCAATCAAAAAAATAACCGCATCTACGCTGAACAGAAAAAAAGAAAAGGAAAAAGCCATAAATTTCTTAAAACGCCAATATTTTCGGGCTTCTTCTAGAGATTTGAAATTTGTTTTCTTGGGATTTTCTGGCTGCTGATCAACAGCAATACTCATATAATTATCACTGAGTTCATAAATTCCGTTTCCTTGATCCTCTCTCACGGAAAAATCGAGAACACCGGGCGGAATATCCATCGCACCGACAGCTTCATTATCGTAAAGTTTTTTCAATCCTTCGGGAGTAGCGTCCTCTATACGGTAAACAGACTCGCATATGCCATCAGTCAGTAAAATGATAAATCCCTTTGAACACCCCTTTTCGTCACACTCCATCAGGACCCGAAAAGAGGGAGCGCAGCTTAAAGCCAACACAGGCTTGACGCAAAAAATAGCGCTTAAGAAAAATCCAAAAAAAATAAAAATCCGAACCATGCCGTCAGGATAGCAGACGGTCTTGGCAAGGCTCAAATAAAAGAGGACTCTACAAAACCTCAAGCATCTCCGCGACCAGCGGGTGCCGGACGATATCCCCCTGCGACAGGCGGCACACTGCGACATTAGGCAGCGCATCCAGCCGCCGCGCGATATCCCGCAGCCCCGAAACGCCCTCCAGCAAATCCGACTGGTCCGGGTCGCCCGTCACCACCATCGTCGAATGCCAGCCGAGGCGCGAGAGGATCATCTTGAGCTGCGCATAGGTGCAGTTCTGCGCCTCGTCGATCACCACAAAGCAGTTATTCAACGTCCGCCCGCGCATATACCCGATGGGCGCGATCTCGATCGTGCCGTCCTCGATATATTGCCGAACTTTCTTGCCGCCCATCCGGTCGCCGAGCGCGTCGTAAAGCGGGCGCAGGTAAGGCGCCATCTTCTCGTGCATGTCGCCGGGCAGGAAGCCGATCGACTCTCCGGCCTCCATCGCGGGGCGCGAAAGCACGATCCGCTCAACCGAGCCTTTTTCAAGCGCCTCGACGGCGGCGGCGATGGCCAGATACGTCTTGCCGGTTCCGGCGGGGCCGACCGCCAGCGTCAGATTATAGCTCTTGATCGCCGTCAAAAGCGCCTCCTGCCCCTCCGAGCGGGGGCGCACCGTCTTGACGAACTTCTTGTCCCTTTGCGCGTCGATTTCGTCGTCCAGCGGGTGCCAGTTCTGCGCGCCCGAAGAGGCGTAATTGTCCTGGCCGTGAACGACATGAATATTCCGTGAAGCTTTCCGTGATTTTTTAGACATGGAATGAAGACTCCTTTTCCGTGGCTGGAGCGTGGGAACACATTAAAGCAAGGCGAAGTGGGGAGTGCGGTTTGAATAAAACAAGAGAATACGCAGCGGCGGCATCGTCAGAAACCGCCTCCATAAAGGTTAACAAAAGGATGGGAGAAAGATAAAAAAGACCGGTCAATCTGTGGGGATTGAAGGGGAGGACTCCACGATGATGAGCATCGAACGGCCATTTCACCCAAATCTTACCAGAAGCAGGGAGGGCGACCTATAAAATTGCGGGTTTGCCATGAAAATGTTGGTAGTGTTTTACAAAAACCCTAAAAACACGCTATTATGAGCTATTAAAACGGTTTGCAACAAGGGTACGACCATGCGCCGACTTGAAGTGTTTCTCAAAGGAATTCTCCCCGCGCTTGCGCTAATAGCGGCCTTCTCGGCGCCCGCTTTCGCTGGAAACTACACGGCGCTGTCCGATAAGCAGCTGAAATCCTCCAGTTCCGCTGAACAGCGGGAAGATGCGAAAACCGAGCGTGTTTGCACCAAGGCTGATGAGAAAAACATCGATGCCTATGCCGAAAAACTGGAAAAATTCTCCAATGATGTATCCAAAGGTGCGAGCAAGGCCGGAGAAATGGGCGAAAACAGCGCTATGCGTAAGGATTACATGAAAATTCATGACGAGTTCACCAAATATCTGAAATCAGAGCAGCACGAAGAGGTCAAGGAAAGCTATAAGGCTTGCGGCGTGGAAATGCCGAAATGGAACCTGATAGACAGCTTCTGGACTCCTTGATGAGCCCTCTAAACCCCGCGGACTCACGCTTTAAGGGCTAGAAGCCGCCCTTTAACCTGAAAATCGTTGCCTTTCCCGAAGAACCGCTATAGCGTAGCCCTCTGTTTTTAAAAGGGATTGCAAGGTTATGGCCGTTACGTTCGAAGATGTCCTGAAGGCGCGTGAGGCGATCAAAAGTTCGACCATCCTCACCCCCACGGTGAAGGCGGTGCGCCTGTCCCTTCATATGGGCATCGATCTGTATCTCAAGCTCGAAAACCTCCAGCACACCTGCGCCTTCAAGGCGCGCGGGGCGCTCAACAAGCTTCTGACCCTGACAGAGGAGCAAAGAAAGCGCGGCGTCATCGCCTGTTCTGCCGGAAACCACGCGCAGGGCGTCGCCTACCATGCGACCCGTTTGGGCGTCCCCTCCATCATCGTGATGCCCAACCTCACCCCCTTCAACAAAATCAAGAAGACCGAGGATTTCGGTGCGAAGGTCGTTCTCTACGGCAACAGCTTCGATGAATCCGTCGGCGAAACCATGCGCATGGCGCAGGAAAAGGGCATGACCTTCATCCACCCCTTCGACGACGAGGCCGTCGTGGCGGGGCAGGGGACTCTTGGCCTTGAAATGCTCGAACAGCGCCCGGATCTGGACGTCGTGGTCGTGCCCATCGGCGGCGGCGGCCTGATCGCCGGGGTGGCCACAGCCGTGAAGGGCCTCAAGCCCGAAATCGAGGTCATCGGCGCGCAGTGCGAGGCCTACGACGCCGTAAAGGCCCGCCGCGAAGGCCGTAACTTCTCCGGCGGCGGCTCGACGCTGGCCGAAGGCATCGCGGTCAAGGAACCGTCGGAAAGCAATATCAAAATTATAGACAAGCTGGTCTCCCGCATCGACTCCGTCTCCGAATACGAAATCGAGGCGGCGATCTTCGACCTGCTCAGCGACGAAAAGCTCGTCGCCGAAGGCGCGGCGGGCGCGGGTCTGGCCGTCATCCAGAAAAACATCGAATCCCTGCGCGGCAAGAAAGTCGGGCTGGTGCTCTGCGGAGGCAATATTGATTCTCGTCTGCTCTCCACCCTGATCCTGCGCGGCCTGATCCGCGATGGCCGCATCGCCCGCCTGCGGTTTGAGATTGACGACACGCCCGGCCAGCTTTCCGACATTTCCCGCATCATCGGGGAGGCCCGCGCCAACGTCATCGAGGTCATTCACCAACGCATGATGCAGGCCGTGTCCCTCAAGCGCGCCGAACTCGACGTGGTCATCGAGGCCCGCGACGCCCAGCACGTCGAGGAAATCGTCAAAACCCTTGAATCCAAAGGATTCAAGGTTGACGCAACCCGAGACGTTTAGAGGCGTAACCGCTAAACCTCTTATATTCCTTAAAATATTAACCAAGCTTGGTTTTTAAGCAAAAACCGGACTATAATACGCCGACGACAAAAAGCGTAAGAATGGAGAACGCTTTGGAGGACTATACTACCGACATAAAGGACGATCCTTCGGGAGCCTTTGCCCGCCATGCCGCACCCGTAGAGCGCGGCAACAACAAACGCCTTATTCTCATACGCCACGGCGACCCCGAAAGCCGCGCGGCTCTGAAGCAACAGGTCCGCCACGCCCGCGATCAACTCTATGAGGCCTATCCCGATCTGGACATCGACGCCGTGCTCTATTCACCCGTCAGGCGCACAGTCCGCACGGCGGGTGAGTTTTACCGCCTGCACACCGCCGAACTCGACGGCGAGATCAAAGGGCTTGTCCTGCCGTTTGAAAGGCAGAAATGGCTCAAGGACGATTCCGGCACCAAGATCGGCTATGACGGCTTGCTGAAAAGGGTGCAGGAGCTTGACAATGACTGGGACACCGTTCTGCTGGTCACCCACTCGACAACCGGCCCGCTTCTGGCCAAGGCCCTGAAAACGCAGGCCGACGACATGCAACTCGCCTCGGCGATGTTCGATTACGCCTCCGTCATGGTCATCGACCTGCCTGTCAACGAATGGGAGAAGGCCGGGAGCCAACCCGCCATCCTGGCCTTGACGATCGCCCAAACGAAAACAGCCGACCATAAAGACCGGCTGCGTTTCATAATTTGGAAAACGAGGATCAGGCCGCCTTGCCCTTGCCGTTCCGGGGCGCTGGTGCTCCGCCGGACTTGGCCCGCACCTCGCGCTCGTACTCCACGGCCGTCTCCCCGTGCAGCGCGAGATCCAGCCCGTGATATTCAACGCGCGGATCGACCCGAAGCCCGATCGTCGCCTTGATCCCGGCGAGGATGATAAACGTGCCGACCGCCGAATAGGCGCCGACCACGAGAATTGAAAGCGCCTGCGCGACCAGCTGCGTCTCGCCGCCGTAAAGCGCCCCCGCGACCCCCCCAATTTCCGGGTTCGCCAGAACGCCTGTCAACAAGGCCCCGGCAATTCCGCCAACCCCGTGCAAACCGAACACATCAAGCGAGTCGTCGTAACCCAACCATCCTTTGAGATACTCCACCGACACATAACACAGCAGCGCCGAGAGCGTTCCGATGATAAGGGAGCCCGTGAAGTCTACGAAACCCGCCGCCGGTGTGATGGCGACCAGACCCGCGACCAGACCGGACAATGCGCCCTGCACGTTGACCTTGCCTTTATGAAGCAATTCCAGAACCATCCACACCGTCGTGGCTGTGCCCGCCGCCGTGTTGGTGACCAGCATCGCATAACCCGCCGAACCTCCGGCCGTGAGTGCTGACCCGGCGTTGAAACCGAACCAGCCCACCCACAGCAGCCCCGCGCCGATAACGCTGAGCGTCAGGTTGGTGGACGTCGAAAGATCCTTGCTGGTCCTCAGGCTGCGTCCGACGATGATCGCCGCGACGAGGCCCGCGACCCCGGAATTGACGTGCACGACCGCGCCGCCCGCGAAATCCACGGCCTTGCCCATGCCGAGGAACCCCTCATAGTCAGGCATACCGACACCGCCCAGAAACCCGCCTTCGCCCCAGACCCAGTGCGCGATGGGCGCGTATACGATGATGACCCAAAGCGGCGTGAAGACCATAAGGGAGGTGAACTTCACCCGGTCGGCCACCGCGCCGACCAGCAGCGCCGTGGTGATGATCGCGAAGGTCATCTGGAACATGATGAACACCGTCTCGGGAATCGTGCCCGTAGCCGATTGCGATGTGACGCCGGAGAGAAACACCTTGTCGAGACTGCCGATCAGCCCGTTCCCCGGCGTGAAAGCCAGGCTGTAGCCGATGATCGGCCACACCATACTGACGATCGCGCAGATCGCCAGCGACTGCATCAGCGTGGCCAGCACGTTATCTTTTTTCACAAGACCGCCGTAAAACAGGGCCAGACCGGGAACCGTCATCATCAGGACGAGGAGGGAGGAGACCAGCATCCACGCCGTATCCCCGGAATCGAAGGCCGGAGCGGCGGCCTCTGCGGCTTCCGTAACGGCGGAAACAGCCTCGGCGGCCTCCTGCGCGAACGCCGGGCCGGAAATCAAAGCCAGAAAAGCACAGCAAAAAGCCGCAGGAACCGCTGCGTGAAATCTCATTATAGTCTCCCTGTTCTGTTCAAAGCGCGGCAGTTTTTCCGCAGCGCAGCATTGTTTTCTTTATTCGTAATTTTCCTGATATAAAAACGCAAGAACTATTTCCGGCCCGCTCGCTGTTTTGCAGCACGGCAGGCCGGAGAAAAGTTAATAAGGCAAAAGGAGGGCTTTACGCCGCTTCGCTGTCGCCGCCTTTGGGCGTGCTCACCACGCCGCCGATCTTCTTGCCGTAATTTCCGGCGAAGACTTCGCTGGAGAAAGCATCTTCCCAGGCGCCTTGCGTGGAGGCTTTGGAGTATTCCGTCGCGCGGTTCTCGAAGAAATTGACGTGCTCCGCGCCGTTCAGCATTTCATCCATCCACGGCAGCGGGTTTTTGTCGATCCCGAAGATCGGCTCCAGATTGAGCTGCTGCAAACGCCGGTCGCCGATGAAGCGGATATAATTCTTCACCTCCTGCGCCTCCAGCCCCTCGACGCCGCCCATCTCGAACGCGAGGTCGATAAACGCGTCCTCGAATCCGATAATCTTGCGGCAGGAATCGGTAATTTCCGCTTTAAGCTGGTCATCCCAGATATCGGCGTTTTCCTGCACAAAGGCGTTGAACAGCCGGATCATGGAAATACAGTGCAGCGTCTCGTCCCGCACCGACCATGTGATGATCTGCCCCATCCCCTTCATCTTGTTGAAGCGTGGGAAGTTCATCAGGATCGCGAACGACGCGAAAAGCTGCAGCCCTTCCGTGAACGCGCTGAACAGGGCCATCGTCTTGGCGATATCACGCCGCGAATCCATGTTGGCCGTTTGCATGTAGTCATACTTGTCCTTCATTTCCTTGTATTTCATGAAGGCCTGGTACTCGATTTCCGGCATCCCGATCGTGTCCAGAAGGTGGGAATAGGCGGCGATGTGGACCGTCTCGATATTCGCGAACGCGCCCAGCATCATCTGCACCTCGACGGGGCCGAACACGCGCGAGTAATGCTTCATGTAGCAATTATTCACCTCCACGTCCGCCTGCGTGAAGAACCGGAAAATCTGCGTCAGCAGGTTGCGCTCGCCCGGTGTCAGCTTTTTCTTCCAGTCGCGCACGTCTTCCGCGAGCGGCACCTCCTCGGGCAGCCAGTGAATCCGCTGCTGCGTCAACCACGCCTCGTAACACCACGGATACAGGAAAGGCTTGTAGACGTGGCGTTCCTGCAGCAGGGGGGAATTGGCGTTTGTGATGTCGTTGGCGGGTTTGGCGTTGGCCATGGAAGCACTCCTTGAAAAGAATCGGTTCAGGTCAGTGTAGAGCGATCCCCGCCCGTGCCGAGTCTTTTCAGCACACGGCATTGGGGATAACGGGGATAGTTCGAAAACAATTAAGAAAATCTACATTTAGTAGACACAGAAAAAAATGACACAACATGTTGTGGAGTTCAAGACCCTTCCTGAAATTTTTTCACAAGGAATCGCGCAGTTTTATTTCACGGTCAGCACCACCGCGACCACAGCCAGCACCAGCCCGGCGATCTGCAGGGGCTTGAGCGTTTCGTGGAAGACGGCGACGCCCAAGATCACCGCCAGAATGGCCGGCAAAAACCGCGCGATCGGCGTGGCCAACGACATCGGCGCCCCCGCCTTGAACATATAGAAAATGCCCAGATGTGCGAAGGTGATGCACGCCCCGACCAGCATGTAAAGCACCGGCCCCTTGCCGAAATGGAGATTCTTGACCAGCCCGTCCTGCGCCGCCGGGAGCAGACAGAGCGAAAGCAGGAATGCCGTCCCCGTGGTGATGACCAGCGCGATCACCGGATCGACTGTGTTTTTCGCCATCTGCGAAAAGAAGTGAATCCCGGTTGCGCAGACGACAACCATGGCGGTGAAGAACGACCAGTGCATGAAATGACCCTTCGGCGATGTTTCAGGATCACAAGCTATAGCGCACTTCAAGCGGTGAATCGAGCGCGGCCGTAAGGGCCGAGCGGTTTACTTTTTAGAAGGAGCGCTGCTCATGCCATGCCCCTCGAACAGCGGGAGGAATGCGCCGTAGCCTTCCTTCTCAAGGTCGGCCAGCGGAACGAACCGCAGCGCGGCGGAATTAATGCAATAGCGCAGGCCGCCTTTATCTTTCGGCCCGTCGTCGAACACGTGGCCCAGATGCGAATCCGCGCTCTTTGAGCGCACCTCGGTGCGCGGCACCCAGAGCTTCTGGTCCGTATGTTCGGTCAGCGTGCCGCCTTCGATCGGCTTGGTGAAGCTCGGCCAGCCCGTACCGGAATCGAATTTGTCGAGCGAGGAAAACAGCGGCTCGCCCGAGACCACGTCCACGTATATTCCGGGCTCCTTGTTGTCCCAGTATTCGTTGTCGAACGCCGGCTCCGTCCCGTCGTGCTGGGTCACGTATTTCTGCATCTTGTTGAGGTGGTCGGTTTTCATCGTCTCTGATCCTTCCTGCTGCGCGGGGGCGGCCTGATCCTCGGCAAAAACCCCGTATCCCGTGCTTAAAATTGTGCCGCCTCCGGCCAGCGCCGCGCAAGCGATAACAAGAGCGGCAGTCTTAATGCCTTGTTTGGCCATGGTTTTTCCTCTAAAGCCTGATGTATCATTTACACAAGCCTATTCGCAAGCCCCGGCACCGCCGTTACCGCGCGCTCCCAAAAGAAAAGAGGCCCGTTAAGCGAGCCTCTTTCCATTACGCAGTTTAAGTATGAAGACTTACACAGTAAAAAAGCTGTAAGTGTTTACGCAGTAAAACGGGTTATTGGCAGGCGAGGCACTCCTCGTAGTTGCCGGATTTTTCGGATTCGCTGAAACTGCCCTGTTTGGCAGCCTCCGCCGCCGCAGCGGCAGACTCATCCGCCTGAGAACGCTTCCACGACGCATCGCTCTCCGCCCGCTGGATGGATTTGGAACGGCAGTAATAAAGCGATTTGACGCCTTTCTGCCACGCCTCCCAGTGGATGCGGTGAAGGTCCGCCTTATGCACGGTGGCGGGCAGGAACACGTTGAGCGACTGCGCCTGGCACACGAACGGCGTACGGTCGGCGGCATGCTCGATCAGCCATCTCTGGTCGATCTCGAACGCGGTCTTGAACACGTCCTTCTCCTCGGGCGTCAGGAAATCAAGATGCTGGACCGACCCTTCGTTGGTGAAGATCGATGACCACACATCGTCGGTATTCTGTCCGCGCTCTTCGAGCAACTCTTCAAGATGCTTGTTCTTGACCGCGAACGATCCCGAAAGCGTCTTATGCGTATAGGCGTTCGCCGCATGCGGTTCGATGCCGGGGCTGGCCCCGCCGCAGATGATGGAGATCGAAGCCGTCGGCGCGATCGCCATCTTGTTGGAAAACCGCTCCATGATTCCGTAATCCGCCGCATCCGGGCAAGCGCCGCGTTCGTGCGCCAGCTTGACGGACGCGTCGTCCGCCTGCCGCTTGACGTGCTGGAAGATCCTCCGGTTCCACAC
The DNA here is from genome assembly GCA_964583335.1 of uncultured Pseudobdellovibrionaceae bacterium. GTDB lineage: Bacteria > Pseudomonadota > Alphaproteobacteria > Micavibrionales > Micavibrionaceae > JAGNKE01. The sequence goes on along the minus strand of CAZOVG010000001.1, from coordinate 129,690 downwards.
CTTCGCCATGACGCCCTCCATCGGGATCATCTTGGACTGAAGGAAGGAATGGAAGCCCATGACGCCGAGACCCACGGAACGCTCGCGCATCGCCGAGTATTTCGCGCGCTTCATCGTGTCGGGGGACTTCTCGATGAAGTCGGTCAGAACGTTGTCGAGGAACCGCATGATATCCTCGATGAAGGTCGGGTGACCCTGCCACTCCTCGAACTTCTCAAGATTCAGCGACGACAGACAGCACACAGCCGTCCGGTCGTTGCCCAGATGATCGCGGCCGGTAGGCAACGTGATCTCGGAACACAGGTTCGACATCTTGACGTTCAGACCTGCCATCTTGTGATGGTTGGGAATCGCGTCGTTCACATGATCGATAAAGACGAAGTAGGGCTCGCCCGTCTCGATCCGCGCGGTCAGCATGCGGATCCAGAGGTCGCGCGCGCTCACCCGGTCCACGACATGCCCGTCCTTGGGGGATTTCAGCGCCCACTCCTCGTCGTTGCGCACGGCCTCCATGAAACGGTTGGGGATCAGGACGCCCTGATGCAGGTTCAACGCCTTGCGGTTCGGGTCCCCCCCGGTCGGACGGCGGATTTCAAGAAACTCCTCGATCTCCGGGTGCCACACGGGAAGATAGATGGCCGCAGAGCCGCGCCGCAGGGAACCCTGCGAAATCGCGAGCGTAAGGGAATCCATGACGCGGATGAACGGAACGATCCCCGACGTCTTGCCGTTGCGCCCGACCTTCTCGCCGATCGAACGCACGTTGCCCCAGTAGGAGCCGATGCCGCCGCCCAGCGAGGCCAGCCAGACATTCTCGTTCCACAGCGCGACGATATCGTCCAGCGAGTCGTTGGTTTCGTTCAGGAAGCACGAGATCGGCAGGCCGCGATTGGTGCCGCCGTTCGAAAGAATCGGCGTGGCCGGCATGAACCAGAGGTTCGAGACATAATCGTAAAGACGCTGCGCGTGGGCGCTGTCATCGCCGTAATACATCGCCACCCGCGCGAACAGATCCTGATATTGCTCTTCAGGCATCAGGTAGCGGTCGTTGAGTGTGGCTTTTCCGAAGGAGGTGAGATAAGCGTCGCGGCTGCGGTCGATCCGCACGCGATTTCCCCGCTCCATTTGCGCAATGTCAAACATGAGTACTGTCCTTACTCTTACGAAAGTTCAAGAATGTAGAAATTATAACAGGCTTTGAGGTGAACTCAGGACAAACCACTAGGGCTAGCGGTTAATCTTTAGAGAAAATACTATATCCAGTATTCCGTGCCAAATTGAATTTATTCCTACCGGACTCCGATTTAATCAAAAACCACCTGTTTTTTCTTCTTAAAACAGACATATCCAATTTTTTATCCCCCGGTGAAAAAAACCAAATTTGAAAGAATATTACCCAAAATTGGGGGTCAAGGGTACGCTCATTAAATGAGTGTTAGAGGCTTTCTGGTACAGTTCAAAACTGGGAACGCATTGAAATCCAAAAGAAAAAATCAGAGAATCGCATGAAGAAGAAACGCCAGACCAAGATCATCGCAACGATAGGCCCGGTTTCCGCCAGTTCGGAGATGATCGAGGCCCTGCTCGATGCGGGCGTGGACGTTTTCCGCATGAATTTCTCGCACGGAACCCATGACGGCCATAAACAGGTTCTGGACAGGATACGCGCACTGGAGCAAAAGCGCGGCCAACCCATCGGAATCATCGCGGATCTGCAGGGGCCGAAATTGCGGATCGGGACGTTCGAGGGCGGAAAAATCGCCGTGACCAAGGGCCAGTCGATTCGCTTCGACCTCGACCCCGCGCCCGGCAACGCCGACCGTGTCTGCCTGCCGCATCCCGAGGTGCTCGACGTCATCGAGCCCGGCGGAAAAATTCTGCTCGACGACGGCAAGGTGCGCGTCCGCATCACCGAAAAGGGCCCCGGCTTCCTGATCGGGGAAATTCGCACCGGTGCGAGCCTCAGCGACAAAAAGGGCTTCAACGTCCCCGGGATCGTCCTGCCGATTCCCGCCCTCACCAAAAAAGACCGAATAGACCTCGAAGCCGCGCTGGGCATGGGCGTGGACTGGATCGCCCAGAGTTTCGTGCAGAAGCCCGAGGACGTAAGGGAGGCCCGCGAGCTGATCGCCGGACGCGCCGCCCTGATGATCAAGCTGGAAAAACCCTCCGCCCTCGCGCGGCTGGAGGAGTTGCTGGAATATGCCGACGGCGTGATGATCGCGCGCGGCGATCTGGGCGTGGAAATCCCGCCCGAGGACGTGCCGCCCGCGCAAAAACGCATCGTCAAGATTGTGCGCGAGGCGGGCAAGCCCGTGGTCGTGGCCACCCAGATGCTCGAATCGATGATTAATAACGCCCGTCCGACCCGCGCCGAGGCCTCCGACGTGGCCACCGCCGTCTATGACGGGGCGGATGCCATTATGCTCTCCGCCGAGACCGCGACCGGCGAATACCCGCTCCAGGCCGTGGAGATGATGCACCGCATCGCCCGCAAGGTCGAAGCCGACGAGAACTACCAGAACATGATGGAGGCCGAACGCCCCGATGCCTTGAACAGCAGCGCCGACGCGATCACAACGGCGGCTTATTATGTGGCGCAGGACGTGGAGGCCGTCCTGATCGTCAACTACACTATGTCAGGCTCGACCTCCCTGCGCACGGCCCGCCAGCGCCCGGAGGTGCCGATCCTCTGCCTCACGCCCAATCTTGGCGTAGCCCGCCGCCTCAAACTCTCATACGGCGTTTTCCCGATACACGAAGAAGAGAATCTCGACGACTTCACCGGCCCGGCCCTCCATGCGGCGGAAATCGCGCTCCGGCACGGCTTCATTGAAAAAGGCCAGCGCTTCGTGATGACGGCGGGCGTTCCCTTCGGCAAGCCGGGCACGACGAATATCCTTCGGATCGCAAAGGCATGAGCGAAGCGGCAATAAATTTTGTGGCGGAAATGTGTTCGAAATATGTTAGAATCAACCCAGAGAAAACTGATATTAGGTCTATTCATGAACGGCCCCCTCGGAAGACTGCGCCTGTCGGGCGTTTTATTCGCTGTTTTGCTCTTCTGTGCGCTCATCGCGCCGGCAGCCGCAGAAGAAGAATACTACATGAAGCACCCCAAAAATTTTACCGTCGAGGAAGCGTATGCCTTTTTTGATCGGGCGCGTACACCTTACGACAAAAGCATCAGCCCGCTTCCGGAAAACGAGGCGGCCTATCTCGAACACCTTTTCTATACCTCGGATATGGCCACGCAGGCGCGCGTGAACATGATGCAATATTATTTCGCGGGGACTCAGGCGCATAAAAAATACCTGCCTGACTATCTAAAAATAATGGAAGAAATCATCGAAAGCTTCACCCTTACCCGCGCGCCGACCGAGGAATTAAAAAAAATTGAGGAACTGTATTTAATCGCATTAGGCGAGCAGAGGGATTTCTTCATTAAATGGTCAAGTATGCGCGGGAGCATGTTCTTAAGAATGCGAAGCCAATACCCTAAGGACGAGTTTGTAGAGTCTTCTCACAAAAAGCTGCAAAGGGTCTACATGCAGCTGATGCTGCTCTATCCGACCGAGGATATCAAAAATCAGGAAGCCTTTTATAACCACATAGCCGCTCTGGATTTTATCTAATCGGGCCTCTTCCTGCCCTCAAAAAGAGAGGCGGTTAAGTTGAAGGTATAGAGCTGAAAGCCAAACGAGTAGGGGGGTTGGGCACAATCGTTTTTTTTCTTATTCAGTTTGCTTTTCGTCCCGCCGATAGGATAAAGTGCAGCAGGATTTTTAGCGAAGCTGCAAAAAGTTAAAGAAAACGATGCTCGGGCCGGATTTAATTCCCTTCGTCAAATCAATCGGATACTTGGGAATCCTCATTTCAATCATTCTGGAAAACGGAGTGATTATCTTCTTTTTCATGCCGAGCGACAGCCTGCTCTTCGTGACGGGTTTCCTGGCCTCTCAGGGCATTCTGGACCTCTGGCTGGTCATGTTGCTGTGTTTCATCGGCTCGATCATCGGCTACTGTATCGGGTACTGGTTGGGCGAAAAGGCCGGACCGGCGATCCGCGCGGGCAAGGCGGGCAAACATATTGACGCCGAAATGCTCGACAAGGCCAAGGAATTTTACAACAATTACGGCAGCTGGGCGCTGGTCATCGCGCGCTTCTTCCCCATCCGCGCCTTCGTCAGCCTTCTGGCCGGCGCTTCCGAAATGAACTACCGCACGTTCATGTTCTACAACGTCGTGGGCGGCGCGATCTGGACCGTGAGCCTGACGCTTCTGGGCTATTACTGCGGCGAGATTCTGGCCCCCGAAGACCTCGACAAATTCTTCATCTTCGTCTTCGTATGCTTCGTCATCACGCTGGCGACCATGCTGATCTTCCTGCACGTCCGTAAGACAAAGCTGGAAAAGAAGGCCAAGGACGCGGCCCTCGCCGCCCGCAACTCGGCGGAATAGTCCGCATACGGCGCGTTCATATTTTCGCGGACCGCCTCGAAAGACGTGGCTTTAAGATGCTGAGCGAAATCATACAGTCGTTCTTTATAATGACTTTGTTGCTTGCCGCTTTGGCAATGCCCGTTGTTGGAGCCAAATCTGAGGGCGAGGAAGTTCCGGCATACTGCATCGAATCCCACCCGGACTACGACAAGGAAAAATGCGAGACCGAAGAAGATCCGCTGCATAGGTGGCGAAGGCTTCAGGAAGAGCGCGCTGCCGAAAACTCGGCCTCTAAAGACCAAGACTGCCTAAAAGAGTGTCTGACACCGCCCGACAGCGCAGAAGAAGATCCCTTAGTCGCCTGGCGTAATTTGCAGTGTCATAGAGTATGCAAAAATACAAACAAGGCTAAATAGGCCTGATCTTATCTAACGCCTCTGCCATATCCGCGAAAACCCAACGCGCCCCCGCAGCTGTCAACGCCGCCGCCTGCGCCTCCGGTGCATGATGCGTCCCCGTAAAACCCCACACGCTCGCGCCGGACGCCACCCCGCCCGTCACGCCCACGGCGGAATCCTCGATGATCAGCGTCTCCCCCGGCGCCTCGTCCAGCCGCTCCATCGCCAGCAGGAACAGATCCGGCGCGGGCTTGGCCGCCGCCATCAGCCCGCTGAAAATATGCTCGTCCTTGAAATAGCGCCGCAGCCCCGTCATCTCCAGCGAGGTCAGAACGTTATTCCGCTCCCCGTTGGAAACCACGCAGGCCTTATAGCCGCCGAGCACATGCCGCACCAGCTCCTCCGCCCCCGCAACAGGCTTCATATGGGTGGGGGCCAGACGCCGCACGGCGGAAAGGTAACCCCGCGCCGCGTCGGGCGGGAATGGGTAGCCCGTCTCGCGTGTGATATTCTCAAGAATCTGGCTGAACCGCAGGCCCGTGAAATGCTCCAGCGCATGGTCAAGGTCATATTTCGCCAGCCCAAAACCCTGTAAAACCTCGACCATAGCCATGTTATTCAAAAGCTCGCTGTCCACCAGCGTGCCGTCGCAGTCGAAAATAACGAGTTTTATGGGAAATTTTTGCATCATGGTGTATATAGGGGTATTATAGTGGGAAGAAAAATACAACAGGACTGAAAAAATGCCGGAAAAACCAGGGGATATAGGGAATCTGCGCTTCGTTCCGGGCGATCTGTACCGGGGCTTCGTGCAGCAGGCCAAGACCGACCGTCAGGCACTGGCGGGCGAGGCGGGGATCATCACCCTCGGGCCGACGGGTTTCGTCATCCTCAATCAAGCCGTAGACTGGAGCCAGCAATTCGCCGACGATAAAACCGCCGCCGCCTTTCTGGCCGTAGTCGCCACCGCTCTAGCCGCCGCGCCGCTAGCCGCCGCCGACAATATGCGCCGCGTGGGCCGCGAAGTCCGCCTCGAACGCGAGCAGGACGGCCTCGTCCAGACCTTTGAATAAGCGCCCCGCTTAACCCTCTGTAAACCCGACCGCCTTAGACTAAACCCGGACAGAGCCTGACGGAGTGAACCCCATGCCATTATTCAAGCTGTTGACCGGAGCCATCGGCGCGTTTTTCCTGCATTATCAGGAAAACATGGGCGATCTGTCCGACAAGGGGATGAATCTCGACGAAAAAACCGAGGACGCATTCCCGGTCTTTCATAAAATCTGGATCGCTCTGTGTGTTTTGGGCGTGGCCCTCGCCGGGTGGATCATCTTCGAGGAGATAACGGACGGCCTGCTTGCCGGGGTGTTATGTGTGCTTGTCCTCTTTCCGGCCTTCCTGATTTATGCGCTCGGCGTTCTGGCGTATTATCTGGTCACCAAGGCCTATATTTTCATAGCCCACAGGAACTGAAATACACCCCTCAAATCATCGCCATGCCGCCATTGACGTGAATCGTCTGCCCGGTGACGTAGGAAGCCTCTTCGCTCGCCAGAAACGCCGCCGCCGCCGCGATATCGGCCGAGGTGCCCATGCGGCCCATCGGAATGGTGGAATTGATTTTCGCTTTCTGGTCGTCGGTCAGAACCTCGGTCATCGGCGTGGCGATAAAGCCCGGCGCGACGCAGTTCACGGTGATGTTGCGGCTCGCGATTTCCGCCGCCATCGCCTTGCTCCAGCCGATCATTCCGGCCTTCGACGCCACGTAATTGCACTGGCCCGGATTCCCTGTCACGCCGACGATGGATGAAATGTTGATGATCCGGCCCCAGCGGCGCTTCATCATTCCGCGCTGCACGGCCTGCGCCAAACGGAACGGCGCGGTCAGGTTGACGTCCAGAACGCCCTGCCAGTCTTCGCGGCTCATCCGCATCGAAAGCCCGTCCTTCGTCAGCCCGGCATTATTCACCAGAATGTCGATCTGTCCCATCGCCTCCTCGGCGCGCTTGACCAGATCGCCGATCGCCTCGTCGTCCGATAGATCGGCGGGCAGGACATGCACGCGCGAACCCAGCGCCTTCGCCAGTTCCGCAAGCTTGTCGCCGTTGCGCCCGGAAATGCCGACCTCCGCGCCCTGTGCATGCAGCGCCCGCGCGATCGCCTCGCCGATTCCGCCCGTCGCGCCCGTCACCAGCGCCTTCTTTCCCGTCAGATCAAACATCTTGCATCCATCCCCTTGGTCATGGTCTAGTCATGATTAAAGTTTCAAATTAGGCTTGTAAAGCTTGGAAAAAAATTAGGCCTGCAGCCACTAAATTGCAGGCAGAAAACTTGAAGGGGAAGGGAAGTCCGCAGGGTATTGACAGTGATAATCATTCTCAATAAGATGCGCCGTAGTGAAAATTTGGCTGTTTCAGCCAAAAGCGCCACATGGACAAACGCCAAACCACACGAAATAGACCTTAAAAAGACCAACGGGATCAAACGGTTGAAAGACGTGCGAAATCGAACGCTTAATGCTAGAATTTATATAAAATCTGGTATATTTTTAAGCATTTGGAGAAAAAATCAGAGTAAAATACTATTATGATCTCCGCAGCGGAAGTTAGACAGACATTCTATATGGCGTCGTTGAGCGACTTAAGTTTGCACAAACGGCCGACTGTCGCTATAGATGTAAGGACGTTGTTACAGGTATTAAGTCCGTTAAAAAGACTCATAATGCAGGACGATTATCATGACAGGTGAGCCGACCGTACGCGAACTGGTGGAAACCTTGAGACAAGCCGTTGTCGAGGCCTTCTCCCGCGAAGTATATCCCGAAAAAGCCGAGCAGCGGACTGCGCTCGTCAACGCCCTTCAGGGCATCCTTGAAAAATCCGATCCCAACGCCGCCGGCATGGTCGAGATCGACTATGAGGATTTGTTCGCACTGGTGCATCACCGCGAGGCGATCCTGGACGCTGCCAATCTGCACGAGCGCCATTTCGGCAACCCCGATATCAGCCGCGCCTTGCGGGGCGTCGTGTCGAACATCGAAACGGCCCAGCAACACCTCTGGCGTCCCCTGCCCGAAGGTCCGGCACTCGACCTCGACCGAGAGGACGAACCCGTCCACGCGGCAGCCCTCTAAAACATCCGCTCTTTTATGATTTAAGCGACTGCGCGAACGCGCCGATCTCTTCGGGTGTCTCAAGATTGCGGCAAACGATCGTCTTGTCGATCCGGCGCACCAGCCCGGACAGAACCTTACCCGCGCCGATCTCGACGATCTCTGTCACGCCCTGCGACGCCATCCACAGAACCGACTCGCGCCAGCGCACCGTGCCCGTGATCTGCTCGACTAGAAGATCGCGCAGCTTGGCCGGGTCGCTCTCCGCCTGCGCGGTGATGTTGGTGACGACCGGAAGGGCGGGCGGATTGAACGTCGTGGCCGCCAGCGCGCCGCGCATCGCATCCGCCGCCGGGGCCATCAACGCGCAATGAAATGGCGCGCTGACCGGAAGCATCACGGCGCGTTTGGCTCCGCGCGTGGAGGCAAGCGCAACCGCCCGCTCGACGGCGGCTTTATGTCCGCTCACGACGACCTGCCCGTCTGAATTATCGTTGGCGGCGGCGCACACCTCCGCCCCGGCGGCCTCGGAAGCGATCGCTTGCACGTCCGGCATGTCCAGCCCCAGAATGGCCGCCATCGCGCCGACACCGACCGGAACCGCCTTCTGCATCGACTCCCCACGCAGCTTCAAAAGCTTAGCCGTATCCTCGATCCTCAGCGTTCCGGCGGCCGTCAGGGCGGAATATTCGCCCAGCGAATGTCCGGCAACGAACGCGCCCGTGGCCGCGAGATCGACCCCGTGCGCCTCCAGAACCCGCACCGCCGCCATCGAAACGGCCATCAGCGCAGGCTGGGTGTTCTCCGTCAGATTCAAATCCGTATCCGGCCCGTTAAAAATCATGGCGCTCAGCTTGCGGTTCAGCGCATCGTCAACGGCCTCGAAAACCGCCCGTGCTTCAGGAAACGAATCGTAAAGGGCTTTGCCCATCCCGACCGATTGGGAACCTTGTCCGGGGAATACGTATGCGCGTTTCATGAAGCACCTGCCGTTTATTTTGAAAAATTCGCTCAAACATTATTTTTAAGGCGGGCTGTGTCAATACAAAAAGTATCCACAGTCAAACCCATAGAAAAATCCGCACTTTGACGCAATGCACCAAAGTAAAAGTTTGCACGGTAAGCGGGAATTATGCGAAAATTTGCGTCTGCGGTGTGGTTCACCACAGTCTTCAAAGCAGAACATCGGCGAACATGCGTCCCCCGACCTGCCCGGAAGATATACTTTTATATAATTTTGGCAAGAGATTTTTTAAAGAATTTTCAGGAATACGAACATGAAGAATAGAGACGAAGCCATCCAGCGTGAAGTCCTCGATATTATTGAGGAAACCAGCGCAGCCTACCATGATTTTTCCATGCACGGTTACACCAATGCGGACTATGCCGATTTCGCGGCCATGGCGCTATCGCAGTTCAAGAATGCTCTGCGCGATCCGGCCCTGACCCGCGAGCAGTTGGAGCAAATTCTGCGTAAGGGTATGAAAAAGCATAAAATTATGGACCCTTCCGCCAACTGGTCGGGGTTTTTGGCATCCTACGTAACCCGTGCGACCAACGTGAATCGCCCGGTTGAGGGTGGCCGCTAACAGCCCTTTCAGGCCTAAAACCCGGATAACGCTCCGGTGGGCGCCTGTTGGCGCAAAAAATCCTTGCTTTCCGCCCTGAAATACACAATAGTGCCGCCACATTAAACCTCGCTGGCGGCAAGTCCGTCAGCTTAGCGTTCGGAAAATTGGGCGAAATGGGTTCGCTCAGACACCGAAAGCGTAAACCGAGAGGACATAATATGCCTTTTTACGAAACCGTGTTTATTGCGCGGCAGGATCTGGGTGACCAGCAGGTCAAAGATCTGATCGAGCAATTTTCCAAAGTCATCACCGAAAACGGTGGAAAAATCCACAAAACCGAACATTGGGGTCTGCGCACCTTGGCTTATCGTATCAAGAAAAGCCGCCGCGCGCATTACGCCCTGATCGAGAGCGATTCTCCCCCGCCCGCCATTCATGAGATGGAGCGTCTTATGCGCATCAGCGAAGACATTCTCCGTTATCTCACCGTGCGTCAGGAAGTCCTGTCCACGGGCCCCTCCGTCATTCTGGGCGGCGGTCGCGACGAATACAATGAGAACAACCAATCCGACGACAAGGAAGCTGCATAATGAGCGCCGATGTACCAACCGTAAAACGTCCCTTTTTCCGCCGCCGCAAGACGTGCCCGTTCACGGGCCCCAAAGCGCCGGTGATCGACTGGAAAGACGTTAAACTCTTGAACCGCTACATTTCCGAGCGGGGCAAGATGATCCCCAGCCGCATCACAGCCGTTTCGCAGAAAAAACAACGCGAACTGGCCCAAGCGATCAAACGCGCACGCTACATGGCGCTTCTGCCCTACGTGCGCAACGAGTCGGATGGTCCGACCGGCCGCCGCTAATCAAGAGATCAGGAGACAAATGACATGTCTGCAACACAAGTAATTTTGCTAGAGCATGTGGAAAATCTGGGAGAGATGGGCGACGTCGTAAGCGTAAAGCCCGGCTACGCACGCAACTTCCTCCTTCCGCAGAAAAAAGCCCTCCGGGCCAGCAAGGCAAACGTGGCGTACTTTGAGGCGCAAAAAAAGCACCTCGCCGCCGAAAACGAAAAGCGCAAAAAGGAAGCTCAGAAGCTCGCCGACAAGATCGACGGCACCAAGATTCCGCTGATCCGTCAGGCATCCGAAGCAGGACAGCTTTACGGATCCGTCACCGCGCGTGACATCGCCGATGCCATTCTGGCGGAAACGAAAGTAACGATTCAGCGCAACATGGTGCGTCTAAATCAGAACTTCAAATCGCTGGGCCTGATCCCCGTGGACATCATGGTCCACCCGGAAGTGAAGGTCACCGTGGTGATCAACATCGCTCGTTCGGCTGACGAAGCCGAAACCCAGGCCAGAACCGGACAGGCTCTGATCGCGGGTGAAGACAACCGCAAGCCGGCAGCCGAAATTCAGAGCGAGGAAGCCCTGAACCAACTGCTCGACGCGGAAGGTCTGGAAGCGCAGAAAGCCCGCAAGGCTGAGGAAGAAGAAGAAAACGCCGAGGAATCGGAACGCTCTGAAAAATCCAAAGAGCGCGCCGAGAAGAAAGCCAAGAAATCCAAGAAGGCCGAAACCTCCGAAGAAGGTGGCGAGGAATAAGTCCTCCCCCTTATATCCCCGTGATTCACACGGCATAAACATCATGAAGGCTAGCGAACGAAACAAGCGTTTGCTAGCCTTTGCTTATGAGTTTAGAGCTTCTGGTCGATCCCGCCGGCCGCGCCCGGCGTCAAAACGCGCACCCCTCGGACGAACCGCGCCCTTACCGCGTCCTCCCCTTTAATGAGGAGGCGGAACAGGGGCTTCTGGGTGTGCTGCTCATCGACAACCGCGCGCTTGAGAAAATCAGCGACTTTCTTAAATTCGAGCATTTCTATTTGCCCGCGCACCAGCGCATCTACCGCGCGATCACGATCCTGATCGACCGGGGGCAGGCCGCCAACCCTGTCACCCTCAAGGGCTATTTCGAGAAAGATCAGGATCTGGCCGATATCGGCGGCGCGGGCTATCTCGCAGATCTCGCCGCCGGAATTGTCAGCACCATCAACGCCGAAGATTACGCCCGCACCATCTATGACCTGCATCTGCGCCGCGAACTCATCGCGCTGGGCGAGGAGGTGGTCAACGAAGCCTTCGACCAGAATCTCGAATCCGACGCGCAGAATGTAATCGAGGCGGCGGAAGCCCGACTCTTCTCGCTGGCCGAAAGCGGGCAGGCGCAGGGGGGGTTCGTAACGTTGCGCGATTCCGTTCTCGTCGCGATCGAACACGCGGAAAAAGCCTTCAAGAGCGAGGGGAGCGTCACGGGGGTGACCACGGGCCTTCGCGACCTTGATAAGCTTCTGGGGGGATTGCAGAAGTCAGACTTGCTAATTCTGGCCGGCCGCCCCTCAATGGGCAAGACGGCCCTTGCGACCAACCTCGCCTTCAATGCGGCCAACGCCTATGCAGAGAACAAGGGCGAACAGGGCGCGGTCGTCGGGTTCTTCTCTCTGGAAATGTCCTCCGACCAGCTCGCCACGCGTATTTTGGCTGACTGCTCGAACATCTCCGGCGACGCGATCCGTAAGGGCAACATCCGGCAGGAAGATTTCCGCGCCTTCGTGGAGGCTAGCCAGCGCCTGAGCCAGGTGCCTCTCTACATCGACGACACGCCCGCCCTCTCCATCAGTGCGGTCCGCACCCGCGCAAGGCGATTAAAACGCCAGCATGGCCTCTCGATGCTCGTGGTGGATTATCTCCAGCTTCTGCGCGGCAGCGGCTCGAAGCAGGGACAGGAAAACAGGGTACTTGAAGTCTCGGAAATCACGCGCGGCCTGAAGGCGATCGCCAAGGAACTGGAAATCCCCGTCCTCGCCCTCTCCCAGCTTTCGCGGGCGGTAGAACAGCGCGAGGATAAACGCCCCATGCTCTCCGACCTTCGCGAGTCCGGGTCCATCGAACAGGACGCCGACGTGGTCATGTTCGTTTACCGGGAGGAATACTACCTCTCGCGGGCCGAACCCGAACCCGGCACGGAAAAGCATATGGCATGGCAGGAAAAGATGGAGCGCGCCCACAGCATCGGCGAATGCATCGTCGCCAAACAGCGTCACGGCCCCATCGGCACGGTGCGGATGCACTTCGAAGGCCGCCTGACCCGCTTCCGCGATCTCGATATCGTGCACAGCGCTGCGGACTACTAAACCGGCATGAGCGCCTTCTGCGGACATCTTGAAATCGACCTCGCCGCGCTGGCGGAGAATTACAGGCTTCTGGACGCCCTGACCGCCCCCGCATGCGAAACCGCCGCCGCCGTGAAGGCCGACGCGTACGGTCTCGGTGTGGAGCCGGTCGCCAAGGCGCTTTATAACGCGGGTTGCCGCACCTTTTTCGTGGCCGCGCCGGAGGAGGGCGTACGTCTGCGCCACCATCTGCCCGGCCCCGCCGTGATCGCCGTCCTGCACGGCTATGATCCTCAAGACGAAAAACACTTTGCGCAGAGTCGTTTAACGCCCGTTCTGAACGCTCTCGAACAAATCCGCGCCTATGCCGCAGACTCAAAACAGGGTCACCCCAAACCCGCCATCCTCCATTTCGATACGGGGATGAACCGTCTGGGATTGGGAGCAGGCGAGGCGGAGTCTCTCAGTAAAAACAAAACCCTGCTCGAAGGTTTGAAGATTGAAATGATCATGAGTCATTTCGTCAGCTCCGAAGAACCCCAAAATCCCATGAACGCGCAGCAGTCAAAACGCTTTTCCGAAATCGCGCAGGATTATCCGGGCGTTAGGCGCTCTCTTTGCAATTCCTCCGCAATATTCGGCGATAACGGCTGGCAGGGCGATCTCACCCGCCCGGGCATGGCGCTTTATGGCCTAAACCCCACACCTGAAAAGAAAAATCCTATGCGCAGGGCCGTTTCTCTGGACGCGCCCGTCCTGCAAGTCAGAACCGCACGAGCGGGCGAAACGGCGGGGTATAACGCAACATATCGATTCGATAAGGAAACGCGTCTCGCCGTCGCCGGAGTCGGCTACGCCGACGGGCTTTTGCGCACGTTAGGCAACAAGGCCGTTCTGTATTGGCGGGGTCATGCGCTGCCGATCCGCGGACGGGTCTCAATGGACCTGATCATCTGTGATCTGACCGCCGTGCCGGAATCACAAATTCCGGGTCCGGGCGACCGGCTGGAGATCATCGGCCCGCATCAGGACCCCGACGCTCTGGCGCAGGCGGCGGGCACGATAGGTTATGAAATCCTTACATCGCTCGGACCGCGCTACAAAAGAGTATACGCCTAATAAAAAACCGCAGCCCGTGAAGGCTGCGGTCAAAAAACTTTAAATGGATAGGAAGGCTTAGCGTCCGCCGCCTGTCCGCAAGGCTGTTTCAACCACATCGGGACGGCCAGCAACCATCGTCCGCTCCTGTGCGTCGTAGTCGGGCACGGTGAGAGTCAGCTGAATCTTGTCATCACGGATATTGCCCCACGCCGTGTCGAGCGCACGCTGCGATCTCTGCAACGCCTGATAAGTATCACTGAAATGAGTAGAGATCCGCCTATTCAGGTCCGTGATCTCCGTAGTGCGCGCATTATAGCCTTCGCTCTCCTTGAGCCCTTCGAGCGCTCGGTTGGCGGCATTCCGCAACTTCGTCTGGAAATCGCTGTCATTCCACTCAACCCAACCAACGTCTGCCTGAACTTGGTTCCAGGACATGCGGTACGTCTGTCCGTCGATCCGGAGGGTCAGTTCTCTGTCCTTAAGACCGGTAAGCAGGGTTTCGTTTTGCTCCATCAGACCCGTCCGCTGGGTAATCATCTCCCTTTGGGAATTAAACCGGTTGTCATAAGCCTCTTTCGCAGTCTGGCGGGCGTTATAAATAGTGTTGTAACCTTGCTGTCCGGCATAGCGGTTCCAGCTGGTCTGCCAAGCATCAAGCGCAGCCTTCTCCTCTACGGACCGCACACTCTTGTCTCGGATCGCATTAATGTCATCGTAAGAATAGGAAACCCGCACACTGCGCGTCGGAATCTCGGGCTGCGCAGTTGTCGCGGGCGCCACTGTTCTTGGAGCGGGCGTGGCTGTCGCTCCCGTACCCTCAAAGGTTTGCCTCAACGCACCGGCCGGGGGAATCGTCGTTCCGCGCTGCGTTCCGGCCAGAAGCTGCTGGCTGTCGAGCTTGAACATCGTCAAATCGGTCGCGCCGGGGCGGTATTGCTGGTCGAAGGTGGATTTGGTCTGCCCTTGCGCGACGGTGTCGAGCGCCTGGATGGACGCCGTGAAACGGTCGATGCTCTCGACGGGAACGCCCCGGTCTGCCATGTACTGGCGGACCAGATTAATCGTACCCTCGCTGTAACCTCGGGTGATGTCGCCTTCGCTGCGTCTCGCATGAAGCTGCGCCAGCATCACAAGCTGCTCAAGGGCGCTGCTCATACCGGCATCTATGGGGGCTGAGGAACCTCTGGTCCCGATCTGCCCCGCAGGAACACGGATACCGAGCCTTTCACGCTCTGCCAAAAGTGTATCGCGAACTGTCTTGAGATTGTCTGCTTCTGCCATATCACACCCGTTAAATTTATTGTGCTTATGCCTTATGAAATATTAGAAAAAGGCAATTAACATAAACTTATTATTTTGTACCATTCTAGTCAGAAGCCCTGAAAAAAGCAAGTTTTTGACAATGCAGGCGCATGAGACAATTAACCATCTGATATGTATTGATAAAACAGTTAACTTCAACCCATCAGCCGCAGCGGTTCAGGCAAATCCAGCTCCGAAAGCGGGGCGTATTCCTCATAAAAACCGCGCGGCAGGCGGTAATCCCACCATTCTTGGGGCAGGGGGAAAAGCGGATGCCCGGTCGCCTGGGCGCCGTCCGCCATGACCGAGTCCAGAATCGCCCGGTTGCGGGCGACGCGTTCGTTTTGGGGGTGCTCCCGATGCGCGGGGTTGTTGGCCGGACCGGAATCCTCGGCCAGAAAATCGAACGGCGTCCCCATGGCCAGAACCCGCCCGTCCACGCCAGCCACCGTGAGGTCGATTGCCATGCCGCGCGGATGCCCGCCCGCACCGGGCGGAGAGAGCAGGCGCGGCTCACGCCCCACCCAGTGCGGATTCTCGCGCACCCGCCGCGTCTCCAGCATCCGCCCCTGTGCCTCTATGGTCCGCAGCCCGTCGTAAAGAACGAGGCTCATCCCGTGCCGCTCCCGCGCCAGCGCCCCGGCCCGCATGACGATCTCCGCCAGAATATAATGAAGGTGCAGTTTCGCGTCCGCCCTATAGATCGCTTCCCCGAACAACAGGTTATCCGCCCGCGCATAGGCCAGATCGACCGCGATCCCCGACCATTCGGGCAGGTCGTCCATGCAAACCAGATCCTCGGCGTGAATACGCTTCAATAACGCTCTCCAAAAAAACAATCCTGCGATCATCATGCTCATAATTGGCGATTATTCCAAGTTGCTTCTGGACGTTAAAAGTCATTTCCTCTAGTGTTTGCGGGCCGGAAAAAGGGGATGCGGAGTCCTCACGGCCTTTTCCGCTGGTTATTGAGCAGGAATTTCAGGAAAAAATGCAGGCGCAGGCACAGCACTCATCGCAAAAAGCCGCGCGGTCACTCAATCCCGTGACCGCTCTGGTCAATGTCTGCCGTTATGTCGGCGGCGGCCTCCTGAGCTTCATGGAGGCGATCGGCAACCTCACCTTCTTCATGGCCCGCGCGCTCGGCCATTGCTTCAGCCCGCCCTTCTTCCCCTCCCAGGTCGCGCGGCAGATTATAGATATCGGTTATTACTCCCTCCCGGTCGTCGGCATGACGGCCCTGTTCACCGGGATGGTTCTGGCCCTTCAAAGCTACACGGGCTTCACCCGCTTCAACGCCGAAAGCGCGATCGCCGGCGTCGTGGTGCTCTCAATCACCCGCGAACTCGCGCCCGTTCTGGCGGGCCTGATGGTCGCGGGCCGCGTCGGCGCCTCCATCGCGGCGGAGATCGGCACCATGCGCGTGACCGAGCAGATCGACGCGCTGCGCACCCTCTCCGTCAATCCCTTCAAATACCTGATCGCGCCCCGCGTCATCGCCGGAACCTTGATGCTCCCGATTCTGGTCCTGATCGGCGATATCATCGGCGTCATGGGCGGCTACATGGTCTCGATCTACCGCCTCGGCTTCAGCCCCGCGAGCTACCTCAGCCAGACCTGGGAAATTCTGGAATATATGGATGTGATGTCGGGCCTCTATAAGGCCGCCGCCTTCGGCTTCATCGTCTCCGTCATGGGCTGCTACCACGGCTTCTATTCCCAGCGCGGCGCGCAGGGCGTCGGCGCGGCCACGACCAACGCGGTCGTCTCCGCCTCCATCCTGATCCTGATCTTCAACTATGTCATGACGCAGGTCTTCTTCTCATGAGCGGCGCGGCGAACGACTCATCCGATAACAAGATCGTCCTGAGCGGCCTGTGCAAGGCGTTCGGCAAGAACGAAATTCTGAGGGGAATCGACCTCGCCGTCCCGCACGGCAAATCCATGGTGATCATCGGCGGTTCGGGAACCGGCAAATCCGTGACCCTTAAATGCGTTCTCGGTTTGCTCGAACCCGACTCAGGATCGATTCAGGTGGACGGGCGCGAAACCGTTGGCCTCAGGGCCGCCGACCGCGACGAGCTGATGAAGAAATTCGGCATGCTCTTTCAGGGTGGCGCCCTCTTTGACTCCCTGAAAATATGGGAAAATATCGGCTTCGGCCTGATCCACGGCCAAAAAGTCTCCAAGAAACAGGCCCGCGAAATCGCCATCGAAAAGCTTCAGGATGTTGGCCTCAAACCCGAGGTGGCCGAACTCTTCCCCGCTGAACTCTCCGGGGGGATGCAAAAACGAGTCAGCCTGGCCCGCGCCATCGCCACCAAACCCGAGATCATCTTCTTCGATGAGCCCACAACGGGCCTCGACCCGATCATGGCCGACGTGATCAACGAACTGATCGTCAAATGCGTCAAGCAGCTCGGCGCAACGGCGCTCTCCATCACCCACGACATGGCCTCCGTCCGCAAGATCGCGGATTATGTCGCAATGATCCACGAGGGCCGGATTATCTGGTGCGGCCCCGTCGGCGATCTCGACCGCTCCGGCAACCCCTATGTGGACCAGTTCATCCACGGCCGCGCCGAAGGCCCGATAACGAATCATACGCGGTTCTGACCCGGTGCGACTTTTTGGCCATACCGATAGAATTTCCTTTTAAATAAGGGCTGTGTTAGAAACATCACTCTGTTAGGATGGACGACAGACGTACGGCGGATAGTCTCAAACTAAGACCATGAAATATTTAAGAAATTTGTTTTGGGGCCTGCTTTCCCTCGCTATCATCGGCGCGATCGTCGGTGTCGCGGGCGTCTCCTATATCATAAGCCACTACAGCAAGGACCTGCCCGACTATACGCAGCTCCGCAATTACGAGCCGCCGATCGTCACGCGCCTTTATGCCGGGGACGGTCGCTTTCTGGCAGAATTCGCGCAGGAAAAGCGCGTCTTTATCCCCATCGAATCGATCCCCGACGTCGTCAAGAACGCCTTCATCGCCGCCGAGGACAAGAATTTCTACAAACACAGCGGAATAGATTTCGTCGCGACCGCGCGCGCTTTGATAACCAACTTAAGGAACCAAGGAACCGGCAGAAGGTCTCAAGGAGCTTCGACCATCACGCAGCAGGTCGCCAAAAACTTTTTCCTGAGCAACGAGGAAAAATATGAGCGCAAGATCCGCGAGGCCATCCTCTCCTACAAGATGACCCAGATGATGAGCAAGGATCATATCCTTGAACTTTATCTGAACCAGATTTTCCTTGGCGGCGGCGCGTATGGCGTGGCGGCGGCGGCGCAACACTACTTTAACAAGTCGCTCGAAGAGCTGACCATCCCCGAGGCGGCCTATCTCGCGGCCCTGCCCAAGGCCCCGAACAATTATCACCCCGTTTATAATCATGACGTGGCGGTTCAGCGGCGGAACTACGTGATCAAGCGTATGCAGGAGGATGGATACATCACCCGCGCACAGGCCGAACTGGCCTATGCCGTGCCGCTCGAAATGGCCAAACGCGACGAAAGCCTCGTCGTGGACGCGCCCTTCTTCGCCGAGGAGGTCCGCCGCGAACTCGCCGAGCGTTTCGGACAGGAAAGCCTTTACACGGGCGGCCTCGTCGTCAAAACCTCGGTCGATCCGAAATTGCAGGATATCGCCGAACGCGCCTTGCGGGGCGGCCTGATGGCCTACGACATGCGCCACGGTTGGCGCGGCGCGATAAAAAAGCTGGAAAGCATGGAGAACTGGCGCGCCCAGCTCAAGGAAATCGCCCGCCCGCCCGCGATGATCGAGCAATGGGAACTCGCCGTGGTGCTCGAAAGCGGCAAGGACACGGCCAAGCTGGGCTTCCTCGATGAAAGCAAATCGGGCGAGCTGCGCCTTGCCGAAGTAAAATGGGCGCAGAAATACCTGAACGAGGGCTATTCCCTCGGCCCCGCCGTCACCTCGGTTAAGCAAGTGGCCGATGTCGGCGACGTGATCATGGTCGAACCCAAGCCGCCTGAAGCCAAGAAACAGACCGCCGAGCAAAAGGAAGCGGGCGAGGCGCCCGAGATGCAGACCTTCGAGGGCGTTTACCTTCTGCGCCAGATCCCGGACGTTCAGGGTGCGCTGATCGCCATAGATCCTCATACAGGACGGATTCTGGCCATGCAAGGCGGCTGGAAATACGGCATCAGCGAATATAACCGCGCCACGCAGGCCAAGCGCCAGCCCGGCTCGGCCTTCAAGCCCTTCGTATATCTGGCCGGCCTGGATAAAGGCTTCACGCCTGCGACGCTGATTCTCGACGCGCCGATGTGCTTCGAAGATCGCCCCGGCCATATGTGGTGCCCGAGAAACTATTCGGGGGAATCCTATGGTCCCACTACGGTGCGCGTGGGCGTGGAAAAATCCAAAAACCAGATGACCGTGCGCCTCTCGGACTTTCTGGGAACCGACCTCATCGCCAAATATTCCGACCATTTCGGCATAACCGACAACATGAAGCCGCTGATGTCCAACGCTCTGGGGGCTTCGGAAACCACGCTCCTGCGCATAACCACAGCCTATGCAATGCTTGTGAACGGCGGCAAAAAAATCACCCCGACCTTCTTCGACCGCGTTCAGGACCGCCGCGGCAAAACCATTTTTCGCCATGACCGCCGCGACTGTCAGTATTGCGGGCCCAAGATCAAATGGGAAGGGCAGGGCGTTCCCGAAATTCCCGACAACCGTGAGCAGATCGGTGACGAAAGAACGGCCTACCAGATGGTCTCGATCCTCGAGGGTGTTGTGCAAAGGGGCACTGCGACAAAACTGAAAGAACTCAACCGCCCCCTTGCCGGAAAAACCGGAACGACCAACCGCTCGAACGACGCGTGGTTTATAGGATTCTCACCCGATCTGGCGGTGGGCGTATTCGTGGGTTTCGACAATCCGCGCTCTCTGGGCAAAAAGGAGCAAGGCGCATCCGTGGCCGTGCCGATCTTCAAGGATTTTATGGCTGAGGCGCTCGAAGGCCAGCCGCCTGTGCCGTTCCGCCGCCCGCCGGGAATCCGCAGCGTTCTCGTCAACGCCAATACGGGCGCGCGCGCTAACCCCGGCGATTCCAACGTCATATGGGAATCCTTCAAGGCCGGAACCGAACCCACCGACACGATGTATATTCTCGACGAAGGGGGAATCCGCGAACTGCCCTATTACGGCGGCTATTCCGAATCGGCATATGGTGAGGGCGATTTTCCGGGCCAGGTCCCCGCGGCAGGTTACGACCCCGACCAACCCTACGTCCCGCCGCCCGTGCAGCAGGAATCTCCGTCCGTCGATACCGGGACGGGCGGGATTTATTGATTAAAACCACTTCATTTTTTTGAAGATAAGAACCTGTAGCGCAACCACGACACCGACGATCAAAAGAAACAGCCAGAACGCGTAAGGGTTTTCCGCGCCCGGAATCCCCGCAACGTTCATCCCCAGAAGCCCTGTCATAAAATGCAGCGGCAGGAAGATCGCAGCGATCACCGAAAGCACGTACATATTCTGATTCATCCGGTCCGAAAGCATGTTCACAAGCTCGTCCTTGATGATCTGCGTCCGCTCGCGGATGGCGTCCAGATCCTCGATATAGCGAACCACGCGGTCCAGACTCTCCTGAATATGCCGCTTGTGAATCGGCTTCAGCCACGGAACCGGGGAAAGTCGCAGATTGGAAAGCACCTCACGCTGCGGCAGAAGATAGCGCTTATAGATGATCGCCTCCTTGCGCAATTCGATGATTGCCTGCCGCTCCTCAACCTCGGGGCTGTCCATGATTTCCTGTTCGAGCTTATCGGTCCGCTCGTCCAGACTGGCCAGAACCGGCTCCATTCGTTTGAACATGAGATGCGCGCCCAGAGACAGAACGTCGCCCACGTTTTTCGGGCCCTTGCCCTCATGCAGCAGCCTGACAATCTCCTCCACCGCCGCGATCGGGCGGCGCTGCATGCTAATAATCCGGTGCGGGTCGATCCAGAGCCGCAGCGAGACCATGTCTTCGGGTTCCGCGTCCTTGTTGAAGTTCATCCCGCGCAGGATAATCATAATTCCGTCTTCGTGCTCGAACATGCGCGGCCGCGTCTCCTCGGCCAGCAGCGCGTCGATGATCAGCGCGTCCAGATATTGAACCTCCTTGTTGAGCCATTCCCGCGAACGAGGATTTTTCGCGTCGAGATGAACCCACGCCAGATCGCGGCCTTTGAGCAGAGCCGCGATTTCGGAGCCCTCCGCCGACCGCGCCCCGCCGTGCCCGTCGAGAACGAGCATATGCAAAATTCCGTCTTCAGCCATGGCCTGTTCTGACCTTCAGGGAGTCTGAGCGTTCAAGAAACTCAAGAATTTTGGAGTCGGGCTTCACGTTAAGATCACGCTGCGGATAGGGAATTTCGATTTTTTCCTCTTTGAGTTTGTCCCAGATCATGAACCGCAGATCGGTGGCGACATCAAGCCCCTCGCGAATATTGCGGACGATGACGCGCAGCTCAAACAAAAGCGCACTATCAGCAAAATCTTTAAAAAGAACGATCGGTGCAGGATGAGACAGCACGGAAGGATGCTCCCGCGCACAGTCGAGAAGAATCTCGCGCACCCTGCGCGGGTCAGAATTATACGAAACACCGAGTGGAATCACGATGCGCCCTGTCCTGTCATTAAAGTTCCAGTTCCTGACCGAGGAAGAAATCAACTCCGAGTTCGGAACGATGATTGAACTCTTGTCGAACGTCTCAATCTCCGTTGCACGAACGCTGATTTTTTTGACGATCCCCTCCCCGGAATTGACGACAACCCAATCGCCCACCTTGATCGGCCGCTCAAACAGCAGAATAAGCCCGGAGACGAAGTTGCTTACAATGCTCTGCAACCCGAAACCGATACCGACCGAGAGCGCCCCGGCGATCAGCGCAAGATTGCTGAGATCGAAACCGACCGCCGAAATACCGGCCATCATGGAGATAATGAGCCCCAGATACCCCAGAAGCTGGATCAGTGACTGCCGGATCGACGATTCTAGCCGCGTCTTGGGCAGGATTTTGTCGTTCAGCACCTTTTGAAACATCCGGGTGACGAACAAAAGCGCAAGGAAAACGCCGAGCCCAACAGCAATTTTCGCCAGAGAGATATTGACGTTGCCGATATTAAAGCCCCAGAAGGCGTGGACTGCTGTTTCCTGAACTTCCAGCCAGTCCACGCCGATAAGACCGGCCGTGAGTGGCAGGCAGAGCGAAAAAATGACAAGATCAAGACTCAGCCCGAGCCAGAAAAGGAGCAGCCGTTCCTCCTCTTGTTTTTCGCTGCCGGGCGGGGTCCTATGGAACGAATTGTCGATTTGCCTCAGAAACGAACGCGCGACCGAGCGCACCATCAGGATAAAAGTGAGGAAGGCAATAAGGACGACGCATTTCTCGAAGACGATCCGGGAGAGAGCGACATAGCCAAAGAAATTGGCCGCCAGAAGGAACGCCGCTCCAAAAGCGAAAAACAGGAAGGCCTGTTGTGGTAGAAAGAAATTATTCTTCTTGCCC
Organism: uncultured Pseudobdellovibrionaceae bacterium; assembly: GCA_964583335.1. Taxonomy (GTDB): domain Bacteria; phylum Pseudomonadota; class Alphaproteobacteria; order Micavibrionales; family Micavibrionaceae; genus JAGNKE01. Next base: position 107,053 of record CAZOVG010000001.1, on the reverse strand, counting down.
GCCGCCCGGTACGCAAACACGGACCCGGTCAGGACAAGCAGCCCGAAAAGACTGGTGAAGACATAGCTCTGAAGAACGGCGAACTCGACGCCCGCGCCCATATTGCCGCTGAACTCCAGAACGATCTGGTCAATCGCGAACAGAAAGCCAGTCAGGCACGCGACCCATTGCGTCGTCGGGCGGATAATCTCCGCAGCCCTGAATCGTCCTGTAACGACAAACGCAAAAATTAGGAAACCGGAGAGTAAGATCAGCTGAGTGGAAAAGGCCAGATTACCCTCATGAATAACACCCTGCGCCATGAACGACTGCTGGATGAAAGACAGCCCGACCAGAGCGACGATCATGCTGATCAGCGCGGACGAGGAGGCCCTCATAAACGGCCTCTGGATACCGCGCTCCTCATCTTTTTTGATTCTTCGCACAAGATTCCGCACGGAATAAATCCGTCCGGCCAGCAACAGCCCCGCAAAAATCAGAATTGAAGAGATGAGCGCGGAATAAGACGGATTTTGTTTCTGGATAACCTCCGCCGCGCTTTTGAAATTCGCAAGCTGCGCGTTATAGTTTTCCAAAGCTGCGGCCCACAATTCGGCGCTGAACGGCGAAGATTGTCGCTCCAGAGCCCGACTCAGGAAGTTTTCGCGCCGCAGTCCTGCAATTCTCTCCTGCAAACGTAATGATTTTGAAACCAGAGCGTCCGCTTGTATGGAGAGCCCCTCAAATGTCCGGGACTGCTCGCCTAGCTGGGTGCGCAGCTGCGCGATGGTCTCGGGCTCGGGCACGGCAGGAACGCCTTCGACGGGTTGGGGTACGGGCCCAAGATCCCTAAGATCAGCCGCAATCCTCGTTGATTGCGGCTTGATCGCTTCGACAAGCGCCATCACCTCCGTGCGCAGATCCTTGAGGGACTGCCTTTTTCCGAGCAGCGCCTGCGTGTCGGGCTCGCCCGAGAGAATTTCAGCCTCAAGAGCATCCATAAGCTTTTGTTTCTCATCGAGAAACTTCTGGATTTCCTTAGGCTCGGAGGGCAGCTTGGGCGCCTCGGAAGGGGGCCGGGCCAAGGCCGCAGCGTGCAAAAAGAGAATGAAAACCGCCAAAAAAGCGGCGAATGAAAGTTTCCGCATGACCACAAATTTCAAACTGACATTTTGACGAGCGCCTCATTGTGACAGCTTTTTCGGGTAGGGCAAGGACTATATGGCTTCTTCTGGCCGAACAACACGGAAACAAGGATTAGACAAGGCACGTGCCAAGGTAATTGATGAATCTCTAATATGAAGGGCGGCAAGAGCCTGAGGTCTTTGTTAAAAAAAGTGAAATAAAATAAAGAGATGGTTTGCAAAGTGACATTAAATACTTCATGATAGGCACGGTTTTAATGCACCGTCTGATGCGTGAAAACTTTGAAGGTGCAGTATTTTTATAAATTTACGGGCGTAAACGCCCATATAATATCATGAGGAGGAGCCGAAATGGCCGAATCAAAGAATCCGAATAACTATCCCGATCCGAAAAGCCCTGAAGGAAAGGCTCGCGCTAGCCGTCTTTACTTCGCGATGATCGTCGTTCTGTTTATCTTCCTGGGGACAGTCGTGCTGATCCATCAGTTCGGCCATAACGTAATCGAGACCAAGGTGAAGACGGTTTACTACCAGATCACCGGACAGCCTGTTGAAGCCACAGAGCCTGCCGAAGGCGAGGCCGCCGCCGAAGGTGAAGAAGCTGCATCTGAAGAGGCCGCGACCGAAGAGTCTGCGACTGAAGAGCCTCCCGCTGCTGAAGAAGCACCGGCAGAGGAAGTTCCCGCAGAAGAAGCACCCGCTGAGGCCGCTCCTCAGGAGTAAATTCCTTTAGAGGAATTTTAATTCGAGAATTTCAGAAAACGCCGGAGCAATCCGGCGTTTTTTCTTTTCCAACGGACCGCTTTTTATGGGCGCAGAACAATAACCGCCTTAGCCCAAAAATTAAGTACCCTGTCCCGGAACATACAAGTCATGAAATGGGATCAAATGTAAGACTTCAGGACACCTTCGCGCGTTCGATGACCCCGGCATCTTCCAGCTCCGCCAGCCGCTCGGCGCTGAGATTGAGAACCTGCTGAAGAACCTCCTGCGTATCCTGCCCCAGAACGGGCGGCGCAAGCGCATAGGAAACGGGCGTCTGCGAGAGTTTGAGCGGGCTGCCCACCAGCCTGATCGGGTCGGGGCTTTGAATATGGTCCATCGAAATGTCCATCTCCCGGTGCCGCACCTGCGGCGTCGCAAAGACTTGATCCATCGTATTAACGGGCCCGCCCGGAATATCCGCCGCGAGCATCTTCTCGATCCAGTGCGCGCTCGTCTGTTCCCGCAGCGCCTCCTCGATCATCGGGATGAGCGTCCCCCGGTTGAGCACGCGGTTTTTATTTTTGGCAAAACGCGCGTCCTCCGCCCATTCCGGCTTGCCGATCATCGCGCAGAACCGCGCGAACTGTTCGTTATTCCCGACCGCGACCACGATATAGCCGTCTTTGACTTGGAACGCCTGATAGGGAACGATCGTGCTGTGCGCGTTGCCCGATCGCGGCGCGGGCTGCCCGCTCGTCAGATAATACTGCGCGAGGTTCGTAAGCGAGGCCAGCGTGCAATCGACCAGCGCGACGTCGATCAACTGCCCCTCGCCCGTCTGCTCGCGATGGTGAAGCGCCGCCAAAATTCCAATAGTGGCGTTCAGGCCCGTCATGATATCGCTCAGCGCGACGCCGACCTTCATCGGCGCCCCGTCCGGCTCGCCCGTCACGGCCATCAACCCGCCCATCGCTTGCGCCGCCAGATCGTAGCCCGGCTCCGCCGCCAGCGGCCCGCTCTGCCCGAACCCCGTGATCGAACAATAAATCAGCTTCGGATATTTCGCCTTCAGCTGCGCGTATCCCAGCCCGTATTTCTCCAGCCCGCCGACTTTGAAATTCTCGATCAGGATGTCCGAACTCTCAAGCAACTGGTGGATGATCGCCTGACCCTCTTTCGTTTTGATATCGACGGCCACCGATTTTTTATTGCGGTTGATCGAGAGATAATACGCGCTCTCGTGCGTGTCGTTGCCGTTTGCGTCTTTCAAAAACGGCGGCCCCCACAGGCGCGTGTCGTCGCCCGCGCCCGGCTTTTCGATCTTGATGATTTCCGCCCCCAGATCGCCGAGCATCTGCGTGCAATAAGGCCCCGCCAGCACGCGCGAGAGATCGAGAACGCGGATATTCTGAAGCGATTTTTTCACGGGCATCGTCTGGGATGTCATAGGAAAACAGTAAAGCCAAAACCCTGACCGCTCAAGGGTTTCTGTCTTGCCTCGGATGATATGGGGGGAAGGTGAATGGAGCGAGTGAAGGGCTTCGAACCCTCGACCTATACCTTGGCAAGGTATCGCTCTACCCCTGAGCTACACTCGCTTAACAACCATTCAGCTGATCGTGGGGTTTTTATAAGGACATTGAGGGGGAATTGCAAGTCTGAATTTGCGGCGCCCGCAAAGCCCGGAAAAGGGCCCGAAACAGGCTTTAGTAAAGCCCGCCCACCTGCACCAGCGGCACCCGGTAGCCGATCGGTTCGTGATTGGGGAACAGGGAATAGATCATGATGTTGGGGCTGGCCTCGACCCGGTTGGTCATCGGCGCGGGCACCTCATAGTGCATCAGGTCTTCCTCGAGCCCCGGCTCGTGATAGACCAGCATGAACAGCCGCTGGTCCCGGTAATATTCGACGCGGCAGACGATATCGGGCAGGGGTCTGTCGCTGACCATCATTACCCCCCCGTCATGCAGAACGCCCAGCTCGATATTCATCACGCAAGCCCCGGCAATCTGTTGGCGAAGGTGTATTCGGGATCGACCGCCGCGACCTTCGGAGCCGGCTCGGCCTCCGGCAGAGCGGCAGAAAGATCGTCGGAGATCAGGGATTCCTGTCCGGGCAGCTTGCCCGAGAGGCTGTAAGACTCGAATCCGCGTCCAAGGCTGTTGGCCACGGCCTGATTGTCGAGAGGGGCTACGCCCACCTCCGCCATACGTTGCAACAACGCCTCTGGCCCTTCGAATTCCATTTGAATATCCCCACACACGCGATATTGTGTTGAATTCTAACGCAAAAACCTTAAAGAAAGTCTTAGAGGCGTCGTTCAGACCACAATAAAAGCAATGTTGTCATAATATCATTGTAACGCGCTGCATTATGGAATTGCACGAAAAAAAGCATTTGAGATAAATTTTCCGAAAATTAGGCAAAAACATGGAAAAAGCAATGCAAGTTCAACAAGATAGGGGCCTTCCGGTATCGCCGGAACAGCTCCTTATGCTTTTGGATAGTTTAAATATTACTTATAAACTTCACCGCCACGAGCCGATCTTTACCGTGGAGGAGGGGATTCACCTCAAGGAATCCATCCCCGGCGTGCATTGCCGCAACCTGTTTGTGCGCGACAAAAAAGAGGACATGTTCCTCGTGGTCGCCGCGAACGAAACCCGGATCGACATGAAAAAACTGGCCGATGTGCTGGGCAGCGGGCGGCTCTCTTTCGGCTCGCCCGAGCGTCTCTGGCAATATCTGGGCATCCGCCCCGGCTCGGTCTGCCCGTTTTGCATCATCAACGACACCGGAAAAAAGGTCCGCATCATGCTCGATGCCGGCATGATGGAAGCGCCGCTCGTGAACTACCACCCCCTCGACAACGCCATGACGATCGGCCTCTCCCCCGCCGACCTGATCCGCTTCATCGAGCATGTGGGCCACAAGCCGGAAATCGTGGATCTCCGCCTTGCCGCGCCCGATTGATTCCCCTATAAGCCTTTGCATTTTTCCCGCATATAGTTTAGCTTCGCGAGTGCAATTCAAGCATGAAACGGCCCGATAAGCCCAAGGAGACTCCCGCATGATTTTCGGCGGCAACTGGAAAGCCAAACCCGTAACAAGGAACGAGGAAACCATGAGCCCGGCAACACCGATCGCCTCGGGGGAAATTCTCGACTCGGTTTACGATGTTTCTGCGCAGGACTTCGAGGACAAGGTCATGCGCGCCTCCCTCAACGCGCCGGTCATCGTCGATTTCTGGGCGCCGTGGTGCGGCCCCTGCAAACAGTTGATGCCCGTGCTCGAACGCCTCGTGCGCGAAACGAAAGGCGAGGTTCTTCTGGCCAAGGTCAATATCGACGAGAACCAGCAACTCGCCGCGATGCTCCGCATCCAGTCCGTGCCGACCGTATACGCCTTTTATCAGGCACAGCCCATCGACGCCTTTCAGGGCAACCTGCCCGAAAGCCAGCTGCGCGAATTCATCGGCGCGCTCGTCAAGATGGCCCGCAACAACCGCCCCGACTCCATCGACGTGCCCAAGGCGCTCGAAGCCGCCGCGCTGGCGTTGGCGCAGGGCGACATCGCCGGGGCGCAATCCGTCTATATCGACATCCTCCAGCAAGACCCCGACAACGCCCCCGCCTTCGTCGGCATGGTGCGCTGCTTCCTCGCCGCCGGGGATATCGAGCAGGCCGAAGGCATGATCGCCAACGCCCCCGACTCCATCGCCAAGGACCGCAACTTCGCCGAAGCCAAATCCGCCATTGAAATTGCTCGCAAGGCCCCCGTCGGCGCGACCGCGGAACTGGAGGCGAAGGTCGCCGCAAACCCGAAGGATCATCAGGCCCGCATCGACCTCGCGCTGGCCCTCTACGCCGCCGGAAATAAAGAGGCCGCGACCGACCACCTTCTGGAATCCATCGCCATCGACCGCAAATGGAACGAGGAGGCCGCCCGCAAGGAATTGCTCAAACTCTTCGAAGCGATGGGCCACGCCGACCCCGTAACCATCGAGGCGCGCAAGAAACTCTCCTCAATTCTCTTCTCGTGAGGCCGCTGATGGACGTCGATCCCAAGCTGCTCGAAATTCTGGTCTGCCCCGTGACCAAGGCGCCGCTGCGCTACGACCGGGAGAAACAGGAACTCATCTCAGACGCGGCTAGATTGGCCTACCCGATCCGCGAAGGCATCCCCATCATGCTGCCCAGCGAGGCGCGGGAGCTGATCTGACGCAATTTTGCCTTTCCGGCCCGTTTATGCTGAAATGGGTTAAAGACGACAATTTTTGGGGTAAACGGCAATGATCGAAGGTTTGGGCAACTCCCTGCGGGCGTTCTGGCAGAGATATTCAGGCCGCGTCACGCCCGTCTCGAAGGTTGACAACGAAGGCATGAACACCGAGGAGCAGCGCGAACGCGCCCGCTTTTCCGCCCGGAAGGGCGCCGAAGCCCAGACCCACTTCCTGTACGGCCCCGGCGGCCAGCAAAAACCCGTCGAGCCGCCCGAGGGCCACAACCTCGACGAAATCGGCTAAAAACCGGAAAATCGCAGAAAATCGTTGCGTGAGAGGGCCGCTTTCGGCTTTAATGCCCCCATGGACAAGAAAAGCGCATCCCTGCTGCTCCTAAGCCTCCTCCTTATGAACCCCTGAGCGGGCATGAGGCGCCACGGTGCGCCTGCGCTTCAGGGGACCGGAAAATCTTCCAGAACATTGAAAAAGAACGAAAAGCGCAGTAGAACCCTGTGCGGGGACGCGCAAAGCATAAGGAGCCCGACTGAAAATGACCAGAGCCTATGACATCGTGAAAAAGGACCCAAGCCGCGTCATCATCTTCGACACGACGCTGCGCGACGGCGAACAATCGCCCGGCTGCGCGATGAACCTCGAAGAGAAATTGAAGATGGCCCGCCTGCTGGATGAATTGGGCGTGGACGTGATCGAGGCGGGCTTTCCCGTCGCCTCCCCCGGTGATTTTGAGGCCGTGAACCAGATCGCGAAGGCCGTCAAGAACGCCACCGTCTGCGGCCTCTCCCGCGCGCGCAAGGGCGATATCGAGGCCTCCGGCGAGGCGATCAAACCCGCCAAAAGCAAACGCATCCATACCTTCATCTCCACCTCGCCCCTGCACATGAAATATAAATTGCAGATGGCGCCCGAGGATGTTCTGAACGCCGTCAAGGAAAGCGTGACCGCCGCCCGCAACTACACCGACGACGTGGAGTGGAGCGCGGAAGACGGCTCCCGCACCGAGGACGATTTCCTCTGCCGCTGCGTCGAGGCCGCGATCAATGCGGGCGCGACGACCATCAACATTCCCGACACCGTAGGCTACGCTGTGCCCGAGGAATACGGCGCGAAATTCCGCATGCTGATCGAGCGGGTGCCGAACATCGACAAGGCGATCCTCTCCGTCCACTGCCACAACGATCTGGGCCTGGCCGTGGCCAACTCGCTCGCGGGCGTGAAGGCCGGAGCGCGTCAGATCGAATGCACGATCAACGGCATCGGCGAACGCGCGGGCAACGCGGCGCTGGAGGAAATCGTGATGACCCTGCGCACCCGAAAAGATCTTCTGCCCTACACGCACAACATCGAAACCACAAAGATCATGAAGATCTCGCGCACGCTCTCCAACATCACCGGCTTCGGCGTGCAGCCCAACAAGGCCATCGTCGGCGCGAACGCCTTCGCCCACGCCAGCGGCATCCATCAGGACGGTATGCTCAAAAACGCCAACACCTATGAAATCATGACGCCCGAATCCGTGGGCCTGAGCGAATCCAAACTGGTGCTGAGCAAGCACTCCGGCCGCCACGCCTTCCGCAAAAAGCTGGAGGAGTTGGGCTTCGAACTCGGCGATAACGCGCTGAACGACGCCTTTGCACGCTTCAAAAACCTCGCCGACCGCAAACGCGAGATTTTCGAGGACGATCTGATCGCGCTGGTCGAGGATGAAGTGATCCGGGAAAATGAATCCATCCGCTTCGTCTCCCTGCATGTCGTGGCGGGCACCAGCGGCCCGCAGACCGCCGATCTGGTCGTCACGATCAACGGCGAGGAAAAGCAGGCGAAGGTGGAGGGCAACGGCCCGGTGGACGCGATCTTCAAGGCCATCCGCGCGATCATCCCGCACCCCGACGCGCGCCTGAAACTGTATCAGGTCCACGCGGTCACCGGCGGAACGGACGCGCAGGCCGAAGTCTCCGTGCGGCTTGAGGAAAAGGGCAAGACCGTGAACGGGCAGGGCGCCGACGCCGACACGCTGGTCGCCAGTGCGCGCGCGTACATTCACGCGCTCAACAAGCTGCTGGTCAAACGCTCCTCCGTCAACCCGCAGACGGGCGACACGGCGGCGGCCAGCGTTTAATCCAAAAAGTTATATAAGCGCTCGTGCCACAAACCGGGGGGCATGAGCATTGCTGCCATGCAGCAATTTTATAAGCTTTCTGCAATTTTTTGTGAAACAAACTTTATTTTTTCGGCACACCCGCATACTATAATATCAAAGATAAAAATCTTAATCCTGATGCGTTCCAAAAAGAACAAAGGGGTGTGTTTATGAACTTGCCTTTCAACGGGGAGTCCGCCTCTCCGTATACGCCGCGAAAACAACCCGTCCATGCCCTGCGCGGCATGGCCTATCAGGCCGAGGACATCACCCGCCAGTGGCAGCACGCGATGGCGACGACCGCGCAATTCGCGTTCAGCAACCCCTTCAACCCGTTCGCCGAAACCATGCCAATGCGCGTCACGCGCGGCTATATGGAGTTTCTCGAGCATCTCTACGCGCCGCACCGGAAGCATGAATTCGATTTCTCCATCATGGACGCCGAGCGCAAGACCGACCTCGCGGAGGAGCTGGGTCGCCCGGCGGCGGAGATCGCCCCGCGCACGATCAACGGCGAGCCCGTGGACGTCAATATCGAGATCGTGGACGAGCTGCCCTTCGGCCGCCTCAAGCATTTCAGTATTCAAGACAGTGAAGGCGAAACGCACGACACGCCGCGCCCGCCGCTGCTGATCGTCGCGCCCATGTCCGGCCACTTCGACACGCTGCTCACGGGCACGGTCTACCGCCTGATGCATGATTACGACGTCTACATCACCGATTGGACGGACGTAAAAGACGTGCCCCTGGAGGCCGGGAAATTCGACCTCAACGATTATATCTCCTACCTCAAGGATCAATGGCTGCCGCTCATCAACGCTCGCCACCAGCCCGAAAACGCGAAGACCACGCGCCCGACCGTGCATACGCTGGCGGTCTGCCAGCCCGGCGTGCCGCTTCTGGCCGCCGTCTCCATGATGGCCGAGGATAAAAGCCCCGACGTACCGCTGAGCATGACCCTGATGGGCAGCCCCATCGATACGCGGCTAAGCCCCACGAAGGTGAACGACACTGCGACCGAGCGCCCCCTCTCATGGTTCGAGGAGAACGCGATTTCCGAAGTTCCTCCCGGCTATCCCGGCGCGGGCCGTATGTATTATTCCGGCTTCGGCCAGCTCTTCGGCTTCATGATGATGAACGCCGACAGCCACAGCCACGCCTATCAGGAAATGGCCACCGGCATGACCTTCGGCCCGTGGAACGAGGCGGTCGAGAAAATGAACTTCGACCAGCTCACCATCGGTAACCGCGAAACCGCCCTGCGCCGCAAGGACTTCTATAAGGAATACCGCACGGTGATGGATATCTCCGCGCCGTACTACATCCAGACCATCAAGGTCGCGTTTCAGGAGCACCATCTCGCGCGCGGCATTTTCGAATACGAGGATCCCTTTACCGGAGACAAGCGCACCGTCGATCCCTCCTACATCGACCGCACGGGCCTCATGACCATCGAGGGCGAGAAGGACGACATCACCGGCGCAGGCCAGACCTTCGCCGCGCACGATCTCGCCGACAATATTCCGGCGTCGATGCGCCGCCGTCGCACGCAACAAGGCGTCGGCCATTACGGCCTGTTCAACGGCAAATCCTGGCGCCGCGAGATCGCGCCCGACATGATCGCCTTCACCAACGGCATCGACCGGATCAACGGCCTCAACTACGCCATGCGGGAGGAAACCGTGCGCTCACTCAAAACGGCGGGCCTCTGGCACGACGAACGCGCCCCCGCGATCGGGCTGGAGCAGGCGTAACGCGCAGGGTGACAGGCGCGGCCAAGCTGCGCTAAACTTCCCGCATGAAAAAGACTCTTCTCCGCCTCGGCCTGCTTCTCATCAATCTGGTGATCGTCGGCGTCGCGCTGTTGATGTTCGCGCCCTGGAAGTCGCTGGTCGCGGACAGGATCGCGCAGGAGCTTAAGACAAACGGCCTGCCGAACGCCCGCCTGTCTCTCGCGGCTTTAAGCACGCATCAGGCCCGCATCGAAAACCTGACCTTCGGCGATCCGCAGGACCCGCTAAAAATCGAAACCGTGACCGCCGATTACGATCTCGATCAAATTCAGGCGGGCCGGGCGCAGTCCCTCACGCTGAGCGGCCTCGACCTGCGCCTCGAACGCACCGACAAGGGCTGGATTGTTAAAGGCTGGCCGATGACGGAACAAAAGGCCGCGCTCGTCCCGCCCGTGAGCGACGAATATAAAAACGCCGTCCCCGCCGATCGAATCCGTCTGGAAAACGCCAACCTCACCGCGTCCGCCCCCGGCTGGACCCTGACTCTGCCCCTCGCCGCGACATGGCAAAAAGAGGGAAAGCCGGATATTTCGTTCGATCCCGCGCCGCTCAGCTTCGAGGGCGAGGGGATAAAAATGGGCGGAACGCTCGAAGCCTCCGCCGCTCTGAACACGGAGAAGAAAAAATGGGAGGGCGCGTGGAGCCTCAAATCCATGACCGTCCATCAGAAGGGCGCGCAGCAGGACATCCCCCCCGCCGAACTCTCCGGCACGATGGAGGCCGACGAAAAAACCCTGACGATCGCCGGAAAGATCAAGGGCGACAGCAAGGCCTATGACGGCGCGTTCCGCTATACCTATCCCTTCGCCGCGCCGGAGAAGGCCGCGCTCACCCTCTCCGACCTTTCCATGCCGTGGCAGGACGGCACGCTCTCGACCAAGGACGTCAGCATCCCGCTTGCGGGAACGAAGCCCTACACGCTCAACCTTAAAATCAGCAAGGCCTCCGTCTCCAAACTCATGCAGGAATTCACCGGCGAAACGGTGAAGGCGACCGGCACGATCTCCGGCTCCTTCCCGCTCACGGTCGGGCAGGACGGTAAAATCACGGTCGGCAAGGGCACGCTGACCGCCGACGCACCGGGCCAACTCTCCATGCCCCCGGAATCCATCCCCGGCGAAGGGGCGCAGATGCAGCTCACCCGCGATATTCTGGCCCAGTTTGACTACAAGCTCCTGAGCCTCACCACCGAGCAGGAGGAAAAGGGCGGACTGGCCATAAAACTGCGGATCGAGGGGAATAATCCGAAGGTTGAGCAGGGTCGGCCCGTAATATTGAATATTCGGCTGACCGGCGACCTGTTGGACTTTATCACCAGCAGTGCTATAGTTTTCACCAGTCCGCAGACCCTTATCAGACAGGGAAACAAATGAAAAAAGCCGTTTTGATTATGCTGTCCGCAACCGCCTTGTCGGCCTGCAGCCCCACCGTCAAGCTGGAGGCGCCCGACAAACCCATCGAGATCAACATGAACGTCAATATCGAACACCGCGTGAAGGTGGAGATCGAACGCGACGTTCAGGACGCCATCGCCAAAAACGGCGACATTTTCTAGTCTAAGGAGCACAATATGAAAGCAAGATTCTTCGCCCTCATCCTCCCGGTTTTCCTGTTCATCGCGCTGCCCGTCTACGCGCTCGACCTCGACTCCGCCCGCGACCAGGGGCTGGTGGGCGAACGGCTCGACGGCTATGTCGGCGTGGTCAAGGACGCCCCCGGAGTCTCCGCGCTGGTGGCCGAGATCAACGCCAAGCGCAAGGCCGAGTACCAGAAAATCTCCGCCAAGAACGGCCAGCCCGTGGACGTCGTGGCCAAGCTGGCCGCCCCCAAGATCGTGGCTAAGCTCAAGCCCGGCCACTATTATCAGGGACCCGACGGCGGCTGGAAAAAGAAATAAATCTTTTGCCAGAATCCCCGCAAATAGCCTAGAATACCTCCATAACAACGATGATTTAGGGGGTATAAGATGGGTCAAAACCAACCGGGCGGCGAAGTAGGGGTCGATCATATCGCCTTGAATTCCCTGCATGATAACGGCACGATCACCATAGAAGACGGGGGCCGGGTGCCGCAGGCCGCGCTCAACATGATTTTGCAGAATTTTATGGATCTCGGCCCATATGAGCTGGCGCGGAACGGTACGCGCTTCTCACTCGGCCGCACGGCGGACCCCGACGGTCCGGGCCAGTTGATTAACGGCTTCCGCGTCGTGGCCGAGCCCTATGACGGCGGCCCCACCGTGATTGGCAGCATCGAGGAGTATCGCAACGGCCGCGCCGTAGACGTGGATTACTTCTCCGCGACCGTGGACGAGGGCCAGAAAACCGGCATGCCGATCAACATCGCGCGCTAGCGTTTTCGCTCAAACGTCAAAGAAACAAGAACCCGCCAAAATTGTGGCGGGTTTTTCCTTTTTGCACTACCCTGTCCCGCAAGTGGCCGGCCGCGCGAGATGTTCCTGATGTTTAGCCAGCCTATCGCAGGAACTCTGCGGGGCATCCCCGTGGATATTTTATAACCGACGCATATCGCCGCCCTCAGCCCAGTACGCTCCGCGTACATGTCTGAAGGCCAAACGAGACGGGTCGCGCGGCCGGCGCGCTTGATTTAACGGGGAGATGGCCTTGCCTAGCCACGCCGAGACCGCCCGACTTTTAGCCGCCTCCATCATCGGCGGCGCTTGGGAAGCCGCGCCTCTGGCAAGGCGCATCGAAGACGCGCTGCCTCTTAAGGGCCTCAAGCCCAGACGCTTGGCCCACAGCTTGATCCGCCGTTTCGGTGAGGGCCGGGCTCCGGCGCTGGACGACCTCGCCAACACCATCGCCGACGACCGGGGCTTCACGCGCGCGCTGGAGCGCACCGGAAAACCCGCATGGTTCCGCATGGGCATCGAACCGCCGCAAATGACGGAGCCGGTGGGAAGTCTGGTGACGTTCCCCCTGCCGCAGCTGAACACGGTCAAGGACCTATGCGCATGGCTCGAAATAGACCCGCCAAAGCTGGACTGGCTGGCCGACACCCGCAAACAGCAGGCGAAGGTTTCAGATTTCCGCCTCCTGCATTACAGCTACGTCTGGAAACGCCGCCGGGGCAAATCGCCGCGCCTGATCGAAAGCCCGAAGGGCACGCTTAAAAAAATCCAGAGAAAAATCCTCGCGGAAATTCTGAGCAGGGTGCCGCCGCACGACGCCGCGCACGGCTTCTGCCGCAACCGCTCCATTGTAACACATGCGCGGCTGCATGCGGGCCGGGAATATGTCGCCTGCTTCGACCTCCGGGATTTCTTTCATTCCATCCCGCCCGCGCAGATCGCCGCGCTTTTTCGCGCGCTGGGCTATCCGCACGAAATTGCAAGGGTTCTCACGGGTCTCTGCATTCATAACCCGAACCAGCACTTTCTGGGGCCGGCGCTGAGCGCCCTGCCGTTCGAAACGCGCAAGAAAATCCTGATTCCGCATCTGCCGCAGGGCGCGCCGACCTCCCCCGCGCTGGCCAATCTCTGCGCCTTCGGCTTGGATGTGCGCCTGCAATCGCTCGCGGAGTCTATGAACCTGACCTATTCGCGCTACGCCGACGATCTGACCTTTTCCGGCGGCGCAAATTTAAAACGCCAATTTAGCTATCTGCGCGGGACGCTCAGCGAAATCGCAAGGCAGGAGGGCTTTACCCTCAACCCCGAAAAAACCCGCCTGATGACGGCGGCGCAAAGACAGACCGTAACAGGCGTAGTGGTCAACGCGCACCCCAACATATCCCGCGCCGAATATGACCGCCTGAAAGCGGCCCTTCACGCGGGCGCGACCGGAAGAGTGGCCATAGAAACCCTTGAGAGACAGCGCCTGCGCGGCCGGATCGAATTTGTCCGCGCCCTGAACCCGGCCCGGGCCGAAAAACTGCTCCGCCTCTGGGAAAAGATTGATTAAACAACGCCGAACCCGGCTGTCAGGAAAGCGTGTCCCGCACGTCCGCGAACACATTCTCGAACATCTCCGCCGTCAGCCGCCCCGTATTCGTGTTGTACCGCGAACAGTGATAGGAATCGAAGACGCGCAGCCCCTTGACCTCATGCCGCGCCCCGTGCGCGAATTTATGCGCCGAAATTCGTGCCCCGAGGGTTTTCAAAACCGCGTTGTGAGAGATCAGGCCAAGACAGACGATCGCCCGCAACTCCCGCATAGCCGAAATTTCCCGGGAAAGAAACGGCAGGCAGTTTTTCATCTCATCGGCCGTGGGCTTATTCTCCGGCGGAGCGCACCGCACCGCGTTGGTGATGCGCGTGGAAATCAAAGCCAGCCCGTCATCCGCCCGCGCCGCGTAAGCGCCCTGCGCGAACCCGAATTTAAGCAGTGTGGCGTACAAAAGATCCCCCGCGTAATCGCCCGTAAAAGGCCGCCCGGAGAAATTCGCCCCGCGCAGCCCCGGGGCGAGCCCGACGATCAGAAGCCGCGCGTCCATCGGCCCGAAGGAGGGCACGGGCGCGTTGTATTTGTCAGGAAAATTCGTGCGGTTTTCGGCGCGGTAATCGCATAGACGCGGGCATAACGGGCAATCGCGCCCCGGGAAAAGCCGTGCATCATCATGCGTTTGCAAAAGGGGTAAAGAAACGGAAGTCCCAGACAAGACTCTCAGCTCGTCTTGCGGCGCGGCGGCGGCACGGCATTCCCGTTCGTCTCATCGTAATCTTCGTTTTGATGACTTCTGACACTCTGCTGTCCGTGACGCTGGATATGCGGGGCCAGAACCTCAAGCTCAAGGAAATGATCGGCTTGTCGGCGCAATTCGTCCGCGACCATAGGCGGGCTGGATTTGATCGTGCTGACGATCGTCACGCGCACACCTTTGCGCTGCACGGCCTCAATCAGGCGGCGGAAATCCCCGTCGCCGGAGAACAGCATGATATGATCGACGTTATCGGCCATTTCCATCATATCGATGGCCAGCTCGATATCCATATTGCCTTTGATCTTCTTCCGGCCCTGGGAATCTATAAATTCCTTGGTCGGCTTGGTGACCATCGAATAGCCGTTATAGTCCAGCCAATCCACCAGAGGGCGGATCGGGGAATACTCATGGTCGTCGATCAGAGCGGTGTAGTAAAACGCACGAACCAGACGCCCCTGAGAGGCGATCCACTCCAGAAGCTTCTTGTAGTCGATATCGAACTCCAGCGCCCGCGCAGCGGCGTAAAGATTCGACCCATCTATAAAGATAGCGACCTTTTCTTCCGTGTAGAAAGGTATGCTGTTGATCATGTTTCTCTTAGACATATTGTTTTTTTATTCCAGTTTTAAGAATCTGAAAACCCCGAACTTCACTATACCCGAAAAAAATACGGAAAAAAGTGCAGAAAACCCGTAAATTAGAGGCATGTAATATTTAAAAATTCGGCTCAGGGCAAGGTTTTTCTTCAAATACGACCAAAAAAGTACGAATAACCGAAACGCTTGCTTTTCTGACGGCCTCTCTCTATATAATGCTTCGGTTAACGACTTAGGCAGGAATCAGACATGGCGCGCGTTACAGTAGAAGATTGCATCGAAAAAGTCCCCAACCGCTTTGAACTCGTGATGCTGGCGACCCAGCGGGCCCGTAAAATTGGCTCCGGCGCGGCTTTGACGATCGACCGGGACAACGACAAGAACCCGGTCGTGGCCTTGCGCGAGATTGCCGATGAAACCGTGGATATCGTGGCCCTGAAGGAAGAAATTGTCACCTCGAACCAGCGCTTCCTGCCCCAGGACGAGGAAGACGAGAAGATCGACCTCATGGACGGCGAGAAAGAATGGGCGGAAATCGCAGCCAGCGCGAACGCGGCGGCCCGTGAAGAATACGCCGACGTCGAAGACGACGAGGAAGAAGATGAGGACGAAGACCTCTTCGAGGACGAAGAAGAGCCGACCCTCAACGATGTGGCTGGAAACTGATTCCCGCCCCACGGCACGATCGACCGGAAAAGCCGCCCTGTGCGGCTTTTTTAATTCTTTGCAAATGATTTGTCGGCATTTTCGTGCTAGCCTGTCCGCCGAAATGATAGAGTAACCGATCAAACCATACGACCCGGCCCGGCGCCAACAAATGCAGCAGCCCTTCGAAATACTTGTAAACACTATGAGCGCCTATGATCCCGGGACGGACAAGGCGACCCTGCAGCGTGCGTATGAATACGCAAAGAAAATGCATGAGGGCCAGACTCGCGCCTCGGGTGAACCCTATTATCTGCACCCCTTGGCTGTCGCGCAGATTCTGGCCGAAATGCGTATGGACACCACGACCGTCGCCACCGCCATCCTTCACGATACGCTGGAGGATACCAAGGCCACATTCGAGGACCTGACCAAAAATTTCGGCAAGGAAGTCGCTGATCTGGTCAACGGCGTCAGTAAATTAACACGGATCGAAAGTCATACCCTCGAAGGCAAACAGGCCGAGAATTTCGGCAAGCTCCTTCTGGCGATGTCCGAGGATATCCGCGTCCTTCTCGTAAAGCTCGCCGACAGGCTGCACAACATGCGCACCCTCGATGCCATAGAAAACAAGGATAAGCGCCGCCGCATCGCCCTCGAAACCCTCGACATTTATGCGCCGCTGGCCGAGCGCGCGGGCATGCATCGCATGAAGGAGGAGCTGGAGGATCTCTGCTTCGAACAGATGAACCCGGAGGCGCGCGAAAGCATCTCCAACCGCCTCAGCTTCCTGCGCACCGAGGACGGCGCGGTCGATCAGGAAATCATCACCGAACTTAAAAACAGCCTCAAGGAAGGTGGGATCGACGCAGAGGTCGTCGGCCGCGAAAAAACCCGCTATTCCATCTGGAAAAAGATGCAGCGCAAGAACGTAACGTTCGAGCAGCTCTCCGACATTATGGCCTTCCGCATCATCGTCGATACGGCGGAACAGTGCTATCAGGTTTTGGGTATCCTCCACAGCCGTTACCACAGCGTCCCGGGCCGCTTCAAGGACTATATCTCGACGCCCAAGCCCAACGGCTATCGCTCGATCCACACCACAATCATGGGCCCAAAGCGCCAGCGCATCGAAGTGCAGATCAGAACGCAGGATATGCATAGGGAGGCTGATTATGGGGTTGCTGCGCACTGGACTTATAAATCCGGCACGAAGGCCGACCTGCGCGATATCAAAAAATACCGCTGGCTGCGCGACCTTCTGGACATTCTTGAACAGGAACAGAAACCCGAGGATTTCTGGGAAAATACCAAGCTCGAACTCTTTCAGGATCAAGTCTACGTCTTCTCGCCCAAGGGCGATCTGATCGAGATGCCCAACGGCGCCACGCCCATCGACTTCGCCTACGCCATCCATTCCGACATTGGCAACAAATGCGTGGGCGCGAAGATCAACGGGCGCATCGCGCCGCTGAACACCAAGCTGATCAACGGCGATCAGGTCGAGATCATCACCGCCAACGCGCAAAAGCCCTCCCCCACATGGGAACGCTTCGTCGTGACGGGCAAGGCCCGCTCGCACATCCGCCGCTTCATCCGCAACGAACAGCGCGACGAATTCATCACCCTCGGCAAGGCGATGATTCAAAAAGTCTTCCGGCAGGAAGGCTACGAATTCACCGAAAAGGCCGTCACCAGCGTCGTCAAGCAACTGCGCATGGAAAATTCCGACGACATTTACGCGGGCATAGGTTCGGGCGTTCTCGTCGCCCGCGACGTGTTCAAGGCGATCTTCCCCAGCCACAAGACCGAAATCGTCAAGCGCCCCGCCGAGGAAATGGACGCAACCGTCCGCGTGCGCACACCCGGTATCGACCAGCCCGTGCCGATCAAGGGCCTCATCCCCGGCATGGCGATGCATTTCGCCCGCTGCTGCCATCCGCTGCCCGGCGACCGCATCGTGGGGATCGTGACCACGGGCAAGGGCGTGACCATCCATACGATCGACTGCGAAACCCTCGAAACCTTCGCCGACACGCCCGAGCGCTGGCTGGATGTTTCATGGGGCGACGGCGGCCCGAACTCGCCGGAGGCGCATGTGGGACGCCTGCAAATCACCCACGCCAACGAACCCGGCGCGATCGCGTCCTTCACCACCGTCATCGCCCGCAACGGCGGCGACATCACCAACTTCAAGGTAACCAACCGTTCCGCCGAATTCTGGGAGGTGACGCTGGATATCTACGTCAAGGATATCAAGCACCTGAACAACATCATCGCCGCCCTGCGCGCGACCCCCGTAGTCGTAAGCGTGGACCGCGCCCGGGGCCGCTAGAAAAAGACCTTAAGATGCGTTATGTGAAAGAGTGTCGCGCAGGCCAGTTGCGAACGGATCCAGCGGCGCCTGCACCAGCTGCGTGAACGGGAAATCGAGCTTCTGGCGCCCGCCCAGCTCGTGCAGTTCGATGATACAAAGCCCCAGCGCGACCTCGCCGCCGATCTTGCGGACCAGATCACCCGTCGCACGCATCGTGCCGCCAGTAGCCAGAAGGTCATCGGCAATCAGAACCTTCATGCCCGGCTCGATCAGCCTGTCCTGAACCTCCACCGTGTCTGTTCCGTATTCAAGCGTATAGTCCTGCCGCACCACCTGCCCGGGCAGCTTGCCCTTTTTCCGCACCATCCCGAAAGGCAGCTCAAGTTCCTGCGCCACCGAAAGCCCGGTTAAAAACCCGCGCGACTCAATCCCCAGAATGATATCGGGGCGGCTTTTACGAGCCTCCTCGGCCATTTTCTGGACGACATGATCCCAAATGTCGGGCTTTTTCAGCAACGATTGAATATCGTAAAAATTAATCCCCGGCTTGGGAAAGCCCGGCACCACGTCGATATGCTCAAGAATATTCATAAACCGTCTCCTGTCCTGTCGTTGAGAGGGCGCTCCGCAAGCCGCCACTTTTTTGTTTCGGGGCCGCCGCCCCTTGCGATAAGGTACAGCCCGACTATGAACATAACAAACCGGACTGGCAAGACATGATCATCGGCATCGGCAACGATCTGATCGACATACGCCGCATCGAAAAGGCCATCAAGCGCCACGGCGGGCGCTTCGAGGAACGCTGCTTTACGCCTTTCGAGCGCGAAAAGGCCGAACGCCGCCGCGCCTCGGGCCAGCATATCCACGTCTACGCCAAGCGTTTTGCGGCCAAGGAGGCCTGCGTCAAGGCGCTGGGAACCGGCTTTACCGAGGAGATCTTCTTCCGTGATATCGGCGTGGTCGAGGACGAAAAGGGCCGCCCCTTCCTCAAGTTGACCGGCGGGGCGCTCGAACGCCTGAACGCCCTCATTCCACCGGGGATGCACCCCGTTCTGCACCTGACCTTAAGCGACGAGCCGCCCTTCGCCTATGCCGTCGTGGTTATAGAAGCGCGTTAGAAACCCCGTAAAACCGGAAAAAACAAGGAAATCCCGCGCTTTGGCATAATCTCCTCTGGAATTTAAGGCCCGGATCGGGTAAACCCTGACTGAACAAACCAATGCAACGGGTCCAAAAATCGATGACCGACAACACAGAGGCCCCTGAGGCTCAGGAGCCCGAAAAGCAAGAGCAAAAAAAACCCGTCCTGATGGAGCGCGGCGAGGTCGGCGAACTGGCCAAGACTGCCCTTCTGGCCGTGGTCATCGCGCTGATCATCCGCACGTTTCTCTTCGAACCGTTCAATATCCCCTCCACCTCGATGAAGCCAACCCTTCTGGTCGGGGATTATCTGTTTGTCTATAAGCCCGCCTACGGCTACAGCCGCTACTCCTTCCCCTTCGGCCTCGCGCCGATCGAGGGTCGCGTCTGGGGCAAGGAGCCGCAGCGCGGCGACATCATGGTTTTCTTTCTGCCGAAAACAAATCAGAATCTTATCAAACGCTTAATTGGCCTCCCCGGTGATGAGATTCAGACGATCGATGGCCGCCTCTATATCAACGGCGAGATCGTGCCGCGCGAATTCGTCCGCACCTTTGACGAGGATAAAAGCAAGGACAACCCCGCCGACAGTGATATTACAAAAACCACCGAATATATTGAAACGCTCCCCGGCGGGATCATCCATAGAATTTATGAGGAAACCGACGATAAGCTTCTGGATAACACTCCGCTCTTCACAGTGCCGGAGGGCCATTATTTCATGATGGGCGACAACCGCGATAATTCACAGGACAGTCGCGTGATGGAGATGGTGGGCTTCGTCCCCTTCGAAAACATCGTGGGTCGCGCCGACTTCCTGTTCTTCTCGACCAACCACTACGCCGCCCTCTATGAA
Organism: uncultured Pseudobdellovibrionaceae bacterium; assembly: GCA_964583335.1. Lineage (GTDB taxonomy): Bacteria > Pseudomonadota > Alphaproteobacteria > Micavibrionales > Micavibrionaceae > JAGNKE01. The sequence continues at coordinate 86,835 of CAZOVG010000001.1, read as the reverse complement.
ATTTGGAAATGGCCGTGGTCGATCCGCTACGAGCGCTTCTTCATGGATCTCGATCCGGTCCGCCCTGCCGCGCAGTCCGCCCCCCCCGCAGACGGGAAGTCGGAAGGCTGAACCCCATGACCCGCGCGGTTTCCGAACTTCAGAACCTTATAGGCTACACCTTCAAGGATTCTGAATTGCTGCGCGAGGCGCTCACCCATTCCAGCGTGAAGAAAAAGGAAAATTACGAACGCCTTGAATTTCTGGGCGACCGCGTTCTGGGTCTGGTTATCGCCGAACTGCTTTATAAACGCTTCCCTCAGGAAAGTGAGGGCGATCTCGCCCGCCGTCTGGCCTCGCTGGTTCAGGGCGCAACCGTTGCCATGCTGGCCGGACAGATCTTCCTCGCCGACTTCATCGTGCTGTCGGATTCCGAGCGTGACTCCGGCGGCGCGGAAAAGGAAAACATCCTCGCTGACGTTTTCGAGGCGCTTATTGGCGCGGTCTATCTCGATGGCGGCCTGCCGCCCTGCCGCGACCTCATAACCCGGCAATGGAGCGGCGTTTTGGACAGAATGATCCGCCCGCCCCAGCACCCCAAGACGCAGGTACAGGAATGGGCGCAAGGACGCGCCCTGCCGCTTCCGGCTTACGAAGTTCTCGAACAAAGCGGCCCCGATCATGCCCCTGTGTTTGAGGTCGAAATCCGCGTAGAAGGGTTTAAGCCTCTGCGCGCGCAGGGCCGCACGCGGCAGGAGGCGGAAAAAGAGGCCGCCAATAAATTCATCGAAAAGCACATCAAGGATCCAAAGACGTGAGCACAGAAACTAAAACACGCTGCGGCTTTGTCAGCGTCATCGGCCTCCCCAACGCCGGAAAGTCCACCCTCGTGAACGCGATGGTTGGCTCAAAGGTCTCCATCGTCAGCCGCAAGGTCCAGACGACCCGCACCCGGATTTTAGGCATCCTGATCGAGGGCAATACGCAAATCGCGCTGGTCGATACGCCGGGCCTGTTCGTGGCCAAGGGCCCGTTGGAAAAGGCGATGGTCAAGACCGCCGTGCAGGGAATGGGCGAGGGCGACCTGATCTTTCATATCGTGGACGTAACGAAGAAAAACCCCTTCGCCGCGAACGCGGAAATCAGAAGGATGCTCGAAAACGCGAACCCCGCTGTTCTGGTCCTCAATAAGGTGGACGCGATCGCCAAGCCGCTGCTTCTCGATATGGCCGCGCAAATGAACGCCGCGTTTAATTACGAGGCGACATTTATGATTTCCGCCCTGAAACAATCGGGCATCGAAGGTCTGAAGAAATATCTCACGGAGCGCCTCCCCGAGGGACCGTGGCATTTCCCAGAGGATCAGATGAGCGACATGCCCATGCGCATGCTCGCCTCCGAAATCACTCGCGAGAAAATCTTCGAGCAGCTTCACGAAGAGCTGCCTTACGCCATCTTCGTGGAAACGCAGGCATGGGAAGAGTTCGACAACAAGAGCATCAAGATTGACCAGACCGTTTACGTCGAACGGGAAACCCAGAAGGCCATCGTCTTGGGCAAGGGCGGCAGCCGTATCAAGGACATCGGAACCGCCGCGCGCGAGGAGCTGAAAAAAATTATGGAGACCGACGTTCATCTGAAAATTCACGTGACCGTTCTCGAAAAATGGACCGAGCGTCCGTCCTACTTCACACGCTTCGGCTTGGACGTCGGCGCATAAAAATTGCACGTTGCGTTATGTTATGTGGATAAGGAATTTTTTTGAATTTTAGTCGTAGCGTACCCGCACGCCGACTGATAGAGTAAGTCTTCTTAAAAACATCGCGCAAAAACGCATAACCGACGCCGGAACGTCGGCTGTGTTTTATGAATTTAGTGTGGAGGATTTTCATGAGTTGGACCGATGATCGCGTAGCCCTTCTGAGAAAACTCTGGACCGAAGGCCGTTCTGCGGCGGAGATTGCAAAAGAGCTGGGGGGCATCACCCGCAACGCGGTCATTGGCAAGGCCCACCGTCTCAAACTCTCCAACCGCGTCTCCCCGATCCAGCAGAACAACAAAAAGCCGGCTGTAAAAACAGTTGAGCGCCGTCCTGAAAAAACTGTGGTGGACCTGCCGCCCATAAAGGTGGTCGAGGTCAAACAGCCTGAGCGCGACGCCGGTTCGCTTCTGAGCCTTCTCGATCTCAAGCCCCGCATGTGCCGCTGGCCTGTTGGCGACCCGCACGACGAACAATTCGGTTTCTGTGGCGAAGAAGTCATCATGGGCCTGCCTTACTGTTGCGACCACGCCAAAACGGCCTATCAGGCCGCCACCCGTAACCGCATCATTCAGGCGGAAAACGCCATCGCTGGTGTCGATGTCCGGGCAGAAAAAGCTCACAATTCTCAAAGAAAAGCTCAAAAAAGCGCAGGTTAGTCGGATTTTAGAATAATATCCCGGCTCAAACACAAAAGAAGCGGCCCCGAAAGGGGCCCTTTTTTGATCAGAAAAGTGAAGATGCGAGCCCAGTTTTTAATGTAATTAATAAATTAACCTTTGGTATTCTGTAAATAGGAGCGGCCGAACATAAAAAACCATAATTAGATTGAAAATTGCTCAAATGATTTTTTTGAGAACAACAAAAGCAATTGAAAACAGTAACTTAGAGAATTTTTGCTGAGACTCAAAAAGAGACACATACACGGCGCTCCGAGGCTTTTAGATGGGATTTCTCTAAAATTTTAAATAATTTTTCATAGTTCAGATGATAGTATAACCCTAGGATCAGGTGTATTTTTTTATATTTTTAAGACGATTGTCATTTAATAGGAATCTACAAAGCTTAATCCCTCAAAAAGGGAAGAATATAGAAGCGGTGCAAACAATATGACAGACGAAAAAGGCTTTTCACTTCTTGAGGTCGCACTTCTCCTGCTGATCGGAGGCATTCTGGCCGTACCGTTGATGGAGGCTTACAACAGATATGTGATCGAGCGGACCCAATCCAAAACCTATACGGCGGGCTCCACAATTCAAAGTGCGATGACCGAATTCTACGAATTGCACGAACGCTACCCGTGCCCGGCGTTTCCGGGCCTGGCACTAGGCGATCCGCTTCATGGGGTAGAGCAATGCCCCGGACGCGACATGGATGGCGACGGAACGCCCATGCCGGCCTTGGCCATGGAGGCGTGTTCAAATGGATTTTGCCGTACATCTGGGCGTGACGCGAACGGTGACTTGGTGCATGACGGTGTGCTGATCGGAACGATTCCTTATGTCAGTCTGGGCATCCCGTACAACGAAGCGCTCGATGGCTGGAAGCGCCGCTTCACGTTCGCCGTGACGGAATCCATGACGGACTCCGCGACCTTCCTTCCTGATCGTGGTTCGATCATGGTCTGGAAATCCGATGGCTCCACGCCTTTGGCCTACGGCGACCCCGTAAACAGCGCCAACCCGAAGGATAAAGGCGGTCAGGCCACAGCCCACTTCGTCTATTTCTCGAACGGCGAAAACGGCCGCGGTGCATACACCGTAGAAGGACAGCGTGTGGGCGACCCCTGCGACAATTCAGTCTTCACGGCGGCGGAAATCGCGGCGGCGAGCAAAAGCTACAACGAGCTTGAGAACTGCGACAACGATTATGAATTCACAACGGACCTTCAAGCTTATTCCACGCAGGACGGGTACGATTATTACGACGATATCTTTTACTATCAAAGCGGGCTGCCCTCTGGTGGCACGTGGAATTATTCGGGAACGCTCGAAGACGTTTTCACCAGCTTCGGCGGCAATCTGGGCATCGGGACGCCCGATCCGCAATTCTCGGTAGACGTGAATGGGAACATTCGTGCCGCCAGCCGGACCCGCACGGGCGCTTATTGTGACGAAACGGGCAACAACTGTATGCCGGCGGCGACGATTGGCGGTTCTGGAATATCCTGTGGAGGCGCTGTGCCGATGGCCGGGGTCGAATTAAACGACAGTGTCTGCGAAGTGGAATTACCGCCGGGATTGATTTCCGGCGAATGCAACGCCAATGAATATGTAACAGGTATAGACGGCACAGGCGCCGTAATCTGTGAGCCGATAATCTAAGGGGTAGACCATGAAAACCTACATTATGACCTTGAACAGCACGGGGAGTGCAAAGATGATCAAGCGCGGAGCACAGTCAGGTTTTACGCTCATAGAAATGTCGATCGTCATGATGATCCTCGGCATAATTTTGGTCGCAGGATTGAAATTGTACGATAATTATTTAACCCACCAAACCACGGTCGTAACCAGTTCCAACGTGTCCCTCTCAAGCCGTGCGATGAGCGATTATCGCGCCCGTTTCGGTCGCTACCCGTGCCCGGCGCCCCTCGACGCTGCCCGCGGATCGGCTGAGTATGGCCGGGAAGGGGACTGTAACCCGAATGGCCTCGCGCGCGATGGCGTTACGGCCGGGGATGAAGCACCTGCAAACAATACGACGCCGGGAACCTTCGCCAACGGATTCTATGTTGAACAAAGTGCCCGCATGATCGATATAGATGGTGACGGCACAGACGATATCAACCCGCTCGTCGTGCGGGGAGCCGTCCCGTTCCGCGATCTTAACCTGCCCGAGGAATTGGCTTATGACGGTTATGGGCAAAAGCTCTCTTACGCCGTAACGGCGCGCGCAGCCGTGCAGGACACCTTTAACCCTCGGCAAGGCGGTATTGCGATCGTGGATACGCAATCTCCACCGCAATCGCTTATTGAAACGCCCGACTCCGCGCTCTTTATCGTCATGAGCGCAGGTGCGGATGGCGATGGCGCTTTCAGCCGGGACGGCATGCTGATACAGGCCTGCCCGAGTACAGGAACCGATATAGAGGAAGAAAACTGCAACCTGAGTGCAACGGAATCAAAGTTCGTTCATATTCAGCGCCAGGGAGAGTTCGACTCAACCTACTTTGACGATAATCTGGCTTATTATTCCGGCGTCGAGGACTCCCTCTGGGAAATTGCCGAAGCCGATCCCGAAGATATTATTTTGCGGCAGGAAGGGCGCGTAAACGTCAACGTTAAGAACGCCGCAAGCGTCTTGCCCGACAACTCGCTGTATGTTAACGGCGTGATCCGTGCCGTGGACAATTACCTCGCTCAGCAAATCTGCGATACTATGGGCAACAGCTGCTTCACGCCGGATTTAATTGGCGGCGCACTGGCCGATGGCGGCGGCATGGAATGCCCTCCGGGTGAGTATATGTATGGCATCAGTATGGGGGCGCCGCTGTGCGCACCAGAGCCGGCCGTATCCGAGCTGCGCTGCCCCTCGGGACAATTCATGGTCGGCATGGACGCTGACGGAACCCTGAAATGCCAAGGCGCGCCCCAAATGTGCGAGTCTGAAAACAGAACCATCTGCGGAGAATCCAAATCCTTGCCCAAGGTTCTTTTAAACACCAACCATACTCTGACCGGCGGCGTTTCGCGAAGCGAACTCTACCGATGCAGAACGGTTCTGGGCGTTGTTCGCTGGGAAACCAACCCCTTCAGCGTAAGCGGCGTCTGCACGTGTGACCCGACCCAAACCCTCAACAATGTCGGGGGATGCGGCACCGGCTATACCGGAACGCGCCCCTACACGCAAACCCGCCAATGCCCGTCGGGCACTTGGGGGCCGGTGACCTACACCAACGGCTTCAACACCGACTGTACCTGCGTGGGATACACCGAATATCGCAACCTCTCCTGCGGCGGCGGTTTCAGCCAGGGCGTAGACCGTGAACGCCGGGACTGGACGTGTAACGCCGCGAATGGGCTTGTTCCTAGCCCGTGGTACGACGACCCCGCCAACGGCAACCCCTGCGCTTGCGTGGAGCAGACGGTAACCGAAACCAACCTGCCTTGCCAGGGTGGTCTGGACGGCACATACAGCCGCACCAACCACCTGAGCTGCCCGGGCGCAACTTGGGACGGCTGGATTTACGATTACAGCGGCTGCACCTGTAACTCTGGAAAAACACGCACGCGCGTAGTGTCTTGCACCGCTCCCGAACTCGGCGCGATCACAGAGCAGGACACCTACACCTGTACCTCTGCGACGACAGGGTATTGGAACAACGCGTGGACGGAAATCGACAACACCTGCGCCACCCCGCCGCCGACCATCTGCGTATGGAAACCGGTCGGAACGCCTGTTCAGGTGACAACCCAGCCCAACGTCCCGCGCTCCGGCAAGGAATGTACCTGCGGCTCGGCCTCCGGGGGATGCTATGAATACGGCGACCCGAACTATCTGAAATATAACCTCTGTACCTGCGAATAAGGGGTAAACGTCATGACTGTAAAAAAGGAAACTGAGGCTCAACAGGGCGCTTGCCCCGATCCTGCCGTAACCCGAAAAGGGCAGGAGGGCTTCTCGCTCCTTGAAATGGCCATCGTGATCATGATGATGGGCATCGTCATGGCCGGCGCGGCCCAATACTATGGCCTTTATTTGCGTCAGAGTAAGGATATAACAACCTATGAAAACACGAAGTTGATCACAAGCGCGGTCGCTGAATTCTATACCGACCGCGGGCGTTATCCCTGTCCGACAGACCCCTCCCTTCCCCCGACGCACGCTAATTATGGCGTCGAGATGTGCCCCGGCCGGAACGTGGGCGGCGTCGCGGTGCCCAACATCGCGGTGGGCGCTTGCTGGGGCCAGCTTTGCCGGGTTTTATCTGATCGCAGTATCGACCTGAATGGTGATGGGATAGATGATCCGCAGACCGTGCTTGTAGGCGCTTTTCCGACGAGAAACATCAAGCGCGACATGATTGCCGACCCCTCCGATATCGATCCGACAGACGGAACAGACATGATCCCGGTCGATGTCGACTTCCCGGCGACGCAAACGCTGGACTCATGGCGCAACAAATTCGTTTACGCCGTCACGGAGTCCATGACCGACCCGGCAACGTACAATAACTATTTCGGTGCGGTCAGTGTAATAGACGAATTCGATAACTCTCTTGTCGATCCGGAAGACAGCGCTCACTACGCAATCGTGTCTTTAGGGGAAAACGGACGCGGAGCCTATAATGCCGAGGGCAATCTGGTTGGCCAAAGCTGCGATCCCGGGACAGTGCCCGTAACCTTCGACCCGCTTTATCCGGATGTTACCAGTCAGAACAGCATCGAGTATGAAAACTGCAACGCAGACTCGGTGTTTGTGAGCGCCCTCAAGACAGAGGAGCGAGGTGACAATTTCAATGATGATATGGTGACCTTCGAAACCTGGTTTGCAAACGACTTTTGGGTACCCTCGCCGGTCAACCCTGTACACATCTATAACGTCAACATAGGAAACGTGGGCGTGGGGGTGGACAACCCTGTTCAAAGGCTGGACGTACAGGGTGATGTTCAGGCATCCGAAGCTCTGGCCACCGAATTTTGCAATTCAAGCACGGGGACAGGTTGCTTCGACACAAATGTCATCGCCGGTGAAATCGCCAGCGGCGGCGGCATGGATTGTCCTGCGGGTTATGCGATGACGGGTATAGAAAACGGAGCGGCCATTTGCAATTTTGAAGTCGTTCCCGGCGGCACCAGTTTCACCGGCGCTTGCCCCGCGGGCCCTCCGAAGCAATACGCCGTAGGAGTGAGAAGCAACGGAACGATCATCTGTGAAGCTCTTTGATCTGAAGACCGTTAAAGAAGAAAAGGGCCCGAAAGGGCCCTTAATCTTTATGCTTTCTCAAAGGCAGCTAACCGATAACCTGTAAATCGACGGCTTCCCGACCTTTCGCCACGGCCTTAAGCGTAACGCGCACGCGCTGCCCGGCCATTAACTCGTCGATTCCAAGGGATTCAAGCAAGGTCTTGTGGATAAAGATGTCCTTCATGCCGTCATCAGGAATGATGAACCCAAAACCCTTCTCAGGTTTGTACCATTTCACAAGCCCGCCCATGCTGACCGTGCCGCTCTCCTCGTCGGCCTCGGGCATGGTGGAAACAGCGCCCTGATCGATAACTTCAAGCACTTCGCGCACCTGATGCCCCTTAGGCCCGGCAAAGACGCGGCACTCTAGAACAGCTCCCTCGCCGATCGAGTACAACCCCGCCTTTTGCAGGGTCGTAATATGCAGAAACGCATCGTAATTACCCTCTTCGGGCACCACAAAACCGAACCCCTTCGTCCCGTTGAACCACTTAAGATGCATTCTGACGACGGAGACGTTTTCTTCCGGATAGGTCTGATCGAACTTCTTTTGCAAAGCCTGAAATGCCTTCGATTAAAAAAACACGAGAAATATAGCGAAACGCAGTGAACACTGTGTCGATATCCATATTGCCTTAAAACAATCGTCAAATCCACACCCTTTTCTTAACTTTGTTCGATATATCGACATGATTTTAAACCTTTGCTTCTGAGCACGTTACGCGTGTGCTAGAATAGTAAAAAACGGGAAGAAATAATGGCTCAGAAAGATTTCCCCTGGCTCGGCACCTATCCTGAATCCATAAGCTGGGATTTCGATATAAAGCCGCGCCCCCTTTTCACGCTGCTGGAGGATACGGCCTCCCGCTATCCCCACCGCTACGGCTTCGATTTTCTGGGCCGCCGCTATAACTGGGCGACGCTGCTCAATCTCTCCCGCCGTCTGGCGAAAGGATTGCAGGATCAGGGGATAAAAAAGGGCGACCGCGTGGGGATCTTCCTGCCCAACTGCCCATACTACCTGATTTCCTATTACGCGGTCCTGATGACCGGGGCCTGCGTGGTTAACCTCAACCCGCTCTACGCCGAGCAGGAACTGGCCCACCTGATTGAGGACAGCGAGGTGGAAACGATCATCACCGCTGACCTCGATCTCCTCTATAAAAAGATGGACCGGATGCTCCATTCCACCCGTCTGCGGCGGCTGGTCGTGGCGCATTTCGCAAAGGCCCTGCCATTCCCCAAGAACGTCTTGTTCCAGACCTTCAAGGGCCGCGACCTCGCAAAAATCCAAAAAAGCGATAACATACTCTGGTATGACGACCTGATCCTCAACGACGGCAACGTGCAAACGCCCCCCATCGACCCCAAAAACGATCTCGCTGTTCTGCAATATACCGGCGGCACGACCGGAACGCCCAAGGGCGCGATGCTGACCCATGAAAACCTTTACGCGAACACCAAACAATGCCTCGCTTGGTTTCAGATGCTGGAAGACGTCCCGGCCAAGATGCTGGGCGTCCTGCCGTTCTTTCACGTCTTCGCCATGACCGCAGTGATGAATTTCAGCGTCGCTAGGGGGCTTGAGATCATCGCCCTCCCGCGCTTCGACCTCAAGGACGCGCTGAAAGTCATCCATAAGAAAAAACCGCGCTTCTTTCCGGCCGTTCCGGCGATTTACAGCGCGATCAATCATTCCCCGCTGGTTGACAAATACGATCTCTCCTCGCTCACCTGCTGCCTGTCCGGCGGTGCGCCGCTGCCGGTGGAGGTCAAGACCACGTTCGAGAAAAAGACCGGCTGCGTATTGATCGAGGGCTACGGCCTCACCGAATCCTCGCCCGTGGCCTGCGTCAATCCGGTTCAAGGCGAAAACCGCCCCGGCTCCATCGGCCTGCCGCTGCCCGGCACCATCATCGAAATCATCGACCCCGCCGACAAGAAAACGCATATGCCCGTCGGCGAACGCGGCGAGCTCTGTATACGCGGGCCGCAGGTGATGAAAGGCTACTGGAAAAAACCCGACGCCAGCGCCGATGTCCTGCGCCCGAGCGGGCAGGGCGATCTGCGCCTGCACACGGGCGACGTGGCCATCATGGACAAGGACGGCTATGTCTATATCGTGGACCGCATCAAGGACATGATCATCACCAACGGTTATAACGTCTACCCCAGAAACGTGGAGGAGGCGGTCTATAAACACCCCTCCGTCGAGGAATGTATCGTGGCCGGCCTGCCCGACGAGGCGCGCGGCGAGATCGTAAAAATCTGGATCAAGCTGAAAAAAGACCGCGAATTGACGCCTGAGGATTTAAAGGAATTCCTCAAGGATAAAATCTCCCCGATGGAAATCCCCAAACTCTATGAATTCCGCGACCAGCCCCTGCCCAAAACCATGATCGGCAAGCTCTCCCGCAAGGACGTGGTGGCGCAGGAGTTGGAGAAGAAAAGTTAACCATGACCGATCTGACGGGACACCTTTTTAAATTCAATGAGTTAAGGCGTCACCTCTGGAACGCTTGGTTTGCAAAAGAAATCGGCTCTATTATGGACCCAAAAGTCGATGTATTTTTCGAGATACAAAAACTTTTGTTCAAGAGCTTCGTTCTGATCCCCTTGGGCAAAGGCGAATATGATTTGTTGGGGTTTGGAAGCAAACCGATCGAATTTATAGAAATCAATATAAACAACGACATCGACCAAATAAAAATTCTAAAGGCCGATAGAAGCCAAGGCAAACAATGGGAGGAACAAACAATCAGACCGATAGACTATGACGGAAAAAAATTATTGTTTGTCGATTTTTTTGATTGGTATCCCCAAGACCCTCAAGGCAGAACGTCTTATGAATTTGTTGAAGTTCAAAGTGGCCACGAGCGCTGGCTGATAGATCACAGCAACATAACGGCTAGCTTCATAAGCCAGACCAATTAAAAAATCAGTAGCACAGGAGTTGGAGAAGAAATAATCCTCACTTTTGTCATCCCCGCGAAAGCGGGGATCCAGTTAATTTTATTCGTCGAACGTCTCCTTCTCTGAGGGATAATCAAATCGCTCCTTGGAGGCGAGCGCTTGAATATGCCAAAAGAACGCCAAAAAAGATAAGCCCGAAACCAGAGTCAGCATCACAAAAGAAACTTTCTTTTGTTTGTCTGAAAATTCCGTGAACGATTTTCTGAGAACAGAGGCGCAAACGGTTTGAAAATGATAAAGCCCGCTGAAAAAGATGTACGCGGACGGAAAGGCAAAGAGCAAAGCATAAATGATAACGATAACACCGGTGGCGGGCGAGTCGAGGTAAACCGGGTCGTCGATACCCATAAGGTAAAAATTAAACATTACCATCGGCAGCCACCGCAGCATAAAAAGACCCGAAAAAATAAAGACGAGAATAACCGCGACACGATTTTTTCTAATAGCAAGAAATGATACGGCAAGGTAAACGAGGGCCGCAACGAAGACAGGCAGAAGCGTCCCATTCAAGGCAAAAAGCCCAAAGATTATAACAAGAAGAAACGCCCAAACCCGGTTAAATTTTAAAACAAAATCCATAGTCAAAAGCCTTATTCAACCTGCCGCAACCTCACCAAATCTATCTCATACAGTAACTCATCCATCCTGTTCCCGTCCGGCCAATCTTTTGCCGCCCGGCCCGTGAATGTAAATCCATGCCGCAGGATCGCGCGGCGCGAGGGCTCGTTATCCGCGCGGTGGGAAACGCAAAGCCGCGTCCACGGCAAATGCTTCAGCCCAAAATCAATCCGCGCCTTGTAATATAAATCCGCATAACCCTTGCCGCGATGCTCCGGTTCGATGAAGCTCATGGCGAACACGCCCGTCCGGCCGGAGGGATCCTCGCGGCAGGTAAAAACGGCCGTAATCCCGATCAGAGTATCGCCATCGAACAGCCCGAAAATCTGCTTCCCGTGCCCGTCCAGCATCTCTTGCCATTCCTCGGGCGTTCTCTGCTCCGCATCGACCAAAGTGCCGCAATAAAACCCCGGATGCAGAGAGAGCGCCCGCAGACGCGCCGCCCGGAAGGCGGTCCAGTCTTGGGGCGTAAGGGCCCGGATATAAAAATCCTTCATGCTCATAAAAAACCTCCGGCGATGGCGCGGCGATCACACAGCCGTCCGCAGGGCCTCAAGGTCGAGTATATACAAAAATTCCTTATCGCGCGTTCCGTCGCTCCAGTTCGTCTGCCGCGTGCCGGTCAGAGTGAACCCGTGCCGCAGGATCGCACGGCGGGAGGACTCATTGCCCCGGCGATGCGAAACGGTCAGCTGCGTCCAAGGCAGATGCCTGGAGGCAAACAAAAACCGCGCTCGATAAAACAGCGCGGAGTAATTCTTGCCTCGATATTCCGGCTCGATATAGCTCATAGCCAGAACGCCCGTTTGCCCCGAAGGATCCTCGCCCGAGGTAAAAATCGCCGTAATCCCGATCAAAGTCATACCGTCGAACAAACCGAACACCTGCTTGCCATCGCCGTTCAGCGTGAACTGCCAATCGGAATCCTCGTATGAAAGCTTGGTTTCCAGAGGGGCACAATAATTCTCCAGATGCGCCTCCAGCGCTTTCATCCGCATCGCGCGGAAAATCAGAAAATCATTCGGGTGCAGGGCGCGTATATAAACATCATCCACGCAGCACTCCGCCCGCCTTCTCGGCCACCGTGTCAATAATTTTCTGCGAAACCGCCTCGATCTCCTGATCGTTCAGCGTTTTCTCGACGGGCTGGATGATGACGGCCAGCGCAACCGACTTCTTGCCCGGCTCCACGCCCTTTCCGGTATAAACGTCGAACACCCGCGCCTCGGCGATCAGCGCCTTGTCGGCCGAAAGCGCCGCGCGCACCAGCGTATCCGCCTCGACCTTCGCATCCACGAGGAACGCGAAATCCCGGCTCAGCGGCTGGAAGGGCGAAAGCTTCAGCAGGGGCTTGGCCGTGCCGTCCTTCTTGCGCGGCGCGGGGATTTTCTCCACGAACACCTCGAACCCGACGACCGGGCCTTTGACGCCCATCTCGTCCAGCACCGCCGGGTGGATTTCCCCGAAATAGGCCAGCGCGTTCTTACCGAGCGTCAGCGCGCCCGAACGGCCCGGATGGTAATAGGGCGGCGCCTCGCGCGTCACCCGCGCACTGTCCGCCGGACCGCCGCATGCGGCCAGCACGGCCAGCGCGTCCGCCTTGGCGTCATAAACATCCACCGCGCGGCTTTCCTCCGGGGAGGCCCAATGCTTCGCGCCCTTCGCGCCCGTGCGCACGCCCGCCGCGACCATATCCTGCCCGCCCGTCTTTTGCGTGCGGAAGGCGGGGCCGACTTCGCAGAGCCCGATATCGCCAAAACCCCGGTCCGCGTTCCGCCCCGCCGCCTCGATGAGGTTGGGCAAGATAGAGGGCCGCATCTGATCCAGCTCCGAGGAAATCGGGTTGGCCAACGAAAGGGCCGGATTGTCGTTCGACCCGAACGCCTTCGCGCGGCCCTTGGGCATGAACGACCACGTGACACATTCCTCAAGCCCGCGCACCGTCATCGCCGCCCGAGCGCGCCGCACGCGGTTCAACGTGACCGTTTCCGCCGGGGCCGTCACCGCGCCCGCGCTGCGCACGGAAACCGGGGCGATATGTTCGAACCCGTAAATCCGCACGATCTCTTCGACCAGATCGGGCTTGCCTTCGATATCGCCGCGCCATGCGGGCGGCTGCACGGCAAACCCGGCCCCGTCCTTGCTCACCGAAAATCCGAGCGCTTCGAGAATCTGCACCTGCTTCTCGGCGGGCACATCGACGCCGCCCAGTTTTTTGACCAGCGCCGGATCATGCTTAATCGTGCGCTTCCAGTCGGGAACGGCTCCGGCGGTCACAACATGGCTGACCTCGGACTTATCGGTCCCGCACAGATCAAGGATCAATCGTGTAGCGATCTCCATACCCGTGATCGTAAACTCCGGGTCGATTCCCCGCTCGAAACGATAACGTGCATCACTCTCGACCTGCATCGCCCGGCCCGCCCGCGCGATCCGCATCGGGTTGAAATACGCCGCCTCGACGAACACGTTGACCGTATCCTCGCCGCATCCCGTCGTAACGCCGCCCACGATCCCGCCCAGCCCGATCAGGCCGGAGGAATCCGTGATTCCGACCAGCCCGTCCGTGACCGTGTAGCTTTTATCGTTCAGCGCGTCGAACGTCTCGCCCGCCTTCGTGGCGCGCACGACGATATCGCCTGACAGCTTGTCCGCGTCGAACACGTGCAAAGGCCGCGCATATTCAAGCGTCATGAGATTCGTGATATCCACCAGCGCGGAAATGGGGCGCAGACCAACCGATTTGAGCATGTCCTGAAGCCACTGGGGCGAGGGGCCGTTTTTGACGTTTCTGATCAGCCGCCCGAGGAAGAGGGGGCACCCCTGCGCATCCTCGATCTTGACTTTGATCGGCGAATCGAACGTGCCTTTGACCGGGGCAGCCTCAAGAGGCTTAAGCGTCCCCGCGCCCGCCGCCGCAAGGTCCCGCGCGACCCCGCGCACGCCCGAACAATCCACCCGGTTGGGGGTCAGCCCGATCTCAATGAGTTGGTCTTTAAGGCCAAATACGTCCGCCATCGGCGTGCCGACCTCATATTTTTCATCGACCTCAATAATCCCCTGATGCTCGTCCGACAGGCACATCTCCCGCTCGGAAACCAGCATCCCGTTAGATTCCACGCCCCGGATCTTGGTCTTCTTGAGCGTCACATCAAGGCCGGGAATATACGTGCCTTCGGGCGCGAAAATCCCCTTCATGCCCGTCCGCGCGTTCGGCGCCCCGCAAACCACCTGCAAGGTCCCGTTTTCGGTTTTAACCATGCAGACCCTCAACTTATCGGCATCCGGGTGCTGCACGGCCGATTCGACGTACGCGACTTTGAAAGGCGCGTACAGGGCGGCCTTATCCTCGAAACTTTCGACCTCAAGCCCGATCGAGGTCAGCATATCGCAAAGGCTTTGCCCGTCCGCTTGCGTGTCGAGGTGGCGTTTGAGCCAGGAAACCGTGAATTTCATATTCTGCCCTTTTCGCTGTTCTAGCAGCGTTTTATCCAAATATTAGGGTGCCTATCTAAGCCCAAAACAGCCAATTTTCCAAGGCTTTTATGCGCTTTCCGGCGTTTACAAGAAGTTTGCCAAAATCCCTTACGCCATGTTAGGATATGTTAATTATAAGGACAGAGACATGTCTGCGCCCTAGTGCAAGTAACTTGGGCATAAAACTAGAGGCTGCAAATCAGCCCATAAAACGGATAATAGATTGATAAGGGGCATCTGAAAATGGCGGTAGAACCGAGAGCGCAGGGTCAAACGCAAGAGCGTGACCAACAGCAAATACTTTCAACCAACCCCGCAGAGTCGGGCCTCGACCGGATGGCAATGGCCGTCAGGCAGGATAGCGGACTGCAAGATAGTCACGTCCGAGACGTCGCCCTCCAATCCCACAGAATGATGCTTCAAAATCTGGGTGGTCCCGAACAAGCATTAAGAGCCCTCGAATCTCTCAAATCCGCGGGGGCCATCACCGAAGGTATGGCGACAATTTACAGGGAGGCTCTGACCTCCGCAGGCGGTGACTCTGCTAAATTCGCAGACACGATCGTTCAAAGGCGCCAGGAAATGGCAGACACGATCGCGCGCGATCTGACCTCCAGCCCGATGACAGCGCTTGCGATGCTTGACAATATTGACTCGGGCATGACCGCAGCGCAGGTCGAAGCCCGCTCAAAAATGGCCTATGAGTCGCTCCTTCAGGTAAATAATAACGACATGGCCGCTGTGAATGCCAGCATTGACCGTGCGATCGAGACCGGACAGCTGAACGCCCAGAACGCAACGGTTATAAAGGACGCCGCTCAGAGGGCGGGAACCGATGCGACACGCTTTGCGCAGCTTATGTCAGAAAATAAGGACGGCTTGGCGCAACTCGCCCTGGTTCAGGCCCAACAGGGAGCCGGCAGACCCAGCGGCCCTGACGCGGCAGGCGGTAATATGTCGAGCATGTTTGGTAACATGCAAGATAACCCGCTCATGCAGATGTTTAATAAGCTCATCATGGCCTTTACGGGTGGCAAGATGAGCCTCGAATCGATTATGCAGAACATTCAAAACGGGCCGCAGCAGCAAGCCGCGGGCGGTCAAGCACCGGGCCCAGGCGGCACCCCCGCAGGGACGACGACACCCCCTGGCGCCACCACGACGACACCCGCCGGAACGGGCGTGGCGCAAGATCAAACGCCCGCCCCCACGACAGTCGCGCCTGTAGTGGCAGAGCCGCCAGCAACCACGGACATAAATCTTGCGGGCGCCACGACACTGACGGGCGGAGCGCTCGGTTCAGGCACCTATCCGGGCTTCAATTTCCTGGACGACGATATGTTCAGCCTTGGCCTTGATTCTCCCCAATTCGGCTTGAATTCTCCAAGCATTTTCCGCACGTCCTTCCGCGACGATGCAGGTTTCAATTTCGGCACTACGCCGCGCGTGAACCTGCTCTCCGGGGATATGTCGATCAACGGCATGAGCCCGACCTCGCGCTTTAGCATGCTCTCAAACCCCGATCCTTTCAGAATTTCTCTGACCGATCCGAGGGCTGACCTTACGGCTCCGAGCCTGAGCGAGAGCTTTAGCAGAACGCCGGATCAATCTGCCGACGTAACAACCACAGATACGATCCTGAGATTGGGCCGCCCCGGGGGATGATGTAGAACCCAAGCGCCGTCAATTTATAAAAGCCCCGAAAGGGGCTTTTCCATGCATGACCGGTGAAGGGATAATGCGTCCTGCCCTAACTGACCGGCAACACGTAAAACGCGAAATCCAGCTTGATGCCGAGATTTTTATAAAGCGCTTTCGCCCCCTCGTTGTCGTTGGGCGTCAGCCAGTAAATCCGCGCCCACTGTTCCTGCGTCCCGGTGCGGATCACATGCTCCACCAGCCGCCGCGCGATTCCCCGCCGCCGCTGGTCCGCGCGAACGTAAACATCCTGGACGTAACAAACCGGACGCAGATGCCCCGTGGTGGGGTGAAGAATATAGTGCGTGATGCCCAGCAAATCGCCGTTCTGCTCCGCGCAAATGCCATACACGGGCTCGTCCTCGGCCAGAATCCGCCGCCACGTCTCCCGCGTCACCGCCTCGTCGCGGTGCCCCATATTGTTGGAATCCCAAAGCGCAAGCCACTGATCGTAATCGGCGGCTCTCAGGCTTCTGAAAATGAACTGGTTCATGCGTCTTTTTGAACGCCCGTGGCGTTATTGGGGCGGTCCTGCGGGTCGAACCCGTAATGGCGCAGCCAGCGCACGTCGCTTTCGTAAAACGTCCGCAGGTCGGGAATCCCGTATTTCAGCATCGCCATCCGCTCGATCCCCATGCCGAACGCGAAGCCCTGATACTCGTCGGGGTCGATCCCGCAATTCTTAAGCACGTTCGGGTGCACCATGCCGCAGCCCAGAATCTCCATCCAGCCATCCACGCTGCCATCCGGGTTGCCGCCAAGCCGAAGCCCGCCGCCCTTGCGCGAACACGCGATATCCATCTCCGCCCCCGGCTCGACGAACGGGAAAAAGCTGGGGCGCAGCCGCACGGGCAGATTGTCGATCTCGAAAAACGCCCGGACGAAATCCATCAGACAGCCCTTGAGATGCCCCATATGGATGTCCTTGTCGATCAGCAGCCCCTCCATCTGGTGGAACATCGGCGTGTGCGTCATGTCGTAATCCGAACGGTACGTCCGCCCGAAACAGATGATCTTGTGCGGCGGCTTGTTCGCCTGCATATGCCGGATCTGCACCGACGAGGTATGAGTCCGCAAAAGCTTCTTGGCGTACTCGCCTTTTTCTTCCGGGTCGTCGGGCAGGAAGAACGTGTCCTGCATCTCGCGCGCCGGGTGCCCGGGCGGGAAATTCAGGGCCGTGAAATTGTGGTAATCGTCCTCGATGTCCGGCCCCTCGGCCACGGTGAAGCCCATATCCGCGAAAATCGCGGTGAGTTCCTCGACCGTCTGGCTGATCGGGTGGATATGCCCCATCGCGGCGGGGCGGGGGGCGAGCGTTACGTCCAGAGTCTCGGAGGCCAACCGCCCGTCCATCTCCTGCCGCTTCAGGGCGGATTCCTGCCGCTCAATGAGCGCGGCGATCTCGTCCTTGAGGGCGTTGAGTTCCTGCCCCTTGGTCTTGCGCTCCTCCGGGTCCATATTGCCCAGCGTCTTCATAAGCGCGGTGATCCGGCCCTTCTTGCCCAGCGCGTCCACGCGCACGTCGTCCAGCGCCTTGAGGTCGTTGGCGGCCTCGATCTGGCTGGTGATTTCGCTCTTTAAACTCTTGATCTCGCTGGACATGCGCCCTTTTTACACGGGAAGCGGCTGGAAATAAAGCTGTTTTCTGCGATTTGTGTGTTAAGCCTTTGCCGATCTTAGATAAGGTCTTAGATACTCCTCGAAAAGCGCGACCAAAGGCAAAAAAAGCCAAAGAAGAGGGGCTAGGAAATAGGAGCCATAAAGGTTTCTGGACGCAAGAATAAAGAAAATCACATAGGTGAAATAGGAGAAATAATACGAAGCCGCAAGGACTAAACCAATAATTAAACCCGGTAAAAAGCATACAAGAGAGGGTTCACAAGAAAATACATTGAATATTATACCTAAAGCGCCGCAAATCAGCCAAACGCAAGATAATACAATCGACAAGGCAGCAAATTTTCGCACTAACGCTAATTTTTCTGGATAATTTTTTACAATCACTCTGAAGTAAAGCCAAAAAAATCCGATAGACCACCAGCACCATACGACAAACAAGAAGCTATACATTCCAATATCTGTATTATGTATTGTTGTCGCGATAGCATAAATGGGCGGCCCTTCAGGAATGGGCTTTTCTGGAAAAAAATAATAAACCAACAAAGGCAATCCCATAAAAAGAATCAAAAATCTGTTTAAGGTTTTTAGGGTTTTCATATCCTGCCTTTTGAATTCTGACTTTTAAAAAATAGCACTTAAATCCTTTTGGTCCAGAACACGCCACTCCCCCTCCGGCAGATCGCCGAGCGTAAGGGCCCCGATCTGAAACCGATGCAGCGCCGTGACCTCGTTTCCGGTCTTCTCGAACATGCGCCGGATCTGACGATAACGCCCTTCCTCCAAAATCATGACGCCCGCTTTTTCGCCCTCGGGAACCCAGCGCGCGGGCTTGAGCGGCTTGTCCTCCCCGCCCAGCATCATATCCCCGCGCCCGAAAATCGCCGCCTCGTCGCCCTTGAGCGCGTCGCGCAATTCCACCCGGTAATGCTTGGCCGCGTGGCGGCGCGGATGCGTGATCCGGTGCAAAAGCTCCCCGTCATCGGTCAGGATCACCATCCCCGTGCTGTCCTTGTCCAGCCGCCCCGCGATGGAAAGCTTGGGGTTGCGCCGCGCGAACCGCTCGGGCAGCAGATCATAGACCACCTTGCCGGGGTCCTTGTGCGAACTCGTTATGCCCGCCGGCTTATTCATAAGGATCGTAAAGGGCGAAAGCGGATCGAGCGGCTCCCCGTCCAGCAGCACGCGCCCGGCCCGCACCATCTCCGGCGTGACCGGAAAGCCGGAATCGGTGACGCGCTGCCCGTCTACATCGACCCATCCGTTGCGCACCGCCATCGTCATTTCCTTGCGCGCGCCGTATCCCAGATTAGAGAGCAGCCGGTCCAGCCGCACCGATGATTTATCCTTTTGCATTCCTATACCTCCTGTCCCGCGCACCGGCCCGACGCCCATGCCCACTGGAAATTATGCCCGCCCAGATGCCCGGTGACATCCAGAACCTCACCGATGAAATAAAGCCCCGGAACGTCTTTCGCCATAAAACTCTTGGATGAAATCCCGTCCGTATCCACCCCGCCCAGCGTCACCTCCGCCGTGCGGTACCCTTCCGTCCCCGCCGGAAGCACCTGCCAGCGTTTGATTAACGCCGCAATCTCCGCAAGCTTCACGTCCGAAAGATCGGCCATCCGCTCGTCATGCCCGCTTAACTCAGCCAGAAGATGTGCAAGCCGTTGCGGTAAAATCTCCGATAAAACCGTCCTCAAAACCTGCTTGGGCGCATTTTTCCGCGCCGCTTTGAGCACCTCCAGAGCTTCACCGCTGGGCAAAAGATCAACGGTAATCGCCTCGCCCTCTGTCCAATAAGATGAAATTTGCAGGATCGACGGCCCCGACAATCCCCGGTGCGTGAACAGCAGCCCTTCGCGGAACGCGGCGCACCCGGCGGAGACCTTCGCATCCACCGAAAGCCCCGATAGCGGCGCGGTCCGCGCCAGCAAATCCGGCCCGAACGTCAGCGGCACGAGGCCCGCGCGCGGCGGCACGATCGCAAGCCCGAAATCCTTCGCGCGCTCATATCCGAAATTACTCGCCCCGATCTTGGGAATCGAAAGCCCTCCGCTGGCGATTACCAGCGACCCGCAAACATAGTCCCCCGCGCTGGTCGAAAGGGTGAACCCGTCGCCCTTCCGTTCAACGGACTGAATTTTGACATCGAGATCAATCGTCCCGGCATGATCGGTGACGCGTTTGACCAGCATGTCGATAATCTGCTGGCTGGACTCATCGCAAAAAAGCTGCCCCCGGGCGCTCTTGTCCGCATAAGGCTCGTAAGGCTTTTCGTGATAGGCGATCCCGTGCGCCTTCACCATCTCTACGAAATCCTGCGGCGTGAAGCGGCTCAGCGCCGATTTGCAGAAATGCGGATTGCGCGAAATGAAATTCCCCGGCCCGGAATGAAGGTTGGTGAAATTGCACCGCCCCCCGCCGGAAATGCGGATTTTCTCGCCGATCTTGCGCGTATGCTCGATGGTTATGACGCGCCGTCCGCGCGCCGCCGCTTCGCCCGCGCACATAAGCCCGGCCGCCCCGGCCCCGATCACGATGACATCCGCCGTTTTCATCGGGCCAATAGACAGGATTGCGGCCACAAAAACAAGCCGCCCTCTGGACACGGCCCGCCGACTCGTTCAGGTTACAGTCCATGAGCGCCAATCACCAAGACGAGCTGTTCCTGATCGACGGATCGGGGTTTATCTTCCGGGCCTATTACGCGCTGGCTTATTCCGGGCGCGGCGACATGACGAACCCGGAGGGCGTGCCCGTCGGCGCCGTCTACGGCTTCACCAATATGATCCTCAAGATGCTCCAGGATTACCACGCGCCCTATCTGGCTGTGATTTTCGACGCCGCCCGCGAAAACTACCGCAATAAGATCTATCCCGAATACAAGGCCAACCGCGACGAAACCCCGGCGGACCTGATCCCGCAATTCCCGCTAATCCGCGAGGCGACGAAGGCCTTCGACATTCCCGCGCTGGAGCAGGAGGGCTACGAGGCCGACGATTTGATCGCCGCCTACACCCGCCTTGCGCTCGAACAGGGCAAGAAAGTCGTGATCGTCTCCTCCGATAAAGACCTGATGCAGCTGATCCGTCCGGGCGTGCGCATGCTCGACCCGATGAAGAATAAATGGCTCGGCCTCGAAGACGTGATGGAAAAATTCGGCGTCGGCCCGGAGAAGGTCGTGGACGTGCAAGCGCTGGCGGGCGACAAGGTCGATAACGTCCCCGGCGTCCCCGGCATCGGCGTCAAGACCGCCGCCGAGCTGATCAACACCTACGGCACGCTGGAGGAATTGCTGGCGCGCGCCAGCGAGATCAAACAGCCCAAGCGCCGCGAAAGCCTTATCGAGCACGCGCAGGCCGCAAGAATTTCCAAACAACTTGTGGCGCTCGACGATCACGCGCCCGTGCCTGTGCCGCTGCAAGATTTAAAAACCCACGACCCCGACAAGCCCGAACTGATGGCCTTCCTCGAAAAACACGCCTTCAGCTCCATTATTCGCCGTCTGGGTGGCGCGGCCCCGGCGGTGAAAAAAAACAACACCGAAACCGCGCCGGAGGCGCATGTCGAAGCGGAAAAACTCCCCTCCACGGAGGCGAATGTCTACACCATGATCACCGACGAATCCGTCCTGAAGGAATGGATCGCGGACGCTTACGAAACCGGGCTGCTGGCTGTTGACACCGAAACCACGGCCCTCACGCCCGCCAAGGCGAAACTGGTGGGCATATCCATCGCCTCGCGCATCGGTAAGGCCGCCTATATTCCCGTCGGCCACACCTTTAACTCAACCGACCTCTTCGGCGACTCCGCGCCGCAGGACCAGAAGCAGATGGATTTGCAAACCGCGCTCACCCTGCTCAAACCCGTTCTGGAGGATGAACGCGTCCTCAAGATCGGCCACAACATGAAATATGACGGGCAGATGTTCGCGAAACACGGAGTCCGCGTCGCGCCCTGCGACGATACGATGCTGATGTCCTACGTGCTCGACGGTTCCGCGCACAGCCATTCCCTCGATAACCTCGCCATGATGTGCTGTAACCACAAGATGATCGCGTTCGAGGAGGTGGCCGGCAAGGGCAAGCAAAAGGTGACGTTTGATCGCGTACCTCTGGCCGCCGCCACGAACTACGCCGCCGAGGATGCGGAAATGACCCTGCGGCTCTATAAGATTTTCAAGCCGCGCCTCGCCAGAGAAAAAATGGTGCGGGTCTACGAGATGATCGAACGTCCCCTCGTCAACGTCATCGCCGAGATGGAACTGGTGGGCATAAAGGTCGATCCGAAAATCCTCAAAAAAATGAGCGACGAATTCGGCAAATCGCTGATGATTCTGGAAGAGGAAATTCACGCGCTCGCAGGCCGCCCCTTCAACGTCGCCTCGCCCCGGCAGGTCGGTGAGGTGCTGTTCGAGGAGATGGGCCTCAAGGGCGGCAGCAAGACCAAGACGGGCGACTGGAGCACGGCAGTGGACGTGCTGGAGGATCTCGCCGCCGAGGGGCATGAGATCGTCAAGAAAATTCTCGAATTCCGCCAGCTCGCCAAGCTTAAATCCACCTACACCGACGCCTTGCAGGATGAAATCAATCCCGCCACCGGGCGCGTGCATACCTCCTATCATATGACGGGCACCAGCACCGGGCGGCTCGCCTCGACCGATCCGAACCTCCAGAACATTCCGATCCGCACGGAGGAGGGCCGCAAGATCCGCGAGGCCTTCATCGCGGAGGAGGGGCATGTCCTCATATCGATCGACTATTCGCAGATCGAGTTGCGCCTCTCCGCGCATATGGCCGGGGTCGAGGCACTGAAGGAGGCCTTCCGCAAGGGCGAGGACATTCACGCGCTCACAGCCTCGCAGGTCTTCGGCGTTCCGCTCGAACAGGTCGGCCCCGATCTGCGGCGGCAGGCCAAGGCGGTGAATTTCGGAATCATCTACGGCATCTCCGGCTACGGCCTCGCGCGCCAGCTCGGCATCCCCGTAGCGGACGCGGGCGAATTCATCCGCCGCTACCTCCAGCGCTTTCAGGAAATCTCCGCCTTCATGGAGAATGCCAAATCCGAGGCCAAGAAAAACGGATACGTCCTCACGCTCTTCGGCCGCAAATGCGTCATCCCCGGCATCAAGGACAAAAACCCTGTCCGCGTCAGGGGCGCGGAGCGTCAGGCGATCAACGCCCCGCTTCAAGGCACGGCGGCGGACATCATCAAGATCGCCATGGGCCGCATCCCCGAAGCTCTGCGCCGCGAGGGGCTGAGCGCCCGGATGCTGCTCCAGGTCCACGACGAACTCATCTTCGAGGCGCCCGAAGCCGAAGCCGAACGAACGATCGCCTGCGTACGGAGGGTTATGGAAAAATCATTTAATATCAATGATGTAACCATTTCCGTGCCGTTGATTGCCGAAGCCGGATCCGGCCAAAGCTGGGCCTCCGCGCACTAACGCACCCCCCTAGGAAAAAGTGCACAAAAAACACCCAAAACAGAATTAAATATGTACATTAAGACATGATTAATATATTTTTACTGTTGACAGTTTTTGGGAGACCATGATACAACACGCCCCGTTCCGGCAGGTTTCCCCACACACACGCACATTAACCTGTCGGGACCAGTGGGTTTATAAGAATTTATAAAGTTCCCCACACACGGAAAGCAAACCGCTCCTCGCCTCGGCAAGGGGCGGTTTCGCTGTCTGGGCCTATGATCATAAAACCTAGGGAATTGCAGGCGCAGTCACGGGCGCGGGCTTCGTGTATTGCGCGGCCGCCACGATCTGCCCGTCGGCGGTCCGCCGGACCAGAACGGCGAAGCCCAGCGATCCCTCGCCCATTTTCGGGTCGAACCGAAGGGTCCTGGCCTGCCCGTCCCAAGCGCCCAGCAGCCCGACATTCCGCACGACATTCGTATAGACGATGGACTTTCCGGCGTTCGCGCCCTCTGCGACCGTCACCGTATGCGGCTTATCGAAGGCCACGATGATTATCTCATAGGCTTCGGCGTCCCCGGCTTTCTCTCCAAGCGCCGCAAGGGACAGAAGAAACTCGCCCTTGTCCGTGATCTGCAGGTCGGGCGTGGCCAGAGCCCGCTCTTTCCGGGCCCTCCGGATCGTCGTCAGAACGTCCGCGCGGCGATAGCCGACCACGTCGTACTGTCCGTTGATCACCATCTGCGGCGTGTATTTCGGCCCGGCGCGCAGGGTGGACTCGTACTCCACCTGCCGGGCGCTGCAAAACGGGTGCGAGAGCGATCCCGTCTTCACGTCGAAATAATCGACATGGCACGAAAGCGCGATGACGTCCGGGCTGTTGGCCAGAGCGCCCAGAAGCGCGTCCGCCTTGGGGCAGAACGAACAGGCCTGCGAGGTGAACAGCTCCACGACGACCGGCCCGGTCGCCAGCCCCTCAACCGGAGTTTGCGAAGGATCCCCGCTGCCTGAAGGCGCTGGGGCCTCCGCCACGCCTGCCGCCGCAGCGGGCGGGGTCAGAACCTCCGCCTGAACCTCCGCCACCGGCACGGCGGGCGGGCGGTCCTCTGCGCGGACGGAAGATAAGGGCAGGGCCCCCAGCACGAAAATCCCCAAGAACAGCGCAAATGGAATGAAAAGCAAAGGCTTGCGGGGCCCTTCAAAAATGCCGTCCGTATTCATGGAAACCGTCCGAAATCTGCGTGTCTATGATGAAGTCGCCTGAGTTTAATGCCTCCGTGCGCCCCCTGCAACACCCCGCTTTAGGAAAAGTTAAGCCGCATAATCCATAATTAAAGCTCGTCATCCCAAAGTTGTATATGTTATACTTTGGTATAGTGACTTTACATATGCTCTCTGTGTGGGGACGGGCATGGCCGAGGAAATTTTGATTGATACCCCGTCGGGGGAAAAGATCTGCGCGCTCGTGGGCAAGCCTGTGGACCCCTCCGCGCAGCAGCCTGCCGAGCGCACCCTCGTCATCATGGTGCACGGCTTTCCGGGCGAAAAGAACAGCCATAACGACATATTCGGCGGACTTGAGCGCGTGATGCTGGAATCCGGCTTCCACACGGTTCGCTTCGATTTTCGGGGCTGCGGCGCCAGCGACGGGCGCAGCGAGCATTTCACGCTGGATACCGCCTGCGACGACCTTCACGTCATTCTGAAATGGGCCAAGAAACAGGGCTACAAGCGCTTGGCCTACCTCGCCGAAGGTCTGGGCGTCAGCGCGGCCCTGCTGAATTTGCCGCCGAATTTGACGTTTATGGTCCTTCTTTGGCCGGTTCTGGCCCCCAAGGCGCTGTTCGAGCAATCCTTGGCCGACGATAAGGACGCCGCGACGCAGGGCATCAGCCTAGCCCTGATCGACTCCCTCCAAAAGGCCGATACGGCAGGCGGATTGCTCAAGCTGAACGTCCCCCTCCTGATCCTCCACGGCGCGCGGGATAAACAGGTCCCGATCGCCCAGCTCGACATCTTGCGCCAGCATTTCAGGGGCCCCCGCGCCGAAATCACCACCTTCGAGGACGGGGAGCACGGCCTTCTGGCCACCGCGCACCGGCAGATGGTCTTCCACCATGCCCGCCTGTTCGCCGCCCGCTATGGCCGCCAACCGGCATCGAAAATTGCAGAAAAAGCTTGATTTGACCTCTCCCGGGCTGTTATAACCCGCTTCTCAAAAGAGCGGTCTGGCTGAAATCGGCATGCCTCGGCCGCATGGTTTAATGATAATATCTAGGAGAAGAAAATGCCGAAAATGAAAACCCACTCAAGCGCCAAAAAGCGCTTCAAAGTGACGTCCAAAGGCAAGGTAAAGGCCAAAGCCTCCCACAGCCGCCACATGATGATGAACAAGCCCAAATCCATGAAACGCAAAGCGCGCGGCATGGATGTTTTGTGCGATGCCGATGCAACGATCGTTCTGCGCAATTTTCTGCCCAACAGCCGGAAGCGCAAAAGAAAGCCGGCCGCTAAAAAACAAGAAGGAGCACAATAATGGCACGCGTTAAAGGGGGCCCCAGAGCCCACGCCAGACACCGCAAGGTGATCAAAAAAGCCAAGGGCTATTACGGCCGCCGGAAGAATTGCTTCCGCACTGCCGTTCAGGCCGTTGAAAAAGCAGGCCAGTACGCTTACCGCGACCGCCGCGCCAAGAAACGAAATTTCCGCGCTTTGTGGATTCAGCGGATCAATGCGGGCGCACGTCTGCACGGCCTGACCTACAGCCAGTTCATGCACGGCCTGAAGCTTTGCGCGATCGAGCTGGACCGCAAGGTTCTCTCTGATCTTGCGATCACCAGCCCGGGCGATTTTGAAACGCTGGCGAAACAGGCGCAGCAGGCCCTCGCAAACTCTGCGAAACAGGCGGCTTAAGTCTATAGACCTCAAAGCTTTCAACCCGTTTATCTTACCCCCTTCTTATGATATAAGAAGGGGGTAAGTGTCTTTTGGGGTTTTAGTGGAAATGTTTTCAAATGTTATTCCCCTTGCGCGGCTTTTCGGGTTGGCGCTTTTCGGGCTGTTGTGTCTGTGTGGATCAGTTAAGGCGCAGGTTCCATCTGAAATTCTCGATATGGAGGGCATACCCAAAATTCCGGGTGTCACCGCGCCGGCCGAGGGTGAAAAAAAGATCGTAAAAACTCATGTGACCCCGTCATTTGTAAAAGGCTGGATCGCTGTGACAGCCAACGAGATTTTTGCGTTCAACGCTTCAAACTATGCAGAACGCCGCGATGAAAATATAAAATTATTTACCGAAACAGGAGCCAAATCATTTTATCGGGGCATAGAAAATAATTTCATTAATGTCATAAGGCAAAAAGATCAGGACGTAAGAGGTTACATCGTGTCGCCCATCCTGTTGCTGGACCCCCAAGAAGAGAGTTCGGTCATTTATTGGGAGGCCAGCTTCGATTATGTGATGGAGTACACCTCAAAATCCGGAACCTCGTATCAGTTTCTGAACATAACCGTCGAAGTAAAAGACGAGAGCGACGAGTATGATGCCAAACTGGAAATGAATCGCTGGATATCGAAGATCGATCCTAACCCGGTTTTCTGCCCGTGTAATTCCGAGGCCACCCCCAAAAAGGGCGAAACGCTGGGCGACAAACTGAAGCGCCGCCTTGATCTCAAGGATGAGCCCCCTCCGGAAAAGCCGAAAACGCCGGATCCCATGGCCCCCTACCATGAATATTTAGATCAGCAGGGCGGATCGCAACCCGAACCTTCCGAATGAGCACCCGCAAACTCGCGGTTTTCGACTGGAACGGCACCCTCATCGCAGACACCAAGCAGGCGTGGGTGGCCTCGAACGCCTGTCTGGAGTTTTACGGCGTCCCACCCATCACCCTCAAGAAACAGCGCGAAACTTTCGATTTCCCGATCATCCATTATTATAAGCGCAACGGCTGCGATATCGACAAGGTACTCGAAACCCGCGAACAAGCGAACGTGATCTTCCAGACCCTCTATGAAAAACTCGCCGCCAACGTCCGCACGCGGCGCGGCGCGCGTGATCTTCTGGAATGGCTGCGCGGCCACGACGTGACCTGTATTATCCTGAGCAACTATCTCACCCACAAAATCGAACCACAGCTCGAACGGCTGGCCCTGAAAAATTTTTTCAGCTTCGTCAGCGCCAACAATTGCGACGGCACCACGATCCTGAGCGCGACCAACAAACTCGAACGCCTGTCCGAATTCATGGTCAAGCGCGGCTACGCCCCGCAAAACGCCTTCATCATCGGCGACAGTATGGAGGAGCCCGACATCGGCCGCAAACTCGGCCTGACCTCCATCGGCATCACGGGCGGATGCATCAGCGAATCCCGCCTGCGTAAGGCAAGACCGGACTACACCATCGACGCCCTGCCGCAGGCCAAGGCCGTTCTCGGCAATCTCTGGAAACTCCCAATATAACCGGTTCGCGCCGCGAAGATTCAAAAAAAACCATGCGTCCGCCGCATAGCGGAAATGCTGTTCTGCACAACGTTTTTCACTCGCATTTCACGATTCAAATTCGTTTAATAAAAAAAATAAACGGGTGTGGAATTGATGGAAATCATCGAGCCGAAAAATTTCCTGAATGCCTTCAATCACGTCAGTCAGGCGATGACCCTGAACGCCTCCGTCAAAAGTCTGGAGGGCGATGACGACACGGTTATGGAGATTCACCGCCTGCTGCGGGACATGGGCCAGACGAAATTCGTGCAGATGACAAGAAGATCGGTGGATGCGATGGTCTCCGTGCCGCTTTACGCCGGAAACGGAATCGTCGTGAAGATCATCCCGCAGACCTATTCCGACCGCTCGACATGCAGCCTCTTTAAATTGCCGCCTATTACGGTGGACACGGTGGAGGGCAAGCACTGCGATTTCCTCATCAAGACCTATCCGTGGCTCTCCCCAAGGGGCGTGACACAGGCCTCGATCGACGAAATGCGCAGTTTGCTCGGCGGCGTAGGCTTGATCTTCAACGAGAACGAGGATAAGCCCCGGAACATCCACAGGCTCCCCGACAAACACGGCACTCTGATTTCCGTGGACGAGGATATCTACCACGGCGCTCTCACGATCCCGCAGCTTTCAGAAGCGTGGGTTGAGTACGTTCGCGGCATTTTCCCGATCTACGAAGAGGGTCGTATTCCTCCGCAAAACGAGCAAACGGATTTTTCCTTCGTCTCCATTCATGACCGCCAGGCTGAAACCGGTGAGTTCACCAGATGGTGGGCGGCGGGCGTAAACCATCACGTCCTTGAGTTTTGAGCGCCCCGAATGATAGTTCACGCCGCTAAAAATCGCCCCACCGGCTAAACGATTGAAGAAAAGCCCATTTTCTTCTGGACTTTGTCGTTTGACCGGGAGTACCTTCTGTAAAATAAAGAAAAAACCGGACAGGGAAAATGTCGCCGGCCAGTTTAAGCAATTTCAGAACCGTGAGCGGGGTGCCTCAGGTACAGCCCGACGGCTTTCTGCAGGTGTTCGCCGAGGCGAACATGTCCAACCCCATGAACGCGACCATCTCGCGGCTGGGCATGTCGGACGAGGATATTTTGAAAATCCGCAGTGCTCTGCGCGACATGGGCCAGACGCGCTTCATCAACCTCTCGCGCAACTATCTTCATTCCGCCACAGTGCTGGCCATGTATGCGGGCAACGGCATCGTCGCCAAGGTCATCGGTGAACGCGAACTCAGCCACGTCAACGACGTGATCTATCATGTTCCGGCTTTGAGCAAGGAAGTGGTCGAGGGCCGCGACGAGCGCTTTCATATCCGGCTCTATCCCTGGGTTCCACCCGGGCAGGTCGATCAGGACACGGTCAATGCCTTCGCGCAGATGATCCGGGGCTACGGTCTGGAGTTCAACGCGGGCGACGCCCACCCAAAAAACGTACATACACTGCCCGACCGTAAAGGCACGCGGGTCGGCATCGATTCCCACATGTACCATGCCTCCAAATCGGGCCTAAACATCTCCCCGCACGCCCTCTCGGCATGGCACGCCTACATGCACGCCCTGTATCCGATTTATGACACGGGTAAGGTTCCGGCCCAGACGCCGGAGACAAGCTTCGCGCCAAAATCGCTTCACGATCCGAACGCGGGATTGATCTCGTTCGATGATTACATGGGCCGCTCCGGGGGCTTAAGACCGCCTGAATCAGAACCGCTCACCCTCTAGATATTCGGCTCCTGCCCCGCCTGTTCGCGGTGCGCGTTGAAGGGGCACTGGTCGCAGGCCGGAACCCCGCCGTCGCCGTCGGAAAGCCGGGTCTTGCCGGAGCCGCCGCCCGGCGTAAGGCTATGCCCGGCCTTGAGATTGAAGCGCATCCAGCGGGAGGTGAAGGAATCGGCGGCCTTTTCCATCCGCTGCGTCAGGCGCTCCCAAGCCGAGACCAGATCGAACCCGGTTTTTTTCTTCATCAGATCCGACGCGGCAAGACCCGTGGGCATGATCCCGCGCCGCGCGAGATACCCCGCCGCCGCCCCGGCCGCCAGAAGCATCGCGCCGCCGCCGACATGCACGCCCAGAACGTCCTCCCAGAAATTATACACGAGGAACGTGAGCGTGGTCATGGAGGCGGCCAGCGCTGCCCCGGTGCCCGAGGACACCCCGTCTGTAAAGCCGTTCCCGGCCCCGGCCATATCGAGCGCCACCGCCCCCGCCGCAAGCCCCGAAAGGGCGATGACGGAGGTTTTGTTGGCAATCGGCTTCACGGCCTTTTTGATCGCGCGGGCGGAGTCGACCATCGCGCCCCAGATATGGTTGGCGGCGAGCGCCGCGCGTGTTTTGGCAACCCCGGTCAGAGTCAGCGCCTGCCCGTCCTGATCCTGCCCGGCGGCCAGCCGGCCCCTCAGCGTGTTCGTCCGCGCGTCGCGCTTCAGGCGCCCGAACCGTGCGTTGGCGAAGGAGAGCAGGTTGCTCCGCTCACCCTCGTCCGGCGCGTGCCCGATCGCCGCCGTGAGCAGGGGCGAATCACCGCCCAGAACCATCTGCGCCCCGGCCAGATCCTCGATGGCGCTGGAAATCTCGGCCTGCAAGGCCGCGCTGTCCCCGTCCGCGCCGAACCGCCGCAGCGCCGTACGCAGGGTATTGATCCGCTCGACGACGAACGATTTTTTCCACGGCTCGGCCGCGCCGATCTGGTTGGCCGCGTGCGTCATGGCCAGATCGAACCCGTCGATCGCCCGCATCAGCGGCGGCAGCGTCTCGGCGTTGATCTCGAAGGTCTGCTTGAGCTTGCGCGAGTGAATCTGCGCGGTCTTTTCCGAAACCGTGACCGGAACGTCGGAAAGCGCGACGCGGTCCTGCGCCGCCTGCGCCAGCGCCACGACCACGCACCCGCCCGTATGCCGTTTCAGCGGCCCTTCGCACGACAGGTTCGGCGAAAGCACGAGCATGGAAGCCGGAACCGTGGGAATGAGTTCGCCGGAGGCGGTCTCATAGCGCACCTTCGCCGCGTCGCCCTGTGAGCCGTAGCCCAGAGCCGCGATCCGCTCGGACAAACCCGTATTCTTTTTGAGATGCAGCATCTCCCCGAGGCGCGAGCCGCCCTGCACCGCGAGGTTGGTCATCGGCGAAAGCAGCTCGAAAATCCGGTTCGCGCCCCGGAAGCCGTGATTGTAACCCTTGGAAACCATGTACATCCAGAACGCGGCATGCGAGAAATTCTGGAACAGGTTGAGCTTGAAGAGCTGGTCCGCCATCGGCTTGATCACCTTGTCGGCGGCCTGCGAGAACGCGGCCTGCTCGTCAACCGGCAACCCGGTCAGATCGTACCCCCACTGCACGCCGATCCGCAGCCCGTCCATGATCGACTGCGCCGGACCGACCACGGCATTGTCGTACATGTAATGTTTGTAAAGCCCGAACGGCCCCATGTCCCAGTGCCAGTTCTGCACCTCCTGCGCCTCTTCGGGCAGGGTGGAGATGTCGATCGGCATTTCCGTGCCGTCGAACATCATGATCGTGTCGGTGGCGGCCTGCGCGGTTTGCGCATCCCCGCCGTTCATCACGTAAAGCGTCGTGGCCAGTCCCGCGAACGTCGCCGCGACACGGGGCGACTCGCGGATAAAATTCACCACGTCCATCGTGAAGTCGATGGCCGTATCCACGCTGGCCTGCGCGGTGTTGGAAAGCGCGTTGCCGCTCCGCCCGATGGATTTTTCGACAACCGCGAGCGTCTGGGCGTAATCGTCCTTGAAGCTCCGCGCGGACGGCAGGATGCCGATGGAGGTCGCCCCCTTGAACGTCTCGCGCGCTTCATGCAGGGTCTCCGCCTGCGCCCGTTCGCCCGCTTCGATCGACGCGGCTTCCATCTTTTGCACGAACTGCTCCGAAAACGCGATCAGCGGCAGAAACTCATGCGACAGCGCCTCAAGCTGCGCCGGCGTCACCGGCCCGCGCGAAGCCAGATTGTCCATCACGGCCAGAAACACGCCGTATTCCTTGGAGAGTCCCGACAGCGGGCTTTCGTGCCGCTCCATGAAATTATAGCGCGCCCAGAGCTTGTGCATGGACTGCGAATCCATGACGGGAGCCAGCGCGGACGTGCAGCGCATCATATCCTGAAGCTGCTGCGCGCGGTCTTTCGGCTGGTCCTTGGTCAGGCGGCGGAAGACGAAGGAATGTTCAAGCGAGCGCGAGCGCTGCGTGATCGACTCCAGCTTCTGCTGAACGGCCTCCTCGAACTCCACGCATTCCAGAAGCGGGCCAGGAGGCTCCCTGAGCACCGCCGCGCAGAAAACCTCAAGCTCCTGTGCGCTCATCACGACGGTCGGTGTCTTGACGGCGTAGCGGTTGCCCGTCGCTTCGTTCACCGCGTCCCAGAACCGCGCATTGAGGGCATTTTGCGCCTTCCCCGGATACGAATCCAGCCCCAGCGTCCGGCGGTCGAGATGAAAGACAAACCCCCGCGCCGGGTCGATCTCGGTGCGCGGCAGGGCGCTCTGCGATGGTTCGGGATTGCCGATTTCAAGATGCCCCAGCCAACCGTCGGCGTCGCGCATGGCCTGCTCGGTCTTGGCGTGGCACTCCGCCGTTTCCTTGTCCAGCCCCTCGAACGAGTCGGCGGGAATCTCAACCGAGCCCTTGACGGCGAAACGCAAGACCCTGTGAAGGTCTACTCTGCGCAGATGATTGTCTTTTTTGGAGGCGTCCTGAGACTCGGCGCTGAGCCGAAGCGGCTGGTGCAGGAATTCAAGCGTGCGGCGGACCGTCTGGCGCGGCAGCGTCCCCTCGGAACTTTGTGCGAACCCGGGCAGAAGCGCCGCAGAGGAACCGCTTTGCACTTTGAGGCGGTATTGACCGCCGCCTGCGCTCTCGACCGAAACCCCATACCGTCCCGCCGTCTCAAGAAGAGAGGAGGGGAACGAGAACCGCCCGGCCATGTCAATCGTGTGCGCGGTATTCAAGAGAGACTCCGCATGAGAGGAAACGCCGCTTACTGTCCGCCCGGCTCGGGCTCGGGAATAT
The DNA here is from genome assembly GCA_964583335.1 of uncultured Pseudobdellovibrionaceae bacterium. Taxonomy (GTDB): domain Bacteria; phylum Pseudomonadota; class Alphaproteobacteria; order Micavibrionales; family Micavibrionaceae; genus JAGNKE01. The sequence goes on along the minus strand of CAZOVG010000001.1, from coordinate 53,849 downwards.
TGCGCGCCTGATGGCAGCGCCGCATGGCGTCGAGGATCTGCTCGCGGGGAATGCCGTGTCCGCCGCCGATCACCTCGCCCTTGCCGTTCAGAAGCGGCGTATCCGTCAGGTGGCGGTACATGGTGACCGCGCCCGACGGGCTCAGCCCCTCATTCTGTCTGAGGGCGGGCATTTCGCGCCCGGGAATTGACGGGAGTTGATTGTTGATCTCATAGAAAAACCGCAGCCGTGGAGCCAGCACCACGCGCCCGTTCCGGCGCGGATCGTTGACGGGGATCATATCGTCGGGGTCGATGGTAACCGTTCGCCCCTGCGGAAAAGCTTGCGTGCGGAAGGTCACCGTAAATTCGTTGCCGGGCCGGTCAACATACCGCATATCCTCCTCGGTCACCGGGGCGTAAGGGTTTCTCTGGAACTTGTCCGTTTCCTGCGCGAAGGCGGCGGATATCGAAAGCGTGACGCTCAGGGCTGTGGCAGAGAGGAGGGATTTTGTGCTCATGGGTCTGGCTCCGCTTGGAAAGATGAACTGATTATTTGCGAACTATTCTCATTATCTATTGACAGTGATAATCATTCCTATTATCAGTGTCAATTGAGATTTATTCTCATTTTCATTTTTTTTGCAGAGGTCGAATATGGCACAGGCAATGGCCGAGGAAAGCGGAAAGCTGACCCTGAGCAAGGTTTTCAACTTTGCCGTAAAAGGCGTATTGCTGTATGTCGGCTTCGGGCTTCTCGACCTGGCTCTCTGGCACTACGATCCCGGCGGCGTGGCCCTCTTTGATGCCGTCAAGGAACCGATCCTGAACGCCTTCGACACGCTGGGTATTTCCGACGCGCTGAACACCGTCGCGACATGGCTGGGCGGCGGCACGGCGCACATGGCTGCGCAGATGGGCGGCGCCGAGGTAGCGGTCGGCAACGGCATGGGCAACGCCTTCATTCCTGATTATTAAGTTCCGTCAAATTCAAACGACAAGAAGCCGCTGCTCGTCCATGCCCATGGCATAGAGGATCGGCTTGTCGCTTTTTTGCCGCGCGGAGAAATCGTCCTTTGAGGCGATCCCGTCCCATTGGATCGCAATGAGACTCTGCGCGATCGCGCCGCCCAAAGTCGTGCCGGGGCCAAGACAGATGATGCACTCCGGCGCAAACTCCTTCATCCCCGCCTGCACCGCGCGGGTGAAATCGTAAGGCTCGCACACCTGATGGCCGAGCGTGTAATCGAACAGCGCGCGCGGATCGGTCGAATATTTTTCCCAGACATATCCCCGCCCGTCGATCATCGGCAGGGCAGGCGCGTCGAACATCGCGGGCGAGAAGGTCGCCATAGCCTTCTCAGAGATAGGCGCTTGCAGGGGCGTATGGAACGCCGCATGGTTGGGCAGCAGCAGCGGAAAACGGTCCTGCAGCGGCGGGAGCCGCTTTTGCAATTCCGCGATCCCTTTCGTGTTCGCGCCAAAAACGATCATGCCGCCCAACTCGATGGAGGTATAAACTGCGCATCCGGGCGCGGAATTGATCGTGCGAACGATCTCCGCCAGTTCCGCCCGCTTTCCGGGAATCTCGTGCCATTGCTCATCGACGAACGGATACACGATCTGCCCGCCGATCAGGGCCTCCTGCATGAACGTGCCCATCGTGTTGATCAGGGTCGCGGTATGGAACACATCGAGCGCCCCCGCGCAGCCCAGCGCGATATACCACCCCATCGAATTGCCCGTGACGGCGGCGATCTCGAATTTCTCGCGGTCGATCGAAAGAAAATCTCCGTAAGCGCAGGCATAGATCAGCGGCGAGGCGTTGTCGCCGCGCGTATGCTCCTTGATCGCATAGGCCTCACGCGAATCGAGATCGCGGATAGCAACCTGTCCGCGCTCCCGGCGGATTCCGTCCACCGTGTCGATCAGTTCCTTTTTATCCGCATGATGTTTATGCAGATAGCCAAGCTCCGCCTTGTTATACGTTCCCCGTCCGGGCGCGATGACCAGAGCCTTCTTTTTCATCGTTTTTTCCCCTTCCCGCAAAGCGTCAGCGCCGCTTCGACGATCCCGTCTCGGCTTGGCAGGGTGGAGGCGTAGGCCCGCCCGAGCGGGATGAAGCAATCCTCCGCCGTCACCCGCTTGATCTTCGGCAAAGTATCCAGATTTTCCATGAGGATAGTCATGATCTCCTCGCTCGGCGATCCGCTGCGGCGGCATTCATCGACGATAAGAACATGCGAACACGGCTTGGCGGCTTCGGCGATGGCTTCGGCGTTAAGCGGCACCAGCCAGCGCAAATCGACGACGCGGATTTTGATTTTATGCTGATCTTCAAGAATCTTCGCCGCCTGCCGCGAGAGATAATACCCGTTGCCATACGTCAGGATGCAAAGATCTTTGCCCTTGCCGTGGATATGCGGCTCGCCGAAAGCAACAGGCTTCGCTTGCGCGGGCGGCGTATAGGCAAAGGTCCACAGCCCGTCCTTCTCCGCATGCAGGTCGCGCGTCATATAAAGCGCGATCGGCTCAAGAAAGACCACGATGCGCTGCTCCTCGCGCGCCAGCCGGACGGATTCGCGCAGCATCTCCACAGCGTCCGCGCCGTTGGAGGGACAGGCCAAGATGATCCCCGGAATGTCGCGCAGGACGGCCAGCGCGTTGTCGTTGTGGAAATGCCCGCCGAACCCGCGCTGATACGGAAGCCCCGCGATCCGCATGACCATCGGATTGGTGTATTGCCTGCTGGAGAAAAAGCTCAGCGTTGCCGCTTCCCCGCGCAACTGATCCTCGGCGTTATGTAGATAGGCGAGAAACTGGATTTCGGGAATCGGGATAAACCCGTTATGCCCCAGCCCGATCGCCAGCCCCAGAATGCTCTGCTCGTCCAGAAGCGTATTGATCACCCTGTGCGGCCCGAAACGGTCATGCAGCTTGGTCGTGACGCCGTAAACCCCGCCCTTCGGCCCGATATCCTCCCCCGCAAGGATAATCTCCGGGCAGGCCAGCATCAGATCGTGCAGCGCCCAGTTGATCAACCGCGCCATGTGCTGCGGCTGTTCCATCGTCGGAATCTCGCGCCCGAAACTCTGCTCGCGCTCTTTTTGCGCCACGGCGGGCGGCGGCGCAACATCGGCGGGCAGGGGCACGATGCTGCTCATCACCTCCTGCGCGGTGCGCAGCTTGGGCCGTTTGATGACGTGCTCCGCCGCGCGTTCGACCCGCTCGCCGATCGTATTGTATATCTCCAGAACCTGATCCTTCGTAAGAATCCCCAGCCCCGTCAGAAGCGCGGCGCTATGCAAAAGCGGGTCCTGCGCTTCCGCCGCGTCGATCTTCGCCTGACTCATATAGCTCGTCTGCACGTCCGCGCCCGCATGACCGAACAGCCGCACGCAAGTCATGTGCAAAAACGCCGGAGCCTTCTGCGTCCGCACGAAGTCGGCGGCCTCCCGCGCGACCATATAAGTCTCGATGGCGTTCAACCCGTCGCACTGGAAATACCGCAGCCCCGCGCGGTTGCTGTAAGTATTTCTAACCCAATTCTTCGGGGTCGGCGTGGAAATGCCGATTTCGTTATCCTCGCAGACAAAAAGAATGGGCATATCCACCCGCTTGTGCGCGCTCCAGCACGCCGTATTGATCGCGCCCACCGCCGTGGAATGGTTGACCGACGCGTCCCCGAAGCTGCAATAGATAAGGGAATCTTCGGCGATCTTGCCGGAATGCCCGAGCCGCTCCGCCAGCCCGAGACTGAACGCCGCGCCCACGGCTTTGGGCAGGTGCGAGGCAATCGTGCTGGTCTGCGGCGGGATATTGAGCGCCTTGCTGCCCAGAACCTTGTGCCGCCCCGCCGAGATCGGATCCTCGCTGGACGCCGTGAAGCTCAGCAGCATGTCCCAGAGCGGCGTCTGCCCCGGCAGTTTTTTAGCTCTCTGGATCAAAAAGGCCGCGTCCCGGTAGTGCAGGAACGCCATGTCCTCAAGCCGCAAAGCAGCGGAAATCGAGGCATTACCCTCATGCCCGGAGCTGCCGATCGTATAGAAGCTCTCGCCCCGCGCCTGCAAAATCCGGGAGATAAGGTCCAGCCTGCGGCTCAGAACCTGCGATTCGAAAATCTCCACGAGACCCTGCGCGGACAGCCCGGCCTCCGCCGGATCGTAAAGCCGCGTATCGGGCAGGTCGCCCGCCGCCACGCGCCTTAGAAAATTCTCATGTACGATTTTTGCGCGATCCTGCATGTGCGAGCTTTATCAACCTTCTTTATCAATGTTATAGTTTGCCCAAATCCAATAGTACAGGACCTTGAAAAAACATGAGCCGCGCCGCTTTTTCCTGGGAAGACCCCCTCAATCTCGAAACCGCCCTGACCGAGGACGAACGCGCCATCAGGGACACCGCGCACAGCTTCGCGCAGGAGGTCCTGATGCCCAAGGTGCTCATGGCCTACCGGGAGGAGCATTTCGACCCCGGAATCATGCGCGCGATGGGCGAATTGGGCCTGCTCGGCTCGACCTTACCCGAGGAGTACGGCGGGGCAAGCGTAGGGTACGTGGCGTACGGCCTGATCGCGCGGGAGGTCGAGCGCGTGGATTCCGGATACCGCTCCGCGATGTCCGTGCAATCCTCTCTGGTCATGTATCCCATCTATGCATGGGGGTCGGAAGATCAGCGTAAAAAATACCTGCCGAAGCTGGCCACGGGCGAATGGATCGGCTGTTTCGGCCTCACCGAACCCGACGCCGGATCCGATCCGGGCGGCATGAAGACCAAGGCCCGCCAAGTGAAAGGCGGCTACAGCCTCTCCGGCTCGAAAATGTGGATCAGCAACTCCCCCATCGCCGACGTGTTCGTCGTCTGGGCGAAATCCGACGCGCATGACGGCGCGATAAAGGGCTTCATCCTCGAAAAGGGCATGAAGGGCCTCTCCGCGCCCAAGATCGAGGGCAAACTGTCTCTGCGCGCCTCCATCACCGGCGAAATCGTGATGGACGAAGTGTTTGTGCCGGAGGAAAATCTGCTCCCCAACGCCTCCGGCCTCAAGGGGCCGTTTGAATGCCTCAACCGCGCCCGCTACGGCATCGCGTGGGGCGTCATGGGCGCCGCGGAATTCTGCTGGCACGCCGCGCGGCAATACACTCTGGACCGCAAGCAGTTCGGCCGCCCGCTCGCGCAGACCCAACTCGTGCAAAAGAAACTCGCCGACATGCAGACCGAGATCGCGCTTGGCCTCCACGCCGCGCTGAGCGTGGGCCGCCTGATGGATGAAGACGCCTTCGCGCCGGAAATGATTTCCCTCGTCAAGCGCAACAACTGCGGCAAGGCGCTGGACATCGCCCGCGTTGCGCGCGACATGCACGGCGGCAACGGTATCGCCGACGAATTCCACGTCATGCGCCATATGTGCAATCTGGAATCCGTCAACACCTACGAGGGCACGCACGACATCCACGCGCTCATTTTGGGCCGCGCGCAGACGGGCTTGCAGGCGTTTTTCTGAGTTCCCTGGAACACCTGAATTATACAAGGCAACGCGCGATGAGCGAACGACAAAAAACACTCTCCCGGCTTCTCATCGTGCTTGTCTGTCTGTTTTTCCCGCTGATGGCGAATGCGCAGGAGCAATCCAAGCCCGCCGAACCCGAAAAGGTCATCGTCGGCGTGCATATCAACGACGTGCAGGAAATCGACCTCCGCACGCACAGCTACCGCCTCGATTTCTATATCTGGTTCCGATGGAAAAACCCCGCGATCAACCCCGCCGAAAGCCTTGAATTCATGAATTCCTTCGAGCCGGAGAACCACGTGCGCACCCTGATTTACGACGAACCGCAGAAAATGCCGGACGGCTCCCTCTATACCGTCCTGCGCGAGAGGGGCAAGTTCAGCGGAAAATTCCCGCTCCATAAATTCCCCTTCGATAACCAGCAACTCGTGATCCTGATCGAGGACAGCATGGCGGCGCAGGAGGGTCTGGTCTACGTCCCCGACGACAGCATCCCCGCGCCGATTACGATCAACAAGGACATCTATATTCCCGGCTTCACGATCGGCCAGCCGAATATGGAGGTGCAGACCTTCCTTTACGACACGACGTTCGGTGACCTCAATTTCCAAGGCGGCTCGAATTATTCGCGCGGCCACGTCATCATTCCGCTCAAGCGCCCGCAAGTCTCCATGGCTGTGAAGATCTTCCTGCCCATCGCGCTGATTCTGGTCTGCACGGCGATGGTGTATTTCGTCCACCCGCTTTATATCGAGGGCCGCCTCGGGGTCGTCATAACGGCCCTGCTGACGCTCGTGGCCCTGCAACTCACCGCCACCAGCGCACTGCCGGATGTAGACTACCTTCTGCTGACCGACAAGATTTACCTGCTCTCATACCTCTTCATCATCGTGACCCTGTGGCAGATCGTGCGGACCTCCTCGCGCGTGCGGCAGGAAAGCTATGAAAAGGTATTCAGCAGCAACATGATCGTCCTGGTGGCCGTGACCGCGCTGATGGCGGTCGGTGTCACGGTGCTGATCGCCGGGGCGCTTTAGGTCTTGACCGCGTTAAACTGTCCCGAGCGCGGGTCGTACTCCATCAGGTGCCCCTGATCCATGGAGAAATACCAGCCGTGCAGCTTGAGCGTTCCGGCCTCCACCTTCTCGCGTATCCACGGAAACCCGGTCAGGTTGCTGAGCGACAAAAGGATGCTCTCCTTCTCGCAGCGGTGCTGGGTTTCACAGGACGTTTCGTCCGGCCGGCGTTCGGCCAGCGTCTTCTCCCGCGCCTTCGCGGCGATATTGACCCACATCCCGATGAAGTCCGTATTGTCCGTCTTGCCCGGCTCCAGAAGCGCCGCGATCCCCGCGCAGTTGGAATGACCGAGGATCACCACGTGCCGCACCTCAAGAATCCGCACCGCGAACTCCAGCGCCGCGCTGACCCCGTGGAGGGTCTTAACATCCGGCGCATAGGGCGGGACGAGGTTGGCGACGTTCCGCACCACGAAAATATCGCCCGGCCCGGCTTCGGTGATGATCGAAGGATCGACCCGCGAGTCGCTGCACGCGATAATCAGCGTCTTGGGCGACTGGCCGTTTTGCGCCAGATCGCGGTAAAGCGGATCGCCCGAGGCGTAATACCGCGCGTAGAATTTCCGGTATCCTTCGATAAGCGCTCTAACTTCAGCCATGCTCAGAAACTCCATGAATTCGATAATTCTCTGCGAACCATAAATTTCCCTGCGCTTTTTTCAAGACTTATTATCAAAGGCCCCAGTAAAGGGGAATAACGATCATCGCAACGCCCCACATAAGCAGGTTCATGGGGATCCCGATCTTAAGGAAATCCTTGAATTTATAACCACCGGCCGAATAGACGAACGTATTGGTCTGATACCCGATAGGGGTCGCAAAGCTCGCAGAGGCGCCGAACATGATAGCGGCGACGAAAGGCCGCGGATCGTAGCCAAGTGAGAGCGCCAGACCGATCACGATGGGCGTCATGACGATCGCTACAGCGTTGTTGGTGATAATTTCCGTCAGAATTGAGGTAATTAAATAGACCACGGCAAGGATTATAAACGGCCCATAGGGACGTGCAAAATCAACAGCGGCGTTAACCAGAAGCGCCATAGAGCCTGTATTCTCCATCGCCGTTCCGATCCCCAGCATTCCGAAGATCAGCAGCAGAATTCGCCAGTCGATGGCCTTGTAGGCGTGTTCCGGCGTAACGCAGCCGCTCATGACAACGGCGATCGCGCCAATAAACGAGAGGCCGGCGATAGGCATGATCTCCAGCGCGCTCAGAAGAACAACCGCAAAAAGCACGGCGAGCGAAAAAGCAGCGCGCTTGGGATGCAGGACGCGTTGGCGCATCTGTGAGGCGCTCAGAATCTGCTCGTTTTCAAAAAGCTTGGCGAGCTCTTCTTCAGGCCCTTCAAGGATCAGCGTATCATTCTCCATCAGTACGACATTCCCGATTGCGCCCGTGATGTTTTTGTCGCGGCGGTGAACGCCGATCACAAAGCATCCGTAGCGGCGGCGCAGGCGCAAATCGCGGATACGCATGCCGACCATGTCTGAATTCTGGGCGAGAACACCCTCGGCCACCATGACCTGCCGGGCGGGCAGGGCCTCGGAGAACACATTCGGCCGCTCAATGTCGAACGCCATGCCGATGTATTTTTTAAGCTCGATTAGCTCTTCCTTATGCGCCTTGAAAACCAGCCTGTCGCCGGCTTCAAGGGGAATGTCTCGCAAGGGTGAGATTGGCCGGGGCTTGTCGTCGGCATCGTCCGATGGCGCGCGCAAAGTCGTGATCAGGTTGGACAGCGCCTCGCTGAGTCCGAGGCGGTTGCCCGCTTCGCGCCTCACAAGGTCGATGATTTCATAATCCTCATGATCGGTGAACTGTACCTCATTGAGCGTCTTTCCGATCAGAGGCGAGTTGACAGTAATAATGGCTTCCGAAACGAAACGCTTACGCAAAGCCGGATCGTCGATCTCATCCTTGGGAGGGGTGCGCTCGGGCAGAAGATGCCGTCCGAAAACGGCCATGAATACAAGGCCCGTAAACGCGAAAGCAAGACCGGGCAAGGTAATCTCGAACATCCCGAAGGGCTCCAGGCCGGCCTTCTGGGCGACCCCGTCTACAAGGATATTTGTTGATGTCCCGATCAGCGTACAAGTTCCACCCAGAATCGTCGCATACGACAACGGAATAAGATATTTGGAAGGGTACTGCTTGAGCTTCTCTGCGAGTGCGATCACGACCGGGGTCAGGATAATCACGACCGGCGTGTTGTTCATAAAAGCCGAGATGACCACAACAACCAAAATCAGGCTGATAATGCCCCACGTCTTGTTCTTGCCTGAAATACTAAGAAGAAAGCGCCCCATGGCGTCTACTACGCCCGTACGGTCCAAGGCTGCGCTGATGACGAACATACAGGCGATGGTGATCGGCGCGCTGTTGGAAAAGACGTTCAGCATGTCCTGTGTGCTGATCGCACCGCTGGCAAGAAGTGCGGACATCCCGCTGAGGGCCACCAGATGCGGAGGGAGCCGCTCGCGCACGAAGGCATAAAGCACGCACCCTAGTACGGCGAATGTTAAATAGACATGCAATGCATCTATCATGCCCGGGACACACCTTTTCCAGAACTTGTGACAAACACGCAACGTATGGAGACTGATGCTTCCACACTAACATATTTCAGGGTAATGTATACAATAAACCATATTATTCCTATAGAAATAATAGGAGTTAAAATGATCTCGAACAAAGCCAAATACGCCCTGAAAGCGATGACGATTCTGGCGGCAAACCAAGAGCGCGTCTTATCGGCTCAGGAAATAGCGAAAAAGGGAAAAATTCCCTATAAATTTCTTGAGGCCATCCTGACCGACCTCAAAAACCGTAAGTTATTAAGAAGCCGCCGCGGCGCTTCAGGCGGTTATGAGCTTGCGCGTCCTCCCGGTGAGATGACCGCCGGCGAAGTGATCCGGGCCATAGAGGGGCCGATCGCGCCGCTGCTCTGCGCAAGCCTGACCGGATACCGCCGCTGCGAGGATTGTGTGGACGAGGAGGCTTGCGCCGTGCGGAGCCTTATGGTTGATTCCCGCGCAGCCCTCTCCAGCGTTCTGGACCGCAGGTCTTTGGCTGAATTAGCGGCCTTTAGCCAGCAGAAGCCCTAAATGAATTCATCATAATCGTTATTTTCAAACCTGTTTTTTCGTGCAATTCCATGAAAAAAGGGGCATTCTTGGCCCAAAACAATGTGTTATATTCTAAAAGCACGTTAAAAAATAAGAAAACAGAACTGACAGGGGCGGGTCTTCACCCGGCAGATTAAAAGATGGTCAAGCCGTTCGACATGAAGGGGTTCAGGGAGGCCGCGCACGAGCGCAAGCAGGCCTTGTATGAACAACTGCGCTCTGGCGCCATGTCGGCGCGCGCGTTTACGGCGGCACTCAGCGCAGAGACCGATAGCAATATCAGAACCCTGGCCGAGCACTTTCTCCCGGATCATAAAAAAACGGTTTCTCTGGTCTTCACGGGCGGAAACGGGCGGCAGGAAATCGCGCCAGCATCCGATCTCGACATCCTGATGCTGGTCCCCGAGGAAATGAGCAAGGACCTCAGCCCCGATCTGGAAAGGGACTGGAGCAGCTTCGTCACCGCCCTCTGGGACGCCGGATACGAGCCCGGCGCGATCGTCCGCACCCCCGCCCAGTGCGAGGAGGAATCCCTCAAGGATCAGACCGTCTGGTCCAGCCTGCTCGACCGCCGCCTCGTCTGGGGCGATCAGGGCCATTTCGACGCCATGTCGGGCCGCATCGACAAGCTCAATGAAACCCACTGGGAAAAATATCTCGACGAAAAATTGGGCGAAACCGCCGGTCGTCATAAAAACACCAGCGACTCCCGCTATTTCGTTCAGCCCGACATCAAGGAAGGCAAGGGCGGCCTGCGCGACTTCCACAGCATGATGTGGATCTCCCACGTCGTCTTCAACGCCCGCACGCTCGACGATCTGGCCGAAAAGGGCCTGCTCTCGCCTTTCGAGGCCAAGCGCGTGCAGGAAGCCTATGATTGCCTGCTCGAAGCCCGCTGCCATCTTCAGGCGCAGGGCAAGAGCAACCGCCTCACGGCCGAAAACCAGCCGCGCATCGCCGACGAAATCATGCACTTCCAGCCGCAGCAGCGTCAGCAGGCGATCGAGGATTATATGCGCCTCTACTTCCTGCACGCCCGGGACATCGGTTTCCTCACGAACGTCGTCTGCGCCGCCGCGCTCGAAAAAAAAGCGGGCTTCAGCGCCCCCGTTCAGAACGTCGAGGGGTTTGTCCTGCGCATCGGCAAGCTGCGGTTCTCGACCGACAACCCCAGCCCGCAGGAGATGATGAAAATCTTCCGCGTCGCGAACGAACAAAAAGCGGAAGTCCACCCCGACGCCCTGCGCACCATCAAGCGTAATCAGGCCAAGTTCGACGAGGCCGCGATCAGGGACCCGGAAATCAACGCGGACTTCATGGCCGTGATCACCTCCGGCCACGATGTCGGCCCGTCCCTGCGCCGGATGCAGGAATGCGAAATTCTCTCCCGTATCGTGCCGCCGATGGGCGCGGTGGACCTCAAGGTTCAGTTCGACCCTTACCACGCCTACACCGTGGACGAGCATATCTTCCAGGCCATGGACCGCATGGACGAAATGAAGGGCGGCCAGTACGAAGCCAAGGCCAAGGTCGCCGTCGATATCGCCCGCAACCTCAAGCCCTCCGACCGCCGGGTTCTGGCCGTCGCCATGCTGCTCCACGATTGCGGCAAGGACGAGGCCGAGACGGGCGACGAGGATTTGCACCCCAAACGCGGCGGCGATATGGTCCGCCAATACGGCCCGGGCCTCGGGCTGAATCCCCGCGAAACGAAACGCGCGGCGTGGTTGGTCGAAAATCATCTGCTGCTGGTCCACTCGGCCCTGCGCCGTCAACTCAGCGATCCGTGGACGGTCGAGACCTTCGCCAAAAAGGTGGGCTCTGAAAAGAATCTGGAGCTTCTGACCCTGATGACGACCGCCGACGTCATGGGCAACAGCCCCGAGGCGTGGGAACCCAACGTAGCCGTGCGCGTCGCGAACCTCTATCACCGCACGAAGGCGCATATGCGCAGCGAAGACTTCGAGCCCGAGGAGCACGCGCTGATGCTCGACGACGATGCCCGCAACACCAAGGTCGGCCTGAAAGATGATTTCATGCGCAACGCCACGGTGATCGAGGTTGTCACGCCGCAGAACAGCCATGTGTTCCAGCGTCTCACCGCGATTCTCGCCGCCGACAACATCAACGTCGTCGGCATGGACTTCGAGGCCAACGAGGATGGCACCGTAACGCACACGACCATCCGCGCGCAGAACCAGAGCGGGAGCGTGCTGAGCGAATGGCAGAAGAAGCAAATTCAGGACAAAATAGAAAAGGGCATGCGCGACGAATCCGCGCCCTTGACGGCCGTTACGCCCCAGTCTTCAAACAGCGCGGCGAAGCCGATGCCCTATAGGCTCCAGCCCGAAGTCGATCTCTCCAACGACCTCAGCGGCCAGTGCACGGTCATCGAGGTGACAGCCCCCGACCGCCCGAGCCTTCTGAACAGCGTCGCGCGGATATTCAACGAACAAGGCCTTGAGGTCAGGCACGCCCGCGTGTCCACCCACGGCAAAAGCTTCAAGGCACAAGACACCTTCTACGTCGTGGACCGCGAAACCTCCGGGCAGGTTGATCCGTCACGCTTCGAGGAAATCCGGCAGGCCCTTCTGGAAAGCCCGGCTCTTAACCCGATTGAATAAAATGCGCATACACCAAGTGTAGCGCCATGAACTCTTTGCCCGGAGCGCAAGGGTCTGTAGAATAGCCGAATGGTGAAAGAACAATCTCCCTCTTCGGAAATCCAGCCGCGCTATGCCCTTTACGCCGGATATGCGGCCGTAAGCATCGTGACCGTGCTGATCGTCGTGAAGACGTGGGCCTATTACGCCAGCGGCTCGCCGAGCATCCTCTCGTCACTGATGGACTCGCTGCTGGACTCGGTCGTCTCCGTCATCGCGCTGGCCAGCATCTATTATGCCCAGCGCCCGGCGGACGAGAACCACCGTTACGGCCACGGCAAGATGGAGGGCGTATCGGCCCTGTTCCAGGCGGCCGTCATTCTGGGCGGCGGCGTGTTTCTGGTTTTCGAATCGCTGGGCAAGCTTGTTCATCCCGAGCCGGTACAGGCGCATCTTCTAGGCGTGGCTGTGATGGTGCTCGCCATGGCGCTCTCGGCGCTTCTGGTGTATGTCCAGCGGCTTAGCCTCTCCAAGGCCCCATCTCTGGCCGTCGAGGCCGACAGCGCCCATTACGGCAGCGATATCCTGATCAACGCGGGCGTGATGCTGGTTCTGGTCCTCACCATGAACGGCGCTCCGCTATGGCTCGATCCGCTCTTCGCCCTCATGGTCGCGATATTTCTGGGAATGATCGCCCGCAAGATCGGCATGAAGGCCGTGGATATGCTCCTCGACCGCGAACTCCCCGAAGCCGAGCGCGGCCGCCTTATTGAAATTCTGGACGCCGACCCCGGCGTAAAAGGCTGGCACGATCTGCGCTCGCACCGCCATGGCATGGCTGTGATGATCTCAGTGGATATCGAGGTGGACGCGAATCTCTCGCTGCTCGCCGCGCACGAAATCGCAAGGCAGGTAGAAGGCAAGATGCTCTCGGTCTTTCCCAACGCCGAGATTCTCATCCACGTCGATCCCGAGGGCGACACGCAGGACGCCCGCCACAGGGTCAAGGGCGTCCATCACACCTGAACATCGCATGAAAACTCTGTTTGATTATTTAGCCGAGGCGATGAGCGTGCTCTCGGGCGCGCTATGCAGCCACCACGCCTGCCGATTGATCGAGAAGATCGGGCGGTAGCGCGTACGCAGGGAATCTGCGCTCAGAACGTCTTGGTTCTGGTTGTCCAGAACCAGCGCACCGTCCCCGGTGTAAACGATCAGGATCGCGTGCGGGATGTTCTTGAGATTGTCGTGAACGATGGCGATGCGCATCCGCTCCTCGACCACGCCCAGCGCCCGCAGGGCGACATATTTGGCGATCGCGTAATCCTCGCAGTCGCCGCCCCGGGTCAGGAACTCGACCGGAGTCGCCCAGTAATCGCTCTTGCCCCAGTTTTTGCTGTCCACGATATATTTCTGCTTGTTCATCAGCGTGTTCACCTTCTCCACCATGTCGGGCAGGGAAAGGTCGCTGAACTTCTCGATATCGCGCTTCATCTTCGCGATGACGTCCTGAGAGGAATCCTGTTTCAAAGTCCGGTCGAACCGCGCGAACATATCCGACCACTTTGTAAACGCCGTAAGATTTTCCGAACGCTTCTCATCCGACCCGAACAGGGCCGGATACGCGCTGGGCGCCCCGAAGCTGGCCGTGCTGGCGAGGCTGACTTTGGCCGGAATATCCGCGATATCCGCGAAGCTCTTTTTTGCAAACCCGCCAAGCGACATGACGAACAGCAACCCGCCCGCCATAAACCGCAGCATCCGCTGACGCAGCAACGTGAACAGCAGCGTACGGCGGCTTAAAATTTTGTTTTGAATCAGAATTTGCCCAAGAGGAATCGCGCTGGCGCGGTGCTCGTCAAGGGCGCTGCGCAGCTGCGCGGGCGAGATCACGCCGTGAAGGACCAAAAGGTCGCCGATTTTGCTGTTGTCGAGAAGGGCGCGGAGGGTGACGAACAGACCTTTACCGGTCTGGAGAGTGGATGATCCACAAATCACGCCATTCTTATACTCACTCACGCGAAAGCCCCTAAATCTCTGCGTTTTGCCCTGTTTTGTCACCTTAATTAGACCCTATAAAGATTGACGAATCCCTAACAAAAGCGCATAAAAGCTCAGATTTCAGCGATTTTGCCTCGGAAAAAGGTGCTGCATGGCGGAAAACGACTACGAAGACGTGGAATTGGTGCGGAAAATGGCGGAAATAGCCGTTCTCGTGGTGGGTGATGTCATGCTCGACCGCTTCGTTTACGGCCACGTGGACCGCATCTCCCCCGAAAGCCCTGTCCCGATTCTCACCATCGAGCGTGAAAACGTTATGCTGGGCGGCGCGGGGAACACGCTCTCGAACCTGATCAATCTGAAATGCAAGGGCAAAATCCTCTCAATTGTCGGCGACGACGAGGCGGGCGCTCAGATTCGCGCCAAGGCAGACCATCACGGCATCGACACAGAGGGCCTCCTGAACGTCTCCGACCGCCCGAGCATCGTAAAGACACGCTTTCTGGCGGGCCACCAGCAACTCCTGCGCACCGACTTCGAGCGCGTGAAGGCCATCACCCCCGAAACCGAAAGGGCGCTTCTCGAAAAGGCCGAGACGATCATTCCCTCCGTTCAGGCGGTCATTCTCTCCGACTACGGCAAGGGCTTGCTGACGAACGGCCTCACCGCGCGGATCATCGAGATCGCGAAAAAGGCGGGCGTGCCCGTTCTGGTCGATCCTAAAGGATCGGATTACACGAAATACGCCGGGGCGGACGCCGTCACCCCGAACCGCAAGGAACTCTCGCTCGCCACCGGCGGCCGTGCCGTGGATGAAGACGATGAAATAGAGTCCGCCGCGCAGGACATCATCAGACGCTGCCGCATCGGCGCGGTGATCGCCACGCGCTCCCGCGACGGCATGAGCGTCGTGCGCGACGACGGCGCGGTTCATATCCGCAGCGCCTCCGACATAGAAGTCTTCGACGTCTCCGGCGCGGGCGACACCGTGATCGCCACAATCGCGGCCTGTCTGGGCTGCGGGGCCGATCTGGTTCAGGCCGCCGCGCTCGCCAACCTCGCCGGCTCCATCGTAGTCGCCAAGGTCGGCACCGCGCCCATCCGCGCGGAGGAATTGATCGAGGCCATCGAAAATCTCGACACCTACGGGCAGGGCCTCGCCGGGTTCGCCGCGCGCCCGTCCTCGCTCGACCGCACGCGCGAGGCGCCCGTCGCCAGAACATGGGAGGAGGCGAAGGAAGACATCGAACGCTGGAAGGCGAGGGGCCTTTCCGTAGGCTTCACAAACGGCTGCTTCGATATCATCCACCCGGGCCACGTGCGCTATCTCAATGCCGCCCGCCATCGCTGCGACCGCCTCGTCGTCGGCCTGAATGTCGATTCCTCCGTCAAGCTTTTGAAGGGCGACGACCGTCCCGTACATGACGAGCAGGCCCGCGCCGCCGTGATCTCCGCGCTCGGCTCGGTGGATCTGGTCGTATTCTTCGGCGCGAAAAAAGCGGGCGACGACAACACCGCCTGCGATCTCATCAAGGCCCTGCAACCCGATCTGTATTTCAAGGGCGGCGATTATACGGTCGAGCAGATCCCCGAAGCGCCCACGGTCATGGGCTACGGCGGAACCGTGGAGGTGCTGGACATTTCCGAAGGCCACAGCACAACCGCCTCCATCAAAAAAATTAAGGCGGGCCGCGCGGCCTAAAAGCCAAGCGCCTCCGACGCTTCTCCGTACCCGGTCGTGGATAACCCCGCGTGCACCGACTCTGCGCTTGACTTTTTCCCCATAAATGAGAATGATTATCAAATGCATTTAACTGTGTGCGAGGGAGAAAAAAAATGCTCAGGGACTTTCTGCTTCTGGAAAATTATTTCGGCGAACCCGACTCCATTCAGGCCATCGAAGATGTGGTGAACCATTACGGCCTCGAAAAGGTCCGCGAGGCTGTGCGGTCCGGTCACCTCAGCATCCGCACGGTCTTTCTGGCGCCCGGACGCGGCCGCACCCTCTGCCGCCTGTCCGAGTCGGGCCGCAAGGCGGCGCAGACGCCCGCCGCGCACGATCAGACTGTTTAAAACTGCCCGATCCCCCCTGAAAACGCTGTACCCCCAAAATTCAAGCTGTTAACATCGCAGGGAAAATTTCGTCCAACCGTCTTCTGCGGGCTTTCCCATGCGTTATGCGTCTCTCTCTTCACTTCTTCTGGCAACCGTTCTGGTGACGGCTTGCGGCCCAACGGGTGTCATGGGCCGGGGCTACACCTCCTACCGCGAGCCTTATAAATCCGCGCCGGGAACCAAGCCCGCACCCTTGGGCTACACCTACACGCAGCCAAATAACACGGCGGTGATCGAGGCCATGCGCCCCGCCGCGCGTGATCTGGTCGCGCAGATGGAAAATAGGATCGACCCGACAGTGGAGCGGGTTTACCTGACGCAGGGAGCGCAGACCGCATTCTACAGCGCGATGGATCATGTCCTGCGGGAGGAACTCACCTACAGAGGCTTTGAACTCGTGACCCAGCCCGAAGCCTCGGCGCTGAGCGTGAACGCCTCCGCGTCCCGCACCGAAGCAGACATGTATGTTATGGCCCTGACGGGCGCGGCCGGAACGCTGGCTTCAGGAACCTATGAAGTTCCCGGATACGCTTTCACAAGCACCTCAGCCCCTCGCACGACTGAAGCTAAGGCGGCGGTTCCGCAGTCTCCTGCGGCCTCACCCGAAGACACCTCCGCCCCCGTGCCGATCACCGAGGTCACGGCGGAGCCGTTGGTTGGCGAACCTGTAGCCACCGACATTCCCGCCCAGACGACGACCGCCCCATGACGAACCCGCGCAGACAGGGGAAACGCAAAACCTTTGTGCTCTGCGCAGCCTCCCTTCTGCTCTCGGGCGCGCTTCTGACGGGATGCGAAGTGACCAACTTCCAGATCGCCACCACCGCCATCACGGCGGCCACGCAGGGCCTTTTCAGCGACCCCAAGGTTAATCTGCGCGAAAAAAATTACGCGGCGGCGGACTATTTGCTCCAGCAAAGCGGCAACTATCTCAACCGCACGGGCATCATAGAGGCCAGAGCGCTGACCGAGGCCGACAACCCCGCCGCCGTCTCCGCGCTGGGCCGCCGTATGGCCGACGATGTGGGCCAGCGCTTGGCCGAGCTCGGCTACAACGTCAACCTCCGCCATGTCGCAAGCAAGGTGGACAGCACCCTCTACCCACCGGGCGGCGTGCAGGAAACCGCTCAATTCATCCTGAGCGGCTCATACCTCAAGAGGGACAAAAAGCTCGAAGTCTTCTTGCGGATCTTTGAGCCCGGGACGCAAAGGGTCGTGTCGTCCTTCAACTACACCATGCCCTATTCGAGCGAAATCCGCCGTCTGGCCGAGGCCGATACGCAGATCATCAGGCTCGAACGCCCCCAATAAAAATCCAATAAGGATATTGAGAAGAGTTAGGGCGTTTCCGGCGGAATGGGGATGCATTCCTCAAGATACGTGCATGCCTTGTGCGCACCGTCCTGCGTATAGCCGCTCAGGCGGCCCCGGTAGATCCACCCCTCGGCGGTCTTAAGCGGCGCGACGACAGCGCTGGCGCTGCGCAAGTGTTCGGGAAGCTTGCTCATACTAGCGGCAAGCGCACCGTCCGTCCGCTCGCGGCTGGCGAACGCGCCGATCTGGATCGACCAGTCCGCCCCGCGCTTCAGAACGGGGTGGGAAACGGGTTGCGGCGCGGCGGTAGGGGCCGGAGCCTGCATGGAGGGGCGGGGGGCGGCCATCGCGCTCATGCTCTCGGAGCGGAAAACTTCGTCGGGAATATCTGCGCCCGTAATGGCGGAGACGGAAATCAACCCGCTCTCAAGCCGCTTGCGCAGTTGCGGATCGTCGTCGCCCTCGCCGATCATCTGCGAAAGCCGCCCACCCGGCCCGTAAAGCGCCGCCCAGCGGTTAACCGGTCCGCCCGTTTCTGAACTGAGCAGATCCTCAAGAGCATCCGGCTCCGAGAAGGCCGCCATGGATGCCCCGGCTGTGTCGCTCGCTATGCCGGGCTTGCGGGGCGGCAGGGGGGCATTGTGGTCGGCCATTTCCATACCTGCGCCGACCTTGGCGAAGGCGAGGTTGAGAAGCTCTTCCATTTTTTCATTGCGCGCCTTCGATGTCCGTCCGCCGATCACGACGCCGATCAGCCGCCGGTCACCCCGCACAGCGGAGGCCACCAGATTAAAACCTGAAGCTTGAATGAAACCCGTCTTGAGACCATCCATACCCCGATAGGAGCCTAGAAGATGGTTGTGATTTTTATAAGTCTTACCTTGATATGTAAAACTTTTGCGCGAAAAATAACGATAATACTGCGGATACTCGTAAATCAGGATGTGCGCCAGCCGCGCCATATCGGCCGCTGTGGTCACTTGCCCGGGGTCGTGCAGACCCGAAGCGTTCTTAAAGACCGTTTTAGACATGCCGCGTTTCTGCGCCGCGCGGGTCATCAGCCGGGCGAAATTGCTCTCGCTCTTGCCCAGATGCTCCGCCACCGCCACCGCGATATCGTTCGCAGATTTGGTCACAAGTGCCAGAATGGCATCCTCCACCCGGATCGTGGAGCCGGGCTTGAGGCCCAGCTTGCTGGGCACCATGCTGGCCGCGTGCTCCGAGATGCGGATCGGATCGCTAAGCCGCAGCTTGCCGCGCTTAAGCTGGTCGAAGACCATCATCAGGGTCATCATCTTGGTCAGAGATGCCGGGTGTACGATGGTGTTCGCGCCGCTTTGATGAAGAATGGTGCCCGTTTCGGCATCGATCACGAGGGAGGTATAGCGCGGTTTGCTCGCGGCCTGAACCTCAAAAACCGGAAGAATCACAAGGAGTTGAACAATCAGGCACAGCCACGCAGCAAAAACCGCAGGTCGAACCCTGCGATCTTGAGAGCTTGCTCTAATGCTTTGTTTCAGCATGAAAAAACCGGGAAAAGAAAAAACCCAAAGAAGCGGCCAAAGAACCGAACGCTTCCAACACCATGACACAACGAGAATTGTACCGCAACCCGCGAAATCTGTCTAGAAAACGCTCATTTGTGCACTGCACAATTTTTCTTGACGGCCGGATATCAAGGTGGTAGAACCTTGCATAGTTGTGCGATGCGGTAAACTGTGGTAAGCATACCTGACGTACTTTTCCCTTCTTTAGCCTTCCACGGCACTCTGCGTAGAATAATTGCACACAAAACAGTACACTAAAGGGCGCTTTGCGGTGTCCGGAGTAGGAGAAATACAATGGCGAATAAAGGAAAGTCGTCTGGCGGTTCCAAAAAATCCGGCTCGGCCTCTAAGGCGCGCAGTGCGGCGAACGTCAGCGTTTTAAAAATCGCCGCAAAAACGGAAGGGAAAGGATCGTCCGCTTCATCGGGGGATCAAAAAAAGAAAAAGCCTCAGGAATCTGTGGCCCAGAAGTCTGGCAAAGCCTCTGCCGGAAAGCCCTTTGAGGGCTCCAAAGACGGCGCTAGGGCATCTGAAAAAATTGAAAAAACACAAACCCAAACTGAAAATTCTATAAAGGAGAAGACCATGGCTAAAAACAGCAACAACAACATCAATATTAACGTTCCCTTCGACAACTTCACGAAGGAAGCCGCCGAAATGAGCCGCGAATACTCCGAGGCATGCGTCAAGTCCGGCACCATCCTGATGAAGGGCATGGAAGATTTCGTGGGCGTCGTGATGTCCATCGCGCAAAGCTCCGCTGAAAAGCAAGCCCAGTTCATCAAGGAAGCGATGAGCAGCAAGACGATCAACGAGTTCGCCGAAGTCCAGAACAAGATCGCTCAGGCGAACTTCGACGATTTCATGGCCGGCGCCACCAAGCTGACCGAGATCGGCACCAAACTTATGACTGACACGGCCGAGCCTGTGAACGCGCAAATCGGCAAGGCGATCAAGAGAGCCTCCGAGTCTGTCGCCGCTTAATCGGCAAGGAAAGCGAAAAGTTTAAAAGCCCCGGCGACGGGGCTTTTTTATGCCTGATCAGGAAGTGTAACCCGCACGATGAGGCCCGAGGGCGTATTGTCGGCCAGTTCGACTCGACCGCCGAGCAGCGCGGTGAAGTTGCGGATGATCATGAACCCCAGTCCGCTGCCCGCCTTGTTCTTGCTCCGCGCGCTGTCCGCGCTGTAATAGGGTTTGAACACCTCAGATTTTTCCGCATCGGGGATCCCGCACCCGTTATCAGCAAAGCTGATCCGCACCTCTGCGTGAGTACGTTCGGCCGTAATCTCGATCCGGCTGGAAAAGCGCGACGCGTTGGAGACGATATTCTGGACGATCCGCTCCAAAAGAACCGGATCGCTCGCCAAAACAATATCGTCCAGTATTCCGTCGGTCACGATCGAAAACTCAGGCGTTTCAAAGGGCAGGGCGGCCTGTTTGATCAAAATGCCCAGATCGATATGTCTCAGATCAGGTTTCAGCGAGTCCTCGCTGCGCGCATAAAGAACCATCTGGTCGAGCGTCCGGTTCATCGCGTCGATATCGTCGAAAGCCTTGGCGCGTTGCTCCTCGGAGCCGATATAATCCGCCCGCAGCGAAAACCGCGTCAAAAGCGTCTTCAGATCGTGCGAAAGCGCCGCGATCATCCTCCGCCGCTCCTCCAGCAGCCCGGTCACCCGCACCTGCATGGCGTTGAACGCGTCGAACGCGTCGCGCACCTGCCCAGACCCTTGCACGGGAACCGGAACGAACGTCCCATCCTTGGCCAGCGCCTCGGAGGCTTTCTGTAACGCAAGGAAGGGCTTGGTCGTCACCCGGAAGATCCAGAATCCCAGAACGACGATCAGAATGGACGACACCGCGTAGAAAATGATGATCCGCGAGAGCCAATAGGACAGCACCGACGAAGCCTTGGCCTCAAGCGCGAAGCGTCGGCCGCTTTCCGTATCCTCCACAAGGATCACCAGATCGCGCAGCGCCAGCGTGGGCAGTCGCTCCTCGGAATCCGATCCGGTCCAGTAGGCCTTGACGGAGGGCACGGCCACGGGCGTATCCTCCTTTGAGCGCCTGAACTCGATCTGCCCCTGCAAGCGGTGTTGCAAGAGCCGTGCGACCCGGCGCGAGGCTAGGCTGGCGGGCAAATCTTCGGGCACAGGGTACACAACGGAAAAATCCGAAAAGGGCTGCAAGGAGACAAGCACACGAAGGGAGGTCTCATCCAATGCCAGAACAGTCTCGATGATGCTCGAAATCTGCGCCAGCTTGCCCGGCTCGCTCTGGGTTTCCTGCGCCTTTTGGTTCATATGGACGGCGTAGACGATCACCAGCGTCTGCACAGTGAACAGGATCAGGATCAGCATAAGGACCCAGTTGACGATCCGGCGGATGCTCATGCCTTCGTCCCCTGATCTTTTCCGGGGGAGAGCACATAACCCTGATTGCGGACGGTCTTGATCAACTCGGGCTTGCCCGGGGATTTCTCAAGCTTGTGCCGAAGCCGCCCGATCATGACGTCGATGCTCCGGTCATAAGGCATGGCGTCGCGCCCCTGCGTGATATTCAGCAGCGTATCCCGGTCCACCGGGCGGCCCATCCGCTCCGCCAGCGCCAGCAAAAGCGAATACTCCCCGCTAGTCAGCTCGATCGGTTCGCCGCTTGCAGCGTGAACGACGACCATCTCCGCCGTGCGGATCGTATAATCCCCGAAATGGATCAGAACCTGTTCGTCTTTAGCCGCCGTGCGCGGCGCCCCGGCTCCGGCCTTGCGGCGCATGACCGCCTTGATCCGCGCCAGCAATTCGCGGCTGTTAAACGGCTTGGGCAGATAATCGTCCGCCCCGATCTCAAGCCCGACGATCCGGTCAACCTCGTCCCCCTTGGCAGAAACGATCAGAATGGCGACCTCCGGGTTCCGGCTCCGCACCTCGCGGCACAGCTCCAGCCCGTCCCGCCCCGGCAGCATAACGTCCAGCAGGACCACATCATAGGACCGCCCCGCCAGATGGCGGTCCATCGCCGCCCCGTCCGTGGCCGTATCCACGTGATAATGCTCCCGCTCAAAGACTTTCTTGAGCAGGTCCAGCACCTCCAGATCGTCGTCAACCACAAGAACCGAGAGCGTCATAACCGATAAACCTAAAGGAAAACACTTTCCATCCTATTAATATATCAGGATTTTTTCTCATAAGAAGCCCGGGAAGCCCGCATTTACAATTTGTTACAAAAAACCCCGTTTTTGAAAAACCCCGTTAACAGTTCTCTGTCATTCTGGAAACACTAAGGGCAATCGATACCGTTTTGGAGAAAACAATGACCCAACCGAGCAAAACGAAATTCTTCCTGAGCGTTCTGGCCACAAGCGCCGTTCTGGTCGCGGGCATCGAGACGATCCGCCCGCAGCAGGTTCTGGCCAAGGCCGGAGAGCAAAACGCCGGAGTGTCCTTCGGCATCGCCATGACCGGCGGCGATATCGACGCGATGAGAGCAAAAGCCGAGGATTTCATATGCGGCGATAAGCGCGTCCAGCTGCGCAGCCGCTTGATCAGCGCCGTGGATTATATCGTCGATCCCGCAGAACAGCAGGCTGTCCTTCTGGACGAAGTCCGTGCCAAGGCGATGGAAAACGACAAGACGATCGCAACCGCCTGCGAAAGCTACCGCGCGATGGGACAGGATTTCCCCGCGATGATGGAAAAGCGCCGCCTGGTTCTGACCACCTCGCTGCAAGTCATGGACAATATCCAGCCCTCCGTGAAGGCCTTCTATGAAAGCCTGAACGAGGAGCAGATCGGTCGGCTGAAGGCGGTCATGCCTCCGGCCATCGCGCAAAAACTTTAACAATCACCACTTACGCATAACCAATGGAGACGAAGATGAACAAGAAACTGCACAAGACCATAGCCAAGGCCCTGATGCTCTGCGGAGCGGTCATTGCTCTGGAAGGCGCCGTACTGTCGAGCGACGCTCACGCCCGCGAGTTTAACCGCTCCTCGTCCGTAAAGGGCGCGAAGGGCAAAACCGCCAAGGTGGACCGCAAGGCCAGCGGCGAAAAGGGCAAGGGCTTCAACCGTGAAAGCAGCGTCAGCGGCGAAAACGGCAAGTCCGCCAAGAAATCCGTCAAGGGAAGCTGGGACAAGGAAAACCAGACTTTCGACCGCGACGTGACCGGATACAACGGCAAGGACCGCAGCACGAGCACGAAGGTGGACAAGGAAAACAAGTCCGCCACCACGACCGGCTCGAACGGCGGTACGAAGTCCACGTCCTTCGACGAGGGCAAAAAGACCACCTCCTACACAGGCAAGAACGGCAAGACCGGAACCAAGACGACCGACACGTCCTACGACAAGGAAACCAAAACCTTGAACACGACGCGCACGGCGACCGGTGCGGACGGCGAGACCAAAACCAAAACCTCGTCGACCTCCTATGATAAGGAGAACAAAAGCCTGAACCGCAACACGACCGGATATAACGGCGAGGATCGCAGCTCCAGCACGACCTACGACAAGGAAACCAAAACCACCAACACCGACTATTCCGGCGGCGGCACTCGCAGCAGCACCTGGGGCGAAGGCAAGAAAACGACCGAATACACCGGCAAGGACGGCAAGACCGTGACCAAGGAAACCACCTTCGGCGGCAACGATTAAAACCCTACATCCTCATACCACGACCCCGGCCCGGAGACCCACCTCTTCGGGCCGGCCCTTTTATGACCGTACAAAAACGCCCGCGACCTCGACATGCGCCGACCACACGAACTGGTCTATGAGTTTTAAGCTTTTCAAGGCGTAACCGCCGTCCAAAAGGGTCCGCGAGTCGCGGGCGAACGTCACAGGGTTGCAGGAAATGCTGACGATCTTAGGGAGAGCGCTTTGCGCCAAAGCCTCAAACTGGTCCTGTGCGCCGGCCCTCGGCGGGTCGATGACCACCGCCTCAAACCGCGCAAGCTCCGTGAGATTGAGGGGCTCTTTAAAAAGATTGCGCCGCTCCGCCCGCAAGCGAGGGTGTTTAAGCGCGGCGACCGCCTCCGCTTCGCTGTCGGCGGCATACACATCCGCACCCGTTTCCAGAAGCGGCCCCGTGAACGTACCGCACCCGCAAAACAGATCAGCCACGCGCTTGAAGCCGCGCGTATGCACCAGAACGAAATCGCGCAAAGCCGCCTCGCCCGCCTCGCTGGCCTGTAAAAACGCCCCGGGCGGCAGTGCGACGCGCAAAGCGCCGAAGCGCTTCATCACCGGGCCTTGCGAGAGGATCATCTCCGCCTCGGCGGTCTCTTTCTCGCGCAGACTGACCCGCGCGATCCCCATGTCGTTGATCAGGGCTGATAGAGCTTCCTGCTGTGCCAAAGAGAAGTGATCGCCCGAACGCCACGCCCCGGTCAGCACAACATCGAACGCACCGTCGATCATCTGCACCGTCAGATCCAGCGCGGTTCGCGGGGGTGCCAGCCGCGCGATCAAGGGCTTTATTGCCTGTATCTTTTGGTCCAGCAGAGGATCAAGGATCAAGCACGCATCGACCGGGACCACGCGGTGACTGCGCGGTGCGTGATACCCCATGAGCAAAGTCTCGCCCGTACGCAAAACCGCCATCGTCGTGCGCCGCCGCGTCGCCGCGTCCAAAAAAAGCGGAGCGTCCCACGTTTCGGGTACGATCCCCGCCCGCTCAAGGGCAGAGCGCACCTTCGCGGCTTTCCAATCCTGATACGCCTCAAGGCGGATATGCTGGAACGCGCACCCCCCGCAATCCTCGTAATAAGGGCAGGGGGCCCCGACACGGGCCGCAGAAGCGACCTCAAGCTTTAACACCTGTCCATAATATGCGCCTGCCTTGTGTTCGGCACGCACCTGCACGCGGTCTCCCGGCGCGGTCTTCGGAACGTAAACGGGCTGACCATTATGTTGCCCGACGCCGTCGCCCCCAGCCCCGACCGTCTCGATCGTCGTTTCAAAATCAACAAAATGCGGGCGGTTTTTTTTGCGTGAGGACATGGAGCTTTATAAAGCATCGCGGCCCGGAATCAAACCGGACTCGCGAAACAAAAAAATGAATACGTAAGCACTCATATAATTTTATGTCGGCAATCCAACCATGAAGGGAATGATATAATAAATGCATGTTATAATTGCTTTTTTGTCTGTTCATAATATAAGCCTTCGCGCATTTTCGCATTACGCCTCAGCCCCTCACTGGCATACGTTGATATGCAAGAACTCAAGCGAGCAAAAAAAACCGCGCAAGTAATGCGCCCGCAAATATTAAGGAGGACAAGGAATGTCCGTAAACGCAGCAAACATCATGAATATCCGTTCCCCCAAATCGTTCGGCAGCTCTGCGGAAATGGGGGCGAAGCTGGCCGCGCTGGATAAGTCGCAGGCGACGATCGAATTCAACCTCGACGGCACCATCATCACCGCGAACGAGAATTTTCTGGGCGCGATGGGCTACAGCCTCGGGGAAATTCGCGGCAAGCACCACAGTATGTTCGCCGATCCCGAATACGCGAAAAGCGCGGACTATAAGGAATTCTGGGCCAAGCTGAGCCGCGGCGAGTTCCAGGCGGCGGAATATATGCGCCTCGGCAAGGGCGGCAAGGAAGTCTGGATCGAGGCCTCCTACAATCCGATCTTCGATAAGCGCGGGCGGCCCTACAAGGTCGTGAAATTCGCCACCGACATCACGCGTAAGAAAATGGAACAGGCCGAGCTTGAAGGCATGGTGGAAGCCATCAACCGCTCTCAGGCCGTGATTCACTTCAAGCTGGACGGCACCATCATCTCCGCCAATAAAAACTTCCTCGCCGTCATGGGCTATGAGTTGCATGAGGTTCAAGGCAAGCACCACAGCATGTTCGCCGACCCCGCCTTCGCGGCCAGCGCCGAGTATAAGGAATTCTGGGCCAAACTTAATCGCGGCGAGTTTCAGGCCGCGCAATACAAGCGCTTTGGCAAGGGCGGCAAGGAGATCTGGATCGAGGCCTCCTATAACCCGATCCTCGACCCCAGCGGACGGCCCTACAAGGTCACCAAATTCGCGACCGACCTGACGCCGCGCAAACAGGAAAACCGGGCTCTGGCCGACGGCTTCGAAACCAACGTCAAATCGCTGGTGCAGATCGTGGCCTCTTCTTCGACCGAATTGCAGGCGACCGCGCAGACTCTCGCCGCCGCCGCAGAGGAAACCAGCGCGCAGGCGAATTCCGTCGCCACCGCGACCGAGGAACTCTCCGCCTCCGTGGTTGAGATCGCCGGACAGGTGAATAACTCGACCAAGGTCGTCAGCGAGGCGGTCGAAGAAGCCAAAAAGGCTGAACAATTGGTTGCCAATCTGATTGGCGTAGCCACTAAGGTCGGGGAGGTCACCACCATGATCTCCGACATCGCCGGGCAGACGAACCTTCTCGCGCTCAACGCCACCATCGAGGCCGCGCGGGCTGGTGAAGCCGGAAAGGGCTTTGCCGTTGTGGCCTCCGAGGTCAAATCTCTGGCCACCGAAACCAGCAAGGCGACCGAGGAGATCGACACCCAGATGCGCAACATCCAGGAGGTCAGCAACTCCACGGCCGCCGCGATCCGCCAGATCGCGCAGATCATCGACCGCATCAGCGAGATCAGCACCGCGATCTCCGGCGCCGTCGAGGAACAGGCCGCCGCGACGCAGGAAGTCTCCTCCAACATTTCCGGCGTGCAGACCGCCGCCGCCGAAACCGGGGAGTCCTCGACCTCCATGCTCGAAGTCGCCAGGGACCTCTCCGAACGCTCCGAGGAACTCGAGACCCGCGTCGATGGCTTCCTCACACAGGTCAGGATGATGTAGGCGCAATAACCTGAAGACACGAAGTTTTTTTATGCTACGATTTGAGCATGAAAAACCGATGTCGCGAAGGTTTATGGTGCGTAGGCTCTTTTGTTGTCTGACCTTTTTTGTGCTGATCTTGCTCCCTGTGCGGGCGCATGCGGCGGAGATCATCCATTTCTACCTCACGCAGGTCTGGATTGAAAAATCCGGCCACCTGCGGATCAAGGAAACCATCGTCGTCACGGCGGAACGCGAGCAGATCAATCGCGGCATCTACCGCGACCTGCCGATCGTCCGGCATACGTCTTGGGGCGGCGTTCTGCCCGTCGAATATGAGATCGAATCGGTCAAAAAGGACGGCATCGACGAAAGCTGGCATTACGAGCTGGGCCCGCGAAATATGCGGGTCTATATCGGCGAGTATCATACCCTCCTCGATCCCGGCGTGCGCTACACCTACGAAATCGTCTATAAGGTCCCCAGCCAGCAGGTCTTCTTTTTCGACGGCTACGAACAGCTACACTGGAACGTCATCGGCACCGGCTGGGTCTTCCCGATCGAAAAGGGCGGCGCCGATATCGTCCCGCCTCCGGGCGTACGCGTGGAGAGCTTCGAGGTCTTCACCGGAAAGGCGCTCTGGAAGGGAAAGGATTTTGAATCCAAGCAGGAAAACGGCCACCTGATGGTCAAGACGACCCGCACACTCAACCCCTATGAGGGCATGACGGTGCTTGTTAATTTCCCCAAGGGGTCGTTCGTTAAAGATGCCTCGATGACCGGCCCGGAATTTTTCTGGCGCGCGCACAAGGGCCTCGAAATCCTGTTGTTTGGTTTTGCGCTGATCTTTTTTATATTCCTCTTCATGTGGATGCGCATGGGCCGTGATCCCAAGGGCCGAAATATCATCCCGCAATACAGCCCGCTGGAGGGCATCTCTCCGGCCATGAGCGCCCAGATCCTGAACATGGGCATGGCGGGCACCAAGGAGACCCTGACCGCCGCCATCGTCTCGCTGGCCGCCAAGGGATTCATTAAGATCAAGGAGCTGTCCAAAAACACCTACGAAATCGTGCGCATTTATCCGCAAGTCTATTACGACAAACCGATGTCCGAGGATGAAAAAATCCTCATTCCCGCGTTTGAAAACACGCTGGTCCTCAAGCCGGCGAGTCAAAGCCTCGTGACATACTCCAACAAGCACAGCGAGATTCTCAATAAACTCTGCAGCAAAAAATACTACAACAATAATTACGGCTGGTGGTTTCTGGGAATGACCTTGTACATAGGCTTTCTGATCGCCTTCACGGTCTACACCTACGGCCCCTCCGAGGGCGCGGACTTCTGGATCGGCTTCGGAATCTGGGTCTATACCGAGATCGTATACGCCATCATCTTCGGCACGCTCGGCCTCTTGAGAAGACCCGGAAAAAGACCCGAAAGAAAACCGTGGCATCATCTTCTGGCCATCGCCGTATCGGCCGCCAGCGCTCCCGTGCTGTTTGTTCTGGTCTCGTTCATATCCTTCCTGAATATCTTGACGATGTTTGCAATGGCGTCCCTCGTTGTCGTCATGCGTCATCTCCTGCGTGCGCCGACGAAGGAGGGCCGGGAGGTCATGGACCATCTCATCGGCTTCCAGTATTACATGCAGGCGGTCGAGGAGAAGGTGCTCCAGAAGTTCGACCCGCCGCAAATGTCGCGCGAACTCTATGAAAAATATCTGCCCTACGCGATCGCGCTCGACGTCGACTCGAAATGGGGCGAAAAATTCGCGCTCTCGGCAGCGGCGGCGGCCACTGCGGCGGGAGCGGGCGCTGCTGCGCGCGCCTATGGCGGTCCCTCGTGGTATTCCGGCTCGTCCGCCTATTCGCCCTCCGGCGGATTTTCCATGGCCTCGATCACCAACAGCATCGCCAGCACGGTGAGCGCTTCCTCCTCCTCTGGCGGCGGTGGCGGCGGCTCCGGTGGCGGCGGCGGAGGAGGCGGTGGGGGCGGCTGGTAACAGGCCGCGCAAACCCCGCCGCCCGCGCGGCTTTCCCTCAGGTCTCCTATCCCAAGGTATAAGCATAAAAGACTGAAAATAAACGATATTTGGCCTTTGACTCCTAACCATTCTTTAGGAATTGCCCGCTAGACTGAATCTTATCAGGGCTTACCAAAAGGGGTTACCAATGTCGCAATACTCTGAAGACGGCGTTCAAAAATCTATGCATTCCGCCGCATCCGTAAACGTGAATATGTTCATGGCCGCGCACAACGCCGAATGTCTCGACAATCTCAAGAAAAAACTTCAGAGCGACGCCGCCGCCGAGCCCGGCGGCCCCGAACCCTCAATCTAAAATCATGGAATCTATGCCGGAGGCGCGAGCATCCGGCGAAGAAACCAAGCGAGCCAACCCGGCACCGCGTCCCCCCACACGCAAATGATGGGCGCAGGCCGGGTTGTTTTGTATTGTCCGCCCCGCGATCCCGGTGGTAGGTTTGATCGTCTCAAACCAAACCTTCGCCAAGGGGAAAACACGCTATGTCAAATTACAAAATCGCAGTCATCGTCGGCAGCCTCCGCAAGGATTCCATCAACGCGAAATTGGCCACGGGGTTGGCCCGCCTCGCCCCGAACGACTTCACCTTCGATCAGGTCGGCATCGGCGACCTGCCGCCCTATAATCAGGACGACGACGGCAATCAGGCCGAATCCGTCAAGCGCATGAAGGCGCAAGTGGCGGCGGCGCAGGGCGTCCTGTTCGTGACCCCCGAATATAACCGCTCGATCCCCGGCGTGCTCAAGAACGCCATCGACCACGGCTCCCGCCCCTACGGCCAGAGCGTCTGGCCCGGCAAACCCGCCGGCGTGATCGGCGTTTCCCCCGGCGCGATCGGGACCGCGTTGGCGCAGCAGCATTTGCGCACGATCCTCGCCCATCTGGATATGCCGACCCTGGGCCAGCCCGAGGGCTTCATCCGCGCCTCCGACGGTCTGATCGATTCCGCCGGGAATATCGGGCCCGACAGCAAGGACTTCCTCCAGAAATGGGTGAACGCGTATGTCGGCTGGGTCAAGAAACACGCGGCATAGGAAAAGGGCCTGACGGGGACGGATGGGCAAATATACCGAACACTGGGAAAATTATAAACAGCAGGTCGTCAGAGATACGCTCAAACTGCTGGGCGTCATGTTCAGCCTGATCCCGATAGGCGTGGTCGGCTTTCTCCTGCCGCAATCCGACGAATGGCCCCTTGCGGTCGTGGTGGCGCTCCTGCTGGCGTGGCTCACCGTGTTCGTTCAGGTGTTGCTGAAATCCTGCAAGGTGGAATGCCCCCGCTGCGCCAAGGTCTACACGCGCGGGAAATACCTCTGCAACTGCCCCCAATGCGGCCTGCGAATGCTTCAGGAGGATCCCTGATAACCAAATACATTGAAAAATGGCGATCCCGGCAGGGCTCGAACCTGCAACCTACTGCTTAGAAGGCAGTTGCTCTATCCGTTGAGCTACGGGATCGGATCGCACAGGCGCCGCAGGATGCAATAAAACCCGCCCGGCGATCAAGCCTTTTCCGTCTTCTCCGGCGGAACGTACTTGAAATTATCCGCGAAATTCCGGGGCTTGACGCGTCGCGCGCGCGGCTCCAGCACAGTATAATCCCAACCCTGCTTCTCCGCAAAGCCTTGTGCTTCCTCGCGGCTGCGGAACTTGAGACGCACCTGATTGGCCGTGTCCCCGGCCTCCGTCCAGCCCATCAGCGGCTCCGGCCGCCGCTCGCTGGGCGCCTCGTATTCGATGACCCACTCGCCCGTACCCCCGTGGCCGGATTGCATGGCGTTTTTGGAGGGCTTGAAAATCGTGACGTGCATGGAAAACCTCTGGCAAATCTTCCGCAAAAATAGCGCAGAACCGCGCCGCTTACCAGCGGTAAATCCGCCGCGCCAGAAGCGCCGCCAGAAGCCCGAACAGGATATAAGGCAGCGCATGGATGATCAGGATATGCCCGATATCCTCCGACCAGCAGACCAGCCGCAGCCCGACATAACCCAGCCCCCCGACGGCCAGAGAAACCATAAAAGCCAGAAGGTTAGGATGTGTGGTCCGCCCCTTCATAGAGACGATAAAAATAGTCAGGGCCGGAATAAGCCCGTAAAGAATCGAGCTTTTGTAACAGAAGCACCAGTTGATCTCAGGCATCACGAACCCACCCAGACTGGCCCGCAGCCCCAGCAAAAGGCAGAATGCGAAAAACAGCGTAAAGGGAATCGAGACCAGCCACGTCTGCCCCCGCATGTCGGGAACGCACAGCCACACCGCGCAAAATGCCGCCGAAACGGACATCGCCGTTACAAGCGCCAGCTCGAACACGAAATCGGCGCTGCCCATCTGTGTGGCAATATCCAGCCGGAAACCCTGTGCATAAACGCTGCCGATAACATAAAGGAACGCTAGAGAAACCCAGCCCAGCCCGCGCCAGAACGGATGACGCAATTTGCAGCAGGGCTTCAGCTCCGCGCACAGCGAGTCGATCAAGGCGTCCGTTTTGTTGTCTGGCTCGTTCCCGCTCATCCCAGCCGGTCCTTTAGTTTGTTCATGGTGCGGTGCGCGGAAACCTTAACGGCGGAAACGCTCATGCCCATCTCGTTCGCCACTTCCTGCGCGCTGTACCCGTGAATCTTGATCATCTCGAAAACCTTCCGCTGGTTGTCCGGCAAATCGGCCAGCGCCGCCTCGATATCCTTCAATTCGCCCGCAAGGGCCGGATTCGTTACATGTTGCGCGGAAAATTCCAGATCGTCCAGACCCACCGTCTTATTGCTTCGGTTCTTGTAATATTTACGCAACAGGTCCGTCCTGCGAAACTGGATGATTGCCGAAAGCCAGGGTTTGAAGGGGCGGTCGTCGCTATAGGTCGAAAGGGATTTATGCACGGAGACCAGAACGTCCTGCACCAGATCGTCGATCCAGTCGGGATTGGCCAGACTGCCGGACGCCACGGCGCGGATGAAGGGAACGATGTCGCGCAGCAGCGCGGCATATGCTCTCTGGTCGCCTTGTTGCGCTTTAATCGCAAGCTCACGCCAAAGGTCTTGCCCCCTGAGTTCACTGTGATTGCCCGTCATAGGCAAGCCCCAGCCTTTCCGGCTCAACGCCATGAACAGTGCCGGATGGTCGGAGCGGAGGGATTCGAACCCCCGGCCCTCTGTTCCCAAAACAGATGCGCTACCAGGCTGCGCTACGCTCCGTGATCCAGCAAGTATCGGGTTCTACACAATAAACACAGCCTCCGCAAGGTTTACCTCTTCGCATCTCCTATACGGGGGTGGATAGTGTTTGCGCAGCCCCGGGCTTTTCCCTATAAAAAGGGCATGAAAATCACCTTTGAAATCGCGGCGGACCAGATTATAGGCGCGGGCAAGCGGCTCGACCGTCTGGGCCTCGCCCCCGCCACGGCGGGCAATTATTCCATGCGCCTCTCGGACGGCACGATCGCCATGACGGTCTCCGGCGCCCACAAGGGCGAGTTGACCCCGGCCGACATCATGCGCGTGGACGCCGAAGGCAAGCCGCTGGAGGATAAAAAACCCTCCGCCGAGACGCGCCTGCACACGATCCTGTATGCCATGTTCCCGGAAGTGAACGCGGTCCTCCACAGCCACTCGGTCCCGCTGGTGGTCCTGACCCGGCACGATCCGCGCGCCAAATTCCATGACCTTGAGGGCTACGAGCTGCTCAAGGTCTTCCCCGGCATTAATACCCACGACGTGCGGGTTTCGATCCCCGTTTTTGATAATTCTCAGGATATGGACGATCTGGGCCTTCAGGTGCAGACCGTCCTGCGTGACCGCCCGTCTACCCCCGCCTATATGATTCGCGCCCACGGGCTTTACGGCTGGGGCCGCACCATGAAAGAGGCCGCGCAGGTTGTCGAAGGCCTCGAAGTTCTGCTATCCTGCGAACTCGAAACGCTGAAGCTCAAGAGAGGATGAAATCATGAGCCGCCTGACCATATTCCCTGACAATAAGCCCGACGCCCCCGAACTCGACACGGAAGACGGCGCGGTGATCGCGCAGGAGATGAAAAAAATCGGCGTGACCTTCGAGCGCTGGAAACCTCAGGGCGTTCTGCCCAAGGGTGCGGACGACAACGCCGTCATGGACGCGTACGCCGAGGATATCGAACGCATCAAGAAAATCGGCGGTTACAACACCGTGGACGTCGTGCGCCTTTCCCCCGACAACCCGAAAAAAACCGAGGCCCGCAATAAATTCATCAACGAACACACCCACGACGAGGACGAGGTACGCTTCTTTGTGGAAGGGCAGGGGATCTTCTACCTGCGCACGGGTGGCAAGCTTTACATGACCCTCTGCGCGCGCGGCGACCTCATCAGCGTCCCCGCAGGAATCAAACACTGGTTCGACATGGGGCCGGAGCCGGATTTCACCTGCATCCGCTTCTTCCTCACGCCCGAAGGCTGGGTGGCGGAATTCACCGGCGATGATATCTCGCAGAAATTCCCGAAATACGAAAAACATGTCGCCTAGCCCGGACAAACGGAAAACCATGAGCAGCAAAAACGGTATTAAAGCCATCCTCACCGATATTGAGGGGACGACCAGCTCGATCTCCTTCGTAAAAGACGTTCTATTCCCGTACGCGTACAGACACCTCCCCGGCTTCGTGCAGGAGTACGCGCAGGAAATCGAAACCATCCTCAACGACGTCCGCGCCGAGGAGAATAACGACGGCCTCAGCGACGAGGAAGTCGTCGAAGTCCTCCAGCGCTGGATCGAGGAAGACAAGAAACTCACCCCCCTCAAAACCCTGCAAGGCATGATCTGGCAGGCGGGCTACGAGGCGGGCGAGCTGCACGGCCATATCTATGAGGATGCCGTCGATCGCCTCAAGCGCTGGAAAAAGGCGGGCTTCGACCTTTATATCTACTCCTCCGGCTCCGTCGCCGCGCAAAAGCTCCTCTTTTCCAACACCGCTTCTGGCGACCTGACCCCGCTCTTCTCCGGCTATTTCGACACCACGACCGGGCCGAAACTCCAAGCCGAATCCTACGAAAAAATCGCGGCCCAGATCGGCCTCGCGCCCGAGCGCATCCTCTTCCTCTCCGACAACACGCAGGAGATCGAGGCCGCCGCGAAGGCGGGCATGCCCGTGATCGTGCTCGACCGCGACGGGCTGCAGGACGGCGTACCCAAATACAAGGTGGCCAGAAGCTTCGAGGAGATCGAGCCGGATAAAATCGCGGCCTGAGACAGACCCATGAAAATAGACGGCAAGCACTACCGCTCGATTGAACTGAACGAAAACGGCTGGTCCGTGCGCATCTTCGATCAGCGCAAGCTGCCGTGGGAACTGGTCTTCGTCGAACTCACAACCCGCGATCAAGCCGCCACCGCCATCCGCGAAATGTGGACGCGCGGCGCGCCGCTTCTGGCCGCAACCGGGGCTTACGGTCTGTGCTTGGCCCTGCGCGAAGACTCTTCCGACGAAAATTTGAAACGCTCTTACGACAGTCTTCTGGCCACGCGCCCTACAGCGGTCAATCTCCGTTGGGCGCTCGATGAGGTCATGAAGGCGGTCAAACACCTCCCCGCTGATAAACGCGCCGCCGCCGCTTACGCCCGCACCAACGAAATCTGCGACGAGGATGTGGAGATCAACCGCAAGATCGGCCTCAACGGCCTGCCGATCATCCGCGAGTTCGCAAGGAAAAATCCCGGACGCCCGGTCAACATCCTGACCCACTGCAACGCGGGCTGGCTCGCCACCGTCGATTACGGCACGATCACCTCGCCCGTCTACATGGCGCACGACGAGGGAATCCCCGTTCATGTCTGGGTCGATGAAACCCGCCCCCGCAATCAAGGAGCGTCGCTGACCGCCTTCGAACTCGCCCAGCACGGCGTCCCGCACACCGTGATCGCCGACAACGCGGGCGGCCACCTCATGCAGCGCGGGCAGGTTGATCTCTGCATCGTCGGCACCGACCGCGTGGTGCGCAACGGCGACGTCTGCAACAAGATCGGCACCTACCTCAAGGCGCTGGCCGCCTACGATAACAACATCCCCTTCTATATCGCCCTGCCATACCCCACCATCGACTACACGCTGGAAAAGGGTGAGGACATCCCCATCGAGGAGCGCAGCGCCGAGGAGGTCACGCACATCGAAGGCCAAAACCGCGACGGCAGGATCGAAAAAATCAAAATCACCCAATCCCCGGCGGCCAACCCGGCCTTCGACATCACCCCCGCCCGCTACGTGACCGGATACATCACCGAACGCGGCCTGCTGGATCACATTCCCGAACCCGTGGCGGCCACCGCCAAAAAAGCGGTCTAGAAAAGGCGGGAAAACCATGTCGGAAAAAACCAAGACGGCCTCTCTGGGCAAGACCCTTCTGAACGTCGCATGGATGTCCATCCTGCTCGGCCTGTTCATGCAGCTTCTGATGCTGATTGCCGCCGCCTATTTCAAAAACGAACCCGCGATCGAAACGATCATCGCCGACCTCGTGCAGAAAGTCTCGTGGTCTACGCTGGTCTGCACCGGCGTGGCGGTCGGCATGGCGGCGGGCAAGATGCGCCCGCCGGTGATGGGGATCGCAGGACTGATCGCCGCCCCCGTGGCCTTCTACACCGCGAAAGTCCTCCATAAAAGCGCCTCGCAGGCGCTGGCTATCGCAGGCCAGACGGCGGCGGGCGGCCCGTCCCCGCTTCTGATCGTGGGGCTCAAGGCTTTGGAATACGCGCTCCTCGGGTTGCTGATCGGGCTTCTCGGCAGAAGGCCCACCTCGACCCTGGCCCAGCACGTTCTGGCCGGTCTGGCGATCGGGCTGGCGTTCGGCGGCACGATTGTCTATCTCATGGTCACCATGGCCCCGGAACCGATTCCCCCGCTGGGAATCGCCTCGCGCTGCATCAACGAGATCATCTTCCCTGTGGGATGCGCCATCGTGCTGTTCGCGGCCCAGAAACTGGGCGAAAAAAGCGCCGAAACCGCAAAAAACGACGAAAAATACGAACGCGAGCTGGCCCACGACGAATAGGTATTTAAAGCCCTGAAAACTCCCGGAAAACCGGAGAATTGGGGGAATCTTGCGTTAATTTTTGCCAAAAATTTACAAATGAAGTAGAATTTCGTATAAGTTAAGAAAATAGGGGGGCTGTGCGCGGAAAACGCGGCGTACGGCTAAACACAAAGAAGGAAGTAAAAAATGTCTCTGTCCTTTTCCATGCCAGAAGGCATGATTGATCTCTCAGGCGATTCTGCATCAGGCGGACAAAAAAAGGACGATCCGCAGACTGAAGCGAATGCTCAGGAAATGGCTTTGGCGGGCGTAAGCACGTTTGATATCGGCGATGCCGATCTGGATCTCAGTTTTCGTGTCCGTGAACAATATTTCGACGACATCTTGTTAAACCCGGATTTAGCGGTGAATGATATTGATGTTATTTCAATGCAACAAGGCAACGTGGCCAGCGAAGTCACAGCCATGGAGCTTATGGAAGCAGCAAGCACCACGGGCGATCAACTTGGTCGTAACAACACATTGGAGCTGGCGACTGACCGCCTTTTGCAAGCCCGTAATGGCAGCCGTGAAGTGGAACTCAGCACAGAGCACAGGGAAGCAGGCTGGAGTGTGTTCGATCCAGACAGCCAACACGGGATGTGGCAGGTCGGAAACCGCCACGATCAGGATGGCGTTTACAGCGACGTCCGCGCGACCATAAACGGTCTGGCGCTCAGTATGAACGCGCAGGGGATCGAATGGGATGAGTTGAACCAAGCGATGGGTAAGGGCGGCTCGCTCGAATCCCTCGACCAAATCCGTGATGCGCTCTCCGGCCTTAATGACATGGCAATGAACCGTGCGGGCTTCGCGGGCTTCGGCGCATTCTTCCAAGCGCTGGACGCCGACCTGTTCGACCGCCAGAAAGCCGACAACCCCAGAGGCGATGTACGCCCGGCCCTCGGCACCCCCGAGCCGGAAGTCACCCCGCCCGAGATGGCCTACAGGCCCGAGAATCAGCCGGGCAACGCGCCCGGTACGGGTGGACCGGGCATGTCTATGCGCGCCCCGGCCTAAATCCGGCAAAAGCTTCAACGAAAACCGGGCCATGGCCCGGTTTTTTAATGCCCGCCCGCCCGGTTGTCCGCGAACCGCGAATCCTCTACGCTCATAAAATCACCGAACAAGAGGACCGCCGCCATGCGCCATCAGCTTATCCTTCCGCTTTTGATACTTTTTGCGGCCTTGCTCGCGCATCCGGCGCACGCGCAAACACCCGAGACCCTCACCCGCAGCATCAGCGTCAGCGGCGAGGCCGAAATCCGCGTGGTACCCGATCAGGTCCTGATCGCCCTCACCGCCGAAAGCCGGGGGCCGGACCTGATCGAGACGCAAAAGAAAAACGACGCCGCCGTCAAAAATTTCGTCGATTACGCCACGCAAACCCTCGGCGTGAAAAAGGAGCATATCCAGACCGATTTCACGACCCTTTCCCCGAATTACCGTAGCTGCAATTACGAGGACGAGCTGGCCGGGCGCTGCAACCCGCTCCAGATCGTCTATTATAGCGTCCGCAAGGGCGTGCAGATCCGCCTGACCGACCTCGGCAAATATGAACCGCTGATCGCGGGCGCCCTGCAATCGGGCATCACCAATATCGACAGCATCCAGTTCGTGACCACCGATCTCCGCAAACACCGCGACGCCGCCCGCGAACAGGCCGCCAAAGCCGCGAGGGAAAAGGCGGATGCCGTAGCCGCCGTGCTGGGCGTCAAGGTCGGCAAGCCTATCACAATCAACACGCAAAGCTATTCCGCCTACTTCTCCCACGGCTATGGCGGCGGCGCACGCGGTCATAACCAGATGACCCAGAACGTGATGCAAGAGGCCGCCACGCCGGGCGGAGGCGAAGGTGAAAGCGCCCTCGCGCTCGGCCAGATCAACGTCACGGCCTCCGTTCAGGTGACCTTTGAGATCGAGTAGAGCCGCGATTTGCAAAATCCGGGGCGGAGGTTTAGATTCTCTTCTGACAGGCAATCCGAGCGGAGTCCTCGCCCATGAAAAAATTCCCGGCCTTCTCCCTTGTGCTCAGCGCCCTCGCGGTGGCGGGCGCCATCGTCTACCACGCCGAAACCGGGCGTTACCAGATCGAAAGCGTGGGCACCATCCCCGCCGCCTACCGCGTGGATACCCGCACCGGAGAAGTGGCGGTCTGTTCCCCTTTGACCACGGAGTCCGGCTGCCAGTCCATCGAAAGTCTTCAGGAAAGCGTCTTCTCGACCACGGCCAGCCTTCAAGAACAACTCTCTCAATCACAGGACCAGTTCATGCAAAGCGCCCAGCAGATGATGTCCGGCATGATGGGCATGATCAACCTGATGGAAGAGAAAAAAGAGGACAAGCCGCCCGAGGAGCCCCAGCAATAAGTCTGTTTTTCAGCCCTTTCGAATAAAAATTGTCAGTTTTCGATAACATCGCTAAACTGGCGCCAAGAAGACTAAAGGGGTGAATGTCATGAAACGGCAGGGTCCGAAAGCGGCGCACGATCAAGGCGAACCCTTAACGCGCGCGGAAGGAATTTTCTGCGATATTTCGGGAACCCTCATCTCCTACGACGAAAAATCCCCTGAAATCAAAACCGATCAGGACGTCTTGGCCTTCCTGCGCTACGTCCGCGATGTCCGCCAGCGCCCGGTGACGCTCTGCTCCCGTGTGCAGGAAAACGCGCTCACACCCTTTGCCCTGCGCGAGGAGTTCGGCTTCGTCGTGGGCAAGGCCGTCTACCGCTCGCAAATCATGGACGTGCTCATCGACAACAATCCCGACGAATATCTTCACGCCGAACATAAATTAGGGCCTGAGAAATTGCGCGGCTTCGCCTCCATGTCACGCCGGGAGCAGGACGCGCTCTATGCCCGCCTTACGGGCGACAGGTCGGAAATCGCGCTCGAAACTTTGGAACGCTGAAAGAAACTTACCCCGACGCCGCGCGGCAGATATCGTTCTCGCACTGGTGAACCTCCACCGTGATATGCGAGATGCCCAGATGCGCGGGCACGAGGTTTTTATAATATTCCGGGGCCTTGGGCTGGTGCGTGACGATGCCGATGATCGCCGCGTACGCCCCCGGCGCGATCAGCCAGATATGAAGATCGAAAATCTCCGTCTGCTCGTCCGTCTCGATGGCCGCGCGCACGGCCTCGTGCATCTGCGGCGGGGCCTGATGATCCAGAAGCCGCAGACCCGTCTGCTTCAAAAGGCTCCAAGACCAGCGCAGGATCAAAACCGCCCCCACGAATCCCATCGCCGGGTCCATCCACACGGCGCCAAGATATTTCCCGGCCAGCAGCGCGATAATGGCCAGAACCGAGGTCAGCGCGTCCGCCAGCACATGCAGATACGCCGAGCGCAGGTTCAGATCCTGATGATCATGCGCATGCCCGTGATGATGCCCATGATCATGGCCGTGCCCGCACCCGTGCGCATGCCCTTGATCCTCCTTCACATGCAAAAGAACCACGCTCACCGCATTCACAACCAGCCCGATCAACGCGACCCCGATCGCCCAGTCGAACGCGATCGGCTGCGGGTGCAAAAGCCGGTTGCCGCCCTCATAAACCATAGTCAGCGCGAAGAAGGCCAGCAGAACAGCCCCCGTATACCCGCCCAGCGCGTTGATCTTCCCCGTGCCGAACGTAAAGCGCGGGTCGTTCGCGTATTTGCGGGCGTAGTAATAGGCGAGCGCGTTGATGCCCAGCGCCGTGGCGTGCGAACCCATATGCAGCCCGTCGGCCAGCAGCGCGATGGACCCGAACCGAATGCCCGCCGCGATTTCCACGACCATGGTGATGAGGGTGATCCAGAGCACCAGAAGCGTCCGCCGCTCGGCCTCGCTCTTGCGGTCGAGTCCGAACGTATGCGGGTGCGTCCATGGCGTGACGGTATGCTTGCCCATAACGGAAACCTATAGAAATTCAGGACTTTGAGAAAGCGAAAACCCGCGCAAACAGCCGATATATCCCGCGCAAATCCTCATTGCGCCCGCCGCCACGCATCGTATCCCCCGGCGAGGTTCACAAGATTATGCGCCCCCTTGGCCTTAAGGATATACGCCGCTTGCAGGCTGCGGATGCCCTTCTGGCAATAAAGCACGACCGTGCGCCCCTGCGGCAGGTCGGGCATATCGCCCTCCATCATCTGCGAGAGCGCCCAGAACTGCGCGCCCTCAATCGCGCCGCCCGCCCATTCGTATTCCTCGCGCACATCGAGAAACACCGCGTCCGAAAGCGCCATCGCCTCCGCCACGCCGACCTCACGCACCTCGTCGATGCCGCAGCTTTGCGGCGTATACGACAAAACGATTTCCTCGCGCGGCAACGAACAGCAAGGGCAAGCTGGATCGCGGGGCAGGGCGGTCAGAGTTGTCTCCATCGTCCGCGCATCGAGGGTCCAGAGCTTGCCGCCGAGGGGCTGAAAACTTTCATGCCCAGTGATGATCTGTATGGCTTGCAACGCCTGCGTCACGCCCGCGATGCCCGCCACCGCGCCGATCACCCCGGCCTCCGCGCAATTCGGAATACGCTCGGCGGGCTCCTGCGGATAAAGACAGCGGTAGCACGGCCCGCCCGCATGGTTGAACACGGAGACCTGCGCCGCGAAGCCCTGTATGGCGGCGTAAACCCAAGGCTTTCCCGTTTTGACGGCGGCGTCGTTGATCAGGAACTTGGCGGCGAAATTGTCCGTCCCGTCCAGTATAAGATCGAAATCCTTAAACAGAGGCTCCGCATTCTGGGCGTCCAACTCGCCCTCATAAGCCTCGATCTGAATCAACGGGTTGAGCGCCGCGATCCGCGCCCCGGCGGCCTTGGCCTTGCTCTGCCCCACCTGCGCGGCGGCGAACAGCACTTGTCTCTGAAGGTTGCTTTCATCGACCTGATCGAAATCCACGATCCCGATCCGCCCGACTCCCGCCGCCGCCAGATAGAGCAGGGCCGGGCTGCCCAGCCCCCCCGCGCCGACGCACAGGATGGAGGCTTCGCCAAGCGTGCGCTGCCCCTCCGGCCCGATTTCGGGCAGAACGGTCTGTCTTGAATAACGGGTTGAATCATGCATAGCCGGAACTCGCGCATTTTTGCGGAAACTGGCAGGGGCAGAGGGGATTGAACCCACGACCTACGGTTTTGGAGACCGTCGCTCTACCGCTGAGCTATACCCCTGTAAAAAGCCGTACAGGCTTGTAAGTCTTAATGTTTCCCGCCGGAAATCACAAGTGTTTTCTCTCATCCGGCGGCCCCCGACACTTCCTCTTGATTTTCTAGCCCGAAAGCCTATAACTTGACCCTCTAAGCGCCTGCGCGGGTGTAGTTCAATGGTAGAACACTAGCCTTCCAAGCTAGATACGTGGGTTCGATTCCCATCACCCGCTCCAGCCGACCCTTCCCGTCATTCTGCCGTATCCTTCTCCCTGGTCGGCGCGTCGCCCGCTATAAAAGCCGCGATTTCCTCGGGCGTCCCGGTGTTCTGCTGAATCACGCGGTTATCCTCGTCGAGCAAAATCGTGGTCGGATAGCTTTTGACCGGCGCGATACCCAGACGCGAGAGCGCCTTATCGAAGCTTTGGCCCGGCGTGCTCTGCGAGATAATGATCTTGATCGGCGCAAGATCGGTGCGCTCCAGATAATCGCGCAGCTGCTCAAGATCCTGATCGACCG
Source organism: uncultured Pseudobdellovibrionaceae bacterium (assembly GCA_964583335.1). Classification (GTDB taxonomy): domain Bacteria; phylum Pseudomonadota; class Alphaproteobacteria; order Micavibrionales; family Micavibrionaceae; genus JAGNKE01. The sequence continues at coordinate 12,044 of CAZOVG010000001.1, read as the reverse complement.
AAATCAGGATCATCGAGCCGGGGACGCGCTTTTCCTGCCGGATGTATGCGGGCATGTTCTTCCGGCAAAACGGACACCACGAGGCCCACACCACGACGGCCTTTTTACGGCCCTTTTTCTTGGCGATATAAGAGGCGATCTTGTTCGGCGGAACGTGATAGACCGTCTGATCCTTGGCCAGCGCGGGCGCGGGGCCGCAAAGCGCCGACGCAGCAAACACCGCCAGAACCATCAAAAATCTGAAAAAACTGCCGCGCATGACGCCCACCGCTTAGAAATCGGCCCATCATACAACAGGAAGCGAAAAACAGGCCAGTCCGGAAATCAGGGCGTCTCGGCCCGCTTCTCCGCAAAGACCTCCCACCCGCCGCCCAGCGCCGTATACAGCGCGATCAGCTTGGTGATGGAGTTGGTCTCGGAAAGCACCAGATCGTCCTCGCTGGCCGTCAGTTCGCGCTCCGCGTCCAGAACCGAGAGGTAATCCTCCTCCCCGGCCTCGTAAAGCGCCTTGGCCAGCTCCACGGACTTGCGGCGGCTCTGCACGCCCTGCGAGAGCCGCTTGCGCGTCTCAAGCTCTTGCCCGTAGCGTGTCAAATTGGTCTCGGCGTCCGCGAGAGCGCTTAAAACCGCCTTCTCATAGGTGGCCAGCGCCGCGTCGCCCTCGGCCTCCGCCGCCTTGATCCGGGCGCGGATTTCCCCGCCCCGGAACACCGGCCATTGCACCAACGACCCGAAAGACCACAGCCCGCCCGCCGCGCTGAACACGTCGCCGAACACGCGGGCCTGCGATCCGATATCCCCGGTCACGAAGAATTTCGGGAACAGCTCCGCCGTCTCGACGCCGATATCGGCGATCGACGCGGCCAGTTCGCGCTCGGCCGCCTTGACGTCGGGGCGGCGGCGCAAAATGTCCGAACGCAAGCCCACCGGAACCACGTCCGGCGGCGCGGGCAGGGGCTGCACGGCCTGCATCTCGCTCAAAAGCGCCTCGGGCGGCAGACCGAGCAGAACGGACAGCGAAAAAACCGTCGCGTAAAGATCGGCCTTCAAATTCGGAATCCGCGCGACCGTCAGCTCATATTCGCCCCGCGCGCGGGAGAAATCGAATTCGCTGGCCTCCCCGGCCTTGAGCCGCGCCTCGATCAGCGCGGAGGTTTGCTTTAAAAGCTCGGCGTTGTTCTCGGTGATCGCGATGCGCTTTTGCAGGCCCCGCGCCGTGTAATAATTGCGCGCCACTTCGGCCAGCGTCGAGAGCATCACGCCCTCATAACCGGCCTGCGCGCCGTCCAGCCGGGCTTGCGCGGCCTCGGTGGCCCGCCGCGTCCCGCCGAAAAGATCCAACTCCCACGAGGCGTCCAGCCCCGCGCCGAACAGATTCTCCGGCTTGGCGTTTCCGCCGCTTGAAACCTCGTCGCTGCCCCGGGAGCGGTTGCCCTCCGCCGAACTCTCGATCTGCGGCCAGAAGCCGGAGGCCTCCTGCGCCCGCAGCGCCCGCGCCCGGCGCACGTTGGCCGTGGCCACCTGAACGTCTTTATTGTTGGCGGCGGCCTGCGTGATGTATTTCTCCAGCAGCGGATCGCCGAAAATCGTCCACCAGTCGAGCTTGACCGCGTCCTGCGAGATTTTATCCGTTTCCGGCGCGAACCACGCGCTCGCGAAATTCGTGCTCTTCGCCTCGTAATCCGGCCCGACAGAACACCCGCCCAGCAGCATCCCGCCCGCAAGGATCATGGCGAGGGGGCGCGTCTTCTTCTGGAATCGGCGAACGAAAATCACGAGGCCTGCATCTCCTGTTCGAGTTTGCGTCTGACATCACCCGGCGATCCGGTTTTACGGGCCATAAGATCATAAGCGATGGGAACGACAAAGAGTGTAAAAATCATGGCGGCGAAAACACCGAAGAAAATCACCACGCCAATCGCAATACGTGTCTCGGAACCCGGCCCGCTCGCTAGAATAAGCGGCACCGCGCCCGCGATGGTCGTAATCCCGGTCATGATGATGGGGCGAAGGCGTGTATAGCACGCCCCGATCAAGGCCTCGGAAAACTCCTTCCCTTCATCGCGCAATTGGTTGGCGAACTCCACAATCAAGATGCCGTTTTTGGCAGCCAGCCCGATCAGCATAATCAGTCCGATCTGCGTGTAAACGTTGAGCGAGTTACCGGTGATGTAAAGCCCAAGCAACGCGCCGGCAATAGCCAGCGGCACGGTCAGAATAATCACCAGCGGGTGGATATAGCTCTCGAACTGGGCAGCCAGAACCAGAAACACAATCACAAAGCCCATGATAAATACGAACCCGAGAGAAGAGCCGCTGCCCTGATAATTGAGGGACTCGCCCTTGTAATCGATAACAACCTGTTCTGGCAGATGCTCGCGCGTAAGATCACGAAGGTACGACAAAGCCTCCCCGAGCGAATAACCCTTCTCAAGTCCCGCCTCGATCGTCACCGCGCGAACACGGTTATATCGGTTCAGCGATCCGGCATCCGCGTATTCCTCGATCTTGACAAGACTGGCCAGCGGTATAAGGGCGCCGGTCCGGTCCGAGCGCACATAGATATTCTGCATATCCGTCGGGGTGCGCTGCTGCTCCCGGTCACCCTCCAGAATAACGTCATACTCTTCGCCCTCGTCGATATAGGTCGTAACACGCCGCGAACCCAGCATGGTCTCAAGCGTTCGTCCGACGGTCTCCACACTGACGCCCAGATCGCCCGCGCGATCCTTGTCGATGATCAGGCGCAGTTGCGGCTTGGTTTCCTTGTAATCACTGTCGATATCGACAAAGCCGGGGTTATTTTCTTTAACTTTTTCGATCAGCGTATCGCGCCACTGCGCCAATTCTTCGTAAGTGCCGCCGCCCAGAACAAACTGTACCGGTTTCGATACGCCGCGCCCGAAACTTTGCCGCATATTCGCGTTAACCCGCACACCGGGCAGATCGGACAGTTTCTTGGAAACTTCGCTCATAATATCAAAGCCGTTTCGTCGCACCGCCCAGTCCGCCAGCACAACGATAATAATACCGTCGTTAAAGCTGGCCAGAGTCCCGAACGAACGCGGCGCACGGACCAGAAGCCGCCTGACTTCTCCGCTCTCGGTATACGGCATAAGACGGCTTTCAATCTCATTCATGTATTCCTGCATGAACTCGAACGACGCGCCCTCGGGCCCGTTCACCATGAGAAAAAAGGCCCCCCGGTCTTCCTTCGGCGCATACTCTGAGGGAAGATTTTCAAAAAGCACCACCGACAGGGCGGCCAGACCGGCGAAGATCAAAACGAACGCTGCCCGGAAATGAAGGGCCCGCTTCAAAACCTCTATATAACGGTCGCTGAAAGCCTGAAACACCGTGTCAACATAGGCGCTCATCGCGCTGCGCTCGGCCTTGCGGAGAACCTTGGAAGCCAGCATGGGGCAAAGTGTTACAGCCACAAAGGTGGAGAATATCACCGCCGCAGACATCGTCACCGCGAATTCCGTGAACAAACGTCCAAGATCCCCCTCCACAAACGTGATGGGCGCAAAGACGGCCACAATAACCATCGTGGTCGCAATCACAGCAAACCCAACCTGCCGTGTTCCATTGAAAGCGGCGGAGAGAGGGGACTCACCCTCCTCGATACGGCGATAAACGTTCTCAAGAACCACAATCGCGTCGTCCACGACCAGCCCGATGGCCAGAACAAGCGCAAGCAGCGTCAGCAGGTTAATCGAAAACCCAAACATATGAAGCACGATGAACGTCGCGATCAGCGAAACCGGAACGGTAACGGCCGGGATCAGAACCGCCCGCGCGCTCCCAAGGAACAGATAGATAACGGCGACAACCAGAATGATGGCAAGAAAAAGGGTGCTGTAAACTTCCTTGATCGCGCCGCGAATAAACACAGACGTGTCATACGAATTGATGATCTCCATACCGGGTGGAAGATTAGGCGCCAGCCGCTCGGCAAGCTCAATGGCGCCCTGCGCCACGTCGATCGTATTACCCTTGGATTGCTTGATGATCCCAAGACCAACCATGGAAACACCGTTGCCCCTGTACATCGTACGCTTTTCAATTGCGGCCTTTTCGATCTTGGCGATATCGCCAAGACGCACAAGATAATTATCCTGCTGTGCAATAATTAGTTTCTGGAAGTCTTCGGCGCTCTGGTATCCGCGCTGAATACGTGCGGTAAATTGCATGGTTTGCGACTGAATGCTCCCGGCGGGCAACTCGACATTCTCTGAGCGCAGCGCGTTCTCGACATCTTCAACCGTAAGCCCGCGCGCCGCCATCTGCTTGCGGTCCAGCCAAACCCTCATGGAATATTCCAAGCCGCCGCCGATCTGCACACGCGCGACGCCGGGTAGAACGGAAAAACGGTCCTGCAGATATCTCTTGGCGTAATCCGTCAGTTCCAGACCGCTCATGCGGTCGCTCACAAGATTAAGCCAGATGATAACATCGTCGCTGGAATCCGCCTTCTGAATGTCTGGCGGATCGGCCTCTTCGGGCAGGTTGTCAAGAACACCTGAAACCCTGTCGCGCACGTCGTTCGCCGCGGCCTCAATATCGCGCCCCGTATCGAATTCAATATTGATACGCGAACGACCGTCCGAAGAGGAGGAAGACACGAATTTGATGCCCTCAACTCCGGAAATCCGGTCTTCTATGACTTCTGTAATGCGCGTCTCGACCACGCTGGCCGAAGCGCCGCGGTAACTCGTATCGACAGACACCACAGGCGGGTCGATATCCGGATATTCTCTTAAGGGAAGCTGCATAAAGGAGACCATTCCGAACGCAACCAGCAACAGCGACATGACGGATGCGAAAACGGGCCGGGTGACGGAAACATCGGATAAAAGCATTTTACGGGCCCTTCTCCGATGCCGGAGGGGCCACGTCCTGCTCCTTGTTTTGCTTCAGAAGATCCCCAAGCGGGGTCGTCCCCTCCTCAACGGCGCGAACCACAATCTCCGCCCCGTCATTGATCTTAACGACTCCGTCCACGACGATTTTATCTTCCGCCTTCAGGCCCGACAAAACTTCCAAAAACCCCGGCATCCGCCCGCCGATCTCGATCGGGGTTTGCCGCGCGATGATTTTATCTTGCTCCTGCGTAACGACATAAACGAAGTTGCCGGCTCCTCTTTTGATCAGAGCCTCCTCGGGAATCACCAGCGCCTGTCGGAAGTTTTTCTTGAGGATAACGCTCATCAGAAGTCCGGGCCGCAGAGCGCCATCGGTGTTGGAAACGAAGGCCCGCACCGTAACCGTTCGCGTTACGGGGTCCACCTGCGTATTGATGGTGCGGACCTCGCCAGTAAATGTCCGATCGCCGAAGGCTTGCACCAGCCCGGTAATGCTCATGCCAGGCTTAAGGCTGGTGAGAAACACCGCAGGCACGTCAAAATCAACCTTGATCTGGCTAAGATCATCAAGGGTGGTGATCTTGGCCCCGGGCTGCACCAATGCGCCCACGCTGACTTCCCGAAGGCCAAGCATGCCATCGAACGGCGCCCTGATATCGCGCTTCTCAATTCGGGATTTAATTTCTTCGACCGAGGCTTCGTTTTGCTTCAGCGTTGCCAGACGCTCCTGCAAAGTGCCCTTGGACAAGGCGTTATTATCCTGAAGTGTTCGCGCCCGCTCATACGCACCCTTGGCTTCGGCGAGAGAGGCCAGAGCGGCGTTAAGTGCGGCTTCCTCCTCACCCTTGTCCAGCGTGATCAAAAGATCGCCCTGCTTGACGGTCTGCCCGTCCTCAAAATGAATGGCCGTAACCTTTTCCGCCGTATCGGCGGTAATCACGATGGTTTCTTTGGCCTTGGTAGTGCCCAGAGCTTCCACGCTATCGAAGAAATCCTGCGTACGCACAATCTTTGCGATAACCTCGGTGGGGCCTTTAGGGCCTGGGCGCTGCGCCTCGGCAGAAAGGCTTAAGACGCTGAAAGCGATCAAAAAAACAAGAAATCTAGGCATCATCACCCTATAATTTAGAACACAAACCTACTTCGGCCCGATTTCGCTCAGGTTACGTGATACGCGCGGAAAGTCCACATCCTTCGTCGCAGGGGCGTTTTTACGAGGAAAAATTAACGGGGTTCCTCTAGGGAGGCATCCCCGATCACCGGATCTTGAATTCTACAGGGATCTCGATCCAGCTTTTAATCGCCTGACCGTTGCGCTGCGTGGGCTCAAACCGCCACTTCTGTACAGCCTTGAGTGCGGCTTCGTCGAGCAAATCATACCCGGAAGGCTTGACGATTTTGACGCTCTGCTGCGAACCGTCTTCGGAAACCATAACATGCAACAGCACAACACCCTCCTGCCGCAATCGCAAAGCGCGGGACGGATACTCCGGCTGGACCCGGCGGCCCTTTAAGCCCGCCTCGCGGACGACCGGGATGGAACCCGACGAGGCTGCGGGTCCTGAAGAGCCGGAAATTGCCGGTGAATCCTGCGCACGCGGGGCGGATGAGAGCGCCGCGGACGCAGGCTCTACGGCGTTCAGGCGCTCTGGAAGGGTCTTGACCTTATCGGGCTTTGAAGGAGAGTGTTCGATTTTAGAGACCTTTTTGGCTTCGGCCTTAATGACCGGGGCAGGGGCTTTCCTTTCAACAGGCTCAGGCGCAATAACCGGCGGCGCGGGTGGCATCTTCACCTCGGGCGCGGGCGCCACGAACTCCACCTCAATCGCGTGAGGCGTGCCGATAAGCGCGGGCAGGGTAACGGTCTGCACCGGAAAGACGAGAAGCGTATAAACCGCGACGGCATGGAGCAGCAGCGACAGGAGTAATCCGGCCTCCATACGCTGAGCCGTGCCCCGGCCTTCGAAAACCCCCTGCGGGTGAATATCGCCAAGTGCTATGCGAATGATTATTACTCTTGACTGAGAATGATTCCAAACTTACTGTTTTGCAAAATAATGATAATCATTCTCACTTACAAGAAAAAAACGAGGCTTTTCAATGCGTACCTCTTTCAAAACCGTGCTTGTCGCCGCCGCCCTTATAAATCTCAATCCGCACAGCACTGCTTTTGCCGAGGAAGTCGCAGAGGCGCCTATTCAAGAAGCTAAGGCAGAGAGCGAAAGCGTAAAGGATCGTGAACGCGTTGTTATGGAGCGGGTCATGGTGATCGGCAATGCCGAAAACGTTCAGGACATTACCGGATCGGCCCAGTTTATCGACCAGCAGACCCTTGAGCGCAACGCCTATACCGACATCAACCGTGTGCTGAGACAGGTTCCCGGCGTAAACCTCCAGGAGGAGGAAGGCTACGGCAACCGCCCCAATATCGGCCTGCGCGGTGGCCGCTCGGATCGCAGCGCGGACATCACCCTCATGGAAGATGGTGTTCTGATTGCGCCGGCACCTTATGCCGCGCCCGCGGCCTACTATTTCCCTCGCGTAAGCCGCATGGAAGGCGTCGAGGTCCGCAAAGGCTCCAGCACAATAAAATTTGGCCCCCGCACGACCAGCGGCGCAGTAAACATGATCAGCACTTCCATACCGTCGGAGAGAAGCGGCAGGGCGGTTCTCGGCTACGGGTCGGACGATACGCGCCGCGCCCAGTTCCGTTACGGCAACACATACGGCAACTTCGGATACGTCCTTGATTTCGGACACGAAGCCACCGACGGGTTTAAGTCGGTCGATATTGTGGGAGGCGATACGGGCTACTCGATTCAGGACGGCATGGGCAAATTCCGCATCGGCACCGACCCCGCGGCGGAAATTTACCAGTCACTTGAATTTAAAATAGGCGCGACGCATGAGAATTCGCGTGAGACCTATCTCGGCTTGACTGAGGAAGACTTCAACGACGACCCCTACCGCCGCTACGCCGGCTCGCAAATGGACCGCATGGATGCCGACCATCGGCAATACCAGCTTCGCCATTTTGCCGATTTCGGGCGGTTCGACGTGACCACAACGCTCTACCACAATCAGTTCGGGCGTAACTGGTATAAAGTACAAAACGTTGTCGTGGGCGGCGTGTCGCGCGCGATCGGCCCGGCGCTCGAAAGCGCGGCGCACCTCAGCGCCGTGAAGGGCGAGACGGATCTGGACGGCTCGGCGGCGAACAACATCACCATCCGTGCGAACAACCGCGCCTATTACTCCACCGGAATACAATCCGATCTCGGGACGCGTGCGCAAATCGGTGAGACCGATCACAAGATCGAAATCGGCGCACGTTATCACTACGATAAGGAAGACCGTTTCCAGCACCAGGATCGCTACAGCATCACCGACGGTGTGATGGAACTGGCAGCCGCTGGCGCGCCGGGTTCGCAAACCAATGCCCATGCAACCGCGAAAGCGGTTGCGCTCTACGTTCTGGATGAAATTGCTTATGGCGACTGGACGTTCGTCCCTGGTGCGCGCTTTGAACACATCGACCTGCGCAGCGAAAACCGTAACAATGGTGATGCGGTGTCAAACACTCTCACAGCCTTCGTGCCCGGCCTCGGCGTGGGCTATAGCTTCACGGACTCCCTAAGCGCTTTTGGGGGTGTGCATAAGGGGTTCGCGCCGCCCTCCCCGGGGAACGCCGAAAACGACAACGAGGAAAGCATAAATTACGAACTCGGTCTGCGTTATAATCGGGACGTCTTCAGCGCCGAGTTGGTCGGCTTCTATAGCGATTATTCAAACCTGCTCGGCGAGTGCACGATTTCTTCGGGCTGCGATGCCGGTACCGGTGAGCAGTTCAACGCCGGAGAAGTGGACGCGCACGGAATTGAACTCAGCCTTGGCTATGACCTTGCGCCCGCGCTGAACGTCAACGAAGTAAGCCTTCCGTTGAATTTCAACTACACATGGACCAGTGCCGAATTCCAGAACAGTTTCGTCAGCGACTTCGAGGAATGGGGCACGGTTGAGGAGGGCGATGAACTGCCCTATATCCCCGAGCACCAGTTTTATGTCTCTGCGGGGGTCGTCCACCCCAAATGGGAAATTCACCTGGCCGGAAAATATGTCGATGAAATGCGTACGGAGGCCGGAAAGGGCTCGATCCCTGCCGGACAAGGCACAGACTCGCACTTCATCGTCGATATGGCCGGAGAGTATGAGATTCTCGACAATACGCGCCTGTTCCTGACGGCCGACAACATCACGGATCAGGAATATGTCGCGGCCCGCCGCCCCGCGGGCGCCAGACCGGGCAAGCCGTTCACGGTTCTAGCAGGCATAAAGTTCGAATTTTGATCAAGGCTGGCCTTAACGGCGATAGCTCCAAGGAATTTCGATAACCTTTCCAGAGGCTCCCGACGCAATCCGGTGCTCGTTTAACCGTGCTACGTCATGACCGAAAAGCGGAGAGAAAAATGGTGGCTCTGCGGTGATTTGAACACCGGACCAAAGGATTATGATTCCTCTGCTCTACCGCTGAGCTACAGAGCCCCAGAATTAAGCCGGGAGCCATTCTCCCAGCTAAAATAGCCCAAAAATCAGGCTCGGAAGGGTTCTTAATGAGCTTTTCGGCTGCGTTTGTCAAGACGCGGCCTCAAAAAACCAATTTGTTGCAAAATTACGGAAAAATTGGCTATAGTTAGGGTAAGGAAAAAAAGTATAAGAAATTCTAGGGTGATCATTATGGCATACATGAGTACAACGCCAACGCCGACAGTAAACGTAGAAACACTTGATTTTGTTGACGTTTCTATCCGGACTCGCGGCGATTTTATGGCGCCTAACAATTTGCGGAGTTTTCTGGATTCTCAGTTGGGGCAAGCGCAGTCGAATCTGCTGAACGAGCAAATCCGTGCCCAAGGTGTGGTGCCGAACGAAACCACCATCCGCCGTGCGCTGTTCGCCGAACAGGCGTCCCAGACCATGGGATATAGACAGCCCGATATCTTAGCGAACAACGCGCCTAACCCGGAAGGGAAGATGACAGAGGCGCAGCTGATCATGAATTACGGTCCGGGCGGTCAGCGGCCGGGCATCATGGTCGATCCGTCACCCGTAAGCAAGCCGGGCTTCGGGCTGGCTTGATGGTTTTGATGAACAAGGCTTTTTTTTGATATTAAAGTTTAAAATGAGGAAAAGATCATGGCAGCAGTAGATGTAGAAAGACTTCAGTTCGTAGACGTGAGCCAGCGAACGCGCGGCAATTTCATGGAGCCGGCCAACCTTGATCGCTTTCTGTCTTCTGAGATCGGCAAGGCTCAGGAAAAAATGATGCGCGAGCAAATGGCGGCACAGATGAACGCCGATGTGAGCGATCCCAGCCGAAGAACAAAACCCGAGGATATTGATGTTAGAAACATTCGCCGCGCCCTCTTCAGTGAGCAGGCATCTCAGGATCAAGGCTACAGAAGCCCGGACATTAGCACCAAGCAACTGATGGATTCCCACGGTCCCGCATGGTACGAAAGATTGGGTAATCTCGTGACAAACTTTGGGCGCGCTGGCAAAGAAGGCGTTGAAGGCGGCGTACGGGCCGGGGCCGAAGCAACCGTAACGCATGTCCGCAATGAGGGGCAGACCGGAGTGGCCGCGCAGGCGCTGACAGGCCGCGAGGCGCAAATTGAAAATGCAGTCAATGAGGCTCTGGGCATCAAGGCGCCCGGAACGCGCTAAGCGATACAAACGCAGAATTTTAAAAAAAGCCCCGGTTATACGGGGCTTTTGCTTTGAGAGAGAGTTCAGCGCGTCTCAGTGATCCATCCGCCGCCGATCACACGCTCGCCGATATAGCAGACAGCCGCTTGCCCGGGTGAAATGCCATAATGCGCATCCGCAAGCGCAATCTCGGCAATTTCGCCCGAAACCGACAAAAGCGCAGAAACGGGTGGCATAACGGAGCGAAACTTGACACCGATCGCCAGGTTTTGCAGCGCCCGGTCGTCCAGAAGCCAGTTGCAGTCTTTCAGCACCATCACGGTCCGCGCCAGCGCAGCCTTCGGCCCGACGATTACCCGGTTGGCCGCCGCATCAATTCCCAGAACGTAAAGCGGTTCATTATTGTCGCTGACCCCCCCGCCGATCCCCAGCCCTTTGCGCTGCCCGATCGTGTAATGAACGATCCCCTCGTGCTGCCCGACAACGCGCCCGTCCGCATGGACGATTGCGCCCGGCTTGCCCGCCTCGGGCCGGATTTTCTTAACGACCTTGGCGTAATCCCCGTGCGGCACGAAGCAGATATCCTGCGAGTCCGGCTTGTCGGCGGTCAGAAGGCCCAGCCGCTGCGCATGCGCCCGCGTCACGTCTTTCCCCCATGCACCAAGCGGAAACCTTAAAAATTCAAGCTGTTCCTGCGTCGTAGCGAACAGGAAATAGCTCTGATCCTTGCCGCCATCGACGGCCCTGTACAACGCCGCCTGCCCGTCCGAAGCCGTGTCCCGCCGGATATAATGCCCCGTCGCAAGGCACGCCGCCCCCAGATCCTGCGCCACCTTCATCAAATCGCGGAACTTGACCGTCTGGTTGCACCGGACGCAGGGAATAGGCGTTTCCCCCCTCAGATAACTGTCGGCAAAATCGTCGATCACGGATTCCCTGAAATGGCTTTCATAATTAAGTACATAATGCGGAAAGCCCATCTTGGCCGCCACCTGCGCGGCATCCTGAATATCCTGTCCCGCGCAGCACGTCTTGGAGCGCACAATGCCTCCGGCAGCCGCAGCGGCGCCTTGGTCATAGAGTTGTAAGGTCACGCCCACAACGTCATAGCCCTCTTCATGCAGAAGGGCAGCCACAACCGAAGAGTCTACGCCGCCCGACATAGCGACGACAACCCGCGTATCCTGCGGGGGGCGGTCGAAGCCAAGACTGTTTATCGGACTGCTCATGGCCGGGAATGTATGATTTTCCGTCTCAAAACACAAGTTTGTGTGTAAAGGGACCGCCCCGGCCCGGGTAAAAAACCCGTTGACAGCGCGTCGCTTGTTTTCTAAACCACTGTCATGACTTAAAACCCCGCATCAGCGGGCTTATGGCGTATAGACTCTTAAAGACACGATGCGAGGAGCAAAAGACGATGGCTAAGGAGAAATTTGAGCGGAACAAGCCGCACTGTAACGTTGGTACGAT